>NZ_JAGXJX010000001.1:0-890459 GCF_019091125.1 Paenibacillus sp. GbtcB18
TAGGTTGGAGGTGGAAGCACAGCAATGTGTGGAGCTGACCAATACTAATCGGTCGAGGGCTTGACCACACGTGTTCATGAACGTGAACGCGGCATCGGACGCATACGTAGTATGCACCACAAGATCTTTGGATGGATCGACTGCTTGTTTCGCTGCTAGTTTTCAGGGAGCAACCCTGATGTGTCTGGATAGACACCTGTTTGGTGACGATGGCGGAAGGGAACCACGCGTACCCATCCCGAACACGACCGTTAAGCCTTCCAGCGCCGATGGTACTTGGACCGAAGGGTCCTGGGAGAGTAGGACGTTGCCAAGCACATGAGAGTCCTTTTGAACGTAACCGTTCAAGAGGGCTCTTTTTGTATGGGGCGATTTTATCGGTGCTTGGTATTTTATTGGGAAACATAATAATGACATCCTACCGGAACGCTGCTTCTGTTCTATAAACTTCGGTGGTTTGCCTGCGGATTTAAAATGTAACACCGGCTGAAGCATAAAAAAGGCAGAACGTCTTCATACGTCCTGCCTTTTTTGTGCTTAGCTTGTGCGATATTTTGCGGGCGAAAGACCGTTGTGCTTTTTGAACAGTTGACAGAAGTAAGAGAAGTTAGAAAATCCGATTCGGTGCCCGATTTCGCGGACGGATAAGTTCGTCGACTTGAGAAGAAAAGAGGCTTGCTGCAGCCGTTTAGCGGTCAAATAGTTAGTCAAGGTGCTCCCGGTCTCCCTGTGAAACAGATAGGAAACATGGTTGGGGGTGAGGTGCACGTGTCTGGCCAAATCGGTTAAACGGAACTCCGAGGCATAGTTCACTTCGATCCAAGCGAGGATGTCAGTCACGGACGGAGAAAAACGGAGTGCGGAGCCATCCCTGCCTACGGTTGATTGTTTATCGAAAAGGATTTGAATCCGGTGGAGGAGGGAGAGCGTATCCAGCAGAACTTTTTCAGATTGGACAGGAGCGCCCAGGCTTACTTGGGACTCGTCCTTATAAAAAAGAAAAAGTTTGTCCATGGCATCCGTATTCGTCACGTTCATCCACTGTTCCCCGAAAGGATGTTTCCAGATATGAAGCAAGAAACTGTTTAACGACGGATAAGGCTTGGTATATCGGAGCAAAACGGCCGGATCAAACAGAAGCATGGAACGGATGTAAGGTTGCTGCTCGGTAATGGTCATCCGAATCGTATGAAGCTGGAAGGGTTTGAAAAACAGAAGCGTGCCGGGTTTCATCTCGAACAGCTCCTGCCCGATCATGACCCTCCCGCTGCCGCGGTGGACATATAAAATTTCGATTCCCTGATGAGCATGGAAAATATCGCGAAAGCTTTCCGAACGATTCAGATAGAGGGAAAGCTGCACGGGATGCCGTCCAAGATCGGCATAATTATCAAGTCTCATGGTGAGCGACCTCAATGAATTCGTAATATGACAACATTATATCATAATATTCCCAAAACAAGCCTGGACGGTGTTTGCTACGATAGAAGAATAACGACAATAACGGAATCTGCAGCGGTGGAGTGGAATGCCGGACGGATTGCCGGAAAGGCTGGGATAACGGTGAAGAAGGAAGAATTATGGGGCAGCTTGTATAAGAAAGTAAATGTGATGGCAGAAAAAATGGGGAATAAATCGCCTCATGTTGCTTTTGAAGGGGTATACGATAATATGAGAATCGATTGGTGGACATCCGGGTTCTGGCCGGGTATGTTGTGGATTATGCATGAAATGACAGGCGACCCTTCATTCCGGGAGAGAGCCTGGGACTGGGATTCGCGGTTGGAGCAGTGTATGGTAAACAACTCGAACCTTCACCATGATGTAGGGTTTCAATTTCTTCCGACTGCCGTGATCAAATACAAGCTTACGGGAGATGGGGATGCACGCCGAAGGGGGATTCAGGCGGCGAATTTTCTGGCGGGGCGGTTTAATCTGGCTGGTCGCTTTCTGCGCGCTTGGAATCAGGACAAAACCGGCTGGGCCATCATTGACTCCTGCATGAATCTGTCCCTGCTTTTCTGGGCGGCGGAAGAAATCCAGGATCCCCGCTTTCGCCATATAGCGGCGGCTCATGCGGATACCGTGCTGGAGCATTTTATCCGGGAAGACGGATCGGTCAGGCACATTGTCAGCTTTGATCCGGAGACGGGGGCTTTTCTGGAAGCGCTGGGGGGCCAGGGTCATTCGCCGGAATCGGGATGGAGCCGCGGTCAGGCGTGGGCTCTTTACGGGATGGCGAACGTTTACCGGTACACCGGCGATATCCGTTACCTTCATGCGGCGAAAAGAGTCGCCCACTATTTTCTGGCTTCCCTGCCGGAGGATGCCGTGCCTCACTGGGATTTCCGCACCGGGAATGCGGAAGGGGAGCCCAGAGATACGTCGGCGGCGGCTTGCGCGGCGTCCGGTCTGCTTGAAATCGCAAAGCATGTGGCTGCCCCTGAAAGAGAGCTGTATGATCGGGCCGCGCTGAGGATCATGGCAGCTTTGGCAGAATCATACGCGTCCTTTGATGACAAGAGCGAAGCGATCCTTCGGGAAGGCACGGGAAATAAGCCCGCCGGCCAGAACATCGACGTGGGGTTGATCTACGGCGATTACTTCTTTGTCGAGGCGGCCGCAAAGCTGAACGGGTGGCAGGGAAGCATTTTTTAAAGAAGCAAAGAAAAAGAAGGACAGCCGGAAAAACATAGAAAGACACATCTAGCCTTAGACAGTGAGTCGTTATAAGCACGGATAGCGTCTTTTCATAAATGGAATAATACTAGTGTGGTTAGGGAGCAAGGTTCCCTGGCACAGTCACTGTCATACGAGCATCGAAAGTAGGGGATGCCAAAAGTTCATAAGAGTCCATTTGGGATCATTCGCGGATTAACGGGGAAAGGAGTCTTTGCAGTGCAGCTGTGCAGATAAGATACGGGGAGGCTGTTTACCTAATGTTTACCTCCTTCTTATTTCGGGTAATAAAAAGTGTCCAATTATTGATCAAAATTTGAAAATTGTTTGAACAAATTTTAAAGATTGTGCTATAATAGACACAAATAGACCCTTACTGCACGAAAGGGAAGTGATATCAATGACAACTAAAACATTAACGGTACCGCAAAGACAAAAAAACGAACGCGAAGTTGGTCGCTTATTTTCTTTTATGAACCTGATGGCATGGAGCTCGCTTGTAATCGGAATTATTATGAGCTTGTGGAACGTATTCCACTTCAGCGACAAGAACTTGACGTTGATGGTCGGCATCGGTTTTATGGTTGGAAGCGTGTTCATTTACACGATCGGCACAGCGATTCATCTGGTGCACGAGCGTAAATTTGAACAGCAGGAGAACGGCGAAGTAACCGAATGACGCAGGATTAAAGGAGAAGTCCTCCGGACCCGTAAGGGCGGAGGGCTTTTTTTTATTGTCCTTGAGTATGAACGTGGAAGAGAGAGCGCGATTTTGACCGGGACAGGTTGTTAGAAGACGGACAATTCGGGTAATGAACTTAAAGGTGTATCTATGGATCGACATAATCGGACAGAATCGGCGTTCACAATTAGACTCAAAAGGGTGCTAAGTTTCATCCAAGTTTTGGGGAGAACGTTGGTCTGACAAGGTTTTCTGCCTATTCATTACAAAAAAACGTCGAAACGTTGAACTTTCTATTACGGAATTTCAACGGTTCAATGACACCTTTGTTAACAGGGCAGATGTTCGATTCCGTTTCTGTTATGTTTATCACATACATGAAAGAACGAAACGATCTCCGCATCTTCTGATGACGGAGGCGTTAGTCAGGAGATGAGGAGAATTGAAGAAGGGGAACTTGTTCCGGCGTTTTAGCGCAGTATTCATGCTGGTCTTGATGACGGTCGTTTCCGCAGGCTGTAAAAGTCCGATCGTATTGGATCCGAAGGGTCCCGTCGGTCAGCAGCAGATGGATTTGATCGTGATTTCGACTCTGCTCTGCCTGGTCATCATCGTACCCGTACTCGTGATTACCTTTGTAATCGTATGGCGCTACCGTGACAAGCCGGACAGAAAGGCGAAATATACGCCAAACTGGGAGCACAGCACCAAGCTCGAAACCATTTGGTGGGGGATCCCGATTCTGATTATTTTGGCTCTTGGAATCGTAACGGTCCGGTACACGCATGCGTTGGAGCCTTCCAAACCGCTTGCGGCCGAGAAAGAAGTTAAGCCGATCACGATCCAAGTTACATCGTTGGACTGGAAATGGCTTTTCAAGTATCCGGAACAAGGTATCGCGACAGTTAACTATGTTCAGTTTCCGGAAGATGTGCCGATCCGTTTCGAACTGACTTCGGACGCGCCGATGAACTCCTTCTGGATTCCGCAGCTTGGCGGACAGATTTACACCATGTCCGGGATGGCCATGAAGCTGAACTTGATGGCCAACGAACCTGGCGAATATATGGGCTCAGGCGCTAACTTCAGCGGTAAAGATTTCGGTAAGATGAGATTCGTCGCGAAAGCTACGACTCAAGCCGATTTCGATTCCTGGGTCAAAGAAATCAAAGGAAGTTCTCCGGAGCTTACGCTCGACGGCTATAAGAAGCTTGCGGAGCCTGGCGTATCCGATGTTCAGTCCTTCTCCAAATTCCCGGAAGGGTTGTTTGAGAAGATCGTAACGAGATACTCCCCGTCCCATAACCATGGAGGCTTCGGCGCACCTGTACCCGCCAAACCGTCCGCCGGTACCGAGTCGGGTACTTCCGACAAAGCCGCCGGAAACAGTTCAACGGAAGGCTCGGGCGCAGTGAAGCAAGAAGCATCGGCCGCTCATACGGGCCATGAATAGAGAGGAAAGGGGGAACATCCATCATGTTGGATAAAATCAAAGATTTCGCGTCCACGTTCTTCGTAACCGGCGATCCGCTGATCTACGGCGCTGACGTGAGTATCGCTCTGGCGACTATCGCCATCATCTTTGTACTTACTTATTTTAAAAAATGGACATGGCTGTGGCGCGAATGGCTGACTACCGTCGATCATAAACGTGTCGGGATCATGTACATCATCGCCTCGATTCTGATGCTGTTCCGCGGCGGCGTCGATGCGCTGCTTATGCGGACGCAGCTGGCGATGCCGGATATGGAGTTCCTGCAACCGGAGCACTATAACCAAATTTTCACTACGCACGGCGTTATCATGATTTTGTTTATGGCGATGCCGCTTATGTTCGGCTTGTTCAATATCGCCGTACCGCTTCAAATCGGAGCACGCGACGTTGCGTTCCCGTTCCTGAACGCGCTCAGCTTCTGGCTGTTCTTCTTCGGCGCGATGCTGTTCAATATGTCTTTCGTTATCGGAGGCTCGCCTGATGCGGGCTGGCTGGCCTATCCGCCGCTGTCGGAGCTTTCACACAGTCCGGGGGTCGGGCAGAACTTCTACATCTGGGGGATTCAGATTTCCGGTATCGGGAGTTTGATGACGGGTATTAACTTTATCGTGACCATTCTGAAAATGCGCGCACCGGGCATGAAGCTTATGAAAATGCCGATGTTTTCCTGGTCCGTGCTTTCCAGCTGTATCGCGATCATTTTCGCCTTCCCGATTCTGACCGTAACGCTGGCGCTGCTGTTCCTGGACCGTTTCATGGGCGCGCACTTCTTTACGCTGGACGGCGGGGGCAACCCGATGATGTACATCAACCTCATTTGGATGTGGGGTCACCCTGAGGTTTACATCGTTGTTCTGCCTGCATTCGGTATTTTCTCCGAAGTCGTCGCGACTTTCGCGAAGAAAAAATTGTTCGGGTACAAATCCATGGTGTTCGCCATGATGATTATTAGCGTTCTCTCGTTCTTTACTTGGGCGCATCACTTCTTCACGATGGGTTCGGGGGCCAATGTCAATGCCTTCTTTGCCATAACGACGATGATTATCGCGATTCCGACGGGCGTGAAGGTGTTTAACTGGCTGTTCACCATGTATCGGGGTAAAATCAGGTTCGACACGCCGATGCTGTGGACGATCGGATTTATTCCGTGCTTTATCGTGGGCGGGATGACCGGGGTGCTGCTCTCCGTAGCGCCGGCCGACTTCCAGTTCCACAACAGTTACTTCCTGATTGCCCACTTCCACCAAGTGCTTATCGGCGGTGTCGCATTCGGATACTTCGCCGGCCTGTACTACTGGTGGCCGAAGATTTTCGGCTTCAAGCTGAATGAGAAGCTCGGTAAATGGGCATTCTGGCTTTGGAATATCGGTTTCTATGTCTGCTTCATGCCGCAGTATTTCCTCGGCTTGGACGGCATGACACGGCGTCTCAGCACGTATGGCTGGGATTCCGGCTGGTACGGCTTGAACCTGACTTCCACTATCGGGGGCTTCCTGATGGGGATCGGCTTCATTTTCCAAGTGTGGCAAATCGCACACAGCATCAAATTCATGGAGCGCGACACAACAGGCGATCCTTGGAACGGACGTACGCTGGAGTGGTCCATTCCTTCGCCGGCTCCGCTTTATAACTTTGCGACGATTCCTACGGCAAGCGTGCAGGATCCTTGGTGGGAAGAGAAGCAGCGTCTGGAGCAGGGCGGCAAACCGGCGCCTAAGGCGAAGCTTGAACCGATTCACATGCCGAAAAACTCGGCGATTCCGTTCATCAAATCGCTTTGCTGGTTCATCGCGGGCTTCGGCTTCGTGTTCGGCTGGATGTTCTTCGCCATCCCGGGCATGATCGGAGTGGCGGTATGTATGCTCGCGCATTCTTTCAACTATGATACAGATTACTATATTCCGGTGGATGAGATTGAACGCACGGAAGCCGCGGCAAGGGGGTCGGTCTAATTGGCACAAGCAAGCAGCCATAACAAAGCAATGTCTCACCAGCACGATCACAGCCATGATGATGGCCATCATGACCTCGAATCGCTGCGGATGTTCGGCTTCTGGATCTTCCTGATCACCGACGTTATTCTGTTCGGTACGTTGTTTGCTACGTACATCGTTCTTCACGGTAACACTAACGGCGGCCCGACTCCGGCAGAACTGTTCGAAATGCCGGGTATTATCGCGGAGACGTTCATCCTCCTCACGTCCAGCTTTACAAGCGGTCTGGCCGTGCTGGCGATGAACAAAGGCAACCGTAAAGGCCTGATCGGCTGGCTGGCCGTAACGGCGCTGCTGGGTGCTTCCTTTATCACGCTTGAAGTAACCGAGTTCATAAAAATGGTTCATGAAGGCGCGACGATTTCCACGAGCGGTTTCTTGTCTGGGTTCTTCACCCTGGTCGGAACACACGGAATTCACGTATCCGTCGGTCTGGTATGGATGATTGCTTTGATGATTCAGCTAAGCCGTCACGGTATCAACTCGGTAACTCGCCGCAAAGTGAACATCATCAGCTTGTACTGGCACTTTCTGGACGTGGTCTGGATCTTCGTCTTCACGTTCGTTTACTTGATGGGGGTGATGTAAGATGGCACAACATACGACCCATTCGGGTGGAGCGCATGATCATGAACACCATGAATCGCATGGTTCTCTGAAGTCTTACGTCATCGGTTTCCTGCTGTCGATCGTACTGACGATTATTCCGCTGGTCGTAATCTTGAACAAAATGGTAACCGGCAAGGCGGCCATTCTGGTCCTGCTCATTACCGCCGTTCTCCAATTCGCCGTGCAGCTTCTGTTCTTCATGCACTTGACGGACGAGAAGGGGCCGCGATACAACCTGCTGACTTTGATTCTCGGTCTCGTCATTTTAACGACAATCGTAGCAGGTTCCATCTGGATTATGACATACAACGCCGTCGCTAACTAAGCGCGGTCCGAAAGAGCTTTCCCGTTTATGCGGGGGAGCTCTTTTTTTATATGGGCACCAGTAAGAAAAATGATTTTTCGATTGATTATAGAAGAATTTGAGGAAGTCTAGAAGGCTGCATGTTCGGTGCAATCGGATTCGGCTATAAGCAGGTTGGTTATGTTCACGGATAAAGGGGAAACCAATCAACAAAAAAGAATAGTACACGTATGATTGTATGCCCCTTGATTAACGATACTTCGTAGGCGGATAAGGAAGGAGATACGTGTGAAGCATTGTCCTAAATGCAACATTGACCGAATAAAGCGAACTTCTTCCATTTTCACGAGATTGCTAATAGCCCTTTATTTATTTCTGACTTTTCTGTTTTACACGGGAGAATTTTCTTATGGGGCTTTGCTTTCCTTGGTTTCTTTCGTAGTTCCCTATGATCATACATGTCTGAACTGCTGTCATAGGTTTTATAAATTTTTCCCCATATTGAACAAGGTTTCTCTATTCGGATTTTCGGTTTGGGATCAGTGTGTTTTGGCCCTTGCTCCTTCCATGCTTTTGATTACAGCGTTAATCGTATATTTTCCTTCCACGGGGCTTGGCAGAATTGTTAGTCTTCCTGCTGTTTATGTTTTAAACAGTACGGTGATCGCGATTGGCTTCCTAAAAAGACCAAAATACGTAAATCGGGCGGTTTCGGTAATCGTCGCAATCCTGATAACGTTATTCCTTTCGATTTTATTGCATCCACAAGAATATAATCCTCCGGTTTTGGAACAATTGTGGGAGTTGGCTTTTGGCCGGTAATTGCAACGGCAGAATTTTGTTGCACCCGTGTAAGAAGAAAAAAAGACAGCCCAATCGGCTTTTCAGTCATAGGGATGGGGCGACGTCATGTATGGGAAGTATCAAAAAACAAAATAAACATAAAAAAAAGCCTCAATTTCGAGGCTTTTTTGGGTTGTGTTATTGGAAACCGTATTGCAGATTCGAGACAGAGATAGCTTGTCCGCCAATAATAATCTTGTAAGTCCCGTATGGTAAGTTAGGAATGGAAGCGTTGATGGTTCCATTTCCGCCAACGGATGTGAAGATTTTGTTGTATACGGCTTGTCCGTTTTGGTTGCTGACATAAACCTCGGCATAAGAAGCTCCTGTGAAATTCGCCGTAACGGTCAACTGACCTTGGCCTGTGACTTGCACATTCGTTGCTGCTGATGCGGAAAGGGGAACAACAATAAACAGGGCGAAACAGAGGAACAACATTGCTAAAACTCTACTCTTCATTATTACACATCCTTTACCATAATTTGGACTACATCATCAAGGTAACACATTAACGTAAACCTGTAAATAAATAAAATAGCGGAATTTAAAATAAAATCTTTAATTATTTGATTATATTTTAAAAAAATAAAGTTGAACACTTTGTAGCAGTGCAAAACGTGTTTTTTAACTTTCTTATGGCTGTCTTCCTCTTCGTTTTCTGGCCAAGTTCGGAAACGACAATATTTCCTTTTTGGAAAAAATGAAGCGGTTTGTCCGAATGAAATGCTGTTCATGATTTTGTCGCCTTGACAATGCGAGGATGTTCGGGTATAAATAATTTAATTATTCAACCAACGAAAAAAAATGGAACGTTTAAGAACGGGATTGGCATTCAGACGGATAGTCGCAGCGAGCCGGAGAAGGTGAAAGCCGGTACGGATGTCTGGTTGGCCTCGGACCCGGGAAACGGTCTTCTGAACGGAAAGTAGGAAGATCCGGCTGAGCGCCGTTATCGGTCAAAAGAGGTCCGGTTTTCGCCCAAGAGGCGGCCGGGCACTTAGAGTGGTACCGCGGGAACTTACGAGCTCTCGTCTCTTCATAGAGACGGGGGCTTTTTTGCGTTTCATCATGAAAAGGGGGTTAAGAAAATGATATCCGCAACGCTGCGCATTGAAATCGAAAGAGGGGTCCGGAAGCTGCTGGACGAAGCGGGCACCTCGTGGCCGTCGGAACTGAAAGTGCTGGTGGATAGGCCCGCCCATCCCGATCACGGGGAGTACAGCACTAACGTCGCCATGCTTCTGGCCAAAACCTTAAGAAAGTCTCCCATGGAAATAGCCAATAAGCTAAAAAGTGAGCTTGAGCATGCGAAGATCGCAGAGGGCATCTTTTCAAGAATAGAGGCCGCGGCACCGGGCTTTTTGAATTTTGCAATCGATTGGAACGTCTGGCTGAACCGCCATCGGGAATATTCGGCTTACCAAGGCGAGACGGAGAAGGGAAAGGTGGTGATCGAGCATACCTCGATCAATCCGAACAAATCGGCACATATCGGACATTTGCGCAATTCTTGCATTGGGGATACGCTGGCACGCCTGTTAACGAGAGCCGGCTGTGAAGTCGAAATTCACAATTACATCGATGACCTGGGCAACCAGTTGGCCGATACAGTAGTGGGTATTCTTCATACGAAGACGGAGGGGGAGCATGTCCGGTTCGGTGATTTTTGCTGGGACACGTATGCAAAAGTAAACAGAGTGTCTAAAGAGAACCCAGGGCTGCAGGAAGAGAGAACGAGGGTGCTCCACGAGTTGGAGGAAGGAACCTCTTCTACGGCTTGGATCGGGCGTTTAACGGCGGAAAAAATCGTGCGCGAACAGCTTCACGAGATGAAGGCGTTCGGTATCGGTTATGACGTGCTCGTGTGGGAAAGCCGGGTTGTGGCCGAGGGGCTGTGGGAAGCCGCTTTTGAGCATCTCCAGGCTACCGGGGCCTTTTATAAAGTGGAGGAAGGCAAGCTTGCCGGATGCTGGGTGCTGCGGCACGGAGGTGAGGGCAGCGGTGAATCGGAGGGACCCCCAGGGCCTGACCCGGAAGCGCATCAGGCGGACAAAGTGCTCGTCCGGTCGAACGGGATACTGACGTATACGGCAAAAGATATCGCGTACCATCTGTGGAAGTTCGGTCTGTTGTCCCAAGATTTTACGTATATGCCGTTTGCGGACGGGGTCTGGTCCACCGATTCGCAAGGGCAAGCGATGCCGTTCGGCCGCGGAGAGACGGTGATCAACGTGATCGATTACCGGCAGGAATATCCGCAGGCGATGGTCAAGCTGGCGCTGGAGGCGCTCGGGTACAAGGAGCAGGCGGCCAGACTGCTGCATGTCAGCTACGGGGTCGTGTCGCTGAGCCCCGAAACGGCCGAAAGCCTGGGAGTCGACACTTCCGCAGGTAAAAGCTCGTATGCCATGTCGGGCCGCCAGGGGGTAGGCATCAAGGTGGCCGAACTCCTGCAGGTGATGGAGGAGAGCATCGAATCCAAGCGTTCCCGGCAGGAGGGGCTTTCCAGCCGGGAGATTGCGGCCGCCGCAATCCGGTATTACCTGCTGAAATATCATCTTCAGACGGAAGTCGTTTTCGATCTGCGCCAGGCGACGGAAGTAAGCGGAAATTCCGGCGTATATCTGCTGTACGCGTATGCTCGTGCCGGAAGTGTGCTGGAAAAAGCAGGCGCCGGCCAGACGGAAAGCGGCAAAGCGCTCATGGAGCCTCCGATGCCTTCCGTTGACGGCGGGGCGCTGGAGTTCCCGGAGCGTCAACTGCTGAAGCAGATCGCGTACTGGACCGAGACGATGGATGCCGCCGTCCGGCAGCTGGCCCCGAATCTGATCTGCAGCTATGCTTTCGAGCTGTCGCTGCTGTTCAACAATTTCTACGGAGCCTGTCCGATACTCAAGGGTCCGGCCGACCGGGTGGAGCTGCGGGTGTGGCTGACTTGGAAATTCCGTGAAACGCTGGGGAAGGCGCTCGATGTACTCGGCCTGCCGGCTCCCGAACGGATGTGATTTTACCGGGCGGGCGCGGTATGCCGTGCCTTGACCGGAAGGCTCCGTAAAAGCAGGGACTGCCGGACAGACTAGGAGAGTGAAGCAGCCGCGAACGGGCCGCTGCCGCCTAACCCGGTCCAAGTCCGGGCTTGGAACCGGCTTGCTTAGGCCGTTTCCTTGTTCACGGCAAGCTTTAACAGCGCGTGGGTGTCGGTATAGACGCCGCCAGAGCTTGACCGGAGTACGACAGTAATCAGGTTCTTCCCGTCGAGGTCCGCCGAAGAGACGAGACAATAGCCGGCTTCGTCGGTGAAGCCTGTTTTGACGCCGTTAACGCCTTTGAAGTAGTAGGCGCCGCCCTCTTGGAGAAGCTGATTTCGGTTAACGAAGGTTTGCTTGTTTCCGGCCGAAGCGACGGTGTGCCGGGGTTGGTCGACAATGCCGCGAAATACCTTGTTCTTCATGGCTTCGCGGGCAAGCAGGGCCATGTCGCCCGCAGTCGTGTAATGCTTGGGGTCGTGAAGCCCGTGCGGGTTCGTGAAGTGGGAACGCTTGGCGCCGACCGCGGCGGCCTTCTTGTTCATCAGACCGGCGAAATAGTCGATGCTTTCTTCCGCGGAGAGCTGCCGGCCGCTATCCTTCTCCGCTATGTAGCGGGCGACGGTTCTGGCCGCGTCGTTGCCGGAAGGAAGCATCATCGCGGCGATAAGGTCTTCCAGCGAGAGGCGCTGGCCTTCCCACAGCCCGGCGGTGCTTTCTCCCGGCGTTTTCAGCCGGATTTCGTCGCCGACCGTAATGAGGTCCTTGGCGCCGCCTTTCTCGAGGGCGATCATGGCGCTGACGATTTTGGTGGTGCTGGCGGGATACAGGCGCGAATCCTTCTGCTTCTCGAAGAGGACCTTGCCGGTATCCGCGTCCATGAGTACGGCGGCTTCACCCTCGAGGGAAGAAGTTAAAGGGCTGCCGCTTCCGCCCAGAAGACCTGAGCGCAGCGTCGATAAAGCGGACACGGCGCGAGGTTTAATGACATGTAAAGGATCCGAGACCAGGGTCAGGGCGACGACGGCCGCCGTGAGTCCCAGCAGGGTTGATTTTAGTTTCATGGGGTAATGCTCCTTTCCGGTTTGAAGCGATAACTCTCTCCTTCTATATTGGACTCTAACGTTTAATAAACCGATAAGAAAACCTTACGAAATACTTACGATTCTCTGTGATTTTAGACAGATTTTGAGAGTCGCGCGTACAGCCGTTGTTCCGGGGATAAAAAAAGCGATCTCCCGCGGGAGATCGCGTCTAAAAGGAACCGGAGCGGACGGAAGCAGGGGGAGGACTGTCGGGATTTAGCGTCCGCAGGCGGACTGTGAATACCGTCTCTTCCGGATCGCTGTAAGCCTCGATCGTTCCGCCGTGGAGATCGATAATCTGCTTGGCGATGGCCAGACCGATTCCGGAGCCCCCGAGATGCTTCGTACGGGACTTCTCCACGCGGTAGAACCGCTCGAAAATCCGTGGCAGATCGGGCGCGGGAATCGATTCCCCGTAATTGGTTAAGGACAGGACAATTTCGCTGCCTTCAACCCGTCCCGTGACGTCGAGATAAGCTCCGTCATGCCCGTATTTGATGGCGTTGGTGATCAGATTCTCGAACACCCGGCGCAGTTTGTTGCCGTCCGCAAGCACGTAGAGGCGGGGCTGTTCGAACGTCATCCGCGTGTCCATGTCCGCCTCCTTAAGCTGCAGCTGAAAAGCGGAGAAAATCTGATGCAGCATTTCGACCAGATCGATCTTGACGAGCTGCAGCTTCATTTCTTTGTTACGGAGCCGCGTATACTCGAACAAATCCTGTACGAGCTGGTTCAGCCGCTGGGATTCCTCGTACGCCATCCCGATATAGTGGCGGAGCTCCACCTCGTCCCGGTACCTGTCCTGATCCACCAGACCCAGATAACCCGTAATGGAAGTGAGCGGTGTCCGGAGATCGTGGGATACGTTCGTGATCAGGTCGTTCTTGGCCTGTTCGGCCTGGCGCTCTTCCTCCAGGGAGAGCTTCAGGCGGTCCACGAGCCGGTTGACGTGCACGGCAAGCTGGCCGAGCTCGCCGGAGCCTCCCGCCGGTACCCGGTGATTAAAATCGCCGTCGGTGATTTTTTGCATATTCTCGATAATCTGCGCGAGCGTACGCTTGTCCCGGTGACGCTGCTCCAGCCGGAAAAAGTAAATAAAAAAGAGAAGGAAGATGATCAGTCCGGCCTGGATGTAAGCATCGGGATAACCGATCCGGTAGTTGATCCAGATCAAAATATTTTCCAGACTGATCCGCTCGGAAAGATAGGAATAGAAGAGCG
Source organism: Paenibacillus sp. GbtcB18 (assembly GCF_019091125.1). Classification (NCBI taxonomy): domain Bacteria; kingdom Bacillati; phylum Bacillota; class Bacilli; order Caryophanales; family Paenibacillaceae; genus Paenibacillus; species Paenibacillus sp. GbtcB18. Next base: position 13,939 of record NZ_JAGXJX010000001.1, read on the forward strand.
TGCGGCCCAGCAGAAAAATAAGAAGCAGCACGATGAGGGACGATCCGAGGCTGTACAGCAGGGCTCTGCTCCAATTAGTTTTCAAGCTTGTAGCCGACCCCCCATATCGTGTGAATGATTTTCTCGCCTTCCATTTCTTTCTCCAGCTTGTCGCGGAGGCGGCTGATATGAACCGTTACGGAGTTCGTGGATTCGAAATATTTTTCTTTCCAGATTTTCTCGAAAATTTCTTCCGAGCTGAAAACACGTCCCGGATGAGTCGCCAGCAGGGACAGAATGCCGAATTCGATCGGCGTGAGCTTGACGAGGCGCCCGTTGGCGGTAACGGTGTGCGTCTGCTTGTCGATCAAGAGGGAACCGATCCGCGTCGTGTGCTCTTCTGCGGGAACGGCCGCCTGGGATTGGAAATAAGCCCGTCGCAGCAAGGACTTGACACGGGCGATCAGCTCCAGCGGATTGAAGGGCTTCACGACGTAATCGTCCGCCCCGGTCATCAGTCCGGTAATTTTATCGAGATCCCCGTCCTTGGCGCTGATCATCAAGATGGGGGTCATTTGCTTTTCGCGTATTTTCATGCACACTTGAAGGCCGTCCATGCCCGGCATCATAATATCGAGTATGACAAGGTGAACCGTCTGCTCCGCCATAATTTCCAGAGCTGTCAGGCCGTTATCGGCTTTGTAGACGGTATAACCCTCGTTTTGTAAATAAATTTCGATGAGCTGCGCGATTTTATCGTCGTCGTCGACGATCAGAATATGCTTGTCCATGTCCGTTTTCATCCTTTGTTGTACCCGGTTGCGGCGGGCCGTCAGTCATAATGGTTCCATTGTATCATTTGTTGCTTAGGATCTTTTTACAAAAAGGTTAAGAAATCCTTTCAATAAAAAAAGCGGGGACGCCCCCGCGGCTTAAACAAAGGCCGGTCCCCAATAAGGAACCCGGCCCCGGTTCTTATTTCGTAAACAGTTTCAGGTAATCGCCGTAGCCTTCTTCTTCCAGTTTGTTTTTCGGAACGAAGCGCAGAGCGGCCGAGTTGATGCAGTAGCGCAGCCCGTTCGGGCCCGGACCGTCTTCGAAGACATGCCCCAGATGGGAATCCGCTTCTTTGCTGCGGACTTCCGTGCGGACCATATTGTGGGTCAGATCCACATGCTCCGTTACTTGCTCGCCCTGCAGCGGCTGCGTAAAGGAAGGCCATCCGCAAGAGGAATCGAATTTGTCCAGAGAACTGAAAAGAGGCTCGCCGGATACGATATCGACGTACAGCCCTTCTTCTTTGTGGTCCCAGAATTCATTGCGGAACGGCGGCTCGGTGCCGCTGTTTTGCGTCACTTCGTACTGCATGGGCGTGAGACGCTTTTTGAGATCCTGATCTTTCGCGTGGTCTTTCCAAGTGTTTTTCAAAAATGCCGCCCTCCCTGATCCTACCGAGTACGCTTTATAGCGCAGGGGATTTTTTTTATAGTAGTCTTGGTGATACTCTTCTGCCGGGTAAAACGGTTTGGCCGGTAAAATTTCCGTGGCGATCGGTTTGTCGAAACGACCGCTGCGGGCCAGATCCAGCTTGGATTTCTCCGCCGCCGCCTTCTGTTCCTCGCTATGGTAGAAAATGGCGGTCTGATAGGATTGGCCGCGGTCGTTAAATTGGCCGCCCGCGTCCGTCGGGTCGATCTGCTGCCAGAATACTTGAAGCAGGCGCTCGTAAGAGAACACGGCAGGGTCGAACGTGATTTGGACCGCTTCGTAATGGCCGGTCGTATCGGAGCAAACCTGCTCGTACGTCGGGTTTTCCAGGTGACCGCCCGTATAGCCGGATTCGACCTTGAGAATTCCAGGCTGCTCGTCGAACGGCTTGACCATGCACCAGAAGCAGCCGCCTGCAAATGTTGCCAGCTCGGATGATTTGTTTTCCAAACTCATGGGTTCCCAGCTCCTTTATTTAAACGTTCTTTAAAGTCGGTAAGATTCCTGACCCTTCCATTATACCATCTCCGGGCGGAAAAAAAGAAATCCCGCCGCCACGGCACGGCCGCCTGTCGTTTGCCACCCCGGCTGTCCGGTCGGCCGCTCTTTCACGAAAGTCGCGAAAGGAGTATAATGGCCCTTGCATGACGTATGCAGTCCATTCTGAAACGAAACAGGTGACCTCGATGGAAGCGAATTATTGTATGACGTGCGGAACTCCGCTTGAAACGCGGGAAATGGACGGAACGCTCCGCCGGGCCTGTCCGGCCTGCAGTTTTGTCCACTGGGGCAGCTACAGTGCGGGCGTAGGGGCGCTTGTGATGCGGGAAGGAAAACTCCTGCTCGTCCGCAGGGCGCAGGAGCCGGGCAAGGGAAGATGGACCAACCCGGGCGGCTTTATCGAACAGCTGGAGCTGATTCACGAGACGATTGTTCGGGAAGTGCTGGAGGAGACGGGCATCGAGGCTTCCGTTAAGAAGGTAGTGGCGTTCCGGGATATGCCGAAAAGCATTCATAACATTTATATCGCTTTTGCGATGGACTACGTAAGCGGCGAACCCGTACCGGACGATCACGAGGTGGACGCCGCAGGATTTTACAGCCTGGAAGAAATGGAGACGATGAACGTGGCGCCGTTTACTCGCTGGCTGGCCGATGTGGCCTGGAACGGGCGGGACGGAGGGCTCGTTATCGACACGGACCCGGTGGTTCCGCTGGACGGGTACGGACTTTTCCGCGTCTGACACGGGTAAACAGCGGTGCGGATTCAAAGCATGCAGCCAAGGCAGGAATTGCCGGAAGCTGCATTTTTTTAGGGAAAAAATAGCATGAAAAGATTCGGGCGGGCAGCATTCGAATCCTTGATTTCCATTGGTAAAATTTTTCTCCAATTGCGCCGAAAAACGTATTAAAAATTCCTTGTACAGATGGAAGTTTCTTGTGCTATCTTATTGCCATAGAAAGATTTGGAAGCGTTTTCTAAAAAGGCGGACGTAATGATTTTCGGCTCCGGTTTTAAACCTCTTTTTTAAGTTCTCCGACATAAAGACTTCTGCTGTTAGACTCATCCTACGAGATTTTTCTTACACATTCCGTTTAATGATTTCCACCGAACGGGACGCTTTCCGAATCTTCCGCCATCATGTATGGGAGGTCATATTCTTGAAAAAATGGAAACCTTCTTTATTGACCGCATTAACGCTGGGGCTTGCGCTGGGAGCCGTTCCCGCCATGGGCGCGTCCTCTGCCGGGGATATCAGTATCGCTTACGGCAGCCGTGTCGCCGTACAGCAGCTGAAGCCTGTTCTGCAGGGGGATGCCTTGACCGTACCCGCCGAGGAGCTGGCCAAACAGCTTCAACTAAAGCTTAGTCCTCTTAAAGAGGACGGTACTTTTACGCTGTCCAAGACGGGCGTCTTTATCGAGATGAAGCTGGGCTCCAAGGAAGCGCGTGTGAACAACCGGCTCGCTGCGCTTCAAGCCGCTCCCGTCAAACAGGGAGACGCGCTGTACGTTCCTCTCCGTTTCGTATCGGAGGCTTCGCGCAGCCTGGTGGAGTGGGATCAAGCCAGACGAATGGCGATCATCAGCCCAGCTTATAAAGTCGTCGGGTATTTCACCTCCTGGGGAAAATTGAAGGCTTCCGAGATCGACGCGTCCAGGCTGACGCATATCAACTACGCGTTCGCCAATATCGTGGACGGGGAAGTGGCGCTGAGTTCGCCTAAGGAGCAGGAAGAAGCCTACCCCGGAGCGTGCAAAGGAGAAGATTGCGCGAAATTCGTAAGCGATTTCAAAGAGCTGGCCAAATTAAAGCAGGCGAATCCTCATTTGCAGACGCTGGTCAGTGTCGGCGGCTGGACCTGGTCGGGCCGGTTCTCGGACGCGGCTCTTACGGAGGCTTCGCGTGCCAAATTCGCCGACAGCGCCGTCCGCTTTATCCGGGAGAACGGCTTCGACGGAGTCGATCTCGACTGGGAGTATCCGGTGACGGGAGGCCTGGAAACGAACGTGCGCCGTCCGGAGGACCGCACGAATTTTACCCTCCTGCTGCAAACCATCCGCGAGAAGCTGGAAGCCGCCGGACGTGAAGACGGCCGCCATTATCTGCTCACGATCGCGTCGGGCGCGAATCCGAACTACGTGAGGGATACGGAGCTCGATAAAGTGTCCGAATCCATCGATTTCGTGAACATCATGACGTACGATCTGCACGGAAGCTGGGAGCCGACGAGCAACAACAACGCCGCCCTGTACTACGATCCGGCCGATCCGGATCCGAACGCGCATCGTTTCTACGCGGAAGCGGCCGTGAACGGTCACCTGAGCGCGGGCGTGCCGGCCAAAAAGCTGGTGCTGGGCATTCCGTTCTACGGCCGTTCCTGGGGCGGCTGCGAAGCCGTAAACAACGGTCTTTACCAGGCCTGCAAAGGCGGGGACGTCGTGGATTGGACCGAAAAGCCGGAAGGATTCCAGCGCTACTGGAACGACCGTGCCAAAGTTCCTTACCTCTACAACAAGCAAACCGGCCAGTTCGTCTCCTACGAGGACGAGGAATCGATCGGTTACAGAGCCGAATTTATCAAGGAAAAAGGCCTCGGCGGAGCCATGTTCTGGGAGCTGAACGGCGATCCGGACGGCAAGCTGCTGCCACGGCTGGCGGAATCGCTCGACCGGTAAGGAAACCGGTTAAAACTTCAAAAGAGCAAGATGCACAAAGAAAAGTCAGTAGAAACAGACACGAAAATTATTTATAAGAATTAAAACCGCCCTTTCGTTTAGAGAAGGGCGGTTTTAATTCTTAATATCCATATTAAGTTAGTTTAATTATTTTTCTACTGATTTGGGCTGTATAGGATCAGGCCATTTATTATTTTTATAGCTGCTGATTGTAGTTGTTAATTCTTGTTCGGTTAAAGTTTCTTTTCTGTTCTCAGCCTTGCCGTTTTTTAAAGAAAATTTACCTTGGAACATGCCTCTTGTGATGAGGTGATCTTTTTCTTTTGATTTGCTGTACGCCGTGTCGTCATTATCTAAGAAAATTAGAACATTTTCATTTAGATTAAACTGAGGTTCACCTTCCGATTCAACCTTTCGAATCGTTTTACCTGCTGGGACTTCGCCTTCGTAAACCCGAACATTTACATACTCTGACGGTGATCCTTTTAATACTTTGTCTACTTTAATCTTTACATCATGGTAAATGACGTCTGAAAATTTAATTTCTTTTGGTTCAAGTCCATCGGGAGTATTCCATTTTGCTTCTCCAATTGAAGAAACAACTCCTTTTATTATAACTGGAGAAGTGGAGGCCATTTCTTCTTTCGAGTAATTTGGCAGTTGTCCGGCTATCACTATTGTATCGTCTGGTTTTTGTTTACTATTATAGAAATAAAAACCTATCGTAAAACATGCAGTTGCTAGTATTGCTACCGTCATACCAATAGATAGTAATTTTTTCATATTGGATCACCCCTAATTTTAATTTATTAGTTATTCCACGCAATATTATTATATCCTTGAAGATCATCTGACGTTAAGACAGTCTTTATGGTACCACTATCCAATTGGTAAAACATGACGGCCACACCTGCTCCTGTATGGTTTAAACCAGCCACATGACCAAATTCATGTGCAAAGACAGATGCTACATCGTATGTTAGACCATAAAAAGGAAACATTTAAAGCAATATCTGCTTCCGTAGTATGAGATCCTGATGCCCAACGAGTAGTTTGGGCTAGATATGAATTTGTACCATTGGAAATTTTAAAAACTTCGTTATTTCCATTTTTTGAAGCGACGGAAGCTGAATTTGAAGAGCTAGTGGTTTGAAAGTAAAATTGAGGGTTTTTTAATAAATTCCAGGGGCTTGCTCCACGATCTACAGAGTTCTTTCCCTCGCTAGAAAAGTCACTGCCGTAACTATATGTATAAGTTACATTACGTGGCCAGTGGTCAGAAAGAAGTGACCAAGCATTTGCAACTCCATAACCACAACTAAAGAAGAAGAGTGAAGTTATTCCTAACCTTAAGAAAATTTTTGGATATTTAAACATATGACAACACCTTTCCATTCATTAATTTATTTTAGGTTGAAAGGTTTTCGTTTTCACCCTTTTTAAACACTATACACTTCTTATTTAAGATATAAATGGTATAAAATACCTAATCTTACTTTTTGAAGAATGCAACCGGGTATTGGTTCCGTGCGGTCTCCCCATGGTATAATGCGGACATCTCATCTGTTTACCTGTTAAATAAAGGAGTCGGACTCTAGTGAAATCGCGTCTTGTTCTGCTTGTTTTGGCGCTGTTCGTTTATGCGGGGCTTAATATCTACATCGGATGGCATGGCGAGCGGTTTCTCGACTTCTGGGGAATTTCCGTGCCCGCAGGACTATACTGGACGCTGCTGGCGGTGCTGGCTCTCGCTTACATGCTGGGCCGCTCTCCCGCAGTCCCGGGTCCCCCGGGCAGGCTGCTGAAGGTCATCGGGTCTTATTATTTCGCCGTGCTGGAATTTGCCGTTATTCTCCTTCCGCTGGGAGACTTGGCCGCCTGGCTCTTGAAGCTTGCCGGATTTCCGCCCGCCGTATATTTCGGAGGTACGGGATGCGTCGTGCTCGGGATTCTGATTATTCTGCTTGCAAAAGGATACTGGAATGCCTGGACGCCCATTGTCCGGACGTACCGGGCTCGGGTCGGCAAAGGGGCCGGACCCTTGCGTCAACTCCGGATAGCCGTTGCATCCGATATTCACTTGGGTAATATTGTAGGAAAACGGCACTTGGCCCGCCTGGTTAAGACCGTCGACGCCATGAAGCCCGATCTTATTCTGCTTCCCGGCGACCTTATCGACGACAGCATCGAGCCGTATATCCGCAACGGGATGTCGGAGGTCATGAAGCAGCTTCAGGCGAAATACGGCGTGTATGCGGTGCTGGGAAACCACGAATATTACGGCGGCCATATCGAAGAGCACATCCGCCAAATGGAGTCTATCGGTATCCGCGTGCTGCGGGACGAGACCGTTTCCGTAGAGGACGCTTTCTATATCGCGGGACGCAAAGACAAGACGGCGGAGTCGTTCGATACCGGCGGCCGTATGGCAGTGGACCGGCTGCTGTCCGGGCTGGATCCGTCGAAGCCGATTCTTCTCATGGACCACCAGCCCTATCATTTTGACAAGGCAGCCGCTGCGGGAGCGGATGTGCTTCTGTGCGGTCACACGCACCGCGGTCAGTTCGCGCCGAATCACTGGATCACGGGAAGGTTATTCGAGCTGGACTGGGGCTACATGCTGAAGGATAAGATGCATGTCGTCGTATCGTCCGGTTTCGGCACGTGGGGACCGCCCATACGGATCGCCAGCCGTTCGGAAGTTATCGAACTTATTCTCGATTTTGAAGAAGCGGAATGAAAGAGTTTTCATGGTATAATAGTCTGGTAAAAGACCGCGCCGGAACTGACGAGGGGAGAGAGAAGCATGACACATAACCGTGCGTATGAAAGTAGTTATCAGGGAATGAAAGCCGTCCGGCTGGAGTGGGGCTCCTATGAAGCCGTCATGCTCCCGGATTACGGAGGCAACCTTATCGCTTTCCGGGATAAGGACAACGGCTACCGGTTTCTGCACGAGCCGGCCGAGGAAGAGCTGGAATCCTTTAAGGCGAATCCGGGAATCCACGGCATTCCCGTGCTTTTTCCGCCGAACCGTTACGAAGACGGCAAGTTCCCGTGGAACGGCAAAGTGCTCCGGTTTCCGATTAACGAAGAATCGACGGGCAATCATTTGCACGGATTTTTACATAAGATTCCTTGGCAGGTCGACGAATACGGGACGACGGAGAGCGAAAGCTTCGTAAGCGTGTCCGTCCGGGTGGATGAAGCTCATGAGGTGTACAAGTTCCTGCCGTTCCGCTTTACGATCCGCCTGCGTTATTCGCTAAACGGGGACGGGTTGGCCCAGCATTTGTTTATCCGCAACGAAGGCGGAGAACGAATGCCTTGTCTGCTTGCTTTTCACACGTCGGTCAACGCCCCTTTCGCGCCGGATGCTTCGGCGAAGGATTACAGGGTGAAGCTGACGATCGGCAAGCGCTGGGAAATGAACGACCGCATGCTTCCTACGGGGAAGCAGCAAGCCTTGACGCGGGAAGAAGAGCAGCTCCGGGACGAAGGGGTTTATCCTTTCTACGAGCCGCTGGACAACCATTATACGGTGTCGGCCCAGAACGGGCGCAACCGTATGGAGCTGACCGACACGAAGCACAACGTCACCCTCGTTTACGATGTCGGTACGTCCTACAAGCAGTGGATGATCTGGAACCACTTCGGGGAGGAAGGATTTTTCTGCCCGGAGCCGCAGGTGAATCTCGTGAATGCGCCGAACAGCCCGCTGCCGGTGGAAGAAATTGGCTTATTCGGGCTGAATCCCGGAGAAATCTGGGAAGAGACGGGAAGGCTTTATGTGAAGTAACGGCCACAACGCAGCCGAAGCGGGAAAAGAAGACGCTGCTTTCCCATCATCTCCAGAACATGATAAGATGGGAGGCAAGGAGGAGTATATATGACCACACCTAACGAATCCGGCGATCAGCCTATTGAAGCTCAATCGACAGAAGAAGAGCAGCTGTCTCCCGAAGAGCAGGCAGCCCGGGAACAGCAGGAACAACAGCAGGAACAACAGCAGGAACAACAGCAGGAACAACAGCAGCAGAACGAAATTATTTTTGCCTGGTACAAGCATGCCGAACAGGTATTAAAAGAGCAGTTTTCCGACTACGAAGTGGAAGGACAGGTGGGCCAGCATCCCGTCTTCGGTCCTTTGTTCGCCTACACGATCCGTCAGAACGATAACAGTTACTCCTGCGGATTTTTCCTTAACGAGCTTGTGCATACGTTCCAGAATAAGGAGAATCCGGGTCTATGGATGTCTTCCTTCTTCGTGGACTTGATCCGCAGCTCCGACAATCGTCCGCTTCCGGCCGCTCCTCAAAGCGAAGAAGAAGCGAAACAGCTGCTGGACAATTATATCGTGCCTCACTGCGCGGAGAGCGTAAGAAGCGAATTTCCGGAAGAACAGATCTACGTCGATCTGGAGATGCATCCCGAAGCCGGCCCGGTTCTGGAAGTGGGCTTCCCGTCCATTAAAGAAGGCAACAATACGTTTGCCCTTCCGCTCCAGTTTCTGATGACGCTTCACTTGCTGAACCGCGATCCGGCCGATCCGCTTGTTCAGGCGCTCTATAAAATCCATGAAGAGCATCAGCAGCAGGCGGAGCGCACGTAACCGCTTCCGGTTGTCCGATGCCCGCCTGCCGGCTAACGGTGCCGCTTATCGTGCCGTACCGGCCGGCGAGATATAAAAAAGACGATTCTCCGAAAGGGGAATCGTCTTTTTTCGTTGCCACGCGCTACAGACCGGGCTCCTCTTCAAAGTTCAGGTTGATCGGAGCGTCGGGTAACGCGTTAACCTCCTCCAGACTCGTCACGGGCACCTGGAGACTGACGGTATCGAACTGGAGGCTGTCGATCCAGACCCGGCCGCCTCCGTTCAGCAGAACGCCGAATGCGATGGCCACACTCTCTTTGGGCACATCCAGCACCAGGCTGCATCGGCTCCAGCCCGTCGTTCCGCGGATGGGTCTGCCGCCCATGTTGTCAAAACCGAGCACGTCGTGATCTTTGCCGTCTATGCGCAGCCACAAGCCGCACCAGTCCCGGACTTGCTCGGTTTTGACAAAACCGCTCAGCCGGAGCCGGCTTCCCAGGTAAGCGTCCGCTTTGAACATCTGCATCATGGTCCCGAACCCGGAGGCCCGTTCCGTGAGCGAACGCAGATAACCGGACGATTTGCCGTGATGGACCACCAGCCGGTCTACGCCCATCTCGTAATCTCCCGTGTGGGTGCCGGTAAGCATCCAGCCAAGGGGTTCTCCTTGCAAAGCATTCAATTGATCCGCCTGTTCGGCCATTTCGGCTTCACTCTCCTTCTGCATCGTAAGCGTGCGGTAATAGGAACGGTACTGGCCCGGCGTCATAAGGAACATGCGCTTGAAAGAGCGGGTAAACGATTCCTGGGAATCGAAGCGGTATTCAAGCGCGATGTCGAGGATCCTCCGCTCGGTTCCGAGCAGGCTGCATGCCGCGCTGGACAGCCGGCGCCTGCGGATATAGTCGGCGGGAGGCATACCTACCTGAGCCTGGAAGATCCGGTGAAAATGATACATGGAAAATGCCGCCCGCTCGGCGAGGATTTCCAGATTCAGCTCCTCTTTCAGATGAGCCTCGATGTAAGATAAGGTCCGGTTGACCGTTTCCGAATATAGGACTGCTTGCACCATAGCGGGGTATCGCCTGCCTTTCCGCTTTCAGCTTACCATGGAGAGCCGGACGGGGCTTGATCGTTCTTGCGCTTTACAACTGCTGGCGTTCGGCAACGGTCGATTGGATATCTACGTACAGGGTGTTCGTGTACTCCACCCGGCCGATTTCACAGCCGGGACCGATCTTCACGTCTCTACCGCGTACGACGGAGGCGAATGTATGCTCCAGGTAGATGACGTCGCCTTCGATGGTTCCGGCTTCCAGGGATATGCGTTTGGAACCGAAAAGAGAAGCCAGCGAGTTCAGGAAACCGTTTTTGTTAACCCGGATGGATTCTCCGCCGATTTCTCGGGCCCGGCACGGTCCGAACAGGCGAATGTCGATCATGCCCGCATTCAGCAGACCGCCGACTTCAAATCCGCCGTAGGCTTCGAACTTTTCCGCTTCGCAGTCTCCGTTGATCTGTACGGAACCGCGAATGACCGCCGTGTCCGCTGTCAAGGAGCCGCCGATGCCGGCCGATCCGTTCACTTTGACCAGCCCGGCAGCCACGTCGCCCCGAAATTCCCCGTTTCCGCTGACACTCAGCAATTCGGAACGGACATTTCCGGCAACGGAGCCGCTGCCGCGCAGGATCACTTCACTGGCGGCCAAGTTTCCGTACACATGACTGTGCCCCGCCGATTTAAAGCTTCGGCATTCCAGATCGCCGTCAATCCGGCCGTTTCCGTTAATTCTCGCGTTCCGGTAACGTCCGCCGTCTGCCGAACCCGATCCCGAGATGGACAAGTCATTCGTTATAATAGGCTGTGCTTCCATGGTCAGGCCTCCCGCCAAATTTTTGTTTTTAACGCTTCAACGGATGAGGAAAGCTGCAGGCGCGCCACCACTTTCACACCCTTTTCCAGATAAATCTCTCCGGTGCCCTGCTTTAGAAAACAGGTGGACACCCCCATTTTGCGGATAAAAAGGAGTTCCCCGTCGCTGTCGCTCATGTTGAGGTACTGGTCCGTCATAAGCTGGATAAGGCCGCTGCCTTCCTCCAAGCTGATTTCCCCGGTTTCGAGCAGTGTGTGAAGAACATAGACGGCGAAAATACGCTCGAATGTCCACACCTCGGCGTCTCCGCTGAGCCGGACGAAATAGTCCAATGCAACCTTCGAAACAATGTTGCGAAGGATAAGCTCATCTTTTGTCATGCTTAGGTCGGAAGGGCGGGGAGAAAAGCGGTCGGCCAGCTCATCCAGCGACAAATCGTCTTTCTGATACAAAATGTTGTCAATGCGGACGAGAATCTCTTTCTTGGGAAAAAACGTTTCCTGCCCCGTGAAGGTAGATTTTCGGATGAACCACGCTTCGGGTATAAGGTTTTTTCGTTTCCAGCGATAAAGCTGGCCATAGGATATGCCGGTCAATTCGAGCAGATCTTTTTTAGAAATCAATTCTTGCGTCATCTCAACACCTCTTGAAAAAGATTGTAACATAACACTGTTACGCTGTAAATCAGGCTAAATGCCGAGATTTTTTGCAAATGAAGTCGTAAAAAAAGACGTTGACACTTCAAAAAAACGTGTGCTAAGCTACTTGAAACTCCGATAACATACTAATCCAATCGGAATTATTAAAAGAAATGAAGTCTACCGTTCGAACGGAGACGCGCTTTTTTCCTGTCGGGGAAAGTGCGTCTTCTTTTTTTGGGATGAGCGGAAGAACGTCAGGGGGAGAGAGACGAAAATGACAACGAAATCCGGGCGGCTGAAGCGTTCCGCACGTACAAAAGCATGGCTGGCGGCTCTTATGCTGACGGCTGCGGCCGTTCTGTCCGCATGTTCTTCGGGCGGGGACAAAGGGGCCTCGGCAACAACGCCGAATGAAATCAAATCCGCCGTAACGGGAGACGCCAAGGTGCTCCGAATCGGCTACCAGAAAGGGAACACGCTGAATATACTGAAAGAACACGGCAATTTGGAGAAACGGCTGAAAGAGAAGAACATCACCGTGGAATGGAAAGTTTTTGCGGGCGGGAATTTTCTGTTGGAGGCGTTAACGGCGGGAAGCATCGATTTCGGGCATGCGGCAGACGGTTCGGGCGTATTCGCGCAGGCCGGAGGCAAACCGTTTGTCTACGTGGGCAGTGATCTCCCCAATCCGGAAGGCATGGGAATCGTCGTTCATGCGGGGTCGCCGGTCAAAACCGTCGCGGATTTGAAAGGCAAGAAGATCGCAGTAGCGAAGGGCGGGAATCATCATTACCTCGCTGTTCTGGCCCTGGAAAAGGCCGGCCTCAAACTGGACGATGTCAAATTCGTGTTCGTCAAAGACGCATCCGAAGGGAGAGCTTTGTTCGAAACGAAGCAGGTGGACGCGCTCGGTTCCTGGGACCCTTTCTTCGCTTCGGTCGAGAACGATCTGTCGCCGGTGACGCTGACGGACGGAACGGGATTTTCACCGAACCGGACCTTTTATTACGCCAATGAAGCGTTCGCGAAAGGAAATGCCGAGCTGATCCAAACGATTCTGGAGGAAATCGACGTCTCCGACAAATGGGCCAATACGAACAAGCCGGAAGTCGTCAAGCAGCTGACGGAAGCGCTCGGCATCGACCGGAAGGCAATCGAACGGGCCGTGAACCGACGAACGTACGGCGTCGAAAATTTATCCCCGGAAATCATCGAGCCGCAGCAAAAACTGGCCGATACGTTCCACCGGATCGGACTGATCGGGGATAAAATCGATGTAGCTCCGCTGATGCCCGTCCGGCAGGCGTGGGCGATCGGGAAATGACGGCGGATCCTAACTTGAGGGAGATGACGAAATGTGGGTAAACACTGAGCAAGCGGATACGAGACGAAGAGATACATGGACGGCCTTGCTGCTTCCCTGGCTGCTTCCGGTGCTTATTGTGGCGGGTTGGCATATGGCCGCCGTCTACGGGCCTGTTTCCCAGCGGTTGTTCCCGCCTCCTCTTGAGGTAGCAAAGTCGGGATGGAAGCTTTTCGCCTCCGGTCAGCTCACGTACCATCTGGGCGTCAGTCTCGGCCGGGCGGCCGCGGGTTTTGTCATCGGCGGAGGAATCGGGCTGCTGCTCGGGGCGGCCAACGGACTGTTTGTGACGTCCTACCGGATTTTCGATACGTCGATCCAGATGATCCGGAATATTCCGCACCTTGCGCTGGTGCCCCTTGTGATATTATGGATGGGAATCGACGAAGGAGCGAAGGTGTTTCTGGTGTCTCTCGGTGTGCTTTTCCCGGTCTATGTAAATACGTTTCACGGAATACGATCGGTCGACCGGGGATATTTGGAAATGGGCCGCGTCTACGGGCTCACCTCCTGGCAGTTGTTTCGCCATGTTATTTTGCCGGGCGCGCTTCCTTCCGTTTTTGTGGGAATCCGTTACGGGCTCGGAATTATGTGGCTGACGCTGATCGTAGCCGAAACGATCGCCACCGATAAAGGAATCGGGTTTTTGGCTTTAAACGCCCGTGAGTTTATGCAGGCGGACATCATCATTTTAAGTATTCTGCTGTACGCGCTGCTGGGCAAGCTGGCGGATGTGATCGCCAAATGGCTGGAGCATGCCGTGCTCAAGTGGAATGTAAGCTACCGGAAAGCCTAGAACAACGTAAACGGAGGTGCCGCAAGTGAGCGGGTGGAGTCAGTTGGCCGAGGAGGCTTTATATACGGAAGCGCCGGCAGGTGATAGGCGAAAGGCGGTTTCGGGCGATGATGCCGGGCAAAACGGAGAGCGTCAGTTCGGAGCGTCCGTCCAGCTGCAGGGCGTTCATAAATCGTTCGGAGGCAAAAAGGTGCTTCACGAGCTGGATCTGACGATCCGCCCGGGCCAGTTTATTGCCGTTGCAGGCAGAAGCGGCAGCGGCAAAAGCACGCTGCTCAGACTGCTGGCGGGACTTGAGAAGCCTGCCGAGGGCCGGATCGAGATCGACGGCAGGCCCGTGTCCGGCATCGGCCGGGATATCACGGTCATGTTCCAGGAGGCCCGCTTGCTCCCGTGGAAAACCGTGCTGGATAACGTGGGCATCGGTTTAAGCGGGAACTGGCGCCCGCGTGCCCTGCACGTACTCGGGCAGGTAGGCTTGACGGACCGCGCCGGCGAATGGCCGGGCGTCCTCTCCGGAGGCCAGAAGCAGCGGGTCGCCCTGGCGCGGGCGCTTGTCCGCCAGCCGAAGCTGCTGCTGCTTGATGAGCCGCTGAGCGCGCTGGATGCGCTGACCCGGCTGGAGATGCAGCAGCTGATCGGCACGCTCCGGCAGCGGCATGGCTTCACGACTGTGCTCGTCACGCACGACGTAAGCGAAGCGGTCCGTCTGGCGGACCGGATTCTTCTGATCGAGGACGGGAAAATCGCGCTGGACGCCGATAACCCGGCTCCGTGGCCGAGGGATCAGGCGAATCCGGAATTCGCCCGGCTGGAGAAGCGGGTGCTGGAGCGGATTATGCAGACGGGCGGGGGGAACGGCCGATGAATCCATCTCCATTCAGCTTTGCCCGGACGGCGGAAGAGCAGAGGCGTCTCGATGAGATCGGCCGGTTGGCCGACACGCTGCGTGATGAAGCGGCCAGGGCGGATGAGGAGAACGGCTTCTCCTACGGAGCTATCGACGCTCTGAAAGAAGCCGGGTATCCTTCGCTGACGGTCCCGGCCGAATACGGAGGAGCCGGAGCATCCCTGTACGAATTTGTCCTCCTGCAGGAAAGGCTGGCCGAGGGAGATGCGGCGACTGCACTCGGAATCGGCTGGCATCTGGGCATCGTTCTGGAACTGGCGAATCAGCCTGCCTGGCAGGACAAATACGAGGCGCTGTGTAGAGACATCGCTTCCCGCAATCTTCTGATTAACCGCGCGGCCACGGAAAAAGGGACGGGGAGCCCGTCGCGCGGAGGCCGTCCGGCTACAACGGCGGCGGAAGTAAAGGGCGGCTACCTTCTAAACGGACGTAAGACGTTTACGACGCTGGCTCCCGCCCTCGATCTCGTCATTGTGACGGCATCCCTGGAGCCGGACGGAAGTCACGGCGAGTTTGTTTTTCCCGTCGCGACGGAAGGCGTCCGTATAGAGCCGACATGGGATATGGTCGGCATGCGGGGAACGGCCAGTCACGACCTGGTGCTGGAGGATGTGCTTGTCCCGCCGGAGGCGAGAGTAAAGCACACCCGCAGCGAACCGAGCAGACCCGGGCCGGCGGCTCATCCGTATCTGCTGCACATTCCCGCCTGCTACCTTGGCATCGCTCTTGCGGCGAGGCGGGAAGCGGTCACTTTCGCGGCGGCTTACCGGCCGAACTCGCTTCCTCACCCGATTCTGGAGCTGCCTCATATCCGACAGCTGATCGGGGAGATCGAGCTGGAGCTTTCCGCGGCAAGGCATTTTCTCTACGCGGTCGCGCAGCGCTGGGAGAGTGCCCCCGCAGATCCGGGGGCATTCGCCGCGGATTTGAGCGCCGCCAAGACGTTCGCCGTGCGGACGGCGCTTACCGTCGTCGACAAATCGATGCGGATCGCGGGGGCGCACAGCTTGGCGATGACTCATCCGCTTCAGCGGCTGTACCGGGATGTGCGGTTCGGACTGCACAATCCCCCGATGGACGACGTCACACTGAAGCAGCTGGCCGACCGGGCGGAGCGCGAGCTGCTGCCTCCGCCTGAGGGAACGGCGGAGGCGTAAGCGAAAGGCGCTAATGCCATGAAGAAAATTAACTGGCCAAGCATGGCATCTCTAGCACATATTCCAATTCCATGCCATCACAAGTTAATACATGATGTACGTGACTAACGTCTATTAGGTTAAGAGCCACGGTTAGAATATGGAAACTTCGGCTCCTGTATTTAACCAACATTTTTACAGTATACACGGGCTGAATGATTAAGCGAAAAAAGATCATGGCTGTAGGTCGCCGTGATCTTTTTTCGCTTAGATTGCTCATTACCGTAGAGTGCTCCCTATACTGGCACTCCGATTCCTTCATCAAGAAGCGTCCTTGGGTTTATCTCGTTCTGTAAGGACTGCTTGTTTTGTGGTTCGTCTGTGTTATGCCCACTTTTGAAGTGAATCAAGTTGAAGAGGTTTGCGCCCGTTTGAAAGATAAAGGGGTTAACGAGCCTCATGCTAGGCAAGGCTTTCAGCTAACGGGTGACGAGAGCACGATA
Source organism: Paenibacillus sp. GbtcB18 (assembly GCF_019091125.1). Lineage (NCBI taxonomy): Bacteria > Bacillati > Bacillota > Bacilli > Caryophanales > Paenibacillaceae > Paenibacillus > Paenibacillus sp. GbtcB18. The sequence continues at coordinate 30,403 of NZ_JAGXJX010000001.1, forward strand.
GGTGATTCAGCAGGCTGCCGACGATCGGCAGCCTATTGAAGTAACAGGCAGATTAGTTAAAGATCATTTGAGGGGAACCATACCACAAGTGACGGCGAAAAATGTTGGTTGTGGGTATGGCGGGCAGTGTTGTTGTTATGTGAAATAGAATGGATTTTAACCTCTACGACCTTTGGGTTTAGGGGGTTTAAGGCTTAAAACAAGGTATTCACGAAGTTCATGAATAAGACGTTATCAGAAATTACTACAAAGGATTGAAAAAAATGATTCCAGAAAATATTGAAGAGATTTTTTTATCTGATGGACTATATAAATCATATTTAATTGAAAGTAATGATGATGTAACTTCTATAATTAGTAACATATATATGAATTTGATTAAACTAGATTGCCACTGTACTCAATGTGGAAGAGATAGTACTTATATTAGTGCTCAAAACCAAGGTTCAAGAACTTATTCATTAAATTGGTTAGAAAACCAAAGAGTATTTACGAGACATTTTTATTGTTCAAGAGTCATAGAACATAAGATGTATTTTATATTTCTGGTTACAGATAATAGATTAATTAAAGTTGGTCAATATCCATCTATTGCAGATTTAACATCTCCAAAATTTAAAAAATATCAAAAAGTCCTAAATAAATTAGACTACCATGAATTAAGTAAAGCAATTGGTTTGGCTTCACATGGTATTGGAATTGGTTCCTTTGTGTATTTAAGAAGAATTTTTGAAAAGCTAATATTTGATGCTTATGAACAATTCAAATCTAATATTGGGGTTAATGAAGATGAATTTTTCAAAAGTCGAATGAACGAAAAAATCTTTATTTTGCAAGAATATTTACCAAGATTTTTAGCTGAGAACCGAGGAATATATTCAATTTTAAGCAAAGGCATTCATGAATTATCTGAAGATGAATGCCTTGAGCTCTTTCCAGTGATGCTAATAAGTATTGAGTTAATACTTGATGAAAAACTCGAGGCTCTAGAAAGAACAAACAAAATAAAATCAGCATCTAAATCAATATCAAATATTTTAAGTAAATTCGGTGAAGGCAGTAACTTCTGATAACACCATATTCACGCATCGGGGCATTCGCCCCTCGGACCAGCAGAAGATATTGACATGGGAGCTGGAGCAGCCGGAACAACCGACTTCGTCGGATGTCGTGAATATACGAAACGTTAGACGAAATCATTAAAACGGGGTGGTCTTTTTGAAAGATAAAATAAATAATCCAGAAACCAATAAATTGATTTCTGGCCTTCAAATCAGCGATGCTGCTATAATGATGACCTTCGAGCGCCCCGAAGGGTCGCTGGGGTCAGCGATGGATTGATACCCCAGCGGCAGCTAACTCGGCTGCATCTACTTGAAGGGCTTCCTGTATTTTTTCCAAAGTATCTATGGTGAAGTTCCTTTCTCCCCGCTCCACTGCACCGATATACGCATCAATGGGGAGCGGCGGTCTGTATTTTGGCTTTTCTGGTGCTCATCGGGGTGGCTGTACGCTTCGCGTATTTGGCGATTTGTGCCCTAAGGCATGCCGAGACTGCGCTTGACACGATGTAGGAGCAAGTGCGTCAAACTGCGGAGAACACCGAAAGCTTACTTCGGGTGTCACCGAGGTCATGCAGGACCTGCAAGGCAAAATGAAATCGATCGATGCTTGGTTTGCGGCAGCGGAGGAGACGGGAGAAGCGGTGCAGCGGGTATCCCGAATCGTGAAGTCCGCGTCACTTGCCATTGAGAACACGGCACTTGAGGCGCGCAAAGCGTTACATAGCCATCGGGATGCCGCAAACGACCTGATGGAGCTGACAGGCGCCGGCCTGCAGCTCTGGCATCGCCTGCAAGCTTCCAGACCCATGAAATCAAAGGAGTGAAAAACGATGGCATCGGAAAAAGAAATAAGGATTTGCTCGTCGGAAAGCTTGACTTGCAAAAAAAACGGGATCTTCGGCGCTATGCCTGAGATCCCGTTTGGTTTTGGCTGTTTGGATTTTAACAACTATTAATCTGGCAAACAGTAAAGGATGGCCATTTTTAGCGGGCTAGTACTCCTAGTGATTGATTCATCTGTAGGGCAGGAAGACCGCCCGTGTCAGAAGCCTCAATGTATCACTTAACGGTTTTTTTTGACACTTCAGAGTAGAATAGGCGCGATTGCTTCTGTTAGAGTAGTGCCTTGACTTTCACTATTCAGTGCCCGGTACGGCAAGATGATAATTCCGATATATTATAAAATAAATATAAAAAACCAAAATTTACAAAATAAGTATATACATAAAAACTATATAGTGGTAGTATATAGTTAATTACTTTGGTGATATACAACTGGCCAGCTTGTATTATCATAAAAATTTAGTTGAGGTGATTAAATGTCTATTTCTCGAACTAGTTTTATTTTCACAATTTGTTTAACATTGATCTTAGCGTTTACAACATCAGCATACGCTGCTCAACCAAAAGAGAACATTGAAAAGGAAAAATTAAATAAGATTTTCAGCAAATACCATGGTCATATCCAGCTTATAGACGATAACGATCAAGGTTTTAAGGTAAGTGAGAAAAATAGGGTGTATTCCATTGAAGAACTCGAAAAAAAACTTGATGAAATCCAAAAAGATACTGATTTTTTAATGAAGGCTATAGAAAATTCTTCACAAGCTCAAATAGTGGATGAGAACCGAATCAGCACTAATTCAGCAGGAATGAGAACAATAAAAGAATGGTTTCCAACGCTCCCTGGTGGGACTTTTGTATGGTTAAATACAACTCTTAATTATACATATGTGTACGGAGTTAATCCTGATAATCCGAGTGCTCCTCCTCATAACTATTTTAAGAGTGGGGACGCAGCTAATATTTATCTCACTGGTGTTGATACGTTGTTATACAGCATCCAAATGGTCAGCGCTCCTCAATGGCAAATAACTGACGATTGGGAAAACGGCGCAGTCTTGCGATGCTCTTATACCTATGCAATGAAGATTGGGGTTCCTACACCTTGGGGGACTATTGGATATACAACAACTACAGGTACGCATTCTGTTAGCACGTCATCACCGTAACCTCAATACTGAAAAATTGTACTGTCCCCTTGACTAAGGGGATAGTTCAATTTAATTTGGAGGAACTTTGATAATGAGGCCACAAGCGATATTATTTATTGGTTATATGTATTTTTTTTACGCATTATTGGTGCTGCTTTCTTTGTTTAAGTTCGGATTTTTGAATATAAGTTTCGAACCAAGATTAAGTATTGCTAATGGATTGCCCTTCGTAAATGACTCAGTTTTCAAAGTAGTATTGGGATGCTTACTCCTGTTTATTTCGTATGGAATATCAAAATTTAAAAAATGGGGTTACTATTTATTGACCGCATACAGTGTGTACTTGATAATTGTTAGTTTATTTTTATACTCTAACTCGCAGCAGGTTATTTTTATGGGAAATGTTTTTTTTAACGCAGGCATCGTCTATGTATTAAATAGATATAGGAGTAGTTTTTCAAGATGAGATTTTATCATCGTAGGATCGAGAGTAAAATCGCAGTTCCCATCATCATTCTTGATGATGACCGTACGGGACGAGAATGTAAAAACGGGATCTTCGGCGCTAAACCCAAGATCCCGTTTGTTTTGTGTCGAGATTACCATTTGGACGGATTGATCTTGCTTGGATCGAATCCTTCCCAAATGTTCTTGATATTCGCTTTAGACGGGGCTTTGAACACGAGCCATGCAGTGGGCAAATACCGTTCGCCATTCTCGCTGGAAGGCTTGTTCAAAATCTGGTTGTCCTTGACCAGCAGTGCTATTGATTATATAGAGGAACATCTTGCCGAGCAACTTTCGTTAGAAGAAATCAGTAGGGCGGCTGCGATGTCGGTACCGAACTTATATCGCTTGTTTTATGCAATGACGAGTCACCCTATAAAAGAATATATACGCAAACGAAGGACTAGTGAGGCAGCTTGTCTCTTGCGACAAACTAACCTGCCGTCGATTGAGATAGGATTTCGCTGCGGGTTTGATACGTATCAAACTTATATCAAGACATTCAAGCGAAACACAGGATTGACTCCTAGACTTTATCGAAAAACGGAAGTCATTTACAGCTTCGAACGGATTCGCCTTCACGAACGATTTTCTTATTTAGAGGAACGGGAGATTTCCGAACGCTTCCCGGATGTGAAGGTTATTAGTCTTTCTCCCCAAGAAGGAATAGGTTATCTTCATGTTGCCGATCGGGATGAAGGACTGGAAGAAGAAAAGGTGTCAACTGCGTGATTACGGGCTGATGAGGCCAATATGAAATGGTTAACACTTAATGGCTTCATAGGGCAATCGCTTTGAGGTATTCATGAATAGTAGCTACGGCAGTCCGTCTGATGACAGCAATATGTATGAAATTTGTATCACTTTACCGGAACGTCTTGTCCCCTCTCCTGAGGAAAACACCGAGTGGCTGATATGGAAAGCGGATTGTATACTTGCTTAACAACCAGATACTTAGGTTCAATGGCTGGAGTCCTTGAAAGGATTTACCGTTGGCTGGGTACATCTTTTGAGTATGAGGCGGATGAAGATCGGCATTGGTTTACTCACTACATTCTTGATGAAAGCGTAAAGGAGTGGGGGCTGGGTCTCTTGAGAAAGTGGTGTGGGTAAAATGCTGTGTGCCTGTCGTTTTACGAAATCTGAAGCAGGGGGATTGATCATGAGCGAAGGATCTGCACGCAAAAATTTACCGGAAGATTACAGACCCTTAGTGATTCCGAAAACTCTAAAAATGATTCATGGAGGTAGAATGATGAACGAACAACAGCAAGCCAAAGAAAGCAATTCGCAGGCTAGCCCGGTCAAAAACAAAGTCGGGAGCATTTTTGTCCCCGTTAGGGACATTGAGAAGTCACGCAGATGGTATTGTCAGGTTTTAGGACTGAATGAAGATGACTGCAAGATCATAAATGGTCACTTATGTACTTTTCCCATGGAAGGGAACCGGGATTATTCTTGATACGATGCCAAAGTGGGGAGGTGACCAACCGGGAGGAGCTCCGTCTATCGAAACTCTTCGCTTTTTTTCAATAAGGCGAACGAATGAAATGCTTATTTTCGGAGCGAGGCATTATATCGGTGAGTGTATACAAGCCATGTAATGCTTGCTGTTAATAATGCCGACGAAATCAAAGCTGTAAGAACACTATATGTTTGCCAAATAAGTATCGTTGACCAATCTAATACACAGCACATTATAAACTGGACAATCGTAGCAATCAGCAAAATAGCTGTTACGATTATTCGCTTTTTTGTTATTGGCTGCCGTTCACTTGTTTTCCTTTTGCGTAAGCCTAAGAGAAAGAACAGAACAGCCAAAAGGCAAAGAATAATTGTGGTAGACGACAAAATGATGTCCAAAAGCTGTGTGCCGCTTATTCCATATGACTGAGTCAGGTTGCCGTCTAATATATCTTTAACTTTTAGTACCATGCTTCTATTGATATTTGCGCCGTTGGTCAGCAAGCAGATGGCTGTTCGTTCATTTGGCAGTATGGCTATTTCGGTTCCGAAATTGGGATTGCCCCCTGGGTGCTCTATAATCGTTTGGTTGGCGTTTACCGACCAGCCCGCCGCATAATACATTTCATTGACAGCCGGAACAGACCTATCACCCTGATGTGATTTTTCGATAACCGTATGGAATATTTCGGGTATGTCCTGCACAATACCCATCTGTATGCCCATCCAACGCGCCATATCTTTTGTACAAGAAATGATGTAGCCTGCGGGTTTATTCCCGGAATAATCCGGCGCGTTATATGGAGTTGTCATAAAAAAGGAAGAACGGTAGCCCTGTGCCAACTGTCCGGTGGCTTGAGCATCTTCTTTATAAACATACGTCTGGTGGAGACCCAACGGCTGAAATACCTGTTCCCTCATAAAGTCTTCATAGCTTTGTCCCGCCACAATCTCAATAACCAGACCTAATACGTCATAATTAACAGTTCCGTAATTATACTGCTCACCAGGATAGAACGACAATTCAGAATCTACGAGCATTTCTACGGTTTTTTGCAACATATCCGGCGTATTGCCTTGGGGAATGTTTTGACTGTGACTGCCATTTGTTAAGCCGCTAGTATGGTGTAAAAAGTTATTGAGTGTAATACTTTGCATATCAACGTGTTTCCCCTGATACTTTAATGTAAACCAAGGCAAATATTTCTGGATAGGGTCTGACATTGACAGCAGTCCTTGCTCTTCCATCAGCAGAATACCCATGCCGGTAAAAGCCTTACTTACCGAAGCCAGCTCATATAGAGTATTTTCGCTTGCCGACAGTCCCTTTTCACGATCTGCGTACCCGGAAGAAAAGTAGAGCACTTCATTGTTCGCAAGTATTGAGATTGATATTCCCGGTACACCTGATATACGGCTTGCATCATCCAACAATGTTTGTATTGAATCAGATTGCGAATCTGATAATGCATAGCTTGGTGTTGCGAATCCGGTGAACAGTATAAGTACTGCAATCATAAAGACAATAATTTTTTTCATAGTCTCTCCATTCCGAAAAAACTCCCGTACGGAAAATATAAATAATCCGCAGTAGCTTATTATTGCAAAATCTTTTTGTATGTGAAGAATCATACGATATAAAAAATTAGATTGCTATCATAATCTTCTCATCAAAGGTTAGCTCGATCTCTTTGTGATGCATTTATTTACTGCTTCAGTCAGATAGAAACACTGCATTTAGTCAAACTTGAATAGCTCAGAAGACTCCAATTGTGTTGATGTCGAGCTCTTTCAGTGATATTCCAGCTGTAAACAAGGTTGATAGTCAAGCATTTTGAGGCGATTTCCGAAAAACAATAATAATATAGGAGATTATTACCTTATGGACGAGTTCTTTTGATAGGAGTTAAGTTCGCTTTATAGATGATATGGTGAAACTTATCATAAGTGACGACGAAAAGTTTTTGCATTATGTCTACATTTTATGAAATGCACTGAAGTAGAAATATTAATCCCTAAGTAGCAGGGGAATACTGGTAAATGCCGAAATTAAGTATTAATGCATATCACCTGGTTGGGTGAGGAGGAATACTGTGTGACTACAAATGAGATTATTAAACAACTATTTATCAATTGAACAACTTGGAAGAGTTAATGATGAAGATGAACCACCACACATATGGAAAAATGATGTATCAAATAAATCGAGCGTGGAATTACAAAGTTTTTCAATCGGATTTAAAGATGCTTGCAAGGATGACACTGTCATCAAGGATTTATTCTCTCACGCCGAATTGGATTGATCTAGATTAATATTTGGGCGGTAAGAGCGGGATTTCTTCATATGACGGGAGTATATGGATTGAGTGAACACAGGGAGGATAACTGGGATGAGAATGCCAAGCGACAGCTTCTACAATTTATTGAGAAGCATCATGAAAAACTCAAGCGCTATCAATTGATGGATGATGAGAATGAATTGGCGGACGAGCTCGCGATCAAGGAGCAAATTCCGATTGTGTTTGCTTTGTATACAGCGTCACTGTAGATTGGGGAGAGGATGACGAGGAAATCGTCCGATTGTTCGGTAAACGGCTTCCAGATGAAACGATCGAAGTGACGTCTACGGACAAAGGACTGGACGTTACCTACAATGGACAACTGTATTCGATTGCGCTTACCTTTACCGGAAATGATCGCTATATCACGATTCGCGGCTTTCAGGAGCTGATCCGGGACAAATACGAAATTCGACTATTTGAGGCCTCGTATCTTTCCGATACGCACGATTTTTTTGATTTTACCGAAGCGGCAGTGGGGGGAACTGGATGCCCGGTATCCGGTGCGGAATAGGGAGATATTCCGTGTCATCGATGATGAGCTGGATTTTCCGTAACCAGGATGTTTTTGCCTGATTTGCTTGGGATAAGACAAAAAAGAGCTGTAGCTGCGACAATAGTTTCATTTTTATAGCGGGTCATATGTCAAACATGAGCAATCAGGGATTTATTCCCTCGCGCCGAATTGGATTGATTACAGTACAAAGGAGCTGGCCGCGACAGCTCCTTTTCGCATTTTTCGCCGTTAGCCCCGTTAAGCTGAACCTTACCATATGTGACGCAACGAAAACCGCGTCTAGTATTCAACCCAGCGTTGCCAACTGCATTCCGGTTCTAAAGCCGAATGCAGTTTTTTATTTATCATATCAACGTGTCCGCTATTCTTTATTTTGACCTGCTGTTTTTCTTTTTGTTTGTGGGGCTTCGATCGGTCGGGAAGAGCGGCAGAAGGCGGATATTTTTACAACTTGCCGCTCGATCCTATCTCGCCTTTTTCGTCTCACCGGTTTGCTGGACAACCCGTTCATGTCGTTTCAACTTGGCAACGACCTGATCCTTCGTTCTCTGCGGGATGTCGAACTTCTGGAGCGCAGGCGCTGAGGGAAAACGAGGCCTGGTCTAAGCATTGAATTCGGCAGTAAACAGTGTTAATCTGAGGTGCGGCAGACTCCGTATTCATGTTCTGCAGTACCTCTAATAAACCCCATTTCAGCTACCAAGAAAGGTAACACGATGATCAACGTTGAACACTTATCCTTTTCGTTCCCGCAAAAAGAACTGTATACCGACGTTTCGTTCACGCTTGAAGAAGGGCAGCACTGCGCCTTTATCGGAACAAGCGGCAGCGGGAAAAGCACCCTGATCGAGATCCTGATGGACCCGGAAAAGCATTTGTTCGACGGCAAGCTGGAGATCGATCCGAACTGCCGAATCGGGTACGTCAGTCAGTTCTCGCAGTTGGACCCGGCGAAAGAAATGACCGTTTTTGAATATATTAGTGAAGAATTTACCAAGATCCAAGAGAAGCTCAACGCGATTTATGCCGAAATGGCGACGACATCGGATATGGATTCGCTCATGGAGAAATATCAACTCGCTCTGGACGCGTTGGACTCGATGGGCGGGGACGATTTCGAGAGCCGCATCCATAAGAAGCTGAATCTGGCCAATCTCGCGAAGTTAAAAGACGTTAGCGTAACCTCCTTAAGCGGCGGGGAATTCAAACTCATTCAAGTCATGAAGGAAATGTTGACCCATCCGGACTTGATGATCATGGACGAACCCGATGTATTTTTGGACTTCGAAAACCTGAATTCGCTCAAAAAATTGATCAACTCTCACAAGGGCATGCTGCTGGTCGTTACGCACAACCGCTATCTTCTAAACCATTGCTTCAACAAAATCATTCACCTGGAAAATACGGAAATTCAAGAGTTTGACGGAAGCTATATCGAATATCATTTCTCGCTGCTTCAGACCAAAATCGAGCTGCAGGAGATCGCTGTTGCTGAAGCAGAAGAGATCGAGCGATATGATCACATCATCGACAACCTCAGAGCGATCGCGACTTATAATTCAGAAGCATCCAGAGGCCGAGCGTTAAAAGCCAGAGTGAAGTTCCAAGAAAGACTGGAAGCGCGCAGAATCAAAGCGCCGTTCGTCGAGATCAAGCAGCCGGATATCAGCTTCGGGATCGAGCATGAAATGGAAGACGCGGCTGTCGTAAAAGTCGATCATTATAGCGTGTCCTTCGAGGAGCTGCTGTTGGAAAACGTAAACTTCGAGATCAAATCCACGGACAAAGTCGCTATCATCGGTCCGAACGGCACCGGGAAAACGACTTTGCTGCGGGACATCTTCCGAAACCATCAGGAGTCGATCGAAGTCCATAGGGATGCGAATGTGGCTTACTTATCTCAGCTTCAAGGCGAAACGCTGCAAGATTCGAATACGATCCTGCATGAATTCATCGACGCCGGATTCAAGACTTATGACGAGGTCAGAGCGTATCTGGTGAACTACGGCTTCGAAGGAGAGATCCTTGAGCAGAAGATCGAATCGTTGTCCGGCGGAGAAAAGAACATGCTCCAATTGGCTAAAGTCGCGGCCAGTCAAGCCAACTTACTGCTGCTTGACGAACCGACGAGCCATTTGGACATCTATACACAGATCGCGTTGGAAAAAGCCATCATCGACTATAAAGGTGCGATCGTTATGGTTTCACACGATTTCTATTCCGTCGTTAACGGGATGGATTATGTGCTGATCGTTGACAATAAGACCATTCGAAAAATGAGTATGCGAAAATTCAGACAGATGATCTACGCCAGTCATTTCGATAAAGACTACTTAGAAATTGAGCAAAAGAAAAAGTCAGTCGAAATGCAAATCGAATCAGCCTTGAAAGAAACGGATTTCGAACTTGCAAAAGGATTGGTCGACGAGCTGGAAGGATTGATCAAGCAGTTGTCTGCGCTCTAGCATGCGCCACAGGCTTAGACGTTTCGGGAAGAACAATCGAATATTCGAAGAGAGGAGCTCCGCTTCAAGTGAAGCTCCTCTCTTTGTCTCAGCCTACAAGCGCCACAGCCCGAACCTCTACCCACTGTTCCGGAAATGCCAGGTAAGTCACCCCGATCATGCTCCCCGCCGGCCGATGCTCCCCGACATTCTTTTTGAATAGTCTGATTGCGGTTTCCCCGTGCTCCTGCGCATTCGTCAGATACAGCGAAGTGGACTACTATCCGAAAGGATAGCGTGAACATGGGCATTTCCGATTTGAAGGGCAAGGAAACGGTAATCCAAGACACACCGTTCGGTTATACGATGTCCGTGATCGGCGGGAAGTGGAAGATGGCGATTCTTATCTGCTGTCCGCAAAGCAGTCGGTTCGATTCAACGAAATGCAGAGACAGCTTGGAGCGGTGATGTACAAAGTTCTCAGCGCGCAGTCTGGAATAGCGTCAGGTTGAGAGGAAATAGGATTTGTATTATTGAAAGGTGTGAGCTAAAGGGGGAAAGTTGAGTACACGGAAATGTTTAATGACTTTCTATCTAAATGTAGCATTCATGTTAAATGATCCTAGGTTGAGGGGAGAGCGCAGGGAGGCCGGGGCTAATCGATAGGTTTGTCAATGTGGTCCCGATAGTAGTCAAAATACAACTGATTTTGCGTACCTCTCACGGCATAGAACACGTCGGATACGGACTTGTTCCGCTGCCGCAGCACCTGCTCCAGCCATTGGACGGTCAGCCCGTTGTGGATGAGATTGTCTTCCATGATTATGCCGTCCATAATCAGCTCGACAGGGAACGACTGGACGGCCGCGGCGTGTAGCTTCAGATCTTTGCGCGTCACCCACTCATACTCGCTTTTTTTCTTGACGGACAGCTTCCCGTGATCCTCCAAGCAAGCGTACTCGACTTCCGCCATATTAAAAATATCTTTTTCACGCAAAGATTGGGCCAGGGAGTCCAACGTGTAACGGATTTTTCGCATGTTGTCCTCGAGAATTTTGCCGTTCTCGATGACGACGGTCGGAGTGCCGGATACCAACCGGTTCCACGCCCGGTTTTTGAGCGCGATCTTGGACACGAGGAAAGAGATGCTGAAGAAGATCAGCAGCGATACGACGATGAGCCAATGGTTGAGCTTATCGTTAAACGCCAAATTCGCCGCAATGGCACCCAGCGTGATGCCGCTCACGAAGTCATGGAAGGTCATATTGGATATCGTCTGCTTGCCGAGAATTCTCGATGTGATCATGAGGAGGACAAAAGCGGCGATCGTTCGAAAAATAACTTCCACGTATGCTTGCAATGGTCGGACTCCTTTTTCCAATTTGTGGGGGTGTCGTACGGCTCGATAATAACAATATGGACGGTTGGAGCCGGGGTTATAACATTTTCGCATTGGGGGTTGCAAAGAAAGGTCAAACCATAAGAATGGCCTTAAACTTGCCGTTATAGACAACGCGAAGAACCTTATCATAAGTGACGGCAAAAAATTGGGGCGAAACGGCTCCTTAGTAACCTATCAAATCTTCCCGGCAACAATGAAATATTCCTGAGAGCTTTTCTTCAAGCAATCCGATTCGACAATTGAAAAATTCCCTTTCTCAATTGTAACGACTAGATTGCGTATTTTAAATGGTCTTATCTTCGGCGCTAGACCAACTCTGCCTGCAAAGAATAACAAGCTGCTTATAAATTTTTTTCTCCCACGCAGGGCGTTGCAGAAATCATTGATTTGCTGTTTTGTCCCAGAAACGTTCCGATGTATTCATTTTCGTTACACCTTCTTTTCTAGAACATCCACCCGGTTGAATCCTTTAAGGATTAGCCATATGGCCAAAATCAATTGTTGAGAGGCTATTGGAACGTTCAACATCATGTAGGTTGCATCGAGACCGATGAAGCGAATCATAAATAATAAGCTTGCCAATATGGACAATATAGACCCAATAAGACCCCAAACGGATAACCAACGCGGAACAAATTTTGTTCGGTAAAATATGCAGTTAAACAAGAACATCGCCAAAACAAATGTCAGTGTCGTGGCCACATGATTCACCAGATCACGTCCTTCCCGTAACACTCCACCCAAGGTCTGAAAATACGAACCATTCAGAGTTCCGAATTTTGCAAATTCGTGGCTTAAAGTCAGTAGCAACAGAAGAATGATTACACCAATAATAATGAACACACCCGCCATAATGCCGAAAGCAACAGATCCAAGAGCTAAACCTTTATGAGGCTTGCTTAAAATCGGATACATCAAAATAGGAATACCAACATAGGGAACAACCATTAACAACTGGAAAAACGCTCCTATTAGTACCTGATTTTCATTTGTAGAAGCCTTGACAAGGTAGTCTGCTCCATCTATAACAGGAACGACACTAAATATACCTGTAACCAACCCGGCTATGAATAACACCCCGGCAATCACTGCAGACCTTCTGCCTGAATTTGTACTCTTCCTCAACATAATGAACCTCCTCATTGCTTATCATCAGGAAACGATGGAGTACCGTTGGGGTTACACACCTTTCTTTGTTTGCATGGCTGCTCGACACTTCCATGATACTAAACAAAGAGGGTGTTTTCTGTCGAAAGAAGAAAAAATATTGCATGAACTCTTAAAGCCGCATGGAGTTCAGGTTAATTCGAGACTGCGAAAGTTGCAAGCGGAGCTCCGTGGAGATTGGCGTCCCCTCCCTTGCAGGCCTGATATGGATTCTGTATGTGTAACCCTGCCTCGCTGCAGTGACGGAAGCAAACTGGCGCAAAAAGACCCGCAGCCAGCGTTCGTAACCGAACGTGAGGCTGCGGGTCTTTTTTATACAAGCGGGCAGAAGACTCAGGAACCGATCGCCTGCATGCCCCGCGAGTGACGGTACAGCTCCTCGTAGTAGCCTTTCTTGGCCAGCAGCTGCCTGTGGGTGCCTTCCTCCACGATCTCACCGTGCTTCATGACAATGATCCGGTCGGCGTGCATAATCGTGGACAGCCGGTGGGCGATGAGCAAGGACGTCCTGCCTTCGGAGACGACGGAGAGCGCCTTTTGCACGAGCTGCTCCGTATGGGAGTCGAGGTTGGCCGTAGCTTCGTCGAGTATGAGAATTCTCGGTTTGAATACGAGAATGCGCGCGAACGACAGAAGCTGTCTCTCGCCGGCCGAGAGGCCGCTGCCGCGTTCCGAAAGCTTCGTGTCATACCCGTTCTTGAGCCGGGTGATGAGCGGATGGGCGCCGACCGCCTTACAAGCGGCGATCACCTCATCGCGGCTGATTTCTTGCCGGAACAGCCGCACGTTGTCGAGGATCGTCCCGGAGTACAGGTACGGCTCCTGCTGGACGAGCCCGATCATCCGGTGAAGCGTATCCTGCGGAATGCGCCGGATATCGGTTCCGTCGATCGTGACGCTTCCCGCGTTCACGTCATAGAAGCGGGTAAGCAGGGAGATCAGCGAACTTTTGCCGGCTCCTGTCGTTCCGACAATCCCGATCATTTCCCCCGGTTTGATGTGCAAGTCCAGATTCCGGAGGACCTTGCTTCCCTCCACATAAGAAAAATCCACGTGATTATAGTCGATTTTTCCGGCTGTTTTTTTCCAGTCGACTTCGGCTTTATCTTCGCCGGCAGGTTCTTTTACATCGGGTTCCGTGGAAAAAATGTTCCACAGCCGCTCCATCGAAACGGAGGTCGATTGCAGAGTATTCCACTGCTGGGTGATCTGGTTGATCGGCTGAAAAAACTGGCGGATGTAAGTAATAAACGCGTAAAGCACACCGAATTCGATGCTGTCGCCGAGAAAAGCGAGTCCCCCTAGCCACACGAGAAGTGCGACGGATATGTTGCCGAAAGTATCGAAGGACCGGTTGAATAGCACGTTCGTGCGGATTTCTTTCAGGTTGGCTTTCAAGTACTGCCCGTTGCGGTCGCTGAAACGTCCGAACTGCTCATCCTGCTGGTTGTACGTCTGAATCAGGCTCATCCCGGCGAGATTTTCAGCCAGATAAGCGATGAGACGGGACAACTGCGCCCGGGTCTCTTGGTAAGCTTTTCGCAGCATGGAACGGAAAAGGACGGCGATCAGCGCGATGACCGGCAGAAGAAGCATGCTGTACCAGGCGAGTGTGGCGTCCAGTTGAAACATGAAAAAGATGATAAGCACCAGGGTCATCCCGTCCCGGACTAGACTGAGGAATACCTGAGTGAAAAACTGGCTGATCGTCTCGGTATCGCTCGATTCGAGCGTGACCAGGCTCCCGATCGGATAACGGTCGAAGAAAGACATCGACAGTTTCGAGATATGAGCGAACAAATTTTTGCGGATACTGGCGACGATGCTTTGCCCGGCATACTGGAGCAGGTTGTTCTGGATATAGGTAAAAGCAAAGTTGACGACGGACAGCCCCAGGTAAAAGAGGCCGATGACCACGAGGGGCCGCATGGCTCCGCTTCCGCCGAAAAGGTGGTCGTCGATAGCGATTTTGACCAGATACGGCTGCAGCAGCTCGGCCATAATGGCGATCAGCGAGCAGAAAAAAATACCGATGAACGTGAGCTTGTGCGGCTTGGCATACGTGAGCGTCGCTTTAAATGCGGCGAGTCTGCCCGGGCGCGGGCTCTCTTTCTGTTTATGGGCTCCGCTGCTTTCCGCGGTATCCGCCGTTTGCCCGGGCCCCTCAGTTCCGGTCGAACCGGTGGAAGCGCTCCCCTTTGGGGCGCTTGCTTCCGGTGATTTCGGATCAGGCATGCCGGGTTCCCTCCTCCTGAATCTGATACAGGGAAGCATACAAGCCCGGACGGGCGAGCAACTCCTTGTGCGTACCCCGCTGCACGATGCGGCCTTCATCCAGGACGATGATCTCGTCGGCATGCTTGACCGCACTGATCCGGTGCGCGATGATCAGCGTTGTTTTGTCGCGGTGGGCGGCGCGGATTTGGCGGACGATGTTCGTTTCGGTCACGGCGTCCACGGCGCTTACGCTGTCATCGAGAATGAGGATGGGCGCCCGCTTCATGAAGCCGCGCGCCAGACTCGCTCTCTGGCGCTGACCGCCGGACAAGGTGATGCCGCGTTCGCCGAGTTTCGTTTCGAACCCGCGCGGCAGTTCCGTAATGCTGCTGTAGATCTGCGCCTCGCGCGCGGCCTGCTGCATTTCGTCGTCCGCCGCATCCCGTTTGGAGAAGGCGATGTTGTCCCGGATCGTCGTGCTGAACAGAAAGCCGTCCTGCGGGACATAGGCGATCTGCGAGCGCAGGCTTTCGAGCGTCACCCGGCGGATATCGTGGCCCCCGATATAAATCGTGCCCGCGGGCGGATCGTAAATGCGCAGGAGCAGCTTGACGAGCGTTGTTTTGCCGCTCCCCGTGCGTCCGATGATGCCGAGCGTCCTGCCCGGCTCCACTTTCAGGTCGATGGCTTCCAGAGCGCGGCGATCCGAACCGGGGTAGCAGAAGGATAGTCCGCGGATTTCCAGTTCTCCCGCACCGTTTTCCAGATGCGCCGCTTTTGCCTCCTCCCGGATATCGGGCTTTACGGCCAGCAGGTGATTGAGCCGTTCCAGCGACGCGCGCGAACGCTGCATCATATTGATCACGTTGCCGATCTGCTGCAGAGGCGTCATCATCATCCGTAAGTAGAAAGTAAGGGACACGAAGCTGCCGAGCGTAATTTGGCCGTGCAGCGTCATATAGCCCCCGGCAAGAATGGCAATGATCATCGAAAAAGAGCCCATCAGGGGAAGAAGGGACTGGAAAAGCGACGACATCCGGACGAGCCGAAGCTGTTTTTCCCGGATATCATCGACGTTCCGGCCGAAACGCTCGTAGGCGATTTCTTCGGCCGCGAACGTTTTGGTCACGCGGATACCGCCGAACTGTTCCTCGGCCGATTCGGTCATCGTGGCGAGCGATTCCTGTACCTCAAGAGACCGGGAGCGGATGCGCGGCCCGAGGAAAACGACGATGAACGGAATAAGAGCCATAGGCGCGAGACTCAGCGCTATTAAGCTGAAAGGAATAGAACTGAAGGACATCATGACAAAAGCGGAGAGAATAAAGAAGATGGCATTGGTGGTCTGGTTGACTCCGTTCGAGATGGACTCTCGGACTGCCGTCACGTCGTTCATGACGTAACTGAGGAGCTTGCCGACACCGTGCCTGGAGAAATAATGCTCGCTGAGCGTGGAGAAATGACGGAACAGCTTCTGCCTCGTCGCGTATTCGAACCTGCGTCCGAGCCGGGCGTTCGTATACTGGCCGACGCCGAAAAGCACTCCGTAGGCCACACCGATTCCGAGAAGCTGTAAGCTGTAGCCGGCAATCGTGTGGGACGTGGCGACCTTCAGCTGCAGATCGTCCGTAAATTCTCCCAGAACCCGGGGGAAAAACGATTGCACCACGTTAGACAGGATAATAAAGGCGACCCCGACCGAATACAATCCCAGGTTCGCTTTCACATAATTCCGAAGCAGCCTCTGACTGCCCATGCCACCACCTCCTCAGGGATAAACTCATTTCTTTATTGTAAAGGCCAACGGAAAAAACGGGCAAGGCAGCTAGAGTGTCATATAGGCTGAAATGAGACCGTACGGCGGACAAAACGGGCTGAAAGCGATTTATTTCCGAGAAAATCGAAAGATTTGGAGAAGGTCTCCAATTAAAGGACGGAGGAGGGCTGAAATACAGAGGCCGGACAATAAAAAGCACGACAATAAAAAGCCCCCGCGACGGGAGCTTTTCTCTCGTGCATTCCTAAAACGAGGGGAACGCCGCAAGAATGGCGGGCTTTCATGCAAGGCGGCACGACCGGTTTCGCAAACTTCACCTTAAACGGCCCAGTAACCTCATATTCGGCATAAACATACAGCCTCTCCGTACGTCCTGTGGTTGACCACCGTCATGTGACGCCGAGTACCGCGCGCTGGGAGCTTCGCGCGCCTGCCGCTCCCCTTAGGAGCGTACCGCTCGGTCCGCGTTGACCCGGCCGTACACCCAGTACGTCCCCGTTCCGTAAATCGGATCGGCATTAAACAGAATCGCGTCGCGGATTTGCGCATTCGTACGACCTTGCCCCGCGAGGAGAGCGGCCACACCCGACACGTGGGGGGCGGACATGGACGTGCCGCTGAGATAGGCGTAGCTGGAGCCGGGGAACGTCGAGAGGATCGCCGTTCCGGGCGCGGCGACCTGCACCCAGCTTCCGCGGTTGGAGAAAGAGGAGATGTTGTCGGCCGAATCTGTGGAAGCCACCGAAATGACCGTCGAATAGGCGGCCGGATAGTTGGGTGTCGTGCTTCCGTCGTTCCCCGCCGAAGCCACGATGACCGAGCCTTTGCCCCAGGCGTAATCGAGCGCGTATTGGAGAGTTGTCGAGGCGTATGGGGAGCCGAGACTCAGGTTGATGACCTTGGCGCCGAAGAAGGAGGCGTATATGATCGCGTTGGAGATATTGCTTACCGTTCCGCTGCCGGAGTTGTCAAGAACACGGATTGGCTGAATGGAAGCGAGCGGGGCGACGCCGGCGATTCCGATCCCGTTGTTCGTAACGGCGGCCGCGATGCCCGCCACATGGGTGCCGTGTCCGTTGCCGTCACTCGGATTCGGATCATTGTCCACGTAATCGTAACCGGGAACCAGATGCGCGACCAGATCCGGATGCGTCAGTTCGACTCCCGTATCGAGGACGGCGATGACGACCGAACTGGCGCTTTGCGCCACATCCCATGCCGAGGGGGCCGAAATTTTTTGCGGACCGTACTGATAGAGGCTGAAATAAGGATCGTTAGGGATAGCAAATGCATGCACATCCGAGGAAGATTGCCCTTTCCCGGGCTTCTTGCCGCCGGAAGGCGCGGGCTCGAACGCCTGATACATATAGTTTAATTCGGCATACTCCAGCATCTCATGTTTTTCATAGCGTTTGATCGTTTTGAGAAGAGGCTGCTTCGTGAACAGAACCTGGTGACCGAGCGTGCCGCATTGTTCCACGACTTTGCATTTGTATTTTTTATGAAGGTTTGCCATAAGTTCTTCCGGAGTTTCCGGTTTGAACTTTACGATGAGCTGGCAGGGCCGATGGGGTTCCTTAGGCCGTTCTTTTTTGCGGAAAATGAAATAAACAACAGAGGCTGAGACGATGAAAGCGAGCACGGAGATCAAAGTCGTCATGGATCATTCCTCCCGGATTCGATTAGAAATCTCTCTATGTTATGAACCGCTAGATTGAGAGGATTGGGGGGGGTGTCCCTTTATAAAAAATAATCGCGTATATTTAACAAATTTAATGATGGACGCGCTTACAACTTATGCTTATAATGCGGAAAGAGCCTGAGAATCGGAAAATTTTCCAGATTGATCGGATGCTTAAGCCGGAAGGGTGAATCCGTTGTCGACGAACATACGAAAAATGCTGATCATGAACTTTGTGTCGTCCATTATTTTTATTTACATCGGGATTTTCGTGAACCTGTATATCTGGCAGGCCAATACCAGCATTTTTGAAATTTCCTGGTTCAACATGGTGATGTTTTTCGGATGGGGATTTTCGTTCGTTCTCGGGGCGAAGCTGCTCTACCACCGAACGATCCGCCTGCTGCTCGCTCTGTCCGCATTCGGAGGCGCGGCCGCATTTAGTATGCTGACGTTTCTTACGCTGGAGAACCGGGTTCTGTGGATCGCCCTGATCGGATTTCCGGTCGGTCTCATGTGGGGGTTCTATACGGTTGCCCAAAATCTAAGCGTTTCTTTTTCGGGGAAAGGAACTGAAATCGCCTCTTTTTTTGCGGCAAACAATCTCATCGCGTCGATTCTGTCCATGGTTATTCCTATTATTTCGGCCCAATTTATCAGTTGGTTCGGGTATGAAAGCTCGTTTGTTCTGATGTTTGTCTTTCTGATCGTCATGCTGGTTTTCTCGGCTACGATGCCCCGTATCGCACTGCCGAGAACGGAAACGCCCCGGCTGGGCTTCTGGCAGCAGCTTCAGTGGAAGCGGGTTTTCGGCGACCGCCATTCCGTCTGGCTGATCCTTTCGATATTGGCCGGAGGCGTATTCCTTCAGTTTCAAAACCTGTTTACGCTTGTCTTCACATTCACGGTCACCCAGGATAAGCTGCTGATCGCCCTGCTGAATCTGCTGTATACGGGTGCGGCTTTTCTGGGGCTTATTCTGTACCGCAAGTTCAAATGGAACGATCATTTCTGTCTCTGGCTCGGCGTTCTTCTGCTGTCGGCCGGGTTTGTGATCGCGATGTTTCCCCTTAAACCGCTGCTGATCCTCTCGAATGTGCTTACGGCGTTCGGCATGTTTTTCTTTGCGATGATCTGGAACGCTCAGCAGTTTCAATGTATTGAGGACTACGCTCCGGGCCGGAAAGCGGCCTTCCTTATTTGGCGGGAGAGCATGTTGGTCGGCATGCGGATTGTGCTGCTCGTATTCATTATGTCTTTGGATAAACTGGAGGGCTGGCTGTACATCTCCATTATCGGCGTCACGCTCGCCAGTCTGATTTCGATTCCGGTCGTTCAGGCGAAAGCGGTCAGGCTGATGGCCAACGGCCCGAAAAAAAGCGAGGGCACGGAACCTCTCGGAGAGGAAGGAAATCTGCCTCGGCCGCCTACTTTCTCTGCCTGATTTCCCTGTAAAACGGGACCGGAATAACCGGATTTGGGACTATCTTCCCAGATCCGGTTTTCTTTTTGCACCGAGGATGGTGCAAAAGGTTTGATCTTTTCAGTTGGAAGCGGTTGCGTTATCTTGGGCTTACAGGAACCTTTCCTTTACAAAATGTTTAAGCCATACAGAAACCGTTTTAATTCGGAAGGAGATACCACAGATGGAGAAAGAGTTTTCCGTACAGAATCCGTTAGGTATTCACTCGCGTCCCGCAGGGGCACTTATGAAAAAAGCAAAAGCGTTTACATGCGACATTACGATTGCCAAGGGCGACAAGAGCGTCAATGCGAAAAGCATCGTCGGACTGCTTTCTTTGGAAATGCGTTACGGCGATAAAGTAACGGTCAAAGCTTCCGGCGAGCAGGAAGAAGAAGCGGTGAACGAGCTGGGAACCATGCTCGAATCCGTACTTGAATAGGTGACCGCATGATAGAGGAGAAAGTAACCGAAAGCGTGAAGGGCATCGCGGCCGCTCCCGGCTATGCGATGGGGAAAGCGCATTTATGGCAGCCGCAGGCTGAAAAAGCCCAGCGCAGAACGCTGGCGGAAGAGGAAGTCGCAGCCGAGGTTGCCAGGCTGGAAGAGAAGACAAGGGAGGCGCTTGACGAGCTTCAGTGCCTCAAAGAAGAAACCGCTCTCAAACTGGGCGAAGCTCACGCCGAAATTTTCGAGACGCACATGCTGCTGCTCGAAGACGACGATTTCGTCGGGGCGGCGGCCGAAGCCGTCCGCTCGGAGCGGCTGAACGCCGAAGCGGCCGTGGAAGACGCGGCGAAGGCGCTTGTGGAGCTGTTCGAGAACATGAGCGACGCGTACATGCGCGAACGCGCCTCGGACATCCGCGATGTGGCGGGCCGCCTCCAGCGCCTGCTGCGCGGGGAATCCGCCGGCGATATCGGCGGCGTGGGCGAAGCGGTCGTCCTATTCGCCCATGACCTTACGCCGTCGGATACGGCGCGGCTCGACCGCAGCCGCATCGCCGGCTTCGTTACGGCGGTGGGCGGCCGCACCTCGCACTCGGCGATTATGGCCCGCTCGCTGGAAATTCCGGCGGTCGTCGGCATGGGCGCGGGGGCGGAGCGGGTACGGCCCGGCGACTACGTGATCGTGGACGGGGGCGAAGGCACCGTCTACATCAACCCCGATGCCGAGCTGCTGGAGCTGTACCGGAGCAAGCAGCTCCGGTACGAAGAGCGCCGCGCGCGGCTGGGCGCCTACATCGGACGCCCGACGGAAACCGCAGACGGGCATCATGTGGAGCTTGCCGCCAACATAGGCAGCCCGCAGGACGCCCAGGCCGCCAGAGACGGCGGGGCCGAAGGCATCGGGCTGTACCGTACGGAGTTCCTGTACATGGGACGCGATACGATGCCGACGGAGGAGGAGCAGTTTCTGGCCTACAAGATCGTGGCCGAAATGTTCGCCGGCCAGCCGGTCGTCATCCGGACGCTGGACATCGGCGGAGATAAGGAACTTCCTTACCTGAGTCTGCCGAAGGAAGCGAACCCGTTCCTGGGCTACCGCGCGATCCGCCTCTGCCTGGACCGGAAGGATCTGTTCCGCACGCAGCTGCGCGCGATACTCCGTGCGAGCGCTTACGGCAATGTGAAGATCATGTATCCCATGATCTCGAACATCGAAGAGCTCCGTCAGGCGAATGCGGTCCTGGCCGAAGCGAGAGCCGAGCTGGACGCCGAGGGCGTGAAGTACGCGCAGGACGTCGAGGTAGGCATCATGATCGAGGTGCCGGCGGCGGGCATGGCGGCCGACCAATTGGCGCGCGAAGCCGACTTCTTCAGCATCGGCACCAACGATCTCGTGCAGTACATGATGGCGGCGGACCGGATGAACGAAACGATCGCGCATTTGAGCGAACCGTTCAATCCGGGGGTGCTCCGGCTGATCCGCCACGTCATCACGGCGGCGCATGCGAAAGGCCGCTGGGTCGGCATGTGCGGCGAAATGGCGGGCAGCGTCGTCGCGATCCCGCTGCTGCTCGGCATGGGGCTGGACGAGTTCAGCATGGGAAGCGGCTCCGTCGCTACGGCGCGGGCGCTTATGCACAAGCTGAACCGGAGCGAGCTCAGCCGTCTGGCGGACGAAGCCCTGGAACTGGATACGGCCGAAGACATTCGCCGGCATATCATAAACCGGGTTCCGGCCGTGGCCGAGTGGCTGTAAACTTTTGCACAGGCCGGCCCGATATACCGGTAAGTCTATAAATACCTCCAATTGAAACAACGCACGCTTACGGGTGAAATCGGCGGAAACTGCGGATACAGTATCGCGGCGGGAAAGGTCTTGTTTTTCTTCCGTACCGGCGGGCGGGTAGTGGTACAATAGACGTTAACAGGATGAATATGCAGGAGGGCTATCATGACGCTCACAACGCGATCTCGTGCACTGCTCAAAAAAATCGTCTATTCCCACAGTCCGCTCCGCATCAAGGAATGTGCGGAAGAGTTTCAAGTCAGCGAACGAACCGTGAAATACGATCTAGAATCCATCCGGCTTTGGCTCCAGCAGGAGCAGATTGAACTGCTGTCGAAGCCGAGCCGGGGGATCTGGATCGACTGCAGCGATACGGACCGCATTCATCTGCTGGAGAAGCTGGATGCCGTCGGCGAGCACGTCTTTCTGAACCAGCAGGGGCGGATGAGGCATATGCTGATCGATCTGCTGCTGCTGGACGGGTACCTCACCATCGGCGAGCTCGTCGCAAAGCACGATGTAAGCCGGAACACGGTTCAGGCGGATTTGGCTCTGGCCGATCAATTGCTTGCGGGCTCGGGACTGACGCTGAACCGCACCCGGCATGGAATCCGGGTAAGCGGTTCCGAAATGAGAAGGCGGGGAGTGCTGGAGCATGTGATCCAGGACCTGCTGGACGGCAACGACATGTTCCAGATCGTGCAGGGAGTCGTGCAGGAACGGCGTCCGCATCTTCACTTCAGCAAGCTGCTGGAATGGTTTCTGCAGCCGGTGCGCGACCTCGACCGCGTGTTCGAGGATGTGGGCTCCCTGGTCCGCGAGATCCGGGAGAAAACCCAGCTGCTGCTGACGGACAATGCGATCATCGGGGTGTTTATCCGGCTCTGCATCGTCATTCAGAGGCAGCGCCCGGAGGAGGAACAACCGGCCGCCGATTCCGGCGAACGCCCCGTCGCCTCCGATCAGCGGTCGCTGGCCGGCTATCACCTCAGCATCTCGGATTTATTCCGGCAGAAGCTGACGGGGCTGTTCGCGGAGCTGGAGCTTCCTCTTTCGGAGGAGAACATCCGCTACGTCAGCCTCCCGGCCATCGGTCTGATCCCCCCGCTGCTTCAAGCGCGGGATGAAGAAGGGGCACAGCTGCCCGACGCTTTTGCCGTGACAAAGAAGCTGATCGATATCGTGAGTGAGTCGGTTCACGTCCGGTTCCGCAAAGATCCGGATCTCATGCAGCACCTGCATGCGCATATCGCAGACAAACTGAACAAGTACAGCTACGGAGTCGCGGAGCCGAATCCGCTGCTTCAAGAAATACTCCGATCTTACCGGACCATGTTCGAAACCGTGAGATCCGCCTGCGGTGAAGTATTTTCCCCTTACGGCATTCTGTTGTCGGACTCGGATATCGCTTATATTGTTCTGCACTTTCAGGCCGCTTTCGAACGCAGGCAGGAAGTTCAGCAGTACCGGGCGCTGGTCGTATGCGGAACCGGCCGGGGGACGTCGAAGCTTTTGAAGACGGTCATCGAAAATGAAATCAAGACACTCCAGGTCGCGGCTTTCTGTTCCGTGATGGAGTTCGACAAGCAGGTTGTCGGCGATTTCGATCTGGTCATCAGTATTTTCCCGATTGAAGCGCACGTCCCCGTCGTGGTAGTCAATCCGATTCCGGATAAGAACGATTTCAAATCGATCCGGCTTAGGCTTGAAAACTTGGAGAAGCACGGGGGTGCGAAGGGCGCGTCGGCAGGCCGGTCATCGAGTCTGCAGCGGCCCGAGCTTTCCTATCTGGAGCAGAAATTCCAGGATATCATCTGGAAAGGCTTCGAACTGAGCCGGGCAATCCGGACACGTTTCGCTCCGTATCTGAATGAAGAGAGACTCGAAGGCTTGACGCTTCATCTGCTTTTTATGATGAACCGCATCGCATTCGATACGGCTTATATCCAGACGGGCTCCGCTCCTTCATCCGAAGGGGTGGAAGGCGAGCTGGCGGAGGAATTAAAAATGCTGCTTTCCGAGCATCGCATCCACGCGACGGAAGGCGAAGTAATGGCCATTCTACGGTATTTTGAGAGGAGTGCGTAACCATGAAAGCGGATTTGTTGATCCACGGAGGAACAGCAATCGATCCATCCACAGGAATATCCGGTGCATTTGATGTTGCGGTCAGCGGAGGGAAAATCACAGGTGTTTTCAAGCCGGGTACGGCTGTCGTCGAGGCCGGGCAAACGCTCGATGCTTCGGGGAGTTATGTATCGCCGGGCTTCATTGATATTCATACCCACATTTATGAAGGCGTGCCTGCCATGGGCGTAGCCCCTGACCGCGTCGGAATCGACCAAGGGGTAACGACCGTGGTCGACGCCGGCAGCTCGGGAGCCGCCAATTTCGACGATTTCGTCCGCAGAAGCATCGAGCCGAGCAAAAGCCGCGTTTACGCCTGGCTGAATATCTCGGCGCCGGGCCTCGTCGAAGGACGTTCGGAGCTCGCCGATCTGACCAAGTTGGACCCCAAGGAAGTCCTGGCGGTTATCGAGCGCAACCGGAGCGCTATTATCGGGATCAAGGCCCGCATGAGCGGCTCGGTCGTCAAAACGAGCGGTATCCGGCCTCTGGAGATCGCCAAGGATACGGCGAGGGAAGCCGGTCTTCCGGTGATGGTCCATATCGGCAACGCCCCGCCTCAGCTTGGAGACGTGCTGGATCTGCTGGAAGCGGGCGATGTGGTTACGCATGCCTTCCACGGCAAAGCGGGCGGCATCCTGAGCCCGGACGGAGGCCTGATTCCGCAGGCGGTCCGCGCGCTTGAACGCGGCGTCCTGTTCGATGTCGGACACGGAAGCTCCAGTTTCAGCTTTGACACGATGACTAAAGCAAAGGAACTGGGAATCGACCCGTACTCCATTTCCACGGACTTGTATCTGGAAAACCTGGAGCGTGGACCGGTTTACAGCCTCGCCCTCACAATGACGAAGCTCCTGGCGATGGGATATTCCCTGGAGCAGGTGGTAGCCTGGTCCACCGTGGCCCCGGCCAAAGCCATTCAGCGTGAAAACGAAATCGGTACCCTCCGCGAAGGCGCCGAAGCGGATATCACCGTATTCCGGCTTGTGCAGGAGCCCGTTTCCCTTACGGATTCGGAAGGCACAACGGTCCGATACGACCAGCAGCTGCTGCCGCAATATACTTTAAGAGCTGGAGCGATACATCATGTACAACATAAATGAAGTCCTGGAAGAAATTCCGCAAAAAACGGAAGCTTCTCCCGAAAAACTCGAAGCGGTGAAAGACCTGTTAACGAAACTTCGCCCGATGTCGCAAGAGATCGGGCTTAGTATTCCGCATACGAAAGCCGTCATTATCGGCATTCATCTTCTCGCTTTCCTGAGAAGAGTCGATCAGGACGAATATTTGCCGGAAATCGAGCCGGAGATGTTCGAGGAGATCAGCGCGGAGTCCATAGATCTCAGCAAGCGCTTGTTCGCAGACTACAACATGCCGCCGCAAAGGAAACTGGATGACGCCGAGATATTCTTCCTGGCCGTTCATTTCGAAGCGGCGAAAACTAACCTTTAAGGAGTGAAAGTTCATGGAAAACAAAGTGAAAGTAGTTATCGGTGATCGTCTCGGCAAAGGCCAGAACGTGGCAAAAGGGGTAGAGGCTGCGGGCGGCATCGCGATTGTGATTCCGGGCGTAGGCGCTGACATGAAGCTCGGCGACGTGATGAACAAGGAAAACGCGGATTTCGGCATTTCCTTTTGCGGAAGCGGCGGAGCGGGTGCGGTTACGGCGAATACCAAATACAAATATCCGATGGAATTCGGCATGCGTTCCATTGATGCGGGCGTTACGGCGATCCGCGAAGGTAAAAAAGTTCTTGGGTTCGGTTTCATGGATGTCGAAGAACTCGGCCGCCGTCTGACCGAAGAATATATCAAGAAAAACGGGAGGTAAACCATGTTTCAGGAAAAGCCGTTAACACTCGTCGTAAGCGGGATATCGGAAACCAAGCAAGGAGCTTTTCAACAGGCTCTGACCCGCATGAAAAGCCAAATTTCAAAGGAGACGTCAGATGTGCTTCTGCAAATCGAGCCTCAGGATGTGGAAGTCGTTTCGGCCCATTTGACGCAATACCGTGAGAAGTTTCTCGGATTCTTATTTCCGCGGACGAGAACTCGTTACGAGGTGACTCTGCGAATAACGGTCAAACTGAAATATGTAAACCTTTCGGAAGTGGAATTTACAGAAAATAAAGAGAACCTGAGCAAGTATCAGCGTCTGCTTCATATGCGCTGAGCTGCCGGGGCAGCTGTTTTGTGTGAGGATAGAGAGAACTGGAGACCACCTGTATACTGAAGTTTTGGGGGATACACATGAACACATTGATGATCGTATTTGAGTCCATTATTATCGGACTCCTGGTCGGTTTCGGGGTCGGAGCCGGCGCAGCGCGGATGTTCCACGCACCGAACGTGCAGGGAATGGGCGCGTTCCGCACTTTCGGCGAGTTGAACGCCTGCGAAGGCGACGCCGTCGCTCACTTCTCGTTCGGCCTCGGCTTCCTGTTCAACGCCTGGGCATCCGTCGTGGGCGCAGGCGCCCTGACCCAGGACGTCGACCACCGGATCATTCCGCACTGGTCGGCCGCTGCGCTGCTTTCCCGCAACAAAAAGCTGGAGGAAACTCTCCACGATCCGCGTAAAATGGCTTGGG
Organism: Paenibacillus sp. GbtcB18; assembly: GCF_019091125.1. Lineage (NCBI taxonomy): Bacteria > Bacillati > Bacillota > Bacilli > Caryophanales > Paenibacillaceae > Paenibacillus > Paenibacillus sp. GbtcB18. The sequence goes on from NZ_JAGXJX010000001.1 coordinate 57,390, forward strand.
CCGGCGCGATCATCGGCGCGGTAGTTGTCGCGCTGCTGAACTCGACAGCCGCAGCAATTCCGGCTTCGCTGCAATCCGTGGCGACGAAGGTTCTTGTCCCGGCGGCGAACTGGCTGATCAATCCGATCATGCCGATCGTATTCTGGACCGCAGCCATGGATGCGGGCAAACGGACCGGCGTATGGGCGACTATGCTCGGCGGTTTCTCCCACCTCGTTATGGGCAACGCCGTGCCGGGTATCGTGCTGGGGATTCTGATCGGTAAAGGCGTAGACGACAGCGGTTGGAACCGGATCACGAAGACCATGCTCGTTGCCGTTATCCTGCTGTTCATCTTCAGCGGCTTCTTCCGTGCGTTTGACGTGGCGCTTCTTAAGAGCATGAGCCTGACAACGCCGCAGTGGCTTATCGACCTGCACGCATTCTTCGGATCGGTGGTGAAATAACATGGAAAACAACTTGCAAAAAGGCTTCTGGTATTCCGAGTGGGCATTTGTTTTGTTCGTCGCTTGTCTTTCTTCTGGGATTTTTGCCGGAACTCACTTATACTATGTATATCATGTAGGCGCTTTTAACGATATCGCGATCGTCGCCATGCTGGAAGCCGGTCTGAAGGGCGGCAGCTACGGGGCCGCAGCGGCATTCGGCGCAAGCTTCCTGTTCGCCCGTATTCTCGAAGCCCCTCTGGTCGGTATCCTCGACATCGGCGGCTCGCTTCAAACCGGAATCGGCATCGGTGTGCCGGCCCTTATGCTAGGCGCGGGCATGACGGCACCGCTCACGAATTTCCCGCTGGCTCTTCTGACAGGCGCCGTACTCGGCGTAGCCGTGGGCGCAGTCATCATCCTGATTCGTAAGTTTACGATCAACGCCTCGAATTCAACGTTCGGAGCGGATGTCATGATGGGTGCGGGGAACGCCTCCGGGCGTTATCTGGGCCCGCTGATTGTCATCTCCGCCGTTATGGCTTCCATTCCGGTCGGGATCGGCGCAACTATCGGCGCGGCTATTTTCTACTATTATAAAAAGCCGATCGCCGGCGGCGCGATTATCGGAGCCATGATCCTCGGCGCGATCTTCCCGATCGTAACGAAATAAAGCGAGATTGGCGAAAGTTAGCTCTGCACGACAAGATGTTCATACCATGGATTCAAATCAAGGATAGAGGAGAGAGACCATGAGTATCTTTGAGCGTTACGGTTGTAAGCAAGTCATCAATGCAAGCGGTAAAATGACTGCACTCGGAGCCAGCGCCGTCCACAAAGATGTGGCGGCGGCGGTTGCCGAGGCGGCAATGGACTACGTGGACATCAGCGAGCTGATGGTGCAGGCCGGCAAGGTCATCGCCGAAGTGACGGGCGCCGAAGACGGCTGTCCGACCACGGGCGCGGCCGGAGGCATCGCGATTTCGGTCGCGGCCGTTATCGCGGGCACAAGCCTGTCGCTGATCGAGCGTATTCCGCTCACCGACGGCCTCCGCAACGAGATCATCATCCAGAAAGGCCACTCCGTCCATTTCGGAGCGTCCATTCCGCAGATGATCGCGATCGGCGGCGGCAAAGTCGTCGAGGTTGGCCAAGCCAACCACGTGGAGAAAGACCACATCGCGGAAGCGGTCACGGACAAAACCGCCGCCCTGCTGTATGTGAAATCTCACCACGCGGTGCAGAAGGGCATGCAGTCCATCGAAACGATGGCGGCGATCGCCAAGGACAAAGGCATTCCGCTTATCGTGGACGCGGCCGCCGAAGAAGACTTCCGCAAGTACGTCGCGATGGGCGTGGAGATCGTCGTGTACAGCGGCGGCAAAGCCCTTGAAGGCCCGACGTCCGGCTTCATCTGCGGACGCGCGGACCTGATGGTTGCCTGCCGGGCGCAGTACAAAGGCGTCGGCCGTCCGATGAAGATCGGCAAGGAGGGCATCATCGGCCTCCTGACGGCGCTCCGCCGTTACGACAACCGTCCGGACGAATCCCAGCAGCAGCGTGAGCGCATGGAATGGCTCATCGCGGAGCTGAAAGACGTTCCCGGCGTGAAGGGTGCCATCACTCAGGACGAAGCCGGACGCGCCATCTACCGCGCGCAGCTCACCATTGACGCGAAAGCCGCCGGCAAAACCGCATACGAGCTCATCAAGGAGCTCGAATCCGGCAGCCCGGCCGTGTACACGCGCAACCATTACTCCAACCTCGGAATCATCAGCGTGGACCCGCGTCCTCTGCTGGAAGGACAGGAGCGCGTGATCGCGCAGAGAATCAAAGAAATTCTGCAAGCCTAGTTTTTAAAACCCCCTTAAAGATAAAGGAGATGGAGAGAACGAAATGGCACAACCGACGATTAAATTAAACGTATTAGCGAAAACGGCTGAAAACGCCAAGCAGATCGTAGAAGCGGCGGAAGGTCGCGTATATGTGGGCCTGATGGTTAAGAATTTCCCGTCCGTGGACGAAGCGGTTAAAACCGTAGAAGAGTTCCAAGCCGCAGGCGTACCGGTTTCCGTAGGTCTCGGCGCCGGCGATCCGGCGATGTGGAGCAAGGTTGTGGACGTTTCCGTCCGCACGAAACCGGCTCACGTCAACCAGGTGTTCCCGGCTGCGGGCTACACGCTGGGAGCTATGCGCGCGGTGGGCAGCGAGGATACGCTCGTGAACGCCCTGATCACACCAAGCGGAACGGCCGGTCAAGTAAGAATCGCCACGGGACCGACCAGCGTTTCTTTTGAAAACGACACGATTTCTTGTGAAGCGGCAGCGGCCATGCTCGCTGAAATCGGCGTTCACTCCGTCAAGTTCTATCCGATCGGCGGAACGAAGCATTTGGACGAGCTGGCGGCAATGGTAAAAGCCTCCGTCGCGCAGGGAATCAAAATTTTCGAACCGACCGGCGGCATCGACATCGATACCATCGGCAAAGTCGTGGAAGTTTGTGCGGAGAACGGAGCGGAAATCATCATTCCTCACGTGTACACGTCGATTATCGATTCCGCAACCGGCTTGACGCGCATTGAAGATGTGAAGGAATTGATGCGCGCTATTTCTTAATAGACGCGTTAAAAAGCCCAATACCGCATACAGGCTGAAGCCGTATGCGGTATTTTTACTGGAAATAGGGCAATTCCAAGTAAAGAGTAGATAATTGTGCCCTTTATTCGCCGAATTTATCCCTTATGAACTTTGTCTATTTATGGTGTAATAAGGGTACGGGTCAGCTTCAATTTCACACTCCACACGTTCTGGTACTCTCGCAATTCCGGGGAGTACACTTTTTTTTGTCCGGAGATTGGACCCGCTGCATATCGGAAGCAAACCGGGGCAAAATCGAGGCGTTCTTTCCACAATTATTATTAAAAAAGGATTGTATGCTATGGAACCACAGACTGTTTTGGAGAAAGCGTATCAATTGGCAGGGGAAAAGCTGAAGGACGAACCGACCGGGCACGACTGGTGGCATATTCACCGTGTAACGCGTCTCGCCAAGCTTATCGCAAAGAAAGAGAATGCAGACGAGTTTGTCTGCGAAATGGCTGCTCTACTTCATGATCTGGTTGACGAGAAACTGGTGGACGACAAGAAGAGGGAAACGGAGAAACTCGCCGAGTGGCTGGCGGACAACGAGGTGCCCGGCGAAACCATCGGGCATATCCTGGACATCATCGAAACCTTGTCTTTTCGGGGCGGCACGGGCACAAAGATGAGCACGCTCGAGGGCAGGATTGTCCAGGATGCGGACCGGATCGATGCGATCGGAGCCATCGGCATAGCGCGGACATTCGTTTACGCGGGGGCGCGAGGAAGCCTGATTTATGATCCGCAGCTCGAACCGCGTTCGGAAATGACGGCGGAACAGTACCGGGATGGCAAGAGCACTGCGATCAATCATTTTTACGAGAAGCTTCTCAAGCTTAAAGAGCGGATGAACACGGAGACCGGCAGGCAGCTGGCCGAGGAGCGGCATGAGTTTATGGAGCAGTATCTGGTGCGGTTTTATTCCGAATGGAATCTGGGAAATGGAAATGGCCTGTAATTGGGGCAGGCTAGAGCGGTAGACGTTGAACGGAATGACGCTCTCACAAGGTAACAGCGAAGCGTCTTGTTTAAGTGGACATTTGTATCCCATTCTGTAAAAATTTCCCCCTGCCGCAGCGGGAGGAAGTGTGATGTAATAAAGATAGCCGACAGCTGCTTGGATTCCAAGAGAGTCGGCTCTTTTGATTTGGATGCGAAGCCTCTTATTGTGACAGGCTCCGGGGTTTCATCAAACATCTTGCCGGGTAAGTAAGAATTGTAGAGATAACCAATAACCCTCTAAGGAGATGAGATACCATGGACAGCAACGTATTCAAAGGAAAATGGAAACAGCTCAAAGGGGAAGCGCAAAAACAGTGGGGTAAACTCACGGACGACGATATGGATGTAATTAACGGCGAGAAAGACAAGCTAGTAGGCAAGCTTCAAGAGCGTTACGGACATACGAAGGATGCCGCAGAGGACGAATATCACCGCTGGTCCAGCAGCTACCGTGATGACGCTCCCGCGGACGCCGATCGCCGTATCTAACCAGGCCGATGCATATGAAAGAAACGGAGCGAGCTCCGTTCCTATACGAAGAACCGGGTCCTCGTGACCCGGTTTCTTTGCATGTCCGGGCTTACCGCAGGGCCATTTATTTCGGGCGCAAAAAAACGGGCCGCCGGATGAGCGTACCCGTTAGATCGTTTACTTTTCAAAAACTTGAATGACAAGCGAAGCGAGCTTTTGCATAAGCGTCTCTTTAGGAGCTCCGGCAGCGGGTTTTTCCCCGGCTTGTACCACGCCGCTTGCCTGGTCGCCCGACGGCGCGGCCGATGCCGCTTTGACCGCGGTCTGTGTTTTGGCGGCCGCCGAATCCGGCGCAACCTCACGGTAAGTCAGGAAATCGGTGTAAAAGCCGTGTACGCCGATTTTTTTCAGCTTCTTGATTTCCTTCAACTCATTCACCGTATGGACATAGACGGGAACACCGAGGTTGCTCAGGCCGCCGATCATCGTAGAGGTAGCCCGTTCGACCGGCATCGCAACCGCTTTGATGTTATTTTTCTTGACCAGAGAGATGATTTCTTTTTCGGAGTAGCTGGTCATGTAAATGGAGAAAAGATAGTTTGGAAAATCATAGATTTGCTTTACTTGGTTGATCATGTCGATTTCGTACAATTCCGGAACAATGCGTTCCAGAAGAGCCGGATTTACCGCTTTTGCTTTTTGAACGATAAGCTGGAACTGTTTCTGAACGACTTGCGGATCTTCGCTTTTCGTATCGGTTACGATGTAAGCGTCCGGGTACTGCTCCAGCAGTTGAAGCAGCAGATCGAGATCAAGAGGCGTATATTTGTTCAAAATTTTGTGTCGTTTGAATTCCGCCAAGGTGACAGGTCCGTCTTTAAGATTGTCGGGAAGAGTCGGCTGCAGACGATCGGACAAATAACGGAGCCAATCGTGCCGTGCCGCGAGCTGTCCGTCCGATGTCAAGTTAAGATCGACTTCGAACAGGCGGTGACCTTTTTCGTAATTGACCAGAAAAGCCTCATATGAGTTTGTGAGAGTTTCACCGGAAATTCCGCCCATCGCATGAGCGATCAGGGTCTGATCGGTCCAAGGCCCCGCTTCTTTCGCCGATGCGTGCTGGATAGGCAGCAGCGACAGCGTAAGCAGAAGAGCCAAAACTCCCGTTAAGTGTTTTTTCACTAAAACAACCTCCTTCATGTTATTCATCTTCTGTCTCAATCCCTCAAAACGGTGATTGAGCGCATGACGTACGGGTTGTTAGAAACTAACTTTATTTACCCGGTAAATTTGGAGTGAAACAAGAAAAAAGGCAGGTAAGCTTATATTTTGTCGAAATATGGAATTTTAGTCCTATTATAAAGATCGGATTTTAGGTTTACAAAGAGAGGGAATTGACGTTAAAAATCCCAACTTTTATACAAAATGAAGGATAAGTGAGTATAATTTCAGCTTATAAACAGATGAATAAGTCTAAATCAATAGAAATACGCATAAGTTTATTCCAAAATGATAGAAAGTCGTTTAAAATGGAGATATCCACATATTCAGACACGAAAGAAGATGACTCTCTTGAAATTTTCCGCTGCCCGTTTGAAACTGCTGCTGCAATTATTCGGTTCGTTTGCCCGCATCGGGCCCGTTTCCTTTGGCGGAGGTTTTGCCATGCTGCCCATTCTCGAACGGGAGATCGTGCTGCGCCGCCGCTGGCTGGACGAGGAGGAATTCGGCGAAGTGATTTCGGTCTCGGGAGTCGCTCCCGGCGGAGTGGGCGTGAATGCGGCCGCTTTTATCGGTTACAAGCTCGGAGGTGTTCCCGGCATGCTTGCCGCCGTTCTCGGCATGATGCTGCCTACCTTCGTACTGGTGCTTATACTCGCTATTGGCTTTTCGGCGTTCAGGCAGTATCCTAAAGTTATTGCGGCAATGGAAGGCATTCAGATGGCGGTTCTGGCTCTGATCGCTTACGCGGGATTGAAGCTGCTGCGCTCTTCGGTATTTGACGGCGCCTCGCTGTCTGTCTTCGCAGGTTCTATCGCGGCTCTGCTTCTGACGGGAATCCACCCTCTGCTCGTCATGCTGGTGGGCGTTACCGCCGGCTGCCTGCTGGTGCTGATAAAAGGACATTTCGGCTTCGCCGTTCGCTTCGAGCCTAAAAAACGGAGACGGGAGCGGCCCGCTGACCCGGCCGTTCCCCGCTATCCCGAGCTCGAATGTTATTTCGGCGAAGGCATATAAGGGGGAGTGTCACGATGCTGATTACCCTTTTCTGGACGTTCCTCAAAATCGGAATTCTCTCCTTCGGGGGCGGATTCGCGATGATTCCGGCCATTCAGCATGAGGTCGAGCTGCAGGGGTGGCTGACGCCCGAGCAGTTTTCGGAGGCCGTGGCGATTTCCGGCATGGCGCCGGGGCCGCTGGCGACGAACTGCGCGATTTACATCGGCAAAATGACGATGGGGCTTCCCGGAGCGGCGGCAGCCGTACTGGGCATGGTGCTCCCTTCGGTCGTTCTGATCGCCGCCGTCGCGCGTTTTTTCTATGCCCTCCGGACGCACCGAACCGTCAAAACCGTCTTTTACGGGCTGCGTCCCGTAGTGGCCGCGCTGGTCGTCGTTGCGGCTCTGCGCTTTGGTTTTACTTATTTCCGCGCGGAATGGTGGACCTGGAAAACCGGCGTTTCGGCGGCCATTTTCCTGCTGGCGCTGCTGGGGCTTACCCGTTACCGAATGCATCCGTTGTCCGTTATTCTGCTTAGTGCGTTAGTGGGTGTGGCGATTTATGGTTAACAGTCCGATTTCCGAGCGCATCGGAAACCGCAAACAAAAAGAGTTGTTCGAGCTGATCCGCCAGGGCGGGACGGTCTCCAAGATCGAGCTGCTGGAGGAAAGTGGCTTAACCGTAAGCACACTTACCCGGCTGCTGGATGAACTGTGCGCTCAGGGTCTGATCGCGGAATCGGGGCACGGCCCGTCCACGGGCGGCCGCAGACCGGTTCTTTACCGGATTCAGGCGGACTACGGCTGCGCATTCGGCGTTGATATATCCCGTACTCTCTCCCGCCTCGTTCTGACCGATATGCAGATGAAGGTACTTGAATCAAAGACGTGGGAAATGAAGGAGGGGCTGACGCCGGACGTGCTGCTGGCGTCCATCGCCGACGAAGCGGAAGCGATGCTCCGGCGCAGAGGTTTTTCCCCCGGACACGTGCTCGGCATGGGTGTCGGAGCCGTGGGCCCGGTAAACCGCGAGGAAGGCGTCATCCTGAATCCGCGTTATTTCCCGACGCCCGGCTGGCAGGGTGTACCCATCCGGAAGATGCTGGAGGAGCGGCTCGGGATGCCCGTACTCCTCGATAACGGAGCCAATACGGCGCTTCTCGCGGAATCTTGGTCGAGGCATAAACGCTCGTTCCGTCATATGCTGTATGTACACCTGGGCGTCGGCCTCCGCTCGTCCATGCTCAGCGAAGGGAAGCTCATCTACGGGGCCGTCGATATGGAAGGCTCGATCGGGCAGATGATCATCCAGACGGATGGCGTCGCTCCCCGGTCCCAGGAGGGGAATTACGGGGCGCTGGAGTCTTATGCATCCATTTATGCCGTCGAACGTGAAATACGTGCGCGGCTCAAGCAGGGACGATCCAGTGTTCTATCCGCGCTCGGCAATCCGGATGCGCTTACGTTCCGCGAGATTGTGCAGGCTCTCCACAGCCGGGACCCGTTGGCGGTGGAAGTCATCACGCAGGCCGCCGTCTATTTCGGCATCGGGCTGGCCAATCTGCTTAATATGCTGCATCCGGAGAAGGTCGTGCTCGGAGGACCGCTTATTTCGACGAATGATTTATTCTTCTATACCGCCACACAGACCGCGATAAAGAAAACTTATTATTACCCCGACTACCAGGTGCTATTCAGCAAAGGAAGCTTTGGAGAAGAAGCCCTCGCCATCGGGGCGGCAGGACTGGTTATCCGCCAGCTGTCAGCGATCTAAGGTTGTGGCGGTTCACGATCTCAGAAAAAAAGCCGAGCGCTGATTCGGCTAGATAAGATATCCTTTAATTGGTGGAGTTGATAAAAAAAGGAGAGATCAGACATGGAGAAATTGTTCACTAGCAGTGTATTTACACCTCCGCACGGATTTACGGGTGGAATCGAAGGTCCCGCCTGCGATGCCCAAGGGAATTTGTATGCCGTTAATTATGCGAGAGAAGGCACCATCGGCAAAGTAACGCCGGCAGGCCAAAGCAGCGTGTTCCTGGAGCTTCCGAACGGCAGCATCGGCAACGGGATCCGTTTTACGCGTGCCGGAGAGATGCTGATCGCAGATTATAAGAATCATAACGTGCTGAAAGTAAACATGAAGACCAAAGCCGTTACGGTCTGGGCGCACGGACCCGGAATGAACCAGCCGAACGATATTGCGATCTCGGCTAACGATATTGTTTTTGCAAGCGATCCGAACTGGAGCAACAACACGGGCAATCTTTGGCGGGTGACCCCGGGTAATGTGACGCTTCTGGAGAGCGGGATGGGGACAACCAACGGGATCGAAGTTTCACCGGACGGGAAAAGGCTGTATGTGAACGAATCCGTTCAGCGCCGGATCTGGGTATACGATCTGAGCGAAGCGGGCGCGATTTCCAACAAGCGTCTGCTGATCGAATTTCCCGATTTCGGACTGGACGGAATGCGCTGCGATTCGCAGGGCAACCTGTACAGCACACGTTTCGGGAAAGGAACGGTCGTGAAGATTTCCCCTCAGGGCAACATTCTTCAGGAAGTCGTTCTTCACGGCAAAAACTGTACGAACCTGACCTTCGGCGGTCCGGACGGCAGAACGGTTTATGTCACGGTAGCGGACAACGGCAACGTGGAAAAGTTCCGCACGGACGCTCCCGGCCGATGCCGGGTGTTAAGCGGGGTCGTCCCTTCTTAGACCCCTTTCATCTGAATCAAAAAAAGACTTGGTTCCGTACGCTTCCCCCGGGAAGCGCACGGCCAAGTCTTTTTTTGCGTGCCGTTATTTCAGTTCATTCACTTGTTTGATCGGTGTCGTTTGGATCGGCAGGTTTTTGGAATCGATCACTTTCACCTGCAGGTTGACGGGTTTTCCCGGCTCGATAGCATCTTTCGGTACGACGGCGGAGAGCGATTGGCGGCTCTCGTACGTCGTCTTCAAGGCCTTGTCGTTCAAATAAACGACACAGCTCGGAGCAAAGTTCTTACCGCTGATTTCAACGGAAGAGTCTCCACCGCTGCCTCCGGCCGTACCTTGATGAAGCGGCGATACGCTGTCGATCGACATTTCGCCGTAGCCGAGCGTATATTTCGGATTGATGATCTTGTCGCGGAAGCCGTTAAAGCTGTACTGCTCCCCGAACAGAACATCGTATTGAAGCATCCGGTATTCCGTCACATCCTGCTCGGTTAGCTTCAACCGGTCGTAATGATTCCGGGGCGGGATCATCGGGAACTTTTTGGACAAGGAGAACAGGTAATCCGTATAAGGCGTTCCTTCTTTTTGCGCCAAATTCAAGAGATAAGGCCCGAGGAAGGAAGCGCTCATGTTGAGCTTATCTTGGTGCTTCGGCAAATAGTTATCCCAGACGACCACGGGCAGCGTGTACATCTTATCCAGCACGGCTGCGGAATCGTCATCGTCCTTCAAGTATCCGGTATCTTTGTAAGCCTGGAAGTTATTGCCCATGGCCGGAAGATGGTCGCCGAACAGCATGATGATCGTCGGCTCGCCTTTCTTCTCGTAGTGCTCCACAAGCATTTTAAGCGCGGCATCCGTATTATGAACGCCCTGGGCGAGTGTCTCGATCATGCCCTTCGTTTCCTCTGGGAAATTGCCGCTCGCTTTGATGGTGTTCTGTTTGAATTTATCCGGTGTAAACGGCGCGTGATTCTCCATCGTGTTCGCGAATACAAAGTCAGGGCCGGGCGAGCTGTCGACCTGCTCGATGATTTTGTTCATCACCGCTTTGTCGGTCAGATAAGGACCGTTGTATTCCGGTTCGAAGTACTCCTGGGAAATGAATTTGGAGAATCCGAAGTTCTGGTACACGTTGCGGCTGTTGAAAAACCAGTTATGGAACGGGTTAATGGCCGCCGTCTGATACCCTTGTCTCGCTAAAATGCTGGCCAGTGAATCGACGCGACGGTTCATGTACTGATTGTAGGCGATAGCGCCTTCCGGCAGAAAGCGGATCGAATTGCCCGAGAGCACCTCGAATTCGACATTGGCGGTTCCGCCGCCGAACTGGGGCGACAGCATGTAACCGCTGGAATAGTTCTGCTGGAGATGATGGATGAACGGAACCGGATCTTCACTGAACGTGACGTTCTTCATCCGGGTAGGATCCCAGAAAGCTTCGCCGAGAATGACGATAATGTTCGGTTTTACATTCGGATCTATGTTTGTACGGCGTTCGACCTTCTTCACGAAGTTGTCCATATTCGCCTGGCTGTAGCCCTGGGGAGCATCGATAATGATCTGCTCGATATTCATGACGGTGGACAGCATAAACCCGTTGACATGATAGTTATCGGCCTGGTTCCAAGGAATGGTGGAAATATGAAGGGCGGATTTGATAGGAACCGGTTTGTCAAAATAGACCACGCATGCGAGCGCGATGCCAAGAACACCGAGAACGATGTTCTCTTTCCAGCGGAAGCGGGAATGGGTCCAAGGAACGAAATAGAGCAGCGCGACGCTGGCCGCAAGGAAGACGATAATGCCGATTACGATCGTTTTATCGAACAAACCGTTCAAGTATTGGACGATATCGGTCGTCTCGCTGCTGAGAAACAAATCCCAGGGCAGAAGAGGCACGCCGAGAATCTTGAATTTGATTCCGCTAATAAGGCCGCAGATCAGCATGAAAGCGGCTACGATCCAGAACGCGATGCGGCTCCGGCCGGTCAAAGCGGTAAAAACAAGGAACAGGCAGAAGGTCAGCAAATAGTTCAGCACCATTTCGCCCGGACTGTGCTTGACCCAGGATAGGGCGGCCATTACTCCTCCCCGATTTAAAAACTCAATGAAGACAACGAGCAGCAGGGGCCAAACGAATAAGTGCAGCCGACGCGCTATAAAATGAATACCTTTCTGCATCACAGATCTCCTGTTCATTCAATTTACAAACATTTTACATATGATTTGCTATGCCATTATACCATGTAGAACCAGGTCTCGATACCTAAAACCTTGTAACAAAATCGTTACAATTTCATAAAGAATTTGTGATTCTTATCACATGTGGGTGCTCAGTCCGAAGGTAAGATGAAACCATGAAAAGCTTCATTGACAAAGGGGGATGCCGCTATGGCAAAGCTCGCGCCTGCCAAGGAAAAGCAGGACATTAAGCCCGCTCCGCAAAGCGGGGCGAACGAGAAGGAACCGGAACTGAAAGGCGCTTTCGCATCGGTTATGATTCTGGGCGCGTTTATTCTGATTACCTGGTTCGGCGTATTTGCTCTATATCTTATAAGAAGATAACGGGACAAATGCGCAAAAAGTTCCGCGAATCGGAAAAAAAGAGGGGATATTACATGCATATTCATCGTTTGGAGAAAATTTGGATCGTTTTCGGCATCTCCATGCTCATCGTTTTCCTGTCCGTAATCGGCGTATCGGCGTTTGCGATGGGAATGAACCCGCCGACCGGGCATGCGCACACGATCGATCCGGCGAAGGTCGATTTGACGCCGCCTTTCGATCAGCCTGGCCTCAAAAAAGTCGGGGAGAACGAATACGAAGCCGTTATGACCGCCTTCGCGTTCGGCTACAAGCCTGACAAGATGGAAGTTCCCGCGGGAGCGACCGTGCATTTTATGATCACAAGCAAGGACGTTGTCCACGGGTTTGAAATCCCGGGCACAAATGTAAACATGATGGTGCTTCCGGGTGAAGTGAATCATCTTACGTATAAGTTCGACAAGCCGGGTTCTTATCTCGTGCTCTGCAACGAATACTGCGGCGGAGCCCACGAATGGATGAAAACGACGATTGTCGTTCATTAAACCCACCGGCAGAAAGGAAGTCGTTATGTATGAACGGTACCGAAACGCAACCGGCTCGGCAAGCCGCCGCTGCCTTTAATCCGAAAGACAGCAAGCTCGTTCTCGCTCACATTTTATTCGCTTTCGGCGCTCTTCTTCTGGGAGGTATCGCCGGAGTGCTGCAGGGCCTAGTCCGCGGAGGCATGATCAAACTGCCCGCCGGAATCGGCTATTATCAGCTGCTGACGGCACATGGCGTGCTGATGGCGCTCATTTTTACGACCTTTTTCATTATCGGGTTCCTGTATTCGGGTATCTCCAAAACGCTCGGTGGCGAGCTGCTGCCGCTGCCGCGGCGCCTCGCCTGGCTCGGCTTCGGCCTGATGGCGGGCGGAACGGCGCTGGGAACCGTTTTTATCCTGCTCAATAAAGCGTCCGTGCTGTACACGTTCTACGCTCCTCTTAAAGCATCGCCGTATTTCTACATCGCTTTGACGATGGTTGTCGTCGGCAGCTGGATGAGCGGCTTCGGCATCTTTATCAATTACCGCTACTGGAAGCGGACTCATAGAGGGCAGCTGTCGCCGCTGTTTTCCTTCATGGCGGTCATTACGATGCTGCTCTGGCAGGTCGCGACCATCGGGGTGGCGGCGGAGGTTCTGCTCCAGCTGATTCCTTGGTCGTTCGGCTGGGTCGACACCGTAAACGTCCTTCTGAGCCGCACGCTGTTCTGGTACTTCGGTCATCCGCTCGTTTACTTCTGGCTGCTGCCCGCCTATATTTGCTGGTATACGATTATTCCGAAAGTGATCGGCGGCAAAATATTCAGCGACGCGCTTGCCCGGCTTTCGTTTATCCTGTTCCTGCTGTTCTCGATTCCGGTAGGGTTTCACCACCAGTTGACAGAGCCCGGAATCAGCTCGTTCTGGAAATTCCTTCAGGTTATTCTGACCTTCATGGTCATCGTGCCTTCCCTGATGACGGCGTTCTCGCTGTTCGCCACCTTCGAAACGACAGGCAGGGAGAAGGGGGCCAAAGGCCTGTTCGGCTGGTTTAAGTTTCTCCCTTGGAAAGACGTCCGGTTCTTCGCTCCGTTTATGGGGATGCTGATTTTTATCCCGGCGGGAGCGGGCGGCATCATCAATGCCAGTAACCAGATGAACCAAGTCGTGCACAACACCCTCTGGGTAACGGGACACTTTCATCTGACCGTCGCGACCAGCGTGGCCCTTACTTTCTTCGGAATCACCTACTGGCTGATCCCGGCGATCACGGGCCGGCAGCTGACGCAGAGGCTGCACAAGCTGGGAATTTGGCAGACGATTCTCTGGTGCGTCGGCATGTTCTTCATGTCGGGCTCCATGCACACCGTCGGCCTGCTCGGCTCGCCCCGCCGGACCGCGTACACGACGTACGAGAATCATCCCGACACGGTGCTGTGGATGCCGTACCACGTCGCGATGGCGATCGGCGGCATGATTCTTTTCGTAGCCGTCGTCATGATGATCTATAACGTCGTCGCGCTTATGCGTTCGCCTAAAGGCGAGACGGAGTACCCGATCGGCGAAGTGCGCGATGCATCGGAGCCGACTCCGAAGCTGTTCGAGCGCTGGGGGCTCTGGCTCGGCGTGACCGCCGTGCTGATCCTTGTTGCGTATACGATACCGGTCGCCCAAATGATGGGCGGAGATACGCCGGGCTCGATCCCTTTTGTAACCTGGTAAAAACGGAGAAAGACCGTCTGATGCGCAGATGCCGCGTCAGACGGTTTTTTCGTGCCGCCAAGCGTAAAAAAAGCCGTTTTTATAGGTAGAGGTTTCCCTAGATGGGCATAATCAAAGGTACAGCCCCTTTCAGTTCACGCCACAGAAGCCACGGCACGCGCGAATACGCCGATTTCAAACGGAAGGAGATCTGACCGTATGGACCTCATTTCAGGAGAACCTTATTGGCCTCATATTCAACCGGAAACCGCCCGGTATCCGAAACTCGAATGCGATACCGAATGCGATATTCTTATCATCGGAGGGGGAGTGGCCGGTGCGCTGGCCGCTTACAGGTTAATCCAGGAGGGATTCACTCCTATGTTGGTGGACAGCCGGGATATCGCCGGAGGCAGTACGGCAGTCAACACGGGAATTGTCCATATGTTCAACGATAAAACTTTGACCAGCTGCATTCATTCATTCGGGGAAGAAAACGGCGTCGCTTTTTACAACTTGTGCGGGGAAGCGGTACGGACTCTTGGCGAGATCTGCCGCAAGGAGAAGCTGGACGCCCACTTCAAGCAGCGGGATTCGCTGTATCTTGCTTCGGATGCGAAAGATGTGCCGCTGCTGACGGAGGAATACCGGACCCTGGTGAAATACGGTTTTCAAGTCGAATTTTTAACGCCCGAACGGATCGCGAAGAAGTTTTCATTTACAAAACCCGGAGCCATCCTGACCGGCGAAGGGGCTGCCATTAATCCTTATGCCCTTGTACACGGTTTGATAGCGGCCTCGGCGGCTAAGGGGATGAAGGTGTATACACGCACGGAAATCGTTTCCCGTGTGGATACCAAGGACGGAATCGTATTCACGACCCGGGACCGCGGCAGCATCCGTGCCCGCTTCGCGGTCTATTCCACCGGACACGAATCCCAGGATATAAGAAGGAATCCGAATGCGAAACTGCTTACCACCTACTCTGTCGTGACCAAGCCTCTTCAAGAAATAACGGGCTGGCATAAGGAATGCATGATCTGGGAGACGGCCCGTCCTTACCTCTATTTGCGTACAACCGGAGACGGAAGGATTATAATCGGCGGGGAGGATGAGCCGATGATGACAGCAGAAGAGAGAGCCGCGCGCCTGGCGGTAAAGAAAGACGTTTTGCTGCATAAAGCGAAGGAACTTTTTCCTCATCTGGATCTTCAGGCGGAATACGCATGGGCAGGTGTCTTCGGGGCGACACATGACGGTTATCCGATGATCGGAACCCAGCCGGGTTTTCCGAACAGCCTGTTTTCCCTGGGATACGGAGGGAATGGGATCGTGTACTCGGTTCTGGGGGCAGAAATCATTGCCAGCTTTGCAAAAGGACGCCGGCATCCCGGAGAATCGCTATTTCGTTTTGATCGAAACGGGTCAGGCGTTAACTAAAAGAGGGGGTGCGGTTCCGGGCCGCTCCAATCTTAGTCTTTTCTTCATACATACTGACAGTTTAGCAGGATAAGAAAAATTAATGCCTTCTTAACATACGGACATTTTATGGCTTCTTCCTATCCTATATAATGAAGGGAGCTGTGTGTACCGCACAGATTTTTGCTTCAGGGAGAGGAGAACAAACATGAAAGTCGCCGTAGTTGGCTGCGGAACAATGGGGACCGTTCACGGAACGGACTATCATCGAATGCCGGGAGTCGAATTAACCGGAGTATGCGATCTCGACCGGGACACGGCACGGGACCTGGCAGGACACTTGCAGACGAAAGCGTACTTTTCTTTCGAGGACATGATGGCGGAGGCGGAGATCGACGCCGTCAGCATTGCTCTGCCGACCAACCTGCACAAGGAATATGTCATGAAAGCGGCCGATCTGGGAAAGCACGTGATTTGCGAAAAACCGATTGCGCTGACGCTGGAAGATGCCGAAGAAATGATCGCCTACTGTCAAAAGAAAGGCGTGCGTCTGTTTATCGGCCATGTGGTCCGTTTCTTCCCGGAATACGCGGATCTCAAACGCAAGCTGGAGGCCGGCGTAACCGGGGAACCCGGGGTGGCTCACTTGAAACGGGTAGGTTCGCATCCGGGAACCGTCAAGGACTGGTACAACGATTTTGACAAAAGTCACGGCGTCATCATGGACATGATGATTCACGATATCGACTTTGCCCGGTGGGCATACGGAGAAGTGCAGGAAGTATTCGCTCTCAACCGGCGCAGCGAGGAGCAGGATTACGCCCTTGTGACCCTGCGGTTTGCAGGCGGAGCCATCGCGAACCTCGAAGGCCACTGGGGCTATCCGGGCGCTTTCGCGACAGCAGCCGAATTCGCCGGCAAAGCCGGCATTATCCGGCTGAACAGCCGGGAGACGGATTCCTTGAAGCTGCTGAGAAGCAGTGCGGCGCCGGCCGGTACACGCGGGGTGCAGGTACCGAAAAGCCCGTCGTACCAAGACCCGTACTACTACGAGCTGGAGCATTTCCTGACCTGTATCCGTGAGGACAAGGAACCTCTCGTCACGGCGGAAGATGCGCTGCGGGCTCTGGAAATCGTGCTGGCTGCCCTCGAATCCGCACGTAAGGGACAGCCTGTCCGGCTGCCGCTGAAAGGAGGCGCAAAGGGATGAGAAAGCTCAAAATCGGAATGATCAGCTTCGCCCACGGTCATGCGTTTTCCTATTTTAACGCATTGAACGCTTTGCCGGAGGTCGAGGTTGCCGGGATTGCCGACGAGGACAAGGACCGTGTCGCCAAAATAACGGACACCTATGGGATTCCGTACTACAGCGAGGCGGATGAACTGCTGAGAACCGACATTGACGCCGTTGTGATCTGTTCAGAAAATTCCCGCCATGCGGAGCTTACGATCGCTGCCGCCAAAGCCGGGAAGCACATCCTGTGCGAGAAGCCGCTCGGCATCTCCACGACGGAGATGGAACAGATGATCGCGGTGTGCCGGGAGCATGGCGTGCAGCTGATGACAGCGTTTCCGTGCCGCTACATACCGGCCGTCGTGCAGGCCAAAGAAGCGATCGACCGCGGGGAAATCGGCGAAATTATCGCCATCAAAGGAACCAATCGCGGCAGCATGCCGGGCGGATGGTTCGTCGACAAGAAGCTCTCCGGCGGCGGGGCCGTGTTCGACCATACCGTCCATGTGATGGACTTGATGCGGTGGTTCCTCGGCAGCGACGTCCGTGAAGTGTTCGCTTATGCCGATACCCGCTTCCACGAGCTGGATATCGACGATGCCGGCATGGTGCACGTGAGGTTCGAGAACGGCGTCTTTGCCGTGCTGGATCCGAGCTGGTCCCGCAGCAAATCGTTCCCGACCTGGGGCGACGTTACGATGGAAATCACCGGCACGAAGGGGGTCATTTCCATCGATTCCTTCGCGCAGAAGAACGAAGTTTTCAGCGATGTCACCGGCAAGGCCCAGTGGAGCTACTGGGGAGACAACATGGACGAATACATGATCAGAGGCTTCGTCGATGCCCTTCTAGGCGGAAAGCCGGTGCCGGTTACCGGTGAAGACGGGCTCAAGGCGGCGGCCGTCGGTCTGGCCGCGTACGAGTCGGCGCAGGCGGGCAAGCCGGTCGTTCTGGACTGACATTTTTCCGCTGCAAAACCGGACCCTTGCGTTCCGGCGGGTGCCTTGCGAAAGCAGGCGATCTGCCGGTTTCGCCAGGGTTTTTTCGGGTCTTTTTTCCGGTCAAAGTTTTGTGAACACTTTCCGACACTAGTGTCCTATTGGAGGTGTTATTGTCTCCGGGACCTTGTAAACCCTCGGACGGCTTGATATGATAAGGGCGTTGCTGCGTCTACAAGGAATACATATACGAACATGGAGGAATCGACATGTCAGACAAGTTGTTAAACATTTTTCATCAATCGCATTCGGGATCGTGGGCGTTTATCGTCATCCTGTTTGTGGTAAGCGCCATTTTTTACCGGCAGAAAATTACTCCTATGATCCTCAGATTGTTCTACCTGATTATGCTGGTTTCCGGAATCGGCATGCTGATCGGCTACGGCTTCCCGGTCAAGTACGTGGTGAAGGGAATCATCGCTATCGTTATGATCGGACTTATGGAAATGATTCTCGGACGCATGAAAAGAGGACAAGGCAAGGAATCGTCTACTAAGATCCTCTTTGTCGTCTGGGCGGTTCTGATCGTGATCGTCGTGCTGCTCGGCTACGGAATATTTTAAGTAAACGAAAAAGCGGTAGAACCGTCCCTGCCTAAATGGGGGACGGTTTTGTCCGTATCCGGTTAAGGAGAGAAATCATGTTAAAACCGATGCTGTTTCTGTTCTGGTCTACGATGTTGGGCGGACTTGTTCTCGGTATTGCCGTCTGGGGGATCGGCAAGGCCGTTTTCCCGGACTTTGTGTCGATGGATGTCGCGGTGAGCGGCGCAAGTGAATTTTCTATGATCATTATGGCGACACTTACCATGTGTATGATCAGCGTGGTCGGGTATTTCGCGTACCTGATGACCAACTATTACATGATCGGAATTCTCCGGAACCGCAAAGGCGCGTGGTCCGGTCTTCAGCTGTTCTTTATCGTCATGGCTATCGCGAACCTTTTTTTCTTGCGCTATCAGGGCTTTGCGGAAGGTAAGGAGAGCTTTGCGATGTATGCCGGCATTCCGGTCTTGATCGCCGCGGCGGCTTTGATCGTTTCGCAGGTGAAGGTGAAGCTGACCAACGCTTCCGCCAGAATACCGACGCTGTTCTTTATGATCGTGGTCACCTGCCTGGAAATGCTTCCGGCTTTCAGCATCAACGATTTGACTTCGCTGCTTTACGTCTCGCTGGTCCTGCTCGCCTGCAACGCGTGGCAGATTCTTATTTTCCATAAGCTGACGAACACGAAGAAACACCAGCAGATGAAAAAGGCGCAGGTTAAGAAAGCGTAATCTTTACACAGGTACAAGAAATTCAAAAGGGGCCGATCGTATGAACAAGCGTGTCGTCTTCATCATGCTGCTGATGTTTACCGTCTACCTCGGATTCGGATTAATTATCCCCGTCCTGCCCGAGCTGCTGCACGGAATACCGCAAGGAGAGACGCATCTGGGATGGGTTCTCTCCATATACTCCATCATGTCCTTCCTCGTCTCTCCTTTATGGGGAGGTCTCTCGGATAAAATCGGCCGCAGGCCCGTTCTGCTGACCGGAATTTTCGGCTTTATGATTTCCTTCGTCCTGCTGGCGCTGGCGGGAACGAATCTGCCGCTTCTCTATTTGTCCCGCATTTTGGGCGGCATCTGCTCGGGGGCGCTGAGCGGTGTCGCGCTGGCTTATGTCGCGGATATTACGACCCATGAGGAACGGACCAAATCCATGGGCTTCGTCGGAATGTCGATCGGACTGGGCTTTATTTTCGGTCCGGCGATCGGGGGGACCTTAAGTGTGGTCAGTTTGTCGCTCCCGTTCTGGGGAGCCGCGCTTTTGTCCGCGGGAATTTTCTGCGCGGGATTTTTGAAGCTTAAAGAATCGCTGCCGGATAACAGAGGACAGAATCAGGGGGACAAGCCGTCCCGCTGGTCTCTGCTGCGCGGAAAGCTCGGTTATCTGTATGTGATGACCTTCTTCGTCACCTTCTCGCTCGCGGGGCTGGAAGCGACTTTCCAATATTTCCAGATCTCCCGTTTCGGCGTTACGCCGCTGCAGATCGGCTTGATGTTTATGTTCAGCGGATTTGCCGATGCGCTGGTACAGGGCGGACTCGTTCGCGTCATTGCCAAGAAGAAGAAGGAAAAGCTCGCGATCCTGTGCGGATTGTTCGCCTCGGCCGCCGGCTTCCTGCTCGTGCTCGGCTCGGCCGGCTTCTGGACGGCTACGCTTGCCCTGACCGTGTTCAGCGCCGGCAACGCCATGATCCGGCCGTGCATCAACTCGCTGTTAACCCAGCGCACCCGGCACGGTCAAGGGATCACGACGGGCCTCAGCTCGTCCATGGACAGCCTGGGCCGGATCGCCGGACCGATCACGGGCACCTCGCTCTTCGGCATCCAGCACGGACTTCCTTTCGCGGCGGGCGCCGTCGTATCGGTGCTGGCCAGCCTGCTGCTGCTGCGTTTCAGCCAACTGGACCGAGAATCGAAGGACGAACTGCCGGGAACCGTATAGTCCTGCCGTTCATTCCGTCCATGATGAAAGA
This sequence comes from Paenibacillus sp. GbtcB18, assembly GCF_019091125.1. Taxonomy (NCBI): domain Bacteria; kingdom Bacillati; phylum Bacillota; class Bacilli; order Caryophanales; family Paenibacillaceae; genus Paenibacillus; species Paenibacillus sp. GbtcB18. Next base: position 77,814 of record NZ_JAGXJX010000001.1, read on the forward strand.
CCCGCCTCTGCCCGGCGGGTTTTTTCCGTTTACGCGGACCCGGAATAAAGTTGCGGAAAGCGTCCTTGGTTGACGCGGCGCCGGAAACGTTTTTACAATAGAAGAAGGAAACGAGAGGAACGGTACCGGGAAACCCGCAATCGGGCATACAGGTCCGTTACCGGTTTATTAAAGGAGAATTCGATGAGCAAATCACTTGTACTGGCCGAAAAACCGAGCGTGGCAAAAGAAATCGCCCGTGTGCTCGGATGCGGTCAAAAGCATAAATCGTATTACGAAGGTCCCGGACATGTGGTGACCTGGGCGCTCGGTCATCTTGTCGGCCTTGCGGAGCCCGAAGATTACGATACTCGTTATCAGAAGTGGAATCTGGAAGATCTTCCGATTATTCCGGGCCGTATGAAGCTTAAAGTGCTCAAAGAAACGTCCCACCAGTTCCGCGCCATAGCGGATCTGGCGAAACGCAAAGACTTGGCGGAGCTGATCATCGCGACGGACTCCGCCCGCGAAGGCGAACTTGTCGCGCGCTGGATCATGGAAATGATCCGTTGGAATAAGCCGTTTCAGCGGCTGTGGATCTCCTCGCAGACCGACAAGGCGATCCGCGAAGGCTTCGCGAACCTGAAGCCCGGCAAACAATACGACCGCCTGTTCCAGTCGGCGGTCTGCCGGGCCGAGGCCGATTGGCTGATCGGCCTGAACATCACCCGCGCGCTCACGAGCAAATACGACGCGCAGCTTTCGGCCGGCCGCGTCCAGACCCCGACGCTCGGGATGATCATGGACCGCGAGAAAGAAATCCGGAACTTCCGGTCCGTGGAGTACTGGACCGTGCAGGCGGATTTCGGCGCGTTCCGCGGGACGTGGCGCCAGCGCTCCGGCGAGAGCCGCCTTTTCGAGCGCGAGCGTGTCGATGCGCTCGTACAGCGCGTTTCGGGCAAGAGCGGCAAAGTCGTCTCCGTCAAGAAGACCGAGAAGACGGAGCCTCAGCCGCTCGCGTATGACTTGACGGAGCTCCAGCGGGATGCGAACCGCCGGTTCGGCTTCTCGGCGAAGCACACGCTCTCGACGCTCCAGCGGCTCTACGAGCAGCATAAGCTCGTGACGTACCCGCGTACGGATTCGCGGTACCTTACCAGCGATATGACGGGCACGCTCAAGGAGCGGCTCCAGTCCGTTGCCGTCGGCCCGTACGCGCCGCTCGCAAAGCCGCTCATGAAGGGCCAACTGCCCGTTTCGAAGCGGATTGTGGACGATTCGAAAGTGTCGGACCATCATGCGATCATTCCGACGGACGAATACGTGAATCTGTCCGCCCTGTCTGCGGACGAGAGGAAGCTCTACGATCTCATCGTCCGGCGTTTTCTCGCCTTGTTCTATCCGGCTGCCCGTTACGAGACGACCGCGATGGTCGTCGAAGTGGCCGGCGAGCCGTTCCACGTGGCCGGCCGCGTCGTGAAGGATGCGGGCTGGCGGAGCGTGTACGGCCCGGGCACCGCCGCGGATTCCGGAGACGGCGACGAAGAGGACGGCGGTGAAGGCGCTGACCGCGCCGATCTGCAGGAACTTCCCGCGCTCTCCGCCGGGGATAACGCCGGGACGGTCCGCTGCCGTGTCGGCACGCACCGGACGCAGCCGCCGAAGAGGCATACGGAGGCGACGCTCCTGACGCAGATGGAGAAGCATCACCTCGGTACGCCGGCAACGCGGGCGGAAATTATCGAGAAGCTCGTCAGCTCCGATACGATCGAGCGCGAAGGCGGGTCCCTCCACCCGACGGGCAAAGGCACGCAGCTGATCGAGCTGGTTGCCGAGGAGCTGCGTTCTCCGGAGCTGACGGCCAAGTGGGAGCAGGAGCTTGAAGATATCGCCCGGGGGCGCGGCCGCACCGAAACGTTCCTCAGCGGAATCCGCGAGATGACCAAGCAGCTTGTAACCGGCGTAAGAACGAGCCAGACGGAATACAAGCCACACAACCTGACGAACAGCCGGTGTCCCGAATGCGGAGAACGGTTGATGGAGCGGAAAAGCAAACGCGGCAAAATGCTCGTGTGCGCAAACCGTGAGTGCGAATACCGCCGCTCCGCGGAGAAGCAGCTTGTCAACCGGCGCTGCCCGCAGTGTCACAAGAAGATGGAGCTGAAAACCGGCAAGGCGGGCAAATACGTCCAGTGCCTTCCGTGCAACGTCGTCGAAGTGCTGGGCGAAAGCACGGGAAAAGTCGCCAAGCATCAGCAGCAGAAGCTCGTCAAGCAGTACAGCAAGCAAGAAGATTTAGGGTCGAGTCTGGGGGATGCTCTTAAGGCGGCCTTGGCCAAAAAAGACGATTAAACTTTATAGATCAAAAGGGCGGGAGCGATCTCCTGCCTTTTTCACAATACTTATTTAGAATTATTATAATTAAGTATTGATTTTAAATAAGGGCGGTGGTAAACTAAATGTACGGCAACAAAAGAAGAATAATGAAACTAACATGAGCCTTATTAAGGAGGAAACAAACTATGAAAACTGTTACCCAATTAAATCATCTGGCCGCCGACTGGACGGTCCTTTCCATGAAACTGCGCAACTTCCACTGGTTCGTTAACGGGCCTCATTTCTTTACGCTTCACGCAAAATTCGAAGAGTTTTACAACGAAGCGGCTCAGCATATCGACGAAATCGCGGAGCGGGTGCTGGCGCTTAAAGGCAAACCCGTCGCGACACTCGCAGAGGCTTTGAAGCTGGCTCGTCTGCAGGAAGCTGCGGGCTCCGAAACCGCGGAGCAGATGGTAGAAGCGGTACGCGGCGACTTTGAACGGCTGGTCGGATATCTTCAGGAAAGCATTGCGGCCGCCGAAGAAGAAGGCGATGAGCCGACGGCGGATATGCTGATCGGGCTGCAGGCATCGCTTCAGAAACACGTCTGGATGCTGGGCGCCTTCTTGGGCCGCGCTTAAGTTTTTCTTGATAAAGGCAGGTTCTCCGGGACCTGCCTTTTTGGCGTACTTCCTACTTAAGTCCCGTCGACCGTTTGGAAGATTGTGCTATACTGATAGATGGCGGCTGCTAGAAAGAGGCTGCTAGATTCCCCAACTATTTCGAAATTGAGGTGACCTCATGAAAAAACATCTGCCAATCTGGCAATCTGCCGTAATTGCATCCATGCTGCTCGCCGGTGCGGTACCCGCGGCTGCGGCTTCCGTAGATACACCCGCGGCTGCCGGATCCGTCTCCGCTTCCGATACGAAGGCGGCAACCGTTCTCGCTCCTCTACGTCTTGTAAGTGAAACGGCCGGTGCCAAGGTGGCCTGGAATAACGAAGAGCGTACCGTAACCTTGTCGCTTGGGAGCGATACGATTACGCTTGCGATCGGAAAATCCACGGCCATGATCAACGATAAAGAAGTGGAGCTAGGGGCTGCGGTCCAAATCAAGGACGAAAAAGCGTTCGTTCCTCTGAGTTTTTTGACGGAGGCTTTGCACACGGCTGTCTCTTGGGACCCGCAAACCGGCAAGCTGATCATCCCGAAAGGGGACTTGAAAGCGGCGGCAAGCGCCTTTGCCAGTCACTGGCTGCAGGGAGAGAACGAGAGCGCGGTTTCTTATTTTAACGAAGACCTCAAGAAATCTCTCAACGCCAATCAGCTTCATTCCATATCGCAGTATTACACCAACATGTACGGTCCGATAACCGGGCAGCTTGGGGCCGGAACGGCAAGCAATTCCGTGCATGAAAATGTGTACCTGACCTATGAAACGCAGAGCACCGTGCCGTTCCAGATGACAGTGCGGTTCGACAAGCAGGAACGTATCGACGATTTATACATACCTCCCTACTATTCTCCGGATACTTACCGGAAACCGTCCTATGACGATTCCAGCGCTTATGTTGAAAAAGAAGTGAAGCTCGGCGAAGGCAAGCTCGTTCTTCCGGGCACGCTCACATTGCCGAATAAACCGGGACCGCATCCGGTTGTCGTCCTCGTTCACGGCTCCGGCGCCAACGACCGCGACGAGTCGATCGGCGGCACCAAGCTGTTCCGGGATATGGCGGTCGGCCTGGCCGCCGAGGGAATCGCTACTCTTCGCTACGAGAAAGTGACGCGCGAGCACCCGTTCAAATCGGCTACGCCGACTTTTACGGTACAGAACGAGACTGTGGCGGATGCCGTATACGCGGTTAATCAGCTCGCGAAGACGGAGGGAATCGACCCCCAGCGCATTTTCGTAGCGGGTCACAGCCAAGGCGGGATGATCGTTCCGCGTATTATCGACGGAGTCAAGGACGTGAAACTGGCCGGTGCCGTCGTTCTGGCCGGACCGACCAACTCCATCGAAGACGTCGTGCTGGAGCAGTCCAAGTACCAGCTCGAAGTAAGCCGGGAACGCGGACTCGATACGAGCATACTGGAGCAGCAGGTCGCCTTCTGGGAGCAGCAGCTTAAGCTTATCAAAGATCCGCAGTACTCCGTGGACAACCTCCCCAAGGATCTTGCGCTGAGCAACGCTTACTGGTGGATGGATTTCCGCAACTATTCCGCCTCCGAGATCGCTAAAAAGCAGGACAAGCCGATGCTGATCCTGCAAGGGGATAACGATGCCCAGGTGCTCGCTTATCATTTGGACAAATGGAAAGAAGCCCTTAAGGACCGTACGAATGTGGAATACAAGTTGTATCCGAAGCTCAACCATGTATTTGCCGAGGTTGACGAAAAATCGACCGGCGCGGAGTATAACGAACCGGCCAATACACCGGCTTCCGTTATTAAGGATATCGCCGATTGGGTGAAGAAAACGAAGTAAGGCGTTGTGCCGTAAATAATAAAAGCCTGTACGGAAGGAAATTTCCTCTTCCGTGCAGGCTTTTTGCGTGAATAGGCAGCTTATTTGACGATTTTAACGGGTTTCGCGATTGTATCGTCAATATCCTCGGGCTTCCTTAATCACGAACGCCGACGCAGCTGTTCGTGTGTTTTTTGAGACGCGGCGAACGCACAGCGATGTCCGGGAAGCGGCGGATGTACAACTATTTACTGCTCTCAGAGGGCAGTGTGGCGCCGCATGACGGTAGCTCCGGCTTGGGGCTATTCCCCGTTAAGGAAGTGTTTGCGATGTTTGTTAGATGTTTGTTAGTAGAAGCGGGAATGCCGGTTGCGGTCCATCTTTCTATGGGCCTGAGCGAGGTCCATTAAATTCACCGGACCGTCCGTTCACTCATCGTCAGAGCTTCTGTCCGCTCATCCGGTTCAGCACTTCGCCGGTTTCCCGCACCAGCTCTTCGATGATCTGCGCGGCTCCGCTGCGTCTTGCCAGAGATGCGGCTTGGCCCGCCCACATGGCCATATAAGCGGGATTGCCCGCTTTGGCGGCGCTTCGCCTGATCCCTTGGGTGAGGGCGTTCTGCGCGGGATAGGAGGGAAGCCGGCTGTCCAAAGGGCGCAGCTCGTCCAGCAGCGCCGTCCGGATGCCGCGGGCGTGCTTGCCGGACACCGATCGCGTAAGCACGGTGGACTCGTCGCGTGCGGCGAGCACGGCTTCCTTGTGGACGGCGTGGGCCCCGCTCTCCGCGCAGGCGAGGAACGCCGTGCCGAGCTGCACGGCGTCCGCCCCGAGGGCCAGCGCGGCAGCTATGCCGCGGCCGTCCATGATGCCGCCGGCGGCGATGACCGGCACTCGGACGAGGTCCGCGATCTGTGGCACGAGAGCCATTGTGCCGATGAGCGGCGGCTCGCCGTCGCTTTCGCCGGGAAACGTGCCGCGGTGGCCTCCGGCTTCGCTGCCCTGGGCGACGATCGCGTCGACTCCGGCTTCCTCCAGCGCGGCGGCTTCCCGCACGGTCGTCGCGGTGCCGATCGTCCGGATGCCGAGACGCGCGCATTCCGCGAGAGTAGCCGCATCCGGCACGTCGAATGTGGAGCTGAATACCGGGACCCTCTCCTCCAGGAGGACGGCGAGCTGTTCCCGGTACGATTCGCTCCACACGGCGGGAGGCCACTCCTCGCGGGTGCCCGTCTTCTCCCGCAGGGGAGCAAGCAGCCGCCACGCTTCGTCGGCTTTTTGCCGCTGTTCCTGTTCATGCGGGCCTTGCCCGGGTTCGGGCAGAATGAACAGGTTCACGGCAAAAGGGCGGTCCGTCCGGCTGCGGATTTCGCGGATGGCGGCGGAAATCTGCTCCGGCGTCATGTAGCCGGCGCCCAGTGTCCCGAGGCCGCCGGCTTCGGATACGGCGGCAACGAGGGCCGGCGTTGTGCTTCCGCCGGCCATTCCGGCTTGGATAAGGGGGTAGCGGATTTGAAAAAGCGTACAAAATCGGTTGGAACGGTTGGAAATATTCATGATCGGGAACCTCACTTTCTGAACTGTTTTTTTGCGGATACAGCTGACTTGACTGCTGATTTACTGATTGTTTTTTGCATAGTGCTTATTGTTTATTGCTGATTGGCTGCAGGGGGGGAACTTTTTAAGTAAAAGGATGGCTTTGCGTTTATCCCGGCCCCGGAGGTTAAAATTTCAAGCGGATGTTTTAAGTATACCTCGGTTGGAACAATTTTGCTGATGGGCGGCGGGCAAGCAATTGCCATCTGTGCGTGGTATACTAATACCTATTGCAGATGTTTATCAACCAGAGGAGTGATCCCGATGAAAGCGGTACAGATCAAACAATACGGCGGACCGGAAGAGCTGTATATCGGGGAAAGGCCCGACCCCGTTGCGGGCGAAGGCGAACTGCTTATCCAAGTGAAGGCCGCGGGTCTCAACCGTGCGGATCTGCTGCAGCGTGAAGGCAAGTACCCGGCGGTTCCCGGGGAATCGGATATACTCGGCCTGGAAATGGCAGGCGTTGTTATAGGCGTAGGAAGCGGCGTTACCGGCTGGAGAGAAGGCGAGCGAGTCTGTGCTCTCCTTCCCGGGGGCGGCTATTCCGAGCGGGTAGCCGTTCCTGCCGGCATGGCGATGCGTTTACCTGCTAATTTGAGTTATGCGGAAGGAGCGGCTATTCCGGAGGCATTTCTGACGGCTTATCTGAACCTCGTTAAACTGGCAGGAATGACGGAAGGGGACTATGTGCTCATTCATGCCGGCGCAAGCGGGGTCGGTTCGGCAGCAATTCAGCTCGCCCGGGAATTTGGGGCTCATGCTCTGGTGACTGCGGGTTCAAGCGAAAAGCTTGAATTTTGCCGGGAGCTTGGCGCGGCAGGCGTCTGGAATTACCGCGAAGGCTCCTTTCTCCCTTGGCTTTTGGAAGCAACAGGCGGACACGGCAGCGATATTGTCCTCGATCTCGTAGGCGCCCCGTATTTTACGGACCATCTGGCCGGCGCCGCCGTAGGCGGACGTATCGTCCTCGTGGGCATGACGGGAGGTTCCGAAGTCCCGATGGAAAGCTTTGATTTGAATCCTCTGCTGATGAAACGGATTTCCATCATCGGGTCCACGCTGCGCAGCCGCAGCCGCGAAGATAAAATCCGGCTGACCCAGCAGTTCTGGCAGCAGGCATCCTCCGGCTTCGCGGACGGTGCTCTGCAACCGGTTGTGGACCGGATTTTCCCGTGGAGCCGTGTGCGTGAAGCCCACGAGTGGATGGAAGCGAACCGGAACAAAGGCAAGGTGATTCTGGATATTACCGCGGATGCGGAATAATTACAGCGGTTTTAATCGGTGAAAACCAGAAAAGCACTCTGACTATAAAATTTAGTTGGAGTGCTTTTTGTTATATCAGTCTATTTCAATAATATTACTTAGAAATAAAATTATAGGTTATTAAGATTATATTTAAAAAATATATAGTTTATTTTATAGGTCTATAGTATTATATTTATGGAAATAAATTATCATTGGAGGAAAAGTAATGAAAACTGGAAAGAAGCTTAGCTTATTTGTTTTTCTTTTTGCGGTTATGTTGTATTCCGTTATGGCGAGCAGTTCTGTTTATGCGGCTGCAAGCAAATATAGGGGTGGTTTGTTGGACTCTGTCACATTGCAAACAGGGACTACTGTTGGACAGTCCTCGGGTGCTGGTGTAACAGTACTTACGGATGATAATCCGTCCAATTATATCTCGATGACTAAACCGGTTTGGTATTCTTTCTCAACACCTCAACAAATCAACTCAGTCATTGTAAAATCCGACGCAAGAGCTGTCGTAGATTTTTATGATGAAAACCTGAATCTACTTGACAGTTATACGACTGTAACGAACGACGGGGTTGAAACATTACCATCGCCGATAAAAGATGTTTCTACAGTGGTACTTAGGCAGGGAGCCTTTGCCTATGAGTGGAATGTTTTCACAACTCCTTCCGCCGCGCCGCTGCCGACCACGATTACTTGGATTCAAGCGGGAGACAAAAGTGTCGATATGGATTGGAGTTCCACGGGTGCTAAGTTTTACAACGTAAAGCGTTCAACTACTGCAGGCGGTCCTTATGCTGTGTTGGCCTCCAACATTTCAGGCACTTCTTACACCGATACTACAGTTACAAACAAGACGACTTATTATTATGTAGTAACAGCGGTTAATGAAGCTGGGGAAAGTGCGCCTTCACCTGAGAAAGCAATCAAACCTGATGCAACGAAATACACAGGTGGTTTGCTAGACAGAATTCCTTTAAAAATGGGGCCTTCTACGAATAACCCAACTTCAACGGTACGTCTATTAACGGATAATAATCCGTCCAACTACATTCAAACGAACAATACCTTAGTTTGGCACAATTTTACGACTCCACAAGAAATAAGCGCTGTGATTGTGAAGTCCGATTCCAGAGGTACAATAGAATTTTATGATTCGTCACAGACTCTTCTTGATTCTTACACACCTGTAACTAATGATGGCGTGGAATCTCTGCCGAAACCTATTAAAAATGTTTCTTCAGTAGTTCTGAAAAAAGGTGGCTTTGTATACGAGTGGAACGTTTTCGGCAAACCGACAACTCCGCCACTGGCTACCACAATAACTTGGATTCAAGCCGGCGATAAAACGGTTGATCTTGATTGGACCTCGACAGGTGCCAAATTTTATAATGTGAAACGTTCCACTTCACCAGGTGGTCCTTATGCTCTTTTAGCTACAAATGTTACGACTGCATCCTATACGGATACAAAAGTAACAAACAATACGATCTATTACTATGTGGTTACAGCGGTCAATGAAGCTGGCGAGAGCGCGCCTTCACCAGAGAGATCTATTAAACCAACTGCGACGAAGTACACGGGAGGACTGTTGGACAGGGTTGCTCTCAATATGGGGGCATCAACCGCTACTTCAACATCAACCACACGTCTACTGACAGATAACGATGGAGCAAATTATGTATTTACAGGTACGTCTGTCGTTTGGCATACCTTCTCTTCTCCTAAAATCGTTGAAGCCGTTATCGTAAAAGCGGATGCAAAAGCAACTATAGAATTTTACGATGCTGACAATAATTTGCTATCCTCTTACTCGCCGGTAGTGAATGATACGGTCGAAACGCTGCCTGCACCGGTTCAAAATGTAACAACCGTTGTCCTTAAGCAGGGCAAATACGTCTACGAATGGAACGTCTTCGGCAAAGCCGTCGAGCCGCCGGTTGCCGCTCCGCTTAACCTGACAGCCGCGGGCGGGGACAAAAAAATTACGCTTGCCTGGAACAGCGTAAACAATGCGACCAGTTACAACGTTAAACGCAGCACAACTGCAGGCGGTCCGTACGTAACCGTCGGTTCAGTTACGGGTGCGACGTATACGTACACCGATACAAATGTCGTCAACGGCACGACTTATTACTATGTAGTAACGGCTGTAGCTCCAGCGGGAGAGAGCGCTCCGTCCAACGAAGCGTCCGCTACTCCTAAAGCGGGAGACGTAGTCATTCCGCCGGTGGAAGAATCCGGTAACAGCGCTATTCTCGTCATTACGCTTAACAACGGAACCGAAAAAGAGTACGACCTTTCCATGAACGAAGTGAACGCGTTTATCGCGTGGTACGAAGGCCGCGCGGCCGGCAAAGGCCCGGTTATGTTCGCGATCGACAAGCACGAGAACAACAAGGGACCGTTCAAAAACCGTAAGGATTACATCCTGTACGACAAAATCATTACGTTCGAAGTGAACGCCTACGATAACGGCAAAAGCGGAAACGGCGGAACAACGCCTCCGGTTAACCCGGAAGACCCTAGCAATTATTAATCGGAACTCCAACGTAAAAAGATAAGCTTCCATAAACAAAAGCCCTTGGTCAGCTTAAACTGATCAAGGGCTTCTTGTTCAAGATAGGGCACAGTTCCCGGCGCAGTGCAGGCGCCGCATGACGATGGTGTTCACCCATTGCGCATCCGGAAATAGAGTAGAGTGACGCTCCGGTTTATTCACGGAGCCGTGTTTGGCGCTGGAGGCTTGTATAACTCGCTGATTTTAACGAAGGACAGGGTGTCCTTCAATTTCGGCAGCGTATCCTTCAGGGCCGAGGCCGTTATTTCTCCCTTGGCCCCGACGTGGCCGATGGCGATGCACGGCTGATGCGCTTTGGAGTGGGTGCCGATCAGATGAATCTGCTGGGTTACTTTGCTTTTCGTATGGATATCATCGAGAAAAAGGTGATTTTCCAAACAAGGCACGCCGACTTTTTTGGCCTCCCGGCATGCGATGCTCCGGTAATTCGTATGGCTGTCCAGAAAGAAGAGCCCTCTTTCGCGCAGCACCTCCATCACAAGCCGCATCACGCGTTCATCGCCGGTCGCTTTGGAGCCCATATGATTGTTCACCCCGATCGCGTGCGGGATATCGTCAATGGCGGCGTTGACCCGTTTGCGCACCTCGGCATCGCTCAGATCCGTGGTGATGACACCGGGACCTAGCCAGCTTTTACGGCCGCTGAGGGGTTCCATCGGAAGATGGACGATCACGTCGTGTCCTTTGCCGAACGCTTTCTCGGCATCGCTGTGCGAGGAAGGGAGAAACGGCATAACGGCGGCCGTAATCGGAAAAGGCAAATCCAGGATCGCATCGGTGCCTTTCATGTTGTTGCCGAGGTCGTCAATGATGATGGCGGCCTTTCTGACTGCTGGGGGTTCGTCCGTGTGTGCCGACGCAGCGCCTTCCAGCCCTGTAAATATGGACAAGCCTGCAAGCAATAGGGTCCAAACGAGCAGACGGCAGGACCTGAACCGGATACTAGGCATAATCGCATTCCTCCCGGCGCTAATTTTTTTTGATGCCGTTCTTTTTTTAATATGGGAATGCCTGACGAAAGTTATGCGGGGAGCTGAAAAAGGAGGCTGTAACGTGCGGAAAATGGTATAAATTCCAAGCCGCAGCGAATAGCATGGAGTAAATCCTCAAAAATTGCGAAAGGGGTGTCACAATCCGGGCGATGCTCCGGTTCGCGCCTTTATGCTGGCTATCCCTGGCTTTGACTTCAAAAACCGCGAGACGCTATACTGTAAAGTAGGAAGGACTCAAACCTTTTTTTGATCTTTCATGGTTCCACTTATTTTTCAACTTAAAAGGAGGTGTACCTGTCTGCTTCCAAGAGGCGGATAGGGATTAATTGGATAGTGACCCTTTACCAGTGTTACTGAATTTTGTACTGATTGTGGTTCTCGTTCTACTGAACGGATTTTTTGTGGCGGCGGAATTTGCGATGGTGAAAGTGCGCGCAAGCCGTATCGATGCGCTTGTCCTGGAAGGGAATGTGAAGGCGCGCTTCGCCGGCAAAATCGTTCAGAACATGAATGCGTATTTGTCCGCCTGCCAGCTCGGCATAACCTTGACGTCTTTGGCGCTCGGTTGGATCGGCGAGCCTACGGTGGCGTCTGTACTCGAACCGCTATTGGTGAACATTGGTGTACCACCTGTTATTATTCACACCATTTCTTTTATCATCGCATTCACGGTTATTACGGCGTTTCACATTATTATCGGGGAGCAGTTTCCCAAAACGTATGCGATCCGCAAGTCGGAAGATGTGACTCTCTGGGTTGCCGGTCCGGTCCTTATTTTTTACAAAATCATGTATCCTTTCATCTGGATGTTGAACGGGACCTCCAACTGGCTGCTTCGCAAATCCGGCATTGAACCCGAGGGCGACCACGATACGGTTCATACGGAAGACGAAATCCGGCTGCTGATGAAAGAGAGCCACCGGAACGGGCTGATCGACAATACGGAACTCACCCTGGTGGACAATATTTTTGAGTTCACCGAAACGAACGCACGCGAAATTATGATTCCGCGTACGGAAATGGTGTGCCTGCATGCCGCCCATTCCTTCGAAGAAAACAAGGAAATGGCCATCCAGGAGCTATACACGCGTTATCCGGTTTGCGACCCGGACAAAGATAACATTATCGGCTTTGTCCACATCAAGGATTTGTTAAAAGCAAGCGACCAGCTTGACGATATACGCAAGATTATAAGACCGCTCATGACGGTGCCCGAATCGATGCCGATCAGTACGCTGCTTAAGCTGATGCAGAAACGCAAAACGGAAGTGGCTCTGCTGATCGACGAATACGGCGGCACGTCGGGTCTTGTAACGGTAGAAGACATTCTGGAAGAAATCGTCGGCGAGCTGCAGGACGAATTCGACCATGAACGTCCCGTTATGGAGAAGAAAGACGAATATACGTACTCGATCGACGGCATGATGCTCATCGAGGAAGTGAACAATCACTTCGGTACGGAAATCGAAACCGAGCATTACGATACGATCGGCGGCTGGATTTATTCCCAGGTGGAAATTCCGCCTATGAAAAACCAGCGCATCCATCTGGGTCCGCTTCAGTTTATCATTGATGAAGTAGAACATATGCGAATCGTACGGCTGATCGTACGCAAGGAACCTCCTGAAGAACAAGTGCTGCTTCAGCAGGTCGTGTCCTAATAAACTCAAACACAAGAAAACGCCGCGTCCCCGCGGCGTTTTCTTGTGTTTGTTTTATAGTGGTGGAGATTGTGCTGGAATGGTATCCCTTATAGTCGTTTAGAATGTTGCAAGAACAATAACCAGTAAGATGTAAAGAACCAGAATGACCGCTGTGCTCGTGAACCCGATGCCTGCTCCGTAACCCGACATGTTAACGCCTCCCTGAGTTTGAGTTATGCTTTGTTTACAGAATTATCTTATGAAGGGCGGGGGCGTTTGTCATGGACGGATGCCCGGGGAGTCTCAATTTTTACGAAGAACCGTCCGGCACCGCTGTTTGTGAGGATTTGCAAAAGAGTGCAGGGGGGCGAACGGTAGGTACAGGTCAAAATCGACGTCTACTTCGTCGTCGTAATCCTGTCCGTGTCCGGCCCATCCCGCTATTCCCGGTTCTCGCTTACGCGCGTCATGATGTCCAGCAGAGCTTCGGGAGGTCTGGCTCCGGAGAAGCCGACTTTTTTATTGAGGATAAAAAAAGGCACACCGTTTATGTTCAGCCGCTTAGCGAGGGCATAATCGGCCCGGACGCTGTTTTCGACGTCTTCGTGATAAAGGCGCTTCGCGGTCTCGGCCGGTTCTAATCCGCATTCTCCGGCGATCCGCAGCAGTACGGATTCCATGCCGATGTCAAGGCCCTCTTCAAAATAGGCCCTGTAAATGCGGTCAAGGACGAGCAATTTCGAACTCTCCGGTACGGCGGCGATCAGTTGATGAGAGAGGCGGGTATCCGGCATCGACAAAATCCGGTCAAAACGGAAGGGGATGCCCGCCTGCCGACCGGCCCGCGTGACGCCGTCCAGTACGGCCTGCAGTTTTTCCCCGCTGGGATCCTGCAGCTTCCGGTTCATTGCTTCCGTAAAGGGTACGCCCTTAGGCGGGATAGACGAGTCGAGGCGAAAGGCCCTGAAACGGACAGAGACAGGCTCGCCTTTCCATAAACCGAGAGCCTCCGTTAGATAGGACTTGCCGATCCGGCACCAGGGACAGACGGTATCCTGAAAAACATCGATAATCAATAGAGTCAGCTCCTTCCGTCCTAGAATCTTTCCATGCGTTTATCGAAATAATGCATACTCATTATAGTATACTTCCTGCCGGAAACCGAAACGCTCCTCGCTGCCAAAACCCGGAAGATTGTTTGAGACCGGGAAAAAACGGCTAAAAACCTCATAGAGTTCTCAATCTAGCGAAGAGGAGCGATCTTAAGGTGGCAGACAAAAAAGACAAAGACAAAACCAGACGGGGCGAATCCGTAATCGGACAAATCGACCGCACGCTCGTTCCGGATAAGGCCATTGCGCTCTGGCATCTGGGCCAGGAAGGAATGGCTTTCAAAGCTGCGGGAATCATCGGATATATAGATCCGTATTTAAGCAATTACATAGATGACGAGTTCGGCAATTCGCCCCGCCGGTTCGAAACGCCTCTCTCGCCGGAGCTCATCGGGCACGCGGATCTCGTCCTCATTACGCACGATCACCCCGACCATCTCGACCCGGTCTCGGTACGCGCGATAGCTATCGCATCTCCGCAAGCGACATGGATTTGTCCGGCTCCGGTGGTTTCTCAATTGACTGGGCTCGGAATCGCTCCGGATGCGGTCATAGGAGCCGTGGCGGGGCAGATGATCGACTTCCGGGATATGCGGATTACGCCGGTTGCCGCCAAGCATGAAGAATTCGAAACGGATGAGAACGGGAACCACAAGTATCTCGGCTATGTCATAGAGCTCAACGGAGTTACGCTGTATCATGCCGGAGATACGATCGGGTACGCGGGTCTGCTGGAGACGCTGCGTCCGCACCGGATCGATATAGCCTGCCTGCCTATCAACGGCCGCGATATCAAGCGGTACGAAGCGAATCTCATGGGCAATATGAACTTCCGGGAAGCCGCGGATCTCGGCGTCGGCATCGGAGCGGATCTGATTGTGCCCATGCACTACGATCTTTTCGCCTTTAACACGGAGAATCCGGCGTATTTCGTCGACTATGTCCATCACACGTACCCGCACCAGAAGTTTAAGCTGTTTGTGCCGGGAGAGAGGCTGATCTATTACCGGGACGATGAGATGAAAGAAAGCGTCGGCGGGAACGGGGGTTAAACTTCCCCGTGCGGGTTCCCGGGCCGCGCCGGCTTAACGGTCTGAACGGAGCGTCCTGTCCGCCGCAAGGGTTTCGGAGCGAAGCGTACAGGCGAGCGCAGCAGCAAGGCCGGTATTAGCGACCTGAGAGGGCGTATCCGCTTCGGCGGCCTATAAGCGGGACCTTCGGCCTGCTCCCTTATTGACGCTGCTGTCCTTATAAGGCATTATTAAGAGATATGATGCAGCTTGGAGGGACCGCAGTGAAAGCCGAAGAAATTATACAGGCCATGGCCGAACAAGGGATGCGGATAACCGATCAAAGACGCACGCTGGCGGAATTGTTCGCCAAGTCCGAAGGGTATGTGACACCGAAAGCCGTGTATGAAATCATGGGAAAAACATACGGCGGCCTCAGTTTTGATACGGTCTACCGCAATTTGAGAATCATGCACGACATGGGCGTCCTGGAACAGTTTGTTTTCGAAGACGGGATTAAATTCCGTGCGCGCTGTTCGGAAATGGACCACCATCATCATTTGATCTGCCTTCAGTGCGAGAAAACGATCCCGTTCGTCTTTTGTCCGATGGATGAGGTAAAGGGATTGCCGGATGATTTCAAGGCGGTCAAACATAAATTCGAAATTTACGGGTACTGCAAGGATTGCCAGAAATGAAAAAGGTGCTCCAGGCACCCATTCATGCCTACCGTAAATACGTGTCTCCGCTCAAACCGCCTACCTGCCGGTTCTATCCGACCTGTTCCCAGTATGCGCTGGAGGCGATAGAGCGGCACGGGCCGTTATACGGATCGTGGCTGGCGGCCAAACGGATATGCCGCTGCCATCCTTTTCACCCGGGCGGGGTAGATCCGGTTCCGCCGCCGCGGGAAGAGGGGCGAAATACCGCTTGACACAATTTGCGGGATTCGCTATATTGTTGGTTAAACCTGCCTTTTCGCGGGAACAATGGAACTAGAACTAAATAATCATCACTATATGAATAGACATGTTCGATGAACGGATGAGTACGGGAGGAAGCTGCTGCAGAGAGCCGGGTCAGGTGAAAGCCGGTGCAGTCGGAACCCCGGAGTATGGTCCCGGAGAACATGCCTTCGAGCGGTCCCGATGAGGAAGGAAGTTTCTTCCGCGGCCGGGGCGTAAGGGGGCATCGCTTGTCCGGCGTTAACGGACGGAGCCGCCGGGAAACCGGCGGCTGCCGAGCTTCGCCCTCGCAAGAGGCGGAGGAATCTGGGTGGTACCGCGTGAGCACAGCTCTCGTCCCTTTGTTGGACGGGGGCTTTTTGCGATTTACGGCTTCCGCGTCTCGTTTGTATAGAACATTACGAAGAAAGAGGATGGGTAACATGGACAACAACCGCAAAACCTTTTATTTGACGACACCGATTTATTATCCCAGCGACAAGCTTCATATCGGGCATGCTTACACGACGGTGGCGGGAGACGCGATGGCACGCTACAAGCGCCTTCGCGGCTACGATGTCATGTATTTGACGGGCACGGACGAGCACGGTCAGAAAATCGAGCGGAAAGCGAAGGAAAAGGGGCAGACTCCCCAGGCGTTCGTGGATGAAATCGTCGACGGCATTAAATCCTTGTGGAGCCGGCTCGATATTTCCTACGACGATTTTATCCGCACAACGGACCAGCGGCATAAGGACGCCGTCCAGAAAATTTTCGACCGTCTGACTCAGCAGGGTGACATTTACCTGGATACTTACGAAGGCTGGTACTGTACGCCGTGCGAATCTTTTTTCCTGGAAAATAAGCTGGTCGACGGCAAATGCCCGGACTGCGGCCGCCCCGTTGAATGGGTGAAAGAAGAAAGCTACTTCTTCCGGATGAGCAAATATGCCGACAGGCTGCTTCAATATTACGAGGAAAACCCGGAGTTCATCCAGCCGGAATCCCGCAAGAACGAAATGATCAACAACTTCATCAAGCCGGGGCTGGAAGATCTCGCCGTTTCGCGGACGACGTTCGACTGGGGCATCAAAGTGCCCGGCAATCCGAAGCATGTCATCTACGTCTGGATCGACGCGCTGACGAATTATATTACGGCCCTCGGCTACGGCAGCGAAGATCCGTCCAAGTATGATCGCTACTGGCCGGCAGACGTCCATCTGGTGGGCAAGGAGATTGTCCGCTTCCACACCATTTACTGGCCGATCATGCTGATGGCCCTGGATCTGCCTCTGCCGAAAAAAGTGTTCGCGCACGGCTGGCTTCTCATGAAGGACGGCAAAATGTCGAAATCCAAAGGCAACGTCGTAGATCCGGTCACCCTGATCGAACATTTCGGCCTCGATGCGCTGCGCTATTACCTGCTGCGCGAAGTCCCTTTCGGATCGGACGGCACCTTTACGCCCGAGGCGTTTGTCGAACGGATCAACTACGATCTCGCCAACGACCTGGGGAATCTGCTTAACAGAACCTTGGCGATGCTCGGCAAATATTTCGACGGCGTCGTTCCGGACTTCCAGCCGGGAGTTACGGCTTTCGACAAGGAACTGATCGCAACGGCGAAGGAGACAGTTGAAACCGTAGAAGCACAGATGGAGAAAATGGAGTTCTCTACTGCTTTGTCGGCCATCTGGGCGCTTGTCAGACGCGCCAACAAATACATCGACGAGACGCAGCCGTGGGCTCTGGCCAAAGACGACGTGAACCACGGCACGCTGGGCTCCGTCATGTACGCCCTGTTCGAGACGCAGCGTATCGTCAGCGTGCTCCTGCAGCCATTCCTGACCCGTACGCCTGCGAAGATCTGGGAGCAGCTCGGCATCCAGGCCGGAGCGCTTACCGCGTGGGACAGCGCCCACACGTTCGGCCTGCTGCCTTCCGGCACCAAAACGGCCAAAGGCGACCCGCTCTTCCCGCGCCTGGATATGGCGGAAGAGGTCGCCTTCATCGCGGCCGCAATGAACGGCGGCCAGGCGCCGGCCGGTGAAGCCGCAGCCGAGCCTGTCTCCGCGGCAGCCGAACCGGCTCCGGCCGCGAAGACCCCGGCGGAGGATGCCAAGCCCGCGCCGGAAGCGAAGCCCGAAATCGGCATCGACGATTTCGCGAAGGTGGAGCTGCGCGTGGCGCAGGTCACGGCGGCAGAGCCCGTCAAGGGCGCCGACAAGCTGCTTCAGCTCCAGCTGGACCTCGGCTACGAGCAGCGGCAGGTCGTTTCCGGCATCGCGAAGTACTACAAGCCGGAGGAGCTTGTCGGACGCAAAGTCATCTGCGTGACGAACCTGAAGCCGGTGAAGCTTCGCGGCGTGCAGTCGCAGGGGATGATCCTGGCGGCTTCCGAAGGCGACGGACTGACGCTGGCAACCGTGCCGGATTCGATGCCGAACGGCGCCATCGTGAAATAACCCCCTTTCCCGACCCGGAAAAAATGCGGACATCTTTCGCGTTTTTCCGGGTTTTGACATGCGGAGAGGAGAATTTTTGTCAATTAATCGTAATGTTTATGATTAGTATTGACAGAAGGCGGGGCGGGTCCGTATAATCAGCAAGTAAATAAAAATAATTACGATTTACACAGCTTGATTATGGTGACAGGCTGCCGAAAGGAGTTATTTTCTATGAAAAGAAGGCGTATACTTACAGGGTTGACACTCGCGATATCTCTACTGCTGGCAGGCTGCGGAGGCGGCCAGAAGTCGGCGGTCGCGGAAGATAAAATCAATATTACGACGAGCTTTTATCCGCTTTACGATTTTGCGGTCAAGGTGGGGGGCTCCCATGTGAACGTCATCAACCTGGTGCCGGCGGGAGTGGAGCCTCATGATTGGACACCGAAAGGCCGGGACATCAAAAACATCAGCGATTCCCAGATGTTCCTCTACCAAGGAGCGGGTTTTGAAGGCTGGGTGGACGACTTCCTCAAAAGCTTGAAGGACAGTAAGGTAAAACCGGTCGTAGCGAGCACGGGAGTCGAGCTTCTTAAAGCCGGGGAAGAGGCGCACGATCACGACCACGGCAAGGATGAACACAGCCATACCGGAGAGGCAGGCAAAGATACGGACCCTCACGCATGGCTGAGTCCCAAGAACGCCAAAAAAATGTCCGAGAACATCAAAAACGCACTCGTTGAAATCGACCCGACGCACAAGAGCGACTATGAAGCGAACTATTCGGCTTACGCGGCCAAACTGGATGCTCTGGATAAGCAGTACAAGGACAGCCTCACCGGGCTGCCGAAGAAAGAAATTGCCGTGTCCCACCAGGCATTCGCCTATTTGTGCCATGACTACGGGCTGACTCAGATGGCCATTATGGGCCTTTCCCCGGATGCCGAGCCGACCGCTCAGGATATGAAGAAAATGAGAGAGTACATCGGGGAGCACGGGATCAAATATATCTTCTTCGAAGAACTGGTATCGGACAAACTGGCGAAAACGCTGGCCAAAGACGCGAAGGTCGAAACGCTCGTACTGAATCCGCTGGAAGGGTTGACCGAAGAACAGGTAAAGCAAGGCAAAGACTATATTTCCGTGATGGAAGAAAATTTGAAAAATTTGACGAAAGCTTTACAATAGAAGTGACTCATCAGTTGAAGCGACAGAAGCGAAAGCCGCCCGGCGGCGAAGGGAGCAGAAGAACGGAATGGAGACATGGAAACCGGACGGCTGCCATAACAAAATCGTGGAATTTAGCGGCATTTCCTTCTCATACGGAAGCAAGCCGGTTATAACGGATTTAAATTTTGATGTTCTTGAAAGAGATTTTGTAGGACTGATCGGTTCTAACGGAGCGGGGAAAACAACGCTTCTGAGGATGCTGGTCGGTCTGCATAAACCTACGGGAGGCGATATCCGCTTGTTCGGACAGCCGATCCGGCAGTTTCGGGATTGGGAGCGCATCGGATACGTACCGCAGAAGAATTCGCTCAATCCGCTGTTTCCGGCAACTGTCCGTGAGGTGGTTATGTCGGGGCTTTACACGAAAAAGAAGCTGTACAAGCGCCTGACCAAAGAGGATATGCGACGGTGTGACGATGCCATGGAAGCGATGCGCATCGAAGATTTGGCGAAACGCAGAATCGGGGAATTATCGGGCGGACAGCAGCAGAGGGTGTTTCTTGCGCGTGCCATCGCCAACAACCCCGAGCTGCTCATTCTGGATGAGCCGACGGTGGGAATCGATGCGGAAAGCCAGGCGGTCTTCTTTAACATGATCCGCCATATGCATCAGCATCACCACATGACCTTTATCATGGTGTCTCATGACCGGGAAATGATGAGGTCCTATCTCGGTTCGGAGCCGCAGACGCAGAGCGGGGGACTGAAGTTTTTCGTAAAACATACGCACGAACCCGAGAATTGCGAAGAGACCGACCTGACGCATTCTACGGTCAGAGAGCTTCAAACAAGTCAATAAAGGCATGCCGCCTGTTGACAGTGGATTAAGAGGAAGTAAGGGGCGAGCAGCTTGGATATTTTTACGGAACCGTTTTTTGTAAGAGCACTTATCGGAGGCATCTTGATCGGGCTGACCGCCCCGTTGATGGGTGTCTTTCTAGTGCTGCGGAGGCTTTCGATGATCGGGGATACTCTTGCGCATGTTTCAATCGCGGGGGTGGCGCTGGGATTTCTTCTCGGCGTGTATCCGATCGGCATGGGGCTTCTTTTTGCGCTTCTGGCATCGTTCGCAATCGAAAAGCTTCGCAAGGCGTACAAAACGTATGCGGAGCTGTCGATCGCGATTATCATGTCCGGCGGGGTGGCGCTGGCTACGCTGTTGTTTACGCTGGGCAAAGGGTATAATATTAATGTGATGAGCTATTTCTTCGGCAGCATCTACACACTCGATTCCAGCGACCTGTGGGTCGTTTTCGGCGTGTGCATTCTTGTGCTCGCCGTCATTGCCCTGCATTTTAAGGAATTGTTCCTCATGTTCTTCGATGAGGAGGCGGCTGGAGTAAGCGGGCTGCCACTGAAAGTGTACAACATCATGATCACGATGCTGACGGCGCTGGTTATCTCCGTATCCATCAAGATTGTGGGCGCGCTGCTTGTATCCGCGCTGCTTACGATTCCGGTCGCCTGCAGCCTTCTTGCGGCGAAGAGCTTCCGGCATTCGGTCGTGCTGTCCGTCCTCATATCGGAGATCGGTGTTGTCGCGGGACTGGCCTTGGCGGCGTGGTACGATTTTGCGCCGGGAGCGACCATCGTTCTTTCCTTGATCGTCGTCCTCATGGTTCAGTTGGTTTGGAAAACGGTCCGCCGCGCTTAAAAACGGCGGCCCAAAGCAGGAGGAATGCTTACACATGCAGCATGTTAATGTTTGGCTCGCTTTCTGGGCCGGGTTCGCCTCGTTTATTTCGCCGTGCTGTCTGCCGCTGTATCCTTCGTACTTGTCTTACATCACCGGGATTTCGGTCAGCGAGCTTAAATCGGGGCAGACGAAAGGCGCGGCCAGACTGCAGACGATGGCCCATACGCTTGCATTCATTCTCGGATTTTCAATCATTTTTTACAGCCTCGGGCTCGCGGCCAGCTCCGTCTCGGAGTTTTTTGTAACGAACCGGGATCTGCTCAGACAAATCGCGGCTCTGCTCATCCTGGTGATGGGATTGTTCCTGCTGGGAATTTTCCAGCCGAAGTGGATGATGAGAGAGCGCAAGCTTCAGCTTAAATGGAAACCTGCGGGCTATCTCGGATCGGTCCTGATCGGAATCGGTTTCGCCGCCGGCTGGTCGCCTTGCATCGGTCCGATTTTGTCGTCCATGCTTGTGATGGCCGCCGCCGAACCGGATTCGTGGCTTCCGCTGATCAGCGCTTATTCGCTCGGTTTTGCGATCCCTTTTTTCGTCCTGTCCTTTTTCATCGGATCTACCAAATGGATTTTGCGCTACTCCGCCACGATTATGAAAATAGGGGGAGGCGTTATGATTGTATTCGCCATTTTGCTGTACACCAATCAGATGTACAAAATCACCATTTGGCTGAACAACATAACGCCCCAATGGCTGCAGTTTTAAGATGATCTTTGGCAGACCGGGGATCAGGTAAAATATTCGATTTTGGCGTTCGGGAACTTATCGAAAATCTGCTCCGTAATAAATTCGCGCAGAGCCGTCGCCTGCTCATCGGGATATACATACTTGCCGCGTCCGTAGCGGCCCCATTTATACTTGCGCTTCGCCTCGTCCATCTCCAGCTTGGATTTGGGATAGCGGCGTTCGATCACGTTCTTCGCCGTCTTCGTGAAACGGTGCTGGATCAGCTCGAATGTCAAATCGTCGAGCGCTTCCGGAGGCAGGGCGTCATGGAGCTTGACGATCAGCTCCTCATAGCCCTTTTCCCAGCCGTCGTGCCAAATAATCGGGGCGATGATGAAGCCGAGCGGATAACCCGCGCGGGCCACTTTGCCGGCCGCCTCGATGCGTTCATGAAACGCCGAGGTGGCCGGCTCGAAGTTTTTAATGACATAGTCGGCGTTTACGCTGAAGCGGAATCGGGTATGCTTGTTATGCTTCGCGTCAAGCAGAGGTTCGACATGGTGGTATTTCGTAACGAAACGAAGACGGCCGAGCGGCTCTTTTGCCATAAATTCGATATATTCTTTAAGGGAGCCGGTAATATGCTCCAAACCGACGGGATCGGAGGTGCAGGCCGCTTCGAACCGCGTAATTTCGGGGGCTCTTTCTTCGATATACTGCTTGGCGGCTTGGAGAATATCGTCGGTATTGACGTATACCCGCACATAAGGCTTGCTGCCCAAAGTCGTCTGAAGATAGCAGTAATGACAATGTCCCATACAGCCTGTCGCAATCGGCATGGCATATTCGGCGGATGGCTTGGACGTATCGAACTTCAGCGTTTTCCGGATTCCCACCACAAGCGTCCGCTTCGCGATCCGGTACTTCTCCAGCTCGGTTTCGCCCGGTAAATTTGTAATCCGGTTGTGGGAAGTCGTCATGTGGATGGGCAGGCCTTTGCTTTGAGCCCACTCCAGGATACGTTTGCCCTTGGGATACAGGAGGGCATCCGGTTCGAAATAAACGAGCTCGGGCACGAACAACGCGGTGCTTCTGGTACGGGTCATCTGTTCAGTAGCCATGGCGTGCTCCTTTAAGACGGGAAGTAACGGAACAGTCCTTCCGTTCGGCTATAGTCTGCACCCGGGACAACGCTCGTAACCGTGGGAAAAGTTCGCGGAAATGGCCGCGGCGCCTTCAGTTAACTTGCTTTATTAGTTAATAAACGGTATTATACTAAAGCAAATAAGCAACTAAATTTTAGCAAAAGCAGGGGGAACTCGGGATGGCGACGCCCAGTATGGAAGATTATTTGGAACGGATCTACAAACTGATCGACGAGAAAGGCTACGCCCGTGTGTCCGACATTGCCGAAGGCCTTGAAGTGCATCCTTCTTCCGTGACGAAGATGATCCAGAAACTGGATAAAGATAAATATCTGGTATATGAGAAATACCGCGGACTCGTTCTGACTTCAAAAGGCAAAAAAATGGGCAAGCGGCTGGTGGACAGACATGCCTTGCTGGAACAATTTTTGACCGTAATCGGTGTTCAGGAAGAAAATATTTACCGCGATGTGGAAGGAATCGAGCATCATCTGAGCTGGGATTCCATTACCTGCATCGAAACGCTGATTGAATATTTAAACCGGGATCCAGCCAGGCTGGAAGAGCTCCGCAACATAAGGACGGAGCTGGACAACAGCTCGGAATCCGAATAAGACAGGAACGTTTGCCGATCTAAGATGGCGGACGTTTTTTCGTTTTTTACTGTGAAAATCACGTCTAGGAACGTCCGTTGCCGCATACATACCTAGGGAAGGTGTGCGGAGGTGGCGGAATGAAAATCAACGCGGTATTCGAAGGCGGCGGTGTCAAAGGAATCGCGCTTGCAGGGGCGGTCAGCTCGGCGCTGGATAACGGATTCGAGTTTCACGATGTCGCGGGAACCTCGTCGGGTTCAATCGTGGCGGCTTTTCTCGCGGCGGGATATACGGGGGAAGAAATCAAACGGCTCATTATCGAAACCCCCTTTCACAAATTTTTAAAGCGCTCTCCCATTTTCGATACGGGAATTGTGGGGTCGGCCGCCAGGCTGATTTGGAAAAAAGGGCTCTATTCCGGTGACGCTCTGGAAGATTGGGTGCGCCAGAAGCTGGAGGTCAAAGGAATCCGGAAGTTCGGCGATCTGCGCAAAAATCAGCTGCGAATCGTGGCTTCGGATATTTCCCAAGGAAAGCTGCTCGTTTTTCCGGACGACGTCGCCCAGTACGGAATCGATCCCGGCCGTTTTTCCATTGCCCGGGCCGTTCGGATGAGCTCTTCGATTCCGTATTTTTTCGATCCCGTGAAAATCCGGAAACCCGCGCGGCAGACCCGGCACGATGAACCGTTCCGCAACCAGTTTGTGTACATTGTGGACGGAGCGATTCTGAGCAACTTCCCGTTGTGGCTTTTCGACGAGCCGGAGCAGCATCCGAGCCGGATTCCGACTCTGGGCTTCTCTCTGGTCGGTAAAATACCGAAACATATTCATAAAATTAACGGGGTTATCTCCATGTTCCAGGCTCTGTTCACGACGATGATGGATGCACACGACACCCGGTACATCGAAGAGAACAACTACTTCCGGACGATCAAAATACCTGCGCTCAACGTAAACTCGACCCAGTTCAACCTGACCCTGGAGGACAGCGAAAACTTGTACGAGGCGGGGTACCGGGCTTCCGACGACTATTTCCGCAAATGGTCCATGCATCTGTATGAGTCCGCTTATGAAAAATACGTTTTGCGCAAGCCGGTATGAGTCGGTGTATGCCGCCGTTTAGGACGGATTCGTCCGGCGTCTGCACGTATCCCGTCAAGCTCACGGTGGGTACTTGCTTGTACCGGTATGCACACCTACCGCAGTTGCCGCGGGGAGCCGCAGTGCACCCGGACAACAAAAAAAAGCGAACCTGCAAAGGTTCGCTTTTTTGGCTTCCGCCTTCTTAGTGGTATCTCGGCGGGTCTTCCGGAGGGTCGGAAGGCTTGCTGCCTTCAATGACCCGGAACTTGGCTTTGCGCTTCCGCTCCGACACCGAGAGCCGGTCCGGTTTGCGGCCCGCGGAGCGTGTTTTGTAAGAAGTACCCTGTCCCTTCCGGGGGGCCATCTTGTACAGGACGAAAATCAGTCCGAGCACCAGGACGGGAATGAGAAACTGGTTTAAGCTGTAGGCAAGTCCGATTAAAGCGAGCGCCGCGATGACGACGGTAGCGGCCGACCAGCGGCGATTCATGCGCTTGCCTTGGACTGGGTAAGCCGGCTTTCGGCTTCACGCATCCGGTTGAATGAGGCGATAGAGACTTCCACCTGATCGTCCGTAGGCTCTTTGGTCGTCAGCTTTTGCAGCCAGAGCCCCGGATAACCGAGGAAACGGAGAACGGGCACTTCACGAAGCGAGTTCGTAAAACGAAGAACTTCGTAAGAGACGCCGATGATGACCGGCAGAAGAACCAGACGCTGTACGATGCGGTCGATCATATTGTCGTAAGTGAAGAACGAGTAAATGATGACCCCGATGATAACGGTAAAGACGATAAAGCTGCTGCCGCAGCGGTAATGAAGCGTGCTGAACTGCTGGACGTTGCGGACGTTCAGCTCGACGCCGGCTTCGTATGCCGAAATGACTTTATGCTCGGCGCCGTGATACTGGAACAGCCGTTTGATCACCGGCGTGAGCGAAATGATGTAAATATAGGACACGAGCAAAACGATCTTGATCAGTCCTTCGATGATGTTGTGCCAGATCTGATGCTGTTCGAAGAACTTGCCGAACATGACATCCTCCAGAACGGCCGGAACGAGAGTGAAGATCACCTTTCCCATCAGGAAAGACAGGACGCCGACTACGGCTACCCCGAGAATCATCGACAGGCTGAATCCCGACTTCTCTTCCTTGGCGGGGGATTTGCCTTCGCCTTCCTCTTCTTCCGCGAAGCTTTCGGCCGAGAAGTTGAGGTGCTGCGCGCCTTTGGCGCTGGATTCGATAATTCCGACGATACCGCGCAGCAGAGGGATTTTCTTCAGTTTGTTGACCCAGCCGATTTCGGTTTTGGGAACTTCAAGAAAATCGATGGTGCGGTCTTTCTTGCGGACCGCGGTGACATGAACATTCCGGCCGGCAAACATGACGCCTTCAATAACGGCTTGTCCGCCGTAAATGCTTGTATTGGATTGTGACACGTTCTATCCACCTTCTCTAAATAGCTGGTTTCTTCTCTATTTTAGCGAATTTTCCAGCAGAATGCCACCGCTTTCTATTTCGGTTAAGAAGCGGGAATTGGTACATACTAGGTTGGACGTAAAGTTACGGAAAATGGACGAGCCGGGAGGAAAAGGAACATGGTTAACCATACGCAGGGAACAGCCGCGGCAGGGAATGGAAATACGGCACGCGGCCAAAGAAAGTCGTTTTCGCAAAACGGAGGAGCGGCCGGAGACGAGAAGAAAACGAACCGGGCTTTTTTCGCCCTGTATCTGGGGCTTTTCGCGGGGATAATCTGGGGAGCCGTTAAAATCATCGAGTACATATTCAAATTTACGAGTATTATTCCCGCCTTTCTGGCCGAACCGTTCTACCGGCACGATTTTCTCCTCACCTGGCAGGGGACACTGGTGGGTTGGCTGTTTTTTATCGTTTTCTCGATTCTCGCGTCTTTCATCTATATGTTCCTGTTCGGGAAAGTAAGAGGGCCTTGGATGGGAGTCGGATACGGAATCGCGTGGTGGTGCCTCCTCTATCTGGCGATCGGCCCCTGGACGGGCATGATGGGCTGGATGTATTTCAGCGACTGGAACACGATCCTGACCGATTTTTGCCTGTTTCTGGTTTGGGGGTTGTTCATCGGCTACTCGATTGCCTTCGAATTTACGGAAGAGCACAGCCGCAAACCCGCTTAGCAAACTACCTTTTCCAAACAACTTATGGTAAAATGGCTACGGTAAAGCGAGAAGCCGGAGCACGTTCGGCCGGTTACGAAGGAGGCGCCTAAGCGTGAATAAAGTGCTGGTCCTGAACGGGCCGAACTTGAATATGCTCGGTATACGGGAGCCGGCCGTTTACGGAAGGATGTCTTTGAAAGACATCGAAACGGCAATGACGGAAATAGCGGGAACGCTGGATCTCCAGCTGACCTTTCACCAGTCCAATCACGAGGGCCAGTTGATCGACTGGATTCACGAAGCCCACGGGACGATGGACGGGATTCTGATCAATCCCGGGGCTTTTACCCATTACAGCTACGCCATTCGCGACGCGATCTCATCCGTCGGACTTCCCGCCGTGGAGGTGCATTTGTCGAACATTCACAAGCGTGAGGAGTTCCGGCACCGTTCCGTTCTGGCCGCCGTGATGGTAGGGCAGATTGCGGGCTTCGGGTCTTTCGGCTACGAGCTCGGATTAAGAGCGCTTCATCAACATTTTGTGGAGGCTAGGTGATATTATGCAGGACAAGCGTCTGGAACGTCTTCGCCGGCAGTTGACCGAGCAGGGAATCCCTGCGGTACTCGTTACGAACCCAATCAATCGCAGATACCTGACGGGCTTTACGGGCAGCGCGGGCATCGTATTGGTAACCGGCGGAAGAGCCGTACTGATTACGGATTTCCGGTATATGGAGCAGGCTCCGAAAGAAGCCGCGGGTTATGAAGTCATCGACCATAAAGGTAAAATCGGACGGACCATTCTGGATATTCTCGGCAAAGAGTCCATCAAGCAGCTCGGATTTGAAGAAAATGACTTGACTTATTCCGCTTATTCCGGCTATACTGGCGATTTGCAAGGGGTTGAATTGATCCCGACGGGCGGTATTGTGGAGAAGCTCAGGATCGTCAAAGACGAGTCCGAGCTGAAAATCATGCAGGAAGCCGCAGATCTGGCGGACCGGACTTTTTCTTACATACTAACGAGATTGAGAACGGGCGTGACCGAGAAGCAGATCGCGCTGGAGATGGAAATTTTCATCCGGGAGAACGGAGGCACATCCTCATCGTTCGACACGATCGTCGCTTCCGGCGAAAGATCGGCTCTTCCGCACGGTGTGGCGAGTGACCGGGTGCTTCAGCCAAACGAATTCGTCAAACTGGATTTCGGCGCCTTGTATAAGGGCTATTGCTCCGACATTACCCGCACCGTCGTGCTGGGTCAGCCCTCGGACAGGCACAAAGAGATTTACGGCATTGTTCTCGAAGCCCAGCTGAACTGTGTCGGCAGCTTGAAGCCGGGCATGACGGGAAGCGAAGGCGACGCGCTGTGCCGCGATATTATTGCGCGCTACGGGTACGGGGACAACTTCGGCCATAGCACGGGACACGGCCTCGGGATGGAAGTCCACGAGCAGCCGCGGCTTGCCAAAGGCTTTGCCGGCGTTCTCGAACCCGGCATGGTCGTAACGGTGGAACCGGGAATTTATATTCCGGGCTTCGGCGGAGTCCGCATCGAGGATGACGTCGTCATCGAGCAGAGCGGCATCCGCCTGCTGACGCATTCCACGAAAGAGCTTATCACCATTTGATTTATTTCCAGGAGGGAACTTGAGACGTGATTTCAGTTAACGATTTCAAAACAGGTTTGACGATTGTAGTAGATAATGATTTATTCAGCGTTATCGATTTCCAGCACGTGAAACCGGGTAAAGGCGCCGCGTTCGTACGCTCCAAGCTGAAGAACCTGCGCAACGGCAACGTTGTGGAGAAAACATTCCGCGCAGGCGAGAACGTGGGCCGCGCTCATATCGAAAACCGCGAAATGCAGTATCTCTATGCGAGCGGTTCCGAATACACGTTCATGGATACGGAAACTTACGACCAGATTTCCCTGGAAGAAGCGCAGTTGAAATGGGAGCTGAACTTCCTCAAAGAAAACATGAACATCCACATCATGAGCTACCAGGGAGAAATCCTCGGGATCAACCTGCCTAACAGCGTTGAGCTCAAAGTGGTTGAAACGGAGCCGGGCGTTAAAGGCAACACGGCTCAAGGCGCAACGAAGAACGCGAAGGTGGAAACCGGCCTGAACGTTCAAGTGCCGCTTTTCATCAACGAAAACGACGTTCTTCTGATCGATACGCGCGAAGGCAAATACATCTCCCGCGCTTAGTTTACAGGCTCGATTTGCCCCTGATTCCCGCCGAGGAACCGGGGGCTTTTTGCGCTTTGGCGAACATCGGGAAAAGGGCACGAAAAATATCGTTTGGGGGATGAAACGTTTTCATTGACGACTTTAGGAGAGCGGGTTATTATAACAATAACGCTTTGCAGGTTTTATGCTTTCATGCGGTAAAACATTAATTCAACCGATGGTTAATTTTAGGGGGAAAACAAAATGAAAATGAAACCGTTCGTTACTCTTATACTGGCGGCTTCTTTGGTCACCGCCGCGGGCTGCGGCAAACAGGCGGCACCGGAATCAAACGGCGGCGGGGCCTCCGCGGCTCCCGAAGGCAAAAAAGTGAAAATCGGCATTATGCAGATCGTCGAGCATCCGTCTCTGGACGCCGCCCGTCAAGGGTTTATCGCCGCACTCAAGGATAACGGCTATGAAGACAAGAAGACGGCCGATATCGACTATCAGAATGCGCAGAACGATATGAACAACAACACTTCGATTGCCCAGAAATTCGCGGCGGACAAAAAAGACCTCGTACTGGGCATTGCGACACCTTCCGCGCTTGCTGCGGCGCAGACCGTCCAGGACGCGCCCGTCCTGTTTACGGCTGTGACGGATCCCGTCGACGCGAAGCTCGTCAAAAGCATCGAGAAGCCGGGCGGCAACGTGACGGGCACTTCGGACCTGGATCCCAAGGCCGTCGACCAACTGACGCAGTTTGTGGGCAAGCAGTTCCCGAACGTGAAGACGGTCGGAATCATAGCGAACGAAGGGGAGCGCAACTCCCAGGTGCAGGTGAAACAGGCGACGGAAGCGTTCGCCAAGCATAATATCAAAGTCGTCAAAGCATCGCCTTCCAACAGCTCCGAGGTGAAGCAGGCGGCGGAATCGCTGATCGGCAAAGCCGACGCGCTGTACGTGCCGCTCGACAACACGGTCGTTTCGGCCTTGAATGCGGTGATCCAGGTCGCGGAGCAGGGCAAGAAGCCCCTGTTCGTAGGCGAGAACGATTCCGTTAAAGCCGGCGGTTTTGCGGGCTACGGTTCCAACTACTACGATTTGGGATATACGACAGGTCTTCAAGCCGTCGAAATTTTGAAAAACGGCAAAAAGCCTGTGGACATTCCGGTCGGATATCCGAAAAAACTCGATCTGGCCATCAATATGAAAGCCGCTAAAAATATGGGCGTTGAAGTCACGGACGCAATGAAAGCGGAAGTGAAAGAAAAGGCCAACCTGTTTGAATAAGATGGGGGCGGCTTCGGATTGCGAAGCCGCCTTATGATTGAACACGAAACGGAGTGAGCATGATGACCATCGACTGGGGAGCGGTCGTGCAGGGATCGTTTGAGCAAGGGCTGCTTTTCGCGATTATGGCGCTTGGCGTATACCTGACCTTCCGCATTTTGGATTTTCCGGATTTGACCGTGGACGGAAGTTTTACGACGGGAGCATCCATCGCGGCGATCATGATTACCAACGGGATATCGCCTCTGCTCGCCACATTGGCTGCATTTGCGGGAGGAGCGGTTGCCGGGCTTATTACCGGTCTTCTGCATACAAAAGGCAAAATCAACGCCCTTTTATCCGGGATTCTCATGATGATCGCCCTGCATTCGATCAATCTGAGAATTATGGGCAAAGCGAACACCTCCTTGTTCGGTAGCGAGGTTCTGATCAGCAAGGAATCGCTGCTGTATATTATGCCGATCATCGTAGTTGCCCTCAAACTGGCCTTGGACTGGTTTCTTCACACGGAGCTGGGACTTGCGCTGCGGGCCACGGGTGACAACAAACGGATGATCCGCAGCTTCGGCGTCAATACCGATAACACGATTATTCTCGGGGTTTCCCTTTCGAACGGACTGGTGGCGTTATCCGGCGCACTGGTCGCCCAATATCTCGGTTTTGCGGATATGCAGATGGGCGTAGGCATGATCGTCGTCGGCCTGGCTTCCGTCATTATCGGGGAGGCGCTTTTCGGGTCTAAAACGATTATCCGGGCCACCCTGGCTGTTGTACTCGGTGCAATCGTCTACCGGTTCGTCGTGGCGATCGCGCTGCAAGTCGGTCTGGAATCGACAGACATGAAGCTGATGACCGCACTAATCGTCATCATCGCGTTAACGCTGCCGAAAATCCAGAGTTCGCTGAAACAGAAGGCGATTATCCGCAAACGGAAAGCGCAACTTGCGGAGAAGAGCGGAGGTGTGGAACATGCTTCACATTGACCGCGCATCGAAAATATTCAATCCGGCTACTCCGGATGAGAAGGTCGCTCTTTCGGAGATTCAACTGCATCTCGCTCCCGGCGATTTCGTCACGGTCATCGGCAGCAACGGGGCCGGAAAATCGACCCTCATGAACCTCATTTCCGGCGTCATGCAGCCTGATTACGGCGTCGTCCGGATTGAGGGCAAAGACATCACATCGCTCTCCGAGCACAAAAGAAGCCGCTGGATCGGCCGTGTTTTCCAGGACCCGATGGCGGGCACGGCACCGACCATGTCCATCCAGGAAAACCTTGCCATGGCGCATGCCCGTGCCGGCAAAAGAGGCTTTGGTCTCGGTGTGACCAAGCAGAAGAAACTCGCGTTCAAGGAACATCTGGAGCGGCTTGGCATCGGTCTGGAAAACCGGCTGAACGCCAAGGTCGGCCTTCTCTCCGGGGGGGAGCGCCAGGCGCTCAGCCTGCTGATGGCGACCTTCACGCAGCCGAATATTCTTCTGCTGGATGAGCATACGGCGGCTCTCGATCCGTCGCGTGCGGAGCTTATTACCCGGCTGACGAAGCAGATCGTGGAGGAGTCCAAGCTCACGACGCTGATGGTGACGCACAACATGGAGCAGGCCATCCGGCTCGGCAACCGGCTGATCATGATGGACAAAGGCCGGATCATCCTCGACATCCCGGCGGCTTCGAAACAGGATCTGACCGTGGAGAAACTGCTTCGGGAATTCGAAAAAATCCGCGGCGAGAAGTTCGTCGACGACCGGGTGGTACTGGGCTGAACGTCAAGGAAAGCGTGTCTGCTTCCGTACAACGGAGCGGGCAAGCTTTCTTTTTTTAGA
Source organism: Paenibacillus sp. GbtcB18 (assembly GCF_019091125.1). Taxonomy (NCBI): domain Bacteria; kingdom Bacillati; phylum Bacillota; class Bacilli; order Caryophanales; family Paenibacillaceae; genus Paenibacillus; species Paenibacillus sp. GbtcB18. The sequence goes on from NZ_JAGXJX010000001.1 coordinate 110,005, forward strand.
GACAAACAGCACGGGATTTCCTTCATTTCTTCTAGGGATAAGGGGAAATGTCGGAAAGTGGAGTTTTCCGCTCCCACAATTCCGAACGTTTATGCTATAATGATCTACAATTATTCATTTGCAAGCATAGGGAGTGAACAGGGTTGTCTTTAATTGTGATGAAATTCGGCGGCAGCTCCGTTGGCGATGCCGAACGGATGAAACGCGTGGCCAAGCGGATCGTGGACCGCAAAAGAGAAGGACACCGCTGTGTCGTGGTCGTTTCCGCGATGGGCGACACGACGGACGATCTCATTGATTTGTCCAAACAGTTGTATGACGGCGCTCCGCCGGCAAGAGAGATGGATATGCTGCTTACTACCGGAGAGCAGGTTTCGGTTGCGCTTTTATCGATGGCGATCCAAAACCTGGGCGAACCCGCCGTTTCTTACACCGGCTGGCAGAGCGGCATGATCACGGAAGACCTGCACGGCAAAGCCCGTATCACCGACATTCAGCCGCACCGGATTCACACGGCGCTTGAGAAAGACAACGTCGTGATCGTGGCCGGCTTCCAGGGCATGACCGAAGACGGCGAGATCACGACGCTCGGCCGCGGCGGATCCGATACGACCGCTGTAGCGCTGGCCGCGGCGATTCATGCCGATCTATGCGAAATTTACACAGACGTAGACGGGATCTACACAACCGACCCCCGTGTTGTCAAAAATGCGCGAAAATTGAAAGAAATCTCGTATGACGAGATGCTGGAGCTTGCCAATCTGGGAGCTGCGGTTCTGCACCCCCGTGCAGTGGAATATGCCAAAAATTACAATGTGGCGCTTGTCGTTCGTTCGAGTTTCACTCAAAACGAAGGCACGTATGTCAAGGAGGAAGCGGAGATGGAACAAGGAATTGTCGTAAGAGGCATCGCCTACGATAAAAATATCGCAAGAATCAGCATTCTGGGCGTACCGGACAAACCGGGCCAGCTGGCCAAAGTATTTACGTCCCTGGCGGCTGAGCAGATTGACGTGGATATTATCGTACAAAGCGGCGTGCTGAACGGCCTGGCCGATTTCTCCTTCTCCGTCTCGCTCTCCGACCGCGACAAGGCGCTTCAGACCATCGAAGGCATCCGCGGCGAGATCGGTTTCCGCGAAGTAACCTCCGAAGGCGATCTCGTTAAAATTTCGATCGTCGGCGCAGGAATGGTCAGCACACCGGGAGTGGCGGCCAAAATGTTCGACGAGCTTTCGAAAATCGGCGTCAGCATCAACATGGTGTCCACGTCGGAAATCAAAATTTCCTGCGTGATCGACGGCAAGCAGCTGGCGGAAGCCGTGCAGGCTCTCCATACGGCTTACGGGCTCGACGCCCAGGAGCAGGTATTCGTGGGCGGTCCGCAGGACAGACGTTAATTCGTCGCTTAGGGTCAGGTTAGTCGTCCCGCAACCCCAGCCTTTTAATCCACATGCGAATAACCAAAATAAAACCGGCCTCCCAAGGCCGGCAAGGCGCTGAACTGTCCGAAGACAGTTCGGCGCTTTTTTATTTACAGGCTGCAGAAATCCGGACGTTCGGAACTCAGGAGATCCGGTCGGCGACGAACGTGAATATTTTCAGCAAAACGGCTGTAATGCCTGCCGCCATCAAAGGACCGACGGGAATGCCCCGCATAAAAATAATGCCGAAGATAGAGCCGATCACGAGCCCGACGATTAATTGCGGATCGATTTTTAATAAATCGAGCCCTTTGCCGTTCATGTAAGTGGCGATGGCGCCGCCGGACAAAGCGAGAATGCCGGGCCAAGTCGTAAATACCGTCAAGATATCTTTATACGAAATCCGTTCGCTCGCGAAAGGGACGAGCACGCCCATCGTCAAAAACAGCAGTCCGAGCTCCAACCCTCTTCGTTCGATGGAGGGCAGGTAACGGTCCAGGCTGATCAATTTGACGACGAGCAGGACACAAGCCGCCGTTGTAATGATGGGGGAGCGTCCGATCAGGCCGACAATGATCAGAATTACGAGAAGCAGATCTCCGTTCATGAGAAAACCCCTTGTACCAGTCTCCCTTTATTGTATGAGCGGGGACAAGTTTTAGAACGGGCTTTCCGATACGGAAACGGCCAGGCGGTATGAAGCGCGAAGCACTAGGCTAAGCGTCGATCAGTATGCCATGCGGAAAGCATTATGCGGCAAACGGCCGGAGGCAAGTCCCTAGACGCCGGGACTGTCATCGGGCATTCCGTATCCCGCATTCAGCTGGGAAGATGCACTCTGACCGGCGCCAAGGGGACGAGGATGCCGTCTTTCAGCAGGGGGACGACGTCCGAGGCATTCACGCGGGCTGCGAAGGCGACGTCCGCTTCGCAGCCGATGGAAGCCAGCCTGTGCCCGCTGTCGCATGCCGCCAGCGGCGCTGCGGGATCGTCCGCATGCCGCTCGTAGCAGGCCGCGAGGCTGCGGCCGAGATCGCTGACGTCGGCGGCGCCCCCGCAGAGCCGCTGCAGCGCGGAGACGACGAGCCCGGCGCAGAGGCCGTCCTCGAAGCAGAACGACCCGGCCGTTCCCGCGCAGAGAAGCGCGACGTCGCGCTTCCACCCGGCGGCGGCCGTGGCGCACGCTTCGCCGTTCAGGAGGGCGGCTGCCACGATTCTATCCGCCGGAGCGGCCTTCTGCAGCGCCCGCGTGCCGTTGGTCGTGGTCAGCACGACCCTGCGGCCGCCTACGGCTTCGGGCGTGTACTCCAGCGGCGAGTTACCGAGGTCGAAGCCGGGAATGCGCCGGCAGCGGCGTTCCCCGCCGAGCACATCCCGCTTCCCGCGCAGCATGACCGCCTGCTGGACGGACTCGGCGGCAAGGACGCCGTCGCTGCCGCTTTCCAGCGCGGCAACGATCGTGGTCGTCGCCCGGAGCACGTCGATGACGATAGCGGTCCGTCCGGCCAACAGCTCGCTTCGCACTTCGCTTAGGGAAGGGATGACGTCAATCCGCATGGACTTCGATGCCTTCTTTCCGGGCGTTTTTTCTGAGCCGTTCTCCGAAGTGAAACGTATCGGAGCGCAGGCCGCGGCGCAGCGCTTCCAGGGCGATCACATCGGCCGGAGCGACGTTGCCCAGGTGAACGTCCGGACCCAGCAGCTCCAGCAGGTGAACCTGCTGGTTTTTGAGCGGAGCTTCCCAGAGAAGAATATCGGGGCTGGGAACCGAGCGGAGTACACCGTTCAGCTCCTCGTCTTTACAGGCGCCGTTCTCGTCGAAGATACCGACTCCCATCCCCGATTCCCGGGCTTCGATCGTCACCAGCTCCGCGCCCATTTCCGCATCCCCGGTTACCGTAGCGACCAGCGCCTCCGCTTCTACCGAAGACCCCCAGCATTTTTTGCCGTATTCTGTGATCACCTTGAGCCCGGTCTCGATTCCGCGGACGATCAGCTCGCTGCGGAGGCTGCGGTCCAGCTCGATCGTTCCGTCCGATATTTCGACGCAGGTGAAGCCCAAAGCCGCGACGGTGTCGAAATAAGACGAAATAAGTCCTTCTTGAACCGCCACCTCCAAAAACGTGCCTCCGGGATAGACGTCGATCCCCAAGGCCTTCGCCCGTTCAATCTTGTGCCGGAGCAGCTCCCGCGGATAGAGCGGGGAAGTGCCGAAGCCCAGCTTTATATAGTCCACATGTTCTCCGGCGGCCTGAAGCAAATCGTCGTAAGCGTTCAGGCCGAGGCCTTTATCCATCACCATCGTTTTCCCGAGTGCCCGGGGTTTGCTCTGACGGCACCCTGTCGGATCGGCGAGAGTCGGATGCCACTTTTTGCAAGAAGACTCTTCCATAACGTCCTCACCTCAGTACTTTCCGGTGGAGTAAATTTCGTAGTCATCTTATGCGGGCGCTTCTGGGTAGGTGCCGCGTATGCCTAAAATCAGACAGGCCCGCATATGGTGAATCGAATAGCTGCAAAAAAAGGAGAGGTGACGGCTGTGATTAACAAAATCGTGCTCACCATGGCGTCTTTGCGTCTGCTGTCGGGATCGCTGGAAATTATTGCGGCGCTGTTGATGATCCGTTTTAACCAGATTGAAAAAGCGCTCTTGGTCAATACGGGTCTGGCCATGGCGGGGCCGCTGATTCTTCTGGCGACGACTACTATTGGATTGGTCGGCATTGCGGAGAAGCTTTCCTTCGGCAAGATGCTCTGGGTCGTGGCGGGCGTGAGCTGCATTTTTATCGGCATTCTCAAAAAGTAAATCAAAAAGTAAACCGACATATTCACTGCACCGGGACATACATATAAAGATAAAGGACCAGACAATTCCGGAGGTGAGGCTGTGCTTGCGTCCGTATTCGCCCATCTGCCCCCCTCCATACGCGGGATACTGGAATCACTGCCGGTGAACCTGCGTTCGGGGCTGGAAGAAATCCGGGTCCGTCAGGACCGTCCCCTTGAGATCGTATTTGACCGGCGCTGCGCGTTCGTTACGCGTGAAGGGCTGACGGACGCCGACGCCTCGCGGGCGTACAGGCCGTCCCGTGAAGAGTGCAAAAGTCTGCTTGAACTGTTGACCCGCCACTCCTTCTATTCTTTCGAGGAGGAACTGAAGCGCGGCTTTATCACGATTCCGGGTGGTCACCGGGTAGGGCTGGCGGGGCGGGTCGTCCTAGAAGGGGGAAGCGTCAAACATATCCGCGATGTCAGCTCGTTTAACATCCGGATCGCAAGAGAACTCCCCGGAGCCGGTAAACCGGTTCTGCCTCATCTTCTTGACCGGGAGGCGGACACGGTTCACCATACGCTCCTGATTTCGCCTCCCCAGCTTGGGAAAACGACACTGATCCGCGATCTGGCGCGGATGATCAGCAGCGGCGAAGCGGCATTTCCGGCAGCCGGCCGCGAGGGCGGTCCCGGCGGCGGTTCCCGAACCGGCACAAGCTGCGGGCCTGGCTTGACGGGCGGAACAGGCGGCACCGGGATTTCACCGACCGGTGGCGGTCCCAAAGCCGGGAGCCAGGAGCCTATCCCAAGGTCGGCTGCGCAGCACAGTCCGCGGAGGAGCGCCGGCTGGAAAGTCGGCATCGTCGACGAACGCTCCGAAATCGCCGCTTCCGAGCGGGGGGTGCCGCGTTTCGACCTGGGGCCGCGCACGGATGTGCTGGACGGCTGTCCGAAAGCGGAGGGCATGATGATGATGATCCGCTCGATGTCCCCCGAGGTGCTGATCGTGGATGAGATCGGGCGCCAGGAAGACGCCGAGGCTATCCGCGAGGCCCTTCATGCGGGCATCCGGATCATCGCCACGGCACACGGACGGGACCTGGGCGATGTGTTGCGCAGACCGGCCCTGCGGGAGCTGCTCGAAAGCGGCGTTTTCGGCCGCTACGTGATTCTCGGCCGCTCGGCCGCAGGCGGGCGCCTTGTGCAGGTGCTGGACGGGGACGGCCGCCAGCTTGCCGTCTTCGGCGCTTATCGTGCTCCGGCCGAAGAGAAGCCGAGCGGCTGGGAGACTATATTTTCAACCGGCGGAAGGGGATGAAGGGATGTGGGTCAAACTTGCGGGAGCCGCTCTCGTGCTCGGAGCCGGAGCGGGCTTCGGGTTCGCCAAAGCGAGAAGGTACCGGAGACGGCCGCAGCAGATCCGGGAAGTGATTCAGGCGCTCCAGCGGCTGGAAACCGAAATCGTCTACGGCTCGACGCCGCTGCCCGATGCGATCGCAACGCTGAGCGAGCAGACGCGGGCGCCTCTGGCGGGCGTGTTCCGCGAGGTGGCGGACCGCCTGTCGGAGCCGCAAGACGACACGCTGAGCGCCGTCTGGCGCGACGCTGTGCAGCACGGCTGGCGGAACTCCGCGATGAAACCGGCCGAGTTGCAGGTCGTCCTCCGGCTCGGGCAGACGCTCGGGGCCAGCGACCGCAGCGATCAGGCCAAGCATTTGCGCCTGGCGGTTCTTCAGCTCCAGGCCGAAGAGACGACGGCTGCGGAAGAGCAGAAGCGATACGAAGCGATGTGGAAGAGCCTGGGCGTCCTGGTGGGAGCACTGATCGTTATTTTGATGTATTAAAGTGGGGTGCCGAACATGAACGTAGATGTAAACGCCATTTTCCAGATCGCCGGGATCGGGATTATTATCGCCATGATCCACACGGTGCTGAAGCAGATGGGGAAGGAAGACATGGCCCATTGGGTAACCGTCATCGGTTTCGTCGTCGTGCTGTTTATGGTGGTGAGGCTGCTCGATAATTTGTTCCAGGAAATCAAAACCATCTTTTTGTTCCAGTAGGGGGGATGACGTGGAGATTATTCAAATCGTCGGACTCGGCCTGATCGCCACTGTCCTCATCCTCATTATCAAGGAACAGAAGCCGATGTTCGCTTTCCTGCTGGCGGCGTTTACGGGCATCCTGATTTTTCTTTTTCTGATCGGCAAAATCGCTTCGGTCATTGAAGTGCTCCATAATCTGGCGCAGCAGTCCGGCGTCAATATGGTGTTTTTGAAAACGATCCTCAAAATCATCGGCATCGCGTACATAGCGGAATTCGGGGCGCAGATCGTAAGGGATGCCGGGCAGGAATCAATCGCTTCGAAAATCGAGCTTTCCGGCAAGATTCTCATTATGGTCATGGCCATTCCGATCATCACCGTCATTATCGAAACCGTGATTAAACTGTTTCCGGCGACCTGATCAACCGGACAAGCGTGTGCCGGAAGCGAACCGGATAGGGAGTGGAGAGCATTGGCGCAGCAGCTGTCGCACCGGACGTGGACAACCCTCGTCTTATTCGTCGCACTATTTCTGGGCTTCCTCAGCCACACGGAGGCGCAAAAACTAAACCCCGCAAACCCGATCGATACCCTTGTAAAAGAGCAGACGAACCAGCTTGACACGGAGTCCGTCGAGAAATTTTGGGACAAGCTGATGAAAGAATACGGGGGCTATTTTCCCGATAACCGGCCACCGAGCTTTTCCGACCTGATTGCCGGGACCAAAACGTTCGATTTCTCCAACCTGTGGAAAGGGGCGCTGAAGTACCTGTTTCACGAGATTGTGGTCAACGGGAAGCTTCTCGTGTCGATTGTGATCCTGACGGTATTCAGCATGCTGCTGGAGACGCTGCAAAGCTCGTTTGAACGCAACAACGTCAGCAAGGTCGCTTTCGTCGTGTCCTATCTCGTGCTGCTGATCATAGCCGTGAACAGTTTTCAGGTGGCCATCGAATACGCCAACGGCGCGATCTCGTCCATGATCCAGTTTATGATCGCCTTGATGCCTCTTCTGCTGTCCCTGCTCGCTTCATCGGGGGGGATCACGTCGGTGGCCATTTTGCATCCCCTGATCGTGTTCATGATCCATACCATCGGTACGGTGATCTACGTATTCGTGTTTCCGCTGCTGTTCTTCTCGGCGGTTCTTCATATCGTCAGTTCCATGTCGGACAAGTATAAAGTAACCCGGCTGGCGAGGCTTCTTCAGAAAATCGCCATCGGCACACTTGGGGTATTCGTGACCGTGTTTTTGGGCGTCATCTCCGTGCAGGGAAGCATGGGGGCGGTAACCGACGGCGTGACGCTGCGGACCGCCAAATATATCGCGGGCAATTTTATTCCGATCGTGGGCAGGTTGTTCTCGGACGCGACGGAAACAGTGCTGGGAGCCTCGCTGCTTGTGAAGAATGCGGTCGGCCTGACCGGGGTCGTCATTGTGATTCTGCTGTGCGCGTTCCCGGCGATCAAAATTTTGGTGCTGGCCCTGATCTATCACATTTGTGCGGCGGTTATGCAGCCTCTGGGAGACAGCCCCATCATCGCCTGCCTGTCCACGATCGGCAAGAGCATGGTGTATGTGTTCGCGGCCTTATCGGCCGTAGGCCTTATGTTCTTCCTGGCCCTGACGATTATGATAACGGCCGGGAACATCGCCGTGATGGTGCGCTAGATCGGGATGACCGCAGGCTTCCGTCAAAAAAGTTGGTATATCCCGAGACGCGAACGAATATATACAAGCATAGGCGAACAAGCTCAAACAACCTGGAGCAGCCGGATGGGGGCTTGTTCGCCTAAGAAGGAGGCTTGCCCCGTGGAGTGGCTAGGCGGTTGGCTTAAGACGGTCGTCGCCCTGATTCTGCTCGCCACGTTTATCGAGCTGATGCTCCCGACGAACAAGATGCAGCGGTATGTCCGGACGGCGATGAGCCTGTTCATCCTGCTGACGCTTCTCTCGCCCGTGCTGCAGTTGGCCCGCAAAAGCTGGGACCCGGGGAGGCTTCTCGCCGAGGCTCAGTCGGGGCGGCAGCTTGGGGGCGGCGGCGCGGCAGGCGGACGTCAGGCGCCCGCAGGGTCCGGTCCTTCCGGCCAGCCGGCATCGCTGCAGGCAGTCATGGAGCAGGCGGACCGGCTCCAGGCGGGCAGCCGGGAACAAGCGGTCCGCCTGCTGGAAGAGAAGCTTGCCGCCGAGATGAGGCAGACGCTGCAGAAGGAAACGCCCTACCCCATCCGGGATATCCGGGTGAAGACGGCGGTGGACGGGCAGGGCGCCGCATCGGTAGCAAGCGTCGAGCTGACGCTGGACGACGCGGCATCTCCGGCTGCGGAACCGGACGCCTACGGCGGCACCCTCGCGGGTGAAGCCGAAGCATCCGGCATGACGCCGGTCGCGCCCGTCGCGCCTGTGGCACCCGTGGATGTCCGCATCGGCGGCGCAAACGGCCCGGGCGGCAGAGCCGTTCCCGCCCAGACCGGGGAACAGCCGAGCCCGGCGCAGCGGGAAGCGGAGCGGAAGCTTGCCAAGGCGGCGGAGCTTGGCTGGAAGGTTGACCCGTCTCACATTTCAGTGCAATGGACGAAGGAACAGTCGAAGCTTTAGCAAAACCAGAAGAAGCGGCAGGGAGCGATGGTGAGGTGAGCGGATGGGCTTTTGGAAGCAGTGGAGGAGTAAATGGTTCGGGACAGGCGAGGACGGCAAACGTTCCAATTCCTTTCTTTGGATTGTACTGCTCGGTCTGGTCGGTGCCGCCTTGATGATTTTAAGCTCGTTTCTCAATTTCAAAGAAGTGGAGCCTGCCGGCGACAGCCGGGCGTCTCCCTCGACCCAGCAGGGCAAAGAGACGTTTATGGGCGGAGCGGCCAAGGACAAGACGCCTTTCCGGGAGTACGAGGAAGCCTACGAATCCCGGCTCCGGGATATTCTCCGTAAAGTAGTCGGCGTAGGGGATGTGGAAGTGCTGATTACGATCGAATCTACGGAAGAAATCGTCGTGGAGAAGGATTCGAAGGAAAATCAGCAGCTGACGACGGAAAAAGATACCAATGGCGCCAACCGGAATATTTCCCAGGTTACGAAGGAAGGCAAAGTCGTGCTTTATCAGGTGTCGGGCGACCAACAGCCCCTTGTCGTCAAGACGATCAAACCCAAAGTGAGCGGCGTGCTTGTAGTCGCCAAAGGGGCCGAAGATCTGACCGTCAAGAAAATGATGATCGAAGCCGTCGCCCGGGGCATCGACGTTCCGGTTCACCGGATTTCCATTCTTCCGAGGAAAACAGCCGAATAGCGGGGCTTGCAAGGAGGACTCCGCATTCCGGCATAAGTGTAAAGCTTTACAGCCATCCCATTACTTATTAATCCGTTAGGAGGAATTATTCCATGAATGCCAAAAGACAAACAATATGGCTCGTTTCCATGCTGAGCCTGATGGTCGTACTGTCCGCTTATTACCTGTTTACCGAGGATGTCAGCAAGGTGGACGTCGCTTCCACGGCTCCTAAAGCGGACGAAGTGAAGATCGATCTCAGCCAGGTGTCACCGGAGCAGGCCGTCGCCGATGCGGGTAAAGCTTCCGCAGACAAAGCGGCAGATGCGAAAGCGGACGGGACGAAGACGACAGCGGATGCCAAAACCGATGCGAAAACCGACACGAAAACCGATGCGAAAGCGGAGGCCAAGGCAGGCGACGCCAAGGCGCAGGACTCCAAAACGGGCGCAACCGCCTCCAAAGACGGCAAAGATGCGGCGGCCGCTCCGGCTTCGGCGGAAGCCAAAATCAGCCAGCAGACGCAGGCCAGCAGCAAATCCGGCCGTGACTACCTGACGAAGCTTCAGCTCGACCGCCAGGACGCCCTCTCCAAGAAGACCGAAGAGCTGCTGACGCTCATCACCGATAAAAATCAGTCCTCTGATGCGGTGAGCAAAGCGCAGCAGGAGCTTCAGCAGATCGAAGACACGAACACCCGCGTGACGAATGTGGAGGACGTTCTCTCCAAAGACTATCCGAATGCGGTGCTGACCCAGGACGGAAGCAAGTGGAAAGTGACCGTACAATCGGATAAACTGGAGAAAAGCCAAGCGGTTTCCATCGTCGAAACGGTGATGAAAGAACTGAAGGTCGGACCCGAAATTTCGGTCCAGTACGTGAAATAAGCGGCCTTAAGAAAAGCCCGTCCGGCCGCATAAACCGCATATTAATCAAGAGTGGAAAGAGTCCGGACAAACTGGACTCTTTCCATTTCTTGCGGTTGTGATATAATACATACGTCGTATTACGGCATCGGTTCACCATTTTTGAAGGAGTGACATGGATGTTCAAGCTGAGCGAAATTAAAGAATTAATGAAACTAATGGACCAGACGTCCCTGCAGGAACTCGAAATTGAAAACGAAGGTGCGCGTTTGTCGATACGCAAACCTAACAAAACCGAGTCCGTAGTCGTTACGGCGGCTCCCGTGCAGCAAACGTACGCGCCCGCCATTGCTCAAGCGGTACCCGGAAGCGCTCCCGCACATGTGGCAGCAGAAGCTCCGAAAGCGGATGAACAGAAGGAATCGGATTCTACCTTACATAAAATCGTATCGCCTATGGTAGGCACATTCTACCAGGCTTCCTCTCCGGGATCTGCCCCGTTTGTTTCGAAAGGTTCTAACGTGAACGAGAAATCGGTCGTCTGCATCGTGGAAGCAATGAAGCTGATGAATGAGATCGAAGCGGAAGTAAAAGGCGAAATCGTTGAAATTCTGGTCGAGAACGGCCAACTTGTCGAGTACGGCCAGCCTCTGTTCTTGGTGAAGCCGGAGTAATTGAACGGAGGGAACAAAATGGGTTTTCAGAAAGTCTTAATTGCAAACCGCGGTGAAATTGCCGTGCGGATTATTCGCGCCTGCCGTGAACTTGGCATTCAGACGATTGCCGTCTACTCGGAAGCGGACCGGGACGCTCTTCACGTCCGTCTTGCCGATGAAGCGTACTGCATCGGACCTACGCCTTCCAAAGACAGCTATTTGAATTTTACAAATATCATGAGCGTGGCCACGCTTACGGATACGGACGCCATTCATCCGGGTTACGGGTTTCTGGCGGAGAATGCGGATTTCGCGGAAATCTGCGAAAGCTGCAACATCACGTTTATCGGCCCTTCCCCGGAAGCCATTACCAAAATGGGGGACAAGGCAGTCGCGAAGCAGACGATGAAGGAAGCGGGCGTTCCCGTTATTCCCGGCTCCGACGGACTGATCGAGGACCTCGACGAGGCCATCGCGCTCGGTCGTGACATCGGCTACCCGCTGATTATCAAAGCGACGGCCGGCGGCGGAGGCAAAGGCATCCGGATCGCCGAGAGCGAGGATATGCTGATCCAGCATATTATGACGGCCCAGCAGGAGGCTCAGCTGAACTTCGGCAACTCCGGCGTTTACCTGGAGAAGTACCTCACGGGCATGAAGCACGTCGAAATTCAGATCATTGCGGACAAGCACGGCAACGCGGTCCATCTGGGCGAACGCGACTGCTCGGTGCAGCGCCGCCGCCAGAAGCTCGTCGAAGAAGCGCCTTGCCCGACCTTGACGCCGGAAATCCGTCAGGCGATGGGGGAAGCGGCCGTTCGCGCAGCGAAGGCCGTCGACTATTCCGGCGCGGGCACGCTCGAATTTTTGCTGGGACCGGACGGGAACTTCTATTTCATGGAAATGAATACCCGTATCCAGGTCGAGCATCCCGTCACCGAATTCGTAACGGGCGTCGACCTGATCAAGGAAATGATCCGTGTCGCCGAAGGCAACCCTCTTCCGTTTACACAGGAAGATATTCAGATCAACGGCTGGTCGATCGAATGCCGAATTAACGCGGAAGATCCCGAGCGCAACTTTATGCCGTCGCCGGGACGCATTAACTTCTACCTGCCTCCGGGCGGTATAGGCGTCCGCGTGGACAGCGCGGCTTACCCGGGTTATGTGATTCCTCCGCATTACGATTCCATGATCGCCAAGCTGATCGTATGGGGAGCGACCCGCGAGGAAGCCGTGAACCGGATGAAGCGTGCTTTGGCCGAGTTCGAAGTCGATGGCGTCCATACGACGATTCCTTTTCATTTGAAGCTTTTGAATCATCGCAAATTCCTGAGCGGAGATTTCGATATTAAATTCCTGGAAGAGCACGACGTGAACGACCCGGAATCCTAAGCGGGATTCATTGTCATAAAAATTCCGGAATGGTATAGTATTAAATTAGTGGGCTTATCCCAAACGTGCAGGAGGTGTGCATAGGATGACGATGATTGCAGCGGATTATGAAAAGACAGATATGGGCACCATTCAGATCGCTCCTGAAGTCATAGAAGTGATTGCGGGACTCGCTACCGTCGAGGTGGAAGGCGTGGCCGGCATGAGCGGAGGTTTTGTCAACGGCATTACCGAGCTTCTCGGACGCAAAAATTTTGCCAAAGGCATCAAGGTGAACGTCGGTCAGCGCGAGGCGGCGATCGATGTCTCTATCGTGATGGAATTCGGACACCGGATTCCCGAAGTGGCCGGCAAGATCCAGCAGAACGTGAAATTGGCAATCGAATCGATGACAGGGCTGAGTGTCGTGGAAGTAAACGTTCACATTCACGACGTCCAATTCAAGACGGCCGAGAAGCCGGTTGAAGAGGAATCAGCCGCACTGCGCGTAAAATAATAAATAGCAGCGGCTACACATTGACCCCCAACCGCTAAGGACGGGGGTTCCTCACTTATTTCGGAAGGAGCCATTTGCTGTGGTCAAATTATTGGACAGACTCCTGTTATTTCTATTCAGCCTCGCGATCATGTTCCTATCCGCCATCGCCGTACTCGCCGTTTTTCAGCTCATTCCGATGAGAGCGACCGATTATTTTCTCCAGGATGTATTTGACAGCGGTTTTACCGTATCCAAGGCATGGGTGATCGGTGCCGGAATCGTTATTTTTCTGATTAGCATCCGCTTTTTTTACATATCCGTACGCAGAAGCCGCACGCAAGCGCCGTCTATCGACCAGCGCAGTGAATACGGGGATATCCGGATTTCGGTGGAAACGGTGGAGAATCTGTCGTTGAAAGCGGCCGGAAGAAGCCGCGGAGTTCGCGATCTGCGTGCTCGTGTGAAGGTGAGCGAAGCCGGACTCGAGATCGGCATTCGTACCGTAGTGGACGGGGAATCCTCCATTCCGGAACTTACGGAGGAAATACAGTCCGCGATCAAGAATCACGTGGAAGAGATTACGGGAATCCCGGTCTCCGGCGTATCCGTCTATGTGGCGAATATCGTGCAGAATACCCCAACGTTTAAAAGCCGGGTAGAATAGAGGTGGGTCCTCTCATGTGGAAAAAATTGTGGCAGGAACACCCCGGAACGATAACCGGCGGAGGAGCCGGACTTGTTCTGGGCCTGGTCTATCTGTTTTTCGGCTTCTGGAATATGCTGATCTTTGCATTTATCGTGTTCCTGGGGTATTATATCGGCAAAAAAGTAGACCGGGGAGAAGATCTTTTGCTCCCGTTCCAGAACCTTTGGCAATTTCTTACGCAAAAATGGAGAATGTTTCGCTGAAATCCTGGGTTCATCCTTGGATTTTTTTGTTTGGGTTGGATTTAAAATGACGTATACTAGACGTAGACGAACGAACTAGCGGTTTAAGATGTGGGAGGCATACAATGAGGCGTAGAGTAGCCAGAGAAATAGCTTTGCAGAGCTTGTATCAGATCGATATGAACGGGGTCTCGGCGGCGGAAGCGGTGAACGTTGCCGTACATGAGGCGGAGAACGATAACGAAGCCCAGGTGGATCATAAGGAAAAAATCATGCCGGAGTATATCCGTGAACTCGTGGACGGTACGTTAAACAACCGGGACCGGATCGATCAGCTTCTGGCCGGTTACCTGAAAGGCTGGAAAATGGACAGGCTGTCCCGCGTAGACCGTGAAGTGCTGCGCCTGGCCGCATTCGAAATGCTGTTTCAGGAAGATGTTCCGCCGAAGGTTGTCGTTAACGAGGCCATTGATCTGGCGAAGCATTTCGGTACGGACGATTCCGGCAAATTCGTGAACGGCGTACTCGGCAAAATGATTAAAGACGTAGATACGCTGAGGGAACATATCCGCAGCGGCAAAGAGTAATGAAACGGGCGCACGGTTGTCGGGACTTCTGAGAAGTCGTCCGGACAGCTTTGCGCTATCTGCTTATAGCGGGATACAATAGGGAAACAACACGCACAACAGGAAAACAAAGAAAACCATTAACGGATAACTAGGGAGGAGAACCGTCATGGCAGCAGAAGTGATTAACGGCAAAGAAATCGTCCGTTCCATCCGGGAAGAAATCAAACAGGAAGTCGAGGAACTTTCCGCCCGGGGTACGACCCCCGGACTCGTGGTGATTATCGTAGGCGATGACCAGGCTTCCCATGTCTATGTCAATAACAAGGAAAAGGCTTGTGCCCAAGTCGGCATCCAGTCTCATGTGCACCGTCTTCCGGCGGACACTACCCAGGAAGAGCTTGTCAAGCTGATCCATGAGTATAACCGGAATCCGGAGTTTCACGGTATTCTTGTACAGTCTCCGCTTCCCGGCCACATCAACGAGGAGCAGGTTGTGGATGAGATAACTCCGGAGAAAGACGTGGATTGTTTTCACCCGGTTAACGTGGGCAATCTGATGATCGGCAAAGAAGGCATGCTTCCTTGTACGCCGGCCGGCGTTATGGAAGTTTTGAAAAAAATCGGGGTGTCCCCGGCAGGCAAACACGCCGTCGTCGTCGGAAGAAGCAACATCGTCGGCAAACCGATGGCGATGCTGCTGCTCCGCGAGCATGCGACGGTTACGATCTGCCACTCCCGCACGCCGAATCTTCAGGATATTACACGCCAGGCGGACATTCTGGTTGCCGCGGTAGGCAAAGCCGGCGTGATCGAGGACCGGCACGTGAAACCGGGTGCGGTCGTGATTGACGTCGGGATGAACCGGAACGCCGAAGGCAAGCTTTGCGGGGATGTCGATTTCGATGCCGTTAAAGAAATCGCGGGCTACATCACACCGGTTCCGGGATGTGTAGGTCCGATGACCATTACGATGCTGCTCAAGAATACGCTGAGCTCGGCCCGCCGCGCGTCTAATACGGGTACAGAAGCGGGCGTGTAACGCATGAGCGAGCGCGCCGTATTATCCATTAAGGATCTCAACCGCTATATCAAAATGAAGCTGGAAGGCGACAATCGCCTCCAGGACGTTTGGGTGCGCGGGGAGATTTCCAACTTTACGCATCATTCCAGCGGTCATATGTATTTTACGCTGAAAGATAAAGACAGCCGTCTCAAAAGCATTATGTTCGCGTCGTACAACCAGCGGCTTCCGTTCCGTCCGAAGGAAGGTACGATGGTGATCGCCCGGGGAAACGTTTCCGTCTACGAACGGGACGGGCAGTACCAGTTCTACGTGACGCAGATGCAGCCCGACGGAATCGGCGGCTTGTACCTCGCGTTCGAGCAGCTTAAGCAGAAGCTCGATAGCGAGGGCTTGTTCCGCACCGAGCGGAAGAAGCCGATTCCCCGGATGCCGAAAGCCGTCGGCGTGATCACTTCGCCGACGGGAGCCGCGATCCGGGACATCATCATCACCCTGCAGCGGCGGTTCCCGAATGTGCCGATTCTGCTGCATCCGGTACTGGTGCAGGGCGCTCAGGCAGCCCCGTCCATCGTCCGCGCGATCGAGACGATGAACAACCTCGGTGAAGTCGACGTGCTGATCGTCGGCCGCGGAGGGGGATCGCTGGAGGAGCTGTGGGCGTTCAACGAAGAAATCGTTGCCCGCAGCATCTTCGCCTCCGCGATCCCCATCATCTCGGCCGTCGGCCACGAGACCGACTTCACCATCGCGGATTTCGTCGCCGATCTCAGGGCGGCGACGCCTACGGCCGCGGCGGAGCTGGCGGTGCCTCACCATCTGGAGCTGAAGCAGCAGATGGCTCATCTCGGCCAGCGCCTGCACCGGGGCCTGCTGCAGCAGCTGCAGCGCCGTCAGGACCGGCTGGAGCGGCTCCGCCGCTCGCCTTATCTGACGAATCCGCACCGGCAGCTTCTGCAGCATTCGGCCCAGCGTCTGGATCGGCTGGGCGAGCAGCTTTCTTTCCGCATGCGTCAGCTTGTCGGCCGGGCCGGCGACCGCCGCATGCGTCTGGAACGCACCCTGTCGGGCTTCAACCCGCAGGAGCAGGTACGCTACGCCCGCAAACGCGTCGAAGGCGCAGAGCGGGCGCTGACGCTGGCGATGCAGGGCGTCGCCAGGGGACGCAGGCAGCAGCTCGTATCCACGCTGCGCCATTTGGATGCGCTGAGCCCGCTTAAAGTGATGCAGCGGGGGTACAGCCTTGTTTACGACGAGAAAGAAAAACGCGTATTAAATTCGATCGAGCAGGTTCAGATCGGCGACATGGTCCGGGTTCAGTTGACTGACGGACGGCTCGATTGCCACGTCTGGGCGATGGAGGAGAAAACAAATGGGGAACGAAAGTAATCTGCAGGAAGAAACCGCCATCAGCTTCGAGGAAGCGATGGACAAGCTGGAGGGAATCGTTGCGAAGCTGGAGAGCGGGGATGTCCCTCTCGAGCAGGCGATCGAGCTGTACCAGGAGGGCATGAAACTGTCCCACCTGTGCGGCCAGAAGCTTGAAACGGTGGAGAAGAAGATCGAAATGCTCGTGGAAAGCGAAGCCGGCCTATCAAAGAAGCCGTTCGGAGCCAATATGATCGAGGATAAAGGGGAATCCCGTTGAACACAGACATGAACATCCAAGAATATATCGCTTCCTATGCGAAAGAAGTCGAGGGAGAGCTTCAAGAGCTGTTCCCCCGGCTTTGGGACATTCCGGATGTGCTGCGGCAGTCCGCCCAGTATTCGATCGATGCGGGAGGCAAGCGGCTTAGGCCGATTCTCGTTCTTGCGGCGGCGGAAGCGCTGGGGGGACGCAAGGAAGCCGCTATGCCGGTAGCCTGTGCCATTGAAATGGTGCATACGTACTCGCTGATCCACGATGATTTGCCTGCTATGGATAATGATGACTACCGGAGGGGCAAACTAACCAACCATAAAGTTTACGGAGAAGCGATGGCGATCCTAGCGGGTGACGCTCTGTTGACGCAGGCGTTTTACAGCGTTTCACAGGCGCGCCGGCACGGTGTTCCGGCCGAACAGGTTCTGAACATCGTCGAGGAACTCGCCGAATATTCCGGAGCCCGGGGAATGGTGGGCGGGCAAGTGGCCGATATGAAGGGCGAGCAGGGCATTACGGAGCTTAGCGGCCTGGAATATATCCATCAGCACAAAACGAGCGATCTCATCATGTTCTCTCTCCGCGCGGGGGGAAGGGTTGCGGGCGCGGACGACAAGCAGCTTGAAGCGCTTACGGACTTCGGCCGCTCGATCGGGCTGGCGTTCCAGATCCAGGACGATATTCTGGATGTGACCGGCACGCAGGAGAAGCTGGGAAAAGCCGTAGGCAGCGACGAGAAGCAACAGAAGGTGACGTATCCTTTTTTCATCGGGCTGGAGGAATCGGAGCGGCGGGTCGCGCAGCTGACGGACGAAGCCAAAACGGCCATCGCAGGCGGGGTTCTGCCGAAACCGCAAAGGCTGCTGGAGCTGGCCGATTACCTAATGAAGCGTGACCGCTGAAATTATGGTATAATGGTGAAATCAAATACACGAACACATGAACGTATTTCATAAATTTTGCTAATTTTCACCTTTGGAAAGCGAGGAAATTAATGTGCTGCTCGATCATATTAACCAGCCAGAGGATTTAAAGAGGTTGTCTACGGCGGAGCTTGAACAGCTGGCAGAGGAAATCCGGCAATTTCTCGTAGAAAAGCTGTCTGCTTCCGGCGGGCACCTCTCCTCCAATCTGGGCATAGTGGAGCTGACCATCGCGCTGCATACGCTGTACGACAGCCCCCGGGACAAATTTATTTTCGACGTGGGGCATCAGGCGTACGTGCACAAAATTTTAACCGGGCGTAAAGACCGTTTCGATACCCTGCGCAAGTACAAGGGGATGTGCGGCTTCATCAAGCGGGCGGAAAGCGATCACGATGTATGGGAAGCGGGACACAGCAGCACCTCGCTATCGGCTGCGATGGGGATGGCCATGGCCCGGGATCTGAAAGGCGAAGACTTCCGTGTTTTTGCCGTGATCGGGGACGGAGCCATGACGGGCGGTATGGCGCTTGAAGCGATGAACCATATCGGCCACGAGAAGAAGAATCTGACCGTTATTCTGAACGACAACGAGATGTCTATTGCCCCGAACGTGGGCGCGATCCACAATTATTTGAGCAAGATCCGGTCCGACAAGCACTACCGCAAAGCGAAAGAAGAAGTCGAAAGTCTCCTTAAGAAAATCCCGGCTATCGGAGGGACTCTGGCCAAGACGGCGGAGAAAGTCAAGGATAGCCTGAAATATTTGCTTGTTTCCGGTGTCTGGTTCGAGGAACTCGGCTTCAACTACATCGGTCCGGTTGACGGTCATAATCTGCCTCTGCTGCTTGAAACGTTGAAGCAGTCGGAGAAAGTGGAGGGCCCCGTGCTCATCCACGTCATTACGACCAAGGGAAAGGGGTACTCCCCCGCCGAAATGGATTCCCACAAATGGCACGGAGCGAGCCCGTACAAGATCGAATCCGGCCAGTTTCTTAAAGCCGTGGGCAATCCCATGTATACCGAAGTATTCGGCAATACGCTTATTGAGTTTGCCGAGAAAGACGAGCGCATAGTGGCGGTCACGCCGGCCATGCCGGGAGGATCGGGGCTGATGAATTTCGCCGCCCGCTTCCCTGAGCGCATGATTGATGTAGGTATCGCCGAACAGCATGCCGCTACATTATGCGCAGGCATGGCGGCGGAGGGGATGAAACCGGTATTTGCGGTTTACTCTACTTTCCTCCAGCGTGCCTACGACCAGGTCGTGCATGATATTTGCCGTCCCAAACTGAATGTCATGTTTGCCATTGACCGCGCAGGCTTCGTAGGACCCGACGGAGAAACGCATCAGGGCGTATACGATATCGCCTTCCTGCGCAGCTTGCCGAATATGGTGCTTATGATGCCCAAAGACGAGAATGAACTCCGCCGCATGATGCGGACGGGGATTGACTATAACGAAGGGCCGATCGCCGTCCGATATGCCCGCATCAACGGGCTAGGCATCCCGATGGATGAGAATCCGCAGCCGATTCCGATCGGCACCTGGGAGACGCTGACCGAAGGAGAGACGATGGCGGTGCTGGCCGTCGGCCCGATGAACCAGATCGCTCTGGAAGCCGCGGATATGCTGAGAAAAGAAGGCATCAACCTGCGCGTTATCAACGCCCGGTTTATCAAACCGATGGATGAGGCCATGCTTCTCCAGCTTGCCAAAGAGCACATGCCGATCATCACGATGGAAGAAGGATCGGAACAAGGCGGCTTCGGCAGCGCGGTGCTCGAATTTTACGCGAAACAGGGCATTGAAGGCATGCGTGTCCGCACGATGGGCGTGCCGGATTACTTCGTGGAGCATGGTTCGATCAAAGAACAGCGCCAAGAAGTCGGCTTAACCGCCGAGCACCTGATTACGCAGGTGCACACGCTGCTGCCGCGCAAACGCCAGCGTTCCGCCGGCCTGAACGCCTAACGCCGCACAAGGAACCGGCGGGCAGGGCCCGGCTTGGCATCACATGATGAGGTCAACCACGGGAACCAGCTTACACGTGCCGGCGGCAGCCGGCCCAAACGACGAACGATAACAGGAGCTTATGGAATGGCGACAGATAAAGAACGAATTGATGTACTGCTCGTCGAACAAGGCTATTTTGAAAGCAGAGAAAAAGCCAAGGCCGCCATTATGGCTGGCCTTGTTTTTGCTGATGAGGAGCCTGTCGATAAGGCGGGAATGAAAATTAGCCGCGCGGCCGCCTTGAAAGTAAAGGGTGCGGTGCATCCATACGTAAGCCGCGGAGGTTTAAAACTGGAAAAAGCGTTAAAACAATTTAACATCGACGTAAAAAGCGCGGTTATGCTCGATATCGGTGCTTCTACCGGCGGTTTTACCGACTGTGCGCTTCAGAACGGGGCCTCGTATGTATACGCGATCGATGTAGGATATAACCAGCTCGACTGGTCGCTTCGTCAGGATGAGCGTGTCCAGGTGATGGAACGCACGAATTTCCGTTACTTGACGCCGGAGGAATTGACCGGTCCGCCCCCGTCTTTTGCCACGATCGATGTATCTTTCATTTCCTTGAAAATCATTCTGCCTCCGCTGAAAACGATGTTGGGTGTAAAAGGGGAGACGGTTGCCCTCATCAAGCCTCAATTCGAAGCGGGACGCGAGAAAGTCGGCAAATCCGGGGTGATCCGGGATTCGGAAGTGCATAAGGACGTATTGGAAAGTGTTCTCGGATTCGCGAAGGAAATTGGTTTTTACTTAAAAGGACTTACGTTTTCCCCGATTACCGGCGGCGAAGGAAACATTGAATTTCTTGCGTATTGGACCTGCAATCCCGAAGATCCGGATAAGCTGGAGGAACCTCTTCAATCCCTGATCGATCGTGTCGTTCCCGAGGCTAAGGCCATGTTCGCCAAACCGGAAACCCGGTATTGACAGTAGGGCGGTTTTAATAGAAAGCCGGGTTTGCCGCAAGTAAACACAGGAAAACACTTGGAAAAAGACGTCACAGTCAAAAGGAATCCCCGCCTCGCTTAGCGAATAGGTACGTCGAGGTGATCCGGTATGCAGCACGGGGATACGCTTATCCTAATTTTGCTCTTAGGACTTCTCGCAGCATGGGCCGGCATAAGTTTCCGAAAGTGGCTGTATGAGCCTTACGCTGATTCGTTCCAACCTATCCGCATTACGGACTATAACGAAGTTCCGGAAGACGATGATGTCGTCGAACTTCTGATCGGTGCCGGGTTTGACGTGGTGGGAGGGAAAACCAAAATCCCGATTTCGATGACCCTGAATCAGAAGGAAGAGCTGTACAGCCGCCTGTTTATCGACTATTTTGCTGAAAAAGAGGACAATCTGTATCTCGTCAAGGTGGCGCGCGAACGCAAGCCGCTCGAGATGACAGGAAGCGCTATCCGCGACATGCTGCTGGTGTACTCGCTCCTCGTGCCGGAAGCGGCCGGAGTGCTGTACGTGGACATGAACGGACGCAAGATTAAACAAATTACGTTTCACATTGAGGTGTTCGAATGAAAGGGCAACGCCACGTTAAAATCCGGGAAATCATTACGGGCCAAGAGATCGAAACTCAGGACGAGCTGGTGGAATCGCTGCGCACTGCGGGTTTCAACGTGACTCAGGCGACGGTTTCCAGGGACATCAAAGAACTGCATCTGATCAAGGTCCCGCTTGATGACGGAAGATATAAATATTCGATGCCGGCTGATCAGCGCTACAATCCGATGCAGCGGCTCAAACGGGCGCTAAGCGATCATTTTATCAACATCGATTTTACCGAAAATCTGGTTGTCATGAAGTGTATGCCCGGAACGGCAAACACGATCTGCGCTTTGATCGATAATTTGGAATGGACTGAAATCATGGGGACGATATGCGGGGATGACACGATTCTGATCATCTGCCGGACGAAGGACGTCAGCCAGAAAGTCGTGAATCAGATTATGTCGCTGATCTGACTCGGTCATGCAGCGAATTCAGGGGAGGACCTATGCTCACAGAACTGTCTATCCGCAATTTGGCGGTTATCGAATACGTTCACATCGGATTTAAATCCGGCTTTCATGTTCTGACGGGTGAGACCGGCGCCGGTAAATCCATCATTATCGACGCGCTGAGCCTGATTGTCGGCGGCCGGGGTTCCTCCGAATTGGTCCGCTACGGCAGCGAGAAGGCCGAGATCGAGGCTGTTTTCGAAATCGGCGAAGGACACCCCGTATGGACGACGCTTGCCCAGCTCGGCATCGAAGCCGAGGGGGAGGAGCAGCTGCTTATCCGCCGCGAAGTCACGGCAAGCGGCAAAAGCTCCAGCCGGATCAACGGCCAGCTCGTCAATTTGACGATGCTGCGCGAAGTCGGCGGATGGCTCGTCAATATTCACGGCCAGCATGAGCATCAGTCTCTTCTCAAATCGGACGAACACATCCACTGGCTGGATGCTTACGGAGATAAAGAGGTGGGTCCTAATCTGGCGGCGTATCGCGAATCGTACGACCGCTACACGAAGCTCCGCAAAGAGCTGAGGGCGCTCCAGGAAACGAGCAAGCAGTCCTTGCAGATGATCGACCTGTACCGTTTCCAGGTGGATGAAATCGCCGCGGCTTCCTTGAAGGAGGGCGAGGACGTCACGCTGGCGGAGGAGAAAAGCAAGCTGGCGAACGCCGAGAAGCTGTATTCGAGCGTGGCGGCCTCCTACGATACGCTGTACGGCGCGAGCAACGGGCTGGAAGCCATAGGCAAGTCCATTGCCCGCATTCAGGACGTGGCGGCCATTGACAGCGCGGGAATCGCTCCTCTGCTGGAGCAGATGCAGAGCGCTTTTTACCAGCTGGAGGATGCCGCTTACCAGCTCCGGGATTACCGCGACGACATCGAGTTTAACCCCGAGCGGCTGGACGAAATCGAGCTGCGCCTCGATATGATCGCTTCGCTGCGCCGTAAATACGGCGACACGATTGCGGAGATTTTGGCGTACAGCGAGAAAGTAAGCGGAGAACTCGCCACGATCGAGAACAAGGACGAGATTATCCAGAAGCTGCAGGAGAAGCTCGATCGTGAAATCGTCCAGCTCACGAAAGCGGCCCGGAAGCTGTCCGATTCCCGCAAAAAAATCGCGGACCGTCTGGCCGGTGAAATCGAAACGGAGCTCCGCGACCTCCATATGGAGCGCACGCAGTTCCGCGTCCAGGTGTCGCATACCCCGGTTCCCGCGGGTGGCGGAGGGCTGGAGATCGGCGACGAGCCCGTTAAATTCACCCGGGACGGAATCGACCTTGTCGAGTTCCTGATGGCGCCGAACCCCGGAGAGCCGCTCCGCGGACTCAGCAAAATCGCATCGGGCGGGGAGCTTTCCCGGATCATGCTCGCCATGAAGAGTATTTTCGCCCGGCTGGACCAGATCCCCGTACTCGTCTTCGACGAAGTGGATACGGGTGTCAGCGGACGTGCGGCTCAGGCGATCGCGGAAAAGCTTTCGCTGCTTTCGCGCAGCTGCCAGGTCTTTAGCATTACGCATTTACCGCAGGTGGCATGCATGGCCGACGTACATTTTTACATTCATAAAGAAGTACAGGGCGAACGCACGTTTACCCGCGTGACCGATCTGGACCGCCGCGGACGTATCGAAGAGCTGGCACGGATGCTCGGAGGCGTGGAAGTGACGGAAACGACCCTTCACCACGCTCAAGAAATGCTTGCTTTGGCGGATGAAAAAAAGTCAAGGAACTAACTGAGGGCTCTAGAAGCATTTGCAGTTATAAAACGAATGGAGGGAGGATACCTTAAGGGTACGCATTTGACGAGGGTTCGTCAGGGCAAGAAAGCAGAAGGAGGGTGTCTTGTGAAATCGAATCGTCGTAGAAGATTCATTGGTCTCCTGCTCGTTTTCTTCGTTTGTATCCTAAGTGTATCCGCCCCTTTCCAAAGCTTCGCCTCCTTCCCCGATGAGCTCCGGCTTTTTAGCGGGCAAGCCAAAGAACTCAGGCTTTCCATGCCGGTAAACGCCATGCTTACGGTGGAAGACCCCGAAATAGTCAAGGTTAACGGGAACTCCCGGCACTCATTTCGAGTTAATTTGAAAGATCCGATTTCCCTCCAGTCCCAACAGCAGGGCTACACCGAGATGAAACTGAAGCTGTTCGGAGCCATTCCTCTGAAGACCGTTAAGGTCAATGTCGTGCCGGATCTGAAAGTCATTCCCGGCGGGCAAACCATTGGCGTCAAAATCAAGTCAGCCGGCATTCTGGTTGTAGGCCATCATCTGGTTGCCGTGACCGAGAAACAGAAGATCTCGCCGGGGGAAGAAGCGAAGGTGCAGGTCGGTGATTTGATTGTTGCGATCAACGGTAGTCCCTCTGCGGACGTGTCTAAGGTATTCGGTCTCGTCAATAAAGCCGGTCAAAGCAAGAAGCCGCTGGAACTGACGGTTCAAAGAGGTCAACAGCGCTTCGAACTGAAGCTGAAGCCCGCGTATGACGTCGTGGATAAGTCGTACCGGCTCGGCCTGTACATTCGCGATTCCGCGGCCGGAGTGGGCACCCTGACCTTCTACGCGCCCGAGCAGAACGTTTACGGCGCCTTGGGTCATGTGATTACCGATATGGACACGCAGACCCCGATTGTGGTCGGCAGCGGCGAAGTCGTTCACTCCAACGTGACGTCGATTGCCAAAAGCCAGAACGGCGAGCCGGGCGAGAAGCATGCGCAGATTTTCCGGGACAGCAAGGTGATCGGGACGATTGAGAAAAATACTCCGTTCGGCATTTTCGGCAAAATGGATGAAGCGCCTGATTATAGTTTATCCCGAACGCCGATTCCGGTCGCATTCGCGGAAGAGGTAAAAGAAGGACCGGCTCAAATTTACACGGTCGTGAACGGACAGAAAGTGGAGAAGTTCGATATCGAGGTTGTGCATGTAGCCAAGCAGGGAAGCCCCGCAACCAAGGGGATGGTCATCAAAGTAACCGACAAGCGGCTGCTTGAGAAGACCGGCGGTATCGTGCAGGGGATGAGCGGAAGCCCGATTATCCAGAACGGCAAAATGATCGGAGCGGTCACCCACGTATTCGTGAACGATCCGTCCAGCGGATACGGCTGCTTTATCGAATGGATGCTCCAGGATGCAGGCATTCTGCTCCGGCCCGAATCGGATGCGAAAGGACTGAAGGCGAGCTAGCCTTTGGTTCTTTTTTTGTAAACGATTTGTCGAAAAATGTTGAAATACCAAAATAAAACTCTATTATAAAATAACGGCTCACAAAAATAAAGAAAATAATTTTTCGACAGAAGGAATTTGATTTGGCGTGTCGAAATGATAAAGCAAGGAATTAGAAAACCCTCGATTTTTTTACAAATAAAGGAGGCTTTCAAGTTGCAAAAGATTCAAGTTTTGTTAGCGGACGACAACCGAGAGTTTACACATTTACTTTCCGAATTTATCAGTGAACAGGAAGATATGGAGATTGCAGGCATCGCCTATAACGGAAACGAAGTGCTCCGTTTTATGGAATCGCAGAAGGATGTGCCTGATATTCTCATTTTGGATATTATCATGCCTCATCTGGACGGCCTGGGTGTACTCGAGAAGCTTCGCGAAATGAACTTAAATCCGGCTCCGCGGATCATTATGCTCACGGCCTTCGGCCAGGAGAATATTACGCAGAAAGCCGTGCAGCTTGGCGCCTCCTATTATATTTTGAAGCCGTTTGACATGGAGGTTCTCACGAACCGCATCCGTCAACTGGTGGGCAACCAGCCGGCTGTCACGTCGTCCAGTTCCATCAAAGCGAATGTCGTTCAGATGCCGAAAAGCAAAAATCTGGACGCTAACATTACGACAATCATACATGAAATCGGCGTTCCTGCGCATATTAAAGGATATCAATATCTGCGCGAAGCGATCACGATGGTGTACAACAACATCGAAATTCTCGGCGCCATCACCAAGACGCTATACCCCGCCATTGCGGAAAAATATAAAACCACCCCGAGCCGCGTCGAACG
Source organism: Paenibacillus sp. GbtcB18 (assembly GCF_019091125.1). Taxonomy (NCBI): domain Bacteria; kingdom Bacillati; phylum Bacillota; class Bacilli; order Caryophanales; family Paenibacillaceae; genus Paenibacillus; species Paenibacillus sp. GbtcB18. The sequence continues at coordinate 135,979 of NZ_JAGXJX010000001.1, forward strand.
CGCCATCCGTCACGCGATTGAAGTCGCCTGGACGCGCGGCAACATCGACAGCATCTCATTTATTTTCGGCTACACCGTGAATATTAGCAAATCGAAGCCGACGAATAGCGAGTTCATCGCGATGGTCGCGGATAAGCTGCGGATTGAGCATAAGGTGTCGTAAACTGCGTAATGACGCGGGTTTTGAGACGCTGTCCAAACGATCGTTCGCATAAACTTTCGGCCATTGGCGCGGAGATTCCGAAAAACTTTACGTTGCGCCTCCGTTTCTTTGCAAAACTTTAACGGCGTATAGACACGCTTATTGCTATACGATAAACTTTATGTTTACAATCGCCCTTGACCGAGATTCTCGGAAGAGGGCGTTATTTATTACGAAGAAATTCTAGCTAAAGCGCCAGGTTTAGCGATATATCAATCGTGCTGACGCTCTTTCTTTATATCCAAAATATTCCTTCTCGTAAATGAACAGATGGCAGCTATTTTACTATATAGGTCTATGATAACTACTGGGGATGAAAGTAAAGCTGCCGAGGTAACTGAGCGCTTTGCAAAGGCCAGAAAAGGTATTAGGGAATATCATTATAAATTAGGGCCTTCGCGAAAAAACACGGTCTAGAATATAACGCAAATTTAGTTTAGTTGACGCTGCTCAACGGATTTATCCGTAATGGGTGGCGTTATTTTTTGTCTCCGTGTGCGAAAACGTCCCGGTCGGCAACGTCATGAGTAAAATACAAAGGAGGTACTAGGAGTCGAAACCTAGCAAGTAAGACGCTGGTGGGTTACGAGCAAACTTAAAAGTTGTTTGGTGTTTACTTGACTTCCTCGACCTGTCTCCCTGCTTCCAACGAGGTTAGAGCTTGCATTATCTTCTTCTTATCAAATCGTTCTTCAAGTGTTTTCATTACCCCCGAATCTAATACATCGACGGGATTTACTTCTAAAGCGACAATCACTTTCTCCAACGTTTCCATCAAATGTTTCGTTCGCCGCGCTCAATATCTGAAATATATGTAATATATATACCGGATTTTTCCGATAAAGATTCTTGTGTGTAGCCCTTCACTTTACGAAACGTTCTGATGCGTTCACCGACGAGTTTTAGAAAATCAGATGACATTAGCTCACGCTCCTTCATTAAAAGCGAAGGTTAGGTAGGCCACACTGTAACAGGGTTGCGGATTTTATTGAAAAAATTCGTATATGAACGATAGTACAAAAAGTATTTAAAACAACAACTTGGAGGTCATAATATGTATGGGGTTCTTAGTGGTATTTCAGCAATCTTCGCATTTATTTTCTTTTTTGTAATTCTTGCAACTCGCGGCGGTGGCAACTATCCAATTTTAGCATGGGTACTGTTTATTGGATTTGGAATTGGTTCGTGGTACTGCTATAAGAAGAATAAAGAACTTGAAGAAGAGAAAATAGCACAGATGCGGTATGAAACGGATGATAGGTTAAAGCGTATTCCCAACTACAAATCGTCACAACAGTACACATCGGCAAACGGAGATGTTACATTATCTATCGACGAGACGAACAAGCAAATATCATTCGTATCCCTTAAGTTATACAAAGATAGAGTTTACAGCTATCATGATATTTTGAAATCTGAGATTTTGACTGATGGTATCAGTGTTACTTCTACGAATAGGGGCAGCCAATTAGGAGGAGCGTTGTTAGGCGGTTTGCTTGCTGGCGGAGTAGGGGCATTGATAGGAGGACTTTCTGGCTCGACGACAAGCCAAGAAAAAGTGAAGAAGATTGAGTTGAACGTGATTGTTAATGATACAGCAAACCCGATATGTAAAATTGCATTTTTAGATTCGGAATATTCCGCATATGCAAAGGACAGTCAGGCATATAAAGATGGCTACAACACAGCATATCATTGCCATCAATTAATCGGTGTGCTAATCAGGCAAGCCGACGAGGAGGATAAGCGAAAAGAGACTTCAACGGGTAGCAATAATTCTCAAGGGAATATGGCCGTTGCTGATGAACTTAGAAAACTTGTCCAGCTAAGAGATGAGGGAATAATCAGCGGAGATGAGTTTGAAGCACAGAAGAAAAAGTTGATAGGTTAAAGCGAATAAACCAGTAACAGAAGAAGATCTGTTACTGGTTTATTATTTTATCAGGCGATGTATGATTATTGTTTGATTAGCTCTCTTAACTGCCTGATGATTTCCGTATCATCCCAATCATAATACTTCTCGCCGCATTGAGAGCATCGTGCGCCTTTCAATGCGTGTTTCGCCTTGGAAGTGTTATAGCAACTAGGAATTCACCCAAAAAAAGGTTGTTTTAGTTCATTCAAATGTTTAAACTAACGGATAACAGCAGGTTCAAGTAATCGATGAGACGAAGAGGGGGAAACCGAAATGAAGACGATCAAGTCCATGATGGACCACCTGTACTGGGCAGACGGACGTATTCTGGACGCGCTCGAAGAGAGTGAGACGAAGAACAAGGACCTTCTGAAGCTAGTTCGACACGTCGCGGTCGCGGAACGAGTCTGGCTGTCCCGATTGCAGGGCAAGGGCAGCGCGCAGTATTCGTTGTGGGAGGAAGCGGAAGACCTGACGGCGATCCGGACGATGTTTGAAGAAAACGCCGAGCAATATCGCGTCTATATCGAAGGGCTCGAGGAATCCGAGCTGGACGAGATGATCGACTATGCGAGCCTGATCGGGGATCCGTTCCAAACGTCCGTCCGGGACATCCTGTTGCAGGTCCTCTTACATGGGCAATATCACCGGGGACAGATCAACCGGGCACTTCGGATCGAATCGGCAGAACCTGTCCAAGTCGATTACATCACGTTCGCGAGGCTCTAACGGGGCCTAATAATCACCGTTACTCGGAATGGGATTGGCATTGGACTAACGGTAAACGTTAGTTCATTTAAACATTGTATACCCGGCCTATATCATAGCTGGGTATGCTGCATTTTGGAGAATCCTGCAAGGTAAGAAAATCACAAATGTTAATAAGAAAATATTTCTTGAATTATTCCATGATAGTACCTATGAGGAGGATAGGGGTTATGTTTTCTGCACCCAATAAACTCGATGGGGCAACGGTTTTAGCGTATACATTCATGAAGACCAAAGAATTAGGTTATGTTTGTTTTCAAGATGAAAATGGACTAATGCATGATGTTTTAATCCAGGCACTTTCTATAGCACAGTACGATAACGACAGAAGCTATAATAAGTATTATTTATTTTCATGCGATGAAAATTGGAACGTCATAGGGGATTCCCTACATTATTCGTTAGACGAAGTTTTTAAGTGTGCTGAAAATTCTTATGGTATTAGTCCGAATCAATGGATTCATGCAAAGTATATGCCATATTCATATGAAGATTTAGAAAGAGATTTAGCTATTGGGCGTGAAGTGGAATTTAAATATATGGGTAGAGAATATTCAATAACTAATAACAAAGCTGGATGGTACTTGTCAGAGCCTAATTCCAAATACCAAATGTTTACAGATGCAATTAATTTGCTCGAAAAAGGAAAAATGGATGGGAAGCACTTAAAAGATATTTGGAATGATGTTGAAGTTACAACCATTTTCTAAATAAAAGAGAAATTTCATCATCGGCTATCCGCACTCAAATCCTTACAGCTAGAAGAGAGTCAGCAATTCTACGCCGATAAACTTCTATGTACCCTACCAACCAATACCGTTATTTATTGGGTTTACAAAAATCCGATGAAGGGCGGTATTTTTTATGATGACAACTCTCAAAAAACAAGTACAAATGAGGAAGTAAAGAAAATTTAATCAGGTCATATGAGTCCTGTTAAATTGCTAAAGATGCCAGCCTAAGGTAAAAAATCGACATAATAAAGTCAAAATCGTTCACGATAGAGCAAAAAAATGAACTATGAGGTTGCTAAATAGTTCTCTATGATGGTTGAGAGGAATTTTTTTTCTTGTACATTCAGAATGAGAGAGGAGCAAAGTGGAATGACTTCGATGAGCAAAAGAATCTCTGTATTTCTGGTTTTTTGCTTTATGATGCAGGCGCTTTCATTTGGGACGACAGTCCATGCAAGCGAACTGCAGCCGGATTTGGTTTCAAATGGGGGATTTGAAAGCGTAAAGTCTGGGGCAGGAAAGTGGGAAGCCGGAGTTGAACCCGTTGGTTGGGGGTTATGGTTAGCAAGCGGAACAGGAAAGGTCTCTGTGACCAAGGATGTTTACCATACAGGGACTCAAGCGGTCCAGCTTGAACATGCGGCACTGAGCAGAACGGGTCTTTCTCAAGATTTACCGATTACGGGTGGACAAACCTATAAACTGAGCGTTTGGGTAAAAACGAAGGATGTCAATTCGGGCATCGGCGTATTTGTTAGAACGCAGTTTTTTAAAAGCATCAAAGGTCTTGACGGGAAAACACAGGATGACAAGATAGGGCCCGGGCCCTCGACGGAGGAATTAACGGGAACCCAGGACTGGATGAAGCGGGAAGTCATCCTATCCGCTCCAGTGGAAGCGAAATATATCCGGCTGGAACCGTTTTTCGAAACGGGGACAGGCACGGTATGGTTTGATGATATTTCTTTAGTCAAATGGAACAGCGTGACGGGCCTGACGTTGGACCAAACGAACGTAACGCTGGAAAAGATGCAAACTGCCGTCTTAACGGCCAAGGTGACGCCTGAAAATGTAAGCGGTTTATCGCTCCAGTGGCGTGTAGATAACAAAGATGTTGTGCAAGTGGAGGCTCAAGGTCCTCTTGCTGTTCTGACCGCTCTGAAGCCGGGGAAGGCGATCGTAACGGTGATGACAGATGACGGTGCTTTTGCGGCGACAAGTGAAATTACAGTAAAAGAAGCAAGCATCCCGGGTGATCTTACGAACGATGGAAAAATAACCGTCGGTGATTTAGCCATGGCGGCCGCACATTTCGGTAAAAATGCTAGCAGCCCGGATTGGGATACGGTAAAGGCTGCTGATGTGAATGGAGACCATAAAATCGATCATAGTGACCTGATGTGGTTCACGGAACGGATTTTTCCATAAGTCAGTTAGATGAACGAAAGGAGTGTTTATTTGCATGAAAAAATCCATTTTACAGGTTGCAGTCATTGCTTTAACGATAGTGGCGCTCATTTTTACCTCTTATCCCGTTTCTGTTCAGGCCCAGCAGCCGGACCCGATTGATTCCATGAGGGAGAAGTGGCTTGCGTTTTTGACGGGCGGCCAGCAAATCGATTTGAACGATGAAGATATCCGTCAAGCGGTGGAGACCAACGCCAAAAAGGTAACCAACGACCAAAAAAACGGCTTTTGGGACCTGCTCCTTAAAGACCCGGCCCGCAAATCGTTGTGGGCGGATTATGCAAGTACGACGGATTCGAGCCATATTACCCTTTCTTATAACCGGTTGAAAGACATGGCGATTGCTTACTCGACTCAAGGCTCGAACTTGTACCGCAATGAGCAGCTAAGACAAGATATTATTGCGGGTTTGGATTGGATGTATACAAATCGTTTTAATGAGAATAAAGCGAAATACAATAACTGGTGGGACTGGGAAATCGGATCCCCGCTGTCTCTCGGCGATATCATGACTTTAATGTATGATCACCTTTCTCCTGAGCAAGTTGCCCGTTATACCCGAACGATTGACAAATTTATACCCGATCCCACCTTACGGCTGGGCAGCACATTGAAAGAAACAGGCGCAAACCTTTTGGATAAAGCACTGGCGGTACTGATTCGAGGCGTTATTGGCAAAAGTGAAACGAAAATCGTTCAGGCGCGCAGCTCCATTAGCCCGGTATTCCCGCCGGTAACAAGCGGCGACGGTTTTTATTCCGACGGTTCTTTTATTCAGCATAACAATATTGCGTATACCGGAAGTTACGGAAGCGTTCTGCTTGGCGATATGGCTAAGCTTTTGACGATATTGAATGATTCGCCTTGGCCGATTCAAGATCCAAACTTGGCGAATACATACGATTGGATCACCAATTCGTTCGAGCCGCTCATTTACAACGGACATATGATGGAAATGGTTAGCGGGCGGGCGGTATCGCGGTTTAACAACAATACCCGCGGAACGGCGTGGACCATTAATCGGATGTCACAATTTGCTCCTCCTGACCTTGCGGCCCGTTACAAAAGCATGGTCAAAGAATGGGTTTTATCGGATACGAGCGTGTCCAACAAATATGAGGGCATGCCGATTCGGGATCTTGTTCTTTTCAAAGCCTTAATGAAAGATACTTCTGTCGTGCCTCGCGGGGATTTGATTGTTCATCATCAGTTTTCGGCGATGGACCGTGTTGTTCATGCGCGGGAGGGATATGCCTATGCGATTAGCATGTCGTCCTCGCGGATTTCCAACTATGAGGGGGGAATCAACGGCGAGCATACGAAGGGCTGGTACACGGGCGACGGCATGACGTATTTGTACAATAACGATGCCGCTCAGTTCAGGGACGCGTTCTGGCCGACGGTGGATTCCTATCGGATGCCGGGAACAACCTCTGACGGCTTGCCAAGGACAGGCAGTAAAGTAACCTCTAAAAGCTGGGTCGGCGGAGTATCGATGGACCAGTTGTATGGTGCGGCAGGAATGGACTTGGCTCCGCCAGGCAGTAAATTAACGGGAAAAAAATCGTGGTTTATGTTCGATAACGAGATTGTTGCGTTGGGAGCGGGAATCACAACCTCCGATAGCCGTAAAGTCGAAACGATTGTTGAGAACCGGATGATTAATTCGGCAGGAGATAACAAGCTGATTGTGAACGGCGAGACGATGCCGAGTAATCTGGGCTGGTCCAAGAATCTTACAGGAGTGAAATGGGCCAACTTGCAAGGTACGGCAGCCGGAGCCGATATCGGCTACTATTTTCCCGAAACGGCAAATGTCAGCGCTTTACGGGAGGCGAGAAGCGGATCGTGGAGAGATATTAATCCAACGGGCCCGACGGACACCATCACGCGTAATTATGCAAGCTTAGCGATTGATCATGGAATCAAGCAGACCGATCAATCTTACTCCTACGTGCTGCTGCCTACTTTAAATGCGGCGACTACCCAATCTTATAGTGAAAATCCGGATGTGCGTATCTTGAGCAACACGGCGAAAATCCAAGCGGTTCAAGAAACCAAATTGGGCTTGACCGGCATTCACTTTTGGGAACCGGGGACGCTGGATCGCGTACGCGCTTACCAGCCTGTTTCGCTCATGATGAAGGAAAAAGGCGATGAGCTTACGATCTCGGTGTCAGACCCGACGCAATCCCAGTCCAAGGTGAAAGTGGAGCTTGCGGCCGCCGCCTCGCAGGTGCTTGCAAGTGATCCTAGCGTTAAAGTATTGCGGACGCTGCCAACCCTGCAGCTGGAAGTGGATACTAGAGGGTCTTTGGGAAAAAGCCATACGATTCAATTGAAAATTAACCCGGATCAGGAAGTGGAGCTTCCCGGGGAAACCGATTATGAGCCTGACCCGGCCGCAAAGGTTCGAATTCCGGTCACGGAAGATACATTCGTCAATGGCGGGACGGATGCGAACAACAATTTCGGAACAAGAGGATTTCTGAATATTCGAAACGGAAGCGGCAACACGGACCGCAAAGTTTTTCTGAAATTTGCGCTGCCTTCCTCTATGCAGGAAATTCATTCTGTGAGCCTTAATGTATATGGGGAGACGAAAGACGGAAGCGGTAATATCTCGGATATTGGCGTTTATGAGGTGCCTGACGATAGCTGGTCAGAAACAACCTTAACTTTTGCGAATAAGCCGGCCCCAGGTAAACAAATTGATGTGGCTACGTTCACAACACCGGAGCAATGGCGTAAATTCGATGTGACTCCGTTCGTGACGGCACAACAGCAAGGGGACAAAGTGGCAAGCTTCGCTTTACAGCAGGTCGGAAGCAACTTGGCTTCAACGATTCGAAGCCGCAAAAGTGAAGAAGGCAAATACCAAGCTTATTTGGAAGTGCTTCTTAAAGACACGAAAGCGCCTACAACCTCCGTGCGTGTCGATGGAAATAGCGGAGCCGATCAAGAGAATTACAAGGACGTGACCCTACACTTTACCGCGGTGGACGATCCGAACGGTTGGGGTGTTTTGAGGAGCGAGTATCGAATCAATGGCGGGAAATGGATGGCAGTCAAAGCAGGTCAAGTCATTATTCGAGAAAAAGGTGTGCAAAACATCGAATATCGCTCGATAGACAAAGCCGGCAATGTGGAAGAAGCACAAAAATTGACCGTCGTCCTAGCCAATGCGGATACTGAATTGAGCGGAAATCAATCCGTAGTTAAGGGTGAGCCGCTGATTGTGACCTACCGAATCAAAAAAGCTGTGAGCGATATGTATGCCCACGACTTGACGCTCGATTTTGATGCTCAAGTGCTGGAGTTTGTGTCCGCCGAGTCTATGCAAAGAGGCGTCTCCATACTCAAGTCGAAGGCGGAAGATACCGGACGCTTGAGGCTTGCGGTTGCCGGCGAGGGACAAGAAATTCAAGGGAACGCCGATTTATTGAAACTTACATTTAAAGTAAAAAAAGCAACGGATGCTGTAAACGGCAAGATTGAGGTAGTCCAAGCGATCCTTGCCGATAAACAGGGAAGCGAAATGACGGTGACACCGAGTTCCCTTCATTTTAGCGTCCAGGCTTCAACGGAAGGGCCTGGTCCGGTTAAACCTAACCCGGGCGATAACGGAAACGGAACTGATAACGGCAATGGTAACGGTACCGATAACGGTAACGGAAATAGCAACGGTAACGGAAATGGTAATGGAACTGATAATGGTAATGGCAACGGAAACAGCAACGGAAACGGTACTGGTACCGGTACCGGCACGGATAATGGAGGACATGTACAGCCCGAAATTCCAACGGACAACACAGAAGCAGTTGTTTTAAATGATTTGAAGGGTCATTGGGCAGAAGAAAAAATACAAGAAGCTGTTAAAAAAGGGTTGATTTTAGGATACCCGGACGGATCATTCCAGCCGGACAAGAAAATCACGCGCGCCGAATTTACCTCCTTGCTCGTTAGAGGATTAAAGCTGAAGGAAGAGACCGAGCTTACGTTCAGCGATCACGATCTAATTAATCATTGGGCAAAGTCGGACATCGCGAAGGCGGTTAAAAAGGGAATTATCTCCGGTTATGAAGACAACACATTCCGTGCTGAAAAGGATATAACGAGAACAGAGCTTACGATGATGGCGGTGAAGTCTTTGAATTTGGCGGAAGAATCTCCAGAGTTAATATCCTTCGTTGACCAAGCCGATATTCCCGTCTGGGCACAGGGATGGGTAGCAGCCGCAGTAAGCAAAGGCCTCGTTACAGGTCGGGATAACCAGACATTCGCCCCTTTGGCACCGGCAACTCGTGCGGAGGCGGTTGTCATTCTTCTGAATTTATTATCCTTGAGGAAGTAGTTCAGACTCGAAAAGAGCAATTTATATTGAAAAAGAGAAAGTGGAACTTCTCACGTAGATTTTTACGATGGTAATATCCCCTTACGGTAGACAACGAAATGAAGACCTCTGCCAAGATGTTCTTTATGTTGTCTACCGTAAGTTTTTTTATGGGTAAACAAGGTCGTACGAATATCGCGAAGTTGCCTCAAGAGCAAGTCAGATGAATTTGGAAAAGTTGAATAGGTTACATAGCGGGCTCAGTAAAGAGTTGGAACGGGCGAACAATCGAAGATATAAGCTAATCTTGGATCAAACCGATAACGGACCCAGAATGCCCCAGTCCATATATAACCTGAAGCTTCGTTGTACGCTACACTAATTGGATAGAACCAGAATCTCTCTCCAGTCCAGAGCTGGACATAAGTTAGTTTATATAAGCAGGGATTTGGTTGTACGAATGCAGGAGGATAAGGAGGCGGCGGGGGTTGTAAAAATGACAATTGATTACACTCCTTTGATCAGGTATTCATTAAAAAATCATAGTTCAAGATATGTAGGTGAATAACTATTGACTATGCTGATGCCTATTGACAGTCCCGAATTTTGAGTTCCGTAAGCCGCTAGAATTTATTTATATATTTTTAAATAAACAAGTAAATGCTCTTACCCAATTTACTTATTACACCACACGAAACTTTATAGTCTATAAGCTTCTTTTAAATTAAAAAAAGTCGATTCTCACGTTTTGAGAATCGACTAGTTTCCTCGTAATAGTTGTTTTTATTCTCCATTTATAAAATTTCCGTATACGGCAAGCTCCCCCAAGCTCAAGAGTTTTGAGTTATCATTTTCCTTTTGCACTTCCTATTCAAAGGTTTTCTTCGCAAATATCTCTTTTGCAATTAGTTTATAGGATTGAATCCGATCTTTCGGAGAGTACGTAATTGTGTTGATCATGATTTCATCTGCCTGATATTTAGATTGTAACTCCATTAATTTCCGTTTCACCTCATGAGGATTGCCGATGATCATGTTCTGTCTCATTCTGTTTAACGAATCCGTTTCTTTTTCAGTTATCTTGTATTGCTTAGCTTCTTTAATCGAGGGAACACGTTGATGTCCCTCCCCTTTATCTGTTTGCAAAGACCAGATGAGAAAGCTTTCTGCAATTTCTTCTGCTTGTTCCGTAGTTTCTCCGCAAATGGCTGAAACAGTTACGATGACTTGTGGAGCCTGTGCTTCCTTTCTTGGTCTAAAAGCATCTCTATATGCCTGGATGATAGCTATCCCATCATTGTCGCTCATAAAATGACCAAACGTATACGACATGCCATTTCTTGCTGCAAGTAACGCACTTTTTTCGCTTGTACCAAGAAGCCAAGGCACAGGCGGATTTTCAGGTATGGGAAACGCGGAAATCTTCGAATACTCGTGATCTGCTGAAAAATCATCCTCTAAAAAATAGATTAATTCTTTCACTAACGCAGGTAACTCCCAAACTTTTTGCAAAAAGTTGTCAGATAAAGCGTTCGTCGCTTCAGCTGATCCACCCGGCGCTCGTCCTATCCCTATGTCAATCCGATACGGAAATAGAGTAGCTAACATATTAAATACTTCTGCAACTTTATAGGGTCGATAATGAGGTAACAAAACAGCCCCAGAGCCAATTCGGATTCGATTCGTGTTAGCCCCGATATAACTTAACATCACTTCAGGTGCAGAGCAGGCAAGTCCAGGTAAACCATGGTGTTCGGCAATCCAATATCTTGTATATCCTAGTGCTTCTCCAGCTTGCGCTAACTTCATTGATTCAATCAATGCATCATTAGCTGTTTGATTTGAAGATATGGGGGATTGATCTAATATACTTAATCTCATTACAACTCAGCCCTTTGCTTCATGACCTACTTCCATCAAAGTCAATTTATATTGTCCGACTTGGTCCTTTACGTACAAATTAGTAAGGGAAGTAGAATATTCATAAATGGTTCCCCTAAATGTTAAGTCTCTCTCGGGAATCTCCACGTCAAATGTTCCGCTATAGAGCAAAGTCGAAATGTCATGATATTCTTCACTTGTTACGTTAAAATCAACTGAAACTTTATACAATCCATTTGTTTTTTCTTCCTGATAACTACGTAAATAAATCAAAGTGCCATTCAAGAACATCTTTTTCACCAAAAAAAACACTCCTTCTTCAGTTAACATTAAAAATACAAAATTGGATAAGAAGTATATTGATTTATTCAAAAACTCTAACATTAATTGAAACTGAACATTATATGTTTTTTCTGTTAAATACACATATAATGTCCAGTTGATCCTCGTAGCCTTTTTATCGTGCCGCTCGCTGATTTAAGCCATTTCTCGTAACTAACAGAAAAACTTTATGCTTCTTTATTGGATAATGCCGGGAAGAATGGAACCACTTCCTCCCCTAATTCTTGGATTACCTCTTCAACCGGCCGCTGACCATATTTCAAGTTGAATGTAAGATGGTTTACACCGATTTCTTTTAAAGCATTGAGGTAGTCAATTAAAAATTGATGTCCAGTTCTGAATCCTAAGTGTATAGGAGTGGGATCTTCATTCGGGTTCTCTGATAAATCTATATATAAAGACTGACTAAACGGCTTAAATATATTTGTTAATGTACGCCATTCTTTAATAAGCGCTGCTTGATTATTTATATTTCGTGGGTAATAAAACCAGCCATCACTGTTTTCTGCTATCCATTTTGGCGTCTGCGTCGAATGACCCGTTACAAAAATTGGAATAGCTTTCAATTCCGGTTTGGGTAACAAATCGCCACCCTGAAGGTTCAGACTTGGTGAATGAATTTCCGGAAATTCTTCATTCCACACTTTTCTCATGACATGCAAAGATTCTCGAAATAAATTACTCCGTTGTTCTCGGTCTACTGAAAACGCTGAAAACTCGCTAGGGCGATCACCCGTGGCAATTCCAAGAACAAGTCGTTTCCCAGAAATTCGATCAACAGAAGCTGCTGCTTTTGCCACGTGCAGCGGATGGCGTAGCGTTGTGACAATACTTCCGGTACCCAATGAAATCTGTTTTGTATGGGCAGCCAAGTAACCAAGAAAAACCCATGGATCGTATAGCTGTCCTGCATCTCCAAAACTTGGGACATTTAACGGCACATCTCTAACGAATAATGAAGCAAAGCGCGCTTCTTCTGCTTTTTTTGCCAAGTTCATTTGATGTTCCAAATCCATCTCCGCGATACTTCCCTCATAAGACTCTAAAGGGAAATACAACCCGAGAGTAAGTTCCTTCTCTTTAAACATGTTTGAATAGCCAATATGTGAAGCAAATTTATCCATTTTTCTTATCCTCCGACCATGAATGTAGTTAGTCAATAAAGCAGAAAGCACAAAAGTACACATAATGAATCAACATATTACGAATTGATGATATGAAACAAAATAATAATATGCACTCCTACACATTAACAAATTTAAATATATCAATATATTGGGTGAATAAAAGAGGATGTCCCTTTATGATTCCAACCAAGACTCCCAATTAAAGCACCGTATTTTATTTTTTCATTACTCATTATTTATACTCCTTTCTAAATTTATAGAATTATATTGTTATATTGCAAATTGTGAATATTTTCTTTGAAAAAAATACTGAAAACAGATTTGAAACCTGGATTCAGTTTTTTTTAAATTCTTTTTTCAAAGATAACCCTACTTGATTGATTGCATCTTCGTTTCTTCTGTAATAAGTCCATTTGCCAATGCGAGTAGCTGTAATTAGACCAGCTCGTTGTAATATTGCAAGGTACTGAGAGGCTGTCGACTGATTCATACCTAATTTCTCCGTGATTTGACTTACACAGACCCCAATTTCTTCAAGATCAATCCCTTCTTGGGGAGAGAAATATACTGCCGGATTCTTTAACCATTCTAAGATTTGCAAACGAGCCTCATTTGATAATGCTTTAAATATTTCAATTTGCTCCATAGGGACATATTACACTAACATATTGCAATTTGTCAATGCAATGAACAATCCTTTATTCGAATTGATTCCATACAGCCTGAAGTGGATGAAGTGGCTCAAGATTATATCAGCATAGAAGATGAGGAAAATATCCGCTTGGCGTTAAAGTATTTTAATTATACGATGTTATTTATAGCCGATGAACCGGAAAACCAGCAGACCAAAAACTTTACGCTCAAACAATATGTGGATTTTGTCAAAAAGAAGGCCGCTATTTCTAACGAAGATATTGAGGAAAAACTTATGACAGTGTTCGGATTTGACGCTGTGCAATTGACTTACAAAAACCATCTTGACTGGGACAGCAGAACCGATACTCTAATTGTATTCAAATCGAATCCCAAATTTTATACGATCAGGAACTCATCCTATACGGATACTTATAAAAGTTCGCTGGAGAATTTTGAGCAATTAATGGAGACGATGAAATTTAACGAAAAGCAGTAGATACTATGGAACATGGAACAAAACACAAAAAAGCTCACTCCCGCCCTTGCGGCGGAGTGAGCTTTTTACGTTCAGTACCTTACAGCCGCCTCCAGCAGCGTTAGCGCTGCGGCCGACGCGTTCAAATTCACATTGGCGCCGATCGGGATGGCGGCTTTGTAGAGGCCGTGCGCGGAGGCAAGGTTGGTCAGCAGCGGTTTTCCCAAAGGGACGATCACTTCGGTGATCAGGTCCTCGTATGTCTTGCCGTAGGCGGCCTCGCAGTTGGTGCATTCGCCCATGACGATACCGGCGCAAGCCTGGAGCTTACCGGCCAGCCGAAGCTGGTCGACGTAGCGGTACACGCTGTTGACCGGCTCGTGCGTTTCTTCCAGAAGCAATATTTTTCCCGTGGTGTCGACTTCAAAAGGCGTTCCCAGCGACCCCACCAGGGAGGTGAGGTTTCCACCGATGATCGGGCCGGAGACGTTACCGGGAACTCGCCCGATTAAAGGGGTGCCCGGAGGGTTCTCGATGGGGCGCGGGGCCGTAAGGGAGGATGTCGCCGTAAAAAATTGCTCGAAATTGTACGACGGCGTGTCCGGTCTGAAATCAATGAGCAGCAGGCTGTGAAACGTAATCAGATCCGCCAGCTTGTAGAGGGCGTTGAGCAGGACGGTTATGTCGCTGTAGCCCGTCACGATTTTGGGATTTTGCCGGATAAAAGCATAATCCAGGTACGGCAGGATGTCCGCGACGCCTACGCCGCCTCTTGTCGGCAGGATCATTTTCACGCGGGGATCGGCGTAGACCGACATAAAATCTTCGGCGCGTTCCCGGTCCGTTCCGGCGAGATACCCGTTTACGGAGTACACGTAGCGGCCCAGAAGAACGTTTAGCCCCAAGCTTTGCAAATAGGCAATCCGTGCCTGAATGGTTTCGGCGCTCAGCGGACTGCCCAGGGTGACGATTCCGACTGTATCGCCGGGCAATAGTGCGCCTGGCTTGATCGCCATAGAACCGCCTCCTTTCCCGCTCGTTTATTACTAACGTATGAGAGAGGGAGGGGGAATAGGCTAGCAACTTGGGTGCAGCCGTATGTTTACATCCGAAGGGTAGAGGCCAAGCGCCCTATAGTCTTCTGACGCTGTATCATACACGGGCATCTTCACGCGTTGAGAAGACCACTGCGCATTTCTGTACAATATGGCGAAACGTAAATTCCGTCTGCCTCTGTACGGTTGTCTCTGTACGGTCAATTCGCCTGAACTGATCCGATTTCGGGGGCGCCGGAGGATGATCTCTGATACACTTAAGGCAAACTCACCTGAATGGAGAAGCTCAGACTATGCAATCCGACACCTTGTGCATTATCCCTCCCGGCAAAAGAAAAATATGGGAACGGGATGCGACCCACGGACCGGCATCGGCGAGAGACGCTTACACCGGGACCCTGAACCGGAAAGCGCGTGCTTACGCGGAAGCGAGCGGCTGCGATTGGGTCATTTTATCCGCTAAATACGGCTTCCTGACGCCTGCGGATACGGTGCCCGGCAATTACGACACGGATTTCGGAACCGCGAATGCCGGCATCATCTCTTCGGACGAACTGGCCCGGCAGTGGGAAGAGAAAGGCCTTCACACCTACAGCCGGATTGAAGTGCTGGGCGGCAAAAAGTTCCGCCCGATTATCGGGGCGCTGGCAGGTACGGCAGCCGTTTATTTTCCTCTCGAAAACAGCCGCGGAATCGGAGATATGCTGCACCTGCTCGATGCTTGGACAGAACGGCTGCTGAAAACGGATGACGAATAACGCGGACGTGGAATGAAAGTCCCATGAACGATTCAGGCGATGACATGCGTATCGAAAAAAACCGAAGAATAAAGCCGGCCGAAGGAAAAACTGCACCACAAAAGTAACCCGAAAGAATGAAGCGTCTACCGAAAAACTCCGAAGTTGGACGCTGTTATTTTTCGCGATTGTCCTGGCCGAATACGGTTGAGCTGTTAGTCCCGCTGATATGTTCCCTTCTGAACATAAAAACACCACAGACCCAGGCCTGTGGTGCTGCACATAAACGGTGTTTCGCTGTGGTCGGTTGACCACACGGTTTGCTGCTTATATGCAGCAAACCAATGTGAAAACCGAAACGGCTTTCAGGTGCGGTCGCATGAACAGTTGAGCTTGCCGCTACCGATCAGCCCTTAACGACTCCGCCCAAGCTTGCTCCCGGAGCAAACAGCCGCCGGATATTCCTCTCGACCTCCGGATCGGGAACGAGAGGCGGGGCCTGATGCGGCTTAACACGGGCGTCGATGATGACGTTGTCGCAGGCCCAGTGCTTATATTCATAGGCGCTGTTCACGCCGTATATATCGTGCGACGGGTTGCTGCGCGTAAACGTGGCCCACAGAAAATTGGCGAAGTCCGCGCTCAGGAACTCGCTGTCGTCGCACAAAACGATCATCGGGCAGCTTGGGAGCGGTCCTTTGCCCGCAATGGCGCCGCACAGATGCTCCAGCTCCGACGAAGCCTTCTCGTACGTCTCGAAGGCAGGTCCCCGCATCGCGACAACCCCCGGCATGATGAGCCTCGCCTCTGCGAACGGAGAAAGTTCCGTCAGAGCAGGGGGGACTTCCGTGCACAAGTCCCTTTTCTTATCCCCGTAAGCGGCAAAAAGCACCTTGCTTCCGGTATTCAAGCCCGTACCCGAATAATCGAGCGTATCGATAGTGGTGTTCGTGTAAAAATGAATGTCGCGCCTCAGATCGATCCGTTCGAGGATGTAGGCGAGAAAATCTTTTTCTTTATGGGTATCAAGCGGCTGCTTGTCTTCCGCCGTCATAAACAAATACTTGGCGAGGCTCAGCTGACCTGTGCCGAGCACCCGGTTGGCCAGCGTTAGAATTTCCGCAGGCTGCTTGACCTGCTGATAGGGCGTGTACCGTTCGCTGCCGATCGCAAACAGAAGCGGATGCACACCCGCCGCATCGACGGCATGAACTTCTTTGACGCCGGGAATCTCCTGCTTGATCGCATCCCCAGTCAACTCGTGTATGAGTTCACCGAACGAGGTGTCCTCCTGGGGAGGACGTCCGACGACGGTAAACGGCCAGATGGCGTTTTCCCGGGCGTACACTTTGTGCACGCGCAGAACGGGAAACGGATGCGTCAGGCTGTAGTAGCCGAGATGGTCGCCGAAAGGCCCCTCCGGTTTCGTTTCGCCGGGATGAATTTCCCCGGTAATGACGAAGTCCGCATCGTGGCTGATGCAGTAGCCCTCCGCATAACTGTAGCGGAAGCGGCGTCCGGCAAGCAGGCCGGCAAACGTCATTTCGCTCAGGCCCTCCGGCAAAGGCATAACCGCCGACAGCGTGTGAGCGGGAGGTCCGCCGACAAAGATGCTTACTTTTAAAGGAGCGCCCTGTTTGTTGGCCTTATCTTGATGAATGCCGATGCCCCGGTGAATCTGGTAGTGCAGGCCGATCTCCTTGTCCGTTTCGTAATCGTTGCCGGTGAGCTGGACGCGGTACATCCCCAGATTGGAGTTCATGATGCCCGGTTTCTCCGGGTCCTCCGAATAAACCTGCGGCAGAGTGACGAAAGCTCCGCCGTCCATGGGCCAGTGCTGAATCAGGGGAAGATCGGAAATCGAGATTTCCCTGAAGTCCGCGGGAAGGCCGGATTTTTTTAACGGAAGAGCCTTAAAAGCGGCCAGGCCGTTGCCCGCGGTTTTGAACGGCTGCTTAAGCGCCTTGACGGGATCGTTGCGGAGGGCGATGATGTTTTCGGCATCCTGCCATGTATGTCTGAAAATAAATTTGCTTCGTTCCAGCGTGCCGAACAGGTTGGAAACCGCCTGGAATTTCGAGCCTTTGACCTTTTCGAACAGCAGGGCGGGACCTCCGGCTTCATAGACTTTTAAATGAATGGCCGCCATTTCCAGGTAAGGATCGACTTCTTCTTTGATGCGGATCAGGTGTCCGTTTTTCTCCAAATCAGCTATGCAGTCTTCTAAATGGGCGTACATGGTCGATAGTCTCCGTTCTCTTGAGGTCGGCTGTTTACGCGAGAGACGCCAGCCTTTAAAATCAGTTAAAGCCAATTTCGCGCGGGTGTCAAATGAATCCGTCCGGATTTTCGGAAACGGGTGGAAATAGTCACTTTTCATCTGGTTTTAAAGTTTTTTTGTGTTTGCTGTAATAAAAGTCGTTCCGTGTAACATTTTGTAAAAAAAGCTTGTTTAACAGGCTTAAATCTCCTATTCTAAAAGAGTGAGAACGCGTGGATACGAATAGAAGGTTACCGCGGCCCGTCAAGCTAAACGGATAACCGGAGGCGTCTACTATGAAAAAAATACTCGCATTAACCGCTCTGGCCGCTTCATTGGCGCTATCGGCCTGTTCGCAGACGGCAAGCACTTCTGGCGGGACCAAGCAGGAATCGGCGGACGCGCTAACCGTGACCATCATGGCGCCGGAAAAAGTGCCGCTGAACCAGGAAACCGTTCTGAAGGTAGAGGTCAAGCAGGGCCAGGAGCCCGTCAAAGATGCGGGAGATATCCAGTTCGAAATCTGGAATATCAAGAACGTCGATACCGCCGTAAATGTGGTTGCAACCT
Organism: Paenibacillus sp. GbtcB18; assembly: GCF_019091125.1. NCBI lineage: Bacteria > Bacillati > Bacillota > Bacilli > Caryophanales > Paenibacillaceae > Paenibacillus > Paenibacillus sp. GbtcB18. The sequence continues at coordinate 154,481 of NZ_JAGXJX010000001.1, forward strand.
ACGAGGACAAGGGGGTCTATAGCGTAAAAAACACGTTTAAAGAGGACGGGATTTATTTTGTCCGGACTCATGTAATCGCTCGCAATCAGCACATCATGCCCAAGCAGAGAATTATTGCCGGCAACGTGTCCGACGAAGAGATCAAGACGTTTGAAGAGAATGTGAGGAAAAAATAGCAGTGCATGTAAAAAAGCCGGATCTGCGGAAGCAGACACGGCTTTTGCTGTGCAACGCGGGGCCTTGGCACCGTTATCTGGAAGCCCATGCGCTCTCCGCACCGACCAGACGGGAAACGGGATACATTCTCCGGACGGGAAGGACGATCAAAGCCCCGATAAACGCTTTTACCGCATCGCCGGGGAGATAAGGGATGCAGCCGACGGACAAAGCCTTTGTCAGGGTCATGTTGGAAACGACGTGGGCCATCCAGGGCACACCGGTAACGTAAAGCAGCAGCGAACCGAATACGAAGAGAGTCACGAAAGTAAGCACGAAAGCGGTGACTCCGCTGCCTTTGATACGCGGAACAATGAGGCCGATGAACAGAGCGGCGAAAGGATAAGCCCAGATAAACCCGCCTGTCGGACCGAGAACCAGATCCAGCCCTCCTCTTCCGTGCAAGAGCGGAAGTCCGAGAGCCGTTAAGCCTACTACAAGGGCGATGCTGAAAAAGCCGTAGCGGGCGCCCAGCAGAGCCCCTGCGAGCATGATGGCGAAATTCGCAAGCGTAAAAGGAACCTGGGAAAAGCCGAATTGAATATTGACGAAGCTTAGCGCAACAAGCAGGGCCGCAAACATGGCGCTGAACGTAATCCCGCGTACGGTGAATGACGAACGTTTCAATTGCATCTTCTCCAATCATTTGTTAACTTTGTATTATGTATTTCGGTTGACAATCCGCATTGTAGCATAGCAAGGGCGGTTTTGTGAATAGGTTGTTTGTGAACAGGTTGGAGGTATTGCACGGGAAATGGAATACGAACACGAGAAGCATACGCAATCCCCCTATAGCATGCACGAAGTGTCCGTCGTCAAAAGAGGAGAGTTTGAGGAAGGCGTTTCCGCCGCGGATCAAACACTTCTGAACGAAATAAATATGGAGCTGCACAAAGGCGAGTGGCTCGCCGTCGTCGGCCGTAACGGAAGCGGCAAGAGCACCCTGGCGAAAGTGATGGCCGGGCTCATTCCGGCGGCGGGCGGAACTATCGAACCCGGCTGGACGGCAGGAGAGCGGATGCGCATGGTGCTGCAAAATCCGGATACCCAGCTTATCGGGGAGACCGTGTATGAAGATTTATGCTTGGGAATGGAAAACGCCGGAATAGATCCCGAACGAATGCCGGAAACAGCCCGTCATGTATTGGGGCTCGTCGGTTTGGCGGATAAGCGCGATGACAGCTGCGAAGCTTTATCGGGCGGCCAGAAGCAGCTGACGGCTGTGGCGGGAGCGCTGGCTGTCGGCGCTTCCGTTCTGCTGATGGATGAAGTGACCTCGATGCTGGATTCCTTTTCGCGCAGCCTGGTGCTCGGAGCGCTTTCGCAGCTTCACGAACAGGGCGTGACTATCGTCTGGATCACCCAGAGGCTGGATGAACTGGCGCTCGCCGATAAGGTTATCGTTGTGGACGAAGGAAAGACCATCTATTCGGGCGATGTACGGGATTTTTTCTATGGAAGTATGTCGGATGACGGCTCTCGCGATAAAAGCGGGGGGAACAGCGCGGCCGCTTCTCCTTGTCTGGCGCTGGGATACGAGCTCCCCTACACGGTAGAGGTCACAAGGGAGCTTTACAGGCTGGGGGCCCTCGGCCTTAAAGAGCGGCCGGTCACGCCGGGCGAATTGATGGAGGTTTTGAACCGATATGGACTGTCTGCACGTTAAAAACCTTTCGAAAACCGTCGGCGGGCCGGACGCTGCTTTTGCCGTCCGGGACGTATCCTTCACGGCGGTTCCCGGGGAGATCACGCTGCTCATCGGCCGGAGCGGAGCGGGGAAATCGACGCTGCTGGATATGCTGGGAGGGCTGTCCGTTCCGGACGAGGGCGTCATCCGGTACGGGGATACCGGGCTGTGGCCGGGCAGCAAGCAAAGCGTCAGGGAGGCGAGGCGGAAGCTGGCGCTTGTTTTCCAGCACCCGCACGAGCAGCTTTTCGCGGCAACGGTCCGGGGGGAGTTTTACTATACGCTGAGACCGTTCAAGCTGAGCAGAGAGGAGCGGGAAGCCCGCACAGCCGAAGCGCTGGAGCTGTTCGGCCTCGGCCCCGAGCTGCTGGACGAGCGCCCTCACGAGCTCAGCGGCGGCACGCAGCGCAGGGCGGCCCTCGCGTCCGTGTTCGCGTCCCGGCCCCGCTGGCTGCTGCTCGACGAGCCGACAGCGGGCCTCGATCACGAGGCGGCGGCGAGGCTCACGGGCACGCTGCGCGACTGGACGCGGCGGACCGGCGGCGGCGCGCTCGTCGCGACGCACGATCTCGATGCGTTCCTGCCGGTGGCGGACCGCATCGTGATGCTCTCGCAGGGCACAGTCGTGCACGACTGCACCCCTGCGGAGCTGGCTGCGCGTCCCGCCATGCTGGGGGACGCGGGGCTGCTGCTGCCGGAAGCGCTGGCGCTCGGCAGCCTGCTTCGCCGGCACGGCGTGGACGTGCCGGCAGGGCTGCCCGCGCCGGAGGAAACGGCGCGGGCGATTGCCGCCGCGCTGGCGGCGGGAGCGCGGCGGGGGTACGGCGCGGACGCAGCGGCGGGTCTTTCCGCGCCGGACGAGCGTGCGGCGCCAGCGGAAAGCGCCGCCGCCTCCGCGCATGCGTCCGCGTGCGGCGGAAGCGCGTCCCGCGAGGCCGCGCTTTGCGGCCGCGTCGGCGCGTCTGCCGCTTCCGGCAGCCGGGCCGCCTCAGCAGGTGCAGTTTCGGCCGGTCCGCTTGAATGCGGCAGACGAGTCACTCCGGCTATACGGGATGACTCGTCTGCCGTGCAGACAGTACGGGCAGGCACCCCGGAAGAGGCGCTGTCACCGGACTCCGGCACACAGTCTTCCGCCGCCGCAAGCGGCACGTCTGTCCTGGAGACCGTACCGGCAGGCACGTCGGGCGGTGACCGGTCTTCTGCTCGCGTCAGCCGGCCGGCCAACGCCGCAGACGGCGTTCCGGCGATCCCCGCAATCAGCGGCTCATCCCCGGAAGCGGCCCCCCGTCCACGCGCCCTGACGGTCGGACGCCTGTTCGATCCCCGGACCTTCTGGATCGGGTATGTGCTTTTGTCGGCGGGAATTCTGCTTCAGCATTCGCTGATCGGCCTGGCTGTATCCGCGGCAGTGACCTTGGCAGCCGTTCTGCTGTCGCAGGTACCTTTCAGGGCCGTCTGGAAGCCTCTGCGCGCTTTTCTGATTTTTACGGGCCTATCGGCTGTAATTGCCGGACTGACGATTGGAGCCGGTCAAGGAGGAAGCCCCGTAGGCTTCGAACCGCAAGCGGCCCTTTCGGCGGTACGGGCGTTATCGAACCTGATGCTGGTGCTCGTCCTGGGCGTCCTCTTTCCGCTTACGGTGGGCTATTTGCGGATGAAGCAGGGAGTGGAGCAGGGGCTGGCCTTTCTCGGGAGGCTGAAGTTCCCCGTTGAGGCCGTTGCGCTGACGGCTTCGCTCATGTTCCGGTTTATCCCGCTTATCGGCGGGCAGTGGAACCGGTTCAGCCGTATCGCCAAAGCCAGGGGACAGGGGCGCAGCGGCAAAATCGGGATAGGCCTTGCCGAGTTCCGGATTATGGCGCTGCCGTTCATGTTCTCTCTGATCCGCATGGCCGACGAGTTCTCGACGGCTTTGGAGATCAGAGGCTACAGCCGGACGGGAGGCAGAAGGACCCGAAGCCTGACACTGCGGATGAACCTTCGCGATTATGCCGCGATGGGTGTTTTCCTCCTTGTGTTCCTCTGCCTGGCCGCCCTGGCCGGCATACTCGGATAAAGACACCGGCTTTTCCGCAGTTCAGGCGGACGCAGCGCCCCTGAACCGTCTCATACGCCCGGTATATAAAAAGCCTGCAGAACGGATGAACGTTCCACAGGCTTTTTATGCTTCCTTCCGGGGAAGGGTTAGGATTCGATTTTTTGAAGGGCTTGGCCGGAGATGTTGTCCAGGTACCGATCCAGGCAGTTGCAAAGGAAATCTTTGCGGCAGATCGGGCATGGCTCCTTCAGAAGCCGGGAAATACGGGATGCTTTAATTTCTCCGGATTCCAGATTGCGTTCGAAGAAAATACGGCCGTGTGTACGGTCTTTCAGAACGACAACGACTTCAAACAAGCCGTTTTTCGGGTTATCGCTTACTTTGGTTGCTTCAACAACCTGCGGATCATATGCCATGTTTCTTCCTCCTTAGTCACTCCTGCGTCTTCGGACAAAGACAGGCAGTGGATTTTTATATTATAATAAATTCAGCACGTTGTATTCAATAGAAAGGTTGGAGGCCCTTTGGAGATCGATTATGCGGAAGTGATTTCGGCGGAAAACGAACTGAATCTTGCCGTCGGCGTTCATTTCGAAGACGAACCGGATTCCTACTACGTCGTGGATATTCTGGCTTCGCCGGAAGGACGCATCCGCAGCCTGGAGCTGCTGTTTAACGGTTTTTCGTGCAAATACACCTTCAAGCCGGACGAGAAGGAGCAGCTTGTCCGTTACTTAAACGCTCATAACCCGCTTGCTCTGCCCTGGGTGATCCCGGATGAAGAAGCCGGCGTAAAATAATAAACGGAACCGTCCTCCGTATGCGGGAACGAGTTCCGTTTATGTTTGTGCGCGACTCTTCTTTTTTTCTCCTGCAGAGTCGGTGTGGATTTGGTGACGGGTTGAACGCCGTCCCACGATTTCCGTTTGATTGCGGGATCGAGTTTTCCTTCGCGGATTTGTTTGTCCCGCAGCTTGCGTGCTCGGCTGATCGCCATGTCGGATTGGCCTCCTTTTAAGTCTTCGCAGACTTTTGAATACTTTATCTAGTATACTCCTTAAAGCGCCGGATTGACAATGAATAGTGCCGGCAGAAAAAGCCGGGAACTGAAGCGCGGCCGGGCAAGCGGAAGTGGCGGGCAGGAAACTGACGGACGCTCGTTATCCTGCAAAAACCGCGAACATAGAGGGAGGTGCCGGGAAGCGTGAAAATCAGAATAGATCTTTCCGTAGGCGGCGAGAACATAAAAGAAGCTTTTCTTCAGATAGAGGATCGTAAAGTGGATCATTTAACGGAGGAAGAACTGCTCCAAGCCGTTGAGATCAATATCCGCAGTTGGGCGGACCGGGAAATCGGAATTTCCTGGGAAATCGTGGAGTTTCCCGTGCGGCCCGAGGAAGAAGAAGGCTAAAACGCAGCGGCCGGTATTCAAGCTGTTAGGATGCGGAAGCACGGAACGGTGCCGACGCCGCCTTATTTGCTTTTTCGTATGGGCGCAAGGCGCTTGGGGTACTCTACAGGAGACCAAACGGAATCTGCCAGTGGGGTGAATACAATGAGTTCTGTAACACATGCGGGCGGCGGGGCGATGGACGCCAAGATTGGCGCCTATAAAACCGGAATTTCACAGCTGCAGGAGCAGCTTCCGTCGGTAGCGAACGCTTATCATCAGTTTACGGGCGAATGTTTCAAAGACGGCGCGCTTCCCGGGAAAACCAAGCAGTTGATCGCACTGGGCATGGGGCTTTTTGCCAACAATGAGGTCTGCACGTTCTACCACGTCCAAGAAGCGCTGAGCGCAGGGGCGAACGCCGAGGAAATCAGAGAAACGGTAGCGGTCGCGGCCGCAATCGGCGGAGGACACGCCATGTCCCAGGGAGTTACACGGGTCGAGCAGGCTCTCCAAGGTGTCGTTCATTAACGATGGATGATTTTTTACGCGGCATAAAAAAACAGCTCCCTGCTGAAAGGATTACCTTTCGGGCGGCGGAGCTGTTTGTCTGTAGCGGGGGCTGGAAAGGTGCCTGCCCCCGATCTTAACGACCGGAGCGAATGAATCTGAACCGGACGAGTGATCTCGGTTATGTGTCATGTGTCATGCGATGCCAAACCGGTAGCCCGGGAGCGGAGGATTCTTTTGTGCCGGGCGGGCCGGACGGACGTACGGATTACTGCCGTCTGCGCTTCGCTTTGAACCGGGGTGCGACGTAATTGCGCTTGCGGTCCCGGAAGAAGGTCCAGCCCCCGATAAAGGCGACGCCGAGACCGAATAGAATGAAACCGAGGACGAATTTACCCCAATGCATATAGCCTTCCGCCTCGAATTGATGGAAAAACGCGTCTTTCATGGACAGAAAACCGTAGGTCGCCATAACGCCGGGAATAACGAGAAGCATGATCGCGACAAAACGGCTTAATTTATCTTTCATAATGCGGCTCCTTTACAAATCAGAGAAGAGAATAAGTGAGGGCTCAGCGCCTTTATTCCCATGATACCGTGTCCGGATGGTTCTGTCTATTTTGGATGCCTACTATATTTTAAGGGCGTACAGGGGTTACAATGAACGGGACGGGGATCGGCCGTACCGGGGCACGTGCCTGCCCGGCAGCCGGCTTTTACGGAAGGCCCTTGTACGTTGTACAATGAGGACGAATCAACCCTGCCATACATAACAGGTTCATACACATACAAGCATGAAAGACCATGAAAGATCATGAACGACCCAAGGCTTCGTAAAAGAACAGGAGGAACATAACATGAGTGGACAAGCGTACGATATCGTAATTTTGGGAGGCGGAACGGGCGGTTATGTCGCCGCTATCCGTGCGGCCCAGCTCGGCAAGAAAGTGGCGCTGGTGGAGAAAGACAAACTGGGCGGAACCTGTCTGCACCGCGGCTGTATCCCGAGCAAAGCGCTGCTTAGAAGCGCGGAGGTTCTGGCGACAACGAGGCAAGCGGAAGAGTTCGGCGTTATTGCACCAGAAGTTTCCCTGGACTTCACCCGTGTGCAGTCGCGTAAAGACGGGATCGTGGCTCAGATCCACAAGGGCGTGCAGTATCTTATGAAAAAAAATAAAATCGACGTGTTTAACGGAATCGGCCGCATTATGGCTCCGTCGATTTTCTCTTCGAGAAGCGGGACGCTTTCCGTCGAAATGCCGGACGGCAGCTTCGAGACGCTGATTCCCGAACACCTTATCCTCGCCACGGGATCGCGGCCGCGCGTCCTGCCCGGTCTGGAGCCGGACGGCGAACACATTTTGACCAGTGACGAGGCTCTGGCGCTCGAAGCGCTGCCGGATTCCCTCATCATTGTCGGCGGGGGTGTTATCGGCGTCGAATGGGCTTCGATGATGAACGATTTCGGCGTGGACGTAACCGTTGTGGAAGCGGGCCCCCGCCTCGTGCCGACCGAGGACGAGGAAATCTCCCGCGAGCTGGACCGGCTGCTCCGCAAGCGCGGCGTGAAGGTGCTCACGAACGCAAGCGTGCTCGCGGACACGCTCCGCAAGGACGCTTCCGGCGTCACGGTCGCCGCCGAGCAGAAAGGCGAGCGCGCGGAGCTCGCCGCCGCCAAAATCCTCGTATCGGTGGGAAGAGCGCCGAACGTGGAACAGTTCGGACTGGAGAACACCGATGTGAAGATCGAGCGCGGCTTCATCCGCGTGAACGGGCATATGCAGACGAACATCCCGCACATCTACGCCATCGGCGATGTGATCGGCGGTCTGCAGCTGGCCCACGCGGCCAGCCACGAAGGCGTCGTCGCGGTCGAGCACATCTGCGGTTTGGAGCCGCACACACACGAGGCGTACCGCATCCCGAGATGTGTCTACACACGGCCGGAAATCGCGTCCGTGGGCTGGACGGAAGCGGAAGCCAAGGAGAAAGGCTTCCGGATCAAAACCGGCAAGTTCGGCTTCAAGCCGCTCGGCAAAGCCATCGTGTACGGGGAGAACGACGGTTTTATCAAAGTCGTGATCGACGCGGACAAGAACGATTTGCTCGGCGTTCACATGATCGGACCTCACGTCACGGACTATATCGCCGAAGCCGCACTGGCTCAGCTTTTGGAAGCTTCCCCGTGGGAAATCGGCAGCACGATTCATCCGCATCCGACGCTTTCGGAGGCGTTCGCGGAAGCGGTTCTCGCCGCCGAAGGACGGGCCATCCACATTTAACCAGAGGTTGAAAACGGCTGTCTGTGCCAAATGTCCGTTGAATTGGACAAGAATACCGTTTATAATAAGCATATAGTGTCTAGTATTAAGACCAGGTAACAAAAAGGAGGCACAGCCCCAATGTCCATCGGTCAATACGTTAAACATCAGCAATTAGGACTTTCCGATGAAAGAGTCATTCAAATGTATACATCCATGCTGCTCGCGCGCAAATTCGACGAGCGGTCCCTGCTTCTGCAGCGTTCCGGCAAAATTGCCTTTCACGTATCGGGCGTAGGCCAGGAAGCGGCTCAGGCCGGAGCGGCATACGCTCTCGACGCCGAGAAAGATTATTTCCTGCCTTATTACCGCGATTACGCGTTTGTTCTTTCGGTGGGCATGACCATGAAGGAACTGATGCTTTCGGTATTCGCGAAAGCGGAAGATCCCAACAGCGGCGGCCGCCAGATGCCGGGCCACTTCGGACACCGCAAGCACCGGATCGTGACGGGCTCCAGCCCGGTTACGACGCAGGTGCCTCATGCGGTCGGTATTGCCCTGGCCGCCAAGATGAGGGGCGACGAACTAGTTTCCTTCGTGACTTTCGGAGAAGGCTCCAGCAACCAGGGAGACTTCCACGAAGGCTGCAACTTCGCCGGCGTACACAAGCTGCCGGTCATTCTCATGTGCGAGAATAACCGGTACGCGATTTCGGTTCCCCACCACAAGCAGGTTGCGGGCAATATCGCCGACCGGGCGATCGGCTACGGTTTCCCCGGCGTGAAAGTGGACGGCAACGATCCGCTGGAAGTGTACCGCGTGGTGAAGGAAGCCCGCGAGCGCGCTCTGCGGGGCGAAGGCCCGACGCTGATCGAGGCGGATTTGTACCGGGTTCCTCCGCATTCCACGTCGGATAACGATCTTTTGTACCGCACGAAGGAAGAAGTGGAAGAGAACCGCGCCAAAGACGGACTGCCGAAATTCCGTCAATATCTGATCGACTGCGGGATCTGGAGCGAAGAGAAGGATCAGGAGCTGCTGACTGCGATTCAGCAGGAAATTAATGAAGCGACAGCCTATGCGGACGCGGCTCCTTATCCGACAGGCGAAGATACGCTGAAGCACGTATACGCCGAGGCGTAAGTGTAAGAGCAGAGGAGGCAGCAACGTGGCAGTAATCACCTATTTGGAAGCAATCCGTTCGGCGATGCAGGACGAAATGCAGCGCGACGAAAATGTATTTGTCTTGGGAGAAGACGTCGGCAAAGGCGGCGTGCTCAACGCGACGAAAGGTCTGCGTGACCTGTACGGCGAGAGCCGTGTCCTCGATACGCCGCTGGCCGAATCGGCTATCGTCGGAACGGCGATCGGAGCCGCAATGTACGGGATGAAACCTATCGCGGAAATCCAGTTCGCGGACTTTATTTTTCCGGCGACGAACCAGATTATCAGCGAAGCGGCCAAAATCCGCTACCGCTCCAACAACGACTGGAGCTGCCCGATCGTCATCCGCGCCCCGTACGGAGCGGCGGGAGGCGGAGCGATTTATCACTCGCAGTGCCCGGAATCGGTATTCTTCGGAACGCCCGGCCTCAAAATGGTCGCGCCGTCGAATCCTTACGACGCCAAAGGACTGCTTCTGGCGGCTATCCGGGACCCGGACCCGGTCCTTTATTTTGAGCATAAGAAATGTTACCTCTCGCTTTCGGCGGAAGTGCCGGAGGGCGACTATATCGTACCGATCGGCAAAGCCGAAGTGAAACGCGAAGGCACGGATCTGACCGTGATCGCGTACGGAATTGCCGTGCACTACGCTTTGCAGGCGGCGGAAGAGCTGGCGAAGGAAGGCATCAGCGCCCACGTGCTCGATCTGCGCACGATCCAGCCGCTTGACGTTGAGGCGATTCTGGAAGCGGCGGCCAAGACGGGCAAGGTTCTGATTGCCCACGAGGATAACAAAACAGGCGGGATCGGGGCCGAAGTTGCGGCTATCGTAGCCGAAGAGCTGCTTTACGATCTCGATGCGCCGATCCGCCGGTTATGCGGCCCGGATGCTCCGGCCGTCGGAATGAACCCGCCGATGGAGAAGTTTTTCCTGCTTAACACGGACAAATTAGCGGACGCGATGAGAGAACTCGCGCAGTTTTAATGGGGGAACGCGATATGAGCGAATCAAAATTCCGGCTGGCCGAAGTGCCGGTGCCTCATCTGGCGGAAAGTCTCGTTTCCGCTACGGTCGGTACCTGGCTGAAGCAGCCCGGTGACTATATCCAGCAGTACGACGTGCTTTGCGAGCTGTACACGGACAAAGTCAACGTCGAAATGCCCAGCCCGATCGAAGGCCGGCTGGTCAAAATCCTCGTCGGCAGCGGCGAGACCGCAGCCGTAGGAGACCCGATCTGCCTCCTGGAAGTGCCGGAGTCGGCGGAAGCGGCTACCGCGGGCGCAAGCGGCGGTCCCGCATCGCAGGGAGACTCCGCGGCGGCAATCGCGGAAGACAGCGCCGACCAGAGCATGCGAGGCCGGTACTCGCCCGCCGTGCAGCGTCTTGCCGCGGAGAACGCCGTGGATCTCGGCCGCGTCAAGGGTACGGGATTCGGCGGGCGCATCACGCGCAAGGACGTCGAAACCTACATAGCGCAGGGCGGGGCACAGGCGGCTCCCAGCGGCGGCAGCCAAGCAGGTGCACCGCTTGTTCAGACGCCGGCCGTGCCGCAAGCTCATGCCCCGGCCGCACCGGCGCATCAACCGTCTGCGGAAGCGCCGGCTGCTAATCCTTACAGGCCGGAGCCGCAAATTCCGGTGCGCAGCAGCGGCATTCACCTTTCGCAGAACCCGCCGACGCCGCTCGAATTCGACGCGAATTCGGATTCGCGGGGGGAAACGTTCATCGATGTGACGCCGATCCGCAACACGATCGCGAGCCGCATGCGCCAGAGCGTATCGGAAATTCCGCACGCCTGGACCATGATCGAAGTGGACGTAACGAATCTCGTGACCCTGCGGAGCAAGGTGAAAGAAGAATTTATGCGCCGCGAAGGGATCAATCTTACCTATCTTCCGTTTCTTCTGAAAGCTGTGGTCAACGCCATCAAAGACTACCCGATCATGAACTCCGTCTGGGCGGTCGATAAAATCATCATCAAGCGGGATATCAACCTCGCGCTTGCGGTCGGTACGGAAGAATCCGTTCTGACGCCCGTGATCAAGAAAGCGGATCAGATGAATATCGCGGGGCTTGCCCTCGAAGCGGACACCCTAACGAAAAAGGCCCGCGCCGGCAAGCTGTCGTTAAACGACCTGCAGGGGGGCACTTTTACCGTGAACAACACGGGCTCCTTCGGTTCCATCCTTTCGCAGCCGATTATCAACTATCCGCAGGCGGCCATTCTGACCTTCGAATCCATCGTGAAAAGGCCGGTCGTGATCCAGGATATGATCGCGGTCCGTTCGATGGTAAACATCTGCCTGTCGCTGGACCACCGGATTCTGGACGGGGTTATCTGCGGACGCTTTTTGCAGCGCGTGAAGGAAAATATGGAAGCCTACAATCTTGAAACCAAGCTGTATTGAGGCGTATTATGAGGTAGTCAGGAAGCTGAGGGAGACCATCAAGGTCGAAGCGACCATGCTGAATAGCATGATATACACGACGATTTTGAACAGACGGTTGCGTTTCATACCAATCACTCCTATTCGGACAAACTTTTCGCTGACTCTATTGTAAACCATAGCAACAACGGAGGGAACCCATGATCCAGCAGGAACGGTTAATAAAAGAATTTATCGAGCTTGTGCAGGTCGATAGCGTTACGCAATACGAGCAGGAGATCAGTGTAGTCCTGCAGACGAAATTCAAGGAACTCGGTCTTTCCATCCAGACGGATGATGCGGCCGAGAAAACCGGCCACGGGGCCGGCAACCTGATTTGTATGCTGGAAGCCAGCGGCGCTCCGGAATCGACCCCGTGCATTTTCTTTACGAGCCATATGGATACGGTGGCTCCGGGCAACGGAATCAAGCCGCAAATCGGTGAAGACGGAATTATCCGCAGCGACGGAACCACGATTCTCGGAAGCGACGACAAAGCCGGCATCGCGGCGATGTTCGAAGCGATCCGGGTGCTGAAGGAGCAGAATATCGCTCACGGTCCGATCCAGTTCGTGATCACGGTAGGCGAAGAATCCGGGCTCAAAGGCGCACGCGCGATGGACCCGTCCGTCATGAAGGCCGAGTTCGGCTATGCGCTGGACTCTAACGGAGAGATCGGCGAAATCGCCGTTGCGGCTCCGGCCCGCGCCGAAATCAAGATCGTCATGTACGGCAAATCCGCTCATGCGGGTGTGAACCCGGAAGACGGCATCTCGGCCATCCAGGTGGCAAGCAAAGCGGTATCCCGCATGAAGCTGGGCCGCCTGGATTCGGAGACGACGGCCAACATCGGCAGCTTCTCCGGCCTCGGTCCGCTCAACGTGGTCTGCGACCGCGTGCTTCTCGAAGCGGAAGCGCGCAGCATCGTTCAAAGCAAGCTGGAGGCACAGCTGGCCGCGATGGAGCAGGCGTGCAAAGACACGGCGGCCGATTTCGGCACGACGTGCGATTTCGAAGCGGATATCGTGTATCCCGCTTTCATGCACGACGAAACATCGCCGGTGGTGAAGCTGGCCATGAAGGCCCTGGAAGGCATGGGCTGCAAAACCAGCACGTTCCACTCCGGCGGAGGAAGCGACGCGAATATTTTCAACGGCATGGGGATTCCTACGGTGAACCTGGCGGTAGGTTACAAGGAAATTCACACCACCAATGAACATATCGCCGTATCCGATCTCGTGAAAACAGCCGAAGCGGTCGTGGCTATCGTCCGCGAAGTAACGGAACAAGCGAAATAAGCGGTCCGAACTCAAGAACCTCCATCCCGACAGGCCTAACGGCAGTCCGGATGGAGGTTTTGTTTTTTAGATTCCGTTCTGCCCGTTTTGTCGGCAAAGATGTATTTCTCCTCAGGGAGCCGTACGTCTTTGTTTTCGACTCACAAAGTTTCCCGCTTTCTACAGAAGATGTTAGGGGCGGGGATCTTTTTTTTGCCGGCGGTTTCCCCATACTACGGATATTGCACATTTGCAGAATCGGGGGGTGAAACGGAACGGATGAAACGAGAACGCAGAAGAAAACGGTTCTGGCTCTGGGCTGTGCTGCCGCTTGCCCTGCTGCTCGCGGTCGGCGGTTATTACGCGTGGAACGCTTATCACAGCTGGAATCTGGTGTACAAAGAACGGACCGACACGGGAGTTCCGCAAACGACACCGGTTAACCCTGCGCCGGTCCGTGAAACCCTTGCCAAGGAGACGTATGTGTTTCTTATGCTGGGGATAGACTCGGGGAACGTGGAGCAGGGGCGTTCGGATACGAACATGCTGGCCGTTGCCGATTCTTCAAGTCAGAAAATAACGCTGCTTTCGATCCCGCGGGATACCCGGATCCGCATTCAGGGCCACGGCAAAGAGAAACTGGCCCACGCATACGCTTACGGGGGAGCGGATCTGGCCGTGAAAACCGTCGAAGCGTTTTTCGGCATCCCGGTCGATTACTATGTGGCTTTTAATTTTAACGGAGTCAAAGAATTCGTGGATACGCTCGGGGGACTATCGATTGATGTGGAGAAAAATATGGACTTCGACGACCGGATCACCCACCGTCATGTGTATCTCAAGAAAGGCAGGCAGACGCTGAACGGTCAGCAGACGCTTAATTATGCCCGGTACCGTGGGGATGCGGACGGAGATTTCGGCAGAATGCGCCGCCAGCAGCAGGTTGTGCGCGAGCTGCTTACCCAGACGGTTCAATACCGCAACGTGGCCAAGATCAATAACCTTCTTAAAATTATGGGTGGCAATGTCCGCATGGACATACCGGCCCGAACCATTTTCCAGTTTGCAAGCACATTTTCGGCTCTTACCGGAAACGATGTGGTTACTATGCCGCTTGAAGCTACCACAGGGATGATCGGGGGAGTATCGTATATGAATATAACGGAGAGCGAGCGAAGCCGGGTTGCGGCCGAATTGCAGAGGCTCATCCGTAAACAGCCGGAAAATACGACGGCGCCTTTACAATCTTACGGGATTTACGACTTGATTGATCCAGGGGTGGGAGACCGGTTCGGAAGGCCGTAACCGTTTTATGCTCGCCAGGGAGAGATCGGCGCGGGTTCAACCGGATTTTTGTTCCAAAAAGACGACGAGAGGCAGATCGCGTCCGCCTTTCTGAACGGCAAGCTGAAGAAATTGTTTAATTTCCCATGCCTTTCCGACGAGACAGAGGCTTTCGGAAGCTGTATAATTTTTCATGATTCATTCCTCATTTCCGCAATTAGTTTAGGTTAAAACCTATGCGAGTAAGGGACGAGTTATGTCAGCTGTTAAAATAAGGCACAAAACCCTGTATTCATTCTTTCCCCGTTTTGCCATAATTCAACACAGGGTAAAGACGTTTTTTTTCAGCCATTTGTTATAATAGGGGAGAAAACAAGCGTTTCCGGGATTCACCCGGGGGAGGAGCAGGACATGTCAGCAGATCAGAATAATCGGAAATTTGAGGAAGTTACGATAAAAACCGAACCCATCTTCGAGGGCAAAATCATTACGCTGCAGGTGGATCATGTCCGCCTGCCGAACGGGGAAACGGCCACGCGCGAGATCGTGAAGCATCCCGGTGCGGTGGCCGTTCTGGCCTTAACGGACGACGACCGGATGATCGTGGTGGAGCAGTACCGCAAGGCGCTGGAAAAAAGCCAGGTGGAAATTCCGGCCGGCAAGCTCGATCCCGGCGAAGAGCCGATCCGGGCGGCGATCCGCGAGCTGGAGGAAGAAACCGGCTACAGTTCGGAGTCGGTCCGTCCGGTCTGCTCCTTTTATACGTCTCCGGGCTTTGCCGATGAAATTCTTCATCTGTTCGTAGCCGAAAACCTGGTCCGCGGGGAAGCGAGGCCGGACGAGGACGAATTTCTGGAGTGCGATGCGATCACCCTCCAGGAGGCGAAAGAGCTGATTGCGCGCGGGAGCATCAGCGACGCCAAAACCATCACGGCCGTATATGCCTGGCAAGCGTACAAGCTGACGGGCTCGTTCTGATGCTGCGGACGTACTACGCGGATCTTCACATTCATATCGGCCGGACGGAGAAGGGAGCCGCAGTCAAGATCAGCGGAGCCCGGAACTTGACGTTCTACAACATTGCCCGCGAGGCGTCCGACCGCAAAGGAATCGAGATCGTCGGCATCATCGACTGTCATTCGCCGGCTGTACAGGAAGAGATCGAGCACTATCTCGCTGCCGGCGAAATGAAGGAGCTGGACGGCGGAGGCATCCGGTATCACCAGACCACGGTTCTGCTGGGAAGCGAAATCGAGGTGCGCGATCCGGGTATGGGCCCCGTGCATCTGCTTGTTTTTCTCCCGAAGCTGGCCCAGATGAAAGAGTTCACGGAGTGGATGCGACCGCGGATGAAAAATGTGGAGCTGAGCTCCCAGCGCATGTATGTCACGGCCAGGGAACTTCAGGCCGAGGTGCTCAGGCGGGGAGGCATCATGATCCCCGCGCACATTTTTACGCCCCACAAAAGCATCTACGGCAGCGGATCGACCCGCATGGAGCATATGCTGGATCTGGACGGGCTGGCGGGTGTGGAACTCGGCCTCAGCTCCGATTCGGAGATGGCGGGCTATCTGCCGGAGCTTGACCGCTACACGTACGTCACGAATTCGGATGCCCATTCGCTCGGGAAAATCGGCCGCGAATACAACGAGCTGCGGCTGGCGGAGCCTACGTTCGCGGAGCTTCTGCTCGCTCTCCGCAGAGAAGATGGCCGTGCGGTTACCGCGAACTACGGTCTGAATCCGCGGCTCGGCAAATATCACCGCACCTACTGTCTAAGCTGTGAAAGCATCCTGGACGAGAGCGAGGCGGCCGTTGGAAGATGCCTCTACTGCGGCAGTCCCAAAGTAGTCCGCGGCGTTATGGACCGCATCATGGAGCTTGCGGGCCGCGAGGAGCCGTATGTGCCGGATTACCGGCCGCCTTATTACTACCAGGTACCGCTGGAATTCATTCCGGGACTGGGCAAAAGAAAGCTGGACGGGCTGCTGGCCAGATTCGGCACCGAAATGAACATCCTGCACCGGGCGACACGGGAAGAGCTGGCGGAGACGGTGGGTGACGACATTGCCGGGATGATTTTGGAGGCCCGCACGGGCGTTCTCGGTCTCCAGGTGGGCGGCGGAGGCACTTACGGTAAAGTCAGAGCGCCGGAGAAAGCGAAGCCGGCTGACAAGGGAACGACCGGGAACCGCGCAAAGCGATAAACACGGGCCCGTAATAGAAGCGATCTAATTCCCGCAAAGGGAGAGGGGAATCTGGACATGTTGAAAAAATGGGGCCTGCTCACGGCGACCCTTCTGTGCGCGAGCATGCTGGCAGCCGCCTGCGAAAGCGGCGGAGCCAAGCAGGCGGCGCAAGGTGACGGCGCGGCGCATCATGCCGCCAACGGAGACTTGCAGGAGAAGACGGCTTCGTCCGCCGTCCTGCCGAAATTTCTGAACAAGCAGCGCGAAGAAATCCGCCTTGTTTACGAGCTAGCGGGCAAAAACGCGGACTTGCTGCAGTCCATGCCGTGCTACTGCGGCTGCGGCGAAAGCGCCGGCCACAAGAGCAACCAGAACTGCTTCATCCGCGAAACGAATGCGGACGGTTCCGTCGTCTGGGACGATCACGGGACGCGCTGCGGCATCTGCATGGAGATCGCGGTAAAGGCCATCTCGCTTAAGAAGGACGGCAAAACGCCGCTGGAAATCCGCAAGCAGATCGACGAGACCTATAAAGGCACCGCGGGCAAGCCGACCGATACGCCTCTGCCGGAGGCGTAGGACAGAAACGCGGGAAACCGCTTCTGCCGGATGACCGGAGGTTGCTGATTCGTAAAAAGCAAAAGCCCTCAACTCAAGAGGGTTTTTGCTTTTTTGCTTTTTGTACATTGCCGTACGGCTTGGTCTATCCCGGTTATCCGCCGCATATACTGCCTATAGTGAACAAGCGGACAAGGAGGACTTATCATGCCGGCTATGCAGACCTTGAAGCAGTATTTCAAAGAACAGTTTACGCTCTTTCTATTCGTCTCGGTCCTCTTCGTTGTGGGTGTCGTGTTCGGCGCCGTCATGGTCAATGCGCTGTCTCTCGAACAGAAGCAGGAACTGGGACGCTATCTCAGTTCGTTCTATCGGACGATACAGGACGGGGCTCAGGTGGACGGGAAGCAGTCGATGCTGGCGGCGTTCTCGCTTCATATGAAATGGATTCTGCTCATCTGGACGCTCGGGCTGTCCGTTATCGGACTGCCGCTTATTCTCGTGCTGGATTTTCTAAAAGGCGTTCTGATCGGCTTCAGCGTAGGCTTTATGGTCGGGCAGCTTTCCTGGAAAGGCGTCGCTTTCGCCCTTGTTTCCATCGCGCCCCCGAATCTGATCGTGGTTCCCGCCATTCTGATCTGCAGCGTCGTTTCCATCAGTTTCTCTCTGTTCATTATCAAAAACAGGCTCGTCCGCCGGAGCGGAACCATCTACCACCCGTTCATGCGTTACTCCGGCGTTACGCTGGCGATGGGCGTCTGCATGTTTGGGGCGGCGCTTTTGGAAGCATTCGTATCTCCGACGATGATGAAGTGGGTTACGCCGATGCTGGCGGCTCTTACTAACTAGAATAATTCTAAATAGTCGTTTGACTTTCGTGACTCCCTCCCTCTATAATGAAAAAAGGGAAACTATCGCGCCGTTTAGACGCGTTGTAAGAGGGGGAGGAGTATGGAAGCACGTATTGAGAAGATCAAGCAGCAGCTGCAATCCCAAGGTTACAAGCTGACTCCCCAGCGGGAAGCGACGGTTCGAGTGCTGCTCGAGAATGAAGAAGATCACCTTAGCGCCGAGGACGTATTTATGCTCGTCAAGGACAAAGCTCCTGAGATCGGACTTGCTACCGTGTACCGGACGCTCGAATTGCTCAGCGATATGCATGTGCTTGAGAAAATGAATTTTGGAGATGGCGTAGCCCGTTACGATCTTCGCAGCGACAGCACACATCACCATCATCATCATTTGATCTGCGTGCAGTGCGGCGCAGTGGACGAAATTATGGAAGATTGGCTGGGACCGCTGGAAGAACGGCTCGCCCGTGAATATAATTTTAAAGTGCTGGATCACCGACTCGACTTTCAAGGTATCTGCCACAGATGTCTGGAGAAAGGCGCCGATCAGCCGAAAAATAAAGACACTAACCATAAGCATCACCATCACCATACAAGCGCAAAACCTTCTACGCTCGTTTAAACAGACGCGGAAGGTTTTGTCTGCTTGATGCGTCCCGCAAGCCCTTGGAAGCCCGCTGCTCGCTCAGCGGGCTTTTTGGCGCGTCTGCAGCCGTTCACAGCCCTTGTCGCGAAGATGAAAATCGGGCGCGTTCTTTCGTTTCTTCGGGCGGTTCACCGGGTAAGGAGGCAGTGGAACATATCCATCGCCAACATGCCGCTGCCTTGCGGGTGTCGGCTTTTAGAGGAGGACGGTCCATGGAGCAAACCAACACCATACATACGGGGGAATACGGCCTGGCCGGGAAAACGGCGCTTATCACGGGAGCAAGTTCGGGGATAGGCAAAGCGGCGGCGCTGAGACTCGCCAAGCTGGGAGTCAAGGTCTGCCTGGTGGACATCCGCAAAGAGTATGCCGAGGATGTTCAGGAAATTATTATGCGCAAGGGCGGAGAAGCGATCGTCGCCGAAGCGGACATTTCCGACCCGGCACAGGTCAAAGAAGCTTACGCGAAGCTGCAGGAAACATGGGGACGGCTTGATATCGTGCTGGCCAATGCGGGCATTAACGGTAAAATAGCGCCGATCGAAGACCTGGAACCCGAGGAGTGGGACGCAACCCTGCAGACCAACCTGAAGGGGACGTTCTTGACCGTAAAATACGCGGTGCCGCTGCTCAAAGAAAATGGTGGCAGCATCGTGATCACCAGTTCCATCAACGGAACGAGGATTTTTAAAAACTTCGGGTTTACGGCCTACAGCTCTTCCAAAGCGGGGCAGGTAGCTTTCGCGAAAATGGCCGCGCTTGAGTTGGCCCGCTATAAAATCCGCGTCAACGTCATCTGTCCGGGTTCGATCGACACGAACATTGAGGACAGCACGGAACGTACGCCGGAGCTGGAGGCAATCCGGATACCGGTGGAATATCCGGAAACGAGCATGCCGCTGGCGGACCGTCCCGGAACGGCGGATCAGGTGGCGGACCTGCTGGTCTTCCTAGGCTCCGATCTTTCCAACCACGTTACGGGGACGGAAGTTTACATCGACGGCGCGGAATCGCTTCTTTAGCGGCCAGGGAGGGCCCCGACGGGGCGCTCCCTCTTTTTATACCCGAAACCCTTACACACGTTCGGCGGAGCCGCATATCCGGCGTTCCCTTCTCATACGCTTGTTATAAAGGGGGGACGGGTTGTATGATCGTATCCGTACATAAATGGCTGGAGAGGACCAAGTTTCTCATTCTGTTCGTCACGCTGACGTATATTCTGTACAGGGTGTTTGGCCTGTTTTCGGTCTGGGTCGAACCGGTTGACAAGTACCGTCATCCCAGCGGCACGTCGGTAAAAGTGTTCCAGCAGCACGCGATTCAGACCGAAGGCAGCGAGAGTATGGCGACGAGGCTCCGTTTGTTTTATTGGTACGGGGAATAAAGAGGAATTATCGGTTTTGTGACGAATGGTATAAAGACTTAAAACCGGCTAGCTTAGAAATGCCATGAAGGAGCAAGGAAACTTGAGAGAAGATCTGGAAGTATTCATGGACTATCTGGAACATGAGAAAGGCTTGTCCCGGAATACGCTCGAATCGTATGCTCGGGATCTGCAGCAGTATATAGAATTTCTGGAGCAGCAGAACATCCGGACGCTGGGAGAGACGAGCAAGGTGCATGTGGTGAGTTACATCGCCCGTCTCAAGCAGCTCGGCAGGGCTACAGCGACCCAGTCCCGGACGCTTGTTTCGATCCGTTCCTTGTACGGTTACATGATCCGCTGCGGCAGGATGGATTTCGACCCTACGCGCGATATCGAGAATCCGAAGCAGGAGAAGAAGCTGCCCCAGGTGCTCACTATGGACGAAATGGAGCGCCTGCTCGCGGCGCCGCAGACGGACACGAGCAACGGCATCCGGGACAAGGCCATGCTCGAGGTGCTGTATGCGACCGGCATCCGCGTATCGGAGCTGATCAGCCTAGATGTCGGCGACGTCAACACGAGCCTCGGATTTGTCCGCTGCGTCGGAAGCGGGGCCAAGGAGCGGATTATTCCGCTCGGAAGCATGGCCGCCAAAGTGGTCGACGAGTATGTGTCCGCCTCGCGGCCGCAGCTGATGAAGGCGCACAAGCCGGAAACGGCCTTGTTCGTGAATCATCTCGGTACGCGCATGACCCGTCAGGGCTTTTGGAAAATGCTGAAGCGTTACGCCGCGGACGCCGAAGTGGACAAGGACATTACGCCGCATACCTTGAGGCACTCCTTCGCCACGCATCTCCTGGAGAACGGCGCGGATCTGAGATCGGTGCAGGAAATGCTGGGCCATGCCGACCTTTCGACTACACAGGTGTATACGCATGTGACGAAGTCGAAGATGAAGGAAGTTTACGACCGGACGCATCCGAGAGCGAAAATGACGTAAACGGTTACCCGGCCCCTTATGGGGCTCTTCCTTTTTGGCGGAATAGGAAAATCCTTTAATGCGGCAATGCGGCAATGCGTCATTGGGTATTTTTGCATCCCGGGGGCAATAATGAGATAATGTCCATGCTGTTTTTGCCTTACATAAACATTTACGGGGCTTTAAACCCGCATTTGACAACCGGAGGGGGTTGTCCAAATGAACAACCTTATTCGAGGAATTCAAATAATCGGACACAATAAGAGAGGAAGTGTTCTTGCATGAGCACAGAAAAACAACGCGTCAATGAAGCGGCGGCCTATATCGAGAAGAAGCTCGGCTTCCGTCCGACCATCGGTCTTATCCTCGGCTCCGGACTCGGCGTCTTGGCCGATCTTATCGAAGAAGCGGTCGTTATCGACTACAGCGATATCCCGCACTTCCCGGTTTCGACCGTGGAAGGTCATGCGAGCGAGCTTGTGGCCGGCACCATAAAAGGCAGACAAGTCGTCATGATGAAAGGCCGCTTCCATCAATATGAAGGCTACGGCGCGGAAACGGTCGCATTCCCGGTGCGCGTCATGAAAGATCTGGGCGTTCAGACGCTCATCGTAACCAACGCGGCGGGCGGCGTGAACACGTCTTACGAAGTCGGCGATCTGATGGTGATCCAGGATCATATCAACTTCATGTTCCGCAATCCGCTCATCGGTCCTAACGACGACGAGCTCGGAGTTCGCTTCCCGGACATGTCGGAAGCTTACAGCAGAAGACTCGGCAAGCTGGCGCACAGCGTTGCCGAGAAACAGAACTTCTCGCTGCGCGAAGGGGTTTACCTCGGGCTTCTCGGCCCCACTTACGAAACGCCGGCGGAAATCCGCATGATCCGTACGCTCGGAGCGGACGCCGTCGGTATGTCGACCGTGCCGGAAGTGATCGTCGCACGTCATGCCGGCATCGAGGTGCTCGGTTTCTCCTGCATCTCGAACATGGCCGCGGGCATCCTGGACCAGCCGCTATCCCATCAGGAAGTGATGGAGACGACGGAGCGGGTCAAGCCGAAGTTTCTGCAGCTGGTTCTCGGCATTATCGAGGAGCTGTAGGCTTTACGCAAACGGCTTTGCTTCGGACGGATGACGGTCCCAAGCGGCTTACGGATCAAAATATCACGGAATTGTCACAAATTATTCGAAGTTTGCCTCAGGAAGGGATTAGGCAATTTCCGTTATTTTAGGTACAATAATTAGGTAATTACGCGATGGGGGGATCTTCATGTACAAGTGGATCATGTTTGTACTATTTATCGGCGCGAGTGCTATGGGAGTGGGTTTCCTCTTTCAAGATATCAATGCCCGACAAGCGGAAAGAGCCGCGGAAGAAACAGCCGGCGCTTCTCTCAAAATTGCAGCATCCAACTGGAAATTCGATCAAGCGGAGTACAAAATTCCGAAAGGCCAGACCAAAGTTTCTCTTATCCTGAAAGAAGGCGTGCATGCCATCGACATTACGGGTGAAGGCGTGGACGTAAAGCTGGACGGAACGAACAAATCCCAGGAAGTGAACTTCGAGAAGCCGGGCAAATACGAAATTAAATGTATCCTGCCTTGCGGCGAAGGCCACAACGATATGAAGTCGGTGCTGGTAGTGGAATAAGAGCAGTCGGTTTGAAAAAGGGGTCCCTGGAGGGCTCCTTTTTATTTGTTCATGCGGAGGAAAGTTTTACAAAAATCTAGTAAACCCGGTTAGCAAATAACAGCGATCAATAGTATACTAGTTAAATTAAGCTGTTTGTTACGAACTGCAAAAGGCCGGGTAATTCAGGCCTCTACGAAGTCGCGTGCCCCTCAGGAAGCATGCGGCCTTTTTCAGCCGTGCCCTTTTTGTTCGTTAAAGAAAAGTATCCGTAACTAGGGGGAGTAAGAGTGGCGCGAGCACGGCGTTTCAGTATCCGGTGGAAAATTATGTCCGGTTATCTGCTTATCTTGATCTGCCTGGCGGCCTCGATTTTTGCCGTAAACGGACGGATTGTCTCTCTGCAGAAAGAGATCGATTTTGTCACGGAACACGATATTCAGGTTCATGATTTGACGTCGGAGGTAGAAAAGCAGCTTCTCGACATGGAAACGGGGCAGCGGGGGTACGTCATTACCGGGGATGACCGTTACCTGGAGCCCTACGAGAAAGCGCAGGCAAACTGGTTGGCGGATTACGATACGCTTCACGGTCTTGTTGCCGACAATCCTTCTCAGCAGAAACGGCTGGAGGAACTGCGGTCCGTTATCGAGAAATGGATCGCGGAAGCGGGACAGCCTGTCATTGCGTGGAAAAAAGCCGGTAATACTCCGCAAATCCAGCAATATTTTCAAGAGGACCCCGGTAAAAAATATATGGATCGGATTCGTGTCCTGGTCGACACCTTCCGCAGTACGGAAACCAAATTGACCCTAGACCGGGTGGCTAATCTGGACGAGCGGAACAAGGACATGCGCAGCGTCCTGTACCTTATGATGCTCGGCGTGGCCGTCGTAGCCGTTGCGGCTGCGATCCTGATCTCCCGGTCGATTCAGGGGACGATCCGCAAGGTAATCCGTGCCATCGACCATCTGGCTTCGTCGGACGGCGATCTTTCCGAACGGATCGAGGTCAAGTCACGCGATGAAATACGCGACCTCGGAGATGCGACGAACCGTCTGCTCGACAATGTGCAGCGGGAAACCGGGGAGAAAACGCAGGTGGCCGAGTTGACGACCGCTCTGCAGGGTTTTACGGACACGGCGGCTTTGTCCGGCATGTTCGTCCGCAAAGTCGCGGAACTGTTCAACGCCCCGTACGGCGTGGTTTACATGCTCCAAACCGTGGAAGGGGAGTACGGCCTTCACCGGATGGCCGCGTACGCGTCCGATGGCGGAAACGGGGAGCGCTCCCGCATGTTTAAACTGGGCGAAGGCCTCGTCGGACAATGCGCGGAGGAAAACCGGATGCTGGCCGTCGATCACCTGCCGGAAAACTACGTGACGGTCCGTTCCGGACTCGGAGAAGCGGCGCCGCGGCATATTCTGATTGCCCCGGCTTCTTTCAAAGGTTCGGTTACGGCTGTGGTGGAATTTGCCTCCTTCGAACCGTTTACGGCTTCACAGCGCCAAGTATTGAGAGAGCTTCTCACTTCGTTCGGCATCATACTCAACAGTGTGGGAAGCCGCATGGAAGTGGAGCGCCTGCTTCAGGAATCCAGAGTCATGGCGGAAGAACTTCAAGTCCAGTCCGAAGAGCTTCGCACCCAGACGGAAGAAATGCAAGTGACGAACGAAGAACTTGAAGCCCAGTACCGGGTATCGGAACAAAAAACGCTGGAGCTTGAGCAGGCGTCGCTGGAACTTCAAGCCAAGGCGGAGCAGGTCCAGCTGGCTTCCCAATACAAATCGGAATTTCTGGCCAACATGTCCCACGAGCTGCGGACACCGCTGAACAGTATGCTGCTGCTTTCGCAGTTCCTCGCCGAAAATCAGAACAATACGCTGAGCGAAGAGGAACTTCAATATGCGGAGCTGATTCATAAGGCGGGCAACGATTTGCTCGCGCTCATCAACGACGTTCTCGATCTTTCCAAAGTCGAAGCGGGCAAGCTCGAAATTAATTACGCACCGTTCAATTTGACGGAGCTGCCCGACAAAATGGAACATCTTTTCGGCAAAATGCTGGAGGACAAAGACGTTGCGTTCAAACGCAGCCTGGAGCCGGGACTGCCGGAGATCATCCAGACCGACGGACAGCGGCTGGAGCAAATCGTCAAGAATCTGCTGTCGAATGCGGTTAAATTTACGCATTACGGGGAGGTAACCTTGTCTCTGCGACGGGCGAAAGAGGACGAAGAGAACCATCTGCTGCCCGGCCTCGATTGGACGACGGCACTGGCGATATCCGTCCGGGATACGGGGATCGGCATCCCGAAGGACAAGCAGGAACATGTCTTCGAGGCGTTCAGACAGGCTGACGGAGCGACGAGCCGGCAGTATGGAGGCACGGGGCTGGGGCTTTCCATTTCCCGCGACCTGGCCGGCCTGCTGAACGGCTGCATCCATCTGGCGAGCGAGGAAGGAGCGGGAAGCACCTTCACGCTGTATATCTGCTGCCTGGATCGGGCGGATACACCCAGTATGGAAGCGGCGTCCGCACTGGAAGCGGAGGCGTCTGCCCTGCCGGCGCCCGCGAAGCCGAAGCGTGAGGCTTCCGGCCGAACCGGAACCGTTATCGCCGGAAAAACCGTGCTTATCGTGGATGACGATCCCCGCAACGTCACGGCGCTCAGCGCAGCGCTGGAAAGCAGGGGAATGCGAGTGCTGACGGCAGGCGACGGGATCGAATGTCTGGCGCTGATGGACCGTACGCCGGATATCGACGTCGTGCTGATGGACATCATGATGCCGGGGATGGACGGGTATGAGGCGATGACCCGCATTCGGGAACGCGCAGAGTGGGCGGATCTTCCGCTCATTGCCGTCACGGCCAAGGCGATGAAGAACGACCGGGATAAATGTATCGAAGCCGGTGCTTCCGACTATATCTCCAAGCCGGTTGATTTGAATCAGCTGATCTCTCTGCTGAATGTATGGTTGAACGAAAACTGAAAATTCGTTACGGATGAAGAGCGCGGCTGAGGAGCCCGCTCTTTTTTTGTTGAAGTCTTTTGTTTGGATAGGGAATCTCTGGAATATTTTTGCCCGGTTCCGTCAAGACTGCTTAATGAAATTCCCGGTTTACAGACTAGCCACCCAGTTTGTGAATCCTATGTCTAATTGTTGAGCAGGAGGGGTAGAAGACGATGTGGAAGAAAATGAGCTGTGCGGTTCTGGCGCTGAGTCTGCTGCTGTCCGCAGCCGGACCGGCCGTATGGGCCAAGGAGGAGAAGCCTCAGCAGGTTGATCTCGCTCCCAATGCGCAATCGGCCGTTCTAATGGATGCGGATTCTGGCGAAATTATTGTGAACAAAAACATGGAGACCAAGCTTCCGCCGGCCAGTATCACGAAAATTATGACCATGCTTCTTATTATGGAAGCCGTAGACAGCGGAAAAATCAAGATGACGGATAAGGTAAGCACCAGTGAATATGCGGCGTCGATGGGCGGCTCGCAGATCTTCCTGGAGCCCGGCGAAGAGATGAGCGTTGAAGAAATGCTCAAAGGTATCGCGATGGCTTCGGGGAACGACGCGTCCGTAGCGATGGCCGAGAAGCTGGCGGGCTCGGAGGAAAACTTCGTCGCGATGATGAATGAGCGCGCCAAGCAGCTCGGAATGAACAACACCCATTTCTCGAACTGCAACGGACTGCCGACAGAAAATCATTATACCTCCGCGCGCGATATCGCGATTATGTCGCGGGAACTTCTCAAACATACCGGCATCACGAAGTTTACCGGCAGCTACCAGGACCATCTGCGGAAAGATTCCGCGAAACCGTTCTGGCTCGTCAATACAAACAAGCTCGTCCGTTTCTATTCGGGAGCCGACGGCTTGAAGACCGGCTATACGAGCGAAGCGAAGTTCTGCTTGTCGGCAACCGCCGCCCGCGACGGGTTTCGCGTGATTGCCGTCGTGCTCGGAGAACCGAACACGAAGACCCGCAATGCGGAAGTGACGAAGCTGTTCGACTACGCGTTTGCCCAATACAGCAATTTCCCGATCTTCAAAGCCGGAGACGCCCTGGGAGAGCTTAAGATCAGCAAAGGCGACGTCGCTTCGGTGCCTCTGACCGCAACGCGTTCTTACAGCATTTTGATGAAAAAAGGTGAAAGCAAAGAAGGAATCCGCCACGAGCTCCAGCTCAATCAGAATCTGTTGCCGCCGATCGCCAAAGGGCAGCCTATCGGCAAAATCGTGGTGTACAAGAACAACGAAGTGCTGACGGAGTACCCGATCGAGTCTCCCGCCGATGTCAAAAAAGCCGGCTGGTGGACGCTGATGAAGCGGTCGGCGCGCAGTCTGTTCGGCGGAGAATAAAGTCGCATTTTCCCGCTTCCGAAGAGCTTTTGGCGCTTTTCTTCTAGTTTTGTCAGCAGGCAGGAAATGCCAAAGGGATTGTAGAACTTGTGAGTCATGTGGGAAGGAGTGACATGGCACATGAGTTTGCAAATCGAATTTGAGCACAGAAGTAAAGCGCTGGTCGTTCGTCTGAAAGGGGAACTGGATCACCATACGGCCGATGTGGTCAAAACCCGCATGGAAGATGCCATTTTCCGGCAGGATACCAAGCACCTCATTTTGAGTCTGAAGGATCTTTCCTTCATGGACAGCTCGGGTCTGGGCGTCATTCTCGGGCGCTACAAGCAGATTACGGGCAAGGGCGGCCGTATGGTGGTTTGCGACATCTCGCCTGAAGTTTACCGTTTGTTCGAGTTGTCGGGCATGTTCAAGATCATAACGATCGAAGACAACGAGAGATCCGCGATCTCCAGTCTGGAGGTCGCGTTATGAGCGAATCGAATTTCATGAAGCTCCAATTCGCCAGCAAGTCCGAGAATGAAGCTTTCGCGCGTGTCGCCGTCGCTTCGTTCATCTCCCAGCTCGATCCGACCATGAACGAGTTGACGGATATCAAAACCGTCATTTCGGAGGCGGTAACGAACTGCATTATCCACGGCTATGACAATAAACCCGACGGAGTCGTAACGATCGTGACGGAAATTGTGGACGATGAGGTCTATATCACGGTGGAAGATAACGGAGCGGGTATCGAAGATCTGGAAGAAGCCAAGCAGCCGCTGTATACATCCAAGCCGGAGCTGGAAAGGTCCGGAATGGGATTTACCATTATGGAAAACTTTATGGATGAGGTCGACGTGGTTACCGAAGTCGGTACCGGCACCCGCATCCGGATGAAGAAAAGAATTGAATCCAAAAAAGCTTTGGTAAACTAGGGGTTTGATACGATGGATGTCGATTTGAAAGGTTCCTCGCACAGTTTCCTGGATGACAGTGAAGTCAAGCGTTTGATCGCACTCAGCCAATCGGGAGATTCGCTCGCCCGGGAACGGCTGGTTAACTCGAACATCCGGCTCGTCTGGTCCGTCGTTCAGCGTTTTCTGAACCGCGGCTACGAAGCCGAGGATTTGTTTCAAATCGGCTGCATCGGACTGCTCAAATCGGTGGACAAGTTCGATTTGTCCTACGATGTGAAATTTTCGACCTATGCGGTTCCGATGATTATCGGAGAGATCCAGCGGTTTCTCCGTGATGACGGAACGCTGAAAGTCAGCCGATCGCTTAAAGAACTGGCCAGCAAAATCCGCAAGACCAAGGACGAGCTCTCCAAAGGCATGAACCGCCTTCCGACGATCAAGGAGGTCGCGGATGCGCTGGAGATTACGCCGGAGGAAGTCGTCTTCGCCCAGGAGGCGAGCAAGCCGCTCTCCTCGATCCATGAAACGGTTTTTGAGAACGACGGGGACCCCATCACCCTGATGGACCAGATCGCCGACGAAACCCAGGATAAATGGTTCGAGAAGCTGGCTCTTAACGAAGCCATCGGCGCTCTTAACGAACGGGAGCGGCTGATCGTGTATCTCCGCTATTTCCGGGATCAGACTCAGTCGGAGGTCGCTAGCAGGCTCGGTATTTCACAGGTCCAGGTATCCAGGCTGGAGAAAAAAATCTTGCAATCCATAAAAGACCAGATCGCTCAATAGCGTTCTGGTCTTTTTTCTTTTTGCCGGAGGAGACGCGAAAAAAATCCACGAACCGTCCGCCCGCCGGGAGCTGAAACGTTTCGTGGATCTGTCCCGGTTTCCCTCCGGAGAAGGGCCGGAGGAAATGCCTGGTTAGCGTACGGCCGCATCGTCCCGGAAGAAGAACGAAAGGCTGTAGATACCCGCCAATCCGACCAATGTATAAATGATACGGCTGAAAGCGGAAGAGGTGCGGTGCACTTCGCCGCCGAAAATCGCGGATACCAGATCCCACTCGAAGATACCTACGAGGAGCCAGTTCAGCGCGCCTACGATAATCAGGGTAAGAGCAATTCGAGACATGGGTGTTCACCACCTGTTTGAAAGTTAGAAAAGCTTGTTCGTTTCGTTCCTAATGTTCCTCGGCGGGAATTTTTTATTCATGGCGGGAATTTTAAGCGGGGGTATTCATCGCGTACAAAGTTTGGGAACTGTACCTTGGATGATTTTGCCGAATGCGCCGCATACTACTGGCAAAAGGATGTCTTTGGGGGGATGAGGGTTGAATCAAACCGCAGACGCCTGTCTCTATATCCGCTTGCGCCGCAGAATACGGGTACCCGCACGGGAACCGGTCACCTTGGGAAAGGTTGCCCAGATGATCGTCGAGCCCGCTTACGAAAGTACGCTTCGGGGGCTTGTTCTGATCCAACCGAAAGTCAAAGACGGCAACCGTATTCTGATCGATATGCTCAGCATCGTGGCGGCTGTCAAAAACGTGCACCCTAATTTGCAGATTGAACATTTCGGCGAGCCGCATACGCTCGTGGAGATCGACTCCGGTACTCGTAAACCTAATCTATTGTTTCTCGCGGCGGTTTGGGTTCTGCTTTTTATCGGGTCGGGCCTTACGATTATGAATTTTCATGCGGACGTCAGCATGCTGGAGGTGCATCGGCGGGTGTATGAGCTTGTAACCGGCAAAAAGACCGAGCATCCGCTGTTTCTGCAAATTCCGTATTCGCTTGGTATCGGAATCGGCATGGCGGTCTTTTTTAATCATTTTTTCAAGAAAAAATTCAACGAAGAGCCGAGCCCGCTTGAAGTCGAGATGTTTACCTATCAGGAAAATATCGACCGTTATACGATAGCCGAGGAATATCAGTCTTTAAACCGCGAGAAGCGAGATCCGTCCCCATGATCACACTGCTGGGCTGGTCTGCTGCAGTCGTGATAGGATTTGCCGGTGGTATCGCGGTCGGCAGCGGGATGGTGGCTTTCCTGCTGGTGCTGGATATCATACCGCGGCTGCTTCAGGTAAGCCGGGCTCAAAACCGCATTCGCAGCTGCGAGATCGCGGTCATTGCGGGTTCGCTGGTTTTTACCGTGTTGGATTTCTTTAACTGGACGCTGTCCGTTCCTGTCTGGTGGACCGGTGTTTTCGGGTTGTTTGCGGGAGCGTTTATAGGCATGCTGTCCGCGGCCCTGACGGAAATCATCAATGTCCTGCCGGTTCTCGCCAAAAGGGTGGGCATGACGTCCTATATGGTATGGCTGCTAACGGCCATGATCGCAGGCAAGGTTCTGGGCTCCTTGTTCGAATGGTTTATTTATTTAGGCTGAGGAGGAGTAGGCATGAAGAAGTTGATCGGTAAGATGATGGTGAAAGATAAAGACCGCAGGTATGGGGGGACGGGGGGAATTTCCGGTTCCGGCGCCGGCTCCGACGCCGATGACAGATCTAAAGCTCCCCTCCTCCAGATCGATGAGGAAGGCAACGTATTTGCCGCTCCGGAGATGGAGGAGCATGCTCCGTCGGGTACGGAGCTGAACGAAGACGCGGGGGATACCCGGCGTGAGAATCAGCCGCAAAGCCGGGCGAATGCCCCTCAAGAGGCTGCGGAAAAAGAAGCGCCCGGACGGGAAAGGCGGGAACCGGCGCAAGGAGCCGGAAAACCGGACGAATCCCGGCGCGAATCAGGGAACGGGGCTGCCGCCGACGGATTGCGAACCGAAAACCGCGACGACGAATCAGGCGGCGCTGCCCGATCCGGGAAAGGGCCCGAAGCAAGAAAAGGCTTCCGGGCCGAACCGCGATCCCCGCAAGAATTCCGGGAAGAATCCCAGGGCTGTGAAAGCGGAAGCAAGGAGCCGGACCGTTCCGCGGGCTTGACGGAAGAGGATGCTTTCGGGATCAAGAAGCTGTTGCGGGATGGGAACAAGGGTCCTATTCAAGCTTCATTCTCCCGGAAGCGTTCGGCTGCGGATCAAGGCGGCGGAGAACAGCCGGCGAACGCCGAAGGCCATGGTGCCGAGGCAGACGGCAGACGCAGCGAGGATACGGGTCGGCAGAAGCAGGCTTCCGGCGGCAGGGGGGCTAAACAAGGCCAGAAGGGCAAGGGGCCGTCGAATGGCGATGAATCGAAGCCGGTGGACGATCCGATCCCGCTCACGATGCAGGAAATCAAGGATATGCTGGAAGAGCGTTCGGGCCTGGGGACATCGTTTGACCTTGTGCTGCGCGAGATGGTGTTCGGCTCGATCCGGGTCGGCTTTTACTACGTAAACGGACTGGCCAAAGACCAGGTTCTCACGATGGTCCTGGACCGGCTAAGTTACGCGGACCATGCCGCGATGGAGAATAATCCGGCCGAGAGCCTCAAAGAATATCTCATTCCGCACATTCAAGTGTCGCCGTACCAGACGATGAAAGAAGTCATCGGCCAAGTTATGGCCGGGGCTACCGGTGTTTTTATCGAAGGTGAAAAGACGGCGCTCGCCGTCGACGCCAAAAACTTCCCCGTCCGTTCGACAGAAGAGCCTGACCTCGAACGAGTCGTGCGCGGCTCCAGGGACGGATTCGTGGAAACGCTGATGACGAACGTGGCGCTTGTGAGAAGAAGGGTGCGCGATCCGAAGCTGCGGGCCGAAATTATGCAGGTGGGGAAGCGGACCAGCACCGATATCTGCATCGGCTATATCGACGATATCGCGAATCCGAAGCTGGTTGAGGCTATCCGTGACAAAGTCAAGAGCGTGGAACTTGACGGAATTCCGCTGGCCGAGAAGCAGTTGGAGGAAGCGATCGTAGCGAAAGGCTGGAACCCGTATCCGCTGGTTCGCTACACGGAGAGGCCTGACGTGGCTGCCGCCCATCTGCTGGAGGGACATGTTATCTTGATGTCCGATACTTCTCCGAGTGTCATGATCATGCCGTCGACGTTCTTCCATCATCTCCAGCATGCGGAAGAGTACCGGCAGCTTCCGATTATCGGTTCCTATCTGCGCTGGGTCCGTTTTCTGGGGATATTGGCGTCATTGTTTCTTCTGCCGCTTTGGTATCTGATGGTACTGGAACCCGGTCTTAAACCGACCGGCCTCGAGTTTATCGGACCGCAGCATCCGGGCAAAATTCCGGTTCTCATCCAGTTTCTTCTGGCCGAACTCGGGATCGATCTGATGCGGATGGCTTCCGTTCATACGCCGACGCCTTTATCCGTTGCCATGGGGCTGGTCGCGGCTATTCTCATCGGAGACATTGCCGTTAAAACGGGGCTGTTCACGAATGAAATTATATTCTACATTTCAATCGCGACGATCGGCATGTTCGCCACCCCCAGCTACGAGCTGAGTTTAGCCAACCGGATCGTCCGGCTTATCCTGCTGTTTTCGGTGGCGCTCTTCAAAGTTCCGGGTCTGGTCATCGCAACTACAGTATGGCTGATGTTCCTGTCCCTTCAGCGTTCCCACACGGCTCCCTACATGTGGCCTTTCCTTCCGTTCAATGCGATGGGGCTGCTGAACATCTTGTTCCGTCTGCCGATTCTGAAGCACAAAACAAGGCTCAGCATCACGCGTGCCAAAGACGGAACCCGTCAGCCTGCGCCCGAATGACAGCGCGTCCTATCCGGCTTGCCTCCTTCCGTGAAAGTTGTGTTGTCAGCTAAGTGACATTGTGTTACTTTAGTTAATAATGTAATGGAGAAACAAGACGGAAGCAGTCATGGATACGGATAACGAAGAGGGGAAACGGACGATGCATCTTCATGGAACAAGCCGAGTTAATGCTCTAGGCCATTTGGAAGTCGGCGGTGTGGATACCACGGAACTGGCCGCCCGCTATGGAACACCGTTATATGTTGTGGATGAGGCGCTCGTTCGCAGACGCTGCCGCGAGTTTGTCGATGCTTTTCAGGCGTCCGGGTTAAAATTTCAGGTTGCTTACGCAAGCAAAGCGTTCTGTGTCATGGCGATGTGCCGCATCATAGCCGAAGAAGGCCTTTCCTTGGACGTCGTATCCGACGGGGAGCTGTTTACGGCGCTTCAGGCGGGTTTTCCTCCCGAGCGCATTCACTTTCACGGCAACAACAAAACGCCGGCCGAGATCGAAATGGCGCTTGACGCCGGAATCGGCTGTTTCGTAGTCGACAATTTCACGGAGCTCCGCATGCTGGATGCGATTGCGGGCTCGAAAGGCAAACGCGTACCGATTCTGCTGAGAATAACACCGGGCGTCGAAGCCCATACGCACGAATATATTTCCACCGGCCAAATCGATTCGAAGTTCGGATTCGACCTCGGGAACGGGGCCGCTTTCCAAGCGGTCCAGGAATCCGCCGTGGCGAATCATCTGCTTCTGCTCGGCGTTCATTCCCATATCGGATCGCAAATTTTCGAGGTCGAAGGTTTCCGGGTGGCAGCCGAGAAGGTGGCCCAGTTCGCCTCGCAGGTGCGGGATGAGCTGAACGTGGTTTTCTCGGTCATCAATCTGGGCGGCGGCTTCGGAATCCGCTATGTGGAAGGCGACACGCCTCTGCCGATGTCGACCTATGTCGAAGCGATCGCGGAAGCGGTCAAAACCCGCTTCGAGGCCGTTTCTTATCCGATGCCGGAGATCTGGATCGAACCCGGCCGGAGTATCGTCGGCGATGCCGGAACGACTTTGTACACCGTAGGAACGCACAAGGATATTCCCGGCGTTCGCAAATATGTTTCCGTTGACGGGGGCATGACGGATAATCCCCGTCCGGCCCTGTACCAGTCCCAGTACGAAGCGATGCTGGCGAACCGGGCTTCGGAACCGTCTCAGGAGACGGTCTCCATCGCGGGCAAGTGCTGCGAAAGCGGCGATATGCTGATCTGGGACGTGGAGCTTCCTCTCGTGCAGACGGGAGATATACTGGCCGTTGCCAGTACGGGAGCGTACAATTACTCCATGGCCAGCAACTACAACCGGATTCGCCGACCCGCCGTCGTGTTCGTAAAAGACGGAATGGCCGACATGGCGGTCAAACGGGAAACGTACGAAGATCTGGTCCGAAACGATGTCGTGCCGGAACGAATGAAACAAATTCAGCCGGTCCGCTGATTTCAGAGTTTCGGAATGATCTCCCGGAAACGGGTGACAAGCCGGAGGGCTGCCTCCGGCTTGTTTATTTGTACATCCATTCAATATGGAGTACAATGAGAGTGATTGCTTTCACAATCATGTACCCCGCAATCTAAGCAGCAACCGATACATAAAAGGAGAGTGTACCACATGGCAAAACAAGCGAAAATCACAATGGCAGGCGGCGGCGAAGTGCTGATCGACCTCTTTGAAAAGGATGCCCCGAACACGGTGGCAAACTTCGAGAAACTGGCTAATTCCGGTTTCTACAACGGACTTAATTTCCACCGCGTTATCCCGGGCTTCGTAGCTCAAGGCGGCTGCCCTCAAGGCACCGGCACCGGCGGTCCCGGATACACGATCGACTGCGAAATCAACCCGAACAAGCATGAGCGCGGCACCCTTGCAATGGCTCACGCCGGCCGCAATACAGGTGGCAGCCAGTTCTACATTTGCTACCAGCCGCAGCCGCATCTTGACGGTCAGCACACGGTTTTCGGCAAAGTAACCAAAGGCATGGAATACGTGGACGCATTCAAAGGCCGCGACACGATGGAGAAAGTTGAAATCGTCGAAGTTTAATGGCCTCCCCCAAAAAGCCCCTGGACAACCGCTTTAACAAGCGGCTGGTCAGGGGCTTTTCAGGATCAGGGCATCGCGGCGTATTTCCGCGTACGCAACGTCCAGCAGGGAATCTACGCCGGCTTTATCGAGTTCGTCCCAGAGGCGTGCTTTATCCCATTTGCTGGCTGTCAATCCCTCATGGAGTATATGGCCGCGTACAATAACGGGAATCGCGTCAGATTTGCAAGGATAGAGGTTTGCGAGGCCGACAGCCACCTTATTTTTGGCAGCCTCTAGGTCCTTTTGGGAAAAGTCTGGATTCCTATTCATCTATTCGGCGCTTCCCTTTCGTATAAGATGATCGCAGGGTTTTTCCGGCACTTGCTTGAATATCCGTATGGCTGAATATCCGTATGTACCTCCGCTGTCATCTCCGTTTAGGCGGGTCACATATCTTTCCTTTATTTAAGACCCGTTCCGCATTCGTTTCGCATGACATCCAGATGACTGATCCTATCCAGCCTTTCCCCGATTCGACCCTGCTTATACTGTTTTCCGACCGGACTAGTCAATTTGATACTTGCAATTTGGAAATGACAGTGGTACTATTCAGTCAACAATCGAATAAGATTGAATCAATCCTTCGGGGCGGGGTGAAAGTCCCTACCGGCGGTGTTGCCGCAGTACCGGTTATCCGGTCTGCAGCTCAGTCCGTGACCCGGTTTGTCTGTTTTTAAGCGTTCGAACGCAGGACAACCGGCTGACTTGGTGAGAGTCCGAGACCGACAGTTAAAGTCTGGATGGGAGAAGGAGAACGAAACGATTCAGTCTGCATACGCAGCTATACCTGCATTCGCGCAGAAAGGGCTTTTTTAGGTACATACGCGGCCTGATTTGGCCGGCTTATTTGTGCTCTGAAGTTCATTTGCAGAGGCGAGACCGGACGGCGAGCCGTGCCGCCTTAGTTTGTGCATCTTTCACTGCCGTTATTTTCCGATAACGTCCTTTCTGCAAGCAAGATCCGAATGTCCGGTAGCAGCACGTTTCTTTGGCATACCTGCCGGAGAACCCCGTATCCGTCCTCATTGAGGGGCGGAGGTACTTTCCCGTACCCGCAGACTGGCTTCACGCGCGTTCTTGCTATTCCAACCAACCGCCCTTGTCCGAAACGGACAGGGGCTTTTTCAGGTTCAACATTTTGGCCGAAGCGGGAGAGACTAGACACAGGCGACAAGACGGCTGGGGCAGGACGACAGGGTATCATAACCGGACATCATAACGCCAAGAGGTAAGGACGTCAGGACGATTGCGGCATCAAGATGCCGGGACGCTAAGACGCCAAGCCGGCAAGCTTTACGGATGCCTACACCAGAAAAACCTGTCCTGGGCTTCTTCCCTGAAAGAAAGGAGACCGCTCATGCTTCACCCTCTGCAGGACGAAACTTACATGCGCCTGGCGCTGCAAATGGCTCAGGCGGCGCTCGGACAGACGGGCATCAATCCCGTCGTCGGCTGCGTCGTCGTCAAAGACGGCCGCATTGTCGGCATGGGCGCCCATCTGAAGCGGGGCGAGGGCCACGCGGAAGTGCACGCGCTGCAGATGGCCGGCCGCGAAGCCGAAGGCGCCACGGCTTACGTCACGCTGGAGCCGTGCAGCCATTACGGCAAGACGCCCCCGTGCAGCGACCGGCTCATCGAGAGCGGCATCCGCCGGGTCGTCGTCGCATCCGTAGACCCGAACCCGCTTGTGGCGGGATCGGGAATCGCGAGACTGCGGAGCCGGGGCATCGACGTGGAAGCCGGTCTTCTCGCGGACGAGGCGAACGCCTTGAACGAGGCGTTCCGCAAGTTCATCGTGACGCGCCTGCCCTTCGTCACGATGAAATCCGCGAGCACGCTCGACGGCAAGATCGCCGCCAAAACCGGCGACAGCAAGTGGATCACCGGCGCGCCCGCCCGCGAGCTCGTCCACGCGATGCGGCACCGCCACGCCGCGATCATGGTCGGCATCGGCACGGTGCTTGCCGATGATCCCGAGCTGACCACCCGGCTGTCCGTGCCGGCGCTCCATCCGCTGCGAATCGTAGTCGATTCGCAGCTCCGGACGCCGCTGTCCGCGCGGGTGCTACGGCAGCAGGATGAGCGGCCGACGCTCATCCTGACCACCGACGGCGCCGATCCCGCCAAGCGCGAAGCGCTTGAAGCCCTCGGCGCCGAAGTGCTGACGTGCGGCAGCGGCCCGCACGTCGATCTTCCGCTCGCGATGCGGCTGCTGGGCGAGCGGGAGGTGCCCTCCGTCCTCCTGGAAGGCGGAGGACGGCTCAGCGGGGCGATGCTGGAGAACCGCCTGGTGGACAAGGCGGTGCTGTTTTTCGCCCCGAAATGGATCGGCGGCGGGCCGGAGGCGCCGGACAACGCGGCGTTCGCCGGATTCGGCCGCATGAGCGAGGCGATCCGGCTGGCGCGGATGACCGTCGAGACCGTCGGCGAAGACGTCTGTCTCACGGGTTACCCGCAGTACGCCGAAAAGGAGGCTTCATCATGTTTACCGGATTAATCGAAGAAATCGGCGTGATGCGCCGCATACACAAGCAGGGCCAGGCAATGGTCCTGACCCTTGGGGCCCGCCTGGTGCTGGAAGATGTGAAGCTCGGCGACAGTATAGCCGTCAACGGCGTCTGTCTGACCGTCGTCGCCTATGACAAGGAGACCTTTTCCGTCGATGTCATGCCGGAGACGTACCGTAAAACGAACCTGGCCTCGCTTCAGACGGGAGCGCGCGTCAACCTGGAACGGGCGATGCCGGCGAACGGCCGTTTCGGCGGCCATCTCGTGCAGGGCCACGTGGACGGGACCGCCCGGATCCGGGCCAGAACTCCCGAGGAGAATGCGGTCGTCTACCGGCTGGAGCCGGACGACGATGCTGTCCTCCGCTACATGATCGCGGGCGGCTCCATCACGATCGACGGGATCTCGCTTACGCTTATAGACGTGACCGACAGCGCGTTTGCCGTTTCGATCATTCCGCACACCCTGTCCCAAACGATTCTGCAGGACAAACAGCCTGGTGACAGCGTGAATATCGAATGC
Organism: Paenibacillus sp. GbtcB18; assembly: GCF_019091125.1. NCBI lineage: Bacteria > Bacillati > Bacillota > Bacilli > Caryophanales > Paenibacillaceae > Paenibacillus > Paenibacillus sp. GbtcB18. Next base: position 192,026 of record NZ_JAGXJX010000001.1, read on the forward strand.
GACGTGCTTGGGAAATATATAGAAAAGCTGCTCCGCGCAGGCTCGGGCGGGGGGACTCCTTCCCGCGCCGGGCAAGGCGGGCTGACCGAGAAGTTTCTTGCGGAGAACGGATTTTTCTGACGGCAAGCCGGACGATATTTTTTTGAAGGAGGGAACACAATGACAGAGAGAGAAACCTATTCGTTTCATTCGATCGAAGAAGCGGTCAGCGACTTGGCCGCAGGGAAAGTCATCATTGTCGTGGACGACGAGGACCGCGAGAACGAAGGCGATTTTATCGCCCTGGCCGACAAAACGACGCCCGAGGTTATCAATTTCATGATCAAGGAAGGCCGCGGACTCGTCTGCGCTCCGATCACGGAGGAACGGGCGCAGGAACTGGACCTGCCTCCCATGGTATCTCGGAACACCGATTATCACGGAACGGCTTTTACCGTGTCTGTCGATCATGCGGAGACGACGACGGGGATATCCGCCCACGAGCGCTCCCTGACGATCCGGGCGCTCATTGATCCCGAAGCGAAGCCGCTTCATTTCCGCAGACCGGGGCACATATTTCCTCTCATTGCAAAAAAAGGCGGCGTCCTGCGCCGCGCGGGCCATACGGAGGCGGCCGTCGACTTGGCCCGGATGAGCGGTTCGTATCCCGCGGCGGTTATTTGCGAGGTGATCAAGGAAGACGGAACGATGGCGCGGGTTCCCGATCTGATGGAAGTCGCCCGCACTCACGGGCTGAAGATCATTACGATCAAAGACCTTATTTATTACCGCAGCGAAAAGGAAAACCTGGTCAAACGCGAAGTGGAAGCGAAGCTGCCGACGGATTTCGGCACGTTCCAGGCCATCGCGTATACGAACCAGTTGGATCAGAAGGAGCATGTCGCGCTTGTCAAAGGGGAGATAGACGCCTCGGTCCCGACGCTGGTGCGCGTACATTCCGAGTGTTTGACGGGGGATGTGTTCCACTCCCACCGCTGCGATTGCGGTCCCCAGCTTGCTGCCGCTCTGCAGCAGATAAACGACGCGGGAGCGGGCGTGCTGCTCTATATGCGCCAAGAAGGGCGCGGCATCGGTCTGATCAACAAGCTGAAGGCCTACGTCCTGCAGGAAGAAGGCCTCGATACGGTCGAAGCGAACGTGAAGCTGGGTTTCGCTCCCGATCTGCGCGATTACGGAGTAGGGGCCCAGATTCTGAAAGATCTCGGAATCCGCCAGATTCGCCTGCTTACGAACAATCCCCGCAAGATCAAAGGTTTGGAAGGCTATGGACTGGAGGTCGTCGAAAGAGTCGCGATCCAGATGCCGCATAATGAAGATAATGCCAGATATCTGCATACCAAGCAGGAAAAGCTCGGTCATTTGCTCCAATTTGATCCAAACTGATGCTTTTTTCTAAAAATCTCTTTTTATCTGCGTCATCAATTTGTATACTAGAAGGAGTCGGTTATTGTGGTAAAAAATTATGAAGGTCATCTGATTTCCCAAGGACAGAGATACGGTATCGTTGTGGGCCGTTTCAATGAATTTATTACGTCCAAGCTGCTGGGCGGAGCACTCGACGCGCTGAAGCGCCACGGAGTGGAAGATACCGAAGTCGAAGTCGCCTGGGTGCCGGGCGCATTCGAAATTCCTCTGATTGCACAAAAACTGGCGGAAACCGGCAAATACGACGCCGTCATTACGCTGGGAACCGTTATTCGCGGCTCTACGCCTCACTTTGATTATGTTTGCAACGAAGTGGCCAAGGGCGTTTCCGCCATTTCACTAAAAACGGGTGTTCCGGTTATTTTCGGAGTCTTGACGACCGACTCCATCGAACAGGCGGTTGAACGGGCCGGCACGAAAGCGGGCAACAAAGGCTGGGATGCCGCCGTTACCGCGATAGAAATGGCTAATCTTACGAAGCAGCTGCAGGGCTGACCGCGGTTTTTGAACTCGCGCCTCCCTACAGCGCTTGGCAAGCGATTCGGAGCCCCGGCCACTTAGGACGGGGATCTTTTTTTGGGAGAGCAGATTCATGAAAATGCTGTATAAACTTGAAGCGTTCGAAGGGCCGCTCGACCTGCTGCTTCACTTGATCGATAAGTCCGAGGTCGATATTTACAATATCCCGATCAAGGACATTACGGAGCAGTACATGGAATATGTCCAGGCTATGCATGAGCTGGAGCTGGAAGTGACGAGCGAATTTCTGGTCATGGCCGCCACGCTGCTGGCGATTAAGAGCAAAATGCTGCTGCCGAAGCCTCCCGTCCTCGATCTGGACTTCGATTATTATGAAGAGGACGACTTCGATCCTCGGGCCGAACTCGTGCAGAAGCTGATCGAATACCGCAAGTACAAAGCGATTGCCGATCTGCTGCGCGACAAGGAAGTGGAGCGGAGCCTCGTGTTCACGCGCGAGCCCGAGGACTTGACGCCCTACGTACCCCAGGTGCAGGAGAATCCCGTTAAAGGGCTGGACGTCAATGACTTGATGCTGGCCTTTCAGCGGACGCTCCGAAAGATGGTGCACCGCAACCAGGTCACCAAAATCCGGCGGGACGAAATATCCGTTAAGGACCGGATCACGGATCTTGTGGAGCTTCTGCGTAATAAAGGCGGACGGCTCTTGTTCTCGAAGCTTTTCGAAAAGCAGTGCAGCCGCGAGGAAATCGTGGTCACGTTTTTGGCAATATTGGAACTGATGAAGATGAAAAAGATTCAATGCTTTCAGCACCGGCTGTTTGAAGACATCGTCATTCAGGCCAAAGAGGGAGAGTTGACGGATGGACTTTCAACAGATGAAATCGATTATTGAAGGATTGCTTTTCGTGGCGGGAGACGAGGGTCTGGACAAGAAACAGCTCGCCGATATTTTGGAGACGGACGCGCACATCGTCATCGAGCTTATTGAAGAGCTCCAGGAAGATCTGCGCCGCGGAGGCAGGGGAGTTCAGATTACGAGGGTAGCCGGTGCCTATCAGATGACGACGGTTCCGGAACATGCGCCTTATTTCGAACGGCTGGCCTATTCTCCTTCCCGTTCCTCTTTATCGCAGGCCGCGCTTGAAACGTTGTCCATCATCGCTTACAAACAGCCGATCACACGGGTGGAGATCGAGGAAATCCGCGGGGTCAAATCCGAACGTGCCCTTCATACGCTTATGGCGAAGGAGCTCATTGTGGAAACGGGGCGCGCGGAGGCGATCGGACGGCCGATTTTATACGGAACGTCGAAGCCTTTCCTGGAATACTTCGGCCTCAGTTCGATCGACGATCTGCCGGAGTCGCCGGCTTTTGTGGGCGATTTCGATCTTGAGGAAGAGACGAAGCTTCTTTTTGACAAATTGAACGGGGAAGAAACCGACCAGCTTACTTTCGAAGATTTGGGTCGGGAGCTGCTGGAGGGGCTGGATACCAGGAAGGCCGGTTTGTCCGTGGACAACGGGGAGGACTTAACGCTCTTGGAAAATGACGGTGAGAAGCCCGCCTCTAGTCAGGAACCGGACGGCTTTGCGTCATCGGAACCGAACGATTGGGATTTTCCGGAACTGCCGGAACTGCCGGAACTGCCTGAAGGGCTTGTCAAAGGTCCGGACGAACCCGACAAAGAATAAGCAAAAGAGAAGCGTCTTGGCTTGCGGTATGCAAGCGGGGCGCTTTTTTTGATTGGACCGATGCCCGGATCTCTCAAAATATTTGAATGATCTGGATGGAGCGGGTGATACTAGGAAGGTCGGTTTGCCGGAGGAGGGTGCTTGTGTTAATCGGGGGAATAATAACCGCCATTTTGCTTGTTTTGGTCCTGGCGGCCGTCCTGGCCATGCTCAGCTCCGTTCAGCTTACGCTTTACTGGAACCGGGTCGGGGAAAATGACGAAATGTACGTTCAGGTCCGTGCGTTATACGGCTGGATTAAATATCGGTTTAATGTGCCGGCCATGCAGTTCAACAATCTGGTTGACGGACTGAAGCTAAAAATCAATCAAGCCGATCAGAATAAGATGGATATCACTAAAAAAAGCAAAAGCAGGATCGATAAAGCATATATTAAGGCTTTTTACCGAGAAGGAAAAGATCTGCTGCGGCACACGCAGGGGCTAAACGCCTGGTTTAAGCAGACCATGAGCGCCTTTCGCTGCACGGAGCTGAAATGGAGCACGGGAGTCGGGGCCGGCGACGCGGTACAGACCGCTATACTGGCCGGTACCGTATGGACTTTGAAATCGGCGGTTGTCGGGCTGCTGACGAAATATGTGCCGCTGTCCTCCGTTCCGAAACTGGCTGTGAATCCGCAGTATAACCGCACCGCTTTTCAAATCCAATTTGTGTATGTGATTCAGGCTAAAGCGGGGGCACTCGGTCTTTCCGGGTGCAGGCTGATCTACAAGATTTTCAGAACGCCCGGAGGGGTGCGTGCCTGGTTCAAGCTCCTGCGCCAAGCCATTCCCCGAGACAGAACGCGCGCTAAAAGGCCCGAACCGGCCTCGACTTAAAAACGGCAAGGGCATAGGGCGGTTTACATACGAAGATCGTTCCCGGGGTAACCTATCGGATGCAGACCTAACACTCCTTCAAGCATGGATCTTCCGCTTTGAAGGAACCAAAGGAGGAGACTTCATTGACCGATCATCCGATTCAAGGGCTGATGAAAACAGCCATGGAAAACATCAAGCAAATGGTGGATGTGAACACCATTGTCGGCGATCCGGTAGAAACACCGGACGGCAGCGTTATTATGCCGATCAGTAAAGTCGGGTTCGGTTTTGCGGCAGGCGGCAGTGAATTCACGACGGAAACTCTTCCGGAAGTGGGGAGCCGTGGCGGACTTGAGAAAGCGGCCGTGGAAATGCCGTTTGGCGGCGGAAGCGGCGGCGGTGTGTCCATTACCCCGATCGCGTTTCTTGTCGTAGGCAAGCATGGCGTTAAGATTGTGCCGCTCGATAATCAGACTCATCTGATTGAGCGTCTCATCGATTCCGCTCCGCAAATCGTGGACCGTGTGCAGTCTATGTTCAAACAGGGCGGCAGCGCTTCGGGTCTTGGCGGTTCGGGTACTTCGAACATTAATATCGAAGCGGACACCATCAAAATGTAACTTCCTCTCCCGTCATGCGAAAAAGCCCGGAATCGGATAAAACCGATTTCGGGCTTTTTGGCCGTTTTGGCAGGTGTGACGGATTTCCGCTGTCAGGGCAGGAAAATCATGTAGCGGAAATAGAGATACAACTGCGAAATAACCAGCGAAACGAGGGTAACGGGCGCTCCGATTTTAAAAAACTCCCAATAGCTGAATCCTTTGCCTTCTTTAGCGGCAATGCCCGCTACAATGACATTGGCGGAAGCGCCGATCAGAGTCCCGTTGCCTCCAAGACATGCTCCCAGGGCCAGAGACCACCAGAGCGTGTTGATCTCCATGGAATCGGCGGGAAGCTGCATGTTCACGGCCATATCTTTAATAAGAGGAATCATGGTGGCGACGAAAGGGATGTTGTCGATGGTGGCGGACGCTATCCCCGATCCCCACAAAATGAGCGGTGCCGCGAGCTTCACGTCTCCTCCCGTAACGGTCAGCACCTGCTGAGCCAGACTTTTGATGATGCCGACTTCCTGCAAGGCTCCGACCAGGGCAAACAAACCGGCAAAGAAGAAAATAGTGACCCATTCCACGGAATCGAACGCCTCTTCGACCTCTTTTTCCTTTAATCCGAAAAGCATGAGAAGCACGGCGCCCGTGATGGCTACGACGGCCGCTTCCACATGAATGACGGAATGAAGCACGAATCCGATAATGGTCAGCCCGAGAATAATCAGCGATTTTTTCATAAGGACGGGATCTTGTATATAGGCTTTTTCGTCCAGTTTCATCAGTTTTTCTTTGTGCTCGGGACTGGTTTTAAGCTGCTTTCTATAGATGATGCGCAGCATCGCCAGCGTTGCGATGAGGATGAGAACGGTCACCGGCGCAAGATTGCTCAGAAATGCGTTAAACGTAAGATGCGGATTGGCGGACCCGATCATAATGTTGGGCGGATCTCCGATCAGAGTAGCGGTTCCACCGATATTGGAAGCGATGATCTCGGAGATGAGAAAAGGCACCGGGTTAATGTTCAGCATCCGGGTGATTGACAGCGTGACCGGTACGACCAGAAGCACGGTCGTTACGTTATCGAGCATGGCCGAACCGGTTGCGGTCAGAAGGGATAAGAAGATGAGAATGCGCATCGGGTCTCCCTTGGCCAATTTTGCCGCGCGTACGGCTACATACTGGAACACGCCGGTTTTGTTGGTAATGCCGACAAGAATCATCATGCCCACCAATAGAGCGATGGTACCCCATTCGATGTACTCCGTGTACACCTTATGGACGTCTACGATACCCAAGATGACCATGATAGCGGCCCCGAGTAGGGCGACGACGGCGCGGTTTTTCTTCTCCGAAATGATGACGGCGTACGTTGCCAGAAAAACGATAAGTGCGATCCAGACTTGACTCATAGGGTGATCTCTCCTTTTTGTTAGAGGCCTTGTTAGCGGCTTTCAAGCGTTTTCCGCGTCTGCGTGTTCAGGGGCATACAGAGTGCTGCACGGCTGGCCCGCCAAACGGACGCAGAGGAAAAAAACGCAAAAAGGAGCCTGTGGTGACAGGCTCCTCCGGTAATCTCCGTATTCAGTTGCTTGGTGTTCTAGGCCGTTTCTTAAACAATCCTAAAGAAGTATACCGGAGAACAGGGAGTTTGTAAAGAACTGTCCGCGGTCAGACAAGCGGGTCATAAGCGGGCGGGTCAAGCATATACTTGTACAAAGTTCCCTGTAGGGAAGACAAGTCTTGACCCGGGTGCGAGGGGCAATGGGAGGAAGGGCATATGAGCAAGCGGATGTGGGTATCCGGTATGCTGGCGTTTTTGTGCATGCTGAACGTGCTGGGCACAGCGGCCTTGGCGGCGGAACCCCCGACGATAGGAACGAATGCGGAGGCCGCGGCCCTCGTCGACGTGAAATCGGGCAGAGTTCTTTACTCGAAGCGGGGAGACCGGCCGATGAGGATAGCGAGCCTGACTAAAATCATGACGGCGATCGTGGCCATCGAGGAGAGCAAGCTGACGGACATTGTTAAAGTGAGCACCCGCGCCGCCGGAAAGGAAGGCTCGTCCTTGTACCTGAAGGCGGGGCAGGAAATGAGCCTGAAGCATATGCTCTATGGGCTGATGCTCCGCTCCGGCAACGATGCGGCGACGGCCATAGCCGAGCATGTAGGCGGCAGCGTGGAAGGTTTTGCCGTAATGATGAACCGGAAAGCCGAACAGATCGGTCTCGATCACTCGAATTTCACGAACCCGTCGGGACTGGACGAGAGTGCCGAACATTATTCCAGCGCCAACGATTTGGCGAAGCTGGCGGCTTACAGCCTGAAAAATCCGACTTTCCAGGAAATTGTCCAGACGAAAATGATCAAAGTGCCGAACCCGAACGAATCGTGGGAATACACCTGGTTTAACAAAAACAAAATGCTGGGCCTTTTCGACGGGGCCGACGGGGTTAAAACCGGCTATACGAAGCTGGCCAAGCGCTGTCTCGTTTCTTCGGCCACTCGGAACGGCCAGCAGTTGGTCGTCGTGACCTTAAACGACGGCGATGACTGGGCGGACCACACCCGGCTGCTGCGATGGGGGTATGAGCATTACCCGCTGGTTCCTCTGCTGAAAAAAGGCCAGGCGGTGGAAGGGACGCCTTATGTGGCGGAGAGAGAGTTCTCGTACCCGCTGCTCTCCGAGGAGAAAGACCGCGTCACCTCCGAACCGGAGTCGTTTCCGCTGGAATCGCTGGACGCGCGTCTCGGCGAAAAAGGGGCTCTTCGGCTTAAGCTGGATGACCGCCTGATCGGGACCGTGCCCCTGGTGGACCCGGCAAGCCCAAGGCTGAAAGCGGCGGACAAGGCGGCGTTCGGCTTTCAGGCTACCGATGCGGATGTAACCGCATGGAACGCATGGAGTCTCTCGCTTCGCAAAGCCATCCGGGCGATGCTTTCACCCGGCGTGTAAACAAGTACAGGAAAGGAGGAACGCACGATGGTGAATTGGATCTGGTTGTTTTTCATCGTAACCGGCTTTGCGGTTGCCGCAGTCCAGGGCAACGTAGAAGCCGTAACGCAGGCGGCTTTCGACGGCGCCAAAAGCGGCGTGACGGTCTGCTTCGGCCTGATCAGCGTGCTGGTCTTCTGGCTCGGCATGATGAGGATCGCCGAGGATGCCGGCCTGCTGTCCAAGCTGGCGGTCCTGCTTCGTCCGGTCGTCCGCTTCCTGTTTCCCAGCATTCCGAAGGATCATCCTGCGCTGGGGTACATCATGTCCAACATGAGCGCGAACATCCTGGGGCTCGGCAATGCCGCTACTCCGATGGGAATTAAGGCGATGCAGGAGCTGCAGAAGCTGAATCCCCATAAGGATACGGCCAGTCCCGCCATGTGTACGCTCCTGGCGCTGAATACGGCCAGCATCACGCTCATTCCGACGACCTTGATCGCCATCCGGATGAATTACAATTCCATGAATCCGTCGGAAATCGTCGGGACGACTCTGCTGGCTACGATCGTGTCCACGGCGGCCGCGATCATCGTCGACCGATGGTACAGGCGCAGGCTGCCGGCGAACCCCGCAGTGAAAGGGTGAGCCGCTGATGTACGAATGGGTTAACGTGCTCTCGGCGTGGGCGATCCCGGTCATGATCGTCTTCATTCCGCTGTACGCCGCCTACCGGAAAGTGCCCGTGTACGAATCGTTCACCGACGGCGCCAAGGAGGGCTTCGATACGGCGGTTAAAATCATCCCTCATCTCGTCGGCATGATGGTCGCGATCAGCGTGTTCCGGGCATCGGGGGCGCTCGAACTGACCCTCGGCTGGCTGAAGCCGCTGTTCCAGGCTCTCGGCATTCCGCCCGAGGTGCTCCCGCTGGCTGTCCTGCGTCCTATCACGGGCGCGGGATCCCTTGCCTTTACGACCGATCTGATCGCCCAGTTCGGACCGGATTCGCTCGTCGGCCGGATCGCTTCAACGGTCCAGGGCAGCACGGATACGACGCTGTACGTCATAACGGTGTACTTCGGGGCTATCGGCATCCGGAAAGCCGGCTACGCGCTCAAAGTCGGCCTGATCTCCGATGTCGTCGGGTTCATCGCTTCCATCATCATATGTCTGCTCGTGTTCGCAACCTGAAGACCGCCCGGACGGGGCGGCTTCTTCGTTTTCCGGGGAAAACGTTCGGTCCGGCCTTTATTTTGGCAAAAAAATGATTATTTTCCTCCTCTTAAGGGAACGATTAGCAGAAGGACCTTCCAAACTCACGACGCCGGTACTACCGCCCGATGCCGCACTCTTATCCGTCAGCGCCCGTCCATGAAAGAGGGAAGGGAGGCTTCAACCCCGTATTCCCTGAAAAAAACATTTGCGGATTCGCCGGGAGAGAACTTGTGATTTCACGCAAGGATGGTTATCATTAGCTTTGAGGTGAACGTTGAGGATGGAGAGACTGCAGAAAGTGCTGGCCGAGGCGGGTATAGCTTCCCGCAGGAAGAGCGAGGAGCTGATCCTGGCCGGCCGTGTGAGCGTGAATGAAGAAGTCGTCACGCAGCTTGGCGTGAAAGTGAATCCCGCTGAGGATTTGATAATGGTAGACGGACGGGCCATTAAGCAGCAGACGAAAGTGTACGTGATGCTGAACAAGCCCAAAGGCGTGATTACGAGCGCTGCGGACCCGAAGGGCCGCAAAGTCGTAACCGATTACCTGCCGGGGATCAAGGAGCGCGTCTATCCGGTCGGCCGTCTTGATTACGATACGGAAGGTCTGCTGATTTTGACGAACGACGGGGAATTCGCCAATCTGATGATGCATCCGAGGCATCATGTGGCCAAGACGTACCATGCGACCGTCAAGGGTGTCGTGCACGGTTCTGTTCTCGACCGATTGAGAGCCGGTATTGAGCTGGAGGACGGCATGACTGCTCCCGCCGAGGTCGAATACGTCGATGTGCGCCCTGAGCAGAATGAGAGCGTGATTTCCATTACCATTTACGAAGGCCGGAACCGTCAGGTGAGAAGAATGTTCGACGCCGTGTCTTTTCCGGTGGTCAAATTAAGACGGGTACAATACGGCCCTTTACTGCTTGCCGGTCTTCCGAGAGCAAAGTACAGAGTCCTGCGCAATGACGAAATTAACAGCCTGCGCGATGCGGCCTTGCAGTCACATAAAATTCAAAAAGGCCGCTAAGCTTGGCCTTTTTTTTCGTTATAATGAGGATAGTTATGTCTTATTTTTGAGGGTGCTCATTATGAAAAAGAACAAAAAATGGGTTCAAATTATCATTTTAGGCATTGTTCTTATCATCGGTGTATTTACAATCGTCAACAACCTAACATCCGCCGACGATAAAAAATATCCGGTCGAGGGATCCAAAGCGCCGGACTTTACACTTACCGGACTCGATAACAAGTCCTACAAGCTTTCCGACTACAAAGGCAAAGGCGTCCTGATTAATTTCTGGGGAACCTTCTGTCCTCCCTGCAAGAAAGAAATGCCGGCCCTGCAGAAGCAGTACGACATTTGGAAAGACAAGAACGTGGAGTTCTTGGAGGTCAACTTGGACACGAGCCGCGTGACGGTTCAAAATTTCGTGGACCAGTACAATTTGAATCTGCCGATCCTGCTCGATAACGAGGAGAAAGTGCGGAAGCAGTACGGGGTCGTGGAATATCCGACGACGTTCTTCGTCAAACCCGACGGGACGGTCATGAAGATTCACAAAGGCGAGATGGACGAGGCTTTTATCGCTGACACGCTGAAAAAGCTGACAGACGGTACCGGCGGCGGCCAATAAGGTAGCCATTTCAACAGCATAGAGGGGGAATGCGGCGTGTTTCAGAACACGAAGTGCGATTGCGGGCACCAGAACCATGTAGGGACTCTGCTCTGCGAATCGTGCGGCAAGCCGCTGACCGAAGAAGCGTTTTCGAGCGAACCGCTGGAAATGAAATATGATGGGGTCGCGCGTCGATCCCAGCGGGAAAATCCGTCCTGGCTGGACCGGGTCTGGAATTTCTTTTCATCGGTGAAGGTGGCCGTGACGATTATCGTCCTGACCTTGATCGGTTCTTCGCTTGGCACCATATATCCGCAGGAAAGCAATTTTATTCAGGTTAACCCTGCCACCTACTACAAGGATACATACGGAACACTGGGGCATGTATATTATTTGCTGGGCTTATCCCACACGTACGAATCATGGTGGTTTAAGCTGCTGATTCTGATGATCGGGGCCTCGCTGGTCATCTGCAGCCTGGACCGTGTTCTTCCGCTGTACCGGGCTCTTTCCAAGCAGAAGATCCAGAAACACCACAGCTTCCTGCTCCGCCAGAAGGTCGCTTACGACGGGCGCATTCCGGAAGGAGTCAGCGAAGAAGAGTGGACCGAGCAAATGGCCATCCAGCTCCGCAAAAAACATTACCGCGTACATACGGACGGAGCCGCGCTTCTTGCCGAGAAGTACCGGTTCAGCCGCTGGGGACCTTACGTGCTTCATATCGGCCTCATTATTTTTCTGCTGGCCGTACTGATGCGCAGCTTCCCGGGCTGGCAGATGGATGAATATATGGGGCTTCGCGAAGGGGAAATCAAGAAAATTCCCGATACGTCGCTCTATATCAAGAATGAGAAGTTCACCATCGATTTTTACAAGCCGGAAGAAATGACCGAAGAGTTTAAAAAAAGGGACCGGGCCGTTCCGAAAATTTATGAAACCGAAGCCGTGATCTACACTTGTAAAGCGGACTGCGACACTCCCGGCAAAAAACCGGAGCTGCAAGAAGTGCACAGGCAAAAAATTATCGTGAACGAACCGCTCGATTACAAAGGCCTTCTCGCTTTTCAATACGATTACAAGCAAGATCCGCTGCTTATTTCGGTCAAGCCTACGCTGACCAACAAACAGACGGGCGAATCTTACGGAAGCTTCGAGCTTCCGATGAAGGATCCTCAAGATACGTACCAGGCGGGCCCTTACAAGCTGTCGCTGAAGGGATATTTCCCGGAATTCGGCCTGGACGACAAAGGGGAGCCTATTACGAAATCGAATGAAGCGAAAGCGCCTGCATTTATTTTTCAGATTACGGGGCCGGGGCTTTCTCCAAACGGTGAGCCTTACATCTATTTCCCGAGACAAATAGACAAGCAGGAGTTCCGTCAGGACGAAATTAACGGATCAATAGGCGCCAAATTCGACTTATCTGTCGGATCGATGGAAAACGTCACGTTTTCCTCCTTTACCTCTTACCTGAATATACGGACGGACCGTGCGCTTCCCTATATCTGGATCGGGGCCGCGATCGGAATGATCGGCCTCATCATGGGCTTCTACTGGCAGCATCGCCGAGTGTGGCTCCGGATCGACGACGGACGGCTCGTACTCGGCGCACACACGAACAAGAACTGGTTCGGCGTCCGCAAGGAAGTAGCGGCCTCACTAAACAAAACAGGCATTACCGTGGATCAGAAAACGCTTGAAAAAGGAGGAAAAGCTACATGAATTGGTTAAATTTCAGCGGGAACGCGCTGCTGGTTTCATTTGTTATCTACTGTGTGGCTTTTCTGGTGTTTGTACTTTCAATCGCCGGCAAAACATGGAGCAACCGGGATCCCGAAGTTCATGCGCGCAAATGGGGCAGAGCCGCTTACGGCCTGTCCGTTTTGGGCCTTGTATCCCAGCTTCTTTATTTCTTCACCCGCTGGTACGGGGGCGGACACATTCCGACCAGCAACATGTTCGAATTTATGACGATGCTCGGTATGATGATCATGATTGCCTTTATTATCGTATACGCAATCTATCGTACCCCGGTTCTCGGGGTATTTGCTCTGCCGGTCGTCGTGCTCATCATCGCGTATGCGGCCGTCTTCCCGAACGAAGTCCAGCCGCTGATCCCGGCGCTGCAGAGCTACTGGCTTAAAATCCACGTAACGACCGCGGCCGCGGGTGAAGCGTTTTTCGCCGTAGGCTTTGCCGCGGGTTTAATGTACTTGATCCGGACGGTGAACTTTCAGGGTAAAACGGCCTCCGACCGCAAGGAACAAAGAGGGGTGGAATTCACCCTGCTCATTATTTTTATGCTGATCGCTTTTATCGCTTCCGTATTTACGTTCAATGCCGCAGGCTACGAAGCTAAGTTCATCAAGGAACAAATCGTGGCCAAAGACGGCACCCAGCAAAAAGTAAGCCAGACCGTCACTTACGTGCTGCCGCCTATCGTGGCACCATACCAGACGACACTCGAATCCATGGATACCTTCCTCGGCATGGATAAGCCGCTCTTCACGGCGCCTTCCTGGATGAGCGGTGAAAATGCCGGCAGGAAGTTCAATACGGTAATCTGGACAGTTCTGCTCGGCGTCCTTCTGTATGCGCTGCTCAGACTGATCCTGCGCAAGCCGATCGGGCAGGCGATCTCACCTATTATGAAAGGCATGGACCCGGAGGACCTCGACGAGATCGGATACCGTTCCATCGCTATCGGCTATCCGATTTTCACGCTCGGAGCCCTCATCTTCGCGATGATCTGGGCCCATAAAGCGTGGGGGCGGTTCTGGGGCTGGGATCCCAAGGAAGTATGGGCCCTGATCGTCTGGCTCTTCTACGCGGTATTCCTGCATCTTCGCCTTTCCCGCGGCTGGCAGGGCAAACGTTCCGCTTGGCTGGCCGTAATCGGTTTTATCGTGGTTATGTTTACGCTGGTCGGGGTAAACTTGGTCATCGCTGGCCTGCACTCCTATTCGGGTGTATAATTTTAGCAAATCATTTATTACAATCGTTTACGGACGGAAGGGATTGTGAACGTCATGGAACAGAGATTGAATATTCTGGTTGTAGACGATGAAGAACGGATCAGACGTCTGCTTCGGATGTACCTGGAGAAAGAGGGTTACGGCATCGAGGAAGCCGAAGACGGCGAAACGGCCCTGACGCTGGCGACCGAGCGCGATTTCGATCTGATTCTGCTCGATCTGATGCTGCCGGGGATTGACGGGACGGAAGTTTGCGCTCGCTTGCGCCAAGTGAAGTCCACGCCGGTGATCATGCTGACCGCGAAAGGCGAAGAAACGAACCGCGTACACGGGTTCGAAGTCGGTGCCGACGATTACGTCGTGAAGCCGTTCAGTCCGCGCGAGGTGATTTACCGGGTCAAGGCGATCCTGCGGCGTTCGTCCGCAACGGCTTTTCTGTCCAAGGATGCGAATTCGAGCAACAACATCGTATTTCCGCACCTGGTTATCGAGCACGATGCTCACCGTGTAACGGCAGGCGGCCAGGAAGTCGCCCTGACGCCCAAAGAGTATGAACTGCTCCATTATCTGGCCGTATCGCCCGATAAGGTCTTTTCGCGGGAAGAGCTGCTCAAAGATGTCTGGAATTACGAATTTTTCGGGGACTTGCGCACGGTCGATACCCATGTAAAAAGATTGCGCGAAAAGCTCAACAAAGTATCGCCAGAAGCGGCTGCGATGATTACGACGGTCTGGGGCGTAGGCTACAAGCTAGAGGTGCCGAAGTAACGTGTTTAGCCTGCGCAGTGTAGTCGGCAAGCTGTGGCTGACCATTATCGGTCTTGTGGCGGTTATTCTGATCACCCTCGGCGTGTTTCTCGTGCAGTCGCTGGAACAGTATTTTTCCCAGTCCGAGGATCAGGTTCACAATTTGAAACAGCTTGCGGGCGATTATTCGAACGGAGCCGCTCTTCATCTGCGGGACGAAGAGTTTTACAAGATGGCCAATCAGCTCTTGGAACTTCAGGATGCGCGCATGATTGCGCTGGATAAAGATCTGAAAGAATTGAATCCGTCGGTCGAGGGCAAAAACCAGGAGCTGCTCCGGTTCAAAACGGCCGACTTTTTTTCGGACGCGGAGCTGAAAACCGTCTTGAATGGCCAAATGCTGGAAAAGCGGATTCCCTACAACAAGCAGGGTAAAATCAACCAGCGCAACGATTA
Organism: Paenibacillus sp. GbtcB18; assembly: GCF_019091125.1. Lineage (NCBI taxonomy): Bacteria > Bacillati > Bacillota > Bacilli > Caryophanales > Paenibacillaceae > Paenibacillus > Paenibacillus sp. GbtcB18. The sequence goes on from NZ_JAGXJX010000001.1 coordinate 207,038, forward strand.
TATCGCCGTGGCCGTGCCGCTCTATCACACGCCGGACGGAGGGGCCAAAGATACGGAAGGTGCTATTGTCCTGTATCAATCCCTGAAATCCCTGGAAGCGACCCAGTGGGACGTATTCCGGCTGTTCGTGATCGTTTCGATTATCGGATTTCTGATGACGACGGTATTCGCGTTCTTCCTGTTCTACCGGATCACGCGTCCGCTGCTTCAGCTCAAAGACGCTGCGGGCAGAATCTCCCGAGGAGAATACGGCACGAAGGTTCCGATTCTCTCTTCCGATGAGATCGGGGAGCTTGCGAAATCGTTCAATGTGATGGGAGAAGAACTCCAGGAGAATGTGAAAGCCCTGCGGCACGAGAAAGAGAATCTTTCGAGTGTTCTGAGGAGCATGACCGACGCGGTCATGACGTTCGATGCCGGCGGCAAAGTCATTGTGACGAACCCGCAGGGGGACAAAATCATCCAGGAGTGGGAAGAACTCTCCTGGAACCCGGACGGGCCGCCCGTCAACGGCGGCGTTCCCGCCGCGCTTCCTCTGCCGCTTGAGCGGCATATTCCCGCTCCGCTGCAGCCCATGTTCCACCAGGTGGTGACGGAGGCGAGGGAGCAGACCGACAAGCTTCACGTCGAGAACGAGGTCTGGTCGGTCGCGATGACGCCGCTGCTTTCGCGCGACGGCGTTCGCGGCGCCGTCGCCGTACTCCGCGACGTGACGGAGGAGTTCCGGCTCGACAAGCTGCGCAAGGACTTCGTCGCGAACGTTTCGCACGAACTGCGCACGCCGTTGTCGATGGTGCAGGGCTACAGCGAGGCGCTGCTTGACGACATCGCCGGCTCTCCCGAGGAGCGCAAGGAGCTCGCTCAGGTGATCTATGACGAGGCGCTGCGGATGGGCCGCCTCGTCCGGGATCTTCTCGATCTGGCCCGGATGGAAGCGGGGCATCTCGAGATGAACCTTAACAGGACCGATATAGGCGGGCTCGTGAAACGGATGCACCGCAAATTTACGGTCCTGGCGAGAGAGAAAGACATCCGCCTGAATTTCGAGCTCCCGCAAGAGGAGCTGGTTTGTACGGCGGATGAGGACCGGCTGGAGCAGGTGCTGACCAACCTGCTCGACAACGCCTTCCGGCACACGCCGGGCGGGAAGACGATTACGATTAAGGCGGAGCCTTACGCGTACAAGTCTTCTCCCGGCTGCAAGCTGGAAGTGACGGACGAAGGCCAGGGGATTCCGGCCGAAGATGTCCCTTACGTGTTCGAGCGCTTCTATAAAGCGGACAAAGCCCGGACACGGGGAGCGACAGGCGGCACGGGCCTCGGACTGGCCATCGTCAAGAACATCGTGGACGCCCATCAGGGGACGATCACGATGCGCAGCAAGCTCGGGCAGGGGACGACGTTTACGATCGTCCTGCCGTGCAAAGCATGTTAAGCCGCGCATAGCCCGTATAATCCCCGCAGCGTCCTTAACGACGAAGAGGGGATGGAAGAGCCGACGAACCGTAAAAGGCTTCGGGCGGTTTCGGCCCGAACTCTGCAAGATCAAGATTACATGCAAAAGGCGGAAAGCCTGCTGAGTCGTTCAGCTGCTTTCCGCCTTTTTTGTTGAAAAAACGAACTAAATCTTGTTGTTCGTGAAACATATTGCAGGCCGGATAAGAAAGGGCCGCCGCCGTAACGGGATGTTACAAGCGCCGGCCCGGTATAAATCGGCTGAGAAGTGCTTAAATGCCCAGTTGACGAACGTTGACGATTTCCGGCTGTTTTTCCAGCTCGGCAATAACTTCTTTAGGAGCGGTTTTATCGATGGTCAGAACCATGATCGCCGATCCGCCGACGACCGTACGGCCTACCTGCATGGTCGCAATGTTCACGTCATTGCTTCCGAGCAGCGTACCTACGCTGCCGATAATGCCGGGTTTGTCGTTATGCGAGATGAGAAGAAGCGAGCCTTCCGGCGCAAAGTCCACCGGGTATTGATCGATGCGGACGATGCGCTCGCCGTAACCGGCCAGCAGCGTACCCGCCAGTGTGCGGTCGCCTTGTTTGGATTTAACGGTAATCGTCACGAGGTTGGTGAACGTTCCGGTTGTGGACGATTGCTGCGTCGTGACATTGATATCACGGGATTTGGCCATATGCATGGCGTTCACGAGATTGATGCCTTCAAGATGCTGCGTGAAAACGCCTTTAACGATATAACGGGTCAACGGATTCGTGTCCACGTCGGCGAGATCGCCGGAGTAACTGACGACGATTTCATTGACAGGTCCTTCGGTCAGCTGACCGGCGATAAGACCGAGCTTTTCCCCGAGGTTGAAGTAAGGCTGCAGTTTGCTCATCACGGTAGCCGGCACAGGCGGCATATTCACGGCATTTTTGAAAGGTTCGTTGCGCAGAATATGAAGGAGCTCTTCCGATACGTCAATGGCTACGTTCTCCTGAGCTTCAACGGTCGATGCGCCCAAGTGCGGCGTGACGATAATGCTCGGGTTGTTCAGGAACGGGTGGCTTGCCTGAGGAGGCTCCTGCTCGAACACGTCAAAAGCGGCTCCGGCAACAGTGCCGTTTTCGATCGCGGCTACGAGGGCGTTCTCGTCAATGATTCCGCCGCGTGCGCAGTTGATGATCCGAACGCCTTTTTTCATGATGGCGAATTGAGCCGGGCCTACGATATGGCGCGTTTCATTCGTCAGCGGCGTATGGACGGTAATAAAGTCGGCGGCGGCCGCGATATCGTTGACCGTTCCGAGCTTAACGCCGATTTTCTCCGCTCTGTCTTCCGTTAGGAACGGATCGTAGCCGATGACTTTCATGCCGAACACTTTGGCGCGCTTGGCGACTTCGCTTCCGATGCGTCCCATTCCGATGATGCCGAGCGTTTTGTTTCGCAGCTCGACGCCGACGAACGATTTGCGGTCCCATTCACCGCTGACCGTCTTTTTGTAGGCTTGCGGAATGGAGCGGGCTACCGACATCATCATCGCGAAAGTATGCTCGCAGGTTGCAATCGTGTTGCCGTCCGGCGCGTTGATCACTACGATGCCGTGCTTGGTTGCCGCTTGGAGGTCGATGTTGTCGACGCCGACACCGGCGCGGCCGATGACTTTGAGTTTAGGCGCGGCTTCCATGATGCGCGGCGTAACCTTAGTCTGGCTGCGCACGAGAAGGGCATCGTATTCGCCGATGATCGCAACAAGCTCGTCTTCGCTTAATCCCGGTTTCTTGTCTACCTCAACATCGCTTGCGTCGTAGAGCATTTGGATCCCCATATCGCTGATCGGATCCGATACAAGTACTTTAAACATGTATATAGCCTCCTCTTGGGAAATAAAAAAACTCCCGAACCTCATACGTAACCCGTATGAAGGGACGAAAGTTATCTTCGCGGTGCCACCCTACTTCACCCGGCGTTCTCACGCAAGGCCTTATTGGTCCCTGTCGGGACCTGAACGATAACGGGTTCTGCCGATTGAGCCTGCGGCTTTCGCTTCGGTTCAATGCTCCGGAGTGCTTAGTAAGCATGCGTCCTGCCGATTCCCACCAACCATCGGCTCTCTGAAAGGCTGTCCATACATACGTGTCTCCGTCAACGCTTTAATGTGGTATATGTCGTTAAGTTTCACTTAATGTAACATGGCCCCGGCAACGTGTCAATAGGGTTACCCGAATATTCATGCCGTTTTAACAAACGAAACGCCAAATAGAGTGATAAATCCGTACTATTCCTCTTGTATTCGGATGTAATATTCGCTATTCTTCAGTTATTACGAAAATTTTCCACATGTAAGCGCATGTAAAAAAAGGAGAAGCCTGCATGAAACATCTTGCGCCCGAAAAATTCCTTGAGCTGCTGGACAAACCGGAGATGGTTAAAAAGATAAAAATCGTGGATGTCCGCGAGCCGTACGAATGGGACTACTACCATCTGGATGAACCGGAACTCATTCCCATGAATACCATTCCGGAGCGGTTGGATGAACTGGCCGGTGACGCCGACCTCTATGTTGTGTGCGCGCATGGTGTGCGCAGCGAGATGGTTTGCGGTTATCTGGAGAGAAACGGCTTCGATCCGGACCAGCTGGTCAATGTCGAAGGCGGCATGGCGGCTTTGGCGATGCTGCGCGGTTTTGCCTACGATTAGGAGTCGAATCGTCATGTCTTAAAGAGGCGTGACGGCCCAGCTGAGTGAAGTGAAGCGCCATCCGTTATGGATAGGCGCTTTTTTATGTTCGGGGCGGAACCTTTTGCGGGACTTATCCGTTCTATTAAGAAGGACAAGATTTCCTCTATGTGAGATTCATGGTATGTTAATAAGGATGAAGATGATGGTATCGTGACTCGGCATCATAGATAAATAATACCGGATAATAGGGGAAGTCCCTGGGAAGGACCATCATGAGAAAATGGAACTGGAAATGGAAAGAGCTGAAAAATATCCGCATTAAGACGGACATCCGGGTCGATGACCTTAATGACCGGATGCTGCTTATTAACTTATATGGAACCCAGGCGATTTTGCTGGTGATCGGCGTTATTATGCTGTTCGTTCAAGGAGCGGATTGGCGGAGTCTTTTCAGCTTTGCGCCGGGCTGGTCCATCGTTCTCTGGGGAGGCGGTATCGCACTGGCAGTGCTGGCCGCGGATCTGATCGTGTCCAAATATGTCCCCGAGGAAGTTACGGACGACGGGGGAGTGAACAAGCGTATCTTCGGCAGGCGTCCGCTTTGGCATATCGCGCTCATCTGCATACTGGTTTCGATATGCGAAGAACTCCTGTTCCGCGCGGGCCTTCAGCATTACCTGGGTCCATACTGGACAAGCATTGTTTTTGCGGCCATTCATATCCGTTATCTCCAGCACTGGCTGATGACGGGTCTTGTTTTTAGCATTTCTTACGGGATCGGCTGGATTTTTATCCATACGGGGTCCTTGTGGACAGCTATTTTCGCCCATTTTATGATTGATTTTATTTCGGGCTGCATCTTACGTTACGGCAAGGAGGAGTAATCCGGCATGGAAGGCAACAAGACACAGGGGATAGAGTACGAACAGCCGATACTCGCAGAAAGCGATTTAGTCCATGAAAATGAAGAAGAAAGCCACTACCTGCCTCCGAGAAGCTCGGTACATCCGTCCGAACGGGCTAAAGTTACACGCTGGTTTTACCGATTGCTTCTGTTTTTGTTCATTCTTCTCGTCATGGGGCTCGGCTGGTGGGGAATCCGATATACATCCGGAGCTTGATAAGTCAAATCCGGTCGCACTCCGGATGCCTGACAGACCTTGAAGAGGCGCGGCGTTTATTAGCCGTCTTGCCTCAAGGTCGGTCGGGCTTTTTGTTGTCTTATCAGGCGGCTGATTGCCTGAAGTCCGACTCCCTCCTATTCCCACTTTGCGGGCGAATGGCCCCCGCCCATCGGACGCAACCTAATTAAGCCTCATACATTCTAAAAAACTTGGAGGGATACGGGATGAATTTAGGCAGTTTCCTTATCGGAAGCGTCGCGGGCGCCGCACTTGCTATGTATGCCGGCAAGCGGATAAGAAACATGCGGTCCGCAATGTTCAGTTCGGAAGGCAGCGGAATCGGCAGCTCATTGAACGATGTAATCGGCCAGACGAAAAATTTCGTTTCGGGTTCCGGCCACAAGGCAAGCTCCAAGCATCAGTCGCATCAGAGCTCCAGTTCTTCTCACGAATCCGGCGGATCTCATTCTTCGGACGGCAAGGAAGCGCTGGAAAACCTGATCGCCAAAGATTCGCAGGTAAAAGCGGCTGTAGACGAAATACTGGTGAAAAACGCCGCGTCTTCCTCGGCCACTCACTGAGTATAAAGCTGCGCTGACCGCTCCGCGGGGAGCGTGAAAGACCGAAAGGCACCTCTTCTGCATTCCGCAGAAAAGGTGCCTTTAAATTTTTGCCGTATAGCTAACATTTTGGCTTTAACATGGTATACTAATACTAGGTGGCACCCATAAGCGTGCTTGTTTCCGCAAGCACACACACCATGGTTTTCAAACCGGCATATTTTGTTTATAACCATTCAAACAGAGGTGTCATGGAAAGGAGGATCCTGTCATGAAAATCGAACGTTTAAGCCCGGACAAAATACGGATTTTCCTTACATTCGATGATTTGACGGAACGGGGCATCCAGAAAGACGACATGTGGAGGGAAATCCCCAAAGTTCACGATCTTTTCAGCGACATGATGGATCAGGCCTATTCCGAATTGGGTTTCGAACCTGCAGGACCTTTGGCTGTAGAAGTTTTTGCGCTCCCTGCCCAAGGAATGGTCGTCATTGTGACCAGGGGCAGCATGGATTTGTCCTTGCAAGCCGATTTGCTGGATGACCATGATGACGAAGAAGTGTACGAGATGGAAGTGACGCTTGAACAAAGCGACATCGTTTCTTACGCCTTCCGCGATTTCGAAGATTTGCTTCGTGCTTCAAAAGTCGTCAATCCGATGCTAACGGATGGTGGAGCGCTTTATACGTATAAAAACAAATGGATCCTTCAGCTCGAACCGACTGAACTGCCGGAAGGCAAGTTCCAGACGCTCATCGCCGTTCTATCCGAGTACGGAGATGCGACCAACGTGACGAAGGCTGTACTCGAAGAGTATGGAAAAGCTGTAATTGAAGCTAATGCGGTCCAGGAACTATGCCGGCATTTCGCATGATTATGCCCTACACTCCAACTACCGGCGTGGACCATTCCCGACCTTGCCCGAATGTGCACGGCTCCGGGTGGCTGCATGCCGGACAAGATATAGGCGGCACCTGCTTCATAAAGCATTCTCCAAAAACAAATGTTTTTGCAGGATGCTTTATTTTCATTGCGTTATAATACATAAACGAGGTGGTCAACATGGCTAACACCGAAAACTTAAACGTACTGGAATCTACTCAAACGATTATTGAAGATGCCCTGAAGAAACTCGGATATTCCGACGAAATGTACGAGCTTCTCAAGGAGCCGCTCCGCGTGCTGACGGTTCGGATTCCGATCCGGATGGACGACGGCAAAGTCAAGGTATTCACAGGCTATCGCGCCCAGCATAACGATGCGGTCGGTCCTACGAAGGGCGGAGTCCGTTTCCATCCCGGCGTGACCGAAGACGAAGTGAAAGCTCTCTCCATCTGGATGAGCTTGAAGTGCGGCATCGTGGATCTTCCTTACGGCGGTGGCAAAGGCGGCATCATCTGCGATCCGCGGAGCATGTCTTTCCGTGAGCTGGAAGTGCTCAGCCGCGGATACGTAAGGGCGATCAGCCAATTGGTTGGTCCGAACAAGGACATTCCGGCGCCGGACGTCATGACGAACTCCCAGATCATGGCCTGGATGCTGGACGAGTACAGCCGCATCCGCGAGTTCGATTCCCCGGGATTCATCACGGGTAAGCCGATTGTGCTGGGGGGTTCTCACGGACGCGAGACGGCGACGGCCAAAGGCGTTACGATCATGATCAACAAAGCGCTGGAGAAGCGCGGCATTCCGCTTCAAGGCGCTCGTGTCATCGTTCAGGGATTCGGCAACGCGGGAAGCTACTTGTCCAAGTTTATGCACGAAGCCGGGGCCAAAGTGGTCGGGATCGCCGATGTGAACGGGGCCTTGTACAATCCGGAAGGGCTCGACATCGAATACCTGCTCGACCGCCGCGATTCCTTTGGAACCGTGACGAACTTATTCCCGAACGTAATGCCTAGCACCGAAATTCTGGAGCAGGATTGTGATATTCTGGTGCCGGCCGCAATCGAGAACCAGATCACGCAAGAGAATGCTCATCGCATTAAAGCGGGTATCGTGGTCGAAGCGGCGAACGGACCGACTACGCTGGAAGCGACCAAAATTTTGACGGAGCGCGGCGTGCTGCTCGTTCCGGACGTCCTGGCTAGTGCCGGCGGTGTTGTTGTGTCCTATTTCGAGTGGGTACAAAATAACCAAGGATATTACTGGACGGAAGAAGAAGTTCATTCCAAACTTCAAGAAGTGATGGAAAAAGGCTTCGAAAATGTCTATACTATTCATAAAACACGCGGAATCGATATGCGTCTGGCGGCCTATATGACCGGCGTACGCAAAATGGCGGAAGCCGCCCGTTTCCGTGGTTGGGTATAAGAAGGACGGAATCGTTCACCGGATCGGAAAGGGGGAAATGGGATGAACGTGTTTTCCGTTCTAATGGCGGCGGTTGCTCCCGGAATCTCCCTTCTTGCTTATTTTTATTTGAAGGACCGTTATGAAACGGAGCCGATCCATCTGGTTGGCAAGCTGTTTTTGTGCGGAGTTTTACTCGTTATTCCGGCCATGGTGCTTCAGAATTCGTTTATGCAGGAGATCGGCGGGGATAATCATTTTACCTTTGCTTTTTTCATCTCCGGCGGGTTGGAAGAGTTCTTGAAATGGTTCGTCGTATACCATTTGATATACCGTCACGATTCTTTCGACGAGCCGTACGACGGGATCGTTTACGCCGTGGCCGTCAGCCTTGGGTTCGCCACATTGGAGAATATTCTCTATGCGTTCGCCAATGGGATCAGCATGTCTTCGCTGCTCATGCGCGCCCTTCTTCCCGTTTCGGGACATGCGCTTTTCGGCGTTATGATGGGCTACTATCTCGGCAAAGCCAAGTTTATGCGTTCCCAGGAGCGCAAGTATTTGCTAGCTTCTCTGTTTCTGCCTATTTTATGGCACGGGGCGTTTGATTACATTTTGCTGGTGGCGGCGAATAACTGGATCTGGTTCATGCTGCCTTTTATGACGCTTCTCTGGATTCGTACGCTCTGGAAAGTGGACCGTGCCAACGATCGTTCTCCGCTTCGCGTCGTCCGCGGTGAAGAGGAGTTTAAAATCGGATAACGGTGACCATACTGGTTGTGAGAACACTTATTTGATGCGCGAGCAAAGGCGCGGAAGGTGAACACATGACCGTGAACCGGGTGAAAGTTACGATCCGCTGCAGACAGTGCGGAGAACGATTTATCCTGAAGGGGCGCCGAGACAAAGGCAAAATCGAAACCGGCTTTAAACGCTGCATCTGCGACAACGAGCACGATTTAGAGGTTGAAACGGAAGATTGAAGAGTAATCCAACCGAATCTAAGTAAGAAGAGCAAGAAAGTCTGCGCATGGCGTGCAGGCTTTTTTTGCTGTATAAACTTCGTTTCGAAGGCAGACAATAACGGCAATATCGCCTAAGAAAGGAGCTTACAAGCATGTACAGAAGAATGAGTATGGTTTTATTTCCAGTCTGCGCTGCGGCATTGGTCGGTACGGGGGTTTGGGGGTATTCTCAGCAAAAACAGAAAAATCAAGTCTCCATTAAGGCGGAGAACCAGTATCAGCGTGCTTTTCACGATTTGTCCTACCATATCGAGAAGCTACATACGGAGCTGGGCAATACGCTGGCGATCAATTCCACCTCGAATGACACCTACCGTAAAGGTCTGGTGAATGTCTGGAGGTTGACCAGCCAGGCGCAGAACGAAGTGAACCAGCTGCCGCTGGGCCTGCTTCCTTTTAACAAAACGGAAGAGTTCCTGGCTAACGTATCGAAGTTCAGTTACCAGACCTCGACGCGGGACTTGACGAAAAAGCCTTTGACGGACGGTGAATTAAAAACGCTGAGCACCCTGTATCAGCATTCCAAGGAGATTACGGGGGATTTGCGAGGAGTCCAGGAGAAGGTTATCGCCAATAACCTTCGTTGGATGGACGTGGACCTGGCGCTCGGAGCCAACAAGGAACCGAACGACAATACGATTATCGACGGTTTCAAAACGGTGGACAAAAAAGTCGGGTCGTACAACGACTTGAAAGAAGGCCCCTTCACCATGTCGACACAGTCGAAATACACGGCCCAAATGCTGGACGGTCCCGAGATCGACGAACAGGAGGTCCGTAAGAAAGCGGCGGCATTCCTTGGAGTAAACAACCCGACCATCTTTCATGTGGTTAAAAACGGCAACGGCGCGGTCGAGTACGAATCGTATACGTGTACCCTGCCCGGTAAGAACGGAACCGATATCACGATGGACTTTACGAAAAAAGGCGGGCATCTGATCTACTTCATGAATCCCCGCGATGTGAAGTCGACCAAACTTCAAGTCGAGCAAACGCGTGCTGCGGCGGCCCAGTTTCTGGAGCGACACGGTTATAAAAATATGACTGCGGTCAGCTTCGACCGTCACTCGAACATCTGCAATATGACGTTCGCCAAGCAGGAAAAGGATACCGTTATTTATCCGGAGAAGCTTGTCGTAAACGTCGCTCTGGACGACGGTCAGATTCTCGGGCTCCAGGGCACGGATTTCGTGTTTGCCAACCGGAATCACAAAAATATCGACCAAGAGCCGAAGCTTTCCAAAGAAGAGGCGCGAAGCCACCTGAGCCCTCAGTTGAAAGTGACCCGTCACACCAAGGCGCTTATCGTCAACGATCTGAATCAGGAAGTGCTTTGCCATGAATTTATCGGGAGTCTGAACGGTCAAACGTACCGGATTTATGTCAACGGTGAAGACGGTACGGAAGAAAAGGTGGAAACGATTCGCAAGGAAGACGCCGAGCAGGCCAAGCAGCAGCCTGTCACGCAGGGAACTTGACGGAATCCTTTCTAATAAGCGGCTCTGGGGAAACCCGTGGCCGCTTTTTTGTGTCTTCCTAAATTGTGGCGGCATGCTATAATCAAGTAGAAACAAGAAGGATTCAACCGAAAAAAGGATGAGGTTACCGTGGCTCAGCTTATGAAAATCAACCAGCTGCTGCATCTTCATGTCAATACGATTGACGAGGAAGAAGCGAAACAAGAATACAAAGCGAGAATTTCGGATGTGCTCCCGGACCGTCTATGGATCGAAACCCCTATGAACGAGCGGACGGGCCGTTTGAAACGGCTGTACACGGGGGACGAAGTAAGCGCCTTTTTTGTGACGGACGGAGGCGTAAAAAATTATTTCCAGACCTCGGTCATCGGCTTCAAGGAAGAAGGAATCCGGCTGGTCGCGCTTGCGATGCCCGATCCGGCCTCGATTACGAAAATCCAGCGCAGGAGCTTTCTGCGGATTCCCGCCGAGCTGGAAATTTCCGTACAGGCCGGCGAAACCGTTCCTATCGTAGCGTTGACGGAAGACGTCGGAGGGGGCGGGGTTTCCTTCACCTGCAAGGACAGCGAATTTCCGGACAACGTCACTCAGGTGAACTGCTGGCTTCTTGTGACTTACAAGAACGGGACCTTGGAGCATCTGCCTTTCAAAGCGGAGGTCGTCCGGGTTAAAACGCTGGAAACGGGACGCAAAATCGTCATGCTGCAGTTCAGCGAAATTACGGACCGCGACCGTCAGAAGCTGATTCAGTACTGCTTCGAGAAACAATTCGATTTCCGCAAAAAGTAGCTTACATAAAATCGGCCCGTTCGGGAAACACTGCATTCCAAACAAGGCTCGTTTGCGGGAGGATATCAGTGAAAATCCGGAGGTCCGGGCAGCAACGCCCATTAACTTATGAACGTTACGAACTGCTGTTCGTTGAATTTTCCGAGCGGGTCGAGAAAATACTCTTAAGATGTCTATATGTTCTGTTGGGCGGTTTGCTGATCAGCCAGCTCCTTCTCCAATTTCCGGCTGTGCGAAAAGAAATGACCCGGGTCGATCCTCTGGAGGGAGTGCCGTACGTACGGCACGAGGAGGAATAGCCGCTTTCCGGCAAATTCAGGAAGGCCGCAGACTTTTGCATCTGTCTTCCGGCTATGGTATAATTTACAGCGTTAGCAGGCTGCGCCTGCTTTTTTGTTCGTAAGGTTTTGTTAGGAGGAGCCTTTGTTTTGACTAAATTTAATATCGCGATAGATGGGCCAGCCGGTGCAGGCAAAAGCACCATAGCCCGCAAGGTCGCAGGCGAGCTTGGTTTTGTCTATGTGGACACGGGAGCGATGTATCGGGCGGTCACCTGGAAGGTGCTGCAGGACGGGGTTAACCCTCTGGACACGGAGGCTGTCGCAAAAACCGCTGCCGGCATGAAGATCGAACTCGTACCGGGACCGGACGGACAGCTGGTGTTTGTAGACGGCCGGGATGTATCTTCCGATATCCGTACCAAACTTGTCACGGACCAGGTTTCACAAATCGCCGCCATTGCGGAAGTGAGGAAGCTTCTGGTAGACAAGCAGAAGCAGATGGCCGCTTCCAAAGGCATCGTGATGGACGGCCGGGATATCGGCACACACGTGCTTCCCGATGCGGAAGTGAAGGTGTTCCTGACCGCGAGCGTGCGCAAGCGCGCCGAAAGAAGATTTCAGGAAGTTCAGGGCACGGCAATGGCCACGACTCTCGAAGAGATGGAAAAGGACATTGCCCGCCGCGATATGCTGGATGAAGGCAGGGAAGTATCTCCCCTTGTACAAGCGGCCGACGCTGTAATGCTGGACAGTACAGATCTGACCATTCCCGAAGTGGTGGAGAGCATCCTGGAGATGTGCCGGATGAGAACAGGCGGTGAAAGAGCATGAGCTTTTACCATTTCGCGCGGGGAGTCTGCAATGTAGTGTATTCCCTGCTGTTCCGAATTCGCGTGATCGGCAAGGACAACATCCCCGAGCACGGTGGCGTGCTGCTCTGTTCCAACCATATCAGCAACCTTGATCCTCCGCTTGTCGGCATCCGCCTCAAACGCAAGGTCCATTTTATGGCGAAGGCGGAGCTGTTTCAAATTCCGGTTTTAGGTCTAATAATTAGTAAAATTGGCGCCTTCCCGGTTAAACGCGGAGGCGTCAGCAAAGAAACGATCAAGGGAACGCTGAACTTGCTTCGGGATGGAAACGTACTTGGCATCTTTCCGGAAGGAAGCCGTAAAAATCCCGGTGTGGGAAAGAAGGGCGCAGCGATGTTTGCCCTGAAATCCGGCGCGGCCGTTGTACCCGCCGCAATCATCGGGGATTACAAGGTATTCGGCAGAATGACGGTCATTTACGGGAAACCGCTTGATTTGACCCCGTTCAGCGAAGCCGGATCGGCCGATCTCGAGCAGGTGACCGAGTACATCATGCAAGAAATTCAGACTTTGATCCGGGAACATCGGAAAGAAGTCGCTTAACTAAAAACGAACCCGGTTGTAAGGAAATCCTGCCGCGCAAGTGCGTCGTGCAGATGCCTATACAAAATTAACCGTCGGTGTGTTTATTTTCGAGGAGGGTATCCCATGTCAGAAGAAATCAAAAACGAAAATCAAACGAACGAAAGCCAAGAAGCTCAAGAAGCGATGAGCCAAGTCGCAGCTGTGAAGAAAGGCGACATCGTCAAAGGCAAAATCATTAAAGTCGAGCAGGATCAAGCAATGGTAGATATCGGTTACAAGTACGACGGCACGATTCCGCTTCGCGAGCTGTCTTCCGTCCAAATCGAGAACGCGGATCAAGCCGTTCAAGAGGGCCAGGAGATTGAGCTTAAAATCGTAACGATTGACGACAACAAAGAGAAGCTGGTTCTTTCCAAGCGCTCTGTTGACAGTGAAAAAGCATGGGAAACCCTGCAGCAGAAACTGGACGAGAAAGTCATCATCGAAGCTGTCGTGGCCGAAGTGGTTAAAGGCGGTCTCGTTGTTGACGTTGGCGTGCGCGGCTTCGTTCCGGCATCCATGGTAGAACGCAGCTTTGTCGAAGATTTCTCCGACTACAAGGGCCGCACTCTGCGCCTGAGAGTGAAAGAAATCGACCGCGAGAAGAACAAAGTGATCCTTTCCCAGAAAGACGTTCTGGATGAAGAATACGAAGCACAGAAGAAAGACATCATCAGCAAAATCGAAGTGGGCAAAGTATACGAAGGTACCGTACAGCGCCTGACTCAATTCGGCGCGTTCGTGGATATCGGCGGCATCGACGGCCTGGTTCACATCTCCGAGATGGCTTGGCACCATGTTGAGCATCCTTCCGAAATCGTCAAAGAAGGCGACAAAGTAAACGTGCAGGTTCTTAAAGTAGATCCGGAGAAAGATAAAGTGAGCCTGAGCCTGAAAGCAACTCAAGAAGGTCCTTGGGAAAAGGCCGAGAAAACTTTCACAACCGGCGAAATCATTACCGGTACGGTAAAACGTCTTGCAGGTTTCGGTGCGTTTGTTGAAATCGCTCCGGGCGTTGAAGGTCTGGTTCATATTTCCCAAATCGCTCACCGTCACATCGCGACTCCGCAGGAAGTTCTGAAAGAAGGCCAAGAAGTTAAGGTAAAAGTCCTTGACGTTAACGCGGCTGAGAAGCGCGTAAGCCTCAGCATCAAGGAAACGGAAGAAGCTCCGGCTCAAACCGCATCTTCCGCGCCTTCCAACTACTCTTCCAGACCGGAAAGATCCTCCAACCACCAGAAAGAACTGGCTGGCAACGAGAATGTTTCCCTGAGCAATCAAGGCCTGTCCATGACGCTCGGCGAGCGCTTCGGCGACAAGCTCTCCAAATTCAAAAAATAATAGACGACTTGAACAGGAGGAAGCGGGATGCGCTCATCGCGCAAAATGGATCACGTGCAGTTTGCGCTCCAGACGGGTCAGTCCGGCAACCAAGGGTTGGCGGATGTCAAGCTGGTGCCTAACTGCCTGCCAGACGCTTCCACCGAGTCTGTCGCTCTCTTTACGACAATCGGCGAACTCAATTTGAGTTCGCCGATTGTCGTAAATGCGATGACCGGCGGAGCACACGAAACCGAAGAAATAAACCGGGAGCTTGCGGTGGCGGCCAGGGAACGGGGACTGGCCATGGCGGTGGGCTCCCAGATGTCCGCGTTGCGGGACCCCATGCAGGAATCAAGCTACCGCATTGTGCGGCAAATGAATCCGGACGGGCTCGTCTTTGCCAATTTGGGAAGTGAAGCGACTGTAGAGCAGGCGTTACGCGCCGTGGACATGCTTCGGGCGGATGCGCTTCAAATCCACCTGAACGTCATGCAGGAGCTGATCATGCCTGAAGGCGACCGCAGCTTTCACGGCATGCTGGAGCGCGTCAGCCGTATTGCGGCGGCTACAGGAGTGCCTCTGATCGTCAAAGAGGTCGGTTTCGGCATCCCGCTTGAAAACGCGAGACTGCTCAAATCGGCAGGCGTACAAATCTTGGATGTCGGCGGTTCCGGCGGCACCAATTTCGCCGCGATAGAGAATGCGCGGCGAAAATTGCCCCTCGATTGGCTGAACGACTGGGGCATGAAAACGAGCGTGACGCTGATCGAAGCTCTGCAAGTCTACGAACGCGGCCGGGTCATGGCGACGGGAGGCATCCGCACCAGCGAAGACATCGTCAAGGTGCTTGTTCTCGGCGCTTCGGCGGCCGGAATGGCCGGAGCCTTGCTTAAAATTTTGCGAAACAAAGGTACGCAAGCTTTAATCGATCACATCGACGAGCTGCATCACGGCATCATTCTCATGATGACGGCTCTGGGAGCGGTACGCATCGAGCAGCTGTGGACACGTCCCGTGATTATCACGGGATCGACCGCGGAA
Source organism: Paenibacillus sp. GbtcB18 (assembly GCF_019091125.1). NCBI lineage: Bacteria > Bacillati > Bacillota > Bacilli > Caryophanales > Paenibacillaceae > Paenibacillus > Paenibacillus sp. GbtcB18. Next base: position 222,519 of record NZ_JAGXJX010000001.1, read on the forward strand.
TGGTGCAGGGCCCGCCGGATTGATTTAACTGAATATGCCTGTAGAACGGAAGCGGAGTAAAAACGGGATGTTTTGTCATACTAGGAGTAACGAAACGAGCTAGGGTGACAAACTATGAATCCAGGTTATCTTGCTTCCGTACTCCTCGCCATCTCTGTCATATTTCTGCTCAGCGGATGGCGGGAAATTTTTATGAGAAGTATATCCGGACGTGACATACTTCTTTTTTTTATGTTCGCGCTGCCTGCCGCTTTGATGACCTTCTCCATGGAAGGCGCTCAAATCAACGGCACCGTGCCAGTCGCCTTGTGTGCGGCTCTTCTGATCGGTATCCGTAAAAAGAGCCTCTGGGAAGGCGGGCATCTGTTCGCGACCGGTCTGCTTCTCGGTGCCGTTCATTTGCTGATGCTGGAGCTGTACAGCGTAGATCCCGTCATGATTGTGCTGAAACCCGAATGGGATATCGCCGTTGTCCTTGCGGTATTGGTAATGGGAATGCACCGGGGAGCGGCGGAGCAGTATGTCTCGCTGACGGTAGCCATGATTGCGGGAGACCTTTCTTTTGCCTGTATGCACGGCGGCACGATGCCGGTTCATCTCGGTACACCCTCGTTTCTGGACAAATGGTGGCTCTCCTTTTTTACGGCGCGGTTGCTGACCGTCTTCCTTGAATCGGTATATTCGGGATGCAGGACAACCGCCCGGCAATGGATCCAGCGAAAGCGAGGTTGGAGGAAATGATTGCGCATTTGCTGTCGCAAAAAGAAACAGTCGCGGTTTTTGTCGGATTGTTTTTCGGGATCGCGTCGCGTCTCTACTTATTAAGAACGGATTATCGTCAATATCCGACTTATCCCCACGGCAAAATCATTCATGTTTCGCTGGGAGTGATTGCAGCAGGCCTGGGTGCGGTGGCGGTACCCGCGCTGCTCGACAAAAATTACACGGCTGTCACTTTTTTGACCGTTGCGGCCCAGCAGTTCCGCGATGTGCGGAATATGGAGCGTCAAAGCCTGATGCAGGTGGATCAGATGGAGCTTGTCCCGCGGGGCGTTTCGTACATTGAAGGCATTGCGATGGTTTTCGAAGGCCGAAACTATCTTGTGATTTTTACTTCGATGATGGCTTCGCTGTTCACCCTGCTTTTCGCCTGGTATTGGGGGGCGGCTGCCGGGCTGGCTGCAGTCGGAGTAGCGATTTATTTTAAGACGGGAAAAAATATGACCCACATCGCGGATATCCGGATCAGCGAAGTACGGCTGGACGGGCCGAATCTGTATGTCGGCGATATTTACATCATGAACGTCGGGCTGGAGAGCGACCGGGAGCTCATCGCGAGGCAGGGGGTGGGCCTGCTGGCCGTACCGAAAAATCCCGACGCCCGTGTCACATTGGCGAATCTGGGCCAGCGCCAGGCCATTCTGCATGATATCTCCACGGTCCTCGGCGTGTACAGGGACACCGGAGAGCCCGCCCTGATGCCGATGGCCAAGCTTCATCTGGACTCGGGGACGCTCAGTATTTTTGTCCTTCCCCAAGTGAAGGACGCACAAAAGGCGGCCGCCGCACTCAAACGGGTGCCGGTACTGGAAAGCGCCATCCGCATGCCGACGGAGTCGGCGGCCGGTCCCCACAAGGAGGCGTGAAGAGTGGCAACGATCAAAGCGGTTGCGGTTGTGGAAGGCATTAAAGTCGATGGCGGAGCTCCTATTTTTTATGCGAAAGATGAAACGGAACTCCAGCAACTCGCTTTTAACCTGGAGAAAATTCTGGATGTAAATGCTCACGTTTTAAAACCGGGAACCTTCATCCTTGTCGATCACAAGGGATAGCGTCCGTTGAAAACATTAGCCAATCCAGCGCTTTTTTGCTATGATGAAGAATGTGAAATTTCCAATAACGAGAATTTGAGTGACCATCAGTAAGGAGTGAACCGAATGGCAAGACCCATTCTAGCGATTGTGGGGCGTCCGAACGTCGGTAAATCGACGATATTTAACCGGATAATCGGCGATCGGCTGGCCATCGTTGAAGATAAACCGGGCGTGACCCGAGACAGATTGTACGGGATCGGCGAATGGCTGGACCGTGAGTTCAGCGTCATCGACACCGGCGGGATCGAAGTCGAAGGCGAAGACCAGATCATGAAGTCCGTACGCGTCCAGGCCGAGCTCGCGATTGAAGAAGCGGACGTTATTATTTTCATGGTAGATGCCAAAGCGGGCGTTACCTCGGCGGACCAGGAGGTTGCCCAGCTTCTTTTCCGGTCCCGCAAGCCCGTTGTCCTGGCCGTCAACAAGGTGGACAACATTCAGCGGCAGGATGAAATTTATGAATTTTACAGTCTCGGCTTCGGGGACCCGATCGGGATTTCCGGCGCGCACGGGATTGGAATCGGCGATATGCTGGAAGCCGCAGCCGCCCATTTCCCGGATCATGCGGATGAAGAGTACGGCGAGGAAGTCATCAAGGTCGCGCTGATCGGGCGTCCGAACGTCGGCAAGTCATCGCTTGTAAACGCCATCCTCGGAGAAGACCGGGTCATTGTCAGCGACCAGGCCGGTACGACCCGGGATGCGATTGATACGCCTTTCGAGCTTGACGATCAGAAATACGTCATAATCGATACGGCCGGCATGCGCAAACGCGGCAAAGTGTATGAGAATACGGAGAAATACAGCGTAATGCGCGCGATGAAAGCCATTGAGCGCGCAGACGTCGTGCTTGTGGTCATCAACGGCGAAGAAGGGATTATCGAGCAGGACAAACATATTGCCGGCTATGCGCACGAAGCGGGCAAAGCGGCTATATTCGTCGTCAACAAGTGGGACGTGGTGGAGAAGGACGACAAGACCATGCACCAGTTTACGCAGAAAATCCGCGATCACTTCCTGTTTATGACGTACGCGCCGGTTCTGTATGTGTCCGCCCGCACGACCCAGCGTGTCCAGAAACTCCTGCCCATGGTCAACCAGGTGGCGGAGCAGCATACGATGCGCGTTCAGACTCACGTTCTCAACGACGTGGTCTCCGATGCGGTCATGTTTAATCCTCCTCCGACCGACAAGGGCAAGCGTCTGCGTATTAACTATGCCACGCAAGTGTCCGTTAAACCGCCGACCTTTGTTTTCTTCGTGAATGAGCCGGATATGATGCATTTCTCATACGAGCGCTATCTTGAAAACAAAATTCGCGGAGCTTTCGGTTTTGAGGGAACCCCGATCCGTTTGTTCACGCGAAGAAAATCCGACGACGAATAGGGGAGAGTTCGTTTGATCTACATCATTCCCGCAGTAGCAGCTTATTTGCTGGGTTCGCTCAGCTTCAGCTTTATCATTGGGAAATTGGTCAAGGGGATTGATATCCGGTCGCACGGAAGCGGAAATGCCGGAGCCACCAACACGCTGCGCGTGCTTGGCAAAGGCCCGGCTGTCCTGGTACTTGTGCTGGATGTCGTAAAAGCGATCCTGGCTGTCTGGATCGGCAAGTGGATGGCTCCGGATCTGATCTGGGTCCATGTCGCTTGCGGGCTCGCCGTCATTATCGGCCATAACTGGCCGGTATTTTTCGGTTTCCGGGGCGGGAAAGGCGTAGCTACTGCCATCGGTGTAACGGCTACCCTATGCTTTCTACCCGCGATCTTCGCGGGCGTTATCGCCATTGCATCCATTTTTCTCACCCGTTACGTATCGCTGGGTTCCCTGCTGTTTACCGCACTTTTACCATTTTTCGTATGGGGCATGGGAAGACCGGTCGAGATTTTGTGGGGCGTTATCGTAATCGGGGTATTTACTTTTTGGCGGCACCGTACAAATATCAGTAAACTGGTTCAAGGCCGAGAAAATAAGATCGGCTCCAAAAAGGCGTAGCCTGCTCGATGAAACGGCTTAGAAGGGAGACAGCCATGACTAAACACGTATCCGTACTGGTAGCGGGGAGCTGGGGAACGGCTCTTGCCTCCGTACTGGCCGCTAACGATCTGGACGTAACGATTTGGACGAGAAACGCCGGACAGGCGGAAGAGATCAATACCTTACATACCAACAGCCGTTATTTGCAGGACATCGCGCTGTCCCCGCGCATCCGTGCCACTACATCGATTCGCGAAGCGGTTGAAAATAAGGACGCCGTCGTATTTGTGGTACCTTCGGCAGGAATGCGCGAGGTGGCGTCCCAAGTGAGAGAATTTTTGAGCCCGGACACGCTCGTGATTCACGCGACCAAAGGCTTTGAATCGCTCACGCTGAAAAGGATGACCACCGTGCTGGCCGAAGAGCTGCCGCAGTGCGACCCGGGACGCATCGTCGTTCTGTCGGGACCGAGCCATGCGGAAGAAGTGATCCGGGAATGCCCGACGACTGTCGTTGTGGCATCGCCGACGATCGAAGCGGCCGAAGCGGCGCAGGATCTGTTCATTAATTCGTATTTCCGCGTCTACACGAACCCGGACGTAACGGGAGTCGAAGTGGGCGGCGCGCTCAAAAATATCATCGCCCTCGGCGCGGGTCTCTCCGACGGTCTCCGGTTCGGCGACAACGCCAAGGCAGCCCTCTTAACCCGGGGGCTCGCCGAAATCGCACGCCTTGGGGCGGAGATGGGCGCCAACCCGATGACCTTCGCGGGCCTTGCGGGTATCGGCGACCTCGTGGTCACTTGTACGAGTACGCACAGCCGCAACTGGAAGGCGGGCTACCTGCTGGGCCAGGGAGAACCTCTCGACCAGGTTCTCGATAAAATGGGCATGGTCGTCGAGGGCGTCAAAACGACGAAGTCCGCCTATGCGCTTGCCCAGGAGTACGGCGTCACAATGCCCATCACAAGCGAGCTTCACCATGTTCTGTTCGAAGGGAAAGCTCCGCGGGCGGCGGTTGAAGATCTGATGGGCCGCGGCCGTACGCATGAGATCGAAGAGGTCGCCAATCAGACGGATAAATGGATTCTTTAGCCTACACCATTCCTGCCGAGCCTTCATACACTACCATAGATTCAAGTCCAGTTCCTTATAGCGGACACTATGGTTGGGAGGCGGCAGCGTGCCTAGAAATCCGAAAGACATTCTTAATACCGTTAAGAAAAAAACGGGTAAAAGCGTAACCGAGAAAGATATCCAAAAGCTGGCCAGCGGCGTGAAACCGTCGACCGTTCAGGATGAAGCACAGCTGCGGCAGCTGATTAAGCAGGTTTCCCAGCTTGTCGGGATTGATGTGCCGGAAGAAACCGTCAAAGAAATCGTTCATGCGGTTAAAAGCAGCAAACTCGACGGCGGCAACTTGCAGCAGATGATGAATCTCATCATGAAAAGGTAGCGATAAACGCCAGCGGAAGCGCAGGGGGACCGTAGGAAGCCGAAAGGCAGCCCGCGGTCCTTTTACTCGTGATTCACAAAGTTTCGGCCGAAATGCTATAATCAACCTAGGAATGAAGCAGCATCGTTTACACGAAGGGGGAAACAGAGATGATTACACTGCGCACGAGAAAAGGGGACAAGACGGTCGAAAGCGAGACGGGACTTACCGTCCTTGAACTGGCCCTCAAACATAAACTCGAATGGGGACATTCCTGCAAGCGCGGTACATGTGCGCGCTGCCGCTGTTTCATAAAAGAAGGGCGGGAACGGCTCGCACCGCCTACGGAAGCGGAACTAGACCGTTTGGAACCCGAAGAAATCGAGCTGGGCTACCGACTGGGATGTCAGGTCGTGATTCAGGAAACCGGCGATGTTTCCGTTACTCACAAGCCCTACTTCTAGGAGGACCGGCATGAAAAGCGAACGATCGAAGGAGCGGCGGATTGCGCTCGAAATGCGTCCGGATCTTCCGCTGGAGGAACCGTTAGTCCGGGTCATGCGTCAGGCGGCCCGTCTTCTCAACGGCACGGGAACCGGCTGGCTGATCGGCGGGAGCTGCGCTCTGGCGCTGCAGGGCGTGGAGATCGGGGCTCAGCCGCGGGATCTGGACCTGTACGTGGATACGGATCAGGCGGAAGCGGCGGCCCGTGTCCTGGAACCCTATGCCGTCGATGAGCAGAAACTGGACCGTACGGGCATCTACGAATCGCTGCTCAGCCATTACGCCATCGGCGGCATTCAGGTGGAGCTAGTCGGCGGGTTTAAGGTATGTGCGGCGGGATCGCAGTACATAGTCGAAGCGGCCTACTTGAGAGAGAAGCACGCGGAAGTGGGGCAATTGGAAGGCGAGAGTCTGGCGTTAATGCCGCTTGCGCATGAATTGCTCTTCAACATCCTGCGCGAACGTCCCGACCGGTACGAGGCTATCGCAAGGACGATCAACGGCTGTCTATCCCGGCATGAAGCCGCCCTGAGGGACCTGCTTTCCAGAAACAGCTGGGGAGAGCCCGCATTGTCAGTCGTCAAGCGGCTTATTCCCGCATTATAGAAGCACCCGCGGTTTGCGGCAGCGGCGGCTTCCGTCTCCATGACGGAAGCCGGAGCGCAAAGGAAACGAGCCGCGCCCCGGTAATAAGCAAGTGCCTTAGACAGAGGGAGGGACGAGAATGAGCCAGACCAACCCGAAAGTGACATTTATGCCGGACAACCGCAGCGCTTCCGTCCGCTTGAATACTACCCTGCTGGATGCGGCACGGCGGGCCAATGTGCACATCCGCACCCGGTGCAGCGGACAGGCCGCCTGCCTGATGTGCAAAGTACACGCCGGGGACCAGAGCGGCCTGTCCGAGCCGGGGAAGAACGAGCGGCTCAAGCTCGGCAGCCAGCTTCAGGAAGGGCTGCGCCTGTCCTGTCAGGCCCGGATTACGGGCGATGTGACGGTCACCGTCCCCGAAGATCCGCTGAAAGCCGCTGTACGCGCCCAATTGGCCAAGCAGCGGGAAGAGGATGACTGGCCTTAGAGCCGCTCAGCGATCCGGAGAAACGAAACCAAAGGAGAACCGATGATGACTATCGTAAAGGGCGCTCTAGCAGGGCGCCTGACGGTACTGATGGCCGCTTTATTTTCGCTGGCTTTGCTTGGCGGCTGCATGTACCCCAAAGAGATGCGCAAAGAAAACCAGACGAACCCGGGCGAGTTTATTGCCGTAGTGCAGCAGAGTATCGACGAATATCATACCAAGAAAAGCGTCTTTCCCATTAAAAACAGCGATATGGAAACACCGCTTTATGAGAAGTACGTCATTGATTTTCAAAAGCTGAAAAACAGCGGTTATTTGTCCAACCTTCCGGGCAATGCATACGAAAGCGGCGGAGATTTTATTTATGTGCTCGTCGACCCCGACACGAAGGCGAAAGTGAAACTTTTCGATCTGGTAGCCTACCGGACCACGGCTGACATCCAGAAGAAAGTAAACGACTATATCAGCAAAAACAACGGCGCCGTTCCGGGCGGAGAAACCTATTCTCCCGGCTTCAAGTATGTGGATTTCGGCAAAATCGGCATGAAAACGCCTGAAATCAAAAGTGTCTACAACCGTCAGAGCCTGATTAATTTCCTTGTTCATGACTCCGGCAAAGTTGCGATTGATTATGCACCCGATCTGGCTCAAAAGATCAAGGAGAAGCAGCTTCAGTCCGCGCTGAAAGACGGTCAGGACCTTCTTCCCCTTCTGGTGGAAGACTCTTATTTCGTACCTATCATGTCGTTTGAGTACAAATGGGATAGCGCGACAAGCAAGCCTGTTCCCTTCATGAAATAGCCGATCGGATAAGTCTGTAAGGCCGTTTTATCCGCTCTAAACGGGCTTTCGAAACCCTTTTCTTCTTCACGGAGAAAAGGGTTTTTTTCACGTCCGGCGCATATCCGGGTTCCGGGAATCATATATTTTTTCAGAGATTATTGCCAGGCATATTTCGACGACCGGCACATATATTTGTTACAAGTCCAAATGATGTACGAGTTATGTCGCATACGGATGGCAAAGGGAAGGCCGGCTGAAGAACGTATCGTGGCTCTCGCTTCATTTAACAACCTGTAGGAGGGATTCTCTTGGAGAAAGTGGATATCTTTAAGGACATTGCTGAGCGAACGGGAGGAGATATTTACCTGGGGGTCGTTGGAGCGGTCCGTACGGGAAAATCGACCTTCATCAAACGCTTCGTGGAATCAGTTGTACTGCCTAACATCCAGAGTGAAACCGATCGCATCAGAGCCACGGATGAGCTCCCGCAGAGTGCGGCAGGGCGCACGATTATGACGACCGAACCGAAGTTCGTGCCGAATAACGCCGTGCAGATTTCCGTAGCGGAAGGACTGAACGTCAACGTCAGGCTGGTCGATTGCGTCGGCTATGCGGTGGAAGGCGCCAAAGGCTACGAGGACGAGAACGGTCCCCGGATGATTTCGACGCCGTGGTTCGACGAACCGATCCCCTTCCAGGAAGCGGCCGAAATCGGCACGCGCAAAGTCATTCAGGAGCACTCGACGCTGGGGGTTGTCGTGACGACCGACGGAACGATTTCAGATATTCCGCGTTCGTCTTATGTGCTGGCGGAAGAAAGAGTTATAGCGGAGCTGAAGGAAGTCGGCAAGCCGTTCATCGTAGTCATCAATTCGCAAAAACCGAACAGCGAGCCGGCCCAGGAACTGCGCAGCGAACTGCAAAGCAAGTACGACATTCCGGTCGTCACGATGAGCGTAGCGACAGCGGGCGAAGACGAAATGATCGGCGTGCTCCGTGAAGTTCTGTATGAATTCCCGGTGCACGAAGTGAACGTAAACCTGCCGAGCTGGGTGATGGTGCTGCCGGAGAAACACTGGCTGCGCACGCATTTTGAAAATTCCGTCCGCGATACCGTTCAGGACATCCGGCGTCTGCGCGACGTGGAACGGGTTGTCGGACAATTCTCCGAATATGAGTTCATCGACCGGGCGGCTCTTGCCGGAATGAATATGGGGCAGGGTGTGGCCGAGATCGACCTGTACGCACCGGATGAACTGTACGATAAAATTTTGGTCGAAGTGGTCGGCGTCGAGATTCGCGGTAAGGATCACCTGCTTCAACTGATGCAGGAATTCACCCATGCGAAAAGGGAATACGACCAGTTCGCCGAAGCGCTGGAAATGGTCAAAACGACCGGCTACGGCATCGCGCCGCCTACGCTGGCGGAAATGGCTCTGGATGAGCCGGAGCTTATCCGTCAGGGCTCCCGCTTCGGTGTGAGGCTGAAGGCGACGGCCCCTTCGATACATATGATCCGTGTCGATGTGGAGTCGGAGTTCTCCCCGATTATCGGAACGGAGAAGCAGAGCGAGGAGCTGGTCCGTTACCTCATGCAGGATTTCGAGGACAACCCGCTCAAAATTTGGGAGTCCGATATTTTCGGCCGCTCTTTGCACTCCATCGTCCGGGAAGGTATTCAGGGAAAGCTTGCCATGATGCCGGACAATGCCCGCTACAAGCTTCAGGAGACACTCGGACGTATTATCAACGAAGGCTCCGGGGGGCTCATCGCCATTATTTTATAACGAGCTTGACATTTCGTTTTTCTACCGTTTTCGGCGGGGAAATTCTTCAGAGAACTTCACGTTCTCCAAGAATTTCCCTGTTTTTTTGTGCATTTTCCACAAAATCAGTGACTTTGACTTGAAATAAGCTCTAGCGTATATTACTATAAGTTTGTTTCGTTTTCTTCGGTACTCGTTTTTCGTTGATGGGCCTCGGCTTTTGCCCGGTTCATGTATATTTTTTAACGAAACGGTGAAAACAGAAAGTAAAACAGTAGATATTTTGGGAGGGAGGTGAAAGGCATGAATAAATCCGAACTGATTGCTAAAGTATCTGAGACCTCCGAGCTTTCCAAGAAGGATGCGACGAAAGCGGTTGACGCTGTATTCGATGCAATTTCCGAAGCTCTTCAACAGGGCGACAAAGTTCAGCTTGTTGGTTTCGGTAACTTCGAAGTTCGCGAGCGCTCCGCACGTAAAGGACGCAACCCGCAAACAGGCGATGAAATCGAAATCCCTGCAAGCAAAATTCCTGCTTTCAAACCTGGCAAAGCGCTGAGAGACGGCATTCAATAATCGCTTCTCTTACATATGGATTTTGTGTAGACCGTGTGCCTTCGGGCGCGCGGTTTAGTTTTTATCGGCCCTTTTTTTTCGCATTGACAACTTACGATTATCCGGTATAATTAGGGATACGGCGTCGGGGTATGGCGCAGTCTGGTAGCGCGCACCCTTGGGGTGGGTGAGGCCGTGGGTTCAAATCCCGCTACTCCGACCATGAAACCATACATACACCAAATGCTTTCGCTCAGGATCTCATCCTGACGGAAGCATTTTTTAATGCGTCTGGGTGAGCTCCTCCCTTCAGCCCGCGAGGGCGGCGGTCTCTTTTGGAAGCGGCGCCCAATTGTGTTACGATAGAATCAACAAATCCGCAGGAGGGGAACGGAGATGCGGCAGAACGGTCAAACACGTGTTAGAAGCGCCCTGTTTACGGCAGCGGCCGCGGCGGCGATAGCCGTCATGGCCTCGGGGTGTGAAGGGAAGCCCGTTTCTACAGGAGGCACGGGAGCCGGACCTGCCGGAACGGAAGCGCCCGGTCCAGCCACCGCCGGCCAGGCACGGGAGAACGGCTCCGGGAATGCTCCCGTCGTACCCGAGCTTATAGAGCAGAAGGCGGCGGACTACACGCGGGAGATCGTGGCTTCCGGCCTTAATGTGCCGTGGGAACTGGTTTTTGCGGCGGATGGCCGCCTATTTTTCACGGAGCGGCCGGGACAACTGCGGATGATCCGGGACGGCAAGCTGCAGGAGAAGCCGCTTTTGCAGCTGCAGGACCCTTTTATCAGCAGCGGGGAGGGCGGGCTGCTCGGTTTGGCGCTCGATCCGGGCTTCGCCGCCAATTCCTACCTGTACGTTTACCACACGTACGCCGGAGAAGGAGAGACGAAGAACCGGGTGCTCCGGCTGAAACTGCAGGGGGATCAGGCTCATGTCGACCGTGTGCTGCTCGATGGCATACCGGGGGCGGAGAATCACAACGGCGGACGGATCAAATTCGGCCCCGACGGCATGCTTTATGTCACAACGGGGGAGAAATACGACCCGCCCTTGGCTCAGGACAAGAACAGCCTCGGCGGCAAAATCCTCCGGATATCACCGGACGGTTCGATTCCCGAAGACAATCCGTTTCCAGGTTCGCCCGTGTACTCCTGGGGTCACCGCAACGCACAAGGCCTGGCGTGGGACCCCGGAAGCGGCAGCCTGCTAAGCTCCGAACACGGGCAGTCGGCTCATGACGAGCTGAACGTCATCGTCCCGGGGGGAAACTACGGCTGGCCTCTGATCGAAGGGGACGCAACGGGATCGCCGAAGGCGGCCGGAGCGCTTATCCCGCCGCTTCTGCATAGCGGCAAGGACACATGGGCCCCTTCGGGAATGACGTTCATCCGCCAGGGGCCGTGGCAGGGACGACTGGCCGTCGCCGGGCTGAGAGGGACGAAGCTGCTGCTGTTCACGCTTGAACCTGATCGCACGTCAGCTCCCGGAGCAGGGCCTTCCGTACCCGCTTACAAGCTGACCAAGGCGGAAACCGCATTCGCGGGCGCCTTCGGCCGGCTTCGCTCGGTAACGGAAGGCCCTGACGGCTCTTTGTACCTGCTCACGAACAACCGGGACGGACGGGGGCAACCGGCTGGAGACGACGACAAAATCATCCGCTTGAAGCCGAAGCGGTCCGGCGCTGAATAAGGGTTGACAGGCGGCTTCTTTTTAAAGCATGATAAATTGTAAGCCATATACGGATAAGCCGTACGGATAGAAGGGGGTACCGATTTATGGATCAGACACAGGGAGATTATTTTATTATTAAGGCGAAAGAAAACGGCGTACATGTGATCGGCCTGACAAGAGGGCACGACACGCGCTTTCATCATACCGAAAAGCTTGACAAAGGCGAAGTTATGATCGCCCAGTTCACGGAGCACACTTCGGCGGTGAAGGTCCGCGGCAAGGCGCTGATCATGACGAAGTTCGGCAATATCGAAACCGAACAATAATTTGCGTCGGCAGGCATAGCCTGCTTTTTTTCATTGTACAATGGGATATAGACAGGAGGTGCCCTTGTACGATGAACAAAATTGCCCGTCTGCTTACGATAGGCGGCCTGTCGGCGGCAGTTGTGCTAACGATGGCGTTCGTTCCGTTTCTGGACAGAAAGAATGGCGGTCAAGGCTCGGAAGCCTGGAGAACTATTTCCGGTCCCGAATTGACGGAGGCTAATCTGCCCGATTACGTAAACGGACTCCCGCTTCAACTGCGTGTGCGCAAGGTGGAGCTTACGCATTCCATTCTCTCGCTCGATCTGCTGCTGCCGGGAACGGCCGAGAAGAAGGTGGTTTACGGCGATCTGCTGCGGATCGCACAATCGTCTCTGCTCCGGACCTCCAACATTAGCCGGGTGTTCGTCAGGATCGTGGAATACGGCGCAAAACCGGGCGAGAACGGTCCGCAGCTCGTCTTGGCGATGGAAGCGGCACGCACGGAGGCGAAGGGACTGTCCTCCTTGAAGGGAACCGACGGCGAAGAGAAGGTCGCTGCCGAGCTTCAGCGCAGATTTCTTCTGACCTTTACAAAGAAATGGCAGCGGCACTTTCCAGAATAATTGCTTGTGCGCCACTCAAAAGGTTATGCTATAATTACTTAGATACGATCTATGAAACTGGCACACGTACGGAGGCTTTTGTATGAACCCATATCGGATCCCTGAGATCGCTAAACAATATACGGATTATGACATGATCCGCCAGCATACGGATCTGCCTGATTTCCCGAACTTCCGGGCGCAGCTTCTGTATGCTTTTTTGAGCAGGGACTCCCGGCTTAACCCTTCGTCCGAATTGTTTGCGCTCGTCACTTCGCTTGTCCAGATGGGACTCGATACGCATGACGAGGTAACGGTTTCTAATGAGGTGAAAGAGAAGAAAGCCGCCAGGTCCCGTCAGCTGAAAGTGCTGGCCGGCGATTATTTCAGCTCCCGATTTTACCACCTGCTATCGCAAGCCGGTCAAATCGACCTGATCAAACGGTTGTCCACGGCCATCTGCGAGCTGAACCGGCTCAAAACGAATCTGTATGTGACGATGAAGCATCTTAAAGTCACGACAGAGGACTACGTGCGGCAGTCCGTGGATATCAAGTCCCATCTGTTCAAGTCGTTCGGGGGACTGATGGAAGAAGTAAACCGCCGTTCATGGCCGGAAATTCTCGAAGCGTTTACCCGCTGCGAAGTGATTTTCAAGGAAATTTTCCGCTCCGAATCTCTTCAGGATTTTCACGGGAGCTGGGGCTATTGGCACATTATCCAGAACGGCTCCAAAGAAGAGCGGAAGCTGCTCGAAACGCAGGAGCAGGATCCGGCTAAACTCAAAGCGCTGATCCACAAATACAACGTGCCGTCCCAATTGTACAACCTGCTTGGCACCCAGCTTCAACAGCTGGAAGCGAAAGTAAAGCAGCTTGATTCGGACAAGCTCGCAAGTGAACTGTTTCACATTGGCGAGCCATTTTTTCGTTTCATTTCCAAGACCAGATTACTGGAAGAGAGATAAAGGTGGGGAAAGCCGTGCAAGGCAAAACGAAAGAACAATTTGTTCATTCCGTGTTTGAAAGTATCGCGCCCAAATACGATAAAATGAACAGTATCCTAAGTTTCCGCAGGCACAAGGCCTGGCGGAAATTTACGATGGCCAAAATGAACGTCAAGCCGGGATCGACCGCGGTTGATATTTGCTGCGGAACCTGCGACTGGACGATCTCCATGGCGAAGGCAAGCGGCACCGGGAAGATGGTCGGGCTGGATTTCAGCCAGAACATGCTCGATTTCGGCGCGGGCAAGATTCGTGAGGAGGGGCTGGACAACCAGATCCGCCTCGTACACGGCAATGCCATGAGCCTACCTTTTGACGATAACACTTTCGATTATGCCACCATCGGGTTCGCGCTTCGGAACGTGCCGGACGTGGAGCAGGTGCTGCGTGAAATGCAGCGCGTCGTGAAACCGGGCGGGCTCGTCGTTTCTCTGGAGCTGTCCAAGCCTACTTGGCGGCCTTTTAAAGCTTTGTATTATTTTTATTTTCAGAAAGTGCTTCCGCTGCTAGGCAAATTGATTGCCAAGTCTTATGAGCAGTACAGATGGCTGCCGGAATCGCTAATCAGTTTCCCGGACTATAAAGAGCTTGCCGAAATTTTTCGCCGAACGGGGCTTCAGAAAGTCGAAGCATACCCGCTGACCTTCGGAATTGCGGCGCTTCATATAGGCGTCAAAGGGAATTCGAGTCAGGAGAGTAAGACAGATGCGACAACTCATTCATAAAACAAAAATTTTCTTGGAAATGATCAAATTTGAGCATTCCCTTTTTGCCCTTCCTTTTGCCTATATGGGTGCTATTCTCGGAGCCGTTGTGGAAACGGGGCACCTGCCGAGATGGACACAGATCATGTGGGTTACGCTTGCGATGATCGGCGCCCGTACGGCCGCGATGTCCCTGAACCGGGTCATAGACAAAAAGTACGACAAGAAAAACCCGCGGACGGCGAACCGGGCGATCCCGGCGGGGCTGATTTCAGTTGCGGAAGTTACGGTATTTATTATTCTTTCATTCCTTTTGCTTTTCTGGTCAGCTTATCACCTCAACCTGCTTTCCGTTTACCTGCTGCCGGTTGCGGCCTTTTTTCTTGTCTTTTATTCGTACACCAAACGGTTTACGTGGGCGTGCCATTTTGTTCTCGGCATCACCCTGGGTCTTGCCCCGCTCGGCGGATGGGTGGCGATCACCGGAGGAATTACGCCGGCCGCGCTTGTCCTGTTCATTACCGTAGCGATGTGGAGTGCCGGCTTCGACCTGCTCTATGCCTGCCAGGACGTGGAATTTGACCGCGAGGAAGGCCTGCACTCCTATCCGAGCCGCTTCGGCATTCCGGTGGCGCTCATGACGGCGCGCGTTCTCCATACGCTGACCGCCGTGGGTCTGATCTCGCTTTTCTTTATGACGAATCTCAGCTGGTGGTACCTCATCGGCATTATCATCGCGTACATCATTTTGTTTTACGAGCACCGCCTCGTTTCACCGACGGATTTATCTAAGCTGAATACGGCGTTTTTCACCATGAACGGGATACTCAGCATGGTCGTTTTCGCCTTCACGCTGGTGGATATTCTGGTGGAGACGTTCCGATGAAGAAACGCGGCTGGGTCGTCGGCATAACGGGGGCAAGCGGCGCGATTTACGGGGTGACGCTCATTAAGGAACTTCTGAAAAGGGGCGTTCCCGTCCATCTGGTCATTACGGATGCCGGCTGGAGGGTGCTTCACGAAGAACTGGATTGGGTGGCCGCCAAGCGGAAAGAAACGCTGGAAGCTCATTTCGGCGGTTTTCCGGGCACATACACCTATTATCCGCTCCAGGACATCGGGGCCGGCATAGCAAGCGGTTCGTTCCGCACAGAGGGTATGGTGGTCATGCCGTGTTCGATGGGCACTTTAGCCGGAATTTCCCGCGGCGCCTCGGACAACCTCCTGGAGCGGGCTGCCGACGTGATGCTGAAAGAAGGCCGCAAGCTCATTCTGGTTCCCAGGGAAACGCCGCTGCACGCCATTCATCTGGAGAACATGCTGGTCCTTGCCAAAATGGGCGTGAAGCTGATTCCGGCCATGCCGGCCTTCTATCAGCGACCTGAGACATTGGATGACATCGTTGCCTTTCTTGTGGGGAAGGTACTAGACAACATGGATTTGGATCATGAATTGTTCAGAAGATGGGGAGAAGGCAATGACGACAACAGAGAAGAAACTGCGCATCGGGAGAATTGAATTTACGAATGCATGGCCTGTGTTTTACCATTTTCCGGTGCAGAAGCTGGCAAATTCAGTAGAGTTCGTAAGTCAGGTTCCGACAGGTTTAAACCGGGCTCTGGCGGCGGGAGAGATCGATATGAGCGCTATCTCCTCGTTTTCGTATGGAGAAAATTTCCGGGATTACGTCCTGTTTCCCGATTTGTCGGTCAGTGCTTACGGGCATGTGAATTCACTGCTGCTTTTTCATAAAAAACCGCTGGAACAATTGAAAAACGGAAGATTTGCGCTTCCGACGACCTCCGCAACGACGACAAACCTGCTGAAAATCATCATGAACAAAAAATACGGCGGCACTCCGACTTACAGCTATGCTCCGCCCGTACTGGAAGACATGATGAAAGACAATGACGCGGCTCTCTTGATCGGGGATCATGCCATCAAAGCCAACTGGCTTGACAGCGGGTATACCGTAACCGACCTGGGGCAAGAATGGAAGGAATGGACCGGGCATTGGATGTCGTTTGCCGTATGGGCGGTCCGTAAAGATACCATCGAACGGTCGCCCGAACTGGTTAAAAGCATCTTTGACGGTTTCGTGGAAAGCAAACGCAAGTCGCTGGAAGACCTTACGGGCGTCATTAATGAAGCCGTCCTCAAAATCGGGGGTACGGAATCTTATTGGGAACATTATTTCAGAAATCTTTGCTACGAATTCGGTCCCGAGCAGTGGAGCGGCCTGGAGCTGTACTACCGCTATGCTTGGGAGCTTGGTTTTTTACCGGAAGAGGTCTCCATCCAGATCTGGTCCGATAATACGAGGGTGCGGGTGACGGAATGAAAATTCTTAACATATACGTGCGCAAGAAAAAAGACGTGGGCGCGATCGAGCGGGAACTGGAAGTGAACCTGCAGACCGACCACGCGTTATTGACGGAAACGTCCATGCATCTGCTAAAGGCCGGGGGCAAAAGAATCCGGCCTGTTCTTGTCCTATTGGGCGGCGAATTCGGAACCTATGATATTGAACGGTTGAAAATGATAGCCGTTCCCCTGGAGCTTTTCCACTCGGCCTCGCTCGTTCACGACGATGTCATTGACGATGCGGACACCCGGCGCGGCCAGGATACCGTGAAGTCCAAGTGGGATAACCGGATCGCGATGTATACGGGAGATTTTATTTTTGCCAAAGGGCTGGAGATTGCCGCCAGACTGGAAGACCCGCGCGTCCATATGATTCTATCGAAGGCGCTTGTGGAAATGTCCATCGGTGAAATGGAACAGATCCGTTTCTTCTATCATACGGAGCAGACGCTGCGCGATTATCTTCTCCGCATCAAGCGGAAGACGGCTCTTCTTATCGCGATATCCTGCCAGCTCGGAGCTATGGTGGCGGGTGCCGACGAATACGTTTCCAACCGGCTGTATTCTTTCGGCTACAACGTTGGGCTCGCTTTCCAGATCCGGGACGACATCCTTGATTTGTGCGGCACCGAGAAGGAGATCGGCAAACCTCCGGGAAGCGATATCAAACAGGGCAACATTACACTGCCCGTTATTTTCGCTCTGCAGGAGGAGAAGCTCAGAGGCCCGATTCTGAGCGAGATCGAACGCATCCAGAAAGCGGACGGGCAGACGGACGTCAGCCGCGTTCTGGACATGATCCGCGGGAGCGGAGGGATCGAGAAGTCCAGCGCGCTTGCCGACCGCTATATCGCAAAAGCCATTGCGGCTCTGGATACGCTTCCGAACATCCGGGCCAAGCAGGATCTCATCCAGGTCGCCCATTTTATCGGCAACCGCACGCACTAATCCTTTATTTTATCGGTCCGGCGGACTCCGGTTTCACGGTTGTGTGCAATTGTTCATTGTACGTGCTGCTGAAACGGTGGTACAGTAAGAGAGATTACTTTTCTACCAATTGGAGGCAGATTACATGGAAAAAACTTTTCTAATGGTAAAACCGGACGGCGTCCAGCGCGGACTGATCGGAGAGATCGTCAAGAGACTGGAGCAGAAAGGCTTCCAGCTGGTAGCCGCTAAACTGATGCTGATGACAAGAGAGCAGGCGGAAGAGCATTATGCCGAACATAAAGGCAAAGACTTCTTCGAACCGCTTGTAGAGTTTATTACTTCCGGCCCCGTATTTGCCATGGTGTGGCAGGGCGAGCAGGTTATTGCGCTTTCCCGCATTCTGAACGGCAAAACGAACGTACTGGAAGCGGCTCCCGGAACGATCCGCGGCGACTTCGCCTTACATACGAGATTAAACCTGATTCACGGCTCGGATTCACCGGAGAGCGCGGAGCGCGAGATCAACCATTTCTTCAAACCGGAAGAAATTTTGGATTACAAGCGCGACGTATCCCGCTGGCTTTAATCGGATTAGGGAAAAAGATATGGGCATTTTTGCCTATATCTTTTTCTTTTTTGCAGGAGAATTCACCCGGGATAGGGAATATCATCACCTGGACAAATACATCAGAGGTGGGATACAACTTGGAAAACGACGATTTTCCGTTATTTATCCGCAAAATCAAGGACTTCACATCGATAGATCTCGCATTATACAAAGAAGCTCAGATGAAAAGGCGTCTGACGACGCTGCGGATCAAAAAAGGCTATAATACGTTCTCGGCCTATTTCGATGCCATGTCGAAAGACAAAGAACTCTTTTACGAATTTCTGGACCGGATGACGATCAACGTCTCCGAATTTTGGCGCAACCCGAACCGCTGGGAAGTGATGGAACAGAAATTTTTGCCGGAACTGAGAAACGCGAGCCGGAATCTTAAGGTCTGGAGCGCAGCCTGCTCGACCGGCGAGGAGCCGTATACGCTGGCTATGATCTTGTCCCACATGGGCGCTTTGCGTGACGCCTCCATCCTTGCGACGGACATTGACGAAGGAGCGCTGGAAAAGGCGCGCCGGGGCATCTATGTGGAAAGATCGCTCAAGGACGTTCCGCCCCACTACGTGAAAACGTATTTCAAACAGGAGCAGCTCGGTTTCCACGTCTCCGACGAACTCAAGAAAGCGGTGAAATTCCAGAAGCAGAACCTGCTGGAGGACCGTTTCGACAGCGGCTTCGACGTGATTGTCTGCCGCAATGTCATCATTTATTTTACGGAAGAAGCGAAGCATCGGCTGTATCAGAAATTTTCCAAAGCGTTGAAACCGGGAGGCATTCTGTTCGTCGGTTCCACCGAGCAGATTTTTTCTCCGGCCCAGTATGACCTCGAACCCGCGGATACCTTTTTTTACCGGAAAAAGGGGTAGGAATGTATAAGTTTTCCTTTTGAAACCGATACTTGGAGTACTGTCTTTCAAGGAGGACTCAAATGGATAAACGCAAAGTTATTTCCGCCTATCGCCGGGGGTTTATCACCATGCAGGAGTGCGCGCAGATTCTAGGCATAGATTCCGTGCAGATTCTCGGGATGATGAACGATCCGAAGATGGCCGGTCCGTCCGGTCCTTGGCAGAAGCAATCGGCCGGCGGCTGACGATCGGAAGCTCAGGTCTAATGGAAACCGGATAAAACACGCTTTGATGCCGCCTGGCACGCAGGGCGTGTTTTTTGTGCGTGCGGTTGTCAAACGCATAGGGGTATACTATAATGATAGAAAAACTTAGGCACTTGAAAGCGCTAAAGTGTTTGTCGGTACCGTAGTTGTACGGATTAGAAGGGAGCAAGAGTAGTGAGATACTTAACGGCGGGGGAAACGCATGGTCCGCAGCTGACTGCGATCATTGAAGGATTTCCGAGTAATGTAACGATTGATTTTGAAGCGATGAACTTCCAATTACATAGAAGGCAGAAAGGCCACGGACGCGGACGCCGGATGCAGATCGAGAAAGATACCGCAAGCATTGTCGGCGGTGTGCGTCACGGCAGAACGACAGGTGCGCCGATTGCCCTGGTCGTCGAGAATAACGACTGGAAGCACTGGACTTCCATTATGAACATAGAGGAGCAGCCGGATACGGACGAGGGAAAACGCCGTGTTAACCGGCCGCGTCCGGGTCACGCGGATCTCAACGGCGGTCTGAAATACAACCAGCGCGACCTCCGCAACATCCTGGAACGCTCCAGCGCCAGGGAAACGACGATGCGCGTAGCTTGCGGCGCCGTGGCCAGACAACTGCTTGAAGCGTTCGGCATCAAGCTGGCGAGCCATGTCGTCCGCATCGGCGAAGTGGAGGCGAAATCTCCGCAGCTTCCGATCGACGAGCTCATCGCGATTACGGAAGCGTCTCCCGTAAGAGTGACGGATCCCGAAGCGGAAGCGGCGATGATCGCGGCTATTGACGCGGCTAAGGCCGACGGAGATACGCTTGGCGGCATCGTGGAAGTTATCGTGGAAGGCGCGCCGGTCGGTCTGGGCAGTCACGTGCAGTGGGACCGTAAGCTTGACGGCCGCATCGCTCAGGCGGTTCTGTCCATCCAGGCGTTCAAAGGCTGCGAAATCGGAATCGGATTCGAAGCGGCCAAACTGCGCGGCTCCAGCGTGCACGACGAGATTCAATATGATCCCGAGAAAGGCTTCCGCCGGGCGAGCAACCGCGCAGGCGGTTTCGAAGGCGGAATGACGACGGGCGAGCCGATTGTCGTCAGAGGCGTCATGAAGCCGATCTCGACTCTATACAAACCGCTTCAGAGCGTGGATATCGATACGAAAGAAGCATTCACGGCTCAAGTGGAACGCTCCGATACCTGTGCCGTGCCGGCTGCCGGCGTCATCATGGAGAATGTGGTGGCTTGGGAAGTCGCGCAGGCATTTATGGAGAAATTCGGCGGAGATTCTCTAGAAGAGATTCGCCGCAATTATGAGAATTACTTGAAGCAAGTGGAGAGCTACTAAGATGATGGAGCTGAAAGTTGATCTCGGCGAGCGCTCGTATCCGATCTACTTGGGAGAAGGGCTGCTGAAGGACTGTGCCGCGTATTTCGACAAACATGCCATCAGCAAACGCGCCCCGCTGCTGATCGTTACGGATGAGTCGGTTGCGCGCCATCATCTTCAGCCCGTCATGGACAGCCTGACAGCCGGCGGGTACAAGGCGTCTTCTTTTATCGTGCCGCCGGGCGAGAGCTCGAAATCGTTGCAGATGCTGGAGAAGATCGTTACAGCCGCTCTTGAAGCGGGGCTGGACCGCAAGTCCGCCATTGTCGCGCTGGGCGGAGGCGTCGTGGGAGACCTCGCCGGCTTCGCTGCCGCAAGTTTTATGCGCGGCATCGCCTTTGTACAAATGCCCACCACCATTCTGGCTCATGACAGCAGTGTCGGGGGCAAGGTTGCGGTCAATCATCCATTGGCGAAAAATATCATCGGCGCTTTTCACCAGCCGGAGATGGTGCTGTACGACGTAACCACATTACAAACCCTGCCGCAGCGGGACATTTCGGCGGGATTGTCGGAAATGATCAAGCACGGTCTGATTTGGGACGCCGATTTTGTGAAGTGGCTGGAAAACAACCGAGAAAAGCTGCTGTCCCTGGACCCGGAAGCTCTGCAGTACGGGCTTTACCAGGGCTGCAAGGTCAAGTCTCTGGTTGTGTCGCAGGATGAGCGTGAGAACGGCCTCCGGGCGATTTTGAACCTCGGCCACACGATCGGCCATGCTCTAGAAGCGGTCGCGGGCTATAACGAGCTCTTGCACGGCGAAGCCATCTCCATCGGGATGGTCGGTTCGGCGCGGCTTGCCATGAAGCTCGGATACTCCGAGGACATCTACACGGTGACCAAGCGCATCCTGCAGAGCTTCGGGCTGCCGGTCCGTCTGCCGGAGCAGTACGACACGGCCCGGATTATGAGCGCATTGATGCACGACAAGAAATTCAAGGAAGGCACCATGACGTTCATTATACCTACGGCTGTCGGGCAGGTGGAAATCCGAAACGACGTCCGCCGGGAATGGGTGGAAGAAGTCGTGGAACAACTTAAGCGGGAGGCATAATCATGTTCGTTAGAGGAATCCGCGGCGCAACAACCGTGGAAAGCAACGAAGAAGGACAAATTCTGGCGGCTACGCTGGAGCTTTTGGAAAAGATTGTCCGTGAGAACGATGTGAAACCCGATGAAATTTCCTCGGTTTTTATTACGGTCACCAAAGAACTGACTGCGACGTTCCCAGCGAGAGCCATCCGCCAGATGCCGGGCTGGGACCTCGTACCGCTTATGTGCTCCATCGAAATCGATGTAGACAACAGTCTTCCGAAATGTATCCGGCTTATGGTGTTGGCCAATACGACGAAACGGCAGGATGAAATGCGGCACGTTTATTTAAAAGGCGCGCAGGTTCTGCGTCCGGATATTGTGAAATTGACAAATCCCTAATGCGGGTAGTATAGTCATTATAGATGAGTAGAGCTTAGATGAGATCAGTTGAGAAGAGTAGAGTTGAGCATAAACAGCGCATAACTATCGTTAGCATTTCGCATGAGTTGCGAAAGGACGATCATAACCGTTCCGTCCCTTTGACAGCAAAGGGAGCTTCTGTAGTTTTTTTCTGCAGACCGGGGAACTGTGGTCTTACAGCCGGTTCTTTTAGCGAACCTTT
Organism: Paenibacillus sp. GbtcB18; assembly: GCF_019091125.1. Classification (NCBI taxonomy): domain Bacteria; kingdom Bacillati; phylum Bacillota; class Bacilli; order Caryophanales; family Paenibacillaceae; genus Paenibacillus; species Paenibacillus sp. GbtcB18. The sequence goes on from NZ_JAGXJX010000001.1 coordinate 244,851, forward strand.
ATGGCTTTAGACGGTGCGCCTTGAATTCTTGCACTCTTACCAATCAAATGAACTCAACCAAACCTCTACGGATGCGTAGAGGTTTTTTTATTTTTTCAAATGCTGCCCGTAGAAAGGGGAAAACAAGAATGAATACCGAGCTTCAAGAAGTGATCCGCCTGGGAAAAGAATACAATCTGATACCGATTGTACGCTGCCTGCTGGCGGATACGGAGACACCCATCCGAGTATTTCAGCATGTTGCCGAAGAGAAACGCGCGTTCCTGCTTGAAAGCGTAGAGGGCGGCATTAAGTGGGCCCGGTATTCGTTCATCGGTACAGACCCGTTTCTCATTATAAGGGCACGCGACGGGAAGACTCATCTGGAGACGCAGGGAAGAACGGTCACGACGGAAGAAAAACCTCTCGAAGCTTTGAAAAGCCAGCTTGCGTTATTCCGGAGCCCTTCGATTGAGGGACTGCCTAGATTCACGGGCGGAGCGGTCGGGTTTTTCGGATACGATCTTCTCCAGTATTATGAGAACCTTCCCAAACACCGCGTCGACGATATTGGGATGGATGATATCCAGTTCATGTTTTGCGACCAAGTCATTGCCTTCGATCACTTCAAACAGCAGATGAACGTGATCGCGAACGTGCACATTCCTGACGGAGCCGGCGAGGAAACGATCGCGGAGGCTTACCGGCAAACTTGTCAGAAGCTGGACGCGACGATACAAAAGCTCAAAAAACCGCTCCCTTCGACCATGATGACCCATAGCGAAGTGGAAACGACTGGAGATCTGAGCGGTTTTCGTTCCAATCTGAGTAAAGAACAGTATGTATCGAATGTGAAAGCGGCCCAGGAATATATTAAGGCCGGTGATATCTTTCAGGTGGTGCTGTCCCAGCGTTTCGAAACGGATACGGAAGTTTCTCCGCTGCAGGTTTACCGGGTGCTTCGGACTTTGAATCCCTCTCCGTACATGTATTACTTGAAAATGGACGATGAAATCATCGTGGGAACCTCTCCCGAAATGCTGGTCCGCGTGGAGGACGAGAGAGTGGATACAAGAGCCATTGCGGGTACACGACCGAGAGGCAAAACGCCCGAACACGATCTGGAGCTTGAGCAAGATTTGCTCGCAGACCAGAAGGAACGTGCGGAGCATCTGATGCTGGTGGATCTCGTGCGCAACGATGTGGGCAGGGTTGCCGAGTACGGTACGGTGTCCTGCGACAGCTTTATGCAGATCGAGCGCTACTCGCATGTGATGCACATCGTGTCGAACGTATCGGGCACGATGAACAAAGAGAAGGACTTCTTCGATGCCTTCCTGTCCTGTCTGCCGGCGGGTACGGTGTCCGGGGCGCCGAAGCTGAGAGCGATGGAGATCATTGCCGAATTTGAAAATGAAAAAAGAGGCACCTATTCGGGCGCTATCGGCTACCTTGGCTTCTCGGGGAATATGGATTCGGCCATTACGATCCGGACCATCGTTTTCAAAAACGGCAAAGCTTACATCCAGGCCGGGGCGGGCGTTGTTTTCGATTCCGATCCGGAGAAAGAATACGAGGAGACGGTGAACAAGGCGCGGGGGATGATGACAGCGATCCGTAGCGCTGAAGCGATGTTCAGACGTGAGGCGGATAATCCGAACCTCGACTACTATGTGCACGTCCCGGCCCTTTAGGCGGGAAGGTTAGGCGGCCTGGAAGGACCGGAACCGGGAGACGGAACGAACGGCAGATAGATGGCAGATGAACAGCGAACTAACGGCAGGTTAAAATCCATTTCGAAGAAGGAGGACGGTCAGATGGCGGCGAATGGTACCATTCAGCGGGCGATTTCGACACTCATTGGAGGCGGGAACTTATCCCGCGATGAAGCGAGGGAGGTCATGCTGTCGGTTATGGACGGGGAAGCGACTCCCGCCCAAATCGGCAGTGTGATGACCGCGATGCGGATTAAGGGAGAAACAATCGAAGAGGTGACGGGTTTTGCCGAAGCGATGAGGCTTAAAGCGACCTCGGTGCAGACCATCCAGGATAATCTGCTGGATACTTGCGGAACCGGAGGGGACGGGGCAGGAACGTTCAACATCTCAACCGCCTCCGCTATCGTGGCGGCAGCCGGGGGCATCCGGGTAGCCAAGCACGGCAACCGTGCGATGTCCAGCAGCAGCGGCAGCGCGGATGTGCTGGAAGCGCTCGGAGTAAACATCGAGCTCGACGGTAACCAGGCGGCGCAGTGCCTTGATCAGATCGGCATCTGCTTCATGTACGCCCAGCGGTATCACCAGTCGATGAAGCACGCTGCGGGACCCCGCCGTGAGCTGGGCGTCCGGACGGTGTTTAACCTGCTGGGCCCGCTGACCAACCCGGCCGGCGCCGACCGTCAGGTACTCGGAGTGTTCGAGCGCGCTAAGACTGAACTGGTCGCCGAAGTGCTGGGAGCGCTCGGCCTTAAACGGGCGGTCGTGGTTTCCAGCTACGACGGTTTGGACGAAATCAGCATTTCCGCGCCTACCCAGGTGACGGAATTGAAAAACGGTACGGTGAACACCTACACCGTTACACCGGACGATCTCGGCCTGCAAACTTACTCCCTGCAAGACATCCAGGGAGGGAATGCGGCGGAAAATGCGGAAATCATCCGCACGATTTTCACCGGCGCCGCAGGCGCGCACCGTGAAATCGTGCTTGCCAATGCGGGCGCCTGCTTCTACGTGACCGGAATTGCCGGCACGCTTCAAGAAGGCGTCAAGGTGGCGGCCGATGTCATTGACAGCGGTAAAGCTATGGATAAATTACAGCAATTAGCCCACTATACAGGAGATCTGAGCTATGTTTCTTGAAAAAATCGTAACAACCAAACGCAGAGAAGTTGAAGAACTTCGCGGACAGGTAAGCTCCTCCGAGCTGGAGCGCCGTATTTCCGGCCTGCAGGCATGCAGGGGATTCGAACGTGCCTTGCGGGACGGAAGAAACCGGCCGACGGGACTCATTGCAGAAGTGAAGAAGGCTTCTCCTTCCAAAGGACTCATCCGCGCCGATTTCGATCCCGTCCGGTTAGCATCAGCCTATGCCGAGGCCGGGGCGGACTGCATTTCGGTGCTGACGGACAAAGATTATTTCCAAGGCGCCAACGACTACTTAAGCGCCGTCCGAGAAGCCGTAAACGTGCCGCTGCTCCGCAAAGATTTTACCATCGACCCGCTGCAGGTTCTGGAAGCGAGAGTCATCGGCGCGGATGCCGTTCTGCTGATTGCGGCCATTCTCAAGCCTTCCGAGCTGAAGGAACTCAAGCAGCTCGCGCAGGATGTCGGGCTCGACGTTCTCGTGGAAGTTCACGACCGCCGGGAGCTGGAAACGGTTCTGGAGCAGGACGCGACGCTAGTCGGCATTAACAACCGGAATCTGAAAACGTTCGTGACCGATATCAAGACGACGGAAGAACTGGCGGCGATCGTGCCGAACGACCGGATTCTAGTCAGCGAAAGCGGGATTTCTTCCCGGGACGATCTGGAGTTCGTCCGTAAAGCCGGCGCACAGGCCGTGCTGATCGGGGAGCATTTTATGAGACAGCCGGATGTCGGCCAAGCCGTCCATGACTTGATGGGCGAACGCAGTATGACCCGGAATTTTTAATGCAAAGGAATAAGCCATAGAAGAAGTTTTCTTCGTAAGAGAGTGGAAGTAATGGCGGCAAAATAGGCTTTTTGACTGCCGGGGAGTGAAGAAAATGGGATCGGTTTCAAAAAGACCGGACGTAAAAATTTGTGGACTTCAAAGCGTTGAAGTGTTAAAATCAATCGTACATTTCCCGATTAGCCAGATCGGGTTTGTTTTTGCACCCAGCAGAAGACGAATCACGCCAGAGCAAGCTTCCGAGATGATTTCGTTTCTGCATGAACGTGCTCAGCAGGGTCACCGTGTTCCCAAGACCGTCGGGGTGTTTGTCAATCCCACCCGGGATGAGCTTGCGGATGTTTTGTCCGTCGCCAAACTGGATATTATCCAGTTTCACGGGGAAGAGGCGCCTGAAACGTGCAGAAGCATCAAAGAACAATTTGGTGTGGAGCTTTGGAAAGTATCCTCGATTAAAAACGAAGAGCCTCCTGTCAACGAGAGCTCTTTTTCGGATATAAAAGACGGGGCGAACGGCTGGATGCAGCGGTTGGACCCTTATCGCGATGCAGTGGATGCCGTATTGATCGATACGTTCGATCCGGTTTACGGCGGAGGGTCGGGGCGTACATTCTCGTGGGATTGTATACCCGAAGCCCGTAAATGGGCCTTGTCCGCGGGCATGCCCTTGATTGTAGCGGGAGGGTTAAATCCCGACAATGTCGGCGGCCTCATTGAACAATATGAAATCGACGGAGTCGACGTTTCGAGCGGAGTCGAGACGGACGGCGTCAAAGATATCGCCAAGATTGCAGCTTTTGTGGAAAGGGTGACAGGATAATGGCAGCAGCAGTACCAGATGAACATGGAAGATTCGGACGTTTCGGGGGGAAATATGTACCTGAAACACTAATGAACGCACTGATCGAACTGGAAGAAGCTTACCGTAAATATTCACAGGATCCCGAATTTGTGAAAGAGGTTGAAACGCTGCTGCACGATTATTCCGGCAGACCGACACGGCTTTATCACGCGCAACGGCTGAGCGAGAAGCTTGGCGGCGCTAAAATTTATTTGAAGCGCGAAGATCTGAACCACACGGGCGCGCACAAAATCAACAACACGATCGGCCAGGCGCTTCTGGCCAAGCGGATGGGCAAGAAGAAAGTGATCGCCGAAACCGGAGCGGGACAGCACGGCGTCGCCACGGCCACCGTTGCGGCCCTGCTCGGCTTGGAATGCAAGGTGTTCATGGGCGAAGAAGATATGAAGCGCCAGCAGTTGAACGTATTCCGCATGCGTCTGCTCGGAACGGAAGTCGTTCCGGTCATGTCCGGTACCCGTACGCTCAAGGATGCGTGCAACGAGACGCTCCGCTACTGGGTCAGCAACGTGCACGATACGTATTACATCCTCGGATCCGTAACCGGTCCGCATCCGTATCCGATGATCGTCCGCGATTTCCAGCGTGTGATCGGCGACGAGACGCGCTCGCAGATTCTGGAGCTCGAAGGACGGCTGCCCGATGCGGTCATCGCCTGTGTAGGCGGGGGCAGCAACGCGATGGGGATGTTCTACCCGTTCGTCGGCGATGAAGGGGTGCGCTTGATCGCGACGGAAGCGGCCGGACGCGGCGTGGATACCGAGGAGCATGCGGCAACGATGACGAAAGGAAGCCCGGGTGTTTTCCAAGGCTCTCTCAGCTATGTGCTTCAGGACGAATTCGGCCAGGTGATTCCGGCCCATTCCATTTCGGCCGGCCTTGATTATCCCGGCGTCGGACCCGAGCACGCTTACCTGAAAGACTTGAAGCGGGCCGAGTACTTGCCGATCACTGACGCCGAGGCGCTCGACGCTCTGCAGCTTCTCTGTAAGACGGAAGGTATTATTCCGGCATTGGAAAGCGCGCATGCGGTCGCGCAGGCGATAAAAACGGCTCCGACTATGTCCCCGGACGAGCTTCTTGTCATTTGTTTGTCGGGCCGCGGAGATAAAGACGTGGAAGCTATCATGGGCTATCTCGGAGGTGCAGATCATGAATCGCATTGATCGTAAATTCGCGGAGCTGAGATCCGCCGGCAAGAACGCACTCATTCCTTTTATTACGGTAGGGGATCCTACGGCGGACATTACCCTGGATATCATCCATGAACTGGAGAAGTCCGGCGCGGACCTATTGGAACTCGGCGTCCCGTACTCCGATCCGCTCGCGGACGGCCCCGTTATTCAGGAGTCCTCCGGACGCGCCCTGAAAAGCGGGATTACCGTGCTGAAGGTCATCGAAATCGCCAAGCAGGCGCGCAGCGAAGGCTCCGAGCTGCCCATGATCTTGTTTACTTACTACAATCCGCTGCTTCGCATCGGGCTGGAGCGCGTTTTTGAACTCATGAAAGAAAGTGATATCAGCGGTGTGATCATTCCGGATCTGCCGATGGAAGAAGACGCGGAAGCCAGGCGGCTCGCGGAGCGCAACGGGATTCATCTGATTCCGCTGATTGCTCCGACCTCCAACGAGCGTGTGCAGAAAATCGTCAGCCGGGCTTCGGGCTTTATCTACTGCGTGTCCTCCATGGGAGTGACGGGTGTGCGCTCCGAGTTTCATGCGGGTGTAGACGATTTCCTGGCTTCGGTAAAAGCGGCCACGGATTTGCCGATCGCGATCGGCTTCGGAATTTCGAACCGCGAACAGGTCGAGCGCTTCGAGAAAACGTGCGACGCGGTCGTTGTGGGCAGCGCTATCGTCCGCCGGATCGGCGAGCAGGAACAGCGTCTCCAAGACGAAAGTACGAAACAAGATGCGCTGAAGCAAATCGGTGAATTTGTCAGAGACTTGAAAGGCGCGTCTTATCAAACGCAAAGTTAACGAGGTAAGCACGAAGAAGGCAGACAGAGAGATTGGCAGAGGTGATGGATATGCGTCCCAAACAACAGGTAACGAAACTGCCGGTGTACCAGCCGGGCAAACCGATTGACGAAGTGAAAAGGGAGCTTGGCTTGAAGCACGTAATCAAGCTGGCTTCCAACGAAAATCCGTTCGGATTTTCGCCTAAAGCCAAAGAAGCGATTCTGGCTGACCTGGACAACTTGACCTTGTATCCGGACGGAGCCGGAGCGGAGGTGATGCGGGCCGTTGCCGATCATTATGGCGTTAACGCGGACCAGCTTATTTTCGGAGCCGGATCGGACGATGTGATCCTTATGATCGCGAGGGCTTATCTCGTACCCGGAGACGAGACGATCATGGCGACCCACACGTTTCCTCAATACAAACATAACGCGGAGATCGAAGGCGCGGTTTCGGTTGAGGTTCCTTTAAAAGACGGCAAGCACGATCTGGACGAAATGCTCCGCCGCGTCAATGAACGGACGAAAATCGTCTGGATCTGCAACCCGAACAACCCGACCGGAACGATAGTGACCCGGCAGGAGCTGGAAGCTTTTATGAACAAGGTTCCTTCTGATGTCATGGTGGCTCTCGACGAGGCTTATTACGAATATACGACCGATGAGGCCTACCCGGATAGTCTGGAGCTGCTAAGCAGATATCCCAATATCGTAATCCTCCGCACGTTCTCGAAAATTTACGGGCTTGCTTCCCTGCGGATCGGTTACGGAATCGGACATCCGGATGTGATTCGTACGATCAATCAGGTACGGGAGCCGTTTAATACGACCCGCTTGGCTCAAGCGGCTGCGGCTGCGGCTATCCGGGACCAGGGTTTTGTGGAACAGTGCCGCAGGCTCAACCGGGAAGGGATTGAGTATCTCCTGGGTGAGTTCCGAAGACTCGGCCTTTTCTCGTATCCGGCCCACGGTAATTTTATTCTGGTGGATATCGGCCGTCCTTCCGGTCCGGTGTTTGACGAGCTTCTTCGTCACGGTATCATCGTCCGCAGCGGGGAAAAGCTCGATTTCCCGACCATGCTGAGAGTAACGGTGGGCAGCAGAGAGCAGAACGAAGCGTTCGTTCGTGCTCTTGAGCTTGTGCTTCACGGGGCTGTCCAAGAATCATAATACGTATAGGAAAAGGTTATCAAACATGACGACAATCTCAATTTTCGGCGTCGGGCTCATTGGCGGCTCGCTCGCTTTATGCTTCAAAGGCAAACCGGACGTTACAGTCATTGGCCACTCCAATAACCCGACGTCGGTGGAAAATATGGTGAAAAGACGCATCGTGGACGAAGGAACGACTTCGATGCAGGCGGCGGCCGAAGCCGCCGATATCATTTTTCTGTGTGTGCCCGTAGGGGCGCTGGAAACGTATCTCGAACGGTTAAAGCAGTTCTCCTTAAAAAAGGGCTGCCTTATAACGGATGTGGGTAGCACCAAGCTGTCCGTCGTACAGTGTGCGGAGAAACTGCGCTTTAAGGACGCTTATTTTATCGGCGGTCATCCTATGGCCGGTTCGGAGCGTTCCGGCATGGAAGCCGCCTCGTCGCATTTGTTCGAGAATGCATTCTACGTTCTGACACCGGGCACGGACACGCCGGTTGCTGAAGTCGAGCGTTTGGCCAAACTTCTTGCGTATACGCAAGCCCAGATAATCCGAGTGGACGCACGCGAACACGACGATATCGTGGGAGCCATCTCACACCTGCCGCACATGATTGCAGTCGCGCTCGTTAACCAGATCCGCACGTACAACGAATCCAATGAGCTCTACAAAAACCTGGCGGCCGGAGGTTTCCGCGATATTACGCGCATCGCTTCCAGCGATCCCTTTATATGGCGGGATATCCTCATCAACAACCGCAACGTTCTGCTGAAACTTCTGGACGACTGGGATCGGCAGATCTCGGTGTTCCGCGAGCTTCTCGAGAAAGAAGACGCCGAGGGCATCGAGAAGCAGTTTGAGGTAGCCGGGACATTCCGCAAGCAGGTGCCGGACCGCCGGAAAGGAATGCTTACGCCGCTGTACGATATTTACGCGGATATTCCGGACCATCCGGGAATGATCGGGCAGATCGCAACGCTGCTCGGCAAGCATCGGCTCAACCTGAGCAACCTGCAGATCATCGAGAGCCGTCTCGACGTGCCGGGCGTACTCCGTCTGTCTTTCCGGGACCAGGAAACCGCGGACAGAGCATCGGCCCTGCTCAGCGAACAATTTTCCATCCACGTTTAGGTCGGTTTCTTATGCGAAACAATGAAGTCTCTTTCCCACTATGCATAGATGCTTTATGCAGGCCTATGCGGGAGAGAGGCTTTTTTTAATGGAAGCAGCGGCCTTCAAAAACTTTTTCGTAAACGTTTTCAAAAAAGCATTGACTTTTTGTAAACGGATTCATATAATAAAAGTACAGTATGGTTTCTCTCCACTCCTATCCGATAATCGCACATTGTGCAGCCGCCTCGTAGAGGTGGTTTTTTTTTTGCCTTTTTTCAGTATCGCTGCGGACCGGAGAAAATTTTACAGCTCTATGCAATATTTGTTATAGTGATATCATGTTGTGCTTCGATTGGAAGTTAGCCCGCAGACCGCGCAACTTTTTGGTTCCCGCCCGGTATAAGCATGTAAACGGAAGCGGGGAACCCGAACGTACTGTGCAGGAGGGGTGCACGTAATGACGGATACCCAGTTGATTCGTGAGGTTAAGGATGGAAATATAGGGAAATACAACGAGCTGATGCACCGTTATGAGCGCAAAATTTTCGTTTTTATTTATCATATGCTCAAAAGCGCCCAACTGGAGCTGATGGCTGAGGATTTGTGCAACGAAACTTTTTACAAAGCTTACCGGAGCCTGAGTTCGTTCCGTGAAGCGGAAGCTTCCTTCTCTACCTGGTTGTATACGATCGCACGGAACACCGTGCTGAGTGAAATGCGCAAACACAAAATCGTTAAAATATCGTTGGACAATTGCGGACATACCCCTCAAACTTCGTTTGAATCGCTTCCCGAACAGACCGTCATCCGGAAGGAGAAAGTCTCCATGGTCCGGCTTGCGATCAATAGTCTGCCGGAGAAGCAGAGATCGGCTCTGATCCTCAGGGAATACGATCAACTGGATTACCAGGAGATCGCATCCATTTTGGGACAAACCGTCAGTTCGGTCAAATCGCTGTTGTTTCGGGCCAGAGCCAGTGTAAAGCTGCAGATGGAGCCCTACTACCACACCGATAATTGGCTGGAAGAATGCGAGGGGATGACGCGGAGATGAAATGTGAGGATGTTCAGGAATGGCTGCTTGAATGCATAGAAGGCACGGCCAGCGAGCTGAGGCGCCAGGCCGTCCGGGTACATTCGGACAGCTGCAAGCGATGCTCGGAACAGTTCCTCGCGTGGCAGGAGTGCCGGGACCTGATCCGTTTATCGCTGCGTACCGATACGCCTATCCCGCGAGTATCCATCGCGGATTCGGTCATGCAGCGGATCGGCGCTTACGAGCCGTGGCGTTATCCCGCAGAGGTAGGGGCCGCGGCAAGCTCCGGTCGCGGCGGTAAATTTCGCGGCGCGGGCCGTTTGGCGGCTTCCTTCTGCCTGCTGCTTTTCGTAGGCGTACTGCTGTGCCTCTCACTGAACTCGTCTCCCGCTTTTCTGGGGAAAGGGTTAAGCTTGACGTATGAGCATGCCTATGCCGGATCGCCGGGAATGGAAGGGACCTCGTCGATGAACGGCCGCACGATGAAGCAGGCCGTTGCGGGTTTGAATGTTTCGGCGGTTATGCCGAATAGTAACACGTTTGTTTTACCTCCTTATGTTCATCATCTCATCGCGTTATCGCTGATCGGGTTGTTTGTGAGCTTCTTGTTTCATGCCTGGATCGAACGCGGCAAACGATAAAAGAAAACTTAGTCAAGTACCCGCCAGCTCTTACGGAGCTGGTTTGTTTATGGAGGAGATTATATTGACCACAATCGGGTTAATCCGGCACGGCAGTACCGAGTGGAACCTTTTAGGAAAAATACAGGGAGCACTCGACACGGAGCTTACCGAAGAGGGAAGAGAGCAGGCAAGGCGGCTGGGTGCACGGCTGCGTGGAGAAGCGTGGGACGGCATCATCAGCAGTGATTTGAAACGCGCGAAGGAAAGCGCGCAGCTGATCAGCGAACGATCGGGCATCCCGATAGCCGGAACGGACAGCAGGCTGAGGGAGAAAGGCTTCGGCCAGGTGGAGGGCACGACGCTCCAGGAACGGCTCGACCGCTGGGGACCCGACTGGCTGCAGCTCGAGCTTGGGGGGGAGACGGACGAACAAGTCCGCAGCCGCTGGCTTTCGTTCTATGCGGATTTAAGCGTGAAATACCCCCGCAGCCGGATGCTGATCGTCAGCCATGGAGCGTTTATTGGACGAGCGTTGGAGACGATGAGACTGGAGCGTCGGGACGACCCGCTTACGAACGCGTCTTTGACGATTGTCCGCCAAGGCACGGACGTGTGGGAATGCACGCTGTATAATTGTACGAAGCATTTAATCGTGTGAGCGACGGAAACAGGAAAAGCATGTCTGCCGGAAGGCGGATGTGCTTTTTTTTGCGTGAAAAGGTTTAATTCAGGGATTTATTCCCATACTGAGTAGTACCAACAAGTATACGGCTAACTAGAAGGATTGCGTTCATGAAAGACGGACAGGAGTCGTGAAAGGAGGTGGCGGACTTGAATCTGGCCGATATGCTCAGTTACGCGGATATTCACGATTTAAACCGGATAGCGGATACCTATGCCTGCGAGTGCAATATGCATTCCAAAAACGAGCTGATCCAGTCTATATTGACTACGGTCAGCCGCAGGGACATTTTCGAAGAGCGGGTAGACGCGCTGACGATGGAAGATCTCCGGTTTTTAAACACCCTGTTGTTTGAAGAGCGGGGGCTGTTCAGTCTGGAAGAGCTCGTTGCCCGCGTGCAGCAGGCTAAGTTTTTGAAGGAAGAGAAGGAAAATTCCAACCCGCGCGACACGATCTCGAAATTCAAAAAGCACGGCTGGCTGTTTCACGGCTATTCCCAGCAGACCAAGTATCTTTTTCAAGTGCCAAATGATTTGAAGCGGCGTTTCGGCGATGTGCTGACCCGCAATTACAAAAGCCGCCTTATCTATACGAACGATCCTGCCGTCTATCGTGAGGAACATACCCTGATGGCTGACGATGTGCTTCAGCTAATGCAGTTTATCAGGGACCATGAAGTGCTGCTGACTCATGAAGACGTCATGTACAAGCGGCAGCTCTCCCAGATACTGGGCGGCATGGCGGTCAAGGAAGAGCTTGTGGGCAAGACGGCATGGAGATTCGGCTACGGACGCAAATTCAAGGAATATCCGAACCGGTTCTCGCTGATCTACGACTACTGCTTCTTCCAGGAGCTTCTCCAGGAACGGGGCGGGCTGCTGCATCTGACGGAGAAAGGCGAGGAAATGACGGACGCCGGGATAAAGCCGGGCCAGGACGAACTGTACCGCTTCTGGCTCCGGCTCTACAAAGGCCCTGTTTACAACCTCCAGTCGATCGTCCAATGGACGGCCCGGCTGGCGGGCACTTGGGTGACGACCGCGTCGCTTGCGGAAGTGCTGTGTCCGTTAATCCGGCCGTTTTACTACGATACGCCGGAGTCGATTTTCGAACAGCGGATTATCGCCATGATGATGCATCTGGGATTGCTTGCCGTCGGGGAAGAAGAGCATGCAGGAGCCGTGGTCCGCATCACCCCTCTGGGCGGCAAAACGATTGCCGGCAACACGATTGCCGAGGAAGACAAAATCGAATTAAAAGAATAGCGCCCCGTCAACTCCGGCTGTCCTTAGCGGGCTCCCGGCACGTTGACGCCCTCTCCTTCCGGCATTTATGATGAGAAAAAATCCAGAGGAGTGAGTGGCGCTATGCTGCATCCTTTTAAAGGCTTATTTCCCGCTATCGCGTCTTCGGTCTACATCGCCCCGGGCGTACAGATTATCGGAGATGTTTCTGTCGGTGAAGATTCCACCATCTGGTTCAATGCCGTCCTGAGAGGAGATTTGGCTCCGATCCGGATCGGGAACCGGTGCAATATTCAAGACGGATGCATCGGTCATGTTAACACGGACCAGCCGCTGATCGTAGAAGACGACGTTTCCGTCGGTCATGGTGCCCTTATACACGGCTGCCGTATAGGCAGGGGCACATTAATCGGAATGGGGGCGATCGTACTAAACGGCGCCGAGATCGGTGAATATGCTTTAGTAGGGGCAGGTTCTCTCGTTACTGAAGGTACGATTCTTCCGGCTTATACGCTGTCGCTGGGAACTCCGGCAAAAGTTGTGCGGGAATTAACACCTCAGGATCTCGAACGGATGAAACGCACCACGGATAACTATGTAGGCAAGGGAAGAGAGTACCGGATGGAACCAGGGAAGTAATACAATCCTATCGCTGCTCTGCATTGTGCGGACGATACCTGGAGGTAGATCCCTATGGGAAGAATGAATGTTTCAAATGAAGCGCTGCTGGGTCTGATCGCTGAATTGGTAATGGACGACGCCATGCGGAAGTATAAAGAAAATCATCTCTATCAACAGATTGACAGCGCTCTAGCCGAGGGTGATGAAGCTACATTTCTAGCGCTTACCGCCGAACTCAAATCCATCCAATCCCCCAGTTAGGCTGCCCGTGTTGTCACAAAACTTGTTAAAAACAGGACTGCCGCAACCGGGCATGTCCCGCCATTACCCTCTCTTTCTTGCGGACCATCCAGGCGGATGCGTTCTGGCGGAAGGAGGGGGTTTTTTGATTTTCACGGGATAAAAAGGTACCCGCCGTTTGTCCCGATATGGTAAAGTAGCTCTATTGACCGGAAGGGGAGAGAATGATGAAGTTTAGCGAAATTACGGAAAAAGACTGGACGGATCTGCAGCCGTATTTGGACACCTGTCTGCTTCCCGTTACGGGGCTAGGCGGCGGGGAGACGCCCTGGGAAGCGGGAGACGCCCTGGAAAGCCTCAGGGACGTATTGGACGTGCTTGAGATACCTTATAAAGGAAGAGTCGTCACGTACCCGGCCCTCCACTACTGTACCTCGGAAGATAGGGATCGTGAATACGTGGAAAGGACCTGCGGGCAGTTAAGAAAGGCCGGTTTCGCTTATGTCGTCGTGGTGACCGCGCATCCGGAGATCGGGGCTTGGCAGCTGCAGAATGCGGATCTGATCGTGTACGTTTCCCCCGAGGCGGTTCGGAATCCCGGACAGGAAGCGAAGAAAGCGATAGGGGAACGGATCGAGCAGCTCTGGTTTTCAAAAAAATCTGAAGAGATTCGTTAGAATTCGAAAATTTGGTAAAGATAAAAAGGATGGCGTGTTTCCCGGGGGAAATTGTGACAATTTTGTTAAATTCGCAACACAACCCGAGAAGGCACTCCCAAGACCTTGCGGCTACATCCTTGACGCCCCAAAGGTCGTAGGATATTATTAGTAATGTCCTAGTCTATGAAGTGTAAGATAATGTCGAACGACACGTGATATAGGTTCGATTTGTCATGCGACAAATTGAATGGCTTAGGGGGGTAGCACGCGAAATGAGTGAACGCAACAATTCGAATGAGCACCATGGCAAGAAGCCAGTAGTACGGCGTCAAATGTCCCGCCGCCAGTTTCTTTCGTACACGCTCGGCGGTACCACCGCTTTCATGGCGGCCGGTATGGTAGCTCCAATGCTGAGATTCGCGGTGGATCCGGTGCTTCAGCCGAAGAAGGCTTCGGATTGGGTCAAAGTAGTTGAAGAAGCCAAAATTACGAATGAGCCCACATCATTCACGTTCCAGGTTCATCAGGTGGACGGCTGGTACGAGAGCGATGTGGAACTGACCGCATGGATCACCAAGGGTCAAGACGGCAAAATCTTCGCCTTGAACCCGACATGTAAGCACTTGGGTTGTACGGTTAACTGGAACAACAATCCCGAGTACAAAAACCAGTATTTTTGCCCATGCCACGGCGCGCATTACACCGCTGACGGCAAAAACCTTGCGGTAGCTCCAGCTCCGCTGGACGAATACGACGTAAAAATCGATAAAGGATTCGTCTATCTGGGACAGCTGCACGCTAACACAAGGGCGAAATAAGGAGGGCGTAACGATCAGATGTTTAAAAATATGTACAACTGGATCGACGAACGTCTAGATATCACGCCGATCTGGAGGGACGTAGCCGATCACGAGGTTCCCGAACACGTCAATCCGGCTCACCATTTTTCCGCTTTCGTTTATTGTTTCGGCGGTCTGACGTTCTTTGTCACTGTAATTCAAATCTTGTCCGGTATGTTCTTGACGATGTATTATACACCGGACATTATCAACGCTTATGCAAGCGTTGACTATTTGCAGCACCAGGTAGCATTCGGCGTTATCGTGCGCGGTATGCACCACTGGGGAGCATCCCTTGTTATCGTTATGATGCTGTTACATACGCTCCGCGTTTTCTTCACGGGTTCGTATAAAGCGCCTCGTGAAATGAACTGGGTCGTCGGCATGCTGATCTTCTTTGTTATGCTTGGTCTTGGTTTCACCGGTTACCTGCTTCCTTGGGATAACAAAGCCTACTATGCTACTCAAGTAGGGATCAAGATCGCGGCATCGATCCCATTCTTGGGCCAATATGTTCAAACGTTCCTGCAGGGTGGAGATATTGTAGGTGCGCAGACGCTGACGAGATTCTTCGCACTTCACGTGTTCTTCCTACCTGCAGCTCTCCTCGCATTACTGGCCGGACACTTCTTGATGATTCGCAGGCAGGGGATTTCCGGACCGCTATAAAATGAAAGGAGGGTACTTAAGTGGCTCACGGACAAAAAGATGGCGAGAAAGTCGTCTATGTAGGCGATTCTCGTGTTAAGAAAACAGTAAAAAACACCGTACCTCCGGATTATTCGTCTTATCCCGGAAAATCCGAAGCGTTCATTCCGAACTTTCTATTGAAAGAATGGATGGTTGCCGTTGTATTTCTGGTCGGTGTATTGTGTCTGGTTATTTCAGAACCGGCGCCGCTCGGCTACCCGGCTGATCCTAAGAACACATCCTTTATTCCGATTCCGGACTGGTACTTCCTGTTTATGTACCAACTGCTGAAATATCCGTATACATCGGATCAGTACGTTGTTTTCGGTACGTTGATCGTACCCGGACTGATGTTCGGCGGACTTCTTCTGGCACCGTTCCTGGATACGGGGAAAGAGCGCCGGTTCTACAGACGCCCGATCGCTTCTTCTCTGGCGCTTCTGACGTTAATCGCTTCCGCATACTTGACGTATACCTCCTGGCACCATTACCAGTTGGAATTGAAAGCGACTAACACGATTCCGGAGCACATCAAGCGTGAAGAAGAAATGAAAGAGAAGAAAGCAGCCGGAGGCGCCGCTTCCGGCGGTGGCGGACAGCAGCAGAAAGCGGCAGGCATCGTGGCGGCAGACGATCCGGCAATGGAGATTTATAAGAAAGCGACTTGCGTATCTTGTCATGTCGCCGACCTGAAAGGGATGCCGAACAACGGAATCCCGCCACTTCGCGGTGTGGGTGATAAGCATGATAAGGAACAGATCATGAACATCATCAAGAACGGCCAGGGGGCTATGCAGCCTCAGTATAAAGACAATATCGCCAAAGGGTTAACCGATGCCGATTTGGACAAACTGGCTGACTGGCTTGCTAAACAAAAGAAAGCCCAATAAGCATGTCTAAGAACCTGACCGTACGCAGACGGTCAGGTTTTTTTGTAAAACGAAAAATGTACGCAAGAGATCCGTTAGCCGGATTTTCGAGGGGAGCAGAACGATGAGAAATAACGCCACCCTGCATCAGGCGCTTACTCTCTTGAGAAGCCGGCCTATGCTATGGCTGCTGTTTTGGATTAATGCTTTGGGGACCGTATACGGCTACTACTGGTATAAATATCAGTTAATGGATACGTATGATTTCGAGCCTGCCTGGTACCTGCCCTTTGTTCCGGATAGCCCTACGGCAAGCCTGTTTTTTACGCTAACCCTGCTGTATTTGTTAAGAGATGAGCGGACGGCCGGAGTCGGTTTGGGGAAAAGGTCACTGCTGCGGGGATTTATTGAAGCGTTCGGGCTGGTGACTTCCTTTAAATACGGTATCTGGGCCGTAGCCATGATCTGGTCCGGCTATGCGCTGGGAGACCCGGTCGCCTGGCAGGATTGGATGCTTACTCTTTCTCATTTGGGTATGGCGATTGAGGTGCTTTTATTCGCATCGGTGATGACTTACTCGGTTGCCGCCGTGCTGCTGGTGGCTGTCTGGGCGTTTGCGAACGATTGGATGGACTACACGAAGGGGATCTTTCCCAGACTTTCTGAGGTTCTCATGCCGCATCTGGATACGATCCAGTGGTTTACCATCGGATTAAGCGCAGCGGGCATTCTTGCGGCTCTTGCTTATCTGCCTTATCAAAAACACCGGCTCCGCAAGGTCTAAATGTGGACATCCCTCCATATGATGTGGTAGGAGGGATGTCCACATGTTGTTTAGTTCTTGCAGGCGGATTATCGGATTGCTCGGAGCATGGGCAATCTTCGCTTCGGCGGCGGTTGGTTGTGCGCCGGCCCCGAGAGAAGCAGTTCCCGCGGCATCGATGACTCCGGTTCAAATGAAGACGGCTGAATCCTTGAATGAAGCCGCTGAGCAGCTGTACAAGCTGTCGGAACAGGGGAAAACGACGGAAGCCAGAATCGAACTCGAACGGCTCGGAGAACTTGCGACTAAGCTGACGTATGACGGTTCGATTACGATAGAAGGTTTGCATGCACTGACGGAAACGATTACGGGGGCGAAGAAAACCTATGCCTCTGTTTCCTTTTCCCTGGATGAAGGGCGCTTTGCCGCCGCCAAAATTAGACTGGCCGCCGACGCGCTCACTCACCGGGGGCAGCCCATGTGGCTGCAGTACTACAAGTTGATCAAAGATGACTTGAGACGGATCGAGACGAATGTAGCGGCCCGGAAAAAGCTTGAGGCTCTGCTGGACTATAACAAGCTGTACCGGCATATGTCGACCATTCGACCGGCGCTGTTGATCAGCCGTGCTCCTGCGGAAGTGGAGAAGCTGGATTCCTTGCTCGTGTTTATGAGAAAGGGATTGGCCGCTCCAACACTCGACAAAACCAATTTGCTTCAAGCTTCGGGAGAGTTCGGCAAGACAATCGATGGGATATTCGGCCGCTCCGACCGTGAAGCTTTCCTGCCGCTGCCCGACACGCAGGAGCCCGTATTCTGGTCGCTTGGCGTCGGCGCGTTCATTATCGGCGTCCTGATGTTTGCCGGCTGGCGGATGTTCCGGTTAAAGCCCGGCTACGATACCGTCCGGAATAAAAACAGAGAAGGCTTCTAGTCAACCTTGAAGCCTTCTCCCAATACTTCGTGCACTTCATTGATAATAATGAATGCGGTGGGGTCAATGGATTTGACCAGTTCCTTGAGCCTTCGCATTTCCTGCCGATACACCACGCAGTAGACCACTTCTTTCTCTTGACGGGAGAAAGCCCCTTTGGCCGGAAAAAGAGTAACGCCCCGGTCCAATTCCTTTTGAATCGCCTGAGACACGTTTTCCGCTTCATTGGTAATAATCGTAAAGGCTTTGGCGGAATGCGAGCCTTCCGTGATGTAATCAATCATCTTGGAGCCGATAAACACGCTGACCAGTGAGTAGAGTACTTTTTCCTTCGGTATGTAGAGTAAAGATGTGCCGATAACGATGAGGTCGATCAGCAGAATAACCTGCCCGACACTCCAGCCTTTCCACTTGTTTCCCAGTTGGGCAAGAATATCCGATCCCCCGGTCGTACCTCCGAAACGGAATACGATTCCGAGTCCCAAACCTATCGTAAATCCCGCATATAAGGCGGCAAGCAAATAATCCTGCTTGGTGGCAAAAGGGATGATCCATCCTTTTCCGATCATGATTTCCATCACCCATAAGAAAAACGAAGACGAAAGAGAGCCGAAGATCGTGTAGACCATAGCTTTAGAGCCGAAATGCCTCCACCCCAAGTAAAAGAGCGGCACATTCAGAACGAGCGTCGTCGCGGAAGGCGGAAGCAGAAAAATATAGTGCAGAAGCAGCGATATGCCTGTGAGCCCGCCTTCCATCAGCTCATTGGGAATAACAAAATAATGGACTCCGAACGAAAAAATGGCGGTTCCGAACGCGATCGGCAAGAACTGCTTCAAATACGGCATTATCTTATCTTTTAATGCCATTGCCATTGTTTTCTCCTCCTTCCCTGACTTGCCACTAATCACCAATCCTATTGTAATGAAATTCGGGTCCGTTGTCATCCGGGCGCCGGAGGCGACTTGATTGTTTCTGCCGGATTATATGGAAAAACAGGCCGGGTTCCTTCCTTGGCCTGTTTTTTTGCATGGGAAGAGAGGACGCTAATAAAATTCCTTTTTGCGGTATTTACCGATAAATCCGGCTAAACCGAGCACACCGATGAATCCCAGCCAGTCCCAGGTCGGATCGTCTCTCCTCGCGGAATCGGATACTTTGGAATCGAACGGTATCAGGTTGACGTTGTATTTTTTTGACGGAGGATAGTCTCCCGGCTTGGGAACGGGGTTTACTTGAGGCTGGGGCAGACTTGTGCCTACGCCGCCGTTTGAATACTGCGACGGATCATACGTTCCGGTGGAGCCGCTAATGCCTGATTTAATCGGCTGAGTTCCGTAAGATGAGGGCTTTTGATCCGGGTAACCGAGCGTTCCGGGTTCTCCTTTTATGCCGCGGTCAGCGGATTGTGCGATGCAGGTACCGCAAACGGTCAAAAACATCATAATGCAGAGTGAAAAACTGTATACCCGTTTCATCTGATTCCCGCCTTCCTGGTTGGCTTCGTTTGCTGCTTGTCTTTGGTTTTCCCTCCCCCCTAAATGTCATACAAGGAAAGTGTTGTCCGCAAATCGAAAATTGCAATAAAAACGAGTCTATAATAAGATGTTGATAAGATTGAAGTTAGGCTGGAAGGAAAGAGAGGCCGTATTATGCCGGAACGTTCAATGAAAGATCTACAGCAGGAAGTGGATACATACATATCGCAATTCAAAGAGGGATATTTCAGTCCTCTTGCCATGCTGGCCAGAATGTCCGAGGAAGTCGGGGAATTGGCCAGGGAAGTCAATCATCAGTTCGGAGAGAAACCCAAAAAGGCTTCCGAAGAAGAAAACTCGATAGAGCTGGAACTCGGCGACATCTTATTTATTACCATCTGCTTCGCCAATTCTCTTGGCATTGATTTAACGGAAGCGCACGATAAAGTGATGAAGAAATTCAACACGCGTGATGCGGACAGGTGGACGAAAATACACACCGATTCCGACTAACCCTCATATGCTGTACCATCCCCGGCTCTGTTGCGGGCGGAAGGAGGATGGACAGATGGATGGGGAACAGGAAATTCAGAAGGCTTACGAGGCTATTCTGAACAATGATTTCGAAGATGCCATTTCATGGTTCGAAAAGGCGGTATTGTCGGAGCCAGACAACGCTTCCTACCATTATAAGCTATCGATTACGTTTGCCAGGAGCGGAAAACTCGGAAAAGCGATCGATCATGCGGTTGCCGCTTATGGGTTGGAACCTGAAAGCGAAGCTTATCAGTATCATCTGACTACGCTGAAAGCCAAATCTCTGATTGCGGAAGCGGACAAGTGTCTGGATCAAAGCCGGGAAAGAGAACAGCTTCAAACCGCGATTGCTTTGTTGAAGCAGGCGGCTGCTTTGGATCCGCTGAGTGCTGAAGCCTGCTTGAAGCTTGCCGCCGCGTACGCGGGGGTAGACGACTATGATCTGGCCGTACACGCGGCCAAAGAGGCCATTCGCCTCGAACCGCTGAATAAGGCAGCAGCAGGACTGCTGGAGGAGTACCGCAGGAAACTGCGCCAGTATTTGAAACCTTAAACACTGCACAAGATAAGAAAGGCGGTATATGTGATGACTCAGGAAGTAATTAAAGTAGCGGTTGCCGGAGCAAGCGGACGAATGGGCCGTGAAGTGGTAAAAATGGTACTCGGAGATTCCTCCTTGAAGCTGGTGGCTGCCGTTGACCGGTCCTCCGGTCCGGTAGACGCCGCATCTTTGGCGGGTCTTCCGGATTGCGGCGTTAAAATGTCCAACGATCTGGAGCTGGCTTTAGTTGAAAGCAAAGCGGACGTTCTGGTAGATTTTACCGGGCCTCAGAGCGCTGTCGCCAATACGGCGCTGGCTATTCGTCATGGTGTCAGACCGGTAATCGGAACGACGGGTTTTACAACCGAAGATATCGAAGAGTTGGACAAACAATGCAAGGATAAAAAAATCGGCGGACTGATCGCCCCCAATTTCTCCATCGGCGCTATTCTGATGATGAAATTCGCTTCACAGGCGGCCAAATATTTCCCTCACCTGGAAATCATCGAATATCACGGGGACCAGAAGCTTGATGCACCATCGGGTACTTCCGTGAAAACAGCGGAACTTATCTCCCAGAACCGGGAAGAGTTCCGGCAAGGAAACCCCAAAGAAGAGGAGCAGCTTGAAGGAGCGCGCGGAGCTTATTATAACGGCTTCCGTATCCACAGCGTCCGGCTTCCGGGTGTTTTTGCCCAGCAAGAAGTTATTATGGGGGCGTACGGCGAGTCGCTCAAAATCCGGCATGATTCCTATGAGCGCGCGGCTTATATGCCAGGCGTGAATACGGCTGTGCATAAAGTGATGACCTATGAAGGCATGATCTACGGGTTCGAACATTTTATCGACTGATTGTTCCTTCATTCCTTCCAGCGGATTTCCTAATGACTCCTGTTCATTTTTCATACTTCTCTACGAACCATACATATCAGCAGGCCCCCTGAAGGCAGGGAAGGGAGAGTTTACAAGTGAGCTTAAATATTGCCTTAATCGCCCACGACCGCAAAAAAGACGAGATGGTCAATTTCGTAACCGCCTATGAGAAGGTGTTCGACGGGAACAATCTTTTCGCAACCGGAACCACGGGCCAAAGAATTATGGAAAATACAAGTCTGACGATCCACCGGTTTATGTCAGGCCCCCTTGGCGGAGATCAGCAGATCGGTGCGATGGTAGCTAAAAACGAGATGGACCTGATTATTTTCCTGCGGGATCCTTTGATGGCTCAGCCTCACGAACCTGATATCATCGCCCTGCTCCGTTTATCCGACGTTATGGGGATCCCAGTCGCAACGAATATCGCGACCGCGGAGCTTCTTGTTCGCGCTTTGGACAGGGGGGATTTCGCCTGGCGGGAGCTTGTCCACAAGTATAAGCCGGGTGAAGCATAATGGAGACGGTGGATATCCTCGTATTCGGAGCGCATGCGGATGATGCGGAGATCGGAATGGCCGGTACGATTCTGAAGCACACAAGAGCGGGGTATACGGTTGGCTTGTGCGATCTGACCCGGTCGGAAATGTCATCGAACGGAACGCCCGAAAACCGGCTGGAGGAAGCGAACAAAGCGGCGGAAGCGATGGGAATCGTGCTCCGCTCCAATCTCGGACTTCCCGATCGGGGCTTATCGGCCGGCTCCAAGGATCAAATTGACGCGATTACAGAGGAAATCCGGCTGAGAAAGCCGAAAATCGTCTTTGCCCCGTATTGGGAAGACCGCCATCCCGATCATATCGCATGCTCTTATCTGGTGCAGGAAGCGGTTTTCAATGCGAAACTCAGACGGTATTTGCCTGAAACGAAAGCTTTTCAAGTCGAGAGCCTATTCTTTTATTTTATTAACGATACTATTGATCCGGACATCGTAGTGGATGTTTCGGACGCCTATCCCGGCAAGAAAGAAGTGCTGCAGGCTTACCGTTCCCAATTCACGCCTCCGCAGGTCGGGGAAGACATCGTGCTGACCCCCCTGAACCGAAATTACGTGGAACGCGTGGAAGCAAGAGACGCGCTGCTCGGACAGAAACGGATGATGGCTTATGCGGAAGGATTTATGTCCAAGCTGCCGGTTGAACTTCAATACTTTCTACCCAAGAAAGGAACCTGAGCATGAACGATAAGCTCAAAATCGGAATCACGTGCTACCCTACCCTGGGAGGTTCCGGAGTGGTTGCGACGGAGCTCGGCAAGCTGCTCGCCGAAAAGGGCCACGAGGTCCACTTTATAACGCACAGCATGCCTTTCAGGCTGGGTAAATTTCACCGGAATATTTATTATCATGAGGTTGAGGTCAGCGATTATTACGTATTCCGCTACCCTCCTTACGATTTGTCCCTCGCAAGCAAGCTTGCGCAGGTCGCGCAGATGCAGAAGCTGGATCTGCTGCATGTGCATTATGCGATCCCCCACGCCGTTTGCGCGCTGCTGGCCAAGCAGATGGTGGGACCGGATTTAAAGGTCGTTACGACCCTTCACGGGACGGATATTACGGTGCTTGCCCAAGATCAGTCCATCAGCGACCTGATCCGGTACGCCATTAACGAAAGCGATGCGGTTACGGCCGTTTCCAACGATCTGATCGCGGAAACGAGAGAAACGCTCGATATTTCCCGTGACATTGATCTGACCTACAACTTCGTGGACAAACGGGTGTATTACCCGCGGGACGTGAAGTCGCTTCGCAAAGAATTCGCCCGGGACGACGAGAAAATTTTGCTGCACATTTCGAATTTCCGGCCGGTCAAAAGGGTCACGGACGTGGTCGATATTTTCAAGCGCGTCAGTGAAAAAATCCCGAGTCGTCTTCTATTTGTAGGAGAAGGTCCGGAGCTGTCCAAAGTGATTTCGTACGTGAAAGAACTGGGCCTTAGCGACCGGGTCAACTTTTGCGGCAAACAGGATGATGTCGCGCAGCTTATCTCTCTGGGGGACGTTATGCTGCTCCCTTCGGAAAAAGAAAGCTTCGGACTTGTCGCCCTGGAAGCGATGGCATGCGGAGTGCCGACTGTCGGTTCGATAGCGGGCGGAATTCCCGAGCTGGTGACGCACGGCGAGACCGGCTTTCTTGCGGAAATCGGCGACACGGAGAAGATGGCGGACTACGCGGTGGAACTGCTCAGCGATCCGCAGCAGTACGAAAAAATGTCGGCGGCATGTCTGAACCGTGCTCGCACGACTTTCTGCAATGACTGGATTACGATGCAGTACGAGGAAATCTACTACCGGGTTCTGGGAAGGGAACTGCCTCCGTCGCACCGGGTGGATAAACAAGCTTGCGCGGAAAGGTAAGCGCGTTCCGGTAACGGAAGGAAGAGTACATACGATGGAAGAGAACAACCGGACCATGATCGAAGAAGGGCGCCGTGTGCTTGAGAGACTGCAGTCCCGCCAGCATGAAGCTTATTTTGTCGGCGGGTTTGTCAGGGATTTCGTTCTGGAAAGGCCCGTCAAGGACGTGGACATCGCGACTTCGGCCAAACCCGAACAGGTGATGGAAGCCTTCTCCAAGACGGTGCCTACGGGACTTCAGCACGGTACGGTAACCGTTCTGACGGGGGCGTACAGTTTTGAAGTCACTACCTTCCGGAAGGAAACGGAATACGAGGGGTTCCGCAGACCTGCGGAAGTCGAATATATTACGGATTTGGAAGAAGATTTAAAAAGACGCGACTTTACCATGAACGCGATGGCCATGGATGCCGAAGGGAACCTGATCGATCCGTTCGGCGGCCGCAGCGATATGGATAGAGGCGTTCTGCGATGCGTGGGCGAGGCGGCCGAACGTTTCGGGGAGGATGCCTTGCGGATGCTGCGGTGCATCCGTTTCGCAGCCGAATACGGCCTCGACATCGAAGAGGCCACGTGGCAGGCTCTGCTGCGGCAGGCCCCTCTACTGCGGCACATCGCGATGGAGCGCGTACGCGCGGAACTCCAGCGCATGGTAGGCGGCGCGGACCCGGCCCGCGCCGCGGGGCTGCTCCTTGCGAGCGGTCTTTGGCGGCACGCCAAGACGCCGCTCGCGCTGCCCTTCGCCGCATGGGGACATCCCCATGCACAGGCGGTTATCGCCCATCTGTCCTCTATCCCTGCGGAAGAGGACAGATGGGCGGTTCTGCTGCTGCTGATCGGTTCGCAGCAGCTTGAAGCCGTCAGAGCGGAGCTGCGCGCGCTGACGTTCCCCGGCGAGGACATCGCGCGTCTGACGCGCATCCTCGCCGTGCATGCGCATCTTCAGCGCGGTGACGCTGAAGATGCGGCGTTGAGGCCGCGGCCGGAGGCGCAGGCGTCCGCGGAAGAGCGTGCAGCCGCACGGTTCAAGCTTGCCGTGCTTGCTCACGGCAAGGAGGCTGCGCGGGGCTGGCTGCGCGCGGCCGGTCTGCTGCGCACCGCGTGGCGGCAGCGGCAGGCCGGCGCGGGAGCAGCTTCACCCGCGGGCACCGGGCGTCCCGGACAAGATGGGACGCTGCCCGGGAATTCGGCGCAGTCCGGCTTGGCAGTGACTCAAGGTGAGTCAGACTGCCTGGAAGCATCCCGCGCGGGAGCCGAGCTCCCGGAGCAAGACGCTTCGCCGTCCGTGAAGCACGGGCAGCCTAGTCAGGCGGTGCCGCGCCTTGCATCCGCCCGGTGCGAAGCTTCCGGAGACCTCCCCACGGACGCAGAAATGCATATGGCTGCCGGTGAAGCGTGTCTGGAAGAGCTTTTTCGCTTCATGACGGAGGAAGCTGACGTTTACCTGGAAAACGGTGAACCCTGGATACGCATGATGCCGGTCTATAGTGTCAAAGATCTCGCCGTCGGCGGAAGCGACCTGATGGCGCAAAGCGGAAAGAAAGCGGGACCCTGGATAGGCGAAACGCTGAATAGGCTTTTGGAGCGGGTTGCCTTAGGGCAGCTGGAAAACACCCTAGAAATTTTAATGACGGAAGCTTCCCGTCCTACAGAAATGCGAGATGAATGACTCATGACGGTACGCGAGCGAATTGTAGACTTGTTCCGGAGCAATCCGGGCGTATATTTGTCCGGCGAGCAAATCAGCCGGGAGCTGGGCTGCAGCCGGACAGCCGTCTGGAAGCATATCGAAAGCCTCCGGCAGGACGGGTTTCAGTTCGAAGCCGTCACACGTAAAGGCTACCGTCTGACAGAAGAGCCTGACAAGCTCCGGAAAGCTCACATAGAAGAGGCCTTGCAGACACGCTTCATGGGCCGGCACATCGAAATCCGCGAAGCGGTAGAATCCACTATGAACGAAGCGCACAAGCTCGTCGCGGAAGGGGCCGAGGAAGGGACGCTGATCTTTGCCGAAGAGCAGACCTCCGGACGCGGCCGGATGGGCAGGCACTGGCATTCGCCGAAAGGGAAGGGCATCTGGATGAGCCTGATCTTGAAGCCGCGTGTGCCGGTTTACTTCGTTCCCCAGCTTACGCTGCTTACCGCGGTAGCTCTTTGCCGGGCAATCCGTAAGGAATGCGGCATCGATATCGGCATCAAATGGCCCAATGATCTTCTCGTGAAGGGCCGCAAGGTAAGCGGGATTCTGCTTGAAATGAGCGGGGAAGACGAGCGGCTGAAGTACGTCATAATCGGCGTCGGCATCACGGCCAATCTGACCGAAGCCGACTTCCCGGAAGACCTGAAACCGGTCGCCACTTCACTTGCCCTGGAATCGGGAGCGCCGGTTCGGCGGGAGGCGATGATTGCGGCTTTTCTGAATGAGCTGGAGCAGCTGTACGACCTGTATCTGGAAAACGGATTCGCTCCGATCCGGATCATGTGGGAAGCGATGAGCGTCTCGCTGAATTGTCCCATCCGGGTCAAAACGAGCCAGGAAACGGTGGAAGGGCGGGCGGATTCACTTGATGACAGCGGAGCGCTGACCGTGATCGCGGACGACGGCCGCAAGATTAAAATTTACAGCGGCGATGTCGAATTACGCTAAACCGTCTGTTCAAAAGACCGGGTTTTTGATATACTGTCACCGTAAGGCGGTATCTTCGGAACTGCACTTATACGGTTAACGCTTTAGACAATTGCATAAAGTACGTTTGTGTGTTTTCTGATTCTGCTCTGAGCCTGAAGGACCGAGACAGAAGGATCATACGATTCACGATTCTTTGACTATGCGCCCTTTCAGTCTGTTTGCTGAAGGGGTTTTTTGATGCTTAGAACCCGGTCGAGGCTTGGACGGAAGCACGGTTTTATTTTTTCCACATTAAAAAAGAAAGCGTGGGATTGACATGGCGCAAGAGCGCAAACCGATGACGACTGTCAAGCTGCAAAAAATGAAAGCGAGCAAGGAACCGATTTCGATGGTGACGGCCTACGATTACCTGACGGCCAAACTGGCTGACGAAGCGGGAGTAGACATGATTCTGGTAGGAGATTCCTTGGGAAATGTCATTCAGGGACATGAATCCACTCTGCCGGTCACGCTGGATGAAATGATTTATCATGCCAAAACGGTGACACGTGCCGTGAAATCGGCTTTTGTCGTGACGGATATGCCGTTTATGACGTACCACGGAAGCCTGGATACGACGCTTCAGAACGCGGGAAGGATTATGCGCGAGGGTCTGTCCAAAGGCGTGAAGATGGAAGGCGGCGCGGAAATCGCCCATGCGGTTAAAGCATTGACCCAGGCGGGTGTTCCTGTCGTCGGCCATCTCGGATTGACGCCCCAGTCGGTTCACGTGCTGGGGGGTTACCGCGTGCAGGGCAAAAATTCCGAACAGGCCCGCAAACTGATGGAAGACGCCAAAGCACTGGAAGAAGCAGGCGCAATCGCGATCGTACTGGAATTGGTAACGGAAGAACTGGCGGAATGGATCACAAGCAAGCTGTCCATCCCGACGATCGGGATCGGTGCGGGAGCTTCCTGTGACGGCCAGGTTCTCGTTTTTCACGATATGTTAGGCTACGAGCCGGACGCGCCGGCCAAAAAATTCGTTAAAGCTTACGCGCAGGTCGGCCTGGCCATCCGCGAAGGGATCGGGCAGTATGTGGCCGAAGTGAAGGGCCGCAAATTCCCGGCCGAGCAGCACGGCTTTAAAGGAGACAACGAAGTTCTCCAGTATTTGTACGGAACGGCCGTTAAATAAACGGTTATCCTAGCTTTAGTCCCGAAGGAGAGAGAGACGTTGGAAGTTATTCAAAGCGTAGCCTTGCTGCGCAGCACGTTGCAGCAGAAAAAATCCGGGATCGGGGCGTCCCTTAAAGCCCCGGTTGGTTTCGTGCCCACGATGGGCTATCTTCACGAAGGGCATTTGAGTCTGATCAAAGCGGCCCGCGAAGTGAGTGAAATCGTCGTGCTCAGCATTTTCGTCAACCCGCTTCAGTTCGGTCCTACCGAAGATCTGGACCGTTATCCGCGGGATACCGAGCGTGACCTGAAGCTGGCGGAAGAAGCCGGCGTGGACATCGTTTTTCTACCCCAGGTTGAAGAAATGTATCCGGGACCGGTCAAAACGACCGTTTCGGTATCGGGCATCACTTCGGTGCTCTGCGGCGCTTCACGACCCGTGCATTTCGACGGGGTGACTACGGTCGTTGCCAAGCTGCTCAATATCGTTCAGCCCGATAAAGCTTTCTTTGGGCTTAAGGACGCGCAGCAGGTTGCCGTCGTTTCTCAGATGGTGCAGGACCTGAACATGAACGTGGACATTGTCGCCTGCCCCATTTTGCGCGAAGAAGACGGCCTGGCCATGAGCTCCCGGAACGTATTCCTGAGCAAGGACGAACGCGAACAGGCACTGGTTCTGAGCCGCTCATTGAAAGCTGCGGAAGCCTGGGTGCGGGAGCACGCTTCATTCCGGGCCGAAGACCTCCGCGGCGCCGTAAAAGCCGTCATCGAAGAAGCTCCTCTCGCCGATATCGATTACGTGGAGGTTTTGACGTACCCGCAGCTGGAGCAGCTGGAAGCGGTGGAACCCGGCGTACCCGTGCGGCTC
Source organism: Paenibacillus sp. GbtcB18 (assembly GCF_019091125.1). Classification (NCBI taxonomy): domain Bacteria; kingdom Bacillati; phylum Bacillota; class Bacilli; order Caryophanales; family Paenibacillaceae; genus Paenibacillus; species Paenibacillus sp. GbtcB18. The sequence goes on from NZ_JAGXJX010000001.1 coordinate 273,269, forward strand.
ATCGTCGCACTGGCGGTCAAATTCGGCGCCACGCGGCTTATCGACAACACTATTTTAACCCTGGGGAAGTGATCGCATGTTCAGAACTATGATGAAGGCCAAAATTCACCGTGCGACGGTGACCGAGGCGAATCTTAATTATATCGGAAGCATTACGATCGACGAGGATCTGCTGAATCAGGTCGATATGCTGCCCAACGAGAAGGTTCAGATCGTTAACAACAACAATGGGGCCCGCCTGGAAACGTACATTATACCGGGTCCGCGCGGAACGGGAGTTATCTGCCTTAACGGTGCCGCGGCGCGGCTCGTGCAGACAGGCGACACCGTTATCATCATTTCTTACGCGATGATGACGGAAGAAGAGGCGCGGCGCCACAAGCCGACCGTTGCCATCATGGGAGAAAACAATAAAGTCGCCCAACTGCTAAAAGAGGAAATGCATGCAACCGTACTGTAACGTCTGGCACCCTTAAAGAACTTGTATGAAAAGCCCTTCGGCAACGCAGAATGAGTGTACGACAGCAAAGCCGAAGGGTGGGGGATGCACAGTGTTCAAACATTTGTTCGCCACGATGAATGAAGTGTTGGATGAAATTTTGCTTCAGTTGCCGAATGCAAAAGGTGCGTTAAAAGCGGAACTTGAAGAAGAGCTTGGGGCCCTGAAGGCCATTAGTGACGATTGTATCGAGCACTGGCTCCTCTTTGAGGAGAAGCTTGGAAAAACCCTGTCCGTCGGAAACGCGTCCGTCACGTCCTCATTAGCCTCAGCCGCCGATTCGAATCAGCTGCAGAACTTGCCGCAGCCTGCCGAAGAGGCTCAGCCACATTCGGCCGAAGGAAAGGATGCGGTGGAGTTTATCCGCGGACAGGGGTTTTATATGCTGCTTATGTATGAGCAGGCAACCCGGGAATTCGAGGCTCTGCTCACGCGCGAACCGGACTTTTTACTTGCGAGGGCTTATCTCGCCATGGGATATCTGCGCCAGGGAGATAACGAGGAAGCCGCCCGACACTTTACCCTTCTTCTGGCACTCACCGAAAATAAACAGATGAAAGCCATCTCTTATAATGCGATGGGCTGCATTCAATTTCAGAACCGGAACCTGGAACAGGCGCTTGAGTATTTCAAAAAAGCCTACCATGCCGATCCGGACTGCTTGGAGCTTTTTTCCGCATCGAACGAATAAAAAGAAATAAGAACGAATGATCTCCTTATTTGCGGAATTGACAAACTAACTTCCCCTCTGGACCTCTAAATGTGGTATGCTTAGGATAGAAGCTGGAGAAAGGAAGAAGGCTTGAACTTATGAAATTTGCGGTTTTGGATTTTGAAACGACTGGAACGGGCCCGGCTGACGATATTATTCAAGTCGGTCTCGTTATTATAGATGATATGGAAGTAACCGACAGGTATACTTCCCTGGTAAATCCGGGGATCAGTATACCTTCTTCGATTACGGAGCTTACGGGCATTACCGACGAGATGGTGGAGCATGCCCCTAAGGTCGACGATATTATGGCGGAGATGTATCCGCTGCTTTTTGACTGTGTTCTCGTGGCCCATCATGCTTCGTTCGATCTCGGTTTTTTACAGCGGGCCCTGCGCAAAACGGGTTACCCCGATTTTACCGGGCGTGTGTTGGATACGATAGACATGCTGAGAATTGTGTTTCCTTCTCTTCCGACTTACCAGCTCGGCATGGTGGCTTCGGCCTTCGGCATCGAACACGAGCGGCCCCATCAGGCCGACAGCGATGCGGACGTTACGGCGGAAATCTGGACGATGAGTCTGGACAGGCTTCTGTCCCTGCCCCTATTGACGGTCCAGCGGCTGGCTCAAATCATGCCGGCCGAGACGAGCGATCTCGGCTGGTTTATGTCTGAAATCGCCCGTTTCAAGGAACAGCAGACTCCCTTGGACCAGTCGATTCACCAGTATTACCGCCAATTCGCGCTGAATGTGCAGGACTGGGGGGACGAAGATCCGGTACGCGACGAGAACGATGTGCTGGAATTGAGCAACTCTTTTGAAGACGTTTACGATCAGGTCAAAGAAGCTTTGAAAGCGAAGTTCGAGCATTTCGAAAGCCGCGAAGCCCAGGAAATCATGATTCATGAAATCGAGGAAGCCTTTCAGAACGACCGGCACCTCATGATCGAAGCCGGCACAGGCACGGGCAAATCGCTCGGATATTTGATCCCGTCTCTCTATTACGGGATTAAGAATGACGAGAAGGTGGTCGTCAGCACGCATACGATCAACCTGCAAGAGCAGCTGCGTGAACGGGATATTCCGCTACTTCACGACATTTTCCCGGTAAATTTCAAAGCGTCGGTTCTCAAAGGCCGCAGCCACTACTTGTGCCTCCGCAAGTTCGAGAACCGCATCTCCATGCAGGAGTTCGATACGGGCAAGGAGGATGCCATTACGGCCGCCCAGATGGTCGTCTGGCTGAGCCAGACGCAGACCGGCGACGAGGAGGAACTGCATTTCGGGAACAAGGGGGCCGCTTTCTGGCATACCGTATCCAGCGATGCGGAGTCGTGTCAGAACCGGCACTGTCCGTGGTTCAAAAAATGCTTTTATCACCGTGCGCGCCATGACGCCAACAATTCGGACGTCGTCATTACGAACCACTCGCTGCTGTTTACCGATATGAAGGCCGAGAACCGGGTGCTGCCGGCTTATAAGCATCTCGTTCTGGACGAGGCCCATCATTTCGAAGAAGTGGCTAGCAAGCATCTGGGCAAGGAGCTTCACTACCTGGGGCTCACGAATCAGCTTCTCTGGCTGTTTAAGGACAGCCGGAACGGACAGCTGCCGGCGCTTCGCACGAAGCTTCAGCGGTATGACGACGATTACCGGGCGGCTACCTGGATGAACGGAATCGACAACCTTTTCCCGAAAACTTTGCTCATCAAGGAAGCTTGGGACTTACTCTGTGAAAAGTTTTACGAGCTGCTCCAGACGAATTCCGAGCCGGGCCAAATCGACCCCGGTTCCCTGGTGGTGCGTCTGAAAAAAGAATCGCTTCCTTCGAACTGGAGCGATTTCACGGATCTCGAGGAGATTTTGGAACAGCACATCCAAGAAGTGTATAAATCCGTGGATTCGCTCGTGCAGGATTTGAAAGAAGTGCAGGAAGAATACGACGTCCAGAGCTTCGTAACCGATCTCGGCGGCGTGGCGAAGGAACTGCAGGCAGCGAAGGAGACGCTCCGCTTCTTTATGAAGATGGCGGACGATAACTTCGTTTACTGGGTAGAAGCGGGGACGTACAACAAAAGCCGTTCGATCAACCTGATCTCCGTGCCGATGGACGTAAGTCCGCTTATCCGCGAACATTTCTTTGACAACAAAGAGAGCGTTATTCTCACATCGGCCACCCTCTCGGTCAATAAATCGTTCCAGTATTCGGCGGATCAGCTGGGGCTGAAACTGCCGGCCGAAGCAGAGGAGAATCCGAAGCTGAAAACCGTCCAGCTCCCGTCTCCGTTCCAGTACCGGCAGCAGGCTCTTGTCTGCATACCGCGGGACTTCCCGATGATCCGGGGCCGCAGCGGCGAAGAGGAGTTCCTCAAAGCGCTGACGGAGTCGCTTACGGATGTGGCCGTGGCTACGCGGGGGAGGATGCTCGTGCTGTTCACTTCGAACCGGATGCTGAAGCTTGCCCACGCGGTTCTGAAGGAGAATCTCCGCCCGCACGGCATCCATGTGCTCGGCCAAGGGGTGGACACCGGCAACCGCAGCAAGCTGACTCGGCTCTTCCAAGAGCATAAAGCGTGCGTGCTGCTCGGCACGAGTTCATTCTGGGAAGGGGTGGACATTCCCGGAGAAGCCTTGACTTGTCTGGCCATCGTACGGCTGCCTTTCCAGCCGCCGAACCATCCGCTGGTTGAAGCGAAGAGCGAAAACCTGAAAAAACGGAATCAGAACCCGTTCATGAAGCTGTCGGTGCCTCAGGCCGTCATCCGATTCAAGCAGGGCTTCGGCCGACTTGTACGCAGGGCTTCGGACAAAGGGATTGTGCTGATTTACGATACGCGTGTCATTGAGACGCAGTACGGGAAGCACTTTCTTTACTCCCTGCCGGGACCGAAGATTGAGCATATGCCTGTAGAGCGCATCGTACCGAGAATTCAGGAATGGATGGGAGAGAATTCGCTTGAAGTCACTTAAAATATCCGAGGCGGTCGTCAAACGGCTGCCGATCTATCTGCGTTTTCTTAATGAACTATCAAAGAAAAACGTATTAACGGTTTCGTCCCAGGATCTGGGGCAGAAACTGAATCTGAACCCGGCCCAAATCCGCAAAGATTTGGCTTACTTCGGTGAATTCGGTAAGAAGGGGATCGGTTACGATGTGACCTATCTTATCGAGAAGATCCGGCAGATTCTGAAGCTTGACCGCCAAATACCGGTTGCCCTCGTGGGAGCCGGTAACCTGGGGCGGGCGCTGTGCAACTATAACATCTACTTGCGCGATCAGATGAAAATAACGGCGATTTTCGATTCGTCGCCGGACAAGATCGGCCAGGTCATCAATAACATGAGCGTTCTGCCCATGGAGCATCTGGCCGATGTTATCCGGGATTCCAGCATTCGAATCGGCATCATAACCGTTCCGGCGCCGGAAGCGCAGAATGTCGCCAACCAATTCGTAAAGGCGGGGATCGAAGCGATTCTGAACTTCGCTCCGTCTATTCTGAAAGTACCCGAGGAAATCCGCGTGCATCATGCGGACTTTACGGCAGAGCTCCAGAGCCTGGCCTATTACCTTCCGGAATGAGCAAGTGAGGGTTTTGGTCTTGAAAACCAGAAAAACCGCTATATGGGCCGTTTGGGCCGTATGGCGGTTTTTTAATGGAACTCGCTATTTGATTTACATGTTATACGAAGAACTTAAACAACACGGTGTACAGCACGTAAGACAGAATGATGCTGATCGGAATCGTAATGATCCAGGTAACGATCATGCGCGTTACGGTACCCCATTTCACCTCATGAAACCGGAGTACGGAACCCGAACCGATGATCGCGGAGGAAATCACGTGAGTCGTCGAAAGCGGCATCCCCATGTGCGTGGAGGTCTGAATCACGATGGAGGAAGTCAAATCCGAAGCGAATCCGTTGATCGGCTCGATTTTGATCAAGTTTTTGGAGATCGTCTTGATGATCTTCCAACCTCCGATCGAGGTACCGAGACCCATTGCGGTCGCAGCGGCGATTTTCACCCACAACGGCACATCCATGGTTGTCTGGGCTCCGGCAGCGACGAGTCCGAATACGATAATGCCCATCGCTTTCTGAGCGTCGTTCCCCCCGTGGGAGAAGGACAGCAGCCAGGCGGACAGGATCTGGAAGAACTTGAAAACACGGTTCAGCTTCGAACGGGATTTGTTGCCCGTCAGGATGACCAGGTATTTGATGATCGTCATGATGATATAGCCGGCCACAAATGCGACAATCGGCGAAAGTACCAGAATCAGCACGATCTTGCCGAGACCGCCCCATTTGACGTAGTCGGCTCCCGCCCCGGCCAGCACGGCTCCGACAATGGATCCGATGAGGGTATGGGAAGAAGAGGATGGAATGGCAAAATACCAGGTAACCAGGTTCCAGATGATGGCGGAAAGCAAGGCCGCGATGACGATAAATTCGCCGTGGTTGATCTTGGACGGGTCCGCGATTCCGCTGCCGATCGTCTTGGCCACTTCCGAAGAATACAAGGCACCGACGAAGTTCAAACATGCGGCGGATATAATGGCCACTTTCGGGCTCATCGCACGCGTAGAGATCGAAGTCGCTACCGCGTTGGCCGTATCGTGGAAACCGTTGATGAAGTCAAAGGCAAGAGCGAGAAAAACGATCGCAATCAAGGTAATAAGAACTGTTGTCGTCATGAAATCCTCCTAAACTGCTGGGCTTACGAGTAGCGCAGCACGACGCTTTCCAAGATGTTGGCAACGTCTTCACATGCATCGGTGGTCTGTTCGAGACGTTCATAAAGTTCTTTAAGCTTGAAATCTTCGTAAGGATCGCGTTTGGTGATAAAAATTTCACGGATGCCTTCGCGCATCAGGCGGTCGGCTTCGTTTTCAAGCGCATTGATTTCAACCGTATGTTGCGGGATCTGCATGTACTTCTTTTTGGAAAGAAGTTTGAAGGCATCGAGCATATGTTGGCAGCTGGACACGATCACGGCGGAGAATTCCTGCATAACCTTGTCTGTCTGGCTGATGTTGAGATAGTCAAAACGTGCTGCTGTCGCTTCAATGCCGTCCAGTACGTCGTCGAGCTTGGAAGCCAGCTCCATAATATCTTCACGGTCAAGCGGAGTGATAAAGACTTTGTTCAGCTCTTTAAAGATTTCGTGGGTGATCTGATCGCCTTTGCTCTCAATGTCTTTGATCATCTGGAAAAAGTTTTCCGGAATTTTATCTCCCATCATCGCGTTTCTGAACATCTGGGATGCATGGAGTGTGTTTTCTGCCGCCCGTATGAGCAGGTTTAAAAAATCGACGTCTCCTCTTTTACTGCTAAAAAGCGATGCCATTACGGTTCCTCCTAGTGATTCGATTGTAAAGATTCCGTGAAGTTAAGTTTAATGTATGTAGAATTTTGTAGCTTAAACTCACAAACTTAAAAATATCATAACATTTCCCCAGAAAGCAATCACTGGTTGAGCGTTTTTTCAATTGTTTGCTTCGCTTGATTTTAAACAAGTGACGTTGTACATTGAAAAGATAAGAATAACTGCCGATTTCGGCGGATTTATACGGAATGAGGGCTAACGGATGAAAAAAACGATTATCATAAACGGCTTGTTCGTAACCGGGGACGCCGCCGCTCCCGTAATCGAAGGCTGTATGGTTATGGAAGGGAATCAGCTTACATATATAGGAAAGGATGCGCCGCAACCGCTGGAAACTTATGACGAAGTCATTCGCGGGGACCGCAAGCTCTACATGCCGGGCCTCGTTAATACGCACGGCCATGCGGCGATGACTTTGCTGAGAGGCTACGGAGACGATCTCGCCCTCCAGGTATGGCTGGAGGAGAAGATGTGGCCGATGGAAGGCAAGTTCACGGCGCAGGATGTGCGCTACGGAACGCTTCTGGCCATTCTGGAAATGATCAAAGGCGGCACGACGACATTTGTCGACATGTACGACCATATGAACGAAGTGGCCCAGGCCGTATCAGACTCCGGTATGCGTGCGCGCCTGACCCGCGGTGTCATCGGACTGTGTCCGGCCGACGTTCAGGAAGCCAAGCTCCGTGAAGCGATCGCATTCGCGAAGGACTGGAACGGTGCCGCGAACGGACGCATTACGACGATGATGGCCCCGCACGCTCCTTACACGTGCCCGCCGGATTATATCGAACGGTTTGTCCAGGCCGCCCACGATTTGGACCTGCCTATTCATACCCATATGTCCGAGACGTTAAAAGAAGTGGAAGCCAACGTGGAGCAGTACGGCGCACGACCGGTCGAGCATCTGGAAAAGCTGGGCGTTTTCACGCGCCCGACTCTCGTTGCGCACGGCGTTCACCTGACGGATGAAGAGATCGCCGTTCTTGCCAAATACAACGTCGGGGTTTCGCACAATCCGGGGAGCAACTTGAAGCTTGCCAGCGGTGTTGCCCGCGTTCCCGAGCTGCTCAAAGCCGGCATAAACGTGTCCCTCGGCACAGACGGTGCCGCGAGCAACAATAACCTCGACATGTTCGAGGAAATGCGGCTTGCCGCCCTGATCCATAAAGGCGTATCCGGCGATCCGATCGCAGTGCCGGCCGCAGCCGCTTTAAGCATGGGCACATCGATGGGCGCGCGCTCCATCTGGCTTGACGATATCGGCACGCTCAAGCCGGGCATGAAGGCCGATTTTATCGCGCTGGATATCGACCAGCCTCATTTTCTGCCTCGTACGGATTATGTTTCCCATATCGTCTATTCGGCATCCGCCCATGATGTGGTAGATGTGTGCGTAGACGGCAGTTGGATCGTACGCGGCCGCGAATGCCTGACACTTGACGAAGAGAAGATTAAACGGGAATTCGAATCGTGCTTCGCCCGTTTGACGAGCAGCTAGTCTTCAGCAGGAGAAAGGAGGGAACGGAATGCTTAAAAAAGCCATTTGGATCGGGCTGTTTGTCGTGCTGACTTCGGGGTTCGGCATTAACCGCTTTTACGTGAACGTGCAGGCGAACCACTGGGAAAGGAATTCCGAGGCCGTTCAGGCGGCTTATGAGAAAACGACGATGACCAAGGCTAACCGGGTCGAAGCTTTTCACGGAGCCCGCTCCTATGAAGTCGTGTACGGGGAAGACAAGCTCGGCAACGGGCTGATCGTCTGGGTGCCGCTCAAACAGGACGGAACCGGTCTGGCCATCGACGAGATTCATACGGAAATGACGGCCGAGAACATAACGGAAGAAGCCGTGCGAGCAATCATGGCGAAGAAAAACGCCAAGCTGGATATTCTGCGCATCAATGCGGGCGAATTCAAAGGGAAGTATGTGTGGGAAGTCTTTTATAAAGACGAGCAGGACCGGGCGTTCTATGATTACTACAATTTAAAGACGGGTGCACTCGAAGATACGTTTAAGCTCAGCCTTCAATAGGGTGAGCTTTTCTCTCATTCGTTATTTTGTCAAAGTCTCCATCGTTTTTTTTGCCCATGGGTTACGGACTGTGATATACTATTCGTATAGCATTTGCTAAATACGAATGATATAGAAAGGGGGACGTAAGTTGCGTAAAATACGTCTCTTGCCCGTCCTTTTAAGTGTCGTCATCACTGCTTTTTTCCTTTTTGGCGGCTGGTTCGCTTATCAGACCTACGCCATCGGGAAACCTCTAGGCAATATCGTGAAAGAAACACCGGGGGTTGAGCAATCCCAGGTCACATATAATGATAAAGAAGTTTCGATCCGTCTGTCCCTCAAACCTGATACCAGCTTAAGAGAAGTGTACGGCCGCATTACAAAAGAAGGAGCCTCGACAATCGGTTCCCGTGACGTGAAACTGTCGGTCAATACAAAAGAATCTCCGGATCTCGATAAATGGTGGGCGCAAGCGTTGTTTGACGTCGCCCAAGCGATGGAAACCCGTCACTATGCCGATATACCTGCGGCACTGGAAAAGCACAAAACGGATAAAGACGGCAATCTGGTCGTGAAAACCGAAATGGACGAGCAGAACGTGTACGTTCATCTGCAAAAAGGGGATCAGCACAAATACGTGGTGCTGCCGCGAAATGCCGAAAAAGTTGGGGTGTTTAAATGAGCAAATACGGAAAAGAGATAGCGATTGGCGCTGCTCCGGTACTATTCATTTTTCTGGCCTTTATTAAAGTCAATATTATCCCTTTACTGTTTACAGCCGCCCTTATTACAGCCGTTCTTTATATGATGAAAAGCCGCGGGGGTTCCGGCATCGGAATCGGCGCGGGAGCCGGTACGCGCGGGAAAACCCGGCAGCCTTCCTACCTCAGCTTCGATCAGATCGGCGGGCAGGAACGCGCCAAGAAAGAGCTTGTCGAAGCGCTTGATTTTCTCGTCAAACAGGAAGAAACGAAGAAGCTTGGCATCCGCCCTCTGAAGGGCATCCTGCTGACCGGTCCTCCGGGAACAGGGAAAACGCTGATGGCCAAAGCGGCCGCCCACCATACGAATTCCGTTTACATTGCCGCTTCCGGCAGTGAATTCGTGGAGATGTATGTCGGTGTAGGTGCTTCGCGCATACGCACCCTTTTTCAGGAAGCCAGAACGAAAGCCCAAAAAGAAAACAAACAAAACGCCGTTATTTTTATCGATGAAATCGACGTGATCGGGGGCAAGCGCGACGGCGGACAGCAGCGCGAGTACGACCAGACGCTGAACCAGCTCCTGACGGAAATGGACGGCATTCACACAAATACGACGCCGCGCATTCTGATCATTGCGGCGACCAACCGTAAAGAAATGCTGGACCCGGCACTGCTCCGTCCGGGACGGTTTGACCGACACATCGATGTCGAGCTGCCGGACAAGAAGGGACGCCTGTCCATTCTCAAGATTCATGCCCAGAACAAGCCGCTGGATGAAGCGGCGGATCTGGAGAAAATCGCGGAGCAGACCTTCGGATTTTCCGGTGCGCAGCTTGAGAGCGTGCTGAACGAAGCGGCCATTTACGCCTTGCGCGGCCAGCAGGATTCCGTTATGCAGAAAGATTTGCTTTCGGCTATCGATAAAGTGATGATGGGCGAACAGACGGACCGCGAAGCGACCCAGGAAGAGAAGATCCGGGTTGCCTATCACGAACTCGGCCATGCCATTATCGCAGAGCTGGTGCGTCCAGACTCCGTCGCTCAGGTTTCCCTGCGGCCCCGCGGCAAAGCGCTCGGTTATGTGCGCCACAACCCGCCGCAGGACCAGTACTTGTATTCCAAAGAAGCGATCGAAGAACAGATTATGATCGCGCTAGCCGGCGCCGCTGCGGAAGAGATTATTTACGGCGGCCGCAGCACGGGGTCTAGCAACGACTTCGAGAAGTCCATCGACATGGTCCGCACCATGATTTCTTCGGGCTTGACGTCTCTGGGCATCGTCGACCTGAAAATGGTTCCACAGCAGAAGCTGATGGAAGTGAACAATGCTATCCTCGATGAGCTGATGGCTCGTACAAAAGAGCTTCTGACGAAGCACCGGATCGTATTTGAACAATCGCTGGACATTCTGCTCAAGGAAGAAGTCATTTCCGGGCAGCAGTTCCGTGATCTGCTTGAAGGAAGCAAGAGACATCTGGAACCGGTATTGGCTTAAATCGAATAATCGCATACAAAACGAAAACCAGTCTAGGCTTTTTACAGCCAGGCTGGTTTTTTCTATTTTAGAGGAGTATGCAATAAATTTGAAAATAATTACTAATAGTGTTAAAGTGCATCATATGAGCTTAATTATGGAAAATGATAGGATTGCTTTTTTTAGAATAGGGGTTAGATAAGCGCATTTTCAGTAAAGGATGAGAAGCGATTGCCTAGAACAAATTCATCGTCTGTTTTGTTATTTCTTGTTTTTGTGTGCATTGGTTTTTTTACGAGTATGGCTGTTTCGTATCTGAACAAGTACAAGCTGGTTGAAAAAATTAGTCAAAACTATGTCGGTGACGAAGCCATATTTTTTAGATTTGAACGATTAAGCTCAGTTGATAAAACATCTTTGCAAAATACGTTAAAGCGAGGAGATATCCTTTACAAGAAAATCGATCCCGCAATCAAAGAGATATTGTTTAAGGATAGGATTAGTCCTTTTCCTATGATCGAAGGTCACTCCTTTGATGGCGAAAACAAGCCCGGCAAAAATATTGCGGTCGTGGGTAGGGATATTCATAAGACAATGGGCGAAAAAGAAGCCTATATGTATCACGGAATCTCCTACGAGATCATAGGAGTAACCGGGATAGATAAGCCCAGTAAATTGGACCGCATGGTTTTTTTACAAACGGATAATGCCCAGGCAGACACTAAAGGGATATGGATTCTGGATGGCAATAACAATCTTGAAGATACCTTTCAAAACATTCAGCGCTTTTCGGAACAAAGTGGAGGCAGTGTCAAAAAGGTAGATGTGCCGGGAGAAGGACTTGGGCGTTTTTTTCAGAATGAGCCTATTTTTAAAATGATTGATTCTCTTGTAGTTTTAAGTTTTATAACATGTGCTTCGGCTCTAACTGTCTATTGGGTAGAGCAAAGGAAACAGATGATAGCTATACAAAAATTGTGCGGTTTTTCGACACGATTCATATTTTGGGATTCCTTCAAGCGTTATTTGGCTATTTCCGTATTATCTTATGCAGCGGGCAGCATTATGGGCCTTTTTGTACTCCCGCAATCTTCTTACTCCCCAACAGATTTACTTGCTCAATATGGCAGTACAATTTTGATTGGGATTGCAGTCTGCTTAATACCCTTGACCTTCATGATGAAACGATCGACGGACCGAGCTGTAAGGAGGGTCCAATAATGATAGTCTCAGAAGCAATTAAGAGTCTAAAAAATTGGAAGTTTTTCAGTGTTCTTATCGTAATCCAATTTACAATTTCTTTTATAGTTCTAAATGCCTTATTCACGAACATGACTATTATGAAAAAAAGCGAACAACATTATGCAGCGCAATTGCAAGAGAAACCAAGATATGAATTGACGGATAAGTTGAAAGGAGAAGAGGAAAGATCCTTTCTGGGCAGAGAAGGAGTACTTGAAGATTTTAAAGGCTTTCATCGTGAACTTACTAATCAGAAAGAATTCACTTTTTTGGAACGCATCTTGCAACCTGTTTATGTCGCCAATTTTAGAGGTTCGGAGAAATTTACTAGTGGCTATGAAGAAGGAAGAGAGCCTACCTACCACCAATCCAATGATCTGAACTTTACTTTTGTCAAAGCGGCTGCAGTCAACGAACAGACATGGAAAGAATTCACTTTCCGCATAAGTCAGGGCAGACCTTTTGATAAAAAAGATTTTACTTTGTCAAACCAGGGAATTCTACCTGCTATCTTGGGTTACGAATATCAAGATGTTTATAAATTGGGGGATCGCCTTCAAATTCAGCATTATTTTAAAAATTTTACGATGGAAATAGTAGGATTTTTGGAAAAGAACTCTGCTATGCCTGCAAGAGGACAAGGAGACCTGCTTTATTTAGATCGATATATGGTGTTGCCATCCGTTGTGGTCAGCGAGCCGCCAGTAACGGAAGAAGATTATACTTTTCAAAAAATCAGTAATTTAACTAAATTAAGCGGAACTATACAACTGGAAAACGGATATACGTTAGCAAGCTTTGCTGCCTATTTTGAAGAACTACGGCAGCACTATCAAATGTTTGATTTTGACATCTGGAACTCTTCTCCATGGGAATTAAAAATATTAAAATTTACCGCGGGAGAAAATATAGGACATATGCTGACCATCGGTCTGCTCATGGCGGGCTTTGCCGTGCTGACGCTTTCGGTGATCATGTCCAGCAAGATCAGGCGTAACCGGAGCCAATATGGTGTTCACTTGTTGTGCGGAGGGAGTATGCGGCATATTACGGGGTTTGTGTTATTGGAAAACCTCCTCATTTTTGGGGCTGCTCATCTTTTGGCTTTTCTGATTACACTTATCTTGTTTGGCGACAAGATCGGTTACAGTCCAATTTGGATTGGTTTAAGTCTGGTGTTGCTGCTGACAAGCAGTATTCAGCCCCTGCTTCATTTAAGGCGATTAAACGTGGATACAATGCTAAGGAGGAAGGATTGATGCCGGACATTCAACTTAAAGATGCCTGCAAAACTTACGGAAGCGGAGAGGCAGCCGTCCGGGCGCTTCGCCATTTATCTCTGGAGATTAAACATGGTGAGATGGTGGCTATTATGGGTAGAAGCGGGTCGGGGAAATCGACGCTTTTGAACGTCATGGGAGGACTAACCTCCCTGGATAGCGGCGAGTATCGTTTTAATGGGGAGAATATAAACGGAAAAAAGGAAGCGGAGCTGAGCCGATTTAGACGAAATCATGTCGGTTTTATTGTACAGCATTTTGCGCTTTTACAGGACCGGACCGTTTTTGAGAATGTTATGTTACCTCTAAAGTACAATAAATTGAGCAAAGCTTTTATGACGGAGAAGGTTAACCAGGTGTTAAAGTCGGTTGGTATCTTTGAACTAAGAAACCGTTATCCTTCCGAATGTTCGGGAGGACAATGTCAAAGGACGGCAATTGCCCGGGCAATAGTTAACGATGCAGATGTCATTTTAGCCGATGAGCCAACGGGTTCGTTAGACGAAAAGACGGAAGCATCTATCATGGCATTGTTTCATACTTTGCATCAACAGGGAAAGACGATTGTGATGGTGACCCACGACCGGTCGATCGCCGAACAGTGTCAAAGAATCTTTCATATCGGTGATGAATAAATGTTTCTCAATTATCCGTTCATGTAACATACGTTCATTCTGCACTCTAAAAACACGTCCGCTGTATTCGTTTGCGGGGGTGTTTTTTGGTTTACTTTGACCTTTGAAAATTTCCGGATTTCCACTATTTCTAAACGGGTAAGAAACCGTCTACTGAAGCGTGGTTGTCTGTGTCTTTTTTCACAGCTTGCGAAAGTTGTCGAAATTGCGCAGTTGCTTTTGAAAGTTTTGTGTATACTAATGAAAAAGGCATGAAAACGGTGTATGATGGACTTGAAAAGAGATATAAAAATCGACAACCCTAGATTAACGGACGAAGAGGAGAATAGGGATGCAATATAAAAAGATAGGTGTTATCGGTGGAGGAACGATGGGGCAGGGGATAGCCGAGATGTTGGCGGCCAAAGGCCTTGAAGTTGTCCTGGTGGAGAAAGATAACGAACGAATGGAACATTCTTGGGCCATGATTGAGCTGAGTCTGGATAAACAGCTGGAGAAATGGGCTATTACCGGTGCGGAGAAGAAGCTGGTTCTATCTCGCATTCATAAAACGACGGATCTGAAAGAGCTTCCTTCCTGCCATATGGTGATTGAGACGATTTCGGAAGATCTGGATCTTAAAAAGAGCTTGTTCCGGAAGCTGGACGAAATTTGCGGCCCGGATCTGATTCTGGCTTCCAATACGTCCACGCTCAGTCTTACGGAACTGGGCGCTTCTACGAAGCATCCGGAGCGTGTGATCGGCCTTCATTTTATTCATCCGGTTGCGAAAATCGACCTTGTCGAAATTATCCGCGGTCTGAAAACCTCGGAAGACACGTACATGCTGACACGCCGCTTTGTGGAAGATGTGATTCAGAAAACGGCGATCAAGGTGTACGAGTCGCCCGGTTTTGTCACGTCCCGGCTTATCTGCCTGCTCATTAACGAAGCGGTTCATACGCTCGCCGAGCGTGTGGCTTCGGCGGAAGATATCGACCTCGCGATGCGCAAAGGCTACGAGTTCCGGCACGGGCCTCTTGAAATGGCGGACCGCTTCGGACTGGACTCGGTGCTGGCCGCGCTGGACCGGATGTTCCGTGAATTCGGCGAATTGAAGTACCGTCCGTCCTTCCTGCTGAAGCAGATGGTGCATGCCGGACATTTGGGCGTTAAAACCGGCGAAGGATTTTTCCGGTACGATAAGGAAGGTGACAGAATGTGAATATTCTCGTCATTAATGCAGGAAGCTCATCGGTCAAATATCAGTTGTACAATATGAAGGATGAGAGCGTACTGGCTAAAGGCCGCGTAGAGCGGATCGGGCTGGATTCGGCCATTCTCACCCACGAGCCGGAAGGAAAGACCGAGGTCCGTGAGGTCAGCGAAATTCTCGAGCATACGACGGCGATCAAAAAAGTGCTGGATAAGCTCGTCCATAAAGAGCACGGGGTTTTAAAGTCGGTGAATGAAATCGATGCGGTGGGTCACCGTATCGTACATGGAGGGGAAGCGTTTTCTTCCTCGGTAGTCGTCACGGACGAAGTGAAGAAGGAGATCAAGCGCTTGTTCGACTTGGCGCCGCTCCATAACCCTGCTCACATGCTGGGGATTAACGCCGTCGAAGCGAACATGGGCGACGTGCCTCAGGTGGTCGTTTTCGACACGGCTTTCCACCAGACGATGCCTTCTCACGCTTACATGTACGCGATTCCGAAAATCTGGTACAGCAAACATAAAGTCCGGCGCTACGGCTTCCACGGCACCTCTCACCAATATGTGAGCGAGCGTGCCGCCCGGTTCCTGGACCGTCCGCTGGAAGAGCTTAAAATCGTGTCGGCCCATATCGGGAACGGCGCAAGCTGCACGGCTATTCAAGGCGGCAAATCCGTGGATACGAGCATGGGGCTTACCCCGCTTGAAGGCTTGATGATGGGAACGCGGAGCGGAGATCTCGATCCGGCAGTCGTCACATTCGCGATGGGCAAAGAGGACTTATCCCTCAATGAAGTGAACTCCATGCTGAACAAGCACAGCGGGCTGCAGGCCATATCCGGACTGAGCAGCGATATGCGTGAAATTACGGAAGCGATGGACAGCGGCGACAAAAACGCGAAGCTGGCGTTCGACATGTATACGTACAGGCTGCGTAAATTTATCGGTTCTTATGCGGCGGCGATGAACGGCATAGATGTATTGATTTTTACCGCCGGCGTAGGCGAAAATTCCGTTATTTTGCGCAAAGCGGTATGTGAGGGATTGTCCTATCTCGGTCTTGAACTCGACTCCGAGCGCAACATTAACGGATGGGGAATCGAGAAGCGTATCTCGACGGACGATTCGAAGGTAGAGGTGCTGGTCATTCCGACGAACGAAGAGTGGATGATCGCGCGGGATACGTTTGAACTGGTGAACGGACTGAACGAAGCGAAGCGGTAAAATGATTTTTTTTACCACTGGTTTATAGTACAATAGGTGGATGGGAGAAGACGGCCATAGAGCCGTCTTTCCATGTCAACCCAAGGAGGAAGACGTTAGATGAGCAGTGTGAGTACGATTCATGAAGTCAAGGACCATGTCGGCGAATCCGTAAGAATCGGATGCTGGCTGCACAACAAACGCAAGAGCGGCAAAATTCAATTTTTGCAGCTGCGTGACGGAACCGGCTTTATTCAGGCGGTTGTCGTAAAAAGCGAAGTGAGCGAGGAAGTCTGGGAAGCCGCTTCGAAATTAACCCAGGAAAGCTCGCTTTACGTGACGGGCTCGGTTCGCGAAGAACCGCGCAGCAAGAGCGGGTATGAACTGACGGTTGAAGGCGTGGAAATAATTCAGATTACCCAGGATTATCCGATTACGCCGAAGGAACACGGCGTCGATTTCTTGATGGATCACCGCCACCTGTGGCTGCGTGCTCCGCGTCAGCGCGCCATTCTCGTTATCCGCGCGGAGATTATCCGTGCGATTCAGCAGTTTTTCGATGACAAGGGCTTTCAGCTTGTCGACCCGCCGATTTTGACGCCATCCTCCTGCGAGGGGACGACGAATTTATTTCATACGAAATATTTCGATGAAGACGCTTATTTGACCCAAAGCGGTCAGCTTTACATGGAAGCCGCCGCTATGGCGCTGGGGAAAGTGTACTCCTTCGGGCCAACTTTCCGTGCGGAGAAGTCCAAAACGCGCCGTCACCTGATAGAGTTCTGGATGATCGAGCCTGAAATGGCGTTTGTCGATCACGAAGAGAGCCTTCGCGTACAGGAGCAGTTCGTTTCCCATGTGGTTCAAACCGTTCTGAAAAACTGCCGCAGCGAGCTTGAGACGTTGGGCCGCGATATCTCCAAGCTGGAGAAAATCCAGGCTCCGTTCCCTCGCATCACATACGATGAAGCGGTTCAGTTCCTGCAGGACAATGGCCATGAATTCCCTTGGGGAGAAGACTTCGGCGCTCCTCATGAAACGGCTATCGCCGAGAAGTACGAGAAGCCCGTCTTCATTACGCATTATCCGACGGGCATTAAAGCCTTCTACATGAAACCGGACCCGAACCGTCCGGAAGTCGTGCTCTGCGCCGATATGATCGCACCCGAAGGGTATGGCGAGATTATCGGAGGAAGCCAGCGGATCGACGATCCGGAGCTGATGGAAGAGCGCTTCAAGGAACACGAGCTGTCTTCCGAAGCGTACCAGTGGTATATGGATCTGCGCAAATACGGCACGGTTCCGCATTCCGGATTCGGACTCGGTCTGGAGCGCACGGTCGCCTGGATCTGCGGTCTGGAGCATGTGCGTGAGACGATTCCGTTCCCGCGTCTGCTTTACCGTCTTTACCCGTAATACCCGGATGGGACACGTCCCGCACTTACGGGCTGGCCGGGCAACCGGCCGAATAGGATAGAGGAGGATGGATTTGAAACCGAACGATAACGATCGCAAGCGGGTAGAGCGGGCTCTCCTTGCAGGTATGACAGCAGGAACCGTGGCCGTTCCGCATCTGCTTTTGAGGTATTATCACCGGATGAAGCTGTCCGAACTTGAAGCCATGCTGCTTATTCATATCCTGGCTTTCCAGGAGAATGAAAAGAAAGATTTCCCGACGCACGATGAGATTCAAGACCGGATGACTGCTCCGCAGGATCAAGTGATCGAAGCGATTCAAAAGCTTGTGAACAGCGGTGTGCTCCGGATTGAGCAGGAAATCGACAGCGTGTCGGATATCCAGTACGAGCGGTACAATTTGAGGCCGATGTACGAAAAAATCGCGGGCTGCTATGCGGAAGACCTCCTTCAGAAAGCGGCCAGGCAGGCGGAGGCCCAGAAGACGGAAGCACAGCCCGGACGGGAAAAGGACGTCTATTCGATCTTCGAAGCGGAATTTGCCCGGCCTTTGACTCCGATGGAGCTGGAAACGATAACGAGCTGGCTGGATAGGGACGGCTACAAGGAAGAGCTTGTGCTGGCCGCCCTCAAAGAGGCCGTTTTCGCGGGCAAAGTCCATTTCCGCTATGTGGACCGCATTTTGCTGGAATGGAGCCGGAACCGGATTACGACAGTGGAGCAGGCGAAAGAATTTACGCAGAAGTTCAGAGGCAACCGCTAGTCCGGTCCACTCGTTCTTACAGAACAGTCCGCCCCGCTAAACAAGAAACCCCCGATTGGATTCTCTTCATGAGATTCCTTCGGGGGTTTTTGCGTGTTGTTAGGGCGAACACGTCTTATTTTTTTAGAAGGTGCCAGCGGTATACATATTCGAACATGAATTCGAATGCCTCCAGATGCCGCTTGGCTTCGGCCACGCTTGCGCCCCAGGCGTAAATCCCGTGCTTGCGCAGCACGATCCCCGGAATGCGCGGAACAATGGCGCCCTGCACCAGCTCGGCGATTTTCGGAATGTCGGCGTAATTCGGCAGGACGGGAATTCGGATAGTGGCATCTTCTTCCCAAATGTTGAGCGCTTTAATGATTTCGATACCCTCTACCGGGATAAAACCTTCCTCGCCGTACAGTTCGGAGGCCAGGTTGTTGAACATGGTATGCACATGTAAAATGGCGCCTGCACCCGTATACTTGTAAATTTCACAGTGGATCAGGGTTTCGGCGGAAGGTTTCAAACGGGTCGCCTCGACCGGTGTTCCCTTTTCATTGACGAGAAGGAAGTCTTCCGGCGATTGGAGGGACTTGTCTTTCCCGCTGGATGTCACGGCAAACGTGAAGTTCTCCGGGGTGAACTCGCCGACGCGTACGGACAGATTTCCGCTGGTAGCCGGAAACCAGCCCCGGGCTGCCAGATTTGCTTTGATCTCGCGCAGTTCGTCATACGCGTGCTGTTTTTGCTCCAAGGTCAATTCGGTCATGCTTGTATCGTCGCCTCCAGGTCGCGGATAATATCGTGGAACGTTTCGAAAGGCACGTAAGGCAGCTTCAGTTCCTCGCAAAGCTCAATAAGATGAGAGCGGGCATAGACGTTCTCCACCAGCTTCGCTCCCTCAAAATCGGTTACGCTGTCCCCGATAAGAATGCGCTCATAGTCGTCTGCGGGATAGGAACGGATAATCGACGTTTTGCACATTCCGCAGTCCGCTCCGCAGTGCTCGTCACAGGCGTGCGGCCACAAAATTTCGATGGTTTCGCCTTCAAATGAACTTCCGTTGCAGTAAATATGCTCACGTGGGATATCAAACGATTCCAGGAGCGGATAGACGAAAAAGTCGATCCCGCCGCTTGTCACGAGCAGTTTGATGCCGTTTTGTTTGCAATAGGCGACGAAATCGGAAAAGCCTTCGCGGATGACCGCATTCGAGATGGCAAACTCGATTACTTCTTGTTGACGGGAAGAAGGGAGCAGCCGGAACATTTCGCCGACCGCGTGTCTGACGGAGATCGCCCTTTCTTCCACGAGACGTTTCACGATCGCTTCCCAGCCGGGCGGATCGAAATGTTTCATAATCGCTACGATGTTGTCGCTAACGGTAATCGTGCCGTCGAAATCACAGAACACGATCTTTTGTCGGGTACTCAAGATTTAACCCCCCAGGCTTCGATTGCGGCTTTCAATTCCGGATGCTGCTGAGCGGCTTCCTGGAGCGGTTTCCCGTCCAGCGTCGCGCGGATCGCCTGCCGGAAAGCTTGTCCGCCGGCAATGGCGCCCATGGGATGGCCATGAATCCCGCCGCCGGCGTTAACCACGACATCCGTGCCGAAATCACGCAGGATGAGCGGAACAAGTCCGGGATGGATTCCGGCCGAAGGGACGGGGAAGCTTGTTTTAAGCGCTGCGCTTACGTGTGCGGAAGCGGACGGCTCACGTTCAGGGCCTTCCGCCGCGGAATGCCGATACAGATAGTCCTGCTCGAGGTTCTCTGTAAGCAGGACCTGTTTAATCGCCAGGTTCTCTTCACGCGGCATCACGACGGAGCCGTACGGGGAAGGGAACAGGACGAGATCGGCCCCGGCTACCCGCATCAGCTTACCGAGCAGCAGGGAGGCGGAAATGCCGTACTCCGGAGAAGGATAGAACGCACCGGCCATAGCGGGATGCGCCATAATCGGCACGGAGATGTCCGGGTCGGCGCTGAGCTCGCACAGCGTATCGAATCCGTAAGCGAGCACATTGAACAAAAGCGCGTTCGCCCCGGCCTGGATCGCTTTCTTCGCCTGATCGGCCAGCTTGGACGTCGGGCCGGTCAGATTCGTCGCGTAGAGCAGCTTCTGTCCCGTCACTTCGTATGCGCGGCGTGACGCTTCCATGCAGACGGCTACCCTTTTCTCGATAGGGGTAAGCGGGTTCTCGAACAAAATCTCGTCGTCTTTAATGAGATCGACGCCGCCTGCCGCCTGCGCGTAGAACTGTTCCCTTAGTCCCTCTAGATCCTGGCCGATGACGGATTTGAAAATGCTCATCAGAAGCGGCCGGTCGTGTACGCCGAGCAGCTCTCTTACGCCTTGAAGACCGAATTTGGGACCGGCAAAAGCCGAAAGAAACGACTCCGAAAAGGACAGGTCGGTCAGTTTGATTTTCCCGTCCATGGACAGCTTGCCGAAAACGGTGACAAGCAGGGCGGGAAGGTCCCGGCTGAAATTCACATCGGGATAGGCGATACGGATGTCCGCGTAACGTCTGGATTCGGGTGAAACTTCCCCGGCTTCGCGGACGTCGACGGAGACTACATGACCCAGATGCTGCTGCATCTGGGCTTTGCGGGCTTCCGGCAGAGCGGTCCAGCTTCCTACGGTCAGACCGACCGCGATCCCCTGCGCTTTTTTGTTAAAATCGGCTGTATCGTCATAACAGCGGTAAGTCGCCAAACAGTAGGAACTCACAACATATCACCTGCTTAAGAAAAGAATAGGAGGCAGAACGCCTTAACGGATATGGGGAGCGATTTCTGCGCCCATTTCCTTTGCGCGTTTTGCGGAGCTGAAAACAGCGGCGGCTACGGCTTCCGGGAACTTGTAGCGTTCCAGCGTCTGCAGAGCGGCTAAGGTCGAACCGTTCGGGGAAGTCACTTTGCGTCGGAGCTCCGCGGGTTCTTCTCCCGTACGTTCCACCATGTGAACGGCTCCGAGCAGTGTCTGCATGGTGAGCCGGCGCGCTTCGTTCTCGTCGAGTCCGCCCGCGATGCCCGCCTGAATTAAGGCCTCCATAAAATAGTATACATAAGCGGGACCGCTTCCGGAAAGTCCGGTTACGATTTCTAAGTAATCTTCAGGAACGGCCGTCACCATTCCGACGGCTTCGAACATTTTCGTCGCGAGCTCCTGCTGCTCCTCGGACACATTTTCGGAGAAGCTCATGCCGGTTGCGCCAAGGCCGATGGTCGACGAAGTGTTGGGCATGGTCCGTACGACCGGCATTTGGGTATCCAGCAAAATTTCGATTTTGCGGATCGTCAGCCCGGCGATGACGGACACGAGAAGCTGGCTGCCGTTAAGCATCGGTTTAAGCTCATCGAACGAAGCTTCCACGTCTTTGGGCTTCATGCAGAGCACGACGATGTCTGCGGACGAGATACGTTCTCTTTTGACCGCCGGATCACAGCTCGCTTCGACGCCGTACCGCTCTCTCAGCTCTTGCAGCCGTTCTTCATTTTGCCGGTTGGATGCAAAAACTTGCCCGGGCGTCGTGATTCCCCGTTCGATGAGGCCGCGCAAAACAGCCTCAGCCATGGAGCCTGCACCGATAAAAGCGATGCGTTTAGTGTGGATTATGCTGTTCACAAGTCTCACTCTCCTGTATGTGAAGACCCGTTCCTTCGCGGAACGGATCTCTTTATTCATGGAATTATTCCCGGATTTGGCCGTCGCCATAAATTCTGTATTTGGTGGAAGTCAATGCGGGAAGTCCCATCGGGCCTCTCGCATGAAGCTTTTGTGTGCTGATGCCGATTTCCGCTCCGAAGCCGAATTCGAAACCGTCCGTGAAGCGGGTGGAGGCGTTGTGATAAACGGCGGCCGCATCGACTTCCTGCAGGAAGCGGGATGCGTGAGCTTCGTTCTCCGTCACGATACATTCGGAGTGCATGGTTCCGTGATGACGGATATGAGCGAGAGCCTCATCCAGGGAGTCCACGACTTTGACATTCAGGACATAGTCGTTGTACTCGGTATCCCAGGCTTCGTCGGCCGCCGTTTTAATTTGCGGGGCCAGCTCGCGGGATTGCGGGCAGCCGTACAGCTCGACACCCAGAGCGGACAGCTTTCCGACCAAGGCGGACAGATGTTGCTCGGCGTGGCTGCGGTGTACGAGCAGCGTTTCCATCGAATTGCAGACGGAGGGGCGCTGCACTTTCGCGTTGATGGCAATCTTCTCCGCCATCTCGGGTTTCGCCGATTCGTCGACGAACGTGTGGCAGATCCCGGCTCCAGTTTCAATAACGGGCACTGTCGCGTTTTTGACCACGTTTTGAATGAGAGAAGCTCCGCCTCTGGGAATGAGCACGTCAAGCAGTCCGTTCAGCTTAAGCATTTCATCAACCGAGGCCCGGTCGGGATCGGAGATAAGCTGCAGGGCGCCCGGAGGAACGTCCGTGCCTGCCAGCGCGGTTTGCAGCACTTCTACGATCCGTTCATTGGAGCGCAGCGCTGAAGAGCCACCGCGCAAAACGACCGCATTTCCCGTTTTGAGGCAAAGTCCGGCGGCGTCGACGGTCACATTCGGGCGGGCTTCGTAAATCATGCCGATGACACCGAGCGGCACGCGGATTTTCTCGACGCGCAGACCGTTGGGCCGGGCAAACGATTCGAGCTGATCGCCGATCGGATCGGGCAGCTCGATGATCTGGCGGAGTCCTTCGGCCATACTTTTGATCCGCTCGGGCGTGAGGGCCAGCCGGTCCAGCAGAGAAGTGCTAAGGCCGGTATCGGCGCCCCGCTTCAGATCCTCGGCGTTGGCTGCGATAATGGAGTCTTGCTCGGCGACCAGGGCCTCCGCCATTCTTAAGAGAGCGGTATTCTTCTGACCGGTGGTTAAGTTGCCGAGACGGGAAGAAGCTTCTTTCGCGATGGTTGCTTTTTGTCTGACTTCACTCATGAGGCTCACTCCTTAGCTAATCGAATTGGATTTCATTTTTCAATAAAAACAACGGAGCCGAATCCTGCAATTCTGCAATCCGGCGTTCCGGGATTTTTTCCGCCTTACGGCAGATGCCCTATAAAGGCAAGGGATCGCCGCAGATATCACGTGTTTTGCGAAGCGCGGTAAGCTTGAAGCGTGACCCACTCATCCCGGTGAATGACCTCGATGCGGGGAACCTCGACTCTACGCTGGATTTCCCCGGTGCCCAGTCCCATAACGGCTTGGAGCTGCCAAGCCACGTAATTGGCGACGCCGCGCCCGATCACGGAACCGTCTTCGCCGCGCACCTCGATTACATCGCCGGGGTGGAAATCGCCTTCGACGGCGGTGACGCCCGCAGGCAGCAGACTTTTGCCTCCGGACAGGAGAGCATTCTCCGCGCCTTGGTCGACGGTTACTTTGCCCTGTGGAACGGAGTGAAACCCGACCCACTGCTTTTTGATGGACAGCGTATGGTCGGCGGCGGAGAAATACGTCCCCCGGCCGTTCCCTTCAGCGGCCAGCTTCAGATCATGCGGTTCCGTGGCGCGTCCGACGAAGACGGGAATCCCCCCGCGCATGGCGATGCGGGCCGCTTCGATTTTGGAGCGCATGCCGCCGGTGCCTACGGAGCTGCCGGACCCGCCGGCGATCCGGTAAAGCTCGTCGCTGATTTCATCGACACGCTCGATCCGGCGCGCGTCTTTGTTTTTGCGTGGGTCGTCCGTATACAAGCCGTCTGTATCCGTAATGATGATCAGTTGCCCCGCTTTGAGCAGATTGGCTACGAGAGCCGACAACGTATCGTTATCTCCGAATTTGATCTCATCGACCGACACGGTGTCGTTCTCGTTGATAATCGGAATAAAGCCGCGCCGGAGCAGCTCTTCCATCGTTGCGGTCGCATTGGAGACCCGCTTGCGGCTCGTGAAATCGTCCCGGGTCAGCAGGATCTGGGCAGCGCCGATACCGTGTTGGTGAAAAGCTTCCTGATAAGCGCGCATGAGCAGCGCCTGACCGACGGAAGCGGCCGCCTGCTTTTCGTGAAGCAGCTTCGGCCTTGTTTTATAGCCGAGGAAAGAGAAGCCTGCCGCCACGGCTCCCGATGTGACGAGCACGACTTCGAAGCCGTTTTGCTGAAGCCGGGCGAGTTCGGCGGCAAAATAGGCGATTGGAGCCGGGTTTAATCCTCCGGCATCCGAGGTAAGCGAGCTGCTTCCTATTTTTACAACGATTCGCTGCTGCATATTTTCACTTCCTTAGGAAAACGGTCCGTACGACCGTCTAATTTACGATTGGTTCCGGTCTTGCTGTGCCTTCTTCAAAAGAACGCGGGCCGGACGGCAGGGAAGAGCCGCATGAAAGAATGCAAAAAAGGCTCTCGTCCTCGTAAAGGACGAAAGCCTGGGCTTCCGCGGTACCACCTTCGGTTGACGCGCCGTCCGAGCGGACCTGCCGGCACCATTTGAGAACAGGGGCCATACATAAACAAAGTCCGATCGAGATGCACATCCATCTCTGTCCCTGATAACAGCAGGGGACTGTTCAGCTCGTCGCTGACCGTTCCGGGGCGGGTTCGGGAAAACTGCTGCAAAGCTCTTTCAGCCGGGGAGCTTTTCTCTGAAGCAAAGCGGGTGATCCTTACTATTCCCATCACAACGTTCGATGTTTTCTTACTAGGATAGCACGCGTGCCGCCGGTTGTAAAGAAGGGTTCTCCGGGAAGGAGAACCCGATCCGTTTCGGCGGATTATTGCGGATTACTTGTCACTTGTCGAACAGATGAAGCTTGCCGATGCGCCGGACGGCTTCTTGCAGGCGTTCTTCACCCGTCAGTAATCCGAGTCGGACGTACCCTTCGCCGTGTGTGCCGAACCCGATGCCGGGTGCCACGACGACTTTGGCTTCGTTCAGCAACAGATCGGCAAATTCCGCCGAACTGTATTTGCGGGGCACGGGAAGCCAGGCGAAGAAGGACCCCTGTGAAGGCTTGGCTTCCCAGCCGATTTCGTTCAGCGCGCCGAAAAGCGCATTGCGGCGGCTTTCGTAGACGGCTCTAAGCTCGTGCACGCAGTCCTGGGGAGCGGTCAAAGCGGTGGCCGCAGCGGCTTGTATCCCGCCGAACAGGGAGACGTACATATGATCCTGCATGAGATTGATGATGCGGATAATGTCCGGGTTGCCCAGCGCGAATCCGACCCTCCACCCGGCCATGTTATAGGTTTTGGAAAGCGTATAAAACTCTACGCCGACTTCCTTGGCCCCCGGCCGTTCGAGGAAACTGACGGGCCTGCCGCCGTCGAACCCGATTGCGCCGTAAGCGAAATCGCTGGCCACGACAATCCCGTTCTTCGCGGCGAAAGCGATCGTTTCGTCGTAGAAGGCTTCGGAAGCCGTAGAAGCGGTCGGGTTGTTCGGATAGTTGATGAACATGAGCTTGGCGCGTCTTACGTCGTTTTCGGACAACGATCCGTAATCCGGCAGGAAGGCGTTGTCTTCACGCAAAGGCATGAAGGCCATTTCGGCGCCGGCAAGCGCTACACCCGACCAGTAATCGGGATAGCCCGGGTCCGGCACGAGGCAGACGTCTCCGGGATTCAGCAGGCACTGGCTGATTTCGACGAGTCCGGTTTTGCCGCCGAA
This sequence comes from Paenibacillus sp. GbtcB18, assembly GCF_019091125.1. Taxonomy (NCBI): domain Bacteria; kingdom Bacillati; phylum Bacillota; class Bacilli; order Caryophanales; family Paenibacillaceae; genus Paenibacillus; species Paenibacillus sp. GbtcB18. Next base: position 299,389 of record NZ_JAGXJX010000001.1, read on the forward strand.
TAGAATCGCCACTTCCGTCTCCGGGTCCAGGGTGACGCCGTAATCTTCCCGATAGCGTGCGGCAATCGCTTCTTTCAGGAAGCCGTACCCGCTGAAGGGCGGATACTTGTGGTACAGCGGGTTCTCCGCGGATTCCTGAAGAGATTTTACGATATGGGAAGGGGTGGGACGATCGGGATTCCCTTGTCCGAGATTGATGACATCGTGCCCCTGGGCGATTTGGGCATTGGCTTTTTTGACGAGTCCCGCAAAAAACTGCGAAGGCAGGCTTGCCATACGGCTGGCCGCTTCGATCTGCAAAGGTCTTACGGGCGCGTTCGTTGAGGGGGCCTGGCTATGATCCGGCTGAGCGGACCGGCCGGTTTGTAGGTTTTCGTTCATGATTTACTGCCTCCATCATGCTGATCCGTTAGGGATAAACCCGGTGTGATCCTAAATTTACCCCTACTTTATCATGATTTCAAAAGGATGTATACCACTCGGAATTGTCCGTTTAAAAGCTGTCTTTGACGGTTCCCGTTCCTTCGTCGAGAACGTTCTGCCCGTTGCCGGTTCCTCCGTTGCCGAAGAGCAGGCTGCCTGTGCTTTTCTTGCCGGAAATCCGGATTCCGGCTGTTTTACAGCCGCTGAACAGATTGCCGCTGGCCGCGGTTTCGCGGGAACCGGTTTCTCCTCTCGATTCGATGTGAATGCCGCTTGCGCCCAAATTGCGGAACGTTCCGCCGTGAACCGATGCACGGACCGCGTTGCTGATCACGATGCCGTTTCCTTTGATTCCTTTCAGCACATTGCCTTGAAGGGTATGGTCCGCGGGTTGGAGTTTGCCGGACTCCTGATCGCCTTCCAATCGGATGCCGTCCCCGTCGAGACTGGTGATCTCATTGTGGGAAACGGTACAGCCGGAGACATTGCGTTTCAGCAGAATGGCGGTTATCCCCGATTTGGCGGCATCCAGATTGGTGATCCGGTTGTAAATAATATCATTCCGTGCGGCAGGTTCGGCTGCCTGATCGGATTGAACGAGGAAGGCGTACTGGTCGATGTAGGTGACGTCATTGGACTGGATCACCGACCGGGAACAACCTCCGTCCAGATACACGGCTGTGTTCGTTACGCTCTTGAATGTGTTGCGGAAAAAGGTGTGGCCTTCGCCCCCGCTGCAGTAAATGCCGGTGCCGTAATGCGGTTTACCCGGTATATTGCCCAGAATAAGCTCGAAGTCGCAGTGATCCACCCGGCACGAGTGGCAGTTTCTGAGTAAGATCGGACTTGACAAGGTGAAAAAGCGGCAGTCCGTGATGCTGACATGGCTCGCTTGCAGCAGAGAAATGATGCTGTCTTCGACTGGTGAAGCGACAGCTCCGGGCGCACTACCGCCGTGGAAGGAGAGGCTGGCGATTTCGATATCCGATGCGGGCGGCAGGGAGGTGAAAGCGCAGCCGGCGGTAGCCGTCAGAGTCGTCTGACTGATCCCCGCTCCCATAATCCGTATGCCGCTTTTCAGCTGAACCGGCTTGGTCAGGATATACCGGCCCGCGGGTATGTAGACGATGCCGCCGGTCTGGGCGGCTGCGTGAACGGCGCTCTGAATCCCGGCGGAGTCCGTGTCGCCGTAGGAGCCCTGCCCCAGGGCGCCGTATTCTTTGACGTTATGGATAAGCGTCTCCGCTCCGCGCGCTTTGACCGCGGAAGGAAGCGAACCGGCAGCCATAACGGCTCCAGCCGCGCCGAGTGCGGCGAGCAGCTTTCTTCTGCTGAGAGGACGGGACGAATTCATAGGTATCTCTCCTTATCGCTACTTGATTGGATGGTTGAACATGAAATTCGCCGCGGGACCAGGATTTTCCTTCCAATGGTTTGACGAAAGAGAGTTTGGTTCCCTTTTTACCCTAGTTGGGACTGGAAGAAAAGATTTGATCTATGAGGGGCGATCCTCTATCATAAAAGCAGACTGACTTACCCGGCAGACTAAAATTAGGAGGTGCTCAGGTGGATAATCAGCAATCGGTTCCGAATAAAGTCCGTCTTGCGCTTATTCAAATGGATATTACAATCGGAGAGCCGGAAATAAACCGACGGAAAGTAGAGCAGCTTCTTCTGGAAGCGGTCGGCGGCGCGCAAAAACCGGACATTATCGTGCTTCCCGAAATGTGGAACACGGGGTATGCCCTGGACCGGATTCATGAGCTTGCCGATCCGGAGGGCCGTATAACCCGGGACATGCTCGGCTCTTTTGCCAAAGAGCATGGGGTACATATCATCGGAGGCTCCGTAGCGGAGAAGAAGGGCGAGGAAGTTAAAAACACCGTTTACGGATTTAACCGGAACGGCGAAGAGATTCTCGAATATTCCAAAATTCATCTGTTCCAGCTGATGGACGAGCATTTAAGCCTTGCCGCCGGCAGTCGAAGGGGCAGTTTCGATCTGGACGGGATTCCGGCCGCAGCCGTAATCTGTTACGACATCCGGTTCCCGGAGCTTACCCGCAAGCTCGCTCTGGACGGGGCGCAGATGCTCTTCGTGCCCGCCGAGTGGCCGCATCCGCGGCTTCATCATTGGCGTACTCTGCTGATGGCGCGTGCTATCGAGAATCAGATGATCGTCGTTTCCTGCAACCGGGTTGGAGAAAGTAAGGGAACCTCATTCTTCGGTCATTCCATGGTGATTGATCCTTGGGGCCAGGTGCTGGCCGAGGGCGGGGAAGAGGAAGAAATCATTTTCGCCGAAGTCGATTTGGCCGAAGTGGCCTCCGTACGCGGTAAAATTCCCGTATTCGCCGACCGCCGACCTGCCGTATACGAATAAAGCGAACGCCAAAAACGCAGTCCCTCGAAATGAAGGACTGCGTTTTTATCGTTCCCTTTTAATGGGGAAAGAGTTAATGGATGAAAGTCGGAATCCGGCGTCAGACGGAAGACCTTCGACCTGTTATCAGGGTGATGACGAACAGGATGAGGAACAGGAAGAATAGGACTTTGGCGATACCGGCAGCGGCGCTGACGATTCCGAAGAATCCGAAAATACCCGCTACAATCGCGATGATCAGAAAAATCATAGCCCATTTTAACATGAGAAACCCTCCCTTAAACGATAGTTTTTTTATTAATACGTCGTGTGAAATACGCTAACGGCTGTACAAGTATGGCTTCACGGCCACAGTCTGTCTGCCTTATTCAGAACAGATTGCTGTTGTGGTTATCGCGGCCGCTCATGTAAATGCCCGTAGGCGGGAGTGTCGTTTCATCTCCGCGAAGACGTCCGTCGTGAGGATAGCCGTCGCCGTCGCGGTCCGCATAAGCGATCACAAGGATTTTTCCGCGGTCTAGCTCCTTCTCATAGGTATCCGCTTCGGAAGAACTCAGGCCGAGCGATTCCATTTTGGCACGGAGCTTATCGCCTTTCGAACGGAACAGGTTGGCGGCGGCCGTCATCAAGCCTTCCTCCGCTACACCGACTTCATTCGTATTCGTCATTTCCGCCACGCCTTCGGTACGGTCGTTATCATGAGTCATCACGTAAATTTCATCCAGGTTAAACCCTTCGGCCTGTAAATTTTTTACCTCGCGCAGGGCTTGTTCTTCGTTAGCTGCAAGTCTCACTTTGGTTTCCATGTTCATTCTCCTCCTTATCGTTTAAGCCGCAGCTTTCTTGTCTTATTGCGGATGCCGCGGCGACTTCGTGGTTCAGGTTGTTTGCCTGTCGTTCATGACTCTTATTAACCGCCCTCCTTTTCGCTGAAACAAAACTATTGACAAATTCGCCTGTATATGAACTATCAAATCTTTCCTGATTCAAGAGTCGTTTTCTGGGTTACTTTTAAAGAGGATATTTTATATAATAGGATAGATATGCAGCTACCTTTCTTTTCAGGCCCACGGCAATCTCTCACGATACCGGCGGGATACAAAGTGTGCGGTAGTCGATATATTCCCCCAGACCGGCGCGCTTCGGCTATACACGATGTGGCGGTAAGAAAGCGGACGCGGACGGTTTGGTTACAAAATACTCCCAAGTAGATCAAGGAATCACGGACAGAAGAATTCCACTATAAAAGGAGAACATGGAATGAGCATCATGATTGTAGACGATAATCCGGTCAATCTTATTGTGATCGAAAAAATATTGAAAAGCGCGGGCTACTCTAATATGCATCGCGCTTCTTCTGCTATGGAACTGTTTGACATGCTGAAGATCGACAATCCGAGTTCCTCGGATTTACAAATCGATTTGATTTTGATGGACCTGATGATGCCGGAAATCGACGGGATCGAAGCCTGCAAAAAATTGCAGCAAATCGAAGAACTGAAAGACATTCCGATTATTATCATCACGGCCATGGGAGATTCCATTAAACTGGCGGAGGCTCTGGAAGCGGGAGCGATCGATTACGTAACCAAGCCTATCAACAAAATCGAGCTGGTAGCCCGGATTAAATCCGCCCTGCGGCTCAAATACGAGAAAGACTGGCACAAAGAGAACGACAACCGGATTCGTTCCGAGCTGCAATTGGCCAAAAACGTTCAGAGCAGCGTACTCAGCCTGCCGATCGAAACCGAGAAAATCCGAATCGAAGCGTACTACAACCCTTCTTATGAGCTTGCGGGAGATTTGTACAACTGGTATCCCATAGACGAAGACCGTTACGGAGTGATGCTGCTGGACATTATGGGACACGGCATTTCTTCGTCGCTCGTCTGCATGTTCATCTCCTCGGTCCTTCGGGATACGATTACCAAATTTGTGACGCCGGAGCTTGTAATTGCCGAACTGAACCGGTATATGAACCGGCTGCATAACGACCAGAATCATTTGAATTATTATTTCACGGCGATTTATATGTTGGTAGATACGAAGAACAAAACCATCGACTACGTAAATGCCGGCCACCCGCCGGGCTTTCTTATGAACGACAGCGGTGAGGCGATTCCCCTTGCCAACGGAACCTGTGCGGTCGGATTTTTCGAGGAAATGGTTATCAAGCCCGGTCGGATCGCTTACACGGGAAAATCACGGATTCTGCTTTATACCGACGGACTTCTCGAGGAAATAGAAGAGGCCGAGACGGAGCTGCCGACGCGCCTTATCTCGGCCGTTCAGCAAAAAGGGGATATGGGACTTCACGCGGTAGTGGACGAACTGCTGGACGAAGAAGTCCAAAATAATCACATGGATGATATTTGTCTGATCTGGATCGATATTCCTTGAGGATGGGTCGTTTACAGAGAAAGGAATAAAGGGGAGAGGGACGTTTTATATGAAAATATCAACAAAGCTCATGGCGGGTTTCGGGCTTTTGTTTATCTTGATGTTCGTGCTGGCGGGCATCGGGACGACTCGGATAAGCAGTATCGACGAGAGCCTCGATAGCGCGTTTGTCAACCGTTTTAACAAGACACGGATGGCCTACACGGCCCGTTCGGACGTCAATACGATCGCCAAATATATGGCGAATCTGCTGCTTAACACAGACCCCAATCAAGTGGGGGCCAAAGAAAACTTGGCTAAAGCGAACACTTACAAAGAGAAGCTGAAAGAAGGGGTAAACGCTCTCCAGAAATCCGCCGATTCGGATGTGGAGAAGCAGCTTACCTATGAGACGGTCAAAAGTACCGAAAATTTTATGTCCTACCTGAATCAGGCGATCGAGCTTTACGAAAACGGCAAAATCGTGGAAGCCAACAAACTGAGAACCGATATCGGCGTAACTTATCAGGATCAGGTAACGGATAGTGTGGATCATTTGACGCAGTATCTGGACGATAACGTACAAAAAGGGATTAACGAATTTAAAGCTTCCAACAGCAAAACGCTGCTCATGACCATTGTGCTGACAGTGGCCGCTCTCGTGATCGGCCTGGGAATCATGTACTGGATCATGCGCAGCTTGTCCCGTGGGCTCGCCCTGCTGACCGGCATGATCAAAGGTTTCGGTAACGGCCGGTTTGACCCGGGATACCGCGTTGAGGTGACGACGACGGACGAATTCGGCAAAGTTGCCGATGTTTTCAATACGATGGCCGACGACCTGGAAGAACTGATGCACAACGAACGGACCTTCAATAAGCAGAACGAAGATCAGGCATGGCTGAAGTCGAATGTGGCGAATATGAGCATGCTGCTGCAGGATCAGACCAACATGCATGACCTGACGAACCGCTTTATCTCGGAAGCGTCCCGGATGATCGGCGCGACGTTCGGAGCGGTGTATCTGTTGGAGCGGGAGGGCATGAGAACACGGCTTGTCCTCTCCTCCGCTTACGCGTTCGACAAAGATCCCGAGGACAATCTACTGCCCGAGTTCGCGCTCGGTCAGGGTCTTGTCGGCCAGGCGGCCGCCGACGGGCGGCGGATTATGGTCCAGGACGAAGTGGATAAGTATTTGACTATCCAATCTTCTTTCGGACAGCTGGACGCGAAATATCTGGTTGTCGAACCGGTCGTATCCGAGGAAGAAGTCGGAGCCGTCGTTGAATTTGCGGGACTGAAAATGCTCAGCGAGAATGAACTGGATCTGTTGGAACAGTTGACGGAGAATCTCGCGGTTTCCATCGGAAGAATCCGTTCCCGCGAACGGGTCGAGGAGCTTCTCCGCATGTCGCAGGCATTGACGGAGGAACTGCAAAGCCAGTCCGAAGAGCTCATTTCCCAGCAGGAAGAACTGCGTACTTCCAATGAGAAGTTGGAGGAGCAGACGAAGGCGCTGAAAGCGTCCGAAGAGCTGCTGCAGTCCCAGCAGGAAGAGCTGGAGCAGAATAACGAAGAGCTGCTCCGCAAAACGAAGCAGCTCCAGATCCAGGTTCAAGAAACGGAGCTGGCTAACCGCCAGATTGAGGAAGCCAAGGAAGCGCTGGAGAAGCAGGCGTTCGAGCTGGCGATGGCTTCAAAGTACAAATCCGAATTTTTGGCCAATATGTCGCATGAACTGCGTACGCCTCTTAACAGTATGCTTATTCTTTCGCAGATGCTTGCGGAGAATAAAGACAGCAACCTGTACGACAAGCAGGTGGAATACGCGGAGACGATTCACTCTTCCGGCTCCGATTTGCTCAAATTGATCAATGATGTCCTCGACCTTTCGAAGGTAGAAGCCGGTAAAGTAGAGGTCCAGGCCGAGTATGTTCTTGTGCCGGATATCATGGAAACGATCCAGCGTTCGTTTGAACAAGTTGCGCGCAAAAAGGCGCTGGGCTTTGAAATTACGACCGACAGCGGCGTTCCGCGCATGCTCTATACGGACAGCATGCGGCTGGAGCAGATTTTGCGGAATCTGCTGTCGAACGCCTTTAAATTCACGTCCCAGGGCTCCGTGCATTTGCATGTCTATCCCGTCAAGGAGGGAGAGCCGCAAATTGCTTTCTCCGTCAAGGATACGGGAATCGGGATCGCCGAAGAGAAGCAGCAGATTATCTTCGAAGCGTTCCAGCAGGCCGACGGGACGACGAGCCGGCAGTTCGGCGGAACGGGACTCGGGTTGTCCATCTCCAAGCAGCTCGCGAGCCTCCTCGGCGGTACGATCGAAATCTGCAGCCGGGAAGGGGAAGGCAGCACGTTCACGCTGTTCATCCCGCATCGGAAGTATTCCGAGCGCGTAGGAGGATCAGCGGAGGCGGCTGCCGCGGGAGAGGAGCGACAGGCCCTGCCGCTTCCTGGCGCGTCGGCAGTGCCGCAGCTTTCGGCACCTGCGCCCGTGCCGGTTAAACCGGCTCCGAAATTCGCCCAGCGCGAGGTGGAGGACGACCGGAGCAGCATCACCGAGAACGATAAAGTGCTGCTGATCGTGGAAGATGACGTGCACTTTATGAACGTGCTCGTCGACATGGCCCGCAGCCGCGGATTTAAGGCTCTGGTCGCGATGCAGGGAGATATCGGGCTGCAGATGGCGAAAGAGTATAAACCGGACGGCATCATCCTGGATATCCAGCTGCCAATCGTCGACGGCTGGTCGATTCTCGTCCAGCTCAAGAACAATGCCGAGACCCGGCATATCCCGGTACACGTGATGTCGGTTGTCGACGAAGTGCACCAGGGGCTCTCTATGGGCGCGATAGCCTATATGCGCAAGCCTTCCAGCAAGGATGTGCTGGAGCAAGCCTTTGTCGAGCTGGAAGGGTTCATCGATCAAAATCTGCGGAAGCTCCTGCTTGTAGAGGATGATCCCGTCCAAATGAACAATCTGATCGAGCTTATCCGTCACGACGATGTCCTTATCGAAGTGGCGAAAACGGCGGATGAAGCGATCGTGAAATTAAGAGAACTGCATTTCGACTGCATGGTTCTTGATATCGGCCTAGCGGATCAGTCCGCATTCGATCTGCTGGAGCGGATCAAAGCCGAGGAAGAGCTTCGCCGTCTGCCGATTGTTATTTACACGGAAAAAGAATACGATAAGAAAGACGAGATGAGACTTAAGAAATACGCGGAGTCCATCATCATCAAGAACGTGAAATCGCCGGAACGGCTTCTTGACGAAACGGCACTGTTCCTCCACAGGGTGGAAGAGACCCTGCCGGAGGAGAAAAAGCGGATTCTGCAGCGTCTTCACAGCAGCGAAGCGGTATTTGCCGGCAAGAAGGTACTTCTTGTCGATGACGATATCCGCAACGTGTTTGCGCTATCCAACCTGCTGGAAGGCTACAATATGAAGGTGCTGTTCGCGGAGACCGGGCGCCAAGCCTTGTCCATTCTTGAAAAGGAACCGGATCTTGATCTCGTTCTGATGGATATCATGATGCCGGAAATGGACGGTTATGAGGCTATGAAAGAGATCCGCAGCATGCCGCAATTCGATAATCTTCCGATTATCGCCCTGACCGCGAAAGCCATGCGGGATGACCGGGAGAAGTGTATACGGGCCGGCGCGTCGGATTATATAACAAAACCGATAAATAATGATCAGTTAATGTCTCTAATTCGCGTTTGGTTGTTTAAGTAAGAGAAGGAGCAAATGCGAACCCTCTGAATAAGAACCATCTAAGACGTGCCGCGGGGTCGATTCGGAGGAGAAGGAGAGAGACAATTTGGATTCGAATTTTCACCCTATAGATCAATTGCCGACTTTTTCCGGTCTGCAGGCCGAGCATGAACGCATCGAGATCAGTCTGTTGCTCGAGGGCATTTACCGGATTTACGGGTACGACTTCCGCAATTATTCGTACCCGTCTATCCGGCGGAGGATCTGGCACCGCATTCTGGCGGAGAAGCTGACGACCGTCTCCGGCCTGCAGGAGAGGGTGCTGCACGACCGGGAGTGCCTGGAGCGCCTGCTGTCGGATCTGGTGATTCACGTAACCGAGATGTTCCGCGATCCCGAGGTGTTCCTCAGCTTCCGCCAGAAAGTGGTTCCCCTGCTCCGCCAGTATCCGGCGATTCGCATCTGGCATGCGGGCTGCGCCACCGGAGAGGAAGTTTACTCCATGGCGATCCTGCTGCACGAAGAGGGGCTCTATGACCGCACCCGGATTTATGCGACGGATATAAACGAGGATGTGCTTAAAAAGGCGGAAAAAGGAATCTATCCGCTGCGAAGCATGAAAGACTATACGAGAAACTACCTGCAGTCCGGAGGCAAGGAAGCTTTCTCGAAATACTATACGGCTTCGAAGGATTCCGTTACGTTTCATTCCTTTTTGCGTGATAATATTGTTTTTGCCCAGCATAACCTGGTTACGGATCGCTCGTTTAACGAGTTCCATGTGATTTTGTGCCGGAACGTATTGATTTATTTCAATACCCAGCTCCAGAACCAGGTGCATACGCTCATCTACGAAAGCCTGGGACCGTCAGGGTTTCTGATTTTGGGCGATAAAGAAACGATCACTTTCACCAAGCACGCGTCCGCTTACGAAGCCGTCAGTACAGCCGACAAAATTTACCGCAAGGTGCAGTGACGCTGCATTAGATGAGGAGACGAGTTGGAGGAAGGGGTTTCTCGAAGTGAACTTGGATGAACCGATTAAAATACTGATGGTAGACGATCAGCCCGAGAATTTGCTGGCGCTTGAAGCCGTTCTTGCGGAAGAAAACTACCATCTGGTAAAAGCAGGCTCGGGTGAAGAGGCCCTTCGATGTTTATTGCACGACGATTTCGCCGTAATTGTCCTGGACGTTCAGATGCCGGGCATGGACGGTTTCGAGACGGCCCGTTGGATCAAATCACGGGAGAAATCGAAGGATATCCCGATTATTTTCATTACAGCGGCTTCCCATGAGAAGGAGCATGTCTTCGCGGCTTATTCCGTCGGCGCCATTGATTATATCGTCAAACCATTTGTGCCTCACACTTTGAAAGCGAAGATCGAAGGCTTCGTGAACCTGTACCTCGTTCAGAAAAAGCTCCAGCACCAGTCGGAGCTGCTGAATATGCGGACACAGGAACTGCTGACGGCTAAGGAAGCGGCGGAATCCGCCAACCGGGCCAAATCCGAGTTTCTTGCGCTGATGAGCCATGAAATCCGCACGCCCATGAACGGGGTCATGGCGATGACCGATCTGCTCCTGGAAACGGAGCTTTCGGATGAACAGCGGGAATATGCCGATACCATTTCGCGGAGCGGTGCCGCGCTGCTGCATATTATCAATCAGATTCTCGATTTCACTAAACTCGAATCTTCCAAAATGGAGATGAACACCGAGCCGTTCGATTTGGAGGTCTGCATGGAAGAAACGATGGACCTGTTCTATGGCGAATGCCGCAAAAAGGACCTCAATCTGGAACGGGATATTGCGGAGAATGTTCCAACCCATCTCATCGGGGATGAGCTGAAGCTCCGTCAGGTGCTCATTAATCTGATCGGCAATGCGGTTAAATTCACGGAGACGGGCGGCATTAAGGTTCAAGTGACGAATTTGGGAAAAGCCGGGGACAGCAGCCGGATTATTCTTCAATTCCGGGTCCGCGATACGGGGATCGGAATTCCGGCCGAGAAAAGAAACCGGCTGTTCCAGCCTTTTACACAGGTGGACTCTTCGATGACACGGAAATACGGAGGAACCGGCTTGGGGCTTGTCATTTGCCAAAATCTTGTGGAACTCATGTCCGGGAAAATGGAAGTTCACTCAGAAGAGGGCCAAGGCACCGAATTTGTTTTTACCGTACAAGCGGAAGAACTCCGCGTTTGATAAAAGCTTCGTAAACACGCGCAGAATGCGGTTTGCGGGGCTTTTTTTGTTGTCTTTTTTTATTGTTTCAAAGGAAGGGGAGGCGGTGTAAGAACAGGTACTATCGAGATATAGAGGCGGGTGGGAATAAGAAAGAAGCGGCACATAACGGGCTGACCCCTTAACAGCAATAGTTTTACAGATTGTACAAATAAAAGCGAACAAATCAAATTAAGTTGATTATGAATTCTCCGCACGGGGTATTTAAAGTTAGACAAGTTTTACTTGGGATTAAATAAACGAGAACTCTTTCTTATAGAAAAATAAAATCGACAACTACGAAAGGATCAGGTGACAGAGATGAGAAAACAGAGTGTAGCTTTACTACTAGCAGGAGGTGAAGGCCGCCGACTCGGTGCCCTTACCCAAAACACGGCGAAACCGGCGGTTCATTTCGCGGGCCGCTACCGAATGATCGATTACGCGCTCAGCAACTGCCGCAACTCCGGCGTGGACACGATCGGTGTTGTCACCCAATACAAACCGGAATCCCTTCATCAGCACATCGGAACGGGTGAAGCTTGGCTCAGTAAAACGGACAAAGGGTGCGTCGAAGTGCTTTGCTCGAACCAGGAGCATGTAATCGGCAACGAATTTACGGGAACGGCAAACGCGGTCTATCAGAACCGCCATTTTATCGAAAAGCACGATCCGGAATATGTATTGGTGCTTTCGGGCGACCACATTTACCAAATGGATTACAGTAAAATGATCGAACAGCATCAAAAGCTCGGTTCGGTCGCGACGATCGCGGTTAAGCCGGTAGGCTGGGACGAAGCGAGCCGCTTCGGAATTATGAACACGGACGAGGAAGGACGTATTGTCGAGTTTGAAGAGAAACCGGCACAGCCGAAGAGCAATCTGGCTTCGATGGGAATTTACGTATTCAACTGGGATTTCCTGAAGAAAGTGCTGGAGCGTGACGATTTGTCGGCAGATTCTTCCCACGATTTCGGTAAGGATGTCATTCCGATGATGGTCGAAGAAGGGGTTCGCGTTCATTCCTTCTCTTATGAGGGCTATTGGAAGGATGTCGGCACGATCGACAGCCTATGGCAGGCACAAATGGACCTGCTGAACGGTTCTCCGCTTATGAGCGAACTGGAATGGCCGATGTATACGGCCCCGATTGCCAGTGTAAAGCCTCACGTCGACCGTACGGCTAAAGTCGACCGTTCCCTGATCAGCGAAAACTGCGCCGTGTACGGTCAAGTTCAGAACTCGGTAATCTCTCATGGGGTTTACATAGGCAAAGGCAGCGTTCTGACGGACTGCGTGATTATGCCGAATGTCCGGATAGGGAACAACGTAAAGCTCCATAAAGCCATTATCGGCGAGGGAAGCGTATTGTGCGACGGTGTTACGGTAGGCAAGACGGATGCCCAGACGATTAGTGTGGTCGGAGATCATGAGGTGCTATACAAGATCAACGACAAAGCTCCGAAAATTTACCTGCCTCGTCTCGAGCAGCGTATCGGTTAAGGGGGATATTCACATGAATCATTCCATTATTGTCGTCGACAGCGAGAAGGAAATCCGCGATGTCATTCGTCAGCTTCAAACCGCCGGGTGTGAACCGCACTGCATTCATGTGCTGTCCGATGAAGCGGTAGACACGGAGAAGATGCTGAGGCCGCGTTATACAAGCCGTATCGGCTTCTCCGCAGAGCAAATGGCCTATACGATGGCGACTATTTTCCGCGGCAGCGGCATGGCGATGCGCTCTAAGCTCATCTCGCTGGGGCTGGCGGGAAGCGCGATCGCTTATTACGAAGAAGAAATTTCGCGGGGGCGCATTGTAGTCGTGGCGGTTCCCAGCCAGTTTGTTTATGCCTATGATGCCAGCTATGCGGATCAAGCGTTTGAAGCTTCCGCTGCGGGCCAATAATTTCAAACTCTGTAATCATCCCTTAGCCGCTCATGACCCCAATACGTCTTAGGAGGGACTCCAGATGAACAAGAAATCACTGACGATGGCGCTGCTTGGCGGTGCGCTGCTTTTCAGCGGCGCTCATGGACTTGAGGAGCCTGCGTCCGCAGGTGCGGATGACGGACTCATTTCTAAGGCGGCGCCTCCTTTGGTTCTTGGCGCTGGAGGTGCCATTCCGGAGATAGCGGGATACAAGACGGCTAATGCTAACGGTACGGTGTCGGCAATGCCGGCGGTAGCTACGGCCGAAGTAACGCCTGCAGGGACGTCCGGCTCCGTTAAACTGGAACGCGTAAACGGCATCTCTCTGTCCGACGATGTGAATGCGATTGTGAAGCGGAAGGGGGAGCCGGATTCTATCCGGAAGGATGAATTTTTCGGTGACACGAAAATTCTTGAGTATCCGGATTGCCGCGTCGCCGTGGGTGAATATGGGGTTGAATATGTAGAAGTTACCCCGGATCACAAACAGATCAATATCGACGGCAAGCCGGTGGCGAATAATTTGCAGGCGCTCGAAAAGACGCTGGGAGAGCCTTACTGGGTAGCCGAGGACGGCCTGGTCTATACGCAGGACAGTCAAGCGCTGAAATTGTTTGTAGACCCTGACAGCGGCCAGTTAAAATCGGTTCATTTCTTCTCCAGTGTTACGGAATAAGAACGAATTGCTTGAATCCTAGTAAGAAGGTAAAACCCGCTTAAAGCGGGTTTTTTGTTGTTGTTTTGTTTCGGATAAGATCAGAAGCCGAGACTGAGACGGGCTAAAGGGAGGGGACAGACACCGTTGTGTAGGGTAACGTGGAGCAGCCGGAAGCCATGACCAGATCAACGCAGACCCGAAAGGGCCTAGTTCCTAGCATTTATGGCCGATTCGATTGATCAGACCCGACAACCCGATAACCAGGCAGCCGACTTGGCATGTCGGAAGGACTAGAATCATATAAGATGCAGCCGATAGGTTTTCTCTATTTTGCGAACTTCTAAAGCGCCTATACACGCACGTGTTGAACATAGAGCATGGGTGCTAGTAAAACAAAAAATCAGCCTTGCAAGAAGGCTGATTAAAGGAGATCTATTAAAATTTAGGGAATACATATTTAATGAGGAAGTAAAGGAAACCAAAGAAGATGATGAGATAGGCCGCATATTTGATAAAAGTAGAAGCGACGGCGCTCGAATCCGATCTTTTCTCAATGTGTCTCTGCTCGATGTCGACATTTTTGTCTTGATCCATGGGTACCCCTCCTTCCTTCACCGGATCATTTGCGGTAGTCTTAATCGTTTATGTAAGACTCCAGCATCCAGATGTGTTTTTCAAGGTTGGTGCAGATTTCAGTCAGCATATCGGCCGTACCGGGATCGCCTTCGTTTTCGGCGGTTTCGATCGCTTCCTTGGATTCTTTCGTAATGGTGCGGAAGTCTTGAATAAGCTCTTCTACCATTTGGCCGGCATTGCGCTCCGGAGAAACTTCTTTGATAGAAGAATTCGTTTGGAATTCTTTCGTTGTGGAAAGCGGGCTTCCCTTAAGTCCCAGAATACGCTCGGCAATCGTGTCGAGGTAAAGATCGGCTTCTTTATAGAGCTCTTCGAATTTTACATGAAGAACGAAGAACGAAGGGCCCTTGAGGTACCAATGGAACTGATGCAGCTTGACGTACATGACACCCCAGTTCGCCACTTGTTTATTCAGTAAAGTTACGGTTTGTTTTTCTTTAGCTGTAGATGTTTTAGCCATGCTTATTTCCTCCCTTGTACTCTGAATAGTCGTGTCTACAAGCTCATTACCCGCAGTCTTACCCGGCGAAACAAGGCAAATTATAAAGGGAAATCCCGTGTTTCAAAGTGCCCGGCAGGTGGTAAAATTGAGATGAGTCGGTCGATCCGGCGGGTTTCATGAGCAAGGTTCACGTATAAGGGAGGGGATAGCTTATGATATGGCAAATTAGCTTAGCGGTTATTGCGGTTGCCTTTGTGGTGCTCGTCGTTTTTCTGGTGAAGACACTCCGGTCGGTGACCGATCTTGTTGCCCAGACGAACCAGACCATTCAGCAAGTTCAGCAGCAGGTGACGGTAGTAAGCCAGGAAGCAAACGAACTGCTTCGTCATACCAATGAGGTTAGCCTGGACGTGCGCAACAAGCTGCATGCGCTCGATAAAACCTTTTACACCATTAAAAATGTCGGGGATGTGGTAAGCGAGATTACGACTTCCGTGCGCCAGACCTCGGCTACCGTAACGAATACAATGAGAAACAAAGTGGAGAAAGAGCTGAACTCTCCGAAAAGCATCGTGAACCGAATCGCGCCTCTGGTTCCGGTAGCGGTCGATATGTGGAAGAGATTGAAGCAGAGCCGCACGACGAACAGCAAAAGCGTAGCCGTCAAGTAAGACGGCTTCTTACAAAAACAGCCCGAAGCGGGCTGACAAAAACAAGAAAGATAAAAAAGTTGTTTCACTTGGAATTAGGGCGGGTAAAGTAAGTAGTATGCGCAGGTATTATAATTGGTGGGTCATTGACTAAGGAGGACAAATAAATGGTGCAAGAAAACAAATTCCGGATGGAAAAACAAATTACAGATGATGATAACATCATTTCTTTGATTGGGGAGCTGGATCTTTCCAAGGCTTCCGAATTTAATACAAACGTGGACCCGTTTGTGCAAGATGTGGGACGCAAACTTATTCTCAATCTTAAGGAACTGACCTATATCGACAGCACGGGTATCGGAGTTATCCTTACGATTATCAAAACCCGTCACGCTTTAAAAGCGCCTTTTGCGGTTGAGAATGTCCCTCCCAAGGTCCAGAAGTTGTTTGACCTTACGGGGTTGACACCGTTTTTGTCGGCTGTAGCGAATACTGTGAATTAAGAAAGGAAAGAAAAGGGTCTATGGAATCCAAAAATCGTACTGTGAGTTTAACGCTGCCCGCTGAAGCTGAATACATCGATCTTGTCCGTTTGACGCTCTATGGAATCAGCTCCAAGATGGGGTTCTCTTATGAAGATATCGAAGATATGAAAGTCGCCGTTTCGGAGGCTTGCAACAACGTTGTGGTTCACGCTTACGAGCCGGGCCAGGGCGGCAAAATGGAAGTTCATTTCGAAGAAGTGGAAGGCGGCATCAAAATTATCGTGCAGGATCAGGGTCTAAGCTTTGATCATGTCACGAAAGTGGGTTCCGCCGACTCTTTGCACAACAAATCACTCGATGAAGTGAGCAGCGGCGGCCTCGGATTATATCTCATGCAAGCCCTGATGGACCATGTAGAGGTGAAAGGGGATCATGGGACTGTAGTCATCTTAACGAAGCTGGTCAGCAAAAGTGAGGAAATGGTATGAAATTACAATCCGAGAGGAAAGAGATGGAGCATATCCATGATCTGATTCGACAGTATCAGGAAACCGAATGCAATGATATCGCTACCTCTTTGCTTATTCAATACGAGTCTACTGTGAAAATGGCCGCGGCGAAGATGTCCCGCAACCGTCCGGATCTGTATGAAGATCTGATTCAAATCGGGCAAATCTCCCTGTTGAAGCTGTTTAAACAGTTCGACCCTTCTCACGGTGTGCAGTTTGATGCTTACATGATGAAGAGCATTATCGGCCACATGAAGAATTATCTTCGTGACAAATCCTGGTATATTCAGGTTCCGAGACGGATTAAAGAAAAAGGATTCCAGATCCAGCAGGCGATCGATCATCTGACGATGCGGCTGGAACGCTCCCCCAATGTCAACGAGATTGCGGAAGAGCTGAGTCTGACTGTCGAGGAAACGATTGAAATTTTGGCCGGACGTGAATGCTATCATTATGTGTCCTTGGATATGCCGCTTTCAACGGAAGAGAACGGGTCGACGATTGGCGATGTATTGGGTACTCAAGTGGATGAGTATCTCAATGTCGACAATAAACTCGATTTGCAGGAGGCGCTGAGCCACCTCAAGCCTGAGGAGCAGAAAGTCCTGATGCTGGCTTACGTGGATGGATATTCGCAAAGAACCATCGCCCAGGATCTTGGCGTTTCTCAAATGAGCGTATCCCGTATTCAGCGAAGGGCGCTGGATAAGCTGCGCAAATATTTCGAGAAGAACAAGCCCGGTGAAGGAGCTTGACCCGTTCATGCAGCAATAGAACCTGCAGAAAAGAACACGTTGCTATAGCGTGTTCTTTTTTAATGACAGCATTCTGGTAAAGGAAGGGTGTACATGGAAGATAAAGAGCTGGAATCTTCATCGAATTGGGTTTGGCACGACCTGCATGATAAGGAAGGAGATCTGAATGTAGCGGTCGAAGCGCTGCCCGAAGAGCTGAAACCGCTCGTGAAACAGGCCGCAGCGGAACCGTTCGAGGCCCGTTTATACCGGAATAAAGGAAGCGAGCTGCTGGAGGGAGCTTTTTATTACGATTTTGATTCCAAATGCCGGGAAGGCACTCCGATCTTTCATTTTCTAGTCAACGAGCATCATCTCGTTACGATCAATTTCAAAGAAGAGCTGTTGTCTCCCTTCGATCCGGACTTGATCCGCGAACAGGCCTTGAATGCCAAGAATGCGCTGGAAGGTCTTTTCGTTATCCTTGGCTATATCGCGGAGCGGCTGCTGCATGTTCTGACGGATTATGAGAAAAGGATGCGCCAGGTCGGGGAGCATATGAGAAAAAGAAACAACTCCAAGCTGCTGGACCGCATCCTTGACCGCCGTCACGAGCTGCTGGACCTAACTAAATGGGTGCGTCCGCTCAAAGACACGATGATGACGACCAAAGAGTTGTTTGTCGAGAATATGGAAGAAGGATTGGAACACCGCAGAATGTGCATCAAAATCGAGCGGATAATGACGCGGTTGAAGCTCTACACGGAAGAGGTAGAGGCTCTGCTGGCCCTGGATACGAGTATTGCGAACTACCGGGGGAATGAGATCACGAAGACATTGACGGTCTTTACGGCCGTATTTGCGCCGCCTACGATGCTGGCGGGAATATGGGGCATGAACTTCGAGAATATGCCGGAGCTGAAGTGGACGGCGGGCTATTATCTGGCCTTGGGTCTCATCGTCGCTCTCCCAATTGTAGTCCTCGGCTGGCTTCATTGGAAAGGCTGGACAGGCGATATTATCAAGGGAAAAAACAAACATTCCAATCTGAAATAAACGGATGGGCTCCGTAAGGGGCCGGTCCGGCTTTTCGGATAACGGCCGGCTGTCAGAAGAAACGGTTTCAAGCAGGAAGAAACATGGGTAAATACTATCCATACCCAATTAAAATGAATTCCCACTATAATGGAGGCGGTGAGTCTTATGACAGTCAAATATACGATCGACTGTGAAGGCAGCGAGATTCTGGTTCGTGAAGTTGACGGAGCAACTTATCAGCTTTGTATACGTGCTAGTACGAACCCGCTTGGCAATGGGAATGTTTTGGAAACGTATTCAGAATTCTACCGTGCGGTCCGTGCAGCCGATCATTTTTGTGAAACCTACGCCAAGGCGAAAGAAAACGGGTTTTACCTGCAGGAGACTTTCCTGGTAAAGCCGGATAAACATCCGATTCCGGTCAGCAAAATTCTGAACGAAGAGATGCAGAGGGAACAAGTGAATGCACTCTTTGCGTAATGAAAATAACGACAGTCCGGGGCAGAGGGATCTGCTTCCGGGCTGTTTTTTGCAGAAGAAAAAAGACTGCCCGAGCCCTTGGCCCGCCGAGCAGTCTTCGTTTTATTTATACATATCCACGTAGGAAACGAGTTTCGCGATAAATTCTCCGATGATCGGCATGGACAGGAACTGGGAAACGATCCAGCCGAGCAGAGCGACTACAACCGTCGTACCGATCGTCAGGCCCAAGCCTCTGGCCAGGCCGGCCGTAAAATTCGTTATAATCCGTTTGCGCGGATTGAGATAATTTTCGAGCACGTCTTTATACTCGGAGCGTTCCAGGATGGTAGCAAGGCGTTCCAGCGCCAATTCCTTCCGGCTCGGTTCCTGAGAAGGAATCGGTACCTCTCCAGGGACTCGGCGCTCACGGGTGGGAGAAGAATGTCTCATACGGAATGCACCTCTTTCGGTCAGTTTGAACGGCTCCTGGGTGGCGGCTTTCGCCAAAACAGCCAGCTCTCCGCAGAGAAGCTGGCTGCCGATGCTCGGAACAATTTCAATGGGATGTTCCCGAAGCGGTTCAGTTCATCGGTTTATTGGACGAGTCCATGCTGTTTAGCATCTGGTCCGCACGCTCTTCTTTCATTTCTTTCACATTATCGAGAGCTCGGTTGGTGGAATTCGCTGCGCTGCTTACCAAATCCTTCGAACGGTCAACCAGATTGCTGGTCTGTTCGTTCACGCGGCTGGCAACATCCGCAACTTTCGTTTTGGCGTCGGATGCGAGTTCTTGACCTTTCGCCATCCATTCGGAATATTTGGCCGAGAGATCTTCCCTCATTTCACGGCCTGTTTTAGGGGCAAGAAGAAGGGCGGTGATCGCGCCTACACCTGCACCTACCAGAGTACCAAGCAATACGCCATTACCTTTGGATTCGTTAGACATGTGATCCATCTCCTTTACCTGAAGTTCATTTTTTTAAAACACAAAATACATTTATAGAAATGTGAAGTGTTTCCGCGTGTTAAGCATTGGTGCGGTGAAAAGCGCGGCTGGCAAGACCGATCAGGAAAACGAATAACGCTGCCCCGATAATAGCCGGAATGACAGAGAAGCCGCCGATTTCGGGACCCCAACTGCCGAGAAGCAATGAACCGAGCCACGCTCCGACAAAACCGGCCAGCATGGAACCCAGTATGCCTCCCGGCATATTGCTTCTGACGATCGCGTCGCCGATAATCCCGATGACTACGGCCATTATAATGGTAATAATGAAGCCTATCATGGTTCCACTCCCCTTTATCTTGTTGATTCTGCCGTACTTTTTTCTACCCGGCAGGAAGCGAGATGAAACAAATGGAGTTTGCACGAATTCCTTATATCCGCTTATTCGAAGCTGCCCTGCTCTTTCATGACCGCCTGAATCGTCTCGATAAAGGCGTCCGCCGCCTTCGAAAGGTAACGACCCCGCCTGTGGGCGATCACCAGCGTCCGGGACGGATGATTCCGGAGTGGAAGGTGAATAGGGGACAGCTCGCTGCGCGTTCTTTTGGCGATCAGATAAGGAACGAAGGCGATGCCCATTCCGGCGGCGACAAGAGACTGGACCGTCTCCATGTTGGAACTCTCGAAGACGATATTCGGAGTGAAGCCGGCTTCCTGACACAGGGCGACGTTGATTTTACGGAACCCTTGGCCTTTCTTAAGTGCGATGAACGCTTCGCTTTCCAGTTCGGAGATCGTGACAGGCTCCCCGTTTTCCATGTGACGCTTGGCAAGAGGATGGCTTGGCGGAAAGGCGATGACGATTTCTTCTTCCAGCAGGTGGGAGTACACGAGTGAATCTTCCTGCAAGGGGAGGGAGAGCAGGGAAATGTCCGTTTGACCGCTGGTCGTCAATTTCTCCAGATTGGCGGAAGTCTCCTCGACGAGAACGACCTCGATATCCGGGTAGGCGGCCTGGAAGACGGGCAGCACATAAGGCATGATCGTAGAGCCGGTGATCGGCATGCTTCCGACAACGAGCTTGCCCTTTTTCATCTGAGAGATATCTTCCATCTCCTGCTTCAACTGCTCGAGCGAATCAAGAATGGCCTGGGCTTTATCTACAAAAATAGAACCGGCGTGAGTCAGCTCTACCGAGTTGGTGCTGCGCTGGAAAAGCAGAACGCCTATTTCGCGTTCGAGCTTGGACAACTGCTGGCTGAGCGAAGGCTGGGCGATATGAAGCTTTTCGGCCGCCCGCGAGAAGTTGCGCTCCAGTGCGATTTGTACGGCGTATTGCAGCTGGCGAAGTTCCATATGAAGACACCTCTGATTATTGGTTTTACCTATGAAGGTTATAGTTATTATATCTTGGAACAATGAAGAAAGAAATGATAGCATAAGATTATCAATTAATTAACGGAATCTTTAGCTGGGGTGAGCGACATGAGCAAAAAAACATTATTCGAAAAAATTTGGAATAACCACGTGATTTACCAAGAAGAAGGAAAACCGAGCATCTTGTACATCGATCTTCATCTTGTGCATGAGGTAACTTCTCCGCAGGCATTCGAAGGACTCCGTCTGAGCGGGCGCCAGGTGCGCCGTCCGGAGCTGACTTTCGCCACGATGGACCACAACGTGCCTACGAAAGACCGTTTTAACATCAAGGATCCGATTTCCAAACAACAGATTGACACGCTTTCGCAGAACTGCCGCGATTTCGGCGTTACCCTGTTCGACCTGAACCATGTGGATCAAGGCGTTGTCCACGTTATGGGGCCTGAACTCGGTTTGACTCATCCGGGCAAGACGATCGTTTGCGGTGACAGCCATACGTCCACGCACGGTGCTTTCGGGGCCCTGGCGTTCGGGATCGGCACAAGCGAAGTCGAGCACGTGCTGGCTACCCAGACGCTGCAGCAGGCGAAGCCGAAGACGCTGGAAGTTCGCGTAAACGGCGCCCTGCCCGTAGGCGTGACCGCAAAGGATCTTATTCTGGGCATCATCGCCCAGTACGGAACAGACTTTGCGACAGGCTACGTCATTGAATACACAGGCGAAGCGATCCGCGGATTGTCCATGGAAGAGCGCATGACCGTCTGCAACATGTCGATCGAGGCCGGTGCGAGAGCGGGACTGATCGCGCCTGACGAGACGACGTTCGAATACCTGCGCGGCCGCCAGTATGTGCCGCAGGACGCGGCTTTCGACCAGGCCGTCGAAGCCTGGAAGCTTCTGACTACGGATGAAGGTGCATCCTACGACCTCGTCGTTGACTTCGACGCCGCGTCCCTCGTGCCGCAGGTTACCTGGGGCACGAGCCCGGGCATGGGCACGGGCGTAACGAACAGCGTGCCTAACCCGCAGGAAATGGCGACGGAGAACGAGCGTAAAGCGGCCGAGAAGGCGCTTGAATATATGGGCCTTGAGCCCGGAACACCGATGACGGAGCTTGCCGTCGACCGCGTATTCATCGGTTCCTGCACGAACGGCCGCATCGAGGATCTGCGTCGTGCGGCGGCCGTGGCGAACGGCTACAAAGTCAATGCGAACGTCAACGCCATTGTCGTTCCCGGTTCGGGCCGCGTTAAGCTGCAGGCCGAGAAAGAAGGCCTCGATAAAATCTTTATCGAAGCGGGTTTCGAATGGCGCGATGCGGGCTGCAGCATGTGCCTCGCCATGAATCCGGACGTTCTCAGCCCGGGCGAGCGCTGCGCGTCCACATCGAACCGCAACTTCGAAGGCCGTCAGGGCCGCGGAGGCAGAACGCACCTTGTTTCTCCGGAGATGGCCGCGGCTGCGGCGATCGAAGGCCGCTTCACGGACGTGCGCGGCTGGACGTACAGAGTGCCGCAGGAAGCGTAACCAGAACGAGATAACAGGAAGCGAGGAAAACAATCATGGAAGCATTCAAACAACACACCGGACTCGTCGGACCGGTTGACCGTGTCAACGTAGATACAGACGCTATCATCCCAAAACAATTTTTGAAACGTATCGAGCGCACCGGCTTCGGACAATTTCTGTTCTTCGAGTGGAGATTTACCGAGGACGGTCAGGTGATCCCCACGTTTGACCTGAATAAACCGCGTTATCAGGGAGCATCCGTGCTCATTTCACGCGCTAACTTCGGCTGCGGATCTTCCCGTGAACACGCGCCGTGGGCGATTCTCGATTACGGCTTCAAAGTCGTCATCGCGCCTTCTTACGCGGATATTTTCTACAACAACTGTTTCAAAAACGGCATCCTGCCGATCAAGCTGAGCGAAGAACAGGTGGAAGAATTGTTCCAACGCACGGCGAAGCACGAGGGCTACAAGCTCAATGTCGATTTGGAAAACAAGACGCTGACCGACGAGTACGGTCTGAAAATTGATTTCGATCTTGACGAGCACCGCCGCCAATTCCTTCTTCAAGGGCTTGACGATATCGGGCTGACGCTGCAGCACGCGGATAAAATTTCCGCTTACGAAGCACAGCATCAAGAACGCCTTGCACTGAATCTGTAAACGGCGTGTCCGCCTTTTTACCAATAGCCGTTCCCTTCCACAGGGAACGGTTTTTCGCCGTTTCCTTCTTTTCCAATATATCTCTTTAAATCTATCAAACAGCCCCAAAAAAGCCGATATACAAGGTTATTAGGCGAAATAGTGCAACTTTTGGCATTAAACCTGCGTCTAACTCTATGTTCGGCGCCGTCGAATCTATGCTCTCGTTGTCCGACCGTAGCATAATTTGGTAGAATAGAGAAGAGGCGGGCAACTCGGCGAGAAGAGACGAACGCTGAAAAATAAGTGTAAGAGGTGTATGATGAAACTTTGGTCCACTGTCGCCACGCTGCTCATGATCGCTCTGCTCCTGCCCTCATTGGCTTTCGGTGCAACGTCCCCCCCAACCGCTAAAATCGTGCTGGACGGTAAGACGCTGACAACCGAAGTGGACCCGCTCAACGTGGATGGTAATGTGTTGGTTCCGATTCGGCAAATTTTCGAGAAACTCGGCGCCAAGGTGACCTGGGATCAGTCGAAGCAGACCGCGACTATTGTTCGTGACAGCATGAAGATCCAGCTTACGGTCGGGGACCGCAATCCGGTCGTCAACGGAAGCAGGGCTGAACAACTTGAGGTCGCCCCGATGAACGTGAAGGGCAATGTGCTCGTTCCCGTTAGGTTCGTCGGACAGAAAATCGGCTACGATTTCAAATGGGTACAAGCAACCAGCACAGTACAAATCTTCCCGAAGAGCGGACAAGGCTCCGGTGCGGGAACACCGCCCACAACGCCGACTCCGACACCGACGCCAACGCCGAATCCCGGCCAGGTATCGGATAAGGTGCTTGTGAAAACGATCGAACTGACCAAGGATCAGCTTCTGGTCGGAACGGACAAGAAGTCTCCCCAGGCGAATGTATTCAAGCTTACCTCGCCGGACCGGATCGTCATCGATCTGCCGGGTACGGAACTTGACGCTTCGCTCGCCGCCAAACTCGTCAACAATGTCGGAGAAGCCTCTTCCCTGCATCCGATGGTGGAGAAGGTAAGGTTTTCGAATTTCGACAACGATCCGGCTACCGTAAGAATTACGCTTGACATGAAAGGGAAAGCGGATCTTACGATCAGCGCCGCAGCGGGACAGGCCAACCTGCTCGTTGGAGTTTTGAAAGCTCCGGAACCGGGTAAAACCAAATACAAAGTCGTTATTGACGCCGGTCACGGCGGAACCGATTCAGGCGCGGTTTCCCTGACCAATAAGAAGGAAAAGGATTTTGTACTGGCCGTAGCGAATAAAGTAGCGAAGCTGCTGGAGAAAGAACCGAACATCCAGACCTATATGACACGTTCCACGGACACTTTTGTCACACTGAAAGGCCGTTCCGAATTTGCCAATAACCTGGATGCCGACCTGTTCCTTTCGATCCACGCGAACAAGGCGACTCCGACAGCCGGCGGTACCGAAACCTTCTATTACGAGCGTGCGGACAGCAAAGCCTTCGCGAACGTCGTTCAGAAGCATTTGCTCGAAGCAACCGGGTTTAAAGACCGGGGTGTTAAAGAAGGCGACCTGCACGTCGTAAGAGAAACGAAGATGCCGGCAGCACTTGCCGAAGTCGGATTCCTGTCCAACGCGCAGGAGGAAGCCCTAATGTACACGTCCGCTTTCCAGGACAAAGTCGCGGCCTCTTTCGTAGCTGCCATCAAAGAGTATTTGAAGATTTCGTAATAAGCAAGGAGTGGGTGTAGCATGAAGAAAAAACTATGGGTACAGGGAATCGTGGTAGGCTCTCTGGTATTGGCAGTCGCTTCAGGCTGCGGCCAGAAGCAGCAGCCTCTGGCAAGCAATAACGGAGGTTCCACACCGGATCCGGTGCAAACCGTCAGCCCTTCACCTGAACCGACTATTTCCGTAAAGCCGTCACCATCTCCTACACCGGAGGTTAAACAAACTGAGATTAAAGCTTATTACAGCGATCCGGATCTTACGAAGCTGGTAGAGAAGAACGTCAAAATTTCTTATAAAACCGAAGGGGACAAGTATAAATCGGCCCTGGAAGCTTTGAAGAAAAGCGACGATACCCAAGCCGTACCGCTTTTTAAAGACGTGACGTTCCAGTCGGTTAAGTTCGAGAAGGACGAGCTCAAGCTGGACCTGAAAATGGGCGAGTCCGCTCAGCTCGGCTCGGGCGGGGAACAGTTTTTCCTGGATGCCCTGAAGAAAACAGTGTTCCAGTTCCCGGAAGTGAAAGCTATCTACATTACGAAGGACGGCGGACAGGTGGAATCCCTGATGGGCCATATGGATCTGCCTTACCCGATTAAACGCAAATAAAGAGAGAACGTGCAATCGAGAGGAGAACACGGGCAAGCATGAAAACGAATAAAACCGCAATGTTGCTGGCAGGCGCTTTGATCGCCTCCAGCATTTCTTTAAGTCCGGCTTATGCGGATAACAAGACAACTGATACTTCGACATCTACACAAGCTGCACTTGCAGCGGAGCTTAAAAAGAGTTTTCCGGACGTGGTGAACACTCACTGGGCTCTGAGACATATTACCAAACTCGCGCTTGAAGGCATTGTTGAGGGTGACGAGAAAGGCAATTACCGTCCCGAAGCTTCCGTCTCCCAGCAGGACGTCATTATTATGGCCGTCCGCACACTGGGACTAGAATCCAGCATCAGCGAGAATACGTCTTACAATCTCCCGCTGAAAGTGGATACATACGCTCAGAAATATGTAGCGGCCGCCATTGAGAAGAAGCTGATTTCCGTGGACGAAGAAAAGGACGGCTCGAAAAACTGGGGCAGCAAGCCGGCTTCCCGCGAATGGGTGGCGAAGTTGACGATCCGGGCGATCGGACAGCAGGAAACGGCTAACGGTCTTACGGACGATACACCGGCGTTTACCGATCTGAAGAGCATTTCTAGCTGGGCTAAGCCTTACATCAGCGCGGCTACCGTGCTGGGAATCGTAGACGGCTTTGAAGACGGAACTTTCCGTCCGAAGGGAGAAGTCACCCGCGCACAGATGGCTACGTTCCTTAGCCGGGCCGAGCGTCACAGCAAGAACTTGTCGACCCGCGTCGTTCGCGGTTACGTGAATCATGTCAGCGCGGATAAGATCAGCATTTTCGACGAGAAGGGGAAAACCACTTCTTACAAATTG
Organism: Paenibacillus sp. GbtcB18; assembly: GCF_019091125.1. Classification (NCBI taxonomy): domain Bacteria; kingdom Bacillati; phylum Bacillota; class Bacilli; order Caryophanales; family Paenibacillaceae; genus Paenibacillus; species Paenibacillus sp. GbtcB18. The sequence continues at coordinate 325,722 of NZ_JAGXJX010000001.1, forward strand.
ACGCCGGAATCCGTTTTCTACGGAAACAAGAACGACAATCCGATCCAGCCATCGGAGCTCGCTTACACATATCAGGTTTCCCTTGTTCAACAGGGCGGAACGGCTTATTATGCCGAGATTCTCAAAGACGAGGACCGCTCCGAGAAGATTAAGGGTACGCTGCTGAACGTGAAGGACCGCAAGCTTACGCTGGATAACTTCGAAGCGTACGAAATCGGCAGCGGAGCTTTGGTGCTGGATGCCAAAGGTCAGGAAATCAGCCTGTCTTCGCTCGTCGTGGGCAGCAAGCTGGAAATCCGCCGCAACTCCATCACGGGAAGCAAGGAATACGGTCAAGTCGTTGTCCGTGAAGTGCCCGTGAACAAAACGTCCGAAGGTACGGTTCAAAGCGTGAACGGAGACACCGTAGCGGTCGTGGACTTGACGAGCGGACAATCGGAGTCGTACACATTGGCCAAAAATCCGACGATCGTAGATGCGGATAACCGTCTCGTGGACAAAACCGCAATCAAAGCGGGAGACGCCATCTCCTACACGATCGAGAACAGCCAAATCACGCAGGTCAAAATCAAAACGAGAACCGGCGTCAGCAAAACGGTTAAAGGTACCTTCTCCAGCCTTAGTAGCGATAAAACGGGTATCTTCTACAAGGAAACGGACGGCAGCTTCGGCGCGGGCAAATTAGCTCCTAACGTTCAAGTTGTTATCGACGGCGTAGGTTCTCCGAGCCTATATGACCTGTATGAAAATGACGAGCTGACGATGGATATCGCGAACGACCAGATCGTGAAAATTACCGTGACGAACCGCTCGATTTCCAATCTTTTGTTCGCTACGTTTATCCGTTTCGATTCGAAATACAATCAGCTAAACGTTCAGCATGCGGACGGGACACCGGGTGCGTACACGATCTCGGATAACACCATCGTTACGTTCGGCGGGACGTCGATGTCGTTTAAAAACTATACGGGCTTCGCTTCTCTCTTCACGGAGGGCAAGAAAGTCGACCTGAAAGTATCGAAGAACAAGGTGACGGCGATTCAGCTTTCCCTTGATGTCAGCGGTACGATCACGCAAATCAACACGGTAGCCAACGAAATGTCGATCCGTGCGAACAACGGACAGTCGTTTACATTCAAAATGTACTCGCCGGCCGTAGAAATTCCGAACAAAAGCGGCGCAACCCTTGCCGACCTTAAAATCGGGGACCTGGTAACGGCGTCTATTGATTACAATCAGACAGGCGTAACGAAAGTAGTCGTCGACCGTTCCACGCTTGTAAAGGTTCAGTATGTAAACAGCTCCCAGCAGGTTACGGCCGTAGACGAGCTTAACAACGGCATGACATTTACACTGAAAGACACCAAAATTGTCAAAAGCGACGGTACGTCCGCGACAGCTACGGATATTTTGCCGGACGATTACCTGTATGTGACCTATAAAGGCGGAAGCGTCGTGAAAGCGGAGATCGTAAGCCCGTCCCGCGGAAAAGTGACGAATGTGGATTCCGTCAACGGCACGCTGACCATTCAGGAGCCTACGGGCAAAATCCAGCTTTACACCATCGGCACGGATGCAGTGGTTAAGAACGGTACAACTCTGATCGGCCTGAATGCGATAAAAGCCGGAGATCGCGTCCAAGTGATTAAGCAGTCGAACGGAAAAGTCAACGTCCAACTCGCCGCTGCCATGTCTAAGACATTCAGCAGCTACGAATATTCGGTGAACCAAATCCAGTTCGAATCTGGCGGCTCTACCGAGCGCTACAACATCCACCGCAGCGCCTACTATCATAAAGGCACCGAAACCCTCACCGCATCCTCTTTCAACAAAGGGGAGACAGTAACGGTTTACATCGTGGATAACAAAATCATCGAGATGGAAAAGTAAGGATTGCCTGGCCGTCCTCTCACGAGGGCGGTTTTTTGTTTGTCCGAATTTTTTTGAAAAATGTTCGCATTTGTTTGCATCCTTCCATTGCAACCTGACAAACATTCCGCTACACTTGTAAAAGGAAAACGGGGAATTGAAGAAGAGGTACTCATGAATCAGAAGGTAAGGCACATTTTGGACACGATTGGTGAAATGTTTCCAGATGCTCACTGTGAATTGAACCATTCGAATCCGTTCGAGTTAACCATTGCGGTGCTTCTTTCCGCCCAGTGTACAGATGAAACCGTGAATAAAGTCACCCAGACGCTGTTTCAAAAATATAAGACGCCGGAAGATTATTTAGCCGTCCCTCTGGAGGAGCTTGAGCAGGACATCCGTCGTATCGGTTTGTACCGCAACAAGGCGAAGAACATTCAGAAGCTGTGTCAACTTATTCTTGAACGCTACGACGGCCAAATTCCGACCACGCACGAACAACTGGTGGAACTGCCCGGTGTAGGCCGTAAAACGGCTAACGTAGTCGTCTCCAATGCTTTCGGAGTCCCCGCAATCGCCGTCGATACTCACGTGGAGCGGGTGTCGAAGCGGCTGGGGCTGGCGGGCAAGGACGACTCCGTACTCGAAGTCGAGAAGAAATTGATGCGAAAAGTGCCTCGCGAGGAATGGACCTTGACGCATCACCGGCTTATTTTTTTCGGAAGGTACCACTGCAAGGCACAGTCGCCGAAATGCGATATTTGCCCGCTGCTTGATATCTGTCCGGAAGGAAAAAAACGTATGAAAATCAAGAAAGTAAGCAAAACTAGTTAAAAAGAATGTGTAGTGAGGGATGAGTAGAAATGAAATGCATAGCTGTTTACACGAAAGATTTTGAACTTTTTTCCGATTTGTACGAGACAATCATGAACACACCGCTCTCCGAAAATGAAGAAAAAGAAATTCAAGGCGTTATCGTCAGCGAATCCGGCGAAGTGCCTGAGAACTATCTCGAAAAAATGAGAACAAAACCGGAAGTGGTTGTCATGAAAGTGAAAGAAGGCGATATTACCATCCTTCAACACGGCGACGTTTTTGAAATCTTCCTTCCGGAAGAAAAAGAAAGCGCAGTGGTTTCTTAACTCGCGCTGCTCCGCACCAACCGGGCTTCCAAGCAGGTTACCCGTCTGTCCGCGCAGGGACACACCGATATTTCGGCGTTGTTTCCGCGCGCGACGGACGGGTTTTTGCGTATAAACAGAAATTGACTTCCGGAACACCCGGGATTACACTTAAACCGATATCAATGGCATGGGAGATTAGAAGGAGATTAGAAACTCAATGAATGGACTTATGGAGCAAAGAAAGGACGAGGTTCTCCGCGCATTTGACCGTCTTCGGGAAGAAATGAAGGGGGCCGGCGACGGCGCGCGGGTGCGTAAACTGATTCAACTGGAAGAAAAGCTCGGCGGTGAGAAGACCATCCTTGCGTTCTGCGGGCATTTCTCGGCGGGCAAATCCACTTTGATCAATACTTTATGCGGGCACCGGCTTCTGCCTTCCAGCCCGATTCCGACGAGTGCGAACATCGTTAGCATTGAGAGCGGGGAAGAAGGGGCGGAAGTCGTTCAGAGGAGCGAAGGCGAGGAAGAAGCCAGAAAACGGCGGATTCCGCTGAGCGAACTCGACGCTTACTGCGTCAACGGAACGGATATCGAGGAAGTTCGTATTTCGTATCCGCTGCCTTTTCTCGGGGAGCACGCCGTGCTTCTGGATACTCCCGGAATCGATTCCACGGACGGGGCTCATCACATGGCTACGGAGTCGGCGCTTCATCTGGCCGATGCGGTTTTCTATGTCATGGACTATAACCATGTGCAATCGGAAGTAAACCTGGCCTTCACGAAACAGATGAAAGAGCGCGGCAAGCCGCTTTATCTGATCGTGAACCAAATCGATAAACACCGGGAAGAAGAGCTTTCTTTCGATACGTACAAAGAAAGCGCACTGGAAGCATTCCGCAGCTGGGGCATTTACCCGGACGGAATGTTCTTCGTGACGATGAAGCAGCCGGACCATCCGCGCAACGAGTCTGGCAAGCTCAAATGGCTGCTATCCCGATTGATCGGGATGCAGCAAGAGCTTCGCGAAGCGAGTGTGGACGCGGCGGCGGATCATCTGATCGGCGAGCACATCCAGTGGCTGAGGGAACAAAGCGAGCCGCAGAAAGCGGTTCTGCGCGAGCGTGTGGACGAAGAGGAGTCGGCCGGAGTACTGGCCGAGTACGAGGAGCTGACACGCCGTCTGAACGAAGCGCAGTCGCTGCCCGGCCACCTGACAGACTCGCTGAGGAAAGAGATTGCGGCGATCATCGACAATGCGAATGTAACGCCCGCGCTAACCCGCGACAAAGCGCATGAATATTTGCTCAGCCGGAAGCCGGGTTTCAAGGTCGGCTTCTTCGGTGCGGCCGCTAAGACGGCTGCGGAGGTGGAGCGGCGTCTGGACGTATTCCGCGAGGATTACGCCGAGCAGGTTCACGCCCAGATGGACTGGCATCTAAGGGACGCGCTTCGCAGAGCGTACAGCGGCATTGGCATGACCGACGAGAAACTGCTGGCCGATATCGACGCGTTCAGCGTGGAAGTCACTTCTTCGTGGCTCGCTTCGCAGGTCAACACGGAAGCCTTGTTCGGGAACGAATACACGATGACGTACATGCGCCAGACAGCCGCGGAGCTGAAAACGGCCGCGCGCCGCTCGGCGCTCGCGATGATCGACCGCCTTGCCGGTCTTGCCGGCAGCTGCTCGGTCCGGCTCGATTCCGAGCTGGCGCCCGATCTGCGGCAGCTCGAAGAGCGGCTCGGCGCTCTGCGCGAGCTGAAGCGCTTCGAACGCGAGGAAGCGGCCCGCGAGGAGGCGCTGCGCGCCCTGGCCTCGTGGCCGCACGCAAAGGCGTTCGAACTGCCGGATCTTGCCGCTTACCGCGGCGAAGAGGCCGCGGTAAGCGGCGTGCTGCACACGTCCGAGATGGAGACGATCCTGCGCGCGGCTCATACCGCGCCGGGGGATCGTGACAGCCTCGCGGACGGAGAAGGCGGCGCGGCTGCTGCACAGCAGAACGCTCCGGCTGTCGGAGCGTCTGCAGCGTCTGCGGGCGACAACGCCGCCTCAGACGCCGCGGCGACGGCCGCTGGCGGCCTGCAGCTCGGCGGCGCGAAGCGCGCGGAACGCCGCGCCCAGGATCTCGCGGCGGCGGCGGATCTCCTCGGCGATATGCCGTCGATGAGATCGATTGTGCGCTCGCTGCGCGAGAAGGCCGAACGTCTGCGGCATAAGACGTTCACCGTCGCCTTGTTCGGCGCTTTCAGTGCCGGCAAGTCGTCCTTCACCAACGCGCTGATCGGCAAGCGCGTACTGCCCGTGTCGCCGAATCCGACGACGGCGGCGATTAACAAAATCGTGCCGCCTACGGCCGATTGGCCGCATGGAACGGCCAAGGTGCAGATGAAGACGGCGGAAGTGATGCTCCAGGACGTGCTGTTCTCCCTGGATGTGCTGGGCGTCCGGGCATCCGCCATGGAAGAGGCGCTGGCCGCTATCCGCGGGCTTACGCCGGAAAGCGTGACGGCCAAAGGCAAGCCTCACTTTACGTTCCTTAAAGCGGTTGCCAAAGGCTGGCCCGACGCCGCTCCGCTTCTCGGAACGCAGCAGAGAGTCGGTGAGGAGGCATTCGCCGGTTATGTGGCGGAAGAATCCAAGTCGTGCTTCGTCGAGTACATCGAGCTGCATTATTCCACGCCGCTTACGGAACAGGGAATCGTATTCGTGGACACGCCGGGAGCGGATTCGATCAATGCGCGCCACACGGGTGTCGCTTTCGATTATATCAAAAACGCGGACGCAATCTTGTTCGTGACCTACTATAACCATGCCTTTTCTCAGGCGGACCGTGAGTTTTTGCTTCAGCTCGGAAGGGTTAAAGACAGCTTCGAACTGGATAAAATGTTCTTTCTCGTCAATGCCGCGGATTTGGCCGCAAGCGAGGAAGAGCTGCAGGGCGTTGTCCGTCACATTGAAACGAACTTGCTTCAGCACGGAATCCGTCATCCGAGGATTTATCCGGTATCGAGCCACCTGGCCGCCGAAGGGAAGCTGTCCCGGGATACCAAAAAGCTGGAGGCTTCCGGCATAGTTCCGTTCGAACAGGACTTCATCCGCTTCACGCTGGAGGAGCTGACGGATATTTCGCTGCGTTCCGCCGACCAGGAGCTTGAACGGGCGCTGCATGTTCTCCAGGAGCGTATCGAAGGGGCGCAGCAGGGTGAAGAGGCGCGCAAAGCGCGTTTGCAGGCGCTGGAGCGTGCGGAGGAAGCGGCTGTCCGTCTCCTGAAGGACACGGACCCTGCGCCTGTGCAGCGCGAACTGGCCAAAGAAATCCAAGAGCTGCTCTATTACGTGAAGCAGCGGACGATGTACCGGTTCGGGGAGCTATACAATGCCTCTTTCAACCCGGCTTCTTTCCGGGAAGGGGGCGGGGATCCCAAAGCCGCCCTGCGCGAAAGCTGGCGCGACCTTCTTCGGATGATCGAATTCGATCTTCAGCAGGAAGTGCTGGCGACCAGTCTGCGGATCGAGCAGTTTCTGAACAAGCTGGCGAAAGGGACTTACGAATCGTGGGGAACCGGACTCCGCAAACTGCTGGAAAGCTACGAATTCGAAGCGTACGAATCCGTTTCTTTCGACACGCCGGATAACAAGCTGCCTCTGGAAGCTCCCGATGTAACGGACAAAACGCTTGCCGCTCATTTCAAGAACGCCAAGCATTTCTTCGAGGGCGAAGGAAAAAGCAAGCTGAGGGCGGAGCTCGAGGGCAGACTGAACGATCCGGTGGCACAGTTCGTAGAAAGCGCCGTAGCGATGCTGAAGGAATTGTATGCGGGACATCTGTCCGATACGTTCGCGGCGCTGGAAGAAAGACATCTTGAGAGCTACCGCGAGCATCTGGAAGGCATGAGAGACGCGCTCCAAATGCGGACGGACGTCGGCGTGCTGGCTTCGAAGCGCGACGAGCTCGCCAAATGGATTCCGTCGCGGAGCGGAGAAGCTTCGGCGGGACATTAACCGGAAACGGGATAGCCCGGCGTATTCGGCTGTTTTAACTTGCGGCAGCACGTGGTTAAAAGACTCCTGCCTCAGTACGGCTCTGCTCTTTCAGGTTAGGGTGGAGGCCCCTTTGCCAAGCCCCATACGCCGTTGCGTTACGGGGCCAACGACTGCGACGGCTGTTCTGTCCTAATTCAAATGGGTGATTTTGCTCATAGATGGGACTTCTTTTCGTCATTCTGAGCGGTCAGACAATCAGTTCACCGGTTTTCTTTTCTAAATTTTCCCGGCCCCCCGCTGTATTGCAAGCAGGCAAACCGGTCTTGAGGCAGGCGTCTCGGCGGTCAGAGCCTCCGCCGTCTTCGGTCCGCCTTGGGCATATCATACGATTCTTAAAAGAAACAGACCTTCACCGGATTTCGGGTGAAGGTCTTTCTTTTTTGACAGCAAAAGGGAGAAGTGGCGGCACGTATTTAAAGACGGATTAAAGAAAAATGCGGGTTTAGTTAGGTTTGTTATGATACCGCTTTCATTTACGGGAAATTTGATGATTTACAAGGATAGCAACTCTCAGGTGTCTAATTCGTGAACAAATGAAAGGTTAAGGGGAATTCAGCCTCTTTCCACTCGTTGCCCCCCTTCGGGGATGGTGTTAAGATTCATTAAGGTTTGCTAGGTAATGCCTTGCTCAAAATTCGGTGAACTTGGCCCATGTCCAGGAGGATACTATGGAAGTCTTTAAGGGGCTCAAACGGTTTTATTGGCCCGAACGGAAGCTGCTTTTCGCTTCTATCTTTTGCTTGATCTGCACGACGGCCCTGGGGCTTGTGTACCCGAACTTGCTGCGTTATCTCATTGATGACGTTATCGCGGTGAAGCGCTACGACCAGGTCCCGCTGCTGGCCCTATTCGTAGTAGGGGTGATTGCGGTGAAAGCGCTGTTTCAGTTTCTGCACGGGTTCAGCGGGGGGCGGCTCGGCAACCGGGTCGCGTATAACATGCGGGAAGCGATGTACGAGAAGCTCCAGTACTTGTCTTTCCAGTACTACGACAAAGCCCGAACCGGGGACCTGATGTCCCGTCTGACGGCCGATCTTGAAGCGATCCGGAACTTTATCGGCTTCGGTTTCGCGCAAATTTTGAACGTGTTTCTGATGGTTCTTTTCGGAATGGTCATGATGTTCTCGATCAGCTGGAAATTGACGCTTCTGACGATGCTGACGATGCCTTTTCTGGCTTTTGCGGCCATCCGTTTTGAAGGAAAAATCCATCCGGCCTTCCGTTCGCTCCGGGCTTCCATGAGCAATATGACGACGGCTGTGCAGGAAAATATCACAGGGGTGCGGACAGTGAAATCTTTTGCCCGCGAACCTTACGAAGTCGAGAAATTCACGCTCCGCAACGAGGAATACCGGGCGAACAACGTCATTACCTCGGAGATCTGGTCCAAGTATTTCCCGGTGATGGAGCTGATCGCGAACTTGAGCGCCGTTATTCTGCTCGGTGTAGGCGGTTATATGGTGATCCTCGGATCGCTGTCCGTGGGAGAACTCGTCGCTTTTTTCAGCCTCGTCTGGTATATCATCGGCCCTATGTGGGGAATCGGGTTTCACATTAATAACTATACGCAATCCAAAGCGTCGGGTGAGAAAATTCTCGAAATTCTCCATCAGTACGTTCATGTGAAGGACGGGGAGCATGCGGTCGAGCTGAACCCCGATACCGTAAAAGGGCATGTTTGCTTCGACCGGGTAACTTTCGCTTATCCGGATGCGGAGGCCGCTATCCATAATCTTAGTCTGAACGCACCACCCGGAACCGTCATCGGATTTCTGGGCGGAACGGGATCCGGGAAGTCGACGATTATTTCCCTGCTCATGCGGGCCTACAACGTGAAAACCGGACAGATCACACTGGACGGAACGGATATTAAAGACATCCGGCTGGAAAGTCTCCGAAATCAGATCGCGACGGTTTTCCAGGAAACGTTCCTGTTCTCCTCGACGATCAAGGGCAACATCGCGTACGGACGCAAAGACGTTACGATGGACGAGATTATCCGCGCCGCCAAGCTTGTGAAAGCGCATGATTTTATTATGGAGATGCCCCTTGGATACGACACGGTCGTGGGTGAGCGGGGAATGGGCCTCTCGGGCGGACAAAAACAGAGAATCGCCATCGCTCGCGCTCTGATTAAAGATCCTAAAATTCTTATTCTGGACGATGCGACCAGTGCGGTCGATATGGAGACGGAACAGGAAATCCAGGCGGGATTCAAAGAAGTGATGCGGGGCAGAACGACATTTATTATCGCTCACCGTATTTCTTCACTCAAACACGCCGACGAAATTATCGTGCTGGATAAAGGGCGCGTCGTACAAAGAGGGACTCATTCGGAGCTGATCCGCAGGGAAGGCCCTTATCTGGAAACGTACCGTATCCAATATTCGGATCATCCCGATGTCGCGGGAGCGGCGGATGCGCAGCAAAGGAGGGCGGCAGTCCATGAGTAACCGGCAGCGGCAGTCCGAAGAGAAAGTCAACGGCAAAGGAGCCGGGAGCGGCGAACGGTTCGTCTACCAAGATGACGAGATGCTTGAGAAATCGTTTGACTGGGGGCAGTTTAAACGTCTTGCGGTTTATATGAAGCCTTACAGCAAGCAGATTATTCCGATCGTAATCGTCATGATGATCGTCGGAGCGATAACGAAGCTATCGATTCCGCTTATCATCAGTACGACGATTGATTCGTCGCTGTACGTCGGCGGGGATGCTAAATTTTTATTCGGCATGGTCGCTTTAATGCTCGGGGTGTATATCATCCAGTGGTTGTCGAATAAATATCGCATCAAGTATACGAGTGTAATCGGCCAGCGCGTGATTTACGACCTCCGGCACGATTTGTTCCGGCACATTCAGCGGCTGTCCTTCGAATTTTTCGATAAGCGGCCGGCGGGCTCGGTGCTTGTACGTGTGACGAACTACGTGAACTCCCTTCAGGATTTGTTCACGAACGGTGTGGTCAACATGATGATCGACTGTGTCCAGCTTGTCGGGATCGTGATCATTCTGCTGACGATCAACTTCAAACTGGGAGCTGCGATAATCATTACGGTTCCGCTGATGTTCATCGTTTCGTCCCAGCTTCGCAAACGGGTCAGACGCTCGTGGCAGACGGTTAATATCAAGCAGTCCCGCCTGAACGCCCACCTTAACGAGTGCATTCAGGGAATCCGGGTCACGCAGGCCTATACGCAGGAGAAGGAAAATATCCGGTTCTTCGAACAGATGAACGAGGACAACAAACAGGCGTGGAACCGGGCTTCCAAGCTGAACCAGAGCTTCGGGCCGATCATTGAGATCACGGGCGCGATCGGGTATTTTATCCTGTTCTGGTACGGAGCGAGCCTGATCCAGTCCGGGGAGATCACAGTGGGTCTTCTCGTCGCCTTCGCAAGCTATATCGGCAACTTCTGGGAGCCGATCAACCGCATGGTGCAGATGTATTCCCAGCTTCTCGTGGCTATGGCTTCGGCCGAGCGCATCTTCGAATTTATGGATGAGCAGCCGACCGTCGGCGAGAAAGAAAATGCTGCCGAACTTCCGCCGATCCGGGGGCAGGTCAGCTTCGAGAATATCGTATTCGAATATGAAAAAGGCCGCACCGCCCTGAACCATATCAATGTGGACGTTCAGCCGGGGCAGAGCATCGCGCTTGTCGGTCATACGGGTTCGGGCAAGAGCACCATCATTAACCTGCTCTGCCGCTTCTACGATCCGACGGAAGGCAGCGTGCGTATTGACGGGAAGGATATACGCGATGTTACGCTGCAAAGTCTGCGGTCCCAGATAGGGATCGTCCTGCAGGATACGTTCATTTTCTCGGGAACGATCCGCGATAATATCCGGTTCGGGCGCCTCGATGCAACCGATGAAGAGGTCGAAGCGGCCGCCAAAGCGGTTCATGCGCACGACTTCATCCTGAAGCTGCCTTTCGGCTACGATACGGAGGTTCAGGAACGGGGGAACGCGCTCTCGATGGGGCAGCGGCAGCTGATCTCGTTCGCCCGGGCGCTGCTCGCGGACCCTGCTATCCTCATTCTGGACGAAGCGACCGCAAGCATCGACACCGAGACGGAGCTGCGTATCCAGGAAGCGTTAAAAACGCTCTTAAAAGGCCGGACTTCCTTCATGGTTGCCCACCGGCTGTCTACGATCCGAGGAGCGGATAAGATTATCGTTCTCGATCACGGGCGAATTATGGAAACCGGCGATCACGACGAACTGATGAAACATCAGGGCATTTATTACGGGCTGATTCAGGCTCAATATAAATTTTTGCAGGATGCGATTTGAATCAAGAGAACTCCTCCGGGAGTTCTTTTTGTTTGAGGGTAAAGATGGGGGCGCAATTCCCGCGAAAGCTGCCAAAGGGAAAGAATGTTAACCTTTCGCTCTCGACAGAAAGGGGCAAGTCGTGATAGGGTAATTAATTGGATGGAACACGAGTGAAGGAGGATTTGTTTGAACCGCCAGATAACTACAACAACGAGTAAACTGAAAATTTTTGAAATGGACATCGTGCGTGCCGTCGCCATTATGGCCGTCGTACTCATCCACTCGACAACCGAAGCGGCTGTATATCCGTGGGAAGGGCAGGTCGTTCCGGACGAGGGAAGTTTGTCCCAGATCATTTTGTTCACCCTTAACCGGGCCTGCCAATTTGCTGTGCCTGTCTTTATTCTGATCAGCGGACTTGTCCTGTTCTACCGGTATTCGGGAAGCTGGAGCGTGAAGACGGCCGTTCAATTTTACAAACGCCGGTTATGGAGCGTTGTCGTTCCTTATTTGATCTGGTCTCTTTTTTATTATATATACAATCCGTGGATTTCCGGACAGCCTGTAGAGTTTGACGCGAGAGAGTTTCTGGGGGACATTCAGTGGGCGGATACGGGGTATCATCTTTATTTTATGATCATTATCTTGCAGTTTTATGTGATTTTTCCGGTACTGATGTTCCTGGCCAAGTATAAATGGTTCCGTGTTTCGATGGTTCCGCTCGGTATTTTGATTCAGCTCGGCTTCTATTCCTACAACCACTGGGTAGAGATTATCGATCATTACCCTTCGCTGGCGCCGACCTACTTCAGTTTCTTCTTGACGGGCGGGTTTATAGGCCTGTATTACGATTTTTTCCGTCAAAAAATGAAGAGCGTCGTATCGTGGGCCCTGCTCGTTATGCTGGTGTCCGGCGGCACGTACGTGGAGATGTTCCTGCTTAACCGGTACGATAACCGGATGTTCGAGAACACCTGGTATGTGATCGCCATGCTGTTCTACGCGACTACTGTCTCGATAGTCCTGCTCGGAGCCGGCAAATGGCTGCTGGATAAACTGCCGGGCGCCGCGAAATGGCTGCTGCCGCTCGGTTCCTATTCGTTCGGCATTTATTTGATGCACCCGCTGATTTTAACGGCCTTCAAGCTGAAAATTCCGGCGCCGGGCGGTATGGCGGCTTACAATGTATATGTGCTGCTAAGTTTCCTTAGCGCTTTGCTCGGCTCGCTGCTGGCCGCCGTTCTCTACCGCAAAGCGGTGCGCGCATTAAAGCCGGGCAAAAGCAAACCGGCCTCGCCCGGCAACGTTCCGATGAACGGCTAGGGTCCCGCAAAGAAAATCACGTCCAAACGGACGTGATTTTCTTTATTCGGCACGGGCGAGACGCGTTTTACTCCAGGGTAAGGTACATCAAAAAAGCATAGGGGGCTTTTGAGGCTTCCTCCTCCGGCAATTTCCCGGAAATAAACGTGACGGCATTGGCGTTCGAAGCCGCAAATCCCCAGACAGCAGTCGGGGTGGAGTCGGGAATCGTAATCTTCTCTTGGAGCTTTAACAGATGGGACTGGGTAAAGAGCTTGCGGTTCACGGGGACGGTAAAGCTTGAAGTCGTAGAACCTCCGGAGTCCTTAAGGCTGATCGTGACGGTATAGGAGTTCAGAATGCCCTCATCTTTATCGTCTGTAACCTCACGGACCGAAACGATGAACTCTCCGTTGTAGTCTTTTGAAGCAGTCGTGTCCCCATTCATCATAGGCAGCGAATGCTTAGAGACCGCGGATTCGGATGCTTTTCCGTTTTCCCATACCTTGTAGGAAACACTCAAATACGTTTTGTCGCCTTTGTAGCGCACTAATACACTGCCCGCATAGCTGCCGAGAAAAGGGCTGAATTTGGCGGCGTCCCCCGCGAATAGATCGGCCGGCTCCACTACCAATTGTTCCGGGCCTGCCGCAGAAGGGAGTGGGGAAGAACTTACAGACGGAGGCGAAACCGTCGGAGCGGAGCAGCCGCCTGCCAGCAAAGCCAGCATCAACAAAACCGTCAATCGGTTCCGTACGTTTACGAGACGCATAAATGGGTTCTTCCTTTACTAGTAGGGATAAAAATGAAATAAACCTTTATTAAATTACCATATATTCCAAAACATTACCAGGGGTCGTTCATCAGGGATCGAAATATCCTTTGAAATTAGAGAACGTGTGTTCTATAATGGAGAAATCATGCCAGTGCGCAGCTTTGTCCCACCCGTTCTTCCATTTGCAAATAGGCGGACGAACGGATACTCTTTTAAGTAGGAACGGACAAGACGAGGGGGCCTCTATACCTATGAAATCGCGAACGTTATGGTTTGTTGTCGGCACAACCGGTCTGATTTCCACGCTGTTGTTTGCCGGAGGCTTCGGCTATGCGGTCAAGGATGTTCTGTCTCCGGGTTCCGGCGGGGAACAGTTGACGGCGGCTCCGAAAGAAACGCCGGCCGTGAACGAACTGGACCGGAAAAATAAAATTCAGCTCGTATCCCTGGGCGATTCGCTTACGGCGGGAACCGGAGACGGTACGGGAAAAGGATATGTGGGACGATTCCGGGAAAAGCTGGAGGAACAGACAGGCAAACCCGTTTACGTGCTGAATAATCTGGCTATTCCCGGCGCCACGACCGATGCGCTGCTTAAGGAATGGGACGGCAAGAAGACGACAGATGCGCTGAAGCAGGCGGATCTTATTTTGCTTACGATTGGCGGCAACGATATCTTCCAGGGCGGAAGCGACATTTTCACGAACAACGACCAGGGCTTCAATCCGGAAGCGGCAGCCAAACGCGTAGAGCCTACTCTAGCCAATCTCGACAAGATCCTGACGAATATCAACAAGGCGAATCCGGATGCAAAGGTGATGTACGTGGGGCTGTATCATCCTTTTTTGGATCTCGATCCGAAGAAAACCGGTTCGCTGATCGTGCAGAAGTTTAACGACGGGGCTTTCGCGCTGACGAACAAGTTTCCGAATGCCGTTTTCGTGCCTACATACGATTTGTTCGAACAAAATTTGAACAAATATTTGTTTACGGATCATTTTCATCCGAATCAGGACGGGTATGAGCGGATAGCAAGCCGGATGGCGCAAATTTTGAAGTGACAGGGGGAGTGAACTGTGGCGAGTGACCGTGAACTGGTGCTGTCTGTGCGGGATGTCCGGAAAAGCATCCGCGGCAAGGAAATTATCAAGGGCATTTCATTCGACGTGTACGGCGGTGAAATTTTCGGATTTCTGGGGCCCAACGGCTCCGGCAAAACGACGACGATCCGGATGCTCGTGGATCTCATTAAGCCGTCTTCGGGAGTCGTGACGATCTGCGGCTTCGATGTCCAGAAGCAGCACAACGAAGCGATGCAGTACGTGGGCTGTATCGTTGAGAATCCTGAACTTTACGGCTATTTGACGGGTTGGGAGAACCTGGAGCACTTCGCGCGGATGCTCCCCGACACTGGCGAGGAGAGAATCAGGGAAGTCGTCGAGCTGGTAGGCATGGATGCGCGCATCCACGATAAGGTGAAAACCTACTCGCTCGGCATGCGCCAGCGTCTCGGGATCGCCCAGGCACTTCTGGCAAAGCCCAAGCTGCTCATTCTGGACGAGCCGACCAACGGTCTGGACCCGCAAGGGATCAAGGAAATGCGGATTTTTATCCGCAAACTTGCCAAAGGCGGGCTGAGCCTGTTCGTATCCAGCCACCTGCTCAGCGAAATTCAGCAGCTCTGCGACCGTGTCGCCATCATCAGCAAAGGGCAGGTGATTGCGGTCGGGGAAGTGGACGAGCTGATCGTGCAGTCCGGCAGTACGGTTCTCTGGTCCGCGGACCCGGCTGACGAGGCGGAAGCATGGCTGGGCAGGCAGCAGGGAGTCACGGTGCTCGGACGGCGGGAAGAGCTGTCGGAAGAAGACGAGCCTGCCGTATTATCTGCGCTTCATGCGGGGGAAAGGGCGGGAACGATTGTCACGCAGTTGAGCGAAGAGCGGATTCCGGAAATAAATCGCGGGCTGGTGGACGCAGGAATCCGGATCTACGCTATCGAAATGAAACATCCGACACTGGAGGATCTGTTCCTGAGTCTGACGGAGGGTGAGAAAATTGGGTAACTTGGCGGCGCTAGTCCAGAACGAAAGCATCAAAATGGTTAAAAAACGGCGTTTTCTCGTGGTCATCCTGATCCTGCTCGCTCTCATTCCCATGTTTACTTATGCACAGATGCGTGTCTCCCAGAATACAATCAAGCAATTCGGTACGACGGATTGGAGAGCTTCGGAACGCCAGAAAATCGTGGATTACCAGCGGAGTCTCAGTTCCGCCCGTGTTCCGGAGGAATGGAAAGAGTTCAGGCGGGCACAAATAAAAATATCCCAGTATTATCTGGATCATGATATTAATCCGCAATCTCCCAACGGTGTCACTTTCACCAGAGAATTTCTGAATAACTCCATCTCGCTGTTCATTCCGCTCATCATTATGGTCATCGCGGCGGATATCATTTCATCCGAGCATTCGGGCGGCACCATCAAATTGTTGTTGACAAGACCCGTAAAGCGATGGAAAATCCTAATGAGCAAGTTGATCACGCTGATCCTCTTCGTTTCGCTCGTGGTTTTGTCAACCGCCGCGCTCAGTTATCTCATATCCGGGCTCGTTTTCGGGTACGGGGGATGGAACATGCCGGTGTTTGTCGGCTTCAAGACGAGCGGAGGAGACGTGGATCTTAGCGGGGTCCATGCCATCGACCAGTGGAAATACCTGCTGATGGAAACCGGATTTGTCTGGTTTGTCGGCATAGTGGTCGCCATACTTTCCCTGATGCTATCCGTGCTCATCCGTTCGACGGCGGCCGGAATGGGAATCATGCTGGCCGTGCTTATTTCCGGCACGATTCTGACCAATATGGTATCCTCTTGGGAAGCGGCGAAGTATTTGTTTATGGTGAATCTGAAGCTGACCGATTACATGACGGGCGCCCTGCCTCCGATTAAAGGCATGAGCCTCGGGTTTTCGCTGGCCGTTCTGTCAGTCTGGGCTGTGATCTCACTTTTTGTTTCGTTTGGGGTATTTACCCGTAAAGATATTTTAAATTAACGTATGAACCCGTTCGGGAATGGAAAAAGGAAAGAAGGAGGCGCTTCGATGACCGAGCAGCTAGAGATGATGACGAATCAACCGAACCAGCCGGCGGAATACGATGCCGATGCGATTCAGGTACTGGAGGGGCTGACGGCTGTCCGCAAAAGGCCGGGCATGTACATCGGCAGCACAAGTACTTCGGGACTGCATCATCTGGTTTGGGAAATCGTCGATAATGCGGTCGATGAACACCTCGCGAAGCATGGTTCCAAAATTGAGGTGACGCTCCATAAAGACGGATCCGTCACCGTACAGGATAACGGCCGGGGCATCCCGACCGGCATGCACAAGACCGGCATACCGACGCCGCAGGTTGTATTTACGATTCTTCATGCCGGAGGAAAATTCGGCGGCGGCGGATACAAGAAATCCGGCGGCCTTCACGGCGTCGGCGCATCGGTGACGAACGCTTTGTCCGAATGGCTGGAAGTTACGATCTTTCGAGACGGCAAGATACATAAACAGCGTTTCGAATATTGGATCGACGAGAAGGGCGTGGAGCATGTAGGGGAACCGAGAACCGGACTAGAGGTGACGGGGACCACGAACAAAACAGGTACGCGCGTTACCTTCAAGCCGGACCGCCGCGTTTTCCAGAACGGCATCGCGATCAGCTACGATACCCTCGCCGAACGGCTTCAGGAAATCGCTTTTCTGAACTCCGGGCTGGAAGTCATTTTGAAAGACGAGCGCACGGACCAGGCCGAAACGTTCAAGTACGACGGCGGAGCGAGCGAATTCGTCAAGTTCCTCAACGAGGGCAAATCGGTCATGCACGACGTGATCCACTTCGCATCCGAGAAGGACGACATCGAGGTGGAAGTCGCGCTCCAGTATAACGACGGCTATACGGAAACGATCGCTTCGTTCGTGAATTCGATTCCGACACGCGGCGGCGGGACCCATGAAACGGGTTTTAAAACCGCCTATACGCGGGCGATGAACGAATATGCCCGCAAAACCGCCATTTTGAAGGAAAAAGAGAAAAATCTCGATGGAACCGATTTGCGCGAAGGCATGATGGCGGTAATCAACATCAAAATGAGCGAGGTCGAATTCGTCGGCCAGACGAAAGACCAGCTCGGCAGCGCATCGGCGAGAAGCGCCGTAGACGCTATCGTGTCGGAGAAAATGGCCGTATTCCTGGAGGAAAACCCGCAAATCGCCCAAAGCATGCTGAAAAAAGCGATCCAGTCGGCCAAGGCCCGTGAAGCGGCCCGCAAAGCGCGCGAGGAAGTGCGCAGCGGTAAGAAAGGCCGCAGCGAAAGCTCCAATCTCGGAGGCAAGCTGACGCCGGCGCAGTCGAAAGATTACGCCCGCAACGAGTTGTTCATCGTCGAAGGCGATTCCGCGGGAGGCTCCGCGAAGCAGGGCCGCGATTCGAAGCATCAGGCGATCCTGCCTCTGAAAGGGAAGCCGCTCAACCCCGAAAAAGCGAAGCTCGCCGATATTCTCAAAAACGACGAATACAGGGCGATCATCGCCACTATCGGCGCGGGTGTCGGCTCCGAATTTGCCCTCGAGGAGAGCAACTACGGCAAAATCATTATCATGACCGATGCCGACACGGACGGCGCCCATATCCAGGTGCTGCTGCTGACGTTTTTCTACCGGTACATGAAACCTTTGATCGATAACGGCAAAGTCTATATCGCGCAGCCGCCGCTTTTTAAAGTGACTAAGAAAGCAGGCAAAAACAGCGCGGTACATTACGCTTGGACCGAAGATCAGCTGCAGGCGCTCCATAAGGAGCTGGGCAAAGGCATCGAACTGCAGCGTTATAAAGGACTGGGAGAGATGAACCCGAACCAGTTATGGGAAACGACGATGGACCCGGGAAGCCGCACTCTGCTGCAGGTGCAGATCGAGGACGCGGCCAAGGCGGAGCGCCGGGTATCGACGCTGATGGGCGACAAAGTCGATCCGCGCAAACGCTGGATTATCGAAAATGTAGACTTTACCGAATCCGAAGAGTGACTGAACGTCTAGAGGTGAACCGAGTTGAGCAGTTTGGAACAGTTTTTACCCGCGTTTCTGGAGGAAGTAGTAGGGGACCGGTTCGGCCGCTACTCTAAATATATTATTCAAGACCGGGCGATTCCCGATGTCCGTGACGGACTGAAGCCCGTGCAGCGCCGGATTTTGTATGCGATGTACGATTCGGGGAATACCCCGGACAAACCGTACCGGAAGTCGGCCAAAACGGTCGGAGATGTCATGGGTAACTATCACCCTCACGGGGACAGCCCGATTTACGAGGGTATGGTGCGCATGGCGCAGCCTTGGAAGATGGGCCACGTGCTCGTCGACGGCCACGGCAATTGGGGCTCGATCGACGACGATCCGGCCGCCGCTATGCGGTATACCGAAGCAAGGCTATCGCCCATTGCGATGGAACTGCTTCGCGATATCGAGAAGCGTACCGTGCTTTTCAAAGATAATTTCGATAATACGACCAAAGAACCCGTGGTTCTTCCTTCCCGGTATCCGAACCTGCTTGTCAACGGCGTAAGCGGGATTTCGTCGGGATTTGCGACCGAGATTCCCCCGCATAACCTGCGTGAGGTGATCGATGCGTGTACCGCGCTGATCGATGCGCCGGACATCGGCCTGGAAGAGCTGATGCGTCATATGAAAGGCCCCGATTTCCCGACGGGGGGCATCATCATGGGCGAGGAAGGCATCCGGGACGCGTACAATACGGGCAAGGGCCGTATTTACGTCCGTTCCAAGACGGAGATTCAGGACCTCAAAGCGGGCCGGCAGCAGATCGTGGTGACGGAAATTCCGTACCAAGTCGTGAAGTCGAGACTCGTTACCGCCATTGAAAATATCCGTCTGGAGAAAAAAGTCGAAGGCATTGCGGAAGTCCGCGACGAGAGCGGAAGAGACGGCATGCGGATCGTCGTGGAGCTGAAGAAGGAAGCCGACGCTCAGGGGATTCTTGCTTATCTGCTGAAAAAGACCGATCTCCAGGTCACCTATAATTTTAATATGGTAGCTATTGTGAACAAGACGCCGAAGCAGCTCGGTTTGAAAGACATGCTGTCGGCTTACATCGAGCACCAGAAGGAAGTCGTCACGTTCCGCTCCCAGTACGATCTCGAGAGAGCCGAAGACCGTGCGCACGTCCTGGAAGGGCTTGTCAAGGCGCTCAACATTCTGGACGAAGTCATCGCGACCATCAAAGCGTCCAAAAACCGTCTGGATGCCCAGAAAAATCTCGTCACCCAGTTTGGTTTCACGGAACGCCAAGCCGATGCGATTCTGGTACTCCAGCTTTACAGGCTGACGAATCTAGAGATTACTTCGCTCGAAAAAGAGCTGAAGGACGTGCAGAAGACGATTAATCAGCTGCGCGGCATTCTGGGAAGCACGAAGAAGCTCCTCGGCGTGATCAAGGATGAAATGACCGAAATCCGTACCAAGTACGGTATAGAGCGCCGTTCGGATATCCAGAACGAGGTTGAGGAAATCAAGGTTAACCTCGAAGTGATGGTGACGCCGGAAGACGTTCTCGTTACGCTGTCCAACGAAGGGTATATTAAACGGACAAGTATGCTCTCTTATACGAGATCGGGCGGCGCGGTCGACAACACAGGACTTAAGGAAGGCGACTATCTCCGCCATCTGAAGGAAGTCAACACGATCGAAAGCCTGCTCATTTTTACAAACAAAGGGCAGTATTTCCTTCTTCCCGTCCATCTCATTCCGGAGTACAAATGGAAAGATAACGGTACCGCTATCGTGAACATTATTCCGATTGCGAAAGATGACCGGATCGTGGATATGATCCCGGTGAAAGATTTTAACGAAGAAGGCAAATCGCTCGTCTTCATTACCCGTAAAGGGCAGGTCAAACGGACCGACCTAAAAGAGTATTACACGAACCGCTCCAGCGGCATTGTCGCTTGTAAAGTAGGAGCCGGCGACGAGATCCTGCATGTCCGGCTTAGCGACGGAACGAAGGATATCATGCTGGCCACGAAGCAGGGGATGAGCATCCGTTTCCGCGAGGAGGAAGTCAATCCGATGGGGCGCGCTGCGGCGGGAGTCCGCGGGCTTCAGCTTCGAGAAGGCGATGAAGTGGTTGCGGCGGATTGGGTATACGGAGATGAGGGCGAGGTGCTCGTAATCTCCGATCTCGGTTATGCCAAACGTACGCTGCTGGTGGATTATCCGCTGCAGGGACGCGGAGGCAAAGGGATCGGCACGTTTGAATTTAAGGAAGGCAAGCGCGTGAAATCTAACGGCAGCGAGCTGGTCGGCATGTTCTATTTCAAACAGGACTACGAAATCACTGCCTGGAACAGCAGCGGAGAAAAAACTGTCTTCAAAACCAACCAGGCCCCGCTTGATGACCGTAAATCGATTGGAAAGCAGCTTGTGCCGGTTTCCAAAGGCGAAAGCATTGCCGCCCTTGTTAAGAACGCAAGCCTGGATAAACGTCCGCCGAACGCGTGACAGAGCTCCATTAAAAATCAATCATAGCTGGTGGTAGGCGGATCCATCGTTTCCATGAGCTGAAAAGCGATTTCCAGTACGACCCACAGGGGCACTTGTTCGTCCAGACGTTCGAGCCAGCCCGGGTCCTTCAATAAACCAAGATCAAGTGCGCGCTGTCCCAGCGCGCTTTTTTTTATGTGCACGGGCAATCCCTCCTTCTGCTGTTTACTTACAGTGTATGTGCATCCGCCCAGAAATGTGCAGGACAACCGGCGTTTTAGAGAACAGGGGCAGGAAGCATGCAGAGCGTGGAAATAGGGAAGGGATGCGGACTGAAAGGAAAAAGAAAGAGGATAACGGAAACGGACGTCGACTTGATCCGGTCCGAATCGGACCGTGCTTACCAAATCGCGCAGATGCAGGTGGAGGGGATTTTATGCAAAACGTTAGGCGAGCTTAAGCGGTAGGAGGGATGGATTGAAAACCACCAGGGAACTTAACCGTTTTAAAGATGCCGGAGGGAAGGAGCAGAAACACCTGTGAGGAGAATAATGCTAAGAAAAAAATAAGACTAAGAAAAACAAGGCCAAAGACACAGACGCTGGTTCTTGCATTTCGGACAACTTTTCCGTCAGCAGAGCCCGTAACTTAGCGAAAAGGCGCGAAATGCCTGACTTATTGTCTTAAAGTATTAACGGCATTAACCTATATTTCGCCATTGGACACGTGATATACTTGGATTGAAGAACGGATGAGCCTTGAATCGGAGGAGTGATTGCAATTGTATTCGGTAGAATTTGCGAAACTGTGGACGAAGCTTTCCAAGGAACTCAAATCCAATATGGAAGATCAGCTTGCACCGACGATAACGGAAGGGCAGCTTCACGTGCTCGAGCTGCTTGCGGCTAACGGCACGATGAAGCCTTCCGATTTTATTGAATATTTGGCTACGACGCCGGCGGCCGTAACGACTCTGCTGGACCGCATGGAACGGGCGGGGCTTATTACCCGGAGCCGGGATGAAAAAGACCGCCGCGTCGTATGGGTCGACGCGACGGACAAAGGGAAATCCGAGCGGGAGCGCGGGCTGCAGATCCGCGAGGAAGTGCTGGACGCGTATCTCAGCCGCATTTCCTCCCACAATCAGCAGCTACTCGTTTATCTGCTCGGGAAGGTTGCGAACTAGTTCCTGCCACAAGAACCAAGGGTGACGCTCGGGAGGAGATGACCGGAAGGTCAACGTCTCCTGCTGCGTCGGATGCGGGAAGGACAACCGGGCCGACCAGAGGGCAAGCTGCTGCCCCGGTTCGTTCGCTCCGGCGCCGTACCGCTGATCGCCGTAGAGCGGGCAGCCGATGGCCGCGAGCTGCACCCGGATCTGATGCGGCCTGCCCGTGTGCAGTTTCACCAGGACGAGGCTGAGCCCTTCGGCGCTGCCGAGCACCCGGTAGTCAAGGAGCGCCTCTTTGGCGCCGTCCTTGCCGGGTTTAACCACGGATACGGTGTTTGTCCGCGTATCCTTGAGCAGCCAGTGCCGCAGAGTGCCCTGCGGCTCCTTGGGTCTGCCCCGTACGACGGCCGCGTACGTTTTGTCGAACGTCCGTGTCCGCACGCTGTCGGAGAGGCGGGAAGCCGCCTTGGACGTTTTGGCGAACACCATGACGCCGCCGA
This sequence comes from Paenibacillus sp. GbtcB18, assembly GCF_019091125.1. Taxonomy (NCBI): domain Bacteria; kingdom Bacillati; phylum Bacillota; class Bacilli; order Caryophanales; family Paenibacillaceae; genus Paenibacillus; species Paenibacillus sp. GbtcB18. The sequence continues at coordinate 348,322 of NZ_JAGXJX010000001.1, forward strand.
CAGGCCGGTCCAGCCGGTGCACGAGCCCGAGGAAGACGTTGCCCGGCTTTTGATGCCGGCGCTTCAAGTCTTCCTTGAGCACGCTCAGAAGATCGGGATCGCGCGAGCTGTCCTCCTGCGTCGGCATATTGACGGGCTTCTCCACGACGAGCACGTGATTGTCTTCGTAGAGGACGGGAATCGCCGCCCCGTCCGCCGCATGCTTCGGTCCCGCCATAGCTTACGCCTCCCAGCGGCCGAGAATCCCGCAAGGCAGCGTCAGCTCGCTTGCGGTGATCGGAAGCCCGATTTCGCCTGCGGTGATATGTCCGCCGTAACGCTTGTGCATCGCCAAGGTCAAAATGTTTTTGAGCACTGTGGAAGAGATGCCGGTCGTATACGAATTGACGAGCAGGAACAGCGGGTTGTCCGATAGGATCGTCATGCACGTTTCGATAAACGGATACAAATCGTCCTCAAGCTTCCATGTTTCCCCGTTGGGTCCGCGTCCGTAGGACGGAGGGTCCATGATGATGGCGTCGTATTTGTTGCCGCGGCGCTGCTCGCGCTGGACGAATTTGAATACGTCGTCGGTAATGAAACGCACATGGCGGTCTGCGAGACCGGACAGCTCGAGGTTTTCTTTCGCCCACTGCACAACGCCTTTCGAAGCGTCGACATGGACGACCGAAGCGCCCGCGTAGGCGCAGGCGACAGTGGCGCCGCCCGTGTAGGCGAACAGATTCAACACTTTAATGGGACGGCCGGCATTGCTTATCTTGTCCATCATCCAGTCCCAGTTGGCGGCCTGCTCGGGGAAGAGGCCCGTATGCTTGAATCCGGTCGGTTTAATATGAAACCGGAGTTTGTTGTCATACGAGATCGTCCAGCGCTCCGGCAGGTTCTGGCGGAAGTCCCAGTTGCCGCCACCGGAAGAACTGCGCCGGTAACGCCCTTCGGCCTGCTTCCAGCTTGCCGTTTCGACCGTCAGCGGCCAAATAATTTGCGGGTCGGGACGCCGCAATACATAAGAACCCCAGCGTTCGAGTTTTTCTCCTCCGCCGGTGTCCAGGAGTTCATAGTCGTTCCAGCGATTAGCTACATACATCGGTTCATTTCCTTCTTTCCTCGCGTCAAAATGTACAGCGGTTCCTCATTCAAAAACAGCAATCCGTCCGCGGACGGATGCCGGAATAACTTGCGGTTTTTAACACCGTTTTCTTCTAAGCATCTATTGTACAACATCCCTTGATGGAAGCCAATATAAGGAGTGTGCCCGATAAAGAGCCTTTTCGTTTCACGAAGTGCCGAATCGGGTACAAAAAGATGACTATACAAGAGGGGGATGGGTTGAAGCATATGGCGGGTAAACAGATCCCCGGCTCCGAAGACATCTACTTGTTCCATGAAGGAACTTCTTATCACAGTTATCGCCTATTCGGGGCACACGCAGAGAAACGGGGTAAGACAACGGCCGTACGCTTTACCGTTTGGGCGCCTCATGCCCATGAAGTGCGCGTCGTCGGCGATTTTAACGAATGGAACGGAGAAAACCATCGCATGGAGATCGTGCCGGAATCCGGCGGAATATGGACGCTTGCGGTTCCCGGTTTGGCGGAAGGCTCCCTATACAAATATGAAATCCACACACCGGACGGCCGGATTATCCTGAAAGCCGATCCTTATGCCGTTTATTCGGAGCTTCGCCCGGGAACCGCTTCCCGCTTTTACAATTTGGACGGGTACAGGTGGGGAGACCAGAATTGGCGGCGCCGGCGCGCCCGCAAACCGGTATACGAGCAGCCTTTAAACATTTACGAAGTTCACCTCGGAACCTGGAAAAAGAAAAGCCGCGAAGAGGACGAACTTCTCACCTACCGCGAGCTGGCGGACGAACTTGTCGACTACGTTCTCGAAATGGGGTATACCCATATCGAGCTGCTTCCGCTTGCGGAGCATCCGTTCGACCGTTCCTGGGGCTACCAGGCGACGGGCTATTATTCGGTGACGAGCCGGTTCGGCGAACCGAAAGACTTTATGTATTTCGTGGACCGGTGTCACCAGGCCGGCATCGGCGTCATCATGGACTGGGTGCCCGGCCATTTCTGCAAAGACGCCCACGGTCTGCGGCAGTTTGACGGACAACCGCTGTACGAGCCGGATCAGACCCATCTCGCCGAAAAGCCGGAATGGGGAACGCTGGCTTTCGATTTCGACAAGCCGGAGGTTCACAGCTTCCTTATTTCCAACGCGATGTTCTGGATGGACAAATATCACATCGACGGCATCCGGGTCGATGCGGTAGCGAGCATGCTGTATTTGAACTTCGGCAAGCCGCAGTCCATGTGGGTCACGAACGAGCACGGAGGGGACGAAAATCCGGCCGCGATCCGGTTTTTGAAGAAATTAAATACCGTTGTCTTCGGCTCCTATCCGAACGCCTTGATGATGGCCGAGGATTCCACGGATTGGCCTCAAGTCACGTCGCCTGTCGATGCGGGAGGGCTAGGTTTCAATTACAAGTGGAACATGGGCTGGATGAACGACATGCTGAAATATATGAAGATGGATCCGATTCACCGGAAGTATCATCACAATCTGATCACGTTCTCGTTTATGTACGCGTTCAACGAAAATTTCGTGCTGCCGCTTTCGCATGACGAAGTCGTGCATGGCAAGCGGTCCATTCTGCATAAAATGCCGGGGGACTACTGGCAGAAGTTCGCCAACACCCGCGTGCTTTACGGTTATATGTCCGGTCATCCGGGGAAGAAACTTCTGTTCATGGGAGGGGAATTCGCCCAGTTCGACGAATGGAAGGACTTGGAGGATCTGGACTGGTTTTTGCTGGACTATGAGCTGCACGGCAAAATGCAGACCTATGTCCGGGCCTTGAACCAGTTCTACCTGGAGCAGTCTGCCTTATGGCAGAACGATCACGGCCACGAAGGGTTCCGGTGGATTTCGCCCGACGATTCCAGCCAGAGCGTCGTCGCTTTTATCCGCAAAGGCAAGAAGCCCAAGGACGATCTCATCGTCGTATGCAACTTCACGCCGGTCGTCCACCCGGATTACCGGATCGGCGTTCCCGAACCGGGGGCCTATGCGGAAATCTTCAACAGCGACGACGAAGCGTACGGCGGGTCGGGCCAGGCCAACCGTCAGCCGCTTGCGAGCGAAGCGGTTCCGCTGCACGGTTTTGACAACAGCTTATCGCTTCGAGTACCGCCGCTTGCCGCAGTTTATCTGAAACGATCACAAGTCGAACGTACCTCGCGACGAAAGGGGAAATCGAAAGATGCGAAGTAAAGAATGTATTGCCATGCTGCTTGCCGGAGGAGAGGGCAGACGACTCGGCGTGCTGACGCAGCAGCTGGCGAAACCGGCCGTTCATTTCGGCGGAAAGTACCGCATTATCGATTTCACGCTCAGCAATTGCACGAACTCGGACATCGACACGGTAGGGGTGCTCACCCAATACCAGCCTCTCGTGCTGAACTCCTACATCGGCATAGGCGGGGCGTGGGACCTGGACCGCAAAAACGGAGGCGTAACGGTGCTGCCTCCTTTTATGGAGCAGGGCGGAGGCGACTGGTATCAGGGGACGGCGAACGCGATTTACCGCAATATCGGATTTATCGACCGCTATGAGCCGGAGTACGTGCTGATCATCTCGGGGGACCACATCTATAAAATGGATTACGACCGGCTGCTCACATATCACAAAACGAAGGGTGCGGACGCCACGATCGCGGTGATCGAGGTCAAGTGGGAGGAGGCGTCGCGTTTCGGCCTTCTGAGCGTAAATGAAGAAAGCGAAATTACGGAATTCGCGGAAAAACCGAAAGAACCCAAAAGCAACCTCGCTTCCATGGGCGTGTATATGTTTACCTGGACGGCGCTTAAAAAATATCTGATCCAGGACAACGAAAATCCCGACTCCAGCAAAGATTTCGGGAAGGACATCATCCCGGCCATGCTGGAAGAAGGGGCGAACCTCGTAGCGTATCCGTTCCAGGGCTACTGGAAGGATGTCGGCACCATTCAGAGCCTGTGGGAAGCGAACATGGACCTGCTGGATGATCCGACCCAACTGAACCTGAACGATAAATCGTGGCGGATCTATTCCGTGACGCCTTATCAGCCTGCGCAGTTTGTTTCGGGCGGGGCCAAAGTACGCCGTTCGCTCGTGAACGAAGGCTGCTCCGTGTTCGGAGATGTGGACCACTCCGTCCTGTTCTACGGCGTACATATCGGCGAGGGCAGCGTCATCCGGGATTCCGTCATTATGCCGGGAGCGAGAATCGGCAGCAATGTCACCATCCGCAAAGCGATCATCGGGGAAAATACGGTCGTGGACGACGGGGCGGTCGTAGGAGACGGGGAAGAGATCGTGCTGATCGGCGGAGGAGAACACATACGGGCCACTACGGAGTCGAAAGGGTGAGGATAGCATGAAGCATGTAATGGGCGTTATCAATCTGGTGAACGAGCCGGACGATCTGGAAGAGCTTACGCTTCACCGCTGTGCGGGTTCGGTTCCGTTCGGAGGCCGTTACCGGCTGATCGATTTTATTTTATCCAACATGGTGAATTCCTCGATCGGCAACGTGGCCGTTTTTACCCAGCACAAGTACCGTTCCCTGATGGACCATCTGGGTTCCGGCAAGGAATGGGACCTCGACCGCAAGAGAGGCGGCCTGTTCGTGCTTCCGTCCGTCCAGGACGATCCGGCAGGCATGTCGCGCGGAGATTTGTTCCAATTTTATTCCCACCGCGATTATTTCTACCGGGGCCGGGAAGAACTGGTCATTATCGGACGCAGCCATATGGTATGCAACATTAATTTCGAAGACGCCGTCCGCTACCATGAAGATATGAGAGCGGATGTGACCGTCGTTTATAAAGAGGCGGAAGAAGAATACTCGGGAAGCTATCGCCGCCTTGCGGTACGTCCCGACGGCAGAGTGACGGTTATAGAGGACCAGACCGGACGTCTGCGTACGGATTACGTGTCCATGGAAATGTATATCATGAGCAAAGCGCTCCTTCTGGACATGGTGGAGACTTGCCTGGCGCAGGGCTACGATCATCTGGTTCGGGACGGGATCATGAAGAACATCGACAAGCTGAACGTGGTCGGATACCGTCATGACGGCTATCTCGGAATCGTGAATTCGATCCAAGGCTACTACCGGCACAGCATGGAACTGCTGGACCCGTCGGTGCTGCGGGAGTTGTTCTTCCGCAAGGATCTCATCTACACCAAGGTAAAAGACGAACCGCCTGCCCGCTACGAGGCGAACGCGAGCGTACGCAATTCCCTGATCGCCAACGGCTGCGTCATTGAAGGCAAGGTCGATAACAGCATTTTGTCGCGGGGCGTAAAAATCGGCAGGGGAGCTGTCGTGAAAAACAGCATTATCCTGCAGAACTGCTCCATTGAAGAAAATGTCGTGATCGAGAACGCCATTCTTGACAAAGACGTGTTCATCAGCCGCGGGCGTGTGTTGGCCGGGGATGTTCGCGCACCGTTCATCGCGGCGAAAATGAAAGTCATTTAAAACGGATTCCGACAATCAAAAGCCGTAACCGAACGCCGCCGAGCGGTTTTCGGTTTGGCTTTTTCAAATAGAAATTCAGAAGAAACTTAGAAGACGGGAGTGGAGACGTACATGAACATTTTGTTTGCGGCTTCGGAAGCGGCGCCTTTCGCCAAGACGGGCGGGCTGGGCGATGTAATCGGGTCCCTGCCCAAGGAACTTAAACGCAACGGAGCGGATGTCCGGGTCATTCTGCCCAAGTATGACGAAATTCCTCAAGTATTCAAAGACAAGATGGAGACGGCGAACCTCGTCACGTTCCGCGTAAATTTGGGCTGGCGCTCGCAGTACTGCGGCATTCAAACCCTGGAACACGAAGGCGTCACGTTTTATTTCGTGGACAACGAGTTTTATTTCCGCAGAAGCGGGCATTACGGATACGGCGACGATGCCGAAAGATTCGCGTTTTACTGCCGGGCCGTAATCGACTCGCTTCCGCACATCGGCTTCAAGCCCGATGTGATTCACTGCCACGACTGGCAGGCGGGCATGATTCCGGTTTTGCTTAGAGCGCAGTACAGCCCGTACTATCCGTTCTATGAGGATATCAAAACGGTCATTACGATACACAATCTGCGCTACCAGGGTCTTTTCTCCAAAGAGACGATGATGGATCTGTTCGGCCTGGATGCCGGCTATTTCAACGGGGATCAGCTCGAAATGTACGACGGCGGCAGCTTCCTGAAAGGCGGGCTGCTGTATTCCGACCGGATTACGGCGGTTAGCCCGACTTACGCGGAAGAGATCCGCACGCCGTTCTTCGGCGAGCATATGGACAGCCTGCTGCGCTATCGCAGCGAGGCGACCTTGGGCATCGTCAACGGGATCGACTACGATCTCTTTAATCCGGTGACCGACCCCCATCTGGCTGTCACGTACCGGGACTCCTTGTCCAAAAAGCGGCTGAATAAAACGCACCTTCAGCAGCGGCTGGGGCTGCCGGTTCGCGACGACGTGCCGGTTATCTCGCTGGTGACCCGGCTGGTGCAGCAGAAGGGGATCGATTTGATCCGTCACGTGCTGCCGGAGCTGCTGTCCCTGGATGCCCAATGGGTGATTGTGGGGACAGGGGACCACGAATACGAGCAGCTCTTCCGCGAAGCAGCGGCTCAGCATCCCGACAAACTGGCCGCCTACATTGCCTTCGACGACGGTCTGGCCCGACAAGTATACGCCGGCTCGGATCTCTTCCTGATGCCGTCGCTCTTCGAGCCGTGCGGAATCGGTCAGCTCATCGCGATGCGCTACCGCACGGTGCCGATCGTCCGCGAGACGGGCGGCTTGAAGGATACGGTGCAGCCTTACAATGAGTTTACCGGCGAAGGCACGGGCTTCAGCTTCAGCTCGTACAACGCTCACGATATGCTGCATACGGTCAGGCGCGCGGTGCACTTCTATCTCCATGACCAGGAAGCCTGGCGCAACCTGATAGCGAACATTAAGAAGACGGATTTCAGCTGGAAAAAATCGGCTCTGCAGTATAAGTCGCTGTACCAGGAGCTTATCCGTGAAGCGGCGGACGCGTCCAAAGAGCGCCAGAGAGCCTGGCAGGAAGCGGAACGGCGGCGCAGTGAACAGGAGGCGCAGCTGCGGGTCGCGGCGGCTCATGCGGCACAGCTGAGGGAAGCGGCTCCGGCCGCAAGCGAACGGACTCCCGCCCGGCCGAAAGCAGCGGCTGTAAGCGAGGCGGGAGAAGACGGCGGCGGGGACCCCGGTGGCAAAGCCTGGTGGAAAGAGAGCGTCGTCTACCAGATTTATCCGCGCAGCTTTAAAGACAGCAACGGAGACGGAATCGGCGATATTCCGGGCATCATCTCGAAGCTGGATTATTTGAAAGAGCTCGGCGTCGACGTGATCTGGCTGTCTCCGGTCTATCAATCGCCCAATGACGACAACGGCTACGATATCAGCGATTATCGCGGGATTATGGACGATTTCGGAACGATGGCGGATTGGGAGAAGCTGCTCGCGGAAGTGCACGGCCGGGGCATGAAGCTGATTATGGATCTCGTCGTGAACCACTCGTCGGATGAGCACGCCTGGTTCCTGGAATCCCGCTCCTCCAAAGAGAATCCCTACCGGGATTATTACATTTGGAGGCCAGGCCGTGACGGAGGGGAGCCGAACAACTGGACGAGTATTTTCAGCGGTCCGGCGTGGGAGTATGACGGGCAGACCGGGGAGTATTATCTTCATTTGTTCAGCCGCAAGCAGCCGGATTTGAACTGGGAGAACCCGAAGGTGCGCGAGGAAATCTACGACATGATGACGTGGTGGCTGGAGAAGGGAATCGACGGGTTCCGCATGGACGTCATCAACATGATATCCAAGACGGAGGGACTTCCAAGCGCAGGCGGAGACCGGTATGCATGGGGCGGGGACTATTTTATGAACGGCCCGAGGGTGCATGAGTTTTTGCGGGAAATGAACGAAAAGGTGTTGTCCCGTTACGATATCATGACGGTCGGCGAAACACCGGGTGTAACCCCGGACGACGCGGCCCGTTATGCGAATGCGGACGGCACCGAGCTGAACATGGTGTTCCAGTTCGAACATATGGAGCTGGACAGCGGCTGGGGCGGCAAATGGGAACCGTGCGACTGGAAGCTGAAGGATCTGAAAGCGACGATCGGCCGCTGGCAGACGGGGCTGCATGGCCGTGCTTGGAACAGCTTGTACCTGAACAACCATGACCAGCCGAGAATGGTGTCCCGGTTCGGCAACGACCGCGAATACCGCGTGGAATCGGCCAAAATGCTGGCGACTTTCCTTCATACGCTGGAAGGAACGCCATATATTTATCAGGGCGAGGAACTCGGCATGACGAACGTGCCTTTCAATGGGATCGAGGACTGCCGGGACGTCGAGACGCTGAATATGTACCGGGAGCGCGTCACCGAAGGCGGAGGCGATCACGAGGAGGTCATGAACGCGATCCGCGTAAGAGGCAGGGACAATGCCAGGACCCCCATGCAGTGGAGTACGGAGGAGAACGCGGGTTTTACGACCGGAACGCCGTGGCTGCACGTGAATCCGAACTATACGGAGATTAACGCGGAAGCGGCTTTGGCCGACACAGACTCTATTTTTCATTACTACCGGAAACTGATCGCGCTCCGCAAAACTTACCCGGTGATCGTGTACGGCAGCTATGAGATCGTGGCCGAAGAAGACGAGCGCATTTACGCGTATACCCGCACGCTCGGAAACGACAGGCTGTTCGTTATGCTCAACTTTACCGGTGAAACGGCTTCCTTCGCGAGCCCGTACCCGCTTCTGGCCGGGGGCGGCGGCGAGCTGCTTATCGCCAACTATCCCGTCGGGGAAGGGAGCGAGACGAGCGGTTTGGACGCGGAGCTTCAGCTTCGCCCTTATGAGGCGAGGGTCTATCTGCTGAAGGCTGTTTAAGCGGTCCCCCGCTTGGATACGAAAACCGTTCCCGCATCCTGTTGAAAGCATCTGAGACCCCGACGGTTTCAGGTGCTTTTTAACAGAAAAAGACGGGGCGGATTCGCATACGCCTCAAGTTCCGCAGAGCGCCATCGCTCGATTAAGGTGCCTCAAGCCGCGCCGCCCGGAAGAACGAACGGGCTCTGGCGCACGGGGCATCCGGCCATTTTCAAAATTCTTAAAAATGTTCCGGATAAATATCCGTTGAAGGAGGAGGAAACCCGTTGAAAAAGTGGTTGATGTCCGGTGCGGCTTTCCTGCTGCTCGCAAGCTCCGCCTCTATACTGGCTCCGCTCGGGGCGAAGGCTATGGTAGTCAACGTTCCGTGGGACGTGACGCTGCTCCGGGAGACGATGATGTACGAAGACGAAGCGTTCACCAAGCCTGCGGGAAGCCTGGCTCCTCTTCAAACCGTCCATATTGCGAAGAGGGACAGCGGGTGGAGCATGGCGGATCATACGGAAGAAAAGGGATATCTCATCGAAACGTGGCAGGGAGAGAAATGGATTAAAGCCGATCCGGAAACGCTCGTTCCCGGCAAGTATAAGGCCGAAACCTCGACGATCACTCTCGTCGATAAGCAGGAACTGTACGACGAGCCTCTTCAGGAAGCGGCCAGCGGCACGATCATTTCCCCGCAGCAGGTAACGGTCACGGGAACAATCGAATGGGATGGAGCGGACTTCGGCCCTCCCCGGACGATAACCTTCTACCGCATTAAGACATGGCTGGGGGACAAGTGGATCTACGACAGCTTTTATAAGGAAGCCGTTCGGGAAAAAGCGGTCTCCACCACCGTCGACCTTTTCCAAGATACGGACAGCTTCGAGCTGCCTTACACGGGGCTAGCCAAAACGGGAACGCTAAAACCCGGGAGGTACCCGGTGACGGCCGTATGGGAGCTGCCGCCTACGCTCGGCGACGGCAGCCCAACCTGGTATAAAGTTTCTCTCCCGGAAGGGGAACGGTGGATTTTACCCGGGGATGAGCTGGCGGGTATCCGGGAAACGACGGGCAAAATCGAGCTTCCCACCGGCGGCAAAGGGTTCGCGAAGCCGACTTATTATGACGACGAAACTTATACGGAAGTCGGGCCGGGCAGCTACGACGCTTTCGAAACGTGGAAGGACGGGGAGCTGGAGTGGGTGCACATCCGGACGGAGTCCGAAGCGTTGTGGGTTAATCCCGGGCTGGCGCTCAAAGTGCGGCCTGCCGGCATTATTCCGACGGACGAAGACATTCCGCTGACCGCGCGATCGGCAACGTACAAGTATCCAGATTGGAGTCGTATCCACAATATGAAGGGCTTTTTTGCCCCGCAGACCGTCAAAGCTTTCGAAAAGTGGCTGTCTCCCCAGGGAATCACCTGGTATCATGTTCACGGTTCCTGGGACGATTGGTGGATTCCGGAGAACGATGCCGAAGAACCTGCCGTACAGCCGGCGGATCCGGAAATGAATTCCGCGGTGTTAACCGGGCCAAGCGGACAATAAGGTTTATTTTTATTTCTGGAACCGGCATGCTAAAATGGATCTACTTGCGAGACGACACCTGATAACCCGGTGCTCGTCTTTTTTTACGAGATCAACGAATCAAGGAGGACATCAGCATGAGCGCCAAATGGCTGGAATGGGCCAAGCAGATACAAGCCATCTCGCAAATCGGGCTGGCCTACAGCAAGGACATGTACGATCTGGAACGGTATGAGATGCTCCGGGATTTGAGCCTGGAGATCATGAGTGAGTACACGGACCTTCATCAGGAGAAAATCCGGGACCTTTTCGCGAACGAAACAGGGTACGCCACCCCGAAAGTGGACATCCGCGCGGTCGTTTTCCGTGAGGGCAAGCTCGTACTTGTGCGGGAAAAGCTGGACGGGGCCTGGGCGCTGCCGGGAGGCTGGGCGGACATCGGGCTGTCGCCTTCGGAAGTGGCCGTGAAGGAAGTGAAAGAGGAGGCCGGGCTGGAAGTGAAAGCGGACAGGCTGCTGGCCGTATTCGATAAAAAATTTCACGATCATCCGGAATCTCCGTATCACGTGTACAAATTTTTTGTGCTCTGCACCGTTACGGGAGGCGAGATTCAAGGAGGACTCGAAACGAGCGAGGCGGCATTTTTCGGAAAAGAGGAACTGCCGGAGCTGTCGGCGGAGAGAAACACGAAGGCTCAATTGCTCACCATGTTCGAGATGTGCGAGGATCCCGGCAGACCGGTTTTGCTGGATTAAAGTCCATGCGGAAACATTGTGAAACGCCAAACCGGCGGAACAGCATCAGGATGGGAGCGGGGTTAACCTGATTCGGGAAGCGGGGTGGTTCAATCCTATGAACAAAAAGCTTGCGATCGTTTTAATGGGAGCGGCATTTCTTGCCGGATTTATGCCTTTTGTCGCGGTCAAAATGAACGGGTTCCAATCTGCAGCGGCTCAAGCGAACGCCGACATTCTTGTGAATCTCGATCAGCGGGATTTGAAAAGGCTGGACGAGCTCGTAGGCCGTTTTAACCGGTCCCAAGGAGATAATCTGATGGTGATTTCGCCTACAATCGACAGCGGCCCGTGGATACATGATGTGCATACGGACGGGACGGAGATTGTGTGGACGGTAGACAACACCAGGGATGCGTACAGCTCGTCGAAAGAGAAGCAAACGTACACGTGCGCCTCCGTCGAAAAAATCGAATCTTCCGAGCGGTATGTGCTCCAGTTAAGCAAGTGCGGCGGCGGGCAGAGAGACAAGCTGCCGATTCTGGATATAGACAAGAACAGGGAACGTTGAGGGAAAAAGCTTTCCTGGTCACGTCACGTAGGAGAGCAGGGATGTCTATTCCCGAATAATGCCGGTTACGACGGGCAAGGGAATGTTGTATACATGGAAAAGCAGCCGTAAACCATACGGCTGCTTTTTTAGTCCGCGCAGGGGCTTCCTGTTGGCTGCTGCCGGTGCTCGGCGGGCGGGCTTGTCCGGCACCCGCCGTCCACGCCCGGCAGGCTGCCGCACGCCCTATGCGGAGAAGAACCGGCGCGCTGCGTCATGGCTGATTAAGCGAACCGGACGCGAGCGGAAGCCGGGAAATATTTTGCAGCGCATCCGGGCCTTTTCTCTCCAGAAGCTGCTGCTTGTACAGGCTGACCGGCGTCACGTGCGCCCCGGTGGACTCCCAGAACGCTTCGCTGCGCGGTCTCGGATCGTAGGTGCTCGGCACGAGTCCGGGCACCACGGTCCCGACATGGCCGATGGCGTAGTTCTGCGCGGTCGGAGGCTGCTGCGAAGTAAGCGCGCCTTCCGTGTTCCACGTCACGTAGTTCGCGCCCGCCCAGCCGTGACCGCTTCCAAGCCATGCCCGGTCGCGGATCGAGATCGGCGCCCGGATATTGTCGTACAAGCCGCCTACCGACCATTTGTGGTGCGGCTCGCTTGTGTTGAAGTTCTTGTCCGTGGTTCCGTCCAGGAAGACGTTAGGTCCCTGCACCCGGCTGTCTACGACGAAAGCGTGGCGGGACGTCTCGACGTGATTGCGCTGGGCGAGGCTCTGCTGGCCCTGGAAGTGAATGGCGTATCTGCGGCCTCCGGTGATGATGCTGACCATATCCAGCGTCGTCGTGTCCTGGACGGTGATCCATTTCGCCTGGCGGCTGACGAGCGCCGTGGAATAGGAGAGATGGGTTGTGGTCACTTCGCGCAGCCACCCGTTTTTCACGCTGTTAAAAACGACAAACCGTTCCGCATGCTTCTCATCGGCGTAATACGGATCCGTTTTTTCGTTATCCATAACGGTGTCGATCACGCTCTTGTCGAACTCGGAGTCAACGCGCATGTTTTCCACGCCGACCTGTTCGATACGCCCGGCGTCGCTGTACTTGTACAGCTCGCCGCCGCCCCATTTCAGATCCATGGAATTGGCTAAGGGCACATCAAGGGTGATCCGGCTGCCTTCCACCTTGAGGATGGTGCGGTCAAAATCGAGGTTGAACGCGCCCCACTGCTGCGTGCCTCCCTGTCCCGGCCGCATATAAATGTGGTCCATTCCGATTTCATGGATGAACCGGTCGTTGCCGATCCGGCGGACGATGACCTTGTCTCCGGCTTTATAGGCGCTTGCATCCGCCACGTCGAAAGAAGAAGCGCCGGACGGAACGTACAGGTCGGTAATCGCCGTTTTTGAGGCGCTATCCGTCACAACGCCGGAAGTGCCGCCGATTTCGACGAGGTTGCGGGCCGTGGTGCCTGTTCCGAGAATGACCGTGCCGCCCGCATCCTGGCCTTCTCCCCGGAGGACGACACCGCTGGCGGTTATTTTCAGCGTGCCGGACACTTTGAATTGACCTTTCGTCAGCAAAACGGCGCCTCGGAAGCCATCCGGACCGAGCGGCATCTGCGATACCGAGTCGATCGCGTCCTGGATGCGGCGGGTATCGTCGCCCGCTCCGGGTGAGACGACGGCCTTCGCCTGTACGTTCGGGATCGGGACCCCGCCGCCTTTGTAGCCGCTGCCGGAAAAATCGAGAATCCGGTTGCCTTTGAAATCCGGGACATACGTCATCCGCCCGTCCTCGTTCAGGTAGGCGATGCTGCTCTGCGTTCCGGCGGCTTTCGCTTTGTCCGGCACCGTGAACGAGAAGGTGTCGTGGTAATCCGGTCTGCCGGGAGACGAGAACGTCAGCCGGATTTCGTAGCGGCCGGGGGCCGTGCTTGGTCCGGCCAATTGCACCGTTTTCCGCTGGCCTTTGTCAAACGCGGTGACCGGGAGCGTTATCCCTGGGGCGGGGTTGCCGTTCCGCCGCACTTCTCCGCTTAGCGTCAGAGCCGTGTTGGCCCGGACCGCTATGGCCGGGAGAGCATCGCCGGCTTTGAGAATCGCGGGCTGGCCGATTTCCGTGCGGAGCGCGGGATGGGACAGGCTCGTTCCGGCGATGAACGCTTCACCCTCGAATTCGGCCGGATCTTCCACGACGATCCAGAAGTCGGGGGAGTTGATTTTCCTGCCGTTCACGGTGACTTCGGCATTAACCATCGAGGCCCCGGTCTTGAGCGCTTTGACCGCTCCGGCGGAACTGATTTCGATGCTTTTGGGGGCGGAGATCCAACTGACCGCCGTGCCGGGAAGAGAGACGATGCTGCCGGAAGAGGTGACGCCTTTCACGTTTAACGTTTTCACGGCGTTTTTCTGAAGAGTCAGTTCTCCGTTGAGCGGAACTTCCTGACCGTCGTCGTTTGCGAAATAGATACGTTTCAGGTCGCTGGGCACGGGAGTTTCGCTGTTCACATCCTTCGTAAGCTGAAATTCGAACACATTCACATTCAGGTTTTTGCTGAGGGTCAGATTGAGCCGGAAATAGCGGGCCGTAACCTCTTCGAAGAAAGCGCTCTCATCTTTGCTCGGCGATTGGCTCAGGGAATAGGCGGTACTCCACGCTGCGCCGTCGGACGAATACTGGATGGCATAGGAGGCCAGATTATCCCCCCGGTTAAGCGAAAACACCGCTTTGTTGACGGATGTGTTCCGACCCAGATCGACCGCAAGCCACACATTCATATCCTCGCGGTCGGTGCTCGAAGGCTGCCAGTAGGTGGCGGCGTCTCCGTCGACGGCTTTGGAAGCTTCACGGCCGCTTACTTCGGAGCTTGCCCAAGCTGTCCGGTCCGCAGCCGGATCGGTTGCGGCCATCGGGGGTTGCACGGCCCTCTGCTCCTGGGCCCGGGCTCCCGTAGGCATCAGCAGAGGCTGGGGCAGCACGAGAGCGGCCGTCAGGACGAAAAGCAGCTTTTTTGATTTGGCGGAAAAAGCTTTCATGTTCTGAAACACCTCACCTCGTAAGAGTGGTTTAAAACACCTTCACTATAGCAGAGAGCCGCTTTAGAAAAATATGGTTTTTTTTAAGGAGTTGCCCGGGTACCCGCAATCGTAAAAAAGCACAACTCGATCTTAATTGACTCTATTCAGGCCGGCGGCAAACACTTTTATACTGGATACAGAGGACGATGGAAGCAGGTAAAAAGTTTAAGCGGCATCATAATGGCTGAACACCGGAGGGAACGATGACATGAGCAAATCTTTGTATCAACCCCGCAGCGGCGTGCTGACGGTTCAGTACGGGCCTGACGCGCAGACGAAGGTGATCGAGAATCCGCCCCGGTTCACGTGGATTCCCGCAAGGCTCGAGAAAGATTGTTATGTGCTGGAAATATCCGAACGGGACGATTTCCCATCCGGGCTTACCCGGACGTATGCTCCGGTTCCCTATAATTTTTTTACGCCGGATAAAACTTTCGCGCCCGGCACGTATTATTGGCGGTATGCGCTGTATGAGAACGATAAACGTACGTCCGAATGGAGCATCGCACGTTCATTTTCGGTACCGGAAAATCTGCCCCAAACTCCGCTGCCGGCCAAAGGCGAACGATTAAAGGAAAGCGGTTACGCGAGACCCCGGTTATGGCTGCAAGGAGAAGAGGAGATTGCCCGCTACCGCGAAAAAATCGCTGCCGATCCCGAAGGAACCGGCTGGAAGCTGTTCTACGAGCTGTCGGTTCTACCCTGGGCGGAGCGGGAGCCGCATGCGGAACCCGAGCCGTATCCGGGTAACAAGCGGACGGTGGAGCTTTGGAGGCAATCTTACATCATTTGTCAGGAAATGCTGTACGCGATCCGCCACCTGAGCATAGCGGGTAAGGTGCTGGACGATTCACGTCTGCTCGGCCGGGCGAAAGACTGGCTGCTGGCCGGCGCTTCCTGGGACCCGGCCGGCCCGACGGGCCGCGACTACAACGATGAAGCGGCATTCCGCATGGCGGGTGCCCTGGCCTGGGGCTACGACTGGCTGCACGGCGAGTTGGATGCCGAAGAGAAGGAGCGGGTGAAGCGGAGCCTGGCTGCCCGGACCCGCCAGGTGGCGGATCACGCGATCCGGCGTTCCAAGATTCACCAGGTGCCTTACGACAGCCATGCGGTGCGGTCGTTGTCGTCCGTGCTCACGCCGTGCTGTATCTCGCTTCTGCATGAAGAACCGGAAGCGGAAGAGTGGCTCCATTACACGCTGGAGTATTTCTGGACCTTATACACGCCGTGGGGCGGCGAGGACGGCGGATGGGCGGAGGGTCCCCATTACTGGACGACCGGAATGGCGGCCTTGCTGGAAGCGATCGAATGGATTCGCGACTGTACGAAGCTGAACTTGTTCGATCGGCCTTTCTTTCACAAAACCGGCGATTTTCCGCTGTATGTCTACAATCCGAACGCTTCCACGCGCACGACCTTCGGGGATAACTCAAGCCTGGGCGGGAAATTCGGAGCCAAGACGGGGTACAATATGCGCCATCTGGCGGGTGTAACGGGCAACGGCCGGTACCAGTGGTACTACGAGCGGATCAAAGAGATGAACCCGGAAGCGGCAAAGCTGTTCCACAATCACGGCTGGTGGGATTTCCGTTTCGACGAACTCGTATACCGACAGGCGTATCCGCAAATCCGGCCGGAAGCGCCCTCGGATGCGGAGCAGCTGAAATGGTTCCGCGATGTCGGCTGGGTAGCGATGCATCACCGGATGGACGATCCCGGCGAGCAGATCATGCTGCTGACGAAGGCCAGCAAGTACGGTTCCGTGAGCCACAGCCATGCGGACCAGGGGGCTTTTTATATCCATGCGTTCGGGGAGGCCCTGGCGGTGGAGACCGGGTATTACGTCGCGTTTAACAGCACGATGCACCGCAATTGGCGAAGGCAGACGGTTTCCAAAAACAGCCTCCTGATCGACGGGACCGGACAGTACGCGGACACGGACAAATCGCTTAATATGGCGGCGTCCGGCACGGTCGCTGAAGCGAAGCGGGACAAGAACGGAAGTTATGTGAAGATGGATGTGACCGCCGCTTATCTGGAGCAGGTGCCTTACGCGAAGCGGGTGGAGCGTGAAATCTATTTTGTGGACAATAGCTATTTCGTTCTGGTGGATTCGGTAGATTTGAGCCGCCCCGGTAAAATCGAATGGCTGTACCATGCCCTGTATGAAATGGATTTGCGGGAGCAGTCCTTCGGGGTGACCGGTAAAAAAGCTTCGCTGGAAGGACGCTTCGTGTTCTGCTCGTCAGGCGAGCTGACGCTTACGCAGAGCGGCGAATTTGCCGGGGTGGACGAGAAGGAGATCGAGGGCCTCGCCCGGCAGTGGCATCTTAAGGCCGAATCGCCTCCGGCGGCTTCCCACCGTCTCGTAACGCTTCTCGTACCCAAAAAACCGGATGAAGAGGACCGCTACGTTTCGTATTTTATGGACGACCAGGGCTTCGTGGTTTCCTTATATTTTACGGATAACGGAAAGACGCGGAAAATCGACGTACAGAAGGCTTTCTAGAACAAGATCACGGCGGATGCCAGGAAGGGCTGCCGGAATTGCCCGGCGGACGTAAACGGGAGCTGGAAATGTACCTTACATAAGGAGGAATCGCACGATGAGCAATATTAACGTATGGGAAGACGCGGAACCCGGAGTCAAACGCAAAATCATGCAGCCGGGACAATCGCTGATGCTGATGGAAGTCCATTTCGAGCCGGGCGCGGAAGGATACGAGCACGCTCATCCGCACGAGCAGTTGTCGTACTGTATGAAAGGACGTGTGGAATTTACGATCGACGGTGTAAAAAAGGTCATCGAGCCGGGGGAATCCATCTGCATCCCCCCTCATGCCAGACACGGCGCCAAAGCGCTGGAGGCGAGTATTCTGCTGGACTGCTTTACGCCGGTCCGGGAAGATCTCGTAAAACGTTGATACCCGTTCCAAAATCCAAAGCGGAAGAGAGGGATGCATCGTGCGCGAGAATGATCCGCTGATGGACGGAGCCGAAGCGGAAGCGAGACGCAGCCGCCAGCCGGTAAATCCCGGAGGTGAGATGTGCGCTTCCGGTGACGGAAGTTCCGATGCCAGACTGGCCTGGTGGCGGGAAGCGCGATTCGGAATGTTCGTCCATTGGGGCCCGTACTCGCTGCTCGGGGGAAGGTGGAAGGGCGAAGAAGTTCAGGCGGCTTACGCCGAGCATATCCAGCTCAGAGGACACATTCCCGTCCGGGAGTACGAGAAGGTGGCCGCGGCCATGGATATGAGCGGATTTCACGCGGACGAATGGGTCGCGGCCGCCAAACAAGCCGGCATGAAATACATGATCGTCACGGCGAAGCATCATGACGGGTATGCCATGTACGACTCGCAGGCGAGCGAGTACAACATCGTGCGGCTCGGTCCGAGCGGCCGGGACCCGATCCGCGAATTAAGCGAGGCATGCCGGAGAGGCGGGATTACGTTCTGTCTCTATTACTCGCACGCCATGGACTGGCACCACCCCGATTCCCAAGGAAATACATTGGATTACCCTGATAATATTGGCGCCTGGGACTCGCTCGAAAGCTGGACCGGGGATGAAGCGAAGAGCCGCAGGTATGACCGGTATTTGCGGGAGAAGGCATTTCCCCAAATCCGCGAGCTGCTCACGAATTACGGCCCGGTCGGCATCCTCTGGTTCGACTGCGGACACAAGATCACGGATGAGCAGGGACGCGAATTCGCCGAGCTGGTCCGTTCGATTCAACCGGGCTGCCTGATCAATAAGCGGATTCACTTCGACAAATTCGCGGATTACGGCAATCCGGGAGACAACCAGCTCAGCGTCCGGGTCACCCGGCCGGATTGGGAGTCGATTTTCACGCTGAACGATTCGTGGGGCTTCCGGCACGCCGACCGGAACTGGAAAACGCTGGAGGAACTGATCCGGATTCTGGTTGAGACGGCGAGCCGCGGCGGCAATACGGTCTTCAATGTCGGCCCCGAGGGCAGCGGTCGCATCGACGATCATTCGCGCAGGCTGCTGGATGAGGTGGGACGCTGGATGGCCGTCCACCACGCAAGCATCCGCGGCACGGAGGGCAGCCCCATCGGCCGCCCCGAGTGGGGCTGCTGCACGGCTAACCGGCAGGAACGGAAGCTGTTCCTGCACATTCTGCGGCAGCCGCCGGGCGGCAGGCTGATCGTGCCCGGCATCGCAAGCCCGGTCACCGCGATCCGCTGGCTGCACGATCCGGCCGCACCCGCGCCGCGCTTCCGGCGGCTGAACGGGCTCGACCTGCTCGTGGAGCTTCCCGGCCCGCTGCCGGATAACGCTTCTTCCGTATTGGTGCTCCAATACGAAGGGGAACTTGCAGCCGATCCGCGCAAGCGGCTGATGGAGGAAGGCGCGACGACTTTCCCGGCTTTCGACGGGGAAGCCGCCGGGGAGCGGCTGCGCTACGACACCGGCAAGAAGGGCCGGGATAACGTCACGGACTGGAGCCGGACGGGCGACAGCCTCTCGTGGACGTTCCGGGCGGCAGCGCCCGGCAGGTACGCCGTGCGCCTCTCGTACGCGGCAGAGCCCGGCGTATCGGGCGGCTCCTACTCCGTCCGCTGCGAAGATCACGCGCTCCGGGCGGAGGTCCTTCCTACGGAAGGGCCGTATGATTTTACGGTCCGTGAGATCGGAGGACTCGAAATTCCGGGTCCCGGCACATACACCTTGACCGTACGGGCCGAAGACATACGAGGCGGTTATTTGATGAATTTGCGGCAGGTGGTTATGAAAGCGTTAACGGAGGAGGAGAAGCCTCATGTTCAGTTTTAAGCCGGCTCCCGTCGGCGGCGGATTCCGCATGGAAGGGTACTGGGTCTGGTGCGGATCGGCCGTGAAAGGCGAAGACGGACGCTACCATCTGTTCGCCTCCCGCTGGCCGGACAGTCTGCCGATGCATCCCGGCTGGCTCGTCTCGTCCGAAGTGGTGCGCGCCGTATCGGACACGCCCGAGGGGCCTTACACGTACGCGGAAACGGTGCTGCCCGCCCGCGGAGCGGAATACTGGGACGGCCGGAGCACGCACAATCCGCATATCGTCCGGATCGGCGATACTTACGTGCTGTATTACATGGGCTCGACCCATCCCTTCGCGGACCCGGAGCCGGGCGAACCGCTCCGTCCGGAAGATCCGGTGACGGTCGTGGCCCGTTCCAACAAGCGGATCGGCATTGCCACGGCAAGCCGTCCGGAAGGCCCGTGGCTGCGCCGTGACGAGCCGGTGCTGACCGTACGTCCGGGCAGGTTCGACAGCTTCCTGACGTCGAATCCGGCTCCCTGCGTCCTGGAAGACGGCTCTGTGCTTCTTGTCTACAAGGCCAGGAAGTACGAAGGCTTCCGTCACGGGGAGATGACGATCGGGGCCGCGAAGGCGCCTCACTTCGAGGGGCCGTATACGCGGCTGGCCGAGGGACCGCTTTTTCCGCCGGATTTCAACATCGAAGACCCGTTTGTGTGGAAGACGGAGGACGGATTTTCGATGATCGCCAAAGACATGACCGGCCGCTTGTGCGGCGAAAAATACGGAGGCATCCGCGCCTTCTCGCCGAATGGGGTGACGTGGTCGCTGTGCGATCCGCCGAAAGCTTATTCCCGCACTTTCCTGTGGGATGACGGCGTCACGAGGGAAGCGGGCAATCTGGAGCGTCCGTTCCTGCTCATGGAGGACGGTGTGCCCACTCATCTGTTCGCGGCCGCTTCCGACGGCACGAAAGGCTTTCACGACTGTACGAGAACGTGGAATATGGTCATTCCGCTTAAGGGGGCCCCCCCGTCATGCTGATCCGAAAAAACGATGTCGTGTTGTTTCAGGGAGACAGCATTACCGACGCTAAACGGGAGCCGGGTCACGAACTCGGCAGGGGCTACGCCTGGATGGTAGCGGCCCAATTTGGCCGGATGTACCCGGAACTGGGCGTTACGTTCCTTAACAGGGGAATAAGCGGCAACCGGGTCCGGGACCTTCAGGCCCGCTGGGAGGCCGACTGCCTGGAGCTGAAACCCGACATAGTCTCGATCTATATCGGTGTCAACGACACGTGGAGAAGGTACGACCGCGGCGATCCGACATCCGCGGAAGCGTTCGCCGCCGGCTACCGGGACATTCTGGACCGGACGGTAGAGGGGCTCCCCGGCGTGAAGCTGATGCTGGTCGAGCCGTTTCTGCTGCCGGTTCCCGAAGACAGGCGGCACTGGCGGGAAGATCTCGACCCGAAAATTCACGGAGTCCGGGATCTGGCGCGGGAATACGGGGCGGCTTACGTGCCGCTGGACGGCTTGTTCGCGCAGGCCTCGACGAAGGCGCCGTGCCCGTACTGGGCCCCGGACGGGGTACACCCGTCTCCGGCCGGACATGCGCTTATCGCGGATGCGTGGCTGAAAGCGGCCGGCGTGTCACGCGCTCTTTTTTGACCCCGTCTCTACACAATATCAAGCGTATCAACAGCCAATTCCGACAGCCCAGGAGGTACTTATGGCCAGTAAAATTCAGCCGTCCGACAAAGTCAGGTACGTGCAGAGGCATGAAGTCGGATCGAATTTGCGCAAATACAAAGCGCTCTATCTGCTCTCGATTCCCGGCATTCTTTACTTTATCGTATTCAAGTATGTGCCGCTCATGGGGAGCGTCATGGCTTTTCAGAACTACAACCTGTTTAAAGGAATTACGGGCAGTCCCTGGGTCGGCCTGGACAATTTTATCCGGATGTTCGAATACGACGAGTTTTTGAAGATTTTTATGAATACGCTCCTGATCGGGCTGTACGATATCGTGATCGCGTTTCCGGTGCCGATTATTTTGGCGCTGCTGCTGAACGAAGTGCGCAAAATGGTGTACAAACGAATTCTTCAAACCGTCGTTTATATGCCGCACTTTCTGTCCTGGGTCATTATCGGGGGGATCGCGGTGGGCATCCTCTCTCCGACGACGGGGATCGTCAATACGATGCTCGGCTGGTTCGGCATGGAGCCGGTGTATTTTCTCGGGGAGAACTCCTATATCCGCAGTATTCTGATCGGTTCGGGCGTCTGGAAGGACGCGGGCTGGGGCACGATCATCTATTTGGCGGCGCTCGCCGGGGTCAACCCGGAGCTTTACGAGGCGGCCAAAATCGACGGGGCGAGCCGCTGGAAGCAGACGACGGCCATTACGATTCCGACTATTATGCCGACGATCGCGATCATGTTCCTGCTCCATATCGGGCATTTTCTCGATTTCGGATTCGAGCGGGTCTATGTGTTCCTGAACTCGCTGAACTCGGAAAGCGGCGAAATTCTCGACACGTACATTTACCGGGTCGGGCTTCTGGGCAAACAGTACAGCTATACGACCGCCATCGGGCTGTTTAAATCGCTGATCGGCCTCGTGCTTATCATGATCGGAAACCGTCTCAGCAAGAAAGCGACAGGCGAATCTTTATACTAGGGGCAGGTGATGTTTTATGGTGAAAGAAAGCAGGGGAGAGCGCTCCTTCCAGGGATTCAACTACGTGCTGCTGACGGTGGTGGCGATCTGTATGATCCTGCCGATCGTCCACGTACTGGCGAAGTCGTTCAGCAGCGAGCTGGCGCTTAACCAGGGCAGAGTATCCGTTTTCCCGGTGGAGTTTACCCTCTCCAACTTCGCGTTCGTGCTAAGCGACAGCTCCGTGTGGCAGGGCTTTCTCGTTTCCGTGTTCGTGACGGTCGTCGGCACGCTCATTAACTTGATCGCAACGACCTCGCTGGCGTATCCGCTGTCTCGTCCGGAGTATATCGGGCGCCGGTATTTGCTGCTTATGGTGCTCGTGACGTTTATTTTCAGCGCACCGCTGATTCCGAACTATCTGCTGATCAAAAATCTGGGGCTGCTGGACACGGTCTGGTCGCTCATGATTCCCGGCATGATCAGCGCCTATAATTTGTTTATCATGCGCTCGTTCTTCTCCGGCCTGCCCGGCGAGCTTGTCGATTCCGGCAGGATTGACGGCTGCGGCGAAATGCGGCTGATCTGGAGCATCGTGCTGCCACTGTCGAAGCCGGTTATGGCGACGATGGGCTTGTTCTACGCGGTGGCCCACTGGAATTCGTACTCCAATGCCTTGTATTATATCAATAACCGGAATCTGTTTCCGCTGCAGGTCAGGCTTAGAGAAATCGTGATTACGGACAATTTCGGCGAGATGACGTCCACCTTCGAGAATACGCTGAATATTTCGCCCGAAGGCATCAAAATGGCCGTAATCGTTGTGGCGACCGTGCCGATCCTGCTGATCTATCCTTTTTTGCAGAAATACTTCATTAAAGGTATGCTTATCGGGTCGATTAAATCATAAAAGAACACAATGCCAAAATAAGAATCCCAATACCCGTAAAAATCTCCAGCCTTTATCATGAAAATGTACCAGGGTCTCATCACGAGGAAGAGAATGAAAGGAAGGGTTCTTGATGAAAAAAGGTTGGGGTGTACTTCTCGCGGCAGTTCTCACTACCGGGACGCTTGCGGGCTGCAATTCCAAGGAACCGGCAAAAGAAAGCGCGGCGGGCGCGGGTCCCGTTAAATTCTCCGTCTCCTTCTCTACGGGGGGCAACGCCTATCTGGAATCCGCATCGGATATCAACAAAGACAAATGGGTGCTGGAGCTGGAAAAACGCACAAACACAGACCTGGATTTGAAACCGCTTTCTCACAAGGAATTCGATCAGAAAATGAGCCTGATGTTCGCAGGCAACGACATCCCGGATGTTGTCAGTAACTTGCGCGGCGGACCGACAACGTCCTCCATGTCCGGGTCGGTGGAAGCCGGCGTATTCATGCCGCTCGATGATCTGCTCAAGGAAAACGCGCCGAATCTGATGAAGCTCGTTCCGAAGGAAGCCTGGGAGGAAACGTCGTACGACGGCAAAATTTACGGCATCCCCGGCTGGCTGACCAACCCGTCGAGACGGGCGACCTTCATCCGGACGGATCTGCTGGAGAAAGCGAATCTGAAGCAGCCTGTCACCGTCGAGGAATATTTGGACGTTTTGCGGGCTTTCAAGAAGATGGGCGTCGAAAACCCGTACCAGATCCGCGAGCAGTTCAAATATGCGGACACGTTCCTGGGCGCTTACGATGTCATGCCGTATCAGTTCGAGCTGATGAACGGCGAAGTCGTCCCGAAATTTTTCGATGTGGAAAATATGACGAAAGCTCTTCAAACTTACAAAACGATGTATGAGGAAGGACTCATTCCGAAAGATTTTGCAACCGTTTCCCAAACCGACTACAACAAAAATATCGCGGCAGGCAAATCCGGCATCTGGTCGGCGAACGGAGAGGCCCTGCTGAGTTTCCGGGGAAAGATCAAAGACGCGGTGAAAGACGGCAAAGTCGATATCGTCGCATCTCCCAAAGGTCCCGAAGGAAAGGGCGGACACGGAGTGTACGGGTATATTTCCACGGCGAAGTATATCAACAGCAAAGTGGATAAGGAGAAAGCCAAGAAGATCATCCGATTCTTCGACTGGATGAGCACGGAAGAAGCCGAAGAGTTCTTTACCTTCGGGATCGAAGGCGACACGTATACGAAGGAGAACGGCAAAATCAACTACAAGCAGCCGAAGACGAAGGAAGAAATCGACGAGGCGAACTACCGCCAGACGACGCTCTGGATGGTTCACGACCTGACCTACAACAAGAAGCTCTCCGAATTGACGGAGGACGGCAAGGATATGGTAAAAGCGTTCGATAACGTGCTGTCCAAGGAAGGCGTAGGCGGCATTACGTTTACGACGAGTCTGACCTCCTTTACGAAATACCCGGATCTGGCTTCCGGCGGGGATACGGGTCCCAAATTCATTCTGGATCAGATGATACAGATGATTTACGGCAAACGTCCGATCTCCGACTGGCCCAAAGTGATTGAAGAGTACAAAGCCAAGGGAGGCAAAGAAATCATTAAGGAAGCTACGGAACGGTACAACAAGAAAGAAGGCGTGGTTGACCGCGCCCGTTAAACAAAGCTAAACTAAAGCTGGAATGAAAGCGTTTTAATTCCGGCTACCCAAAAGGTTCGCCTCCCTTGCAGACGTTATCGGGGAGGCCCCCTTTTTTTGCAAAAACACATACTTCGGGACGGGGAGCTGTTACCATGCATTTGTTAATCGTCGACGATGAGCCGATTATTCGCAAAGGCCTCGTAAAAATGGCGGAGCTTTATCCGTTCGAATTCGCGGGCATTCATACCGCCGCTAACGGCGCGGCCGCACTCGAAATCATCCGGGAGCACGAAATCGATCTGGTGTTTACCGATATCCGGATGCCGAAGATGGACGGGCTGGAGCTGTGCCGGATCATTCACGAGCAATACAGTCACATTCCGTGTATCGTGATTTCGGGTTTCGGCGATTTCTCCTACGCCCAGAAATGCTTGTTCTACGGGGTGAAGCATTATTTGCTGAAGCCGGTGACAGCGCCGGATCTTCATGAGGTTCTGGCCGATTTTATGAAAAACCGGGTCAAAGGGTTCGTGGCGTTATCGGATTGCGTGGACGTGATCGAACAGATGGAACAACTGGTCTGGAATCTTGAAGAGGACAGGCTGCGAACGCTCATCGGGGAGTGGAAGCAGAACTGTCTGACCAGCGGAATGAACTTGCTCCAGCTCCGGCAGCTCATCAAGGAATGCATGGGGCTGCTTCTGAAGAGGCTTCAAGCCAGGGGCCTTCCGGTCAAGAACGAATGGGAAGACAAGCGGTGCGTATCCAAGGATCAGCTCTTCGAGGAAATGCAGACCCGGCTGGGGGACATCATGGAGAAGCTGCTTCAACAGCGCAGCGGCACGTACAAAAACCTGCTCGACGAAGTGAAGACGTATATAGACACGCATCTGGCGGAGGAAATAACGCTCGACGAGGTGGCCGAGATGGCCGGCTTTACTCCGACCTATTTCAGCTCCATGTTCAAGAAAATGACCAATGAAACGTTTGTGAAATACCGCATCAAGAAACGCATGGAGAAGGCGCAGCAGCTTCTGGCGATCCCCCATATCCGCATCGTCGATGTGGCCGCCAAAGTCGGGTACGAAGACTATCCGCATTTTACGAAAATGTTCAAGAAAACGACCGGCTATTCCCCTTCGGAATACCGGCAGCAGTTGGGGATTAAATGATTAAATGGAACCTTTCGCGCAAAATTTTTCTCTACTTGCTCTCGATAATCTTGATCACCTTGACCTCTGTCGGGATCTTTACGTATAAAAAGGCGTCCGATGAGCTGGATAAGCAAAACCGGCTTCATATGAACCAGATTTTAACCAATGCGCTCCATCATACGGATGTATATGTGAAAAGCTACGACCGGCTGACGATTTCGCTGCTGACGAACCGGGACATCAAAAAATTCGTCGATCTTCCTCCGGTTCCCGAGCCCTACGACTATTACAAGTTCTGGAGCACGATCCGGGAAACGGCGCTGCAGCCGATCTTTATCCGTAACCCGGAGATTGTGTCCATGTACGCCATAAGCTTTGCGGGCAACGGCATCTACGGCTACAGCAACGATCAGGCCGAGGGAACTTACCCCCGGGAACAGACGCTGGGCCAACTGGAGCGGCTGAAGAGCGTCACGGAACCGGACGGAACGCTGAGCATTACGACGGACAGCATTGTTCCGGCCATGAACGGGAACGTAATCCGGCTGTCCCGGCAGATCAAAGGGCTGCAGTCGGCGGAATACAAAGGAATTCTGGCCGTCGAAATCCGTTCGAACGATCTTTCCATGCTTTGGAAAGGGATCGATTTGGGCGAAGGCGGCTACTTCTTCATCGTCAACGACAAAGGCGAGATGATTTATCAGCCTACGAAGGACGGAATCGGCCCGAAGACGCTGCCGGAGCTGCTGCCCCGGATTATCCATTCCGGGGAGACCGTATCCTTTGAGCATAAAGGGCCGGGCGGGGAGGAGCGGCTTTACATGAGCCGCAAGTCATCTTACTCCGGCTGGAATCTCGTCGTTTCGATGCCCCTGAGCGAGCTGAAAAAGCCGGTGACGGCCATCCGCACGACGACGATTCTCATCGGCTTGTTTACACTGGCTATCGCGGTCGCGCTCGCGTACCGGTTCGGCCGCTCGATCACCCGGCCGATTCTTGTGCTCATCCAGGGCATGCGGCAGACCGAGCAGGGCAAGTGGTCCACGGTGCCGCTGCCGAACCGGCGGGACGAGATCACGGAGCTTATGCAGCGCTATAACCTGATGGTAGGGCGCTTGTCGGAGCTCGTGGAGCAGGTCTACGAAGGTGAACTCAAGCAGCAGAAAACCCAGCTTGAACGCCAGCAGGCCGAATTTCAGGCGCTTCAGCTGCAAATCAATCCTCATTTCCTTTACAACACGCTGGAAACGATCGTGTGTTATGCCGTCGTGCAGGATTCCGAGGAAATTTCGGAAATCGTCAAATCCATGGCCTATATGCTGCGCTATTCGGTTCAGACGAACCTGGAGGAAATTACCGTCGCCAACGAGCTGAATCATGTACTGAACTACATGATTATTTTGAAGCACCGGCACGAACGGGAATTCGAGCTGGACGTTGCGGTTCCGCCCCAGTTTCTGCTTAAGAAAATGGTGCGGCTTACCCTGCAGCCGCTGATCGAGAATGTGTTCCAGCATGCTTTTCCCGATGGTCTGGAAGATCATCACTGGATCCGGATTGATGCCGGAGAAGAAAGCGGGAGGTTTTGGATCTCGGTGGAGGACAACGGGACCGGGATGACCCGGGAGACGCTGGAGAACCTTCAGTCCAAGCTGAAAACACAGCAGTTGACGGATGCTTCCGCTGCGGCAGGAATGGAAGAAAGCGGACGGGGCGGGATCGGTGTGCTGAACGTGCACCGGCGGATACAGCTCGTATTCGGAGCGGAATTCGGCCTTCGTGTCGAAAGCGAACCGGGCATCGGGACGAAGATGACGATGATCATGCCGGTTTCAAAGCCTGCCAACGGAGGTCCTGAAGAAGGCCGTGGCGAATTGGCGGAGTTCCGAAGCACCGGGCGCCCCGAACCTTGGGACAAAGAAGGGACCGGAAGAACGGAGTAAAAGGTAGAATCGGAGCGTGTAGAACGAAAGATGCAGGCGGAACATGAAGAGCTGCAGATAAAGAATGGCAAATGAAACATAAAGTACGAAACATGAAGTACGAAACATGAAGTACGAAACATGAACATTGCGTGACACCACGTGAAACAAATAGGTGAGCGTCACACAAACAGTTAAATTACAAAACAGGCGGGCGTCTCGTAATTCGGTTACGGCCCGGGGAACCTGTAGAGGAGGCAGGCCATGACCGCTAACAAACTCTGGTATACTAGGCCCGCCCAAGCGTGGACCGAAGCGCTGCCCGTGGGGAACGGAAGGCTGGGCGCCATGATTTACGGCCGCGTGGAGGAAGAAGTGATCTCGCTTAACGAGGAAAGCTTGTGGTACGGGGGGGCCAAAGACCGTACGAATCCGGAGGCCGCCGCCGCTCTTCCGGAAGTGAGAAGGCTGCTCATGGAGGGCCGCGTGACCGAGGCGCAGGAGCTGGCGCACATGGGGCTGACTCCGATTCCGAAATATGCCGGCCCGTTTCAGCCGCTGGGGGATCTACGCATCTGGTTCGCGGAGCATGAACCGGATGCGGGGACTTACCGCCGGGAGCTGGACCTGGCGTCGGGCCTGTGCCGCGTCGAGTATGCGTGGCGAGACGCAGGCTGCACCAGGGAGCTGTTCGCAAGCGCCTCGGCGGGGGTGTTGGCCTGCCGCCTCACAACCGATCACCCGGAAGGACTGAACTTCCGGTTTCATCTGGGGCGGCGTCCCTTCGACGAAGGAGCGGCGCCCGACGGCCCGGATGCGGTGCTCATGCAGGGGCGCTGCGGCCCGGACGGCGTCCGCTATGCCGCGCTTGCGAGCGTGAGCGCCGAAGGCGGCGCGGTCCGCACGATCGGCGACTTCGTCCATGTGGCGGGAGCCGCCGAAGCGACGATCTATGTCGCCGCGCAGACGAGCTTCCGCCACGGGAATCCCGCGGCCGTTTGCCGGCGGCAGGTCGAGGAGGCCCGGCGAAAGGGCTACGAAGCGGTCAAAGCGGAGCACGGGGCCGACTATATGCCCCTGTTTGCGCGAATGAGCCTGGAGCTCGGTACGCCGGACGCGGATATCCGGCTTCTTCCCACGGACGCGCGGCTTGATCGCATCCGCGAAGGCGGGGAAGACCCGGAGCTTCTTGCGCTGTTTTTTCAATACGGACGCTATCTGCTCCTGGCCAGTTCACGGCCGGGTTCGCTGCCGGCGAACCTGCAGGGAATCTGGAACAACGATTACCAGCCTCCGTGGGAGTGCAATTACACGCTGAACATTAACCTGCAGATGAACTATTGGCCTGCGGAAGTATGCAATCTGAAGGAATGTCATGAACCCTTGTTCGACTTTGTCGACAGGCTCGTCGCAAACGGAAGGGAGACCGCCCGGAAGCTTTACGGGTGCAGGGGGTTCGTGGTGCATCACAATTCGAACTTGTGGGCGGAAAGCGGCATCAACGGGATGCTTCCGAGGGCGGCTGTCTGGCCGATGGGCGGGGTGTGGCTCGCGCTTCATTTGTGGGAGCATTACCGGTTCGGCGGGGAACGGCGCTTTCTTGCCCATCGGGCGTATCCCGTCATGAAGGAAGCCGCGCAGTTCCTGCTCGATTATATGACGGAGGACGGCGAGGGCGGACTGCTCACGGGCCCTTCCGTATCGCCGGAGAACAAATATGTGCTTCCCGGCGGCAAAATCGGCTATCTGTGCATGGCTCCCGCCATGGACATCCAGCTTGTGCGCACGCTTTTCGGGGCCGTCCGCGAAGCGGCGGGCGTGCTGGCGCGTGAGCTGGATGCGAGGGGCGCGGAGCGGTCGGAACCGGGCTGCCTGGACGGCGGCGTCGACGGCGCGGCAGCCTTCGATGGGCCACCGGCGGGTCTGGCGCCTTACGCCGGCGAACGCGAAGCGCCGGGCGCCGCTCAGCCGGAGCCGCCCCCTTCAGGCGGCGCTGACGGCCCGACCGTCTCCGCGGAGGCCAGAGTCACCGGCGACAAAGCCCGCTGCGGCGGACATGCCGCCGCCCGCGAAGACGCCGTCCCGCCGGGCGAAGCCGAGTGGCTGGAGCGGCTGTCGGCGGCGGAGTCCCGTCTGCCGCAGCCTGCGACGGGCAGCCACGGGCAACTGCTCGAGTGGCTTGGCGACGAAGAGGAGGCGGACCCGGGCCACCGGCATATCTCGCACCTGTTCGGCTTGTTTCCGGGCGAGCTTATTTCCCCGGTTCGGACGCCGGCCTTAGCCGAAGCGGCCAGGGTATCGCTGGAGCGGCGGCTGGCGTGTGGCAGCGGCCATACCGGCTGGAGCCGCGTGTGGATCGCGCACTACTGGGCAAGGCTGAGGGATGGGGATGAAGCTCATCGCCACCTGACAGCTCTGCTTCGCCATGCGGCCGATCCGAACTTGTTTACGGAGCATCCGCCGTTTCAGATCGACGGGAACCTGGGAGGGACGTCCGCGGCAGCCGAAATGCTGCTCCAGTCCCAGGAAGGGATGCTGGATCTGCTGCCCGCACTGCCATCGGCCTGGCCGAGCGGCCGCGTCAAAGGGCTGCGCGCCCGAGGGGGGTATGAGGCGGATTTGAAGTGGGAACGAGGCCTGTTGACCGCAGGACGTGTTGCCACTTCTGTGGCCGGGACCTTGCGTATCGGGTACAAGTTGCCGTTTACCGTTTACCATGACGGCAAGAAAGCAGCGGGTAAAAGCCGGTTTTCCGAGTCTTGCGGACTTTATGTGACGGACGTCGAACATGAAGCTCATACGGTTGTGGAGATCCGGCTTTGAACGCGGAAGATGCAGCCGAGAATTAGACGATAAAAAGGCTCTTCTCCCAGGGAGAAGAGCCTTTTTCTTATTTTTTAACCGCTTGTTTCAAGCTTTCCCATTCGTCCAGGTCGTGATGCAGCTCGGAGGCGGGAACCTTCTTCGGTGCAGGTACTTGTCCTTTTTGGAAGAGATATTGCATCATGACAGTCATTTCGCCGAATTGTCCACCCAATACTTCCTGCACTTGGCGGGCCAGCATAGGGTCCGGCCGGTCTACTTTTACCTCGAACTGCAATTCTTTCTGATGACGGAACATAGGTTAACTTCCTCCTTCGATTTCAGATGCCTGAAGAAAATAAAATGAACTTGTAGTCGGTTCCCGACTGTTCATTACCCGTTCGGTCCGAGCTAAAACATAAAAACGGATTTTGCTCGGGCAATAAATCTACGGCGGTTTCCGGAATCCGACACATTTCTTTGGATGTTCCGGCAGACGGACCAACAATTTGCACATCGCTTCACATGATTTCGGAGCTTTGGAGAAAACTATCCGGGAAGGAAAGACCATGCTCAACGGAGAGGTAAAACAGAAAGAAGCGAAGCGAGGTGAAAAACGAAATGATTACGTGGATACGAAGCTTTTTCTTACTGCTGGCCGCCGGGGGAATCTTGCTTCGTCCCGAATCGGCTTATGGATTTTCGGCGGCCGGGGATGCCGGGAACGTTGTACTTTCCGTACAGACGTCGCCGGATGCGGCTTACCGGAGCGAAACCGGGGTTACGCTGAGCGTACGTAAACTTTTCGGCCAAAGCTTACGTAGAAAGGCGGAATCCTTCCCGTATACGGATACGTTGATGAAGGTGAGGGAAACAGGAGGAGAACGCATCTACCCGGTCAGCGCCATGGGAGAGCTCTACGATTCATCGGGGCACGAAGTGATCCGGCCGGGCGAGTCGCTTAGAGGGGAACTTGTGAAACAAATCGCGCTTCTTCGCCGCAAGCATTACGGAGAGCTCATTTCCTGGAACGACGCGCAGAAAGCCGTCCCCCGTCAGGCCAAATTCGAGGTACTCGATCTGGAAACGGGACTTGCGTTCCGGGTTCAACGCAGAGCGGGACGGCAGCATGCGGACGTTCAGCCGCTTACGAAGAAGGATACGGCGGTTATGAAGTCGATCTACGGGGGCAAATGGAGCTGGAACCGCAGGGCCGTTCTCGTCCGTTACGACGGGCACAGTTATGCCGCTTCCATGAACGGAATGCCCCATGGGGGAGACGGCATCCCGGAGAACGGGTTCAGCGGGCATTCCTGCATCCATTTTGCGGGCAGCACGACCCATAAATCCCGGTCCAAGGACACCGCTCACCAGTTTATGGCTCACAGAGCCGCAGGTATGGCGGGCAGCTTCGTCGGGAAGGCTTCGCCCCAGGAGCTGGCCGATCTGGTTATCACGGCTTTGGACCAGCACGATGACGCGATGCTGGAGCTTCTCGGCCACCCGCATAACCGGGATCGGTTGGAAGAGCTGAAGAAAGACAGCCGGTCTTTCGTATCCGTACGCAGATTGACGGAATGGAAGCCGGAAGAAGCACGTAAAGCGGAAGAGGAGTATGTTTTTGAACTTCCGGTTGAACTTGCCTTCGAAGAAGAGGGGAAACGTCCGCGCAAAGCGATTTGCCGTTTCGTTTTCACCCGGGCTTCTTTGTACGATCCATGGGAGCTGACACAGTTCGAATATCCGGAGCCCGACCGTCCGGGTAGGCGTACCGAAGACGGAAGGAACAGTCGGCAAAAAAAATAAATGCGGGCGCGGGGATCAACATGAACAAAGGACAAACGCTTTTGAAGATAAAGGGAGTCGCGCTGACCGCTGTATGCCTGCTGAATGTTCTGCTGCCGGGAAATGCCGCGGCAGAACGTGTAACGTTACCGGCAGACGTGACGGAACCCGCGATTCCCATCGTTGCGGACCGGGGGCCTTTCTCGATCGAGGTATACCCTCTGCGGCACAAGCTTGTCGTATTCAAAGACAAGAAACATTATAAAACCTACCCGGTCGCGGTCGGAAACTTGGAAACGCCTACGCCTGTCGGCGAGTATCAGGTGATTTATAAAGGCAAGAACTGGGGACCTTCTTTCGGACCGCGCTGGCTGGGCCTGAATGTTCCGTGGGGAGCGTACGGCATCCATGGAACGAACAAGCCTCATTCCATCGGCCAGCATTTGAGCCATGGCTGCATCAGAATGAGAAATCGCGACGTGGAGGAGCTTTACGACCTCATTCCTATCGGCACCAAGGTGACGATTGCGGGGCACGTTCTGGGCGATCCCGGCCATGAACCGAGAAAGCTGGCCCAGGGAGATATCGGGGCGGATGTCCAGCTCATTCAGAACCGGCTGAAAAGCGCAGGCTATTACAGCGGTGTCTGCAACGGGAAGTTTCTGGCTTCGACGGCCGAAGCTATTCGGAAATTCCAGCGGGACAACGGGCTGAGAGCGGATGGCGTCGTGTCCAAAAGCGTCTATGAGAAGCTCGGTCTGATGGAATAAAAAAAGAAACCTCCAAACCCGTCGGGATTGGAGGTTTAGTTTCTTCTCGTGCGGGTGGGAAGGGAATCATGGATTAGGAATCACCCGACTTCCTGGCCGTCTCCTTCGTCCATAAAATGGCGGAGCTCCCGCAGCCGGATCGTAAACCGGAATTCCGTCCCCACACTCCGGCCGGGAACGGCCCAAATCCGGCCCTGCATGAGCGTAACGAGCTTGCGGCAGATGGCGAGCCCCAGGCCCGTTCCCTCATATTTACGGTTCGACGCCCCGTCCAACTGGGTGAAAGGCTGGAACAGCCGGTCCAGCTTGCTGCAGTCGATACCGATACCGGTATCGGTGACGGCGAATTCGAGGAGGCATCCCTCATCGCCGCGTTCCGAGAGCCGGACTTCAAGAGAGATAAGGCCTTGATCCGTAAATTTAACGGCGTTGCCGATCAGGTTGACGAGAATCTGGCGGACACGGCCGTAATCGCCGACGAGAGTTTCCGGCACGGCGGGGTCTATGGACGTGTCCATGGCGAGCTCTTTGTTGCGGATAATAATCGCAAAGAAATCAAAGCATTCCCGGATAAGCTCGCGAAGCTGAAACGGCTCCTGGTGAAGCGAAATGCGTCCGGCTTCCATTTTGGACAGCTCCAGAATGTCGTTGATGACCCTTAGGAGAGCTTGCGAGCTTTTGGCCTGAAGCGCCAGCAGTTCCTGATCGTCCGGGGACTCCGCAGACTCCGACAGGAGTTGGTTGATTCCGATAATGCCGGTCAGCGGCGTCCGAATCTCGTGGCTCATCGTGTCGAGGAACTCGCTTTTCGTTTTGACAGCGCTTTCAGCTAAATCCTTGGCTTTCCGCAGTTCTTGTTCGACCACGATCCTGTCGGTGATATCTTTGGATACGAAATAGACGAGCAGTTGCCGGTTGTGTTCGAGCGGAAAAACCGAGGTGCGGTGATATTTTCGCGCTCCCTGCTTCGTGCGGATGGACACTTCGATTTTCGAAGGCTTTCCTCGGGCCGCCTCCGCGAGGGCAGTCATGACTTTCAATTTTTCTTCCCGGGAATAAAGAAGATCGTGCAGGGAGAGGAGCATAAGCTCCGCTTGCGTGTAGCCCGTGTTGGCATACACGGACGGGTTCGCGCTGACGATCATTTTTTTGACGGGATCCATGCAGATGACAAGATCGGGACTATGCTCGAACAGAGCGGTATATCTCTGCTCGTTGAACCGTAAGGCGGTAAGCACGTTCTGCCGGTCGCGGTACAGGACGAGCACAACCCAGAAAAGCACGCAGAAGGTCGTACAACCGACAAGAACCGTCAGCAGCGTGTTGCCTATAATCGAGCTGCTAGTAAGAGAAAGCTCGCGGTCGGACGGCGTAAAAGAAGCCCCCGCCATCGCCGTGTAATGCATACCGGCAATGAGGCCCCCGACCAGCAGGCTGCCTCCGGTTTTCCAAGGCGAAAGCAGGTTGTAAGCAGGCAGTCCGCGTGCGTGGATCGCCAGTGCGAGCATAAGGTACGAGGCGAGCAGGGCCAGCGCGATCGATACGATCAGACTGCCGGGCGTCTGGTGATACACGGCCGGTATTTTCATGGCAAGCATGCCGGAGAAATGCATGGAAACGAAGGCGAGCCCCGCCAGCAGGCCGACGGCTGTGAAAAATCGTTTTCCAAGCTTCCGGTCCGGGGCCAGGATTAGCAGCGACAAGAAAACCGCGAGAATGGGCAGCATTAAAGAGACGGCGAGCAAAGGCAGATGATAATGGACTTCGAAAGGGAACTTCAAGGCCAGCATGCCCAAGAAGTGCATGGACCAGACGCCCAGCCCCGTTACGACAGCGGTCAGCAGCATTTTACGGAAAGAGCGGTCGCCGCGCAGCAGGCGGTCTGCCATGTCCAGCGCGGTACAGGAGGTCGTCATGGACATCAGAATCGAGAGAATGACCAGCAGCGCATCATAATTCCCAGCTTCATGTTGCATTATCATATCTCCTATAACTAATATTCCTGTACTTCCCATAGTAAAGGATGCAAGGGTGGGAAGTCTACCTGAAATCGCTTATTTTTCGACTAATTACTACATAAAAATGCATAAAATTAGAAATTTTACGAGAAAATAAAACGTTTTCATCAAAATTCTCTTAATTTTATTAAGAAAAAGATTGATCTCCCAAAGCGGAAAATTTATTTTGATCCCCGTCAAATTCCCTGGTAGACTGTAGGAAATCTTCACGATTTAAATCATCTGGAGGCAAAAACAATCATGTCCATCCGTGCCCGTCTGCTTGCTTCCTTCACTTTGCTGCTTGTCGCCACGGTGCTGCTTTTTACGGCCGCCGCTTTTATCGTAACGACAGCAGTAACGGGTGATGTGAGGGGCATTTCTTCTTTTTATAACGTCCATCTCCGGTTGAAGCCGCTTACGACCGAACAGGAGACGCTATTTCTCGATCTTAAGCATCTTGCCAAAACGAAGCCCGAGGAACTGCTTGTACCGGACACCTACAAAGAATACGATTTTCAGCTAAAAGTCGCAAAGGCCTCCCTCCTGATCCGTAAAGGGTCCGGCAGCGCGTTTATTTCACCGGCGCTGGCGGAAAACCAACCCGCAGCCGTCCTGCCTCCGTACGAAGCGGAAAACGTGCACATGAGAAGCACTTTGCAGACGGGGAAAAACTTTTTCGGCTATGCCAAATACGACTTCCGGTTTGCGGACGGCGAACAGGGAAGGCTGTTCGTGTTCCGGGAGGTCAGCCCGTTCGCCGTTCTGATGAGCAAGCTGCTGCCTCTGTTCGTGTCGGTGCTGTTTCTGCTGCTCGTCGGCTCGAACATCTACATCTACCTGTTCCTCACCAGGCGGATGATCCGGCCGCTCAACCGCCTGCGCGCTTCGGCGGCTCGTATCCAGCGGGGAGACTTGCGGTTCCGGATCGAGCCGGGCGAAGACGAGATCGGGCAGGTTTCCGCGGCTTTCGAGGAGATGAGGGGGAAGCTTCAGGAATCCGAGGAGCTGCAGAAGCAGTACGAAAACAATCGCAAGGAGCTTATCGCCAACATCTCGCACGATTTGAAAACGCCCTTGTCCGCCATACGCGGCTATGTGGAAGGAATCCGGGACGGGGTGGCGGATACGCCCGACAAGCTCGAAAGTTATGTGGATATCATTTACAGCAAAGCGGAGGAAATGGATCACCTCATTGAGGAGCTGTTCCTTTATTCCCGGCTGGATCTCAATAAAGTTCCGTTTGCCCTGCAGGAAGTGGACCTGACGCGTTTTGTCGCGGACGTGGTGTATGAACTGCGTTTCGAGCTGGAAAAAGAGGGCGTCGGACTGGAAACCGACGGACACTCAACGGGGCCTTTGTATGTCCGGATAGATCCTATGCACATGAAAAGGGTCGTGAACAACGTAGTCGGAAACAGCCTTAAGTTTATGGAGGGGCCGCAAAAAACGATCGCTTTCGATCTCCGGCGGGACGGGGGAGCGGCTGTGCTTGAAATAACCGACACCGGTCCCGGGATCGATCCCGCGGCGCTGCCTCATGTATTCGACCGGTTTTACCGGGCCGAGACGTCCCGCAACCGGGAGTCGGGCGGCCAGGGACTGGGGCTCGCCATCGCCCAACAGATTGTCGACAACCACGGGGGAAGCATCTACGCGGAGAATGCCTCGGAAAACGCGTCTACGCAACATCCGCAGACAGGCACGCGGATTGTAATCCGGCTCCCGCTGCTGAAAGGAAATCATACCGATGAAAAAAATTCTGATCATTGAAGACGAGGCGACGATCGCCCAATTGCATAGGGATTACTTGAATTTGCACGGGTTTCAGGTCGAGATTTCGACCCGGGGAGACGACGGGCTGCACAAGGCGCTCACGGAAGGCTTTGATCTGATCGTCCTGGATCTGATGCTTCCCGGAAAAGACGGTTTCGAGGTATGCCGTCAAATCCGCATGGCCATGGAAGTTCCCATTCTCATCGTATCCGCCCGTAAAGACGAGTTCGATAAAATCCGCGGGCTCGGCATGGGCGCCGACGATTACATGACCAAGCCGTTCAGTCCGGGCGAGCTGGTTGCGCGCGTGAAGGCGCACTTAACGCGTTATGAAAGGCTGGTCGGGCTGAAGGAAACGGCGCCGGGAGAAATTCGTATCCGTGAACTGGCCATTGAACCGGAATCGCGCCGGGTTTATATCCGGGGGAAAGAAGTGCCGCTTCCCGCGAGGGAGTTCGATCTCCTGTTATTTCTTGCCCGTCACCCCAACCGGGTTTTCCGCAAGGAGGAAATTTTCGAAAAAATATGGGGAATGGATTCAATGGGGGACATTGCGACGGTAACCGTTCATGTGCGGCGTATCCGCGAGAAAATCGAGACCGATCCTTCCGCGCCGGAATATATCGAGACGATTTGGGGAGTCGGCTACCGGTTTTCGGGCTGACGGGGAGAGATGTTCGCTGTTTAGAAAAAGTTTCGAATTTGTTTCCGGGCCGTTTAGTTTCGTTCTGTAGGATGAAATCAAGAACTTATTACTCACCTTACAGGAGGAACTTTTATGAAAAAAACTTTGCTTCAACTGCTGACGGTTTCGGCTGTAGCCGCTTCGGTCATGCTTCCTTTGAATGCCGCTCCTGCTGCCGCATCCGCATCCGCTCAATCCGCCAAGACTCCGGCCGCGTCCGCGAACGGAGACCTTGCACCGGCTGGGCATTACTCGGACCATGGGAGATTGATGCTGACCCAGCAGGAGCTTGTCAGCCGGATCGCCCAGCTCACAGAGAAGAAACCTCTGGTCATTCAGCAGTGGCTGAAAAACTACGAGCCCGATGCGCGTGTCACTAAAGGGGAGGCGGCCCGTCTCGGATTTAAGGCAATTGCCCATATTCCGTCGGAGCATGCGGCCGTGACGGATATCAAGGTGCTGTCCGCGGCGACGCTTGAAATCACGTTCGATTCCCCTTTGACCGCGGCCGATGTGAATCTGGACAAAGCGAAAGCGAATTTTCAATTCGACAACGGGATGACGATCCGCAACGTTCCGCAGCTTAAGAACGGAGCCCGCTCCACGTATGTGGTGCCCGTAACCGTTCAGCAGCCGGGCAAAACATACAGCCTGACGTACAAAGGCAAAGCCGCAGGCAAGTTCACGGGCTCCGCCCACACGGTAAAATTAGCGGCAGCCCGGCAGGTAACGGCAGATACGTTCGAGCTGGAATCGTTCCGTAAAGACGGAGTGGTCGATTACGGATATGTGGTCGAGTCGTACTTCGGTACGCGCGGGGGGCTGGAAATGTACCTGAACGACCGCAACGCAAGCGGCGGAAAATCGTACGACATCATTTCCTCGCTCCGGGATATGTCCGTCACGCTCACGCCGGAGGGCGGGCAGCCGATCCGGGCCGCTTATGTTCCGTATACGCAGGCTACCGACGACAGACAGGCGCCGAAATTCCGCCTTCCTGCCGGACAGACGCTGACTCCCGGCGTAACATACAAGGTCACGTCAGATTGGGCGACTGTGACGGAAGCGTCTTTCACCGCCCGTTCCACCGCGCCTCTTGTGATCGCGTCCGCAAAAGCCGTCAGCCCGGCCTCCGTCGACATTACGCTTGCGGCCGACCCGCGTGACGAGCTGTTCTCCGGCCGCAGCGTAGAGCTGACGGACGGAGACGGCAAGAAGCTGACGGCCGTCTACAAGGTAACGAGCCGCAAAGGAGCGGTCGGCACGTTCGAGCTGCCGGCAGGCACGCAGCTGAGTCCCGGCAAGTCTTACACCGTCACGGCGTCCGGCTCGTGGGCAACCCAGCAGGGCAAGATCAGCTTGAACACCGATGCTTTGAAAAACAGCTAAACGCAAACTTCGAAAAGACCTCCGCGGAGGTCTTTTGCCTATAGAGTTTAAGGAGGCGGCTGCCGATGTTCATGCGAATCAATGGCTTTATCCCGGCTCTGATCGTCCCGGTTCTGATCTCCGCGGCTGCGTCCGGATGCGGGACGGCCGTCAGCCCGGACCCGGGAACGGCGCCAACGCCGGTATATCAAGAATCGCAAGTACCGGAAACGGAGGGGAATGGAAAGATGGAAATGCATAATGAAAAAAACACGCAGCTGCTGGAGGCGGCTGCGCAAGGTGACGCGGAGAAGGTGCGGACGCTGATCGGGGAAGGAGCCGATGTGGACGCGCGGGACAGCCAGGGGAATACGGCTGTAATGGCGGCCGCGATCAACCGGCGGCACGAAGTCGTCCAAGTGCTGCTGAAAGCCGGAGCGGATGTGAATATCCGCAACGACCGCTCCGACAATCTGTTCCTGTACGCCGGCGCCGAAGGGGATATGGAGCTGCTGCGGCTGGCCATATCCGCGGATGCCGATCCCGCTCTCACCAACCGGTACGGGGGGACGGCACTCATTCCCGCTTCGGAACGGGGGCATGTGGACATTGTGCGGGAGCTGCTCACCCGGACCCGGGTGGACGTGAATCATGTGAACCGCCTGGGCTGGACGGCGCTTCTGGAAGCCGTCATCCTCGGCGACGGAGGAGAAGCTCACCAGACGATTATCCGCCTGCTGCTGGAGCATGGGGCGGACGTCAACCTGCCGGACGGAGACGGTGTCACGGCTTACAGGCATGCCGTCTCCCGCAATTTCACGGCAATCGCCGCGATGCTGGAAGCGGCCGGAGGCCGCTAAAAGGCAGGCTGCCCCGATTTGTCATCTTCCCCCGTTGGTGGTATCGTAGAATGATAACCGACTAACATGATAGGGATAGAGCATCTCAAACGGGGGATAGAATCATGGCAAACATTGCAACGAATTTGACGCAGTTGATCGGCAACACACCGCTGCTGGAACTGGTGAATTTCAGTAAAAAACAACAAGTTGAGGCGCGTCTGCTGGCTAAGCTGGAGTATTTTAACCCGGCGGGCAGCGTAAAGGACCGCATCGGATACGCGATGATCAAAGACGCGGAAGAGAAGGGGCTGCTCCGTCCGGGATCCGTCATTATCGAGCCGACGAGCGGAAATACGGGCGTCGGCCTTGCTTTCGCGGCCGCGGCCCTCGGCTACAAGCTTATCATCACGCTGCCGGAGAGCTTCAGCATCGAGCGCAGGAAGCTGCTTGCGGCGCTTGGCGCGGAGCTTGTTCTGACACCGGCGGAAGAGGGGATGTCGGGCGCGATCCGCAAGGCGGAGGAGCTTGGGGCCGAACTGCCGGGCGCTTTCGTGCCGCAGCAGTTCGAGAATCCGGCGAATCCGGACGTACACCGCCGGACGACCGCTGAAGAAATCTGGCGGGATACGGACGGGGCCGTCGATATATTTGTCGCCGGAGTCGGTACGGGCGGAACGGTTTCCGGGGTCGGACAAGCGCTCAAAGCGAAAAATCCCGCGGTGAACATCGTCGCCGTGGAGCCGGCTGATTCGCCTGTCCTGTCCGGGGGAAAAAGAGGCATGCACAAAATCCAGGGAATCGGAGCCGGCTTCGTGCCGGGAAATTTCGATTCCTCCGTGGTCGACGAGATTTTGACCGTGAAAAACGAGGAAGCTCTTACGACGGCCCGTCTGCTGGCGAGAAACGAAGGGCTGCTCGTCGGAATTTCTTCCGGAGCGGCCGTTCATGCGGCTTCCGTGCTGGCGGAGCGCCCGGAGAACAAAGGCAAGACGATCGTAGTCCTGCTGCCCGATACCGGGGAACGCTACCTGTCTACCGATTTGTTCCAGGAAGAGTAGGATGGGGGGTCCTCTCCCAACCCGCATAAAACACTTTAAGGCAGCCACCTGAATCGTGGCTGCCTTATTTGGCGTCTTAAGCGTTCCGCCGCTCGTCTTACAAGCCGTGCTCCGCCGCATGCCGGCCCCAATGCGGTCTTCTGCCGTCGACATCGCTGAAGCCGTATTCGTCGGACAATCCCCAGCTCGTCAGCACCTTGCCCGACTTCGTGAATTTGTCCGGATCGGCGGCAAGCGCGGCGATTCCCCGTCCGATATAGAACGGAGTTTCGGACTCGCTGTAATGAGGCTCCTGCGCGATGGCGTCTCTCCAGTTTTCTTCTTTGACGCCGAAATGATCAAGCATCGCTTCCGAGCGCAGAAAACCCGGGGTGACGGCTGCCGCCGTTACTCCGTGCGGCTTTAGATCCGCGGCCATCGCCTCCGCCAGGTGAATGGCGGAAATTTTGGCCAGACTGTAATATAAGTTCCCCCGGTAGCGGTAATCGAAACCGTCTGTAATTTCGAGAATCATGCCCTGCTTGCGGGACACCAGCAAAGGGGCCCCGTAATAGCTGGTGAGCATATGGGAACGAACCGCACGCTCCTGAATGAGAAGTCCGTCCTGCAGGGAATGCTCCCAAAACGATTTTCCCCACTCGGTCAAAGGATCTCCGCCCCACACATCGTTCACCAGGAGGTCGAGCCTGCCGTTCTGCTCCAGTTTTACCCGCTCGAAGAGCGCTTTGACATCTTCTTCTACCGTGTGATCCACGCGGACGGCGATTCCCCAGCCTCCTTTAGCGGTCACAAGCTCGGCCGTTTCCTCGATCGTTTCGCTGCGCCCCATGTTGGAGAGGTTTCCCCGGACACTGCGCCCCGTGCAGTACACGGTCGCTCCCGCCTCCCCGAGCATGGCTGCAATGCCTCTCCCGACGCCGCGAGTCGCTCCTGCCACTACGGCGATCGTTCCTTCCAGTGGTTTCGATTTCATCGCGATCTCTCCTTTTTGGTCTCAACTAACAGCGGATTGCTGTAGCTGTGCAGGCAGCGGATCGATTAGCCGCCCGCAACCTGTACCCAGTATAAGAGGGGATATATGACAACCCTTGTCATAATTGCTATAGTAAATTGAACGAAAAGCCCTGCGCGTTCAGAACTGCCGATCGGGAATAACGGCCAAGCAAATCCGGGTCAACCAAAACCGCTGCGGAAAGAGAATGGCCGGGGATGCCTAAAAAGGGAAGAAAAGAGGAATAACGATGAGAGCCGACCGATTGCTGTCTCTTTTATTATTGCTGCAAAACCAGGGGAAAATGTCGTCCCGCGAACTCGCCGAGAAGCTTGAGGTGTCGGAACGGACCATTTTCCGGGACATGGAGGCGTTGAGCGCGGCGGGCATTCCGGTTTATGCGGAGCGGGGGTCGGGCGGTGGATGGTCCCTGACGGAAGGCTACCGCACCCGGCTGACCGGCATGAAAGCGGAAGAAATCGCGACGCTTCTGATCGCGAACGATTCCGCCCTGCTGTCGGATCTCGGCATGAGCAGCGAATACGACAGCGCCTTCCAGAAGCTGCTGGCCGCTTCGCCTGCGTCCATGCGGCAGGAAACGGAGCGCGTCCGGCAGCGCATCCACATCGACGGGGCGGGCTGGCACCGCTCGGCGGAGCAGCTTCCCCATCTTCCGCTTGTACAGGAAGCGGTGTGGGAGGAGAGGAAGCTGCTCATCCGCTACCGGCGCGACGACCGGATCGCGGAGCGGCTCATCCATCCGCTCGGCCTTGTCGCCAAAGGCAGCATCTGGTATGCGGTTGCCGAAGCAGAGGGAGAGATGAGAACCTACAGAATCTCCCGGCTGCTTGACGCGGAGCTCACGGAGGAACATTTTACAAGGCCCGCGGCATTCGATCTTGCGGGGTATTGGGAACAGTCACTGAAAGAGTTTACGGCAAAGCTTCCGCGCTATCCCGCAAAGATTCAAATCAGGGAGCCGGAATTTCACCGCTTTTCGAGAGAACGGTTTGCAAAAGTACGGAATCTTAGCGAGGCCGTTAACGGCTGGGTGGAAGCGGACACCGAATTCAATACGTTGGAATCGGCAATAGGCATCCTGCTCGGTTACGGCAGCAGCGTGTATGTTCTCGCACCGGAAGAACTTCGTTTGGGATTAATCGCGGTGACGAGAGAGATATTGAAGCTTTACGACAATAAGGCGAATAAAGAGCTATGAAGAAGATTTAAGGGGTGGTAAAATATAACAAATGGGCAGAGAAAACCGTTAAAAGAGTAAAACCGGGTATAAAAGTGCCTGTTTTCGTTTCCGTCAAACTAGTGGATGGTCCGATCCAGTTATTCATGCAGGTTATACTTATCTATATTTCGCTCACAAGTTTCATAGTGACGCTTTACGGAGAAAATATACAGCATGCTTATGTTTTCGGCGTCCCTACTCATTTAACGTTCCGCTTCCGCGATAAGGGAGCAATGGAGGCTCTAAGCAGCTGGGAAGAGGCCCGGAACATCGCTTTTACCCGCAAAAGCTTTATAAGATGGATCTAAGCTCTAGTTACAGGAAGGAAGATGGAAGTGGATAGTGGTGCAACTGCTGCGGTAAATCCGTTCGTACTGGTTCAAATGCTGATGATGGCGGGGTACGTGGTCCTGCTTGTACTAGGGATCGTTCTTCTGATCGTGTTAATCAGGCTCGCCCTCAAAGCGAACAAAGCTCTTGATACGTACATGGCATCCAAGCCAAATACGGTGGTGCTCCCGCAGGAAATGAAGGAGATCTGAATGGTTCCGCTGAAAATCAGGCTGGTTTATAACGTCATCTTTTTGGGTACGTTCGGAGTCCCTTTTTATTTCGTGTACCAATTCATTTTCTTCGACTCGACGACACACCCGGCCCAAACGATCTATTTTGGTCTGATCTCTCTGGCGGGGATGA
The DNA here is from genome assembly GCF_019091125.1 of Paenibacillus sp. GbtcB18. NCBI lineage: Bacteria > Bacillati > Bacillota > Bacilli > Caryophanales > Paenibacillaceae > Paenibacillus > Paenibacillus sp. GbtcB18. The sequence goes on from NZ_JAGXJX010000001.1 coordinate 392,265, forward strand.
ATATCCGGCTTCGTGAAAAACTATTGTATGTTCCCCAGAAAGAATCCCGCAAAAAGAAAATGTTCGTGGGTGTGCTCGGCCTAAGTATGTTAACCGGTGTCTTCGCTTATTACGAAGGCTGGCAGACGGCCTTGCAGAAAGTGCCGCTTGGGATGCTGCTTATTATGGGAGGGCTGTATGCGGGGCACAAACTGCAAGAAAAGCTCATCTCCGTCCGGTTTCGAAAGGACAACATTCCGGAGGAAAGTTCCGTATCCTCTTAGGATTGCGGTCCCGCCTTACCCCGGACCAACGCTAGGAATCACAGGCTTTCCTATAGAAAGAACCCTAACAGGCCTTAGAAAACCGCGATTATCGCGGTTTTCTAAGGCGGTCGCCATGGCTTTAACCTGTAATCATAGTTATGCAGATAAGCGTCTCCCATGGTACGGTATCGCTTGATCATACCGCTTAATATGCTGTCGACTAGCCGTATTTTGCTGATCGTCGTGGGAGTCTGAAACCATAGACCGTGCTTACAATCGATGCAGGGATAATTTTATATTGATTAACGGTTCCAAGCACGGTAAGATTTGTAAAATCAAGAGTCGTTGGGAGGAAGGCCGTTTGTCAGATGAACGACCAGCATACATGGACCATCCGATGGTCAACATTCCGGGCGGAGAAATCGAATTAAGAGACGACCGTGTCCATACCAAATGGAAAGCCGAAATAAGACCGTTTCTGCTTGCCCGTTTTCCTGTAACCGAGGGGCTTTACAAGGCAGTTACGACGAATTCACCCTATACACTGGACGAAAATTTGAAGCCGGTTGTGAATATTTCCTGGGAGGAAGCCGTTTCTTTTTGTAATTTATTTTCACGGCAGGCCGGACGGAAAGAATGTTATTCGATAGGCGGAGACGGTAAAACGATCCTGTGCGATTGGGAGGCGGATGGCTACCGGCTTCCTACGGAAGCGGAGTGGCAGTACGCATGCAAAGCGGGGACTGCCGGTTACAGATACGGAGATCTGGATGAGATAGCGTGGTACAACGAAAATTCGGACGGCGGGGCACACGAAGTAGGGACCAAAGAACCGAACGCCTGGGGACTTTACGATATGCTGGGGAATGTCTGGGAGTGGTGCTGGGACGTCTATGACGAAAAAGTGTACGGCTCCTACCGGATTTTCCGCGGAGGCAGTTGGGCGGAAGAGGCCAGGGGCTGCGGGGCAACGTGCCGTCGCCGGAGCCATCCGACCTTTGGCATAGACGATCTAGGATTCCGCCTGGCCCGGTCGAGTTAATTTCCGAGGGGCAGCGGTTGCAAAAAACTAGCGGGTATGCTACTATGTCAATAATTTACTGAATGGAGTTGAAGAGGATAATGTAAAATTTCTTGCTTATAATAATAAAACATAATAGCGAGAATGATCGCTAGTTTTATGTATTATTATGCAAGAAAGTTACATCTCCTTTTCAACTCAAATCGGATATACAGGTCTGACCCCGTCGCGGGTCGGATTTGTTTTTATATTTGAGCTGCGGGAAAGGTAACTTTCTTGCAGCTCTTATTTTTTTATTCAAAGGAGGAGGATTCTATCATGTCATTGATTAGAGTCTCTAACCTGACTTTCGCTTATGACGGCAGTTACGATAACATATTCGAAGAGGTAAGCTTTCAGATCGATACCGATTGGAAATTGGGTTTTACCGGGAGAAACGGCCGTGGGAAGACCACGTTTCTGAATTTGCTGCAGGGCAAGTACGAATACAGCGGAACGATTTCCGCCCAGGTTCAGTTTGAATATTTTCCTTATCCGGTGGATCACAAGGAAAATCTGACGCTGGATGTGATCTCCGACATTTTTCCGGATTATGTTCATTGGGAACTGATGCGCGAGCTCTCCTTGCTCAAAGTTTCCGAGGATGTGCTGGACCGGCCATTTGACTCGTTGTCGAACGGGGAGCAGACGAAAGTGATGCTGGCGACTTTGTTTCTTAAGGAGAACAGCTTTCTGCTTATTGACGAACCGACCAACCATCTCGACATGGAAGCGCGCAAACTGGTCAGCAGCTATCTGAGGAACAAAAACGGATTTATTCTGGTCTCTCACGACAGGGCTTTTCTCGATCATTGCGTCGATCACATTCTGTCCATTAACAAGACGAATATCGAGATCCGGAAAGGCAACTTCTCGGACTGGTGGACAAACAAAGAAATGCAGGACGAATTTGAGCTTGCGGAGAACGAAAAGCTGAAAAAAGACATCAAGCGGCTGTCAGATGCGGCCAAACGGACAAATAACTGGTCGCATGAGGTCGAGAAGACGAAAAACGGGACAAGAAATTCCGGTTCCAAGGTAGATAAAGGATACATCGGTCATAAGTCTGCCAAAATGATGAAACGCTCCAAAAACATCGAGCAAAGACAGCAGTCCGCGATTGAAGATCGTTCGCAGCTCCTGAAAAACATCGAAAGCTCCGAAAGCTTGAAGATTTCCCAGCTAGTTTATCACAAAAACCAGCTTGCCGAGCTTGACCACGTGTCGATTCAATACGGGGATAAGACGGTCTGCAGCGATATCAGCTTTACGGTGGAGCAGGGAGAGCGGATTGCGCTTTCGGGTAAAAACGGCTCCGGAAAATCAAGTATTCTGAAACTGATTCTCGGCGAAGATATCGACTATACGGGCACTTTCCGAAAGGGGAGCGGGCTGAAGATATCCTACGTATCGCAGGATACCGCCCATCTGCGGGGAAGCTTATCCGACTACGCCCGGGAAAACGGGATAGACGAAAGCCTGTTTAAATCAATCTTGAGAAAATTGGATTTCGCGCGGGTCCAATTCGAGAAGGACATTTCGTCCTATAGCGGGGGGCAGAAGAAGAAGGTGCTGATCGCCAAAAGTCTGTGCGAGCAAGTTCATCTGCATATCTGGGATGAGCCGCTTAACTTCATCGACGTCATCTCACGGATGCAAATTGAAGAGCTGCTGCTCGAACACAAGCCGACCCTACTTTTTGTGGAGCATGACCGTGAATTTTGCGACAATATCGCGACCCAGGTAGTGGAGCTTTAACTTCTTTGGACACATTAGATAACTTTGTCACCGCATAGATCGGTAAATTTAATGCGAGAAAGCGTCTGCGTGTACGGTGCTTTCTCGCATTTCTTTGTGAATCCGCCCGTAATCTAACATCCTGACATGGAAAAAATAAACGAGCAGAGCAAGTGCTCTGCTTGTTTATTTTTTAAGATGTATAGATGTACGACGTTGGTATTAGCAGCGACCCTGTTATTGGAGTCGTCTTTATGCATCAGTTGCTCAGTCTCTACCCGATTACGAAAATCGGTCATAGTGCGATGGATTAATTGTAATTCCGGAGGTAGACCGTGGCCGATGAAGAACTATAAGAAGTTACTTTTGCATAGTAAGAACATCCTTCTTGCATATAAACAACGCTACTATCTTCAGTTTTTGAAGGTGAAGTATTCAAAGTAAGAAGCTTATCTCCTCTCCCCGGACAAGCTTGCCACAGATCGGCAGTCGCTAGTCCTTGAGATTGTAGGGTGATTTTACCGGCCTTGTTTGCCCCTGCAATATTTCTCGTGTAGTCCGGCGCTGATTGTGTCACAGTTAGGGAAGTGGAATCACCAGGGACAGCTAATGCTGAGCTTGCACCTACAACAGTCAGTATGGCAGTTAAACCTAAAGACAATAAACTTTTTTTCAATATAAACACCTCCTATATTTGTAAAATAAAGATAACATCGCCATTTTATTGGGTCAATCGCTTACTGGAATTAAGTCATTTTATTACCAAAAAAAGTAATGAAAGTTCAATTTTGTTTGTGTATTTAGAAGGATGCGACCTAAGTAGTGGAGCTTCAACTTTTATTGGCATACTCGAACACCGCAGTCCTTCAGGACTGCGGTGTTTTTTTGTGCGCAACTTCAATTAGTTGAATTCAATTGTTTTTCTCTGCTCTCTTGGGGTCACAAATTATTTTCCCTAACGCGGTATACACATTTTCCTGCCCCGGCCAAAATATACTCGACACGTTCAACGAGAACATGCTCTCCGAGGAGGGTATTAAATAATTGCAGTTCATTCTTACATAACCCGGTACATGCGGCAGCAGCTTCACAGATCGGACAATGCTTCTCAATAAACAAAAAGCTTCCGTCGCCTTGATCCTTGACCTCGGCCATATAGCCTTCGACGGTTCGGATTTCGGCCAGTTTGTCCAGCTTTTCTCTTACGCCAGATGCGCCGTCAAGGTGCTGGAGATATTGCTCCTGCATATTTTTATTCCGGACAGCCAGCAGCTTGTCCAGCCCCTCGTTTCCGAAAGCCTCTTTCATGGAATGGATCAGACTGACGGATAACTCGGAATATCCGCTAGGAAAAAAACGATCAGCCTCGGGAGTTAATCTCCACAGCTTTGTCGGCCGGCCCATGGGGCGGGCTTCTTCTTCGTAAGTAACCAATCCTTCTTCTTTCAGCGCATTTAAATGTTGACGAATCGCCATTCCAGATAGCGAAAATTTAGAGGATAGTGCCACAACATCCGTTCCCCCCTGCTGCTTGAGCAGATCAATGATCGCTCTCCGGGTACTAGTCGAGGCATCCTTATGGGTTCGATTTCGGTTCATCATGAATCTCCTTATTCAGCAGCGGGATCTAGTTCACTTTCTACATTTTAAACAAAAATGTTGACAAAGTCAAAATCGGACTGTAATTTAAACTTTATCAACATAAATGTTTACTAAGTATCCGGATACGATGTATACATAAAAATTTTCTTGGAGGTCACTTTTCATGACGTCTAGTTCTCAAAGCATTTTCAGCCCGCGTTATTTTGCGTTGTCCATAGGAATCATACTGTCGGTGATGGCAGTCGGATTCGAAGGGTTATCGGTCACGACGATTGCCCCTTCCATTGCCGGTGACTTGAACGGCCTTGACCTATTCGGCTGGATATTCAGTACTTATCTGCTTGCGCAGATTATCGGCACCTTGGTCGTCGGTCGAATCATTGATAGACAAGGACCAGCAGCACCGTTCACTTTCGCGCTTATTTTGTTTGTCGTCGGGCTGATCGCTGCCGCAACGGCAGGCGATATGTATACGATGATAGGGGCGCGGGCTATGCAGGGTTTAGGGGCCGGAGCTATGATGACTTGCGTGTACACGGCAATATCCTTAAGTTATCCCGATGAATTGCGTGCCAAAATCCTCGGCGCATTCGGTACTGCCTACGTTCTTCCGTCCATGCTCGGTCCGTACGTTGCGGGTCTTATCGCGGATCAATGGTCCTGGCGGTTTGTTTTCTGGGGAATACTGCCGATCCTGATTGTTTCGGCACTGCTGAGTTTACCTGCATTCAGGAAATTAAAAACACAGGGGACACAAGGGGATAGCGGGGCTTCAGCCACATGGCTGGCCTTACTGTTAACGGTAGGTACGGGGATTTTCTTGGTGGGTCTAAGCATGCTGCCGATCTTTACGGGGTTTGTTTTAGTCCTTATCGGCTTAGCGCTGATGGGATATCCGCTGCTCAATTTGCTTCCCAAGGGCACTCTTGCTTTCCGAAGAGGCATGCCGGCTATTCTGGCGACACGCGGACTGTTCTTCGCTGCCTATGCCAGCACACAAAATTTCTTGGTATTGGCTTTAATCGATGTGAAAGGGATTACTCCTTCTCAGGCCGGATTAATTGTAGCGAGCGCCGCGTTAAGCTGGTGCCTCATTGCCTATTTGCAAGGACGCTGGGATGCGGCGGACCAAGGCCGGGGACGTCATACAAGAATTATTCTGGGTGTGCTGCTGCTTGCAATTGGAATTGCCTTGGTATTTTGGGTGCCTGTTGTGACAGTGGCCGTTGCGGTTACCGGCCAAATCATAGCCGGAATCGGAATTGGACTTGCGCATCCTATTAGCGGGGTTGTGGCATTTTCCCAAACGGGGAATGGAGATGTTGGAGAAACTTCGGCAAATCTGCAATTCGCGGATTCTTTTACACCTGGCGTGGTCATCGGGATAGGCGGCTCTATTCTTGTCGTTTGTCAAGCCGCAGGGATGTCGCTGCAATCCGGATTAATTGTAACGATGGGCTTTCATCTCTTGTTAATCGTAACGAGTCTATTCGCCAGCACCCGGATCAGACCGGCAAACTAACCTAAAAAATAAGCCTTTTAAAAATACAAATACAGCCGTTCCATGTCCTTTGTGAGGTGGAACGGTCCATACAAGCCATATTAGATCGGCTCCTGTTGCAAACATACCGGCTAACCCCAAATGACGTTCAAAGGAGAAATACAACGATGATAGAGGTCAGTGAAGCGGCATCAGAAAAAATCGTCGAAATCTTATCAAGTGCTAATGCCCGAAATTCTTTTCTTAGAATAGGCGTTGAAGAGGGGGGATGCAGCGGTTTATCCTATAAGCTTATAGCGGATGAGCAGAAAACAGAAGGTGATATCTTACTAAATAAAGGTGAATTTAGTCTATTGGTTCATACGAATAGTATTCCATATATAGAAGGTCTTCAAATTGATTATGAAGAAAGAGGAATGATAGGCGGTTTCACCTTGAATAATCCTAATGCAAAAGCTTCATGTGGATGTGGAGCTAGTTTCAGAATGGAAAATTACCGTGGGGAAGTTAAAAAATGTGAGTAGCCTATGAAGGCCAACTTGGTTTCAAACGTAAATATGTAAGGTGTTAAGAAATGGGATGGCCCGGGACGGAATCGTACCGCCGACACTAGGATTTTCGGTCCTATGCTTCTGAGGAGTCATTTTCTAGGCTTTACGGCACTCTTGACGAATGCGGGAACAGTCCGAAAGACTCCTTTTGTGAGAGAAGGTCTTTTATTCTTTCATGAAATCCCGTATATTTTTCAAAAGGAGTAAAGGAGCTGCCCGTATGAAGGAAGAACTGCGAGAACTGAATTTGAAGGAAGGCTCGGATATCTTTGAAATGACGCGTGAAATCGGCCTGGGGGCGAACGGGTTCGTGAACAGCTTTTACAGCGAAACCCGGGACGAGTTTTACAATCTGCTGCTTAAAAATTATAACATGGCCCGGGCGAAGCAGCTGCCGGAGGGGCTTGTCCCGCAAACGGTGTATTGGCTTTACGCGGACGGCAGACCCGTCGGCTACGGGAAAATGCGCCACGCGCTGAACGGCCAGCTCAAGAAACGGGGCGGCCACATCGGTTATGTCATCCGCCCGACGGAACGGGGCAAAGGCTACGCCAAGCTGCTGCTGCAGCTCCTGCTTCGGGAAGCCGCCGTCAAAGGCATACATGAAGCGCTGCTGACCTGCAACGAAGATAACGCGCCGTCGCGCCGGGTGATCGAAAGCTGCGGGGGCGTTCTGCAGGACACCATCGACGGCATTTGCCGCTACCACGTTCCCGCCGGGCGGGTACTCGGATCGACCGGCACGTAGCCGATTTACCGGACGCGTAGAACGGGCCGGGCATTAAAGCGGTTAAGCCGCTTACCGCTCCCGCCATGTTCAACCCATAAAAATACCCTCCATCCCGATAAGCGGATGGAGGGTATTCGTGTTATTTCGCCTTCGCGAACCTGCCCGGCACATCGGCGGAGGCGGTCCGGCTCGTCGTGCTTTCGTTATGCAGCCGGTCCAGCGCGGTCACGACATAACGCAGGGGCTTCCCGGCCGGGGCGGCGCGGTCGGTGAACGACTGGGCCCCGCTTCCGCTTCTGCGGACGGTGCCGATCAGGCGTGGAGCTTCGGAGCCGCTGCCTTCGGCGCGGTAGACGGCATAGTAGGCCGGGTTCCCACCGCCGTCGCGCCAGTCCAGGCGGACGCCGTCCGCGGTGCCCTCGGCGGTGAGAGCCTTCGGCGGCTGGGGCGCCGCGCTTCCCAGCCAAGGCATGGGCGGCACCAGCGCCGGGCTGGCATACAGCTCCGTGTTCAGCCGGTCGCGGAATCCGAGGGGATTGCGGCGGATATCCTTGAGACTGAACAGGATGCTGCCGCTGATTTTGCCGGCGCTGCGGGCGTTGAACTTGAGCTGATCCGGCAGCTCGTCGGGGTTTTGCCAGCCCGGCGGGTCCTGCTGGCCGATTTTGAAGGGCGCGTGCCCGATGTACAGTTGGACCGGTTTGCCCTCGGTTTCTTTGATCCACCAGTCGGCCAGCTTATCGTAGGCGGCGGGCTTGAAGCCGAAGTTCCAATACAGCTGCGGAGCGATATAATCGACCCAGCCGGCGTTGATCCATGCTCTCGTATCCGCAAAAAGCGTGTCGTAATTCGTCGTGCCCGCCGTCGTTTCCGATCCGGTCGGGTCCGCATTCTGGTTGCGCCATACGCCGAACGGAGAAATACCGAATTTGACGTAGGGCTTTTCCTTTTTGATGGCGGCGTGAATGGCTTCAACGAGCCGGTTTACGTTATCCCTGCGCCAATTGGGCTTGGAGCTGAATTCCGATTTTCCATATGTTTGGTAAGCGGAATCGTCGGGAAAATCTTTGCCTTTTTCGGGATACGGATAAAAATAATCGTCGAGATGAACGGCGTCGATATCGTATTTTTTGACCACTTCGGTAATGCCGGCCACGACAAAATCCCTGACCTCCGGTATGCCGGGGTTGTAATAGCGGGTTCCCGCATAAACCGCCACCCAGTCGGGGTGCTTCAAAGCCGGATGATCGGCGGCAAGCTTCGCGGTATCTTTGGTTTTTCCGATGCGGTATGGATTGAACCAGGCGTGGAATTCCAGGTTGCGCTTGTGCGCTTCCTCGACCATAAAAGCGAGAGGGTCATATCCCGGTGACTGGCCTTGTTTCCCCGTCAGGACATCCGACCAGGGGCCGTACTCGGAAGGATAAAGAGAGTCGGCGTTGGGCTTGACCTGTACGATGACGGCGTTCATGCCCACATTCTTGGCTTCGTCCAGCATGGCGATGAACTCCTGCTGCTGCTTGGCGGCGGACAGCCCTTGGCTCGACGGCCAGTCGATGTTCCAGGCCGTGGCGATCCAGACGGCCCGGAGCTGCCGGGGGGCGGATAAAGCCTGATTTTCCGCTTGTGTAATCGAGCCTGTCTTAGAGCCCGCGGCGCTCAGCGTTTGGGCCAGCAGCGATTTCCGGCCCTCCAGGGACCCGGTCAGAAGCACGAGCAAGGCTGCTGTAAAGGCTAATGCGACCAGTGCGGCGATGTGCTTTTTGTTCATGAGTGAAGACATCCTCCTTGCAGGTGATACCCCATTCTATGAGGGGACAACCGACTCTATGACGAAAAAAGCCAAAGGGAGAGATGCTAGAGTGTTCACAAAGAGTGTTCACAAAGCTGCAATAAGCGGTGTGATTGGAATCACCCGGGAAAGGGATGTGATTTTTTATACTGAGAACAAGAACGAACACGAAGGGGAGATTAATGATGTTGAAACCCGAAACGATCGCCATTATCAAGTCCACCGTACCGGTGCTGGAAGTACACGGAAAAGCCATTACGACCCGGTTTTACGAAAAGCTGTTCAAGAGCCACCCGGAGCTGCTGAATCTGTTCAACCACGGCAACCAGAAGCAGGGTCGGCAGCAGACGGCTCTGGCCAACGCAGTGTATGCGGCGGCCGTTCATATCGACCGGCTTCATGAAATCATGCCGGCCGTCAAGGGGATTGCCCACAAGCACGTTAGTCTGGGCGTGACGCCGGAGCAGTATCCGATTGTCGGCGAGAATTTGCTCGCGGCGATCTCCGAGGTGCTCGGCGAGGCGGCGACGCCGGAGATTCTCGGCGCTTGGAAAGAGGCATACTCCGTAATCGCCGGGGCTTTTATCGGCGTGGAGACGGAAATGGCGGATAAGGCACTCCATCAGCCGGGAGGCTGGGCGGGATACCGCAAGTTTACGGTGCAGAAGAAAACGCCGGAAAGCGGGAACATCACGTCGTTTTACTTGGTACCGGAGGATGGGGGAGCGCTGGCGGCATTCGAGCCGGGTCAGTATGTGACCGTGCAGATGAAAATCCCCGGACGGGAACATCTCGTGAACCGTCAGTACAGCTTGTCGGACCGTCCTGGACTGCCGTATTACCGGATCTCGGTGAAGAAGGAGACGGGCACGGATACCCGCGAGCCGGGAGTCGCGTCGACTTATCTTCACGAAGACGTGCGGGAAGGCGACACACTACTGCTTTCCGCTCCCGCCGGCGATTTTACGCTTAACCGTTCCGCGGATACGCCGGTCGTGCTCCTGTCCGCTGGAGTCGGCTTGACGCCGATGATAAGCATGCTGAGAACGATCCGGTCCGAGCAGCCGGCGCGGTCCGTGACGTTCATCCACAGCGCTGCCTACGGCGGACTGCACGCCATGAAGGACGCGATGACAGCGGCGGCGGATGAAACCTGCCTGCGCACGCATATCTGCTACACGCACCCGACGGAAGAAGACAAAGCCGAGGGAGCCTTTCATTCGGAAGGCCGGCTGACGGCGGAGAAGCTGAAGGAAATAACGGCGGAAGCCGGCGGACATGCCGACTATTATATTTGCGGCCCCGTTTCGTTTATGCGCGACATGATCGGGCATTTGCGGAAGCTGGGTGTCCGGCCGGAATCCGTTCACAATGAATTTTTCGGTCCGTCCCTCGTCCTATAATAAAAAAACGGGTCCGCTATGGCGGACCCGTTTTCTTGGCGCTTATCGCTGCTTCCGGAGAAGCCGGTTGACCGTCTCGCGCCGCAGACCGACGAGCTGCCCGATCTCTTCCTGGGTCAGCACATCGCCAAGCGGAATGTCCCCGACATAGCGGGCGAACCACTGACCGAGCAGCTCGATTTTGCGGGCGGGGGTGAGCGCGGTAAGCTGATCGATGCGCTGCTGCATCACCCTCAGTTTCTCTTGCAGCACAAGAGCGGCATCCCGGTAGCGGAGAGGATTCTCTTCAAGACCGGCGTACCACTGCGCGGCCGGAATGACTTCGACTTCGCTTGTAATCAGAGCGATCGCGGTCCCGTGGTATTCTTTGGGCGTGAGCAGCGAATGATGCGGAATCAGCTCGCCGGGGTTCAGAATGTTGAACAGAAACTGTTCCCCGTTCTCCTGAAGGCGAACGACTTTAAATAGACCGCTTCGGATGCGGAACAAGGGACCTTGTTCGCCTTGGCGGAACAGCACCTCGCCTTTATGTAAAATCATCGGGGAACCCGCCTTTCTTTTTGTTCATAGAAATGTAGAAAGAATGTACCGTTTTCGCCCAGTTTCCGGTTATAATCGAGGAAGGATCTTTACAGGATACCGGAAAACCAATTTTATCGAGGTGGAAAACGTCGTGGCAACAACTTCTTTGGACGCGTTAACAACCGGCATGTTCGTAACGAGCCTGCTGCTGATCCTTTTTATCGGGTCAATGGTCAGCATGAGCATCATGCGGTTTTTTCAGAAAAAGAAAGTCCAGGGGGCCGTCTACCTCGTAGTCGGCCTCGCGGCCCTCGTAACGTTCATCGTCATGGCTTCGGGATGGAGTTCGTAACCGTCCGGCCCCGGTTAAAAAATTCGCCTGCCCGTCTTCCCGAGAAGGAAGCGCGGACAGGCGTTTTTTTGTGCCGTACCAAAAAAGTGCGCAAAGCCGGTAAACCCGGGTAAACCGGATTTGTCCGCAAAATCCGTTACTTGTTCATAACCTGCAAAATTTCGTACAGGAGAAAGAGCAGGGCAATGACGTACAAGGTTGCGGAAACCTGGCGGCCTTTACCGGCGGCAAGCTTCACGACCGGGTAAGCGATAAAGCCGAACGCGATTCCGTCGACGATGCTGTAAGTCAGCGGAATCATCGCGATCACGAGAAAAGCGGGAAACGCTTCGCTGAAATCCTCGAAAGGGATCGCTTTAATGCTGCCGAGCATAAGCGAGCCGAGGATAATCAGCACGGGCGCGATCGCGCTGTCCGGAATGGCCTGAAGCAGCGGCACCGCAAAGTAGGAGCCGAGAAACAGCACGCCGGTGAACACGGCGGTCAGACCCGTGCGTCCGCCGGAAGCGATGCCGGCCGAGCCTTCGACCGCAGATACGGTCGGACTCGAGCCGAGCAGCCCGGCGGCCACGTTCGACACCGCCGCGGCCTGAAACGCGCGGCGGTAGGTGTCCGGGCGCCCGAAGCTGGCCGTCTGGCTGTGGATCAGGCCCAGATTCTCGAAGACGATGACCATCGCCATCGAGAAGGCCGCGATCCAGAACGGAAGCGACCATAGGCTCCCGAAGGAAAGCGCGCCGAAGACGGCGGCGGCATCGCGAAGCCCGAACCCGGGGCCTTCCGCAGCCGGGTTGACCAGGCCGAGCAGCCAGGCGACGGCGGTTCCGAACACGATGGCGATGAGGAAGCTGCCGTTCACCCCGCGGACGTACAGCACGGACATGAGGGCGAGCGTCAGCAGGGTCACGACCGCTTCGGGACTGCCGAGATCGCCCAGCGCGATAAACGTCGAGGCGCTCGGCACGACGATCCCGCTTTTTTGCAGCCCGATAAACGTCAGGAACAGCCCGATGCCGACCCCGATCGCTTCTTTCAGCGTATGCGGGACCGATTGCGAGATCCGCCCGGCCAGCCCCGTGAAGGCGACCAGGCAGAAGAGAAGCCCCGAGACGAAGACGGCCGCAAGCGCTTCCTGCCACGACAGTCCCATCGTATGCACGACCGTGTACGTGAACAAGGCGTTGATCCCCATGCCCGGGACGATAACAAGCGGCGTGTTGCTCCACCAGCCGACCAGCCAGCAGCCGACGAACGAAGTGGCGATGGTGGCGATCATCCCCGCTTGAACGGGAATTCCGGCGTCCGCAAGAATCGCGGAATTGACAATAATAATATAGACGCTGGTCACGAATGACACCAATCCGGCCATGAGCTCGCGGCGCACGGTCGTTCCGTGGGCTTTAAGCCCGAACCGGCGATCGAAAAAACGTACCAACATTCATCCTTCTTTCTGAAGTATCCCTCGCCCCACCCTCGAAACGCCGGGTATGAAAATCCGTATCCGTTTCGCTTGAATCATTATAACCAGAAACACCTATGGAAGCTACCGTTATTGTGTTAGTATGGCAGCTTTCTCTCTAAAGTATCGAAGGGGGTGGACAAGCCAAGCTTCCGCAAGTCGGGCCGAACTCCGTCACAGCCCGGATCAGGATATTCTTGCACAGGGAAACTGCGTGAAACGATGAAACGATGACAAAAAGCCCTATCACAGTTCTAGATCAAATCTCCGTTGGCGTGCCGGCCGAAAAATAATGACGGATGAAGTCCCGGAATTTTTGCGCGGCTTTGGACAAATAGCGCTTTTCGTGCCAGGCCAGCTGGTAAGAGCTTAAACAGACGGGGTCCGTAATCGGAATCCGCACCATTAGAGCCGTCGGCGGCTCTTCGCTGCGGTTGCAGGCTCCTACGAAGGCGACGCCGAGACCCGCCTGAACGAGCGCCGCTTTGGCCGACGGTTCGTTGACTTCGCACGCGAAATCGGGCGTCATGCCCGCCTGCCGGAACAGCGCGTCGTCCCTTTTGCGGAAGACGTGCTCTTTTTTGTACCCGATAAAAGACTCCCCGGCCGCTTCGTTCAATGTGATGCTCGTACGGTCCGCCAACCGGTGCCCGGGCGGTACGGCCAGAAAAACTTCCTCGCTGAGGATCGGCTCCTCGACAATACCGGGGCGGCCGACCGGATAAGCGGTGAAGCAGAAATCCGCTTCCCCGCTTTCGAGCATCCCGGCCAGCTCCTCCGTCGGTGCCTGTGTGAGACGGAAGCGGACATGGGGATACAGCGCGAGGAATTCGCCCAAAGGACCTGACAGCCGGTTAAGGACCGGCGAAGCGACGGAGATGCTTCCCTGCTCCATCCCGGCCAGATCCTCGACCTCTTTGCGGCCTTCTTCCAGTGCGGTGAGGGCGACCTCCGTTTTTTTCAGGAAGGCTTTCCCGAACGCGTTGAGGGTGATTTTCCGTCCTTGGCGGTCGAATAAAGGCACGCCCAGATCGTCCTCGAGACGGGCGATTGTTTTGCTCAGCGCGGGCTGGGCGATGTGGAGCTCTTCGGCGGCTTTGGTCATGTGCTGGAGCCTGGCGACTGTGCGGAAGTACTGGAGCTGTAAAATTTCCATACGCCCCTCCTCTTATATACTCTATGGAATAAGTAATATGCGGTAAGATGTATTTTTTATTATGAGATCTTCATTATAAAATGCAGATAAGGGTGCAGGCAACAACTGAAAATGAAGCGCAGGCGGCCTATCGTGCAGCACGTGCTGCCGCATAAAGAGGAGGAAACATGGATGAAAGCAATGGGGTTTACCAAGTTCGGCTCTCCGGAGGTTCTGGAACCGATGGAGCTTGCAACGCCGCAGGCAGGCGAAGGGGAAGTGAGAGTGCGGGTTAAGGCGGCTGGCGTCCAGCCGGTCGATTGCGCGATCCGCACGGGGTTCCGGCCCCAGGGCGTAACCATATCGCTGCCTCACGTGACCGGCGGCGAGTTCGCGGGCATCGTGGATCAGACGGGGAGCGGCGTTACCGCGTTCGCGCCCGGGGACGAAGTACTCGGCTTCCGCATGCAGTACACGTACGCCGAATATGTCGTCGTCCCTCAGGAGCAGCTCGTCCGGAAGCCGGCCGCGATGCCGTGGGACGCGGCGGGCGGCCTGTCGGGAGCGGGGCAGACGGCTCTCACGGCGCTGGAAGAGCTGGCCGTCGGTCCCGGCGATACGCTGCTGATCAACGGGGCTGCGGGCGGGGTCGGGACCGTTGCGGTACAGGCGGCCCGCGCGAAGGGAGCCGCCGTGATCGGGACCGCCAGTCCCGCCAACCACGACTATTTGCGCTCGATAGGAGCCATGCCTGTCACGTACGGGCCGGGACTTGCGGAGCGTGTCCGGGCACTCGCGCCGGGCGGAGTAGACGCCGCTCTGGATGCGGGGGGAGCGGACGGGCTGCTTGCGGCGGCGGAACTCGTTGCCGACCGGAACCGGATCGCGACGACGGTCGCCTTCGAGCTTGCCGGCGAACTCGGCGTCCGCTGGATCCGCAGCAGACGGTCGGCGCAGCGGCTGGCCGAGCTGGTTGAGCTGTATACCCGGGGACAGCTCCGCATTCACATCCGGAGAGCGTACCCTTTGAGCCAAGCCGCCGAAGCGCACAGAGAGATGGAGACCGGTCACGGCCGGGGTAAAATCGTGCTGACGCTGGAAGATTGAAACCTCCACGAAGGCAGAGAGAAAAGCCTGTTGAATCATTCAACAGGCTTTTTCGGCGCCGAAGACGATCTGGTGAGCCGGCGAAGGAGCTTTGATCGGCTCTACGGATTGGAGCTGCGCCTGCGTCTTCACGGCAGTGCCTACGTTCACACGGCCTGCGCCCCGGGTGCGGTTTCGAGCGGACGCATGCACGGGGATTTACACTCCTTCGAAGCGCTCTTTCAACAGGACTATCTGTCCCAAGTGATGCTCCAGATGTTCTTCATAATCTTCGATGAGCCAGCGGAGAGTAACGGGCTCGTTTTCTCCGATTTTGCAGAGCAGATCCCCCTGCTCCGGGGTGATGGACGCGATAGTTCGCGCAGCCTGGCGGTTCAGGCTTCCCCATAAGGCGATAATTTCCTCCGAAGGAGTATGCCGGTAATCCTGCGCGGCTACCCACTCATCCTGTTTGTAGGGCTGGAACGCCGCAGGCTGCTCGGCATACCGGGTGACGATAAAACGCGGCAGATTGTTGAGAGCCGAATCGCAAAGATGGCCGAGTATTTCGTTCACGGACCATTTGTCCGCTCCGGGCCGCCTCGCAAGAAGCGTATCATCTACCGGTTCTAATAGGGACGCAATCTCATACGTTCTGTCGTGAATTCTTGCGGCAATTTCTTTCATAGGAATACCTCCGTCGGGTAGATTGATTGCTGATTTCTTACTCCAGCATACACGGAAAAATGAAATCGGAAAATTCGAAAATTTAGTTGGAATCAATCGGATATTCCGATTTATTATCTCTTTTTTTGCGCGTAAAAAAAGGCTCTATCCCTTATGGGGACAGAGCTTGACTCGGCCGAACCGTAAAACCCGTACGATCCGGCTTAGTTCATATTGATCCAGACGCTTTTGACTTCACAGTAATTGTTCAGCGCATAGGAACCCATCTCGCGTCCGAGACCGGACTGCTTGTAGCCGCCGAACGGAGAAGCCGCGTCGAATACGTTGTAGCAGTTGACCCAGACGGTGCCCGCCCGGAGCTTGCCCGCGATGTAGTGGGCATTTTTGACGTTTTCCGTCCACAGGCCGGCGGCCAGCCCGTAATCCGTATCGTTGGCGCGGGCGATCACATCGTCCAGATCTTCGAAAGGCAGGGCCGTGACGACGGGGCCGAATATTTCTTCTTTGGCGATGGTCATGCTGTCCTGAACGCCGGCAAAAACCGTCGGCGCCACGAAATAGCCTTCCTCGAATGGATTCGTTCCTCCCGTCAGCAGCTCGGCGCCTTCCTCAAGACCGCGCTCGATATAGCCGAGCACCCGGTTCTGCTGCTCCTCCGACACAAGCGGCCCGATCTGGGTGTCGGGGCTTAAGCCCGCGCCCTGCTTGAGCTTGCGGGAATACAGCACCAGGTCGGCGACGACGTTGTCGAACATCTTCTTCTGGATGAACAGCCGGGAGCCTGCGCAGCAGACCTGCCCCTGGTTGAACATAATCCCCGAAAGCGCCCCCGGAATCGCCCGGGACAAATCGGCATCGGGGAGAATGATGTTCGGGGATTTCCCGCCCAGCTCCAGCGTCACCCGCTTCAGACGGTCGGCGGCCTGGCGCATAATCGAGCGGCCGACTTCCGTGGAGCCGGTGAAGGCGATTTTGTCGACCTGCGGGTGGCCTACCAGCGCCTGGCCCGCCGTCTCGCCGTAGCCCGGCACGATGTTGACCACACCCGGCGGGAAGCCCGCTTCCTGGATCAGCCCGGCGAGATAGAGGGCCGAGAGCGGCGTCTGCTCGGCTGGCTTGAGCACGACGGTGCAGCCGGAAGCCAGCGCGGCGCCGAGCTTCCACATCGCCATGAGCAGGGGGAAGTTCCACGGGATAATCTGCCCGACCACTCCGACCGGCTCATGCCGCGTGTAGTTGAAGTAACCGCCGCTGACCGGGATCGTCTGGCCGACGATTTTCGTGGACCAGCCGGCGAAGTAGCGGAGATGCTCGACGGCCAGCGGCAGATCGGCGGCGCGCGTCTCCGCGATGGGCTTGCCGTTGTCTAGCGTTTCGAGCTGGGCGAGCTCCTCCAGATTGTCTTCGACGAGATCGGCCAGCCGGTAAATAAGCCGGCTCCGTTCCGCGGCGCTTAACCCGGGCCAGGGGCCTTCGTCGAAAGCGCGTCTGGCGGCTTTTACGGCCAGATCGATATCTTCTTCGGTCGCTTCGCTCACGACCGCCAAAATATCGCCCGTTGCCGGGTTAGGTGTCGTGAAGGTGCTCCCGTAAACGGAATCGACGAATTCTCCGTCGATGAAAAGCCGCTTTGTTCCGTTCAGGAACCGCTGGATTTTGGGTCGGACTGTCAGGGTCAGTTCGTTCATGTCACACTGCCTCCTTAGGAAAGGTATCATGCTCGGCTCAGCTAGCATCGCTTGTCATCCGTGATATTGTATCTATATCAAACTAGCGCGGAAAATATGACAGAAGTCTTGCAAAGTTTCCGGGTCTATCCCGCAGATAAGCGAACATGATAAAATAATGAGACCTTTGTTAAAAAGGGAAGAGAAGGAAGCCGGCCAGACGAGCGGGCGTACATAAGATTTGCCGGGGAAAGGGAGGTTGGGATCATGCTGCTCAGCCGGGATCAGAAAGAGCTTATTTTAGCGGTGTTGAAGAAGGAGAACAAACGGATGCTTTCGGGCCATAAAGGGCCGCTGCTTAAAAAGACCATCGCCGATTTGGAGCAGGCGCTCCGCAATGAAGCGATTAACGAAAAGCGTTGAGCGGGGAGAGATTTCCGGTCACCGGTTAAACAACAAAAAAGATCCCGGACGGGATCTTTTTCGCGGGGCCGTATGTAAGAGGCCGGATCAACTAATCGTGACTGAGTTTTAGTAGAGAGACAGGGCAAGTGTATCGCTTTCGCGGCGGGAGTGCAGAATCGCTTCCGTTCCCTCGATTTCGATGGAGATTAGGTTCTCCAGACACGTCTTTACAGCGCGTTTTCCGTTGTTCCACTTCGCTTCCAGGGCAATTTTCAATAAGCTTAATGCTTTCTTGCTCGCTTCTGTATAAAAGACGGGTATTTTTTGATTGTTAAATACGATAATGGTTTTCATGTGATTTCTACCTCCTGTAAGATAGATCAATCTTTGAAAATAGTATAAATTACGAATATTAAAGGAAACTTAAAAAAACGATAGATTTTTCAATTTTTTTTTGGAAACGATCAACCTCCGCCACAGAATGTTTGAAATTTAAGGGGAAAAGCGTTTGTTTTCATAAATTTAAAGTCAAAAACTAGGAGTTTGCCGGCTAATCCGCAAAGATCCACTTCCTACTAAACGGTTTTTCATAATATGAAACGAAATATGTTTCAGAAAAGTTTTGCTTAATGTTCAAATCCTTGGAGGTTTTAAAATGAGAACACCTATATTTTACGGTTCCGTTCATGTTTTTCTGTCCCGCAATGGGGAAACGCTTCTATTAAAGAGAAAAAATACGGGGTTCATGGACGGGAAGTGGAGTGTCGTAGCCGGAAGAATCGACGGCGGAGAAGAAGTGAAAGCCGCCGCCGTACGGGAAGCGAAGGAAGAGGCGGGAATTGACATCCGGCCCGAGGACCTGGAGATCGCCGGCATTATGCACCGCAAAAACACGAATTCCGAGTGGATCGACTTTTTTCTGAAGGCGCGCAGCTGGCAGGGCGAAATCGGCAACATGGAGCCCCATAAGTGCGAAGAGCTCCGCTGGTTCCCGGAAGACGCGCTTCCCGCCGAGATGGTGCCCTATGTGCGCGAGGCGCTTTTGAACCGGCAGGAAAGCCTCTGGTTCGAGAGCTTCGGCTGGGCGGGCGTTCCGATGCAGGCAGCACCATAAAATTACTTTAAAAAAGCTATGTTTTTGTTGTTTGTTTTTTATGGGAAAATCATGTGTTAGTTGCTTCAGAGTCAGGTATATTTATAACATAGGAAATCGAGAGAGACACACGAACACCGGAAAACACTCCAATCAGCAGCCATCGGCTTTTATAGCCCGGCTGCTTTTTTATTTCGCCGGATCATCCGAAATCTCTCTCGGTTGCCTGACCCGAAAATCCGCCCGTAACCGCCAGCCGGTCACGACGGATTTTTTTAGGATGGAAAGGAGGCGGGGAATACGAAAACAAACCGCTATAAACGTAGGCGGCCGCATGGGGCGGAGAACGCCAAAAGCGGCATCCGCGGAGGTGAAGCCCGGTGAGTACGAGCATTTTGCTTCAGACGCTCAAAAGCTTCGTAGAACAATCGGTGCGGGACACCGGAGCGGGCGATCGGCCCGTGAAAGTCCATGTCGGCTGGCTTCCCGGAGCCGAAAAGTTTCCGCCGGCCAAGCCGGATGAACCCGCGCAATTGCTGCCGGAGGGGTTGTTTCCTTTTGTCCTGCTGAGGGCGCTGGAAGGGGAGGACGGGAATGAGGAAGGCTCCGTCAAGGTCCGGCTTCATTTCGGAACTTCCTCGACCGACCCGTTCGGTTATGCGGACGTACTGAATCTGATCGAGAAAGTACGACAAGCCGTTCTTAAGAAGGAAGTCATCGGCGGGATGTTCGAGCTTCAGCGTCCGCTGAAATGGAAGCTCGCCAATACGCAGGCTTATCCGCAGTGGACAGGCGAAATGGTGACCGAATGGACCGTCCCGTCGCCCGTGCGCGAGAATCTGGTCTACGACTAAATCGTAGAGATGCAAAGTAGCCGCAGCAGCTTGAGGTTTTAAGGAGTAAGGGTTAAAGAGTTCTACCAACACCAACTTGTTCACAATCGAAGGGAGATTATTAACTATGTCAGAACGTCACGGTATTTATACAAGCGAGGTGCCTTTCTCGGTCATGACCCCGGTATCCCCGCAGGCGACCATTCCGGTCGTATTCGGTACGGCGCCCGTTCATCTGTCCAAACTGGCCGCAGCGCCGGTGAATACGCCGGTCCTTTGCAAAAGCTGGGACGAGGCGGTAGACGCTTTCGGCTACTCGGAGGACTGGGAGTCTTACACGCTGAGCGAATTCATGTACTCGCATTTCCGCTTGTACAAGCAGGCGCCGGTTGTGCTGATCAACGTTCTCGATCCGGCCGCGCACAAAACGTCCGCCGCTCCGTCCGAAGCGGTTGTGACAGCGGGAATGGCCGTACTGAGTGCGGAGGGTATCTTGCCTTCCAGCGTAACGGTTCAATCCGCGGACGGCGCGACGACTTACAGCAAGGAAAAAGACTATACGCTGGCTTTTGATAAAAAAGGCCGACTGATGCTCTCCGTTGTGAAAGGTGGCGCTATCAGCCCCGCCGCAACTGCGCTCAAAGTCGGCTACGACAAGCTGGACCGCTCCAAAGTGACGGCGGCCGATCTGATCGGCCGTACGGACGCGGCAACGGGCGAAGTGACCGGACTGGATCTGATCAAGCAGGTTTTCCCCCGCTTTCAGCTCGTTCCGACACTTGTGCTCGCTCCGGGATTCTCTCACGACCCGCAAGTCGCATCCGTGTTGGCCGCTAAAGCGGAAAGCATCAACGGCCATTTCAAAGCGATGGCGCTGACCGATCTGCCTGCCGACCGTCCGTTCACCGACCTTGCCGTTTTCAAGAAGGAAAACGGATATGCCAGCGAACGTCAAATCGCCGCTTATCCGAACGTGACTAAGGACGGCCGTACGTACCGTTTCTCCACGCACCTCGCCGGCGTCATGTGCCGCACTGATCTGGAGAGCGACGGCGTGCCGCACCGCTCCCCGTCCAACAAGCTGCTCCAAGCTGACGGAACGGTGCTGGACAACGGTAGCGAGCTTCCTCTCGGACCGGACGAAGCCGAATATTTGAACAATCAAGGCATTTTCACCGCGCTGAATTTTGTCGGAGGCTGGAAGACTTGGGGCAACCGTACGGCCGCTTTCCCGGAAATTACGGATCCGCAGAATGCGTTTATTCCGGTCCGCCGTATGTTCGACTGGATCCAGAACTCGGTCATCCTGACGTACTGGAAGCATGTCGACGATCCGGCCAACAAACGTCTCGTTGAATCAGTGACGGATTCCCTGAATATCTGGATGAACGGTCTTCAGGCGAGCGGTTATATCCTCGGGGGCCGGGTAGAGTTTATCAAAGAGGAGAATCCCGCAACCGATCTGATGAACGGCAAGCTGAAATTCCATATTTTCGTTACACCGCCGAGTCCGGCTCAGGAAATCCAGTTCAAAATCGAATATGACGCGCAGTATCTCGGCGCTATCCAATCCTAAGGAGGAATTTCAACATGGCTAAACAAGTACGCGATAAAATTGTAGGGTACACGGTATACAAGAACGGCAGTCAATTTCTGGGGGTAGCGACAGTTGAACTGCCCAGCCTCGAATATCTTTCGGAATCCGTAAAAGGTGCGGGCATCGCGGGTGAAGTCGAGAGCCCGACGATCGGCCAATTCGGTCCCATGACCTGTTCGCTGACCTGGAATACGATGGACCCGGCCGCTCTGGAGCTTCTTGCTCCCGAAGCGCATGCGCTCGATTTCCGCGCTTCCCAGCAATCTTATAATACGGCGACCGGTATTTACGCGACCGAAGGCGCCAAGATTACGGTCCGCGCTTTTCCTAAAACAGGTACGCTGGGCAGCCTCGAAGTCGGTGCGGCGATGGAAGGTTCCACCGAGTTTGAAGTCGTTTACCTGAAAGTGTCCGTAGGCGGCAAAGTGATGCTGGAAGTGGACAAATTCAACTACATTTTTGTCGTGAACGGCAAAGATCAGCTCGCATCCGTCCGCGCGGATCTCGCACTTTAATTCCAATTTATCCGATATCTGAAGGGAGAAATTAATCCATGTCCGAAAATAAAACCAAAACTCCAGCCGCAGAAGCAGGTCAAACCGAAACGGTCGATGAGCGTGTCTATAAGCTCAGTCGGCCGTTTACTTTTGAGGGAACCGAATATACCGAGCTGCTGCTTGATTTCGACAGCTTGACGGGCGGAGACCTGCTCTCTTGCGAGGGACAAATGAATACGATGTCCTCGGGTAACGAAGTCGTGCCAGTGAAGCAAATTTCCCAGACGTATCAAGCTTTGGTAGCTGCCCGCGCGGCCAAAGTCCCCATGGATCTGATTAAGGCGCTTCCCGGCAAAGATTTCTCCAAAATTCTTGTCCGGTCGCAAAATTTTTTGCTGGGCTAGGGATGGGCAGAGAAGGGGGACGCACCCTGCGCAAGCTGGTGGCCTCCTTCTCGGTTGCCACCAAGACGCCCATTCCTTACTGGCTCAGTCTTCCGGTAGCCGATCTGCTGGAGTGGACGGAGCCGATCCAAGAGGTAACTGCGAAAAGGGGGTGAGACTAGATGGCTAAAGGCTCGAAAAATCAGGCGAACGTAAGTCTTAAGCTGGATAAATCGACAGTGGAAAACGTCACTAGTATGATTAAAAATATTCAGGATGCGCTTCAACAGTTAGTTACGGTTAATATTCCACCAGGTCTATTTAAGCCGCTTAGTGAAGAAGTGAAAGAAACCGATTCTGCACTTAAGAAAGCTAAAAAGACACTCGACGGTTTTGCTAATGGACTTAAGACTATAAAAGGCATTCAGGCTTCTTTCATGGGCGTAGTCACTAAAATCGATGAATTTAATGTAGCCATGAAGCAAGTTCAGGCGTCAACAGGGGTCAGTAAAACCGAAATGGTTGAGCTGGAGGCTTCGGCGAAAGCTTTGTATAAGCAAAATCTCGGAGGTACCTGGAATGATCTTGCAGGCTCGTTATCCACCGTTAAACAGCTGACTAATCAACAGGGTGCCGCTTTACAGGAAACGACTAAAAACGCGATTGTCTTTAAAGACGTTTTCGGAAAAGATGTAAAATCGTCCGCCGCTTCAGCTGAGTACATGATGAACGATTTCGGTATTACGAGTACGGAAGCCTATAACTTATTTGCTCAGGGTGCTCAGAAGGGCCTGGAGAAATCGGGAAATCTTTTGGATTCCGTGAATAAATACGGGGCCCATTTTAAAACCATGGGTTTTTCGGCAAACCAAATGTTCAATACCTTCGGCTTGGGAACAAAGCTGGGTGCATCCGGGTTAGATATTATCGGCGGGGCCATGAAAGAATTTAGCACAACCTCTACAAGTGGCAGCAAGGATAGTGTCGCGGCATTTAAAGCCCTTAATATGGATGCTAAAAGTATGACCCAAATTTTCTCGAAAGGCGGTCCGGAAGCTCAAGCCGCTTTCAATAAAGTTGCAACTTCCCTGGCATCTATCACAGATCCGATGAAGCGCAATGAAATCGGCATTAAATTATTCGGAACTTCTTTTAAAGGACTACAGCAGGACGTGCTCATGGCTATGGGATCGGCAAGAAGCGAATTTGATATGACAAAAAATACGATGGCCCAGCTTTCCACTGTGAAATATGACACATTAGGAGATGCTTTTACATCGATTGGCAGACAACTTTTTGTTGAGATTTTGCAGCCGATTCAAAACATGGCCATGCCTGTATTAGCTCAGTTTGCAGATTCTCTTATCATTGCCATTCCGGCTGTAAAAACGGCGATTAATGAAGTATTTAACACGGTCATGACTATGGGACCTCAGATTGGTTCATTTATTACCGGTTTTTTAGAGGAGCATCAAAAAGCTATACTCGGGGTTGCTGGGGTTCTAACCCTGATTTTTGGACCTACTCTTGTCAAAACTGGTTTACAAGCTTTAACAGCAGGCTATCAAGTAGTCACAAACTTTGTTGGAAGCATTGTGAAGGCAGGTGTTGAGTCGGTCGTTGCAGCGGGTAAAATGACAGGGAGTATTATAGCTGCCATGTATAAATTCGCTGCTCAGGGATGGCAATCTGCACTAGCGTTAGGAAGAACCACCTTGGCAGCAATGAAGAATGGAATAGCCATGGTAGCTTTAGGAATTCAGTATAATCTCTTAAGGGCTTACCAAATTGCATCCGCTTTCTCGACTTGGGCTTTGACAGCTGCTACAAGAGCTCTGAACTTGGCTTTCTCAGCCAATCCTATTACATTGGTCGTAATTGCATTGGCGGCTTTAGTAGCAGGAGGAATAGCGCTCTATAAAAACTGGGATACGGTGAAAGCGAAGGCGTACGATCTGTGGACTGCCATACAGAACGCATTCGGTGGCATAGGAGCTTTTTTCAGTAATCTCTGGACGGATATAAAAAATGGGGCAATTGATGGGATAAACTTCGTCATTGATACTATCAATTCAGGCATCCGAAAACTAAACGGTGTGAGCTTCAATATACCTGATTGGCTTGGGGGCGGAACTTTCGGAATGAACATCCGGGAGATTCCAACTATCGGTAAAGGCTCTTCTTCCCAAGGAGCCCAAAATAACGGTTATCCGACTACCGGAGCAGGCTCTTCTTCCCAAAGGGTATTAATTAACGGCTATCCGCTTATCGGAACAGGTTATTCCCCCAAAGGAGCCTCATTTAACGGTTACGCTAATGGCGGGATTGTCTCAAGTCCCGAGCTCGCCTGGATCGGCGAAGGCGGAGACCGCGAAGTCATCATTCCGATCAACAATTCGGACCGCAGCCGCGGATTGTATGCGGCCGCAGGCCGGATGCTGGGCGTTTCGCCTGCCGGAGGTTCGTCCGGAAGCGGGGCCTTTGTTTTTAACCCGTCGTATAACTTCTACGGAAATGCCGATCAGGCCGCTGTCCAGCAGATGGAGCAGAGAACGAGACGGGATTTTGAAAGAGAATTCAACACCTATTTACGTCAAAAAGCGCGGGTGAGCTTCGTATGATTTACACCACGATTCAAGGAGATACCTGGGATGGGCTCTCTTATCAGTTTTACGGGAGCGAGCGGTTTATGCCGCTCCTCTTGAATTTTAACGAGAAACATGCGAATATCGTCGTTTTTCCGGCCGGCATCACACTTGAAATTCCGCCTAAACCGGCCCAGTCGTCGGATACGCTCCCACCATGGAAAAGGAGGGATCCCGTATGAAGGACGTATTGGACGGAAGGAGGGCGGAGCTGGTCGTCGAGTACAACGGGAAAGATATTACCCAATCCTTGGCGGATTCTCTTGTGGATTTTACGTACAACGATGCGGCGCCTGGATCGCTCGACGATATTCAGCTTTCGCTTGAAGACAGGCTGCAAAATTGGCAGGGGCCCTGGTCGCCGTCAGCCGGCGATACGATCAAGGCCGAAATCAGGACCTTTGGCTGGAATTACCCGGAGGAGGAACAAACGCTCCCCTGCGGGACGTTTGAAGTCGACTCCTTCGATTTCGGCGGTCCGCCGGACACCGTAAGCATTAAGGCTGTTTCGCTGCCCGTCGATTCCGGCATCCGTCAGGAGAAGCGCACGAAGGCGTGGGAAAACGTCACTCTGCGCACGTTGGCGGGCGATGTGGCACGAGCGGCCGGATTGACGCTGTTCTATTCGGCTGACGTCAATCCTTCCTATGAGAGGCTGGAACAGACCGATCAGTCCGATTTGGGCTTTTTGAACGAGCAGGCCATGAAAGAAGGAATTGCCGTAAAAGTATCCGAAGGCCAGCTCGTCTTGTTCGATGAAGCGGAGTATGAGAAAAAGGAACCGGCGCTGACCCTGGTCCGCAGAGAAGATGCCGTTGCGAGTCACAAGTTCGGCTGGAGCACCGCATATACCGCTTACCGGGCCTGCGAGGTCACTTATTCGGATTCCGCGAAAAACAAGACCTATCAGGCGATGTACGTGCCTCCGGGCGCTCCGGCGGAAGGACCGGTTTTGAAAATCAACGAACAGGTTGATTCCGAGGCGGCGGCTATGCGTCTTGCGGCCAAGAGCCTCCGCGAGAAGAACAAAGAAGCCGGAAAAGCGAGCCTCTCCTTGTCCGGGGATGTCCGCATGGCTTCGGGGGTCACCCTTCTTCTTCAGGGATGGAACCGGTTCGACGGCAAATACTTGATCGAGAGTGCAAGCCACAAAGTGGGCAGCGGCGGCTACACGACCGATATTGAAATCCGAAAAGTACTGGGGTGGTGAGATGGCTTCAGAAAATCCTGTAATCCGGGCCGGCATCGTATCCAGCGTGCAGGCTTCAGAGGGGACCGTGCGGGTCACTTTTCCGGACCGGAATCATTACGTTACGGCCGGTCTGCCGGTCGTTTCTCCCATGGGAGGATGGGCGCGCGGCAACAGCCTGCCGGCGGTGGGCGAGAATGTGCTTTGTGTCTTTGCGGGAAGCGGTCTTCAGGCGGGTTTCTGCCTGGGGACTTTTTTTACGGCCGACAAAAGACCTCCCGGCGTACCGTCGCAGCGCGGCGTGTGGTTTGAAGACGGCAGCAGCGTCTATTACGACCGGCAATCGGGCGTGCTCCATGTTAAACCTGCCGGCAGCGTGAAAATCGAGGGCGACCTGATCGTAACCGGAACTTTAACGAGAGGCGGTGAGGCGCTATGATCGGGACATTGGGCGATATTGTGTTTATTGCGACTGCCGACACGATACGGACTTTCGACGATTTTAAAAGAAGCAGCTCAAGCCGTTGGGCCAAACATGAGATTCTCGGCAAAAAAGCCAGGACGCAGTGGATCGGTCCGGGTTTGGACACGATCTCTTTTACGATGCGGTTTGACCTCCGGTACGGAATTAACCCGCGCAAAGAGCTGGACAAGCTGGTAGAAACCGAGCGTTCCGGCAAAGCGATGTCTCTCACTATAGGCGGTAAGGGGCTGGGCGTAGCCTTTTGGGTCATTACGTCTCTGGAGCAATCTTGGGATAAAGTCGATAACCGGGGCAATATTTTGCTCGCGTCGGCTTCCGTTTCTTTGGAGGAATATGTATGAAAATAGACTATACCGTTGATATGCGAGAGCCGGAAGGATTTTATTTCGGCCCCATGAGCGAAGCGGAAGAGGTCATCCAGAACTTGCGGACGATTCTGAGCCTGCCTGCGGGCTCGGCTCCTTTTGCCAGGAATATGGGGATTCCGTTCGAAGAACTTGACGAACCTATGCCCGTTGCGAAAGCCCGGATGGGCGGCAGCGTGATGAACGCGATTCTGGAACAAGAGCCGAGAGCTCTGGTGGAAGAGATCCGTTTTTACGAAGATGAAACGAGCGGAAGCGCAGGCAGGCTTATCCCTGTCGTCCGCTTTAGGCTGAGAGAGGGGTGAAAAGTTTGAACGAAGGCGCTTATCCATTCATACAGGAGGATGCGGCGGAAACGATTCAGGAAATTCTGGCCGTACATGAGGCGATTACGGGCCGTAAGCTTTTTCCGGCTGACCCCGAACGCCTTTTTTTGATGTCGCTGGCGAATATGATCGTGCATCAGCGCGTGCTGATCAACCAGACGGCGAGGCAAAATCTGCTGCGTTACGCAAGGGGAACCCTGCTCGATCATATGGGTGAAATGACCGAAACGAAGCGGCTTCAAGCGGCGCCTGCCGTTACGACTGTGGAGTTTACGCTGTCCATGCCGCTCAATTCGGCCACGCTGATTCCGAAAGGGACCCGGATCGGTCCCCAGGGCGGCGGCGGGGCGCTTTATTTCGTGACGACAGAAGTCGTCGAAATTGCGCAGGGACAGCTAAAGGCGTCCGTATCCGCGGAATGCGCGGTACCGGGGACAGTCGGGAACGGGTTTGAACCGGGGATATTGAACGTCCTCGTGGACCCGGTTCCGTTTGTCGTTAGCGTCCGCAATACGACGGAATCTTCGGGAGGTTCCGAGACCGAGTCGGACGATGCATACCGCGAACGGATCCGAACCGCTCCGGAGTCGTTCTCGACAGCGGGGCCGGAAGGCGCGTACGAATACTGGGCGAAATCGGCGAATCCCGCCATCGTGGACGTAGGGGTGCACTCTCCCGCCGAAGGCGAGGTTGTCGTGCTGCCGCTTCTGCATGGAGGCGAGCTGCCGACCGCGGATGTTCTGGATGCGGTAAAAGAGGCCGTCAACGACCGGAAGGTTAGACCGCTCACCGACCGTGTCACCGTGCAGGCGCCGGAAGCAGTGCCTTACGACATCGGCCTGACCTATTGGGTCAGCCGCAGCCGGGCCGCCGATTCGGCTGCGATTCAAGCGGCCGTCGCGGGAGCGGTCGAGGGATACCGGCTCTGGCAGAAATCCAGACTCGGCCGGGACATCAACCCTTCCGAGTTGATCGGCCGCGTGATGGCGGCGGGAGCCCTGCGCGTGAATGTCGCCAGCCCGGCGTACACGGAGCTTTCCGCCCTTAAAGTCGCTCAGGACGGCAAAGTAAATATCGTATATGGAGGGCTTGCCGATGATTGAGCTCAAACACGCAAGCCTGCTGGACATTTTGCCGCCGAATTTGAAGAGAGACGAGACCGTGAGGGCGGCGGCTCTTTCTTTGGACGGGCAGCTGCGGCAGCTTAGCGAAGAAATCGGACGTTTGACATACTACGACCGGCTGGACAAGCTGAACGAGGAAGAGGCGGACGAGCTGGCGTGGCAGTTTCACGTCGATTTCTACGAGCCGGAGCTTCCTCTGGAGCAAAAACGCGAGCTCGTCCGGAACGCTTTCCGCTGGCACAAACGCAAAGGAACGCCTTCCGCTGTGGAAGAGCTGGTCGCCGCGCTTTTCGGCGAAGGCAAAGTCGAAGAATGGTTCGAATACGGCGGTCAGCCTTTCCGTTTCCGGGTCATCACGAACAACCCGGAAGTGACGCAGGAAAGAGCGCTCGAATTTTACCGGGCGGTCGAGTCCGTTAAACGGCTCAGCGCCCGGCTCGAGCGTGTGATTTTATCCCAGACGGAAGAAATGCCTCTTTATGTCGGGGGCATTTTCCATATGGGCGAAAAAATGACAATTAGGCAGGTGGGATAATGGGAGCCTTTGGCGGATTTGTATTGACGAACAAAGGGCGAAATTTGCAGGCCAAAGCCCAGACGGGCGTAACGCTGAACTATACCCGGATGGGAATAGGGGACGGGCAGCTTGGCGGGCAGTCCATTCCGGTGTTGACTAAACTGATCGGCGAAAAGAAATCCTTGGCGATTTCGAAGCTGAAAATCCAGACCCAGGGACGTGCGGTCATCGGAGCCGTACTGTCCAATCAGGATGTGACAACCGGGTTTTATTTCCGGGAAATCGGAATTTATGCGCAAGACCCGGACGAGGGAGAAATTCTGTACTGCTACGGCAATGCCGGCGCCAACGCGGAATACATTCCGCCCGTTGGCGGGGCGGACATCATCGAGAAGTCCATCGATGCGATTGTGGTTGTAGGCAATGCGGCGAATGTGACGGCGACCATTGATAGTTCTCTCGTATATGCGACTCAAGGCGATCTTCAAGACGCCGAAAATAGGTCGAAGAAATATACCGATGAACAAATTGGGGCTATTGACGTAAACATTACGGGTGAGGAAATTTTAACGGAATTGAAAAAGGTAGACGGCGCCGGGAGCGGGCTTGACGCCGATCTGCTTCAAGGTAAATCACCTTCCGCTTTTCTTGAGAAAGCAACGGGCGGTACGATCAAAGGTCCGGTTGTGGTCGACACCACTAACCAGACCGGCAAACAAGTGTCCGTTAACGCGTGGGGGGATTTAAGCGCCAGCAGCGGCGGTCAGACCGTGTGGGGGAACAACTGTTACGTAGATCAGAGCGGGAAGCATCGCTTCTCCAATACCCACCAAACTCTCGGTGCTTCGGGTATACGGCTGAATTACGGGAATATCGAGTATTTTGATACCGGCCGGATTGCTACTACTGCCGGGGCTGAGTTCACTCCGGTTTGGAAAACGTTTATGCCATCCGTATCCAGCGGCGGCGTTAGCGAATTTTTAAAAGGGAAATTTGCAGGCGATGGCGATGCACTTTCTCTTTATGGTGTCGGTCATGTATACCAGGCTTTATTTCCGGAGGGAGCCTCTAAAGGAAGGAAAGGATATATCGGATATCCCGGGGCTGGACAGCATACCCTTAATATCGTCAATGAATACACGGATGGCGGTATTAATCTAATCACCCAGCAAGGACAAATGGCTAAATGGAACGGTGACGAGCTCTTAACGCGGAAGACAACAGTGATCAGTGGTACGGACCTCAACAATATAAAACAAACCGGCTTTTACAACGGGGAAGGCTGCCCGAATGCGCCTGGTGCAGGATGGTATTACTATGAGGTCATTTCGCACACCCTCGATACGAACTGGGTTAAACAAACAGCCCATGACTTCTTTACAGACAAAGTATTTGTCCGGAGAGGGGAATCCAGTGCAGGCGTAACGACCTGGCATCCATGGCGGCAAGTCGTAACAAATGAAACCGTTCGAGTAAACGGTGGAAAACTAGAGTATTGGAATGGGAGCGAATGGAAACCTGCCGGTCTGGGTGGAGCGGAGGGAGTGCCGGTTGGATTTGCAGCAAGTTCTACGACTTGGAGTAAATCGGTGTCTTGCAAAGAGGGGTTGCATAGTTTTTTCCCTTATAAAGATAAGCTGTATTGTCTAGATTCAAAAGGGCTCAATAAAATCGAGCTTACGGATATGAGCCTGCTTAAAACAGTTTCGTCCGACTTTAATCCGACTCATATTGCTGTTTATAAAGATAGAGTATATACCTATTCATATAACAACTATACCGTCGGTGTCTATGATCTGGATTTGAATTTGATTTTAAGGAAAGATATCGGGTATTTCAATGATGTTGCTGTAGGAAACGATGCTTTTTACGGAATCGAAAACAATTGCAGTATTTCGTACTTTGATTTGAACTTGAATCTTGTAAAGACAATACCTGGAGGTACCAACGAAACGTTCAAGAAGAAGCTAATGATCGGCTCAAATGGCCGAGTCTATTTTGATTATTATGGTAAAAGTATGGGTACTTTTCAATATTATTTGCGTGTATTGGATGCTCAGCTAAACTATATTACTTTGTATGGATTAGGAGTTTACGATACGGATTATACCGTGACGCCTAAAGGGACAGTGGCTTATCTTTATAAAGATAGCTCATGGTCGGATAAGCCGGTATATATTGGTTATATAAGACCGGATGGAACCTCCTACTCTTTTAACTCGGGAACAGAAATGATCAAAGGTTTGGGAGCCGGAATAGTTTCCGGTTTCTATATTTTTAAAGGAAATACACTTGAATTGTTATCCGAAGAAGCTCTCCCTTTAGCAAGTACCAGTTATTCTGTCTCCAGTATTTGGGATTATAGTGCAATTGTTTCTGATTCGCTGGGAGGGGTCTTAGTTCAAAGAAGAATAAGTGGGGATTATTACCTGTATCGAATTATGACTCGAATCAAATTTGAACAACCATAGATGATAACGAGGTGGAACATATGAAAGTATTTGTTAAATATGCTTCTGAGGCTGAAGAAAGAGCCCGTGTATCGCTTATTGATTACCGTCCCGACTTATTGACGGAAGAGGAATTGCAAGATGGTATTGTGATTGATTATGAGGAAGCTAAAGATGTTCCCGCAGGAAAGGCAGCGATACTTTACGTGAACCCGATGACCGGACTAGCTTGGTACGAACTCGAAGACAGGCCGCTTTCTCAAGAAGAAATGATCCGGTTATTGCAAAAAGAGCTGGAAGAAGCAAAGGCAAATGCTGCTCGTATAGCCGACATCGAATTAGCTCTAGTTGAATTGTTTTCCGCATAAAGGAGGGGCCATAGGGCCCCTCTCATACTAATTTAAGGAGGCAGCGTCATGCTAATGAACGACTTTAAAATTCGTATTTTTGCAAATGCCTGCATCACAAGATATAACAACAATGAAGGTCCAATTGAACATATTGTAGGCAGCTACAATTTAATACCGGAGGTTAAAAAAAGCATTCTTGAATACGTATATTTTAAACGTCCCGACTTTAATCCGGAAAATCAAGACCTTTCTCATCCCGAACACCAAACCGGCAGGTAAACAGCCTGCTTACGACGGGAGGTGACGATAACGATGGCCATCGCCCCTGAAAACTTCGGCGAGCATCTCGCAAGGCTGAACATGGAAAGCCGGCAGTTCCGTGCAGACATCGAGGAGCTGAAGAGATGCGAGCAAAAAAACGAAGCCGATATCCGGCAGCTGTACGCGGGCCAGGCCAGGACTGAGACCTTGGTCGGTCAGGTGCTGACGAGATTCGACGGCTTTGAAACGAGAATGTTCAACGTGTTTCAGCAGATGACCAGAGACAACGCCGAACTGCTCCAGCAGGTAACGCGGGACGGCAGCTCTGAACGCCTGGAAGGACAGAAAGAACGGACAAACGCGCAGCAGGCCTGGATAAGCTTCTCAAAATATGTAATTGCGGTTACGATTGCGGCCGTGATCGCGTATATGTTCAGCTTCTTCCCATTCTGATTGTGTCCGCAAACGGCTCTCGGCTTAACGGCTGAGGGCTTTTTCTATTTTGCAAGGAGGTTATGACTCTTGAAAAAATCTGTAATTGTCCTGGATCCCGGACACGGGATGAACGACCCCGGCGCAATCGGCAGCGGATTAATGGAAAAAGAACTCACGCTGAAAATCGCGTCCCGCATTGCGAATAAACTCCGGGGCATGGCGGATATCCGCATGACTCGCACGGATGATACGGCTTTCGATACGGACAAGTCCACCGATCTGAAAGCAAGATGCGCGTTCGCCAACCGGCTGCAAGCCGATTATTTCGTTTCGGTCCACATCAATGCGGGGGGAGGCACCGGATTTGAATCCTACGTATACAGCGGGACGGCCGCAGGCTCCCGTACGGAAGCACTCCGCTCCGTGATTCATGCCAAGGTGTCGGCGGCCTTTGCCAAATACGGGCTTGGGGACCGCGGCAGGAAGTCCGGCGATCTCGCGGTGCTTCGTCACACCGTCATGCCGGCGGTTTTGCTGGAATACGGTTTTATCGACCGGGCAGCGGATGCCTCGCTTTTGAAAAACGAGGCGTTTTTGGATCAGCTGGCCGCATCGACGGCGGAAGGTCTGGCCGAGGCTTTTGCGCTGGGACCGGTATCCGTGTCCCCGGACAAATCTCAGCCACAGGCGCAGCCCGAGTTTTCCAAAGGGTTGGAAGCGGCAATTGCCAAGCTCCACGAACACGGAGTGATCGACTCGCCTGCGTATTGGAACAGCGTAATGACCAACGGGCAGACGCCGGACACGGAGTACACGGCCCTTCTCATTCGGCGGATGGCCGATAAACTGCGAGGCTGAGTGATCACGTGAAGCGAACCGGAGCAAACTTCTGCAGCCCGTCCGCCTATTCCGCCTATTCCACACGCAGAAATGCCTTCACATAATGGGGTTAACCCATGTATCCGAAAACGGCGCGCGCGATGCTCGGCATCCGCATGACGGTGGACACCTGATCGGTTTTGCCATCCGATGGGAGCTTGCCGGCAGACTTTGTTTGACGTTTTTGATAGCTTCAACTAGGGACTTAAAGGAGGAATTCACCAGTGGCACAACAGCTGACGGATTTACTGACACCGGTCATTCTGGCGCTCGTCACGGCCTTGGCCGGCGTCTTGACTGTCTTAATTCACGCGGCCAAAACGTCGCTGATCGCCTGGCTTCAGGCCCGCACGAACGCCGCCCAGCAGGAAATCATCATGAGAGTGGCATCGGAAGCGATGGCTTTTGCGGAAACGCACGGACTGATTTTAAAAGGACAGGAAAAAATGAACGCGGCCATCGTTTATGCGGCCAACGAACTTCAAACAAGAGGAATGAACGTAACGCCCGACAAGCTTCTCGCGGCCATTCAGAAAGCCTGGATGGAATACAACCCTTCTCAAAACAAGGGGAATCAAGCTTTGGAATTGAAGGAAATCAACACGACACCGGCAGGCGAATAATGTCCGTATAATATAGAAGGAACCGTTTCATGATTACCGATCCCCTTTCAACCGAATCCGGTTGGGAGGGCTTTTTTTTGTTTCCGGTTGTTTTTGCTGACTATTTTCTGAGAATAAGTCAGGTTAGTTAGGGAGCTAAAAATGATGGAATGTAAGGGATAGTAAGCTGAGAGGAACTTTGATGATAGGGGGAAATTGGTTTTGTGCACACAAAATACGAACTTACGTTCCTATTTAGGGGTGTTTTGTGGTATAATAAGGGTACATCTCATACGGATCTCTACCATCATCTTGGAGGTGACAACCTATCGCCCCCGTGAAAGTAGACCTGAAATCATTGGCTGTCATACTTGGCATCGAGCTGAAAACCTTGATTAAGGTCGCTACTTATTCTGGCGCAGCGTGCGGACAAAAGCGATTATGTTCTTCGTCTCCGACTTCGAAAGCTCCCGACCGTCAAGTTCCAGACTGAATTGTTTCAATAATTCTTCATCCGACAGTTCGATTTTATCGACAAACTCCTTCTCGTTGCGGTGCGGGTCGGAGTTTTTGGATTGGCCGCGGGTTTCTCTTTGGTCCGTCTGGCCAGGGGAATGCTCGTGGGAGGGAAGATCCGAAAGACCGAGCAAATAATCCGTCGTGACCTGCAGAACTTCGGCAATCCGGGCGACCATATCCGCGGACGGATTTTTAATGCTGCCGTTCAGTAAAGTGCTCATCGTGGAATGCGGAATTCCGGCTCTCTGAGCGAGCTTGTATTGGGTAAGGCCCTGTTCTTTCATTAATCCTTTTATAGTATCGACAAGTGTCATGAGATTCACCCTCTATCTATTCCGGAATACTGTAATACTAGTTAAAAAACTAAGAATAGTCAAGAAAACAAGAGCATTTTAAAGGGAACATCTGTTCGTATGATGCAATCGGTCTATTACCAAATTATGATATAACGATATATTGTAATATACTAAAGATAGGAAAAGAGAGGTCCCCACGACAAGCCATGAAGCTTGCCGCAAGAGGAGATACATAGTATAAAGGAGGGCTTACCGCCTATGAAAACGAGTATCGAGATGCCGGAACTTGACCGAAAAAAGACGAAAACAGCCGTTGAGGGAGCACTGCTCAAATACCGGATGTATAAAACGATCACATTCGAAGAAAGAACGGCGACGATTACTTCGAGCTATACGGAAAAATTTCACGGGCCGACGAACGTCACAAGCGATCAGACCGCGAGCATAGCGATTTATAACGTGGAAGAACCGGAACGCCGGCGCCGCTACTGCGAAAGAATCGAGATGGCGGTAAGCCGTCTTCACCCGAAAGAAAGGCTGCTGATCGAAGAGCGATACATGAAGGACGATTATGTGAAAGATTACGCCGTTTACAATCATAGCTTCGATCCGCCGATCAGTGCGGTTACTTATTCGTCTATCCGCTGGAAAGCTTTTTATAAATTAGCGCTTATACTCTCGCTCGGGGTTCCGAGAACGGCCGGGCAGCAGCGGGAAGGGGCTACGGGCTAGAAGCAGCCGAGCGTGTGAACCACGCCCAATTTGCGGCCAAGACAGAATCAAGCGTTGGCCGCACAGCCAAAAAAGGCACGGGATTCACCGTATGCAAACAGGTGATTCCGTGCCGGGATTACAAAGAAAGCCGGGTGTATATCTCGTTCCGGGTTAAAGCGCCTCTCAAGAGGAAATTTCCATCTCCGTCACTGCCGGAACGGCGGAAGAGCCGGCATTCCGGCGTCGCGCCAACAGATAGACGCCGTACACAAGCAGGAACAGTGCCATCACACCGGCGGCAAAACGGTACATGACCGCATAGCTGGTGCCGGAGGCGACGAGACCTAGCAGCATGGAGCCGATAGCGACTCCGAAATCGATGGAGTTGTAGAACAGGCTGTTCGTGGTGCCATGCTGCTCCGGCGGCGTTTCGCGGAGCATCCAGGCCTGGGTCGTCGGCTGTAGTGCGCCGAATCCGAGACCGTAGAGCAGGGCCGAGACGATCAGCACGGGCATCGTTGTCGCCACGGACAGAACGAGCAGGCTCGCGATCAGAATGAGGGCGCCGGGAATGAGGATCGCGGCATGGCCCTTGCTGTCGAACAGGCGGCCGGAGATCGGGCGGACGACGAGAACGGTAATCGCGTTGAACAGGAAGAACAGCCCGACCTGTTCCAGATGCACTTCCTTGCCGTACAAGGCGATGAAGCTGAGCAGGCCGCCGTACGTCACCGACAGCAGCGCGTTGAGCAGAGCCGGCAGCAGCAGCTTCTTGTTGAAGCCGCTGCGCTTCGCGGCTCCGCCGGCGGAAGCTGCCGCTTGACCGTCTGCCGTCTGACCGGCAGGCGAAACGGCCGCCGACTGCGGCGGAATGCTCCGCGAGCCGATCAGCAGCGGCACGATCAGAGCGGCCGCCGCCGTGCCCATGGCGGTCAGCGGGCCGAAGCCGTAGCTGCCGATCATCGCGAGGCCGATGGTCGGCCCGACGGACATCGCCAGGCTGCTCGACAGCCCGAAGTACCCGACCCCTTCGCCGATTCTCCGGCGGGGGATGATCTGGGACACCAGCGTCGGCATAACCGTGCTGGCCATCCCGAAGCCGATGCCGAAGCAGACGCGCAGCGCCAGCAGCGCACCCATGGAGCCGGCAAACGAATAAGCCGCCGTCGAGGCGGCGGCAAATGCCACACCGCAGAACAGCAGCGTGTTGCGGTGTACACGGCGCATCAAGGCCGCCGTTACGAACCGGGTGATAATCGCCGAAATGGCGAAGAGACTGGTTAACAGACTCAACGTAAAATCGCCCGAATGAAACCGGTCCTTCGCGTAGGTGGGGAAGGGGGACAGCAGCATTTGCAGGCAGAGAAACAGAAGAAAATAGCAAAACGTAAGCATAATAAACGATTTCGTCCAGAGAGGTTCGATTTTCCCCGCATCTGGATGGTGAGGCAGTTCCAGCTGTTCTGGATGTTTAGACATGATGTAGACACTCCTATTCGCTTTCTGATGTCAATGTAAGGTTGTCGATGATCCCTCGCAAAAAAGTAATGAGCTGGTCGTACTGCTCCTGAGACAAGCCGGCGGCGGCATCGCGGATGGTCTGCTGCTCAATGGACATCGTTTCCGCGATCAGAGAGCGGCCTTTGTCCGTCATATAAATATGAAAAGAACGCCGGTCCCCCTGACCCACCTGCTTCCTTATAAATTGCTTCGACTCCAGCGAATCCAGAATGCGTGTCGTCGTCGGCTTGTCTTTACCCGCCTTGGCGGCGATGTCCTTCTGGATGAGACCATCCTGCTCGTAGATCCGGTAGAGTACCGACCATTGTTCGGGTGTGATGTCGTACTCTTTCAGCCGCTGCGACAGGCAATTGGAAATCTTCCGGTAAGCCACGCCCAGCAAAAAGCCTAAGGAATCGTTCAATCCGTTCTTATTGAAGATGGGTTCCGTTGTCATTCGATCCCTCCGCGCCAAAAAGATTGTCTTAACAACTATATGTTAAACAACTATTATTGTCAATGGAAAACGAACCGCCGAAAGCGGACAAAAGCAGCCTAGTCTTGTTGCGCCGTATGCGCCTTTGCTATAATCAGGAAAACATGCAGAGTTGAAAGGGAGAGTGTTTGGAAGTGACTGTGCTTTTATTGTTCGGTCTGGTTCTTGTCCTTATCCAAATCATCCTTGTCAGAAGGATTACGTTCCGTCCGATCCCGTGGTTTACCAGAATGGCCGCGTCGGCCAGACTGGAATCCCCCTACGCGTACGGGGGCTTTTTATTTATCGTGAACATGGTTATTTTCCTTGTCATTACGGCGCTTGTGGTGCTCACCGTCATGATGAATGTTGCGTTTTCCCTGATTTTGTTTGCGGGCGCCGGCGCGTTTATCAGCTTTATGATCTGGATTCAGATGAGCATCTCGCGAGAGGGCACGAAGAAAGAAAAGCGGATTATCGGCGGAGTCGGAAGCGCTTTTTATTGGGTGCTCACCGTCTATCTACTTTTGCAAATCTTCCTGCTTCCGCCGTCCGCCCCGGAACAAGATCCTTTCATGCAGTTTGTCGGTCTCCTGATGGGAGTCGTTATTTCCCTGACTGCGGCCGTATCCTGCTGGGTAACCGTTTACTTGGCGAAAGGCAAACCGGTTAACCCCGTCGCCCGGTAAACGACGAGCCGATAAGACCCTAATCCCTTTACGAATAAGGGCAAAATGCCGATCACAATAACCTGCCAAATTAACGGAATCTGCACAATACAGGGAACCTGTACAACAGAAGCTGCGCAACGCCTGGAACCTCCAGAAAGGAAGCTGTGCAGCAGCCCGAACCTGCAAAAATTTCTATCGGCCGTCTGCATCATGCAGGCGGTTATTTTGCTTCGGCCCTAGCCGGCCGGTAGATCTCTAGAGATTCGGCGCTTACTCGGGATTTACGACGGATTAAAAAAATGAAGCGGGCATCCGCTGTCGGTTCAACCGGATGCCGGCATACAAATGTTGCCCGGGGGGAACTCTTCTTAAAAGAACTTCATGGTTAAACTGCAAAGGAGAGACTTCCCGTGGAAAAGAAACAGACGGCCGGAGAAGACGAAAAAAAGCTGAAATGGTGGCAGCTTTCCCTGCTCGGAGTGGCGTTTACGATCGGAACCGGCTATTTCCTCGGCTCCGGTCTGGCGATTACAATCGGCGGTCCCGCCGTGCTGATCTCGTTCGTGCTGGCCGCATTCGGAACCTATATGGTCTTCGACGTGCTGGCGGGAATGACCGCTGCGGACCCCGTTAAGGGTTCTTTTCGCTCATACGCCAAAAAAGCATACGGCCGCTGGGCCGGCTTCAGCAGCGGGTGGGTGTATTGGAGCTCGGAGCTGCTCATCATGGGCAGTCAGTTGACGGCTTTGTCCCTGTTTTCCCGGTTCTGGTTTCCGGCTGTTCCCATGTGGGGATTTGCGACGGGATACGGTGTGCTCGGGCTGGGGATTATTATGCTGGGCACAAAAGGATTCGAACGGATGGAAAATTTGTTTGCCGTAATCAAAATTTCTGCCATCGTGATGTTTCTCGTCATTGCCGCGCTGGCTCTGTTCGGCATCATCCGCGGAAGCCGGGCGCCGAGCTTTCCCGTTGAAGCTTCGACACTGTTGCCCGCCGGGGCGGCGGGTCTCTGGTCTTCGCTTATTTTCGCCTTCTACGCATTCGGAGGCATCGAAATTATGGGGCTTATGGCCCTCAGGCTGCAGAAGCCGGAAGAAGCGCCGAAGGCGGGGAAAATCATGCTGATGCTGCTCGCCGTCGTGTATGTCTTGTCCATCGGACTGGCCGTCACGCTGCTGCCCTGGAGTGTCTTTCATACCAAAGAAAGCCCGTTTGTGCTGGCGCTGAGCCATTACCGGCTGCCGTTTATTCCGCACGTTTTCAACGGGGTGCTGATTATCGCCGGTTTTTCGACGATGGTGGCATCGCTTTTCGCCGTGACCACCATGCTCGTAACGTTAGCGGAAGATAAGGATGCCCCTAAGCTTTTCGCCCGTCGTTGGATAAAAAATCTCCCGCTTCCGGCGCTCGGTCTAACGGCCTGCGGGATGGGAGCCTCCATCCTTCTGGCCTTGCTTATGCCCGGGGGCGTATACGAATACATCACAACCGCCGCCGGACTGCTCCTCCTGTATAACTGGCTGTTTATTCTGATCACGGCGGGAAAACTGCTTCGTCTGAAGGCGATGGGACAGGTGAAGCGGATCACGGGCATCGCCCTTATTTTGCTTGCCGTCAGCGGAACGCTTGCGCACCACGGCAGCCGACCGGGCTTCTATGTCAGCTTGGGCTTTATCGGGATTATCGGATTGGTTACCTGGGTGATGAGCCGTAAGTGGAACAAAGCCGGAGACCGTTCGGAGCGGCAGGAACAAGTGCCTCCGGACGCCGAAGAGGAATGGGTGTTTACGCCCGCTCTTTCGATCCGTGAGAAGACGGATGTGTTTTTTCGCAAAAAATCAAGATGAGAGTAACAATGCGGATGAACGAAACATTCTTCGCAGCCGAGTCCTATATATGAAGCGGAACAAGCGATTGAAGCGAATGAAATGAAATAAAAGTTTATGAAATATTATTTCGTTGAAAAAATATTTCCATCCCTCTATAATTAATCCAACTGGAAACCCGTGCGGCCTTTTCCGCCTATTTGTTTGGAGCAGACACGGGAACGACGCTTGGGAGGGGTATACATGATACTCGGCATAAAGGAAGAAGAAGTAATCGCAATTGGGCTGATGTCCGGGACTTCGCTGGACGGGATCGATGCCGCTGTTGTGCGGATAAACGGAAGCGGGCTGGATACCCGGGTGGAGCTACTGCATTTCTACAGCAAACCTTATGACGACGCGCTGCGGGAGAAGCTGAAAGATCTTTGCTCCGTCGCCCGCTCGGACGTTGCGCTCGTCTGCGGAATGAACGTTTTCCTTGCCGAGCGAATGGCGGAGGCCGCGCTGGAGGCGGTGCGCGAAGCGGGCCTGACCATGGACCGCATCGGCTTCGTCGCCTCTCACGGACAGACGGTTTGGCACATCCCCGAGGGGGATGCTGCCGATCCTTACCTCGTCCGCTCGACTCTTCAGCTCGGCGACCTGTCCGTCCTCGCCAAGCGGACGGGCGTCCCTGTCGTCGGCGACTTCCGTCCGGCCGACATGGCGGTCGGCGGACAGGGCGCGCCGCTGGTCCCTTATGGCGATCTCATCCTGTTCCGCCATGAAACGAAAGGCCGCCTGCTTCAGAATATAGGCGGCATCGGCAACTGCACGGTCCTGCCCCCTCAGGCGGGGCCGTCCGATGTGTTCGCTTTCGACACGGGGCCGGGCAATATGGTGATCGACCAGGTGGTCTATCAGCTGTCGGGCGGCCGGCATTCCTATGACGAAAGCGGCTCGTGGGCGGCGCAGGGACGTGCGGATGAAGGGCTTGTCGCAGACGCCATGACGCATCCGTACTTCTCGTTGAAGCCGCCCAAATCAACCGGCCGCGAAGTGTTCGGCAAAGCGTACGCGGCCGATTTTATCGCGCGGGCGAAGGCCCTCGGACTGGCGGACGCGGATATCGTGGCGACGGCCACGGCGTTTACGGCCCGCACGATTGCCGAAGGCTGCCGGCGGTTCGTGTTTCCGCGCTGTCGCGTGGACGAGGTCATCGTTTCCGGCGGGGGCGCCCACAACCGGACGCTGCTGTCGATGCTCGCGGAGCTGCTGCCGGACCAGCATGTAACGACCTCGGGCGCGCTCGGTGTGCATGACGACGCCAAAGAAGCCGTTATCTTCGCGCTGCTCGGCAATGACTTCCTGCGCGGCATCCCCAACAATCTGCCCTCCGCAACAGGGGCGGCACGTCCGACCGTGATGGGAAAGCTAGCGCTTCCGTAAAAATCCCGCTGTTACTCTGCGCCGCAAACCGGGCGCTTCGCCGCAGCAGATCTGCAAAGGTTGATATAAAAGAATACTGACGGATGGAGGCACGGCTGATTATGGCGGTGTCTCTTAGTGTTTGCGCAAGGGGGCTTTTTCCTCATCCGCCAAACAGATCATTCATCGTTTAGAGCGTATCCTATACTAATCAGCTCCGGAGGACTTCCTGAAGGGGAATGTAATCTTAAAATGAATCAGTTACCGGAACTTATCTTCTTCCCCAACCTCAGAGTGAGGTAGTAACTTCCCGATGATAGGGGTATAAAGTTTTTTTCGTACAAAATGAACTTTTATCACCTCTGGGATCTCTTATTTATGAAAAGGGGAGAGAACATGAAAGTAAGCCATCTTGTCAAACAAGCAAAAAAAAACAACAAAGAAGCTTTATTACAACTAATCATGGCCGATCAGGACGCTTATTATCGTCTTGCCTATGCCTACATGGGAAACGAGCATGATGCGATGGATGCCATGGAAGACATGATTGTCACGCTGTACGAAAAGATTGATCAATTGCACAAAGGCGAGGCATTCTACAGCTGGAGCAAAACCATTCTCGTCAATCGGTGCAAAACATTACTCCGCAAAAAGGGGCGATTTTCCCCGCTGGAAGACGAGCAAGAACATTCCCTTGCCGCATTCACTGACGATAACCCGTATCACCATACAGAGTCGGAGTTGGATATGCATGTGCTGCTATCCCATCTGAATGCCCCGCAGCGGGAAGCGATCGAGCTTCGATATGTTCATGATCTTCCGTATCAGACGATTGCGGACATGACCGG
This sequence comes from Paenibacillus sp. GbtcB18, assembly GCF_019091125.1. Lineage (NCBI taxonomy): Bacteria > Bacillati > Bacillota > Bacilli > Caryophanales > Paenibacillaceae > Paenibacillus > Paenibacillus sp. GbtcB18. The sequence goes on from NZ_JAGXJX010000001.1 coordinate 434,488, forward strand.
TGCGCCTCTAGGAACCGTCAAATCAAGAATCTCGCAAGGACTACACAAACTAAAAGCCATAATCGGAGGTGATCGTTATGAAAACGATCGAGGAGAAATTACAGGAGTATAAAAGGGTCCAGGCTCCCTCTGAACTTGAGGGAAGGCTTCGGGATGCACTTCAGCGTGTTCCAGCCAAAAAAAGAAACATGAATAAAGCGGCGGCATGGGTTGCATCAGCTGTTGCAGCGCTCATTATGATGGTTGGTTTATATGAATATCCTGCCTTCGCTTATTACGGAAGTAAGTTGTTTAATGGAGCCGGTTTGAACTCTCTTAGTTTTTCTGAATTAACAGAGCAAGGATACGGGCAGCAGGTAAACAAAAGCACAACGTTTAAAGACGGCACAGTCTTTACCATTAATGGCGTTATCGCCGACGATAATGTATTTACCATGTATTACACCATCGATCGGCCTGCAGGGACCGAATATACGGACAAAGATTTCATCCGCAACCACTTCAGTAATTTGAAAGGGTTCTTGACTGATTCCTATTCGCAAGGAGGCGGCGGCAATCCTGGCAAAGACAAATCTCAGTTTGTCGGAGTACACCAGTTCGAGCCTGTTAGTCCATTTTCCAGAACCTTAACCTTGACATTCAATGAGTGGCTGGATAACGGGGAACGAGTATCCTATCCCATCTCCTTCGACTTTGATGCGAATAAAGCGATGAAGAGTATAATCAAAGAGGACCTTTCTGAAACCATTACTGTTGACCAGGGGAAGATCCACTATGACTCCATTACTGCTTCGCCATCTTCTACCATCGTGAAAGGGCATTATGAATTAGAGGGATCTCCGAGATTTTCAGACGAATCAAAGCTCTATGTGAATGGAACAGAAGTGAAAAGCTTAGGAATGAAGGCGAATCGTCCTGAATTTGAGCTTAAATTCGATGTGCTCCCAACAGACAAGATTCAGTCCATTGAACTTGTGCTGGAAAATTTCACAGGAATACACAAAATAGAAAAACCCATCTCTCTTGCCTCGCCATCAGATCTTTCGATCGACGTGGGTCATGAAAAGTTATGGATTCGAAACGTCACAAAAACCGATACAGGCTATGATATCGTAATCGCAAGAAATCAATTTGTTTTCTTGGAAAAGGGCCATATATCCATCCAAGCTGGCGGCAACGTTGTTCCCGTATCAGAGATTTCCTCCTCACGCCCTTGGGATCTGAAAAACGGTAATATTTTGTGGGAGCAGACATATTCTTTTAACACCAAGGACATACCGGAATTTCTGCTGCTGGACGAATTACAATATATTAAAACCTATAATAAGAAAATTTCGATTCCTGTAGAAAACAAAAAATAAACACCATGCGCTTGTTGTAATAGCTCGTCAACCTATGTCAAACAACAAAAAAAGACAGTGCTCAAGGACAGTTGAAAAAAGTGTTAAGCTGCCTTTATTAAGATGATTCCTGTATTGGACGAGAATCATCTTTTTTTTCGGTTCCATTGGGGAGGGGCCGATGCTCTTGTGTATCCTCAGCTATACGTTTATAGGGAGCGGGTTTGCGAGGGGCTATTTTTCACCCGCACGTACGACATGAAGGCTTGTGGATGGCCCTTAGCGTTCTTCTTCCATACATGTTTTTTTTGGCATATGTTCTCGCCTCCATCACTGACTCTAGTTTACAAAAAAAGTACCCGCACGCCGTGCACCTTTTTTCAAGGTGTCCAGTGTATGGGTACCGATATAGTCCGTTCCGTTCTCTTTTAGTATAAGATTGCTTAGACCCATCCGAATGCTCTGGCCGCTTGGGCGGTGGCGAATGTAACCAGGAGGGCGATAGCCAGCGGGATGAGGGCGGACAGGATCGTCCATTTCGTACTTTTGGTTTCTTTATAAATGTTGAACAGGGTCGTGCCGCACGGGTAGTGAAGCAGCGAAAACAGCATCATATTAAGAGCCGTCAGCCAAGTCCAGCCATGCTGCAGGAAAAGATCTTTGATGTTGTCCATTCCGTCCGCATCAACCATGGCGCCGGAGGACATGTAGCCCATGAGCAAAATCGGCAGAACGATTTCATTGGCCGGCAGGCCGAGTAAAAATGCCATGATGATATAGCCGTCCAGACCGATCAGATGCGCGAAAGGATCGAAGAAAGCCGCCGTATGGGCAAGGATGCTCGTTCCGTTGATCATGATGTTGCCCAGAATCCAGGTAATGATTCCGGCGGGAGCCGCTACGATAACCGCGCGTTTGAGCACGGCCCACGATTTATCGCGGGAGGAGAGCAGGATCGTTTTCCACATCTGGGGTTTCCGGTAAGGGGGAAGCTCCAGCGTGTAGTGTGTGGGAACGCCGCGGAGAGCCGTTTTGGACAGCACCCACGATACGGACAGGGTGATCACGATGCCGAATAGCACCAGCCCCATGACGAACAGGGCGGTTCCTAAAGTCTGCCAGCCTCCTGAGGCGCCGGCCGCCATGAAAAGAGAGGACAGCAGGATCAACGTAGGCCAGCGGCCGTTGCACGGGACGAAGTTGTTCGTCAGGATGGCCAGCATTCTTTCGCGGGGGGATTCGATGATCCGCGTCGACAAGATGGCCGCCGCGTTGCAGCCGAAGCCCATCGACATCGTCAGGGCTTGTTTGCCGTGTCCGCCCGACTTCTTGAACAGGCGGTCCATGTTGAACGCGACCCGGGGGAGATAGCCGAAATTTTCAAGCAGCGCGAAAATCGGGAAGAAGATCGCCATGGGCGGAAGCATGACGGAGATTACCCAGGCGGTCCCCCGGAAGAAGCCGAGAACCAGTATGCCGTGAAGCCATGCGGGTGCATGAACGGCCTGGAAACCTGCCGTCAGATAGCCTTCGATTACCCCGAAGAAATCCGCGATCCAGCCCGAAGGAACGTTGGCCCCGGCAATCGTGATCCAGAAGATCGCGCCGAGCACCGCAAACATGATAGGATAGCCCCACAGCTTGGAAGTCAGAATCTTATCGAGATTGTGCGTACTTGCAAGCTTTTTCCTGTCTTCGTAACGGACGGCGACATTGCAAATGTCGCAGCTCGTTTTATAGATGTCGCTTACAATTTCGTCCCGGATGGAACTGCCGCTCGTGATGGTCTGCGCCATGGATAGCAGGGAGTCGATCGGATCGGGCCTGTTAGTTGCATGCGGTGTGGCCATAGCTCATTACCCCCTGTCCTTGCGCCGGCGCCGTGCCGTTTAGCCGCTGTTTCAGCGAGGCGATGAGATTCTCGTCCCCGTCGAGCAGACGGAGCGCGATCCAGCGGGCCGGGTAGCGGGCTCCGAGCGTCTTGCGGACGAAAGGCTCCAGCTCCCGGACTTGGCGCTCGATTTCTTCGCTGTAGGGGATAGGCGGGGGCTCGGGATGAAGGACGCCTTCCGCTACCTTTTCGACGAGATCGAGCATAGGGCCGATACCTTTGTTGTTGCGTGCGGAAATAGCGGCCACGGGCACGCCCAGCCTCTCGCGGATCCGATCCAGATCAATCCGGATGCCGAGCTTCTCGGCTTCGTCCATCAGATTGATGCAGACAACCGCACGACTGGTCATTTCTAAAACCTGCAGCGCAAGATTCAAATTCCGTTCCAGCGAGGTCGCGTCGAGCACGACCAGCGTGACGTCCGGCTGCTCGAAGATGATGTAATCCCTGGCGGCTTCCTCATCCGCCGAATTCGAGTAAAGGGAATAAGTGCCGGGCAGGTCAATGAGCTTGTAAAGAATACCGTTCCGCTCAAATTCGCCTTCGGCGGTCAGCACGGTTTTGCCGGCCCAGTTCCCCGTATGCTGCCGGAGTCCCGTCAGCCGGTTAAACAGCGTGCTTTTGCCGGTGTTCGGGTTGCCGGCCAGTGCTACGGTATAGGATTTCACAGACTGTCGCCTCCTTCCGGCTCCGTATAAATGAGGGAACTTTCTTCTTTCCGGAGCGCGATGGTTGTATTGCTGACACGGAATGCGGTCGGATCGCCGAGCGGGCTTCGCTGGATCACTTCCACGCGGTTACCCGGCACGAATCCGAGATCAAGGAGCCGTCTTCGCATTCCTCCCTGTACCTCGATCCGGCTTAACCGGACAACGCTTCCCACCTCAACTTGGTCCAATGACAATTCTGATAAAGACATAGGGCCCACCTTTCTTTTTCCCTTCGGACAAACTGTTTGCCGAGTGCAAAATTTTATTTATGGAAATACGCCTTCCGTTAATGCCGCTTTATGATGTTAGTATAGGCAAACAGTTTTAGACTGTCAACAAAAAGTTTCTCTAGGGAAAAACTTTTAGAAGGAGGAATAAATCGGGGATGGCCGCACGGTAACGAATGTCCTAATTAGTTAGCCACATCTTATGTGAAAGAAAAATGGGGGAACCTTGTTCGCCCAAAAAAACTTGATTTTATTTTGAATGAAACGATAGGGGCCGAAGCTGGGGTGTTCCGTTCTTGCAGGGGGGGATGGGGGAGCGGTATGGCATCGTGCCAGGCGATCGAACATGAACTGAAACGTTAGTGCCTTTTTGCGGCTAAGTTGGTAAACTAACAGGTATGAAGGGGCTGACTGGAATAACCATCCGGACTATTATGTAAGGGGGAGTAAGCATGCCTAACGATTTTTTTATTTCGGACCATCATTTCGGGCACAAACTGATTATCGATTTCGAGTCCCGGCCTTTTGCGGATGCGGACGAAATGACGGACATCATGATTCAAAAATGGAATGCCGCCGTCGGAAGCGAGGACAAGGTGTTTCATCTGGGGGACTTTTCGTTTCTGAATCAGGAAAGGACACAAGAAATCGTCCGAAAGCTGAACGGCTATAAATTTCTTGTTCTGGGCAATCACGACAGAGGCAGGTCCCGGTCCTGGTGGCTGGACGCCGGATTTGACGAAGTGAGCGAATTCCCGGTTCTGTACAAAGACTTCTTCCTGCTGTCGCACGAACCGGTTTATATGAACAAACATATGCCGTACGTCAATGTGCACGGTCATATCCATGGACAGAAGTATGAGGGCAAGAACTATTTCAACGTGTGCGTGGAGCACTGGGACTATACTCCGCTGACCTTCGAACAGATCCGGGATGCGGTTGTGGTCAGCGAGGAGCAGGCATGATAGCCGTATACGCGGGAAGTTTCGATCCCATTACCCTCGGGCATACGTCGGTTATCGACAGAGCTACGAATCTGTTCGACGAGCTGCACATTCTGGTTGCGAACAACCGCACCAAGAAGCATCATTTTACGATCGGGCAGAGGACCGAGCTGGTCAGGCTTTCCGTTCCGCCGGGCAAAAGGATCAAAATCGTCGCTTTCGAAGGCATCGTGGCGGACTATGTTAATGAAACGGGAGCCAAGGCGATTGTCCGCGGCATCCGCAACGCGACGGATTTCGAATATGAAATGCAGCTGGAACAGTACGTCCGGAATACGACGAAAGCCGATACCGTCTATTTATCGCCGTATACGCCGAACATGCAGACGAGCAGTTCTCTGGTCCGGATGTTTATTGCGACCGGAAAAATCGAACCCGCCCGAGCTTTTATGGTCGAGGCCGCTTTCGAGCAGATGAAAGTGTATGAGAGCGAGAACAATCAGAGACGCAGCGAAAACGAGTAGGACGGGCCCGCCCTTCCGTTTCTTCCGCCCCGAATTACCGGCACTTCCACAAAAAGCTTGCAGTCAAGTCCATCGGGACTGGATCTTGCGGGCTTTTTTCTATTCATTGGCTTTTAATCTCGCCAGTAGGGAACATTTTCCTCTCCATTTCTATTATTTTTCATTTTTAGCTATTAATCTTGTATTTTATAATAATTGCGCTTATGATGAAATTGTTTTAGAGGTGAACCATGTTGACGCCGTTTCACCTTCTTTTGTTACGGTTCAGTTTCAAGAATTCATAGCGAGTAGGGAAAAATATGGCCATAAATGATAACGTTTTAATTAAAATCCGCCAAATGAAAACGAGTCTGACTCCCGTCGAGAAAGCGGTAGGCGAGTATATCCTGGAGAACGTGGAGGAGATCCCGCACCTCTCGATCAAAAATCTGGCCCGGCTGACCAAGACCAGCGACGCCTCTGTGCTGCGGTTCTGCAAAACGATGGGATATCCGGGCTACCGCAGCTTTATCGTCAGCATCTCGGCTTCCCTCGGCTCCATGCACGAAGAGGATGCGAACCCGTACCGGGATATCCAGCCGGGAGACGACCTGTCCACGATTATTTTGAATATTTCGCGCACGAACAGCCAGTCCATTGAAGATACGCTGCAGGTAATCAACAAGAGCGAGATTGCGCGGGCCGTTGATGTGCTTCGCACATGCAGGCGGATTGCCTTCTTCGGAATCGGGGCATCCGGTCTGGTCGGAACCGATGCGGAGCAGAAATTTACACGGATCAACAAGATGTGTCACACCTATACGGACGGACACAGTATGCTGACGGCGGCAACGCTTCTGGAGAAAGGCGATGTGGCTATCTTCATCTCCAATTCGGGAGAAACCGTCGAGATCCTCGACGCGCTGGAAATCGCCAAAAAGAACGGCGCTTGTCTGATCGCCATAACGAAGTATACAAAAAGCAGGCTGGCCGATCAGGCGGACATTCTGCTCAGCATTTCCACGCCGGAAATTACGATACGAAGCGGCGCGATGGGTTCGCGGATAGCCATGCTGACCGTCGTCGATATTCTTTTCGCCGGAGTGGCAAGCGCGGAATACCAGCACGTGAAAAAATATTTAGCCAAAACGCACAATATTGTGGCGGGGAAGCAGCGGCGTTAACGAACCGAAAGAGGTGGAATGCAGCGTGACCGATACAATAGCGGAGCAAACGGCCGCCCGCCTGGCGCGGTTTTCGGCTGATGAAAGAGCAAGGTTTGCATCCGTGGCGGAAGAAATATTCGGCAAACCGGTGAGTCTTGCACCGGAGAGCATCTCCGATCGGGAGACGAAGGATCTGCACATCCTTTACGATGTCCTGGGCGGAATGCTTCTGACGAAAGAGCACGCGCCGCGTCTCCATGAGAAAATGTTTGCGGGTATGCAGGATCTGGAGCTGCCTTCGGAAACCCAGTTCGGTTGTACGGATGAAAGCGACCGGTAATCTTCTTCCTGATCTGCGGCAGCGCCCAAGCATAAACCGCCGCCGGATCGAATATGTCAAATCAAGGACCGAATAAGGTCCTTTTTATTTTGCGCGAAAAGAAAGAGAAATGCTGCGGGGCAAGGAAAAAAAGAAAATAAAACAACAATAGAATATTCCATCATAAAATATTATTTCAAAAACTGTTGACCAAACTGAAATTTCTCGTTAAGATGAAATCAAGAAGTTGAACTAAACAGATGGGGGGGGAGAAAGCTGTGGATGAGTATCTGGCGAGACTAACGACCGAAGAGATCAACAAGAAGACACTAAAGATGGACGAATATACGACGGAACAGATGCTGCGTCTGATGAACGAACAGGATGCGACGGTTCCGGCTGCGGTTGCGGCTGAAATACCGCAAATTGTGAAAGCGGTTGATATTTTGCACGGAGTGCTTAAAAACGGCGGCAGAATGTTCTACATCGGAGCGGGATCTTCGGGCAGGCTCGGTGTACTCGACGCATCTGAATGTCCTCCAACTTTCGGTATCGATCCTCTGCGGGTGCAGGGGCATATCGCCGGAGGAGATGGGGCACTAAGAATAGCTGTAGAAGGTTTTGAGGACAATAAAGATGAGGGAATCGCTCTTATCGAACGGTGCGGCGTAACGGACAAAGACGCGGTAATCGGAATCACGGCCAGCGGAAGCGCACAATTCGTCATTGCCGGCTTGAACAAGGCAAGGGAAATCGGAGCGGCGACCATCGGTCTGGTGAACAACAAACATTCCAAACTCGAATCCGTTTGCGACGTATGCATTGCCCCGGTTGTCGGGCCGGAAGTCATTATGGGATCGACCCGGTTGAAAGCGGGTACGGCACAGAAGCTGGTCCTGAATATGCTTACGACCTGTACGATGGTGAAGCTCGGCAAAACCTACAACAATCTGATGGTGGACCTGAAAGCCAGCAACATCAAGCTGAAAGACCGCTCCATACGCATCATAAAAGCGGCCACGGGCGTGGATGACAAGACGGCTGCTGCGGTTTTGGAAAGCGCTTCCATGAGTTGTAAGCTGGCGATCATGATGATCAAAAGCGGCTTGGACGCGGCGGAGGCGCAGCGGGTGCTGGATCAGTGCGAGGGCAGTTTAAAAGCGGCAATACGAACCACGACCAACGTGGTGTAAATTTTCATATCCTTGGGGGAGGCTTGTTATTCATGAAAAGAAAATTGCGTGCAGCAGCATCGGTATTGGCATTAACCATGGCAATGTCCACACTGGCGGCTTGCGGAGATTCCGGTAAAAAAGAAGGCGGCGCGGCGGGCGATCCGAACGCCAAAGATACCATCACGGCCCTGCTTCCGCCGGTTTCCGCGAGTTACCAGAACAATTTTGCCCAAATGGCGAAAGATTTCAATGCGCTGTATCCGAACCTGACGCTGAAAATCGAGCCGGCAAGCTGGGAAGACATTACACAGAAGCTCGATACGCAGGTGAATGCGGGCAGCCCTCCCGATATCGCGTTCATGGGTTCCGACGGCATTTCCAAGTACATGCAGCAGGAAATGATGATGGACATCAAGGACGTGGCTACCAAAGAAATGATTGAAGATTTCGACCCCGCTCCGCTTGAGTATATGAAGAAAGGCGACGGCCTCTACGGCTTCCCGGGCTATATGGAAGTTCACGCGATCGGCGGCAACCGCGAATACCTCGAGAAAGCGGGCATCGACTGGAAAAAAGTCCAGAAAGACGGATGGACGTTTGACGAGTTCCGCGAAGCGATCAAGAAAGGCGTCGTTTCCGAAGGCGGCAAAACATCCCGTTACGGCTTCGTGTTCGCGACTGCGGGCGTAGCGTCCAAAGACTATCTCAACATTCTGATCAAAAATGCCGGCATGCCATCGCCGTTCACCAAAGATCTGAAATACGCGTACACCAGCAAAAACTATCTTGAAGTGTTAAAAGATATCCGCACGATGATCGATGACGGCTCCATGCCGAAAGAGCTCAGCTCCATCGACGCCGGTAAACGCTGGAACATGTTCCTGACCGGTCAAACGATGATTACCGGTAAAGGCCTGGCGACGTTCGAGAACTCCGCCAAGAAAAACAACGAGAAGCTGAAAGCCAATGACGGCAGCGCCGTTAAAGGAAGCGTTCCGGTTGAGTACACGGTTCTGCCGGTTCCGACTTTCGCCGGACAAAAACCGCAGTCCAGCGTAGCGGTCGACGGTTACGTGACTTTCCGCGGCTCGAAAGAACCGACGGCCGAGCATAAAGCCAACGTCGTAAAAGCGGCCTACTTCCTCGCAAGCGGTAAAGTAGCGGCAACGACGAACAACGACCTGTTTGTCGCTCACATTACGAAGAGCGGCAAGAAAGAAGCCGAAAGCATGACCGTTAACCGCGATGCCGACAACAAAGCGGCGGTTGAAACGATGCTGAAGAATGCGGCTCCTGCCCGTCCGGATATCCCGGCCGACCTGGGCGCCAAAGCGATCAAGCTGGAAGAAGAAGTGATCATTCCTAAGCTGCAGGCGTTGATTTCGGGAGAAATGACTCCTGAAGCGATGTTCGAAGCGGTTAAATCGGCCGCCGTGCAAACGTTCGGCGCGGACGGTGTCGTAAAAGAATAGAGAGTTTGGAATCGGATAGCCGTGTGCCTCAACATGCGGCTATCTGATATGTAGAATGACTTAGAGGATGGAGAGGGGTGCGGGAGATGACTCAACCAGCTAAACCGGTTAAAAGACGGAAAATCAGAGGAGACGGCGCCTGGGGCTATGCCTTTATCGCGGTTGCGCTTCTCGTCTATGCGCTGTTTACGGCTTATCCGGTTATTAGTGCCTTTATCATTAGTTTTCAGAAATACAGACCGCTGGGTTCCACCTTTATCGGATTCGACAATTACACGGCGACCTTTAAAGACCCGCTGTTCTGGAAATCCGTCGTAAATACGATCGTGTATACGGTTCTGACGGTGCCTGTCGCCCTGTTCCTTTCTTTTGCGGTTGCGATCCTGATTCTTCCGCTGAAGAAAAAACTGCAGACGACGTTCAAAGCGATTTACTATTTGCCTGCCGTAGCTTCCGGCGTTGCCTTGTCGGTCGTATGGCTGTGGATTTTCGACCCGATGCCGTCCGGTATTCTGAACAAACTGATCAGCTATATCGGAATCAGCAATCAGAACTGGCTCGGATCAAGCGCTACCGCAATGTTCTCATTGGTTCTCATGGCCTGGCTGTCCAGTCACGGCACAAGCATTATTATTTACCTCGCCGCGCTGCTGGGTATTGATGAGAGCTATTACGAGGCAGCTGAGCTTGACGGAGCGTCATTCATTAAAAAGCTTTGGTATATCGTGATTCCATGTTTGAAACCGACTACATTGTTCCTGCTCGTAACGGGCGTTATCGGCTCGTTCCAGGTTTTCCAGAACGCGTATCTCATGACGGGCGGCGGTCCGGACAATGCGACGACGATGGTCGGCCTGCTCGTATTCAACAACGCGTTCAAATACTTCGACTTCGGCAAAGCGGCCGCACAGTCCCTGATTTTGGCCTTTATTATCGCGGGGATCTCACTGGTTCAGTTCAAATTCCTCGGCAAAGAAGTGGAATATTGAGGAAAGGGGGGGCGAGATATGGCGCTCTATAACAATCACGCAGGAAATCGCGCGGCCAGATACAGCCGGAATACAGTCATTATCGTAATCCTTACCCTGTTTGCTCTGGCTACGATTTTCCCGATTTACTTTATGCTTATTTCATCCTTTGGAGATCCGATCGAAGCTGGCGCGGTGAGCTACTCCCTGCTTCCAACCAAATTTACACTGGAATCCTACAAGTTTTTCTTCGATTATAGCGAGTATTCCATCCGCTGGCTGCTCAACTCTCTGATCGTAGCCACGACCGTGATGGTGTCCAATGTGATTTTCGCCAGTATGGCCGGTTATGCCTTCTCGAAAATCAAATTCAAAGGCAGAGCGATGCTGTTTACCATCCTATTGATCGCGATGATGATTCCGTATCAGGTTACTCAAGTTCCGCTTTATATCCTGATCGTAAACATCTTTCATATTCAAAATACGTACAGTGCGCTCATTCTGCCGGGTCTGGTGACGGTGTATAACATCTTCCTTGCTAAGCAGTTCATGAGCAGCATTCCGACCGAGATTATCGAAAGCGCCAAGATTGAAGGCTGCAATCAGTTCCAGATTTATTTCCGGGTCATTCTTCCGTTGTCCAAAACGGTATTGGCCGTTATGGCGATCCTGACGTTTATGGACAGCTGGAACACCTTCTTCTGGCCGTTCCTCGTTACCAATACGATGGATATGCAGACCATTCAGGTCGGACTTAAAAACTTCCGGTTTGCGAACACGACTTATTTTGCGCCGATGATGGCGGGTGCCACCATCTCCGCCCTGCCGATGTTCGTTCTCTTCTTCAGCCTCCAGAGATACTTCCTTGAAGGTGTCACTGTCGGTGCGGTGAAGGGGTAACACAAGCGCGCCGAACCGGCTGTCTCCGTTACTCGTAACGGAATAACGGGCCGGCGGGATTACGGCACACTAAACCAAGACGGGCTTTTGCTTCCGAAAAGCGGCCGCATGCAGGCATTCGAACATTCTTTCGATGCCGGTGCGGGTGCTTTGTCCGAGAATCTCGGCGGAGTACAGGGGCCCGTTTTTTATAGGCGGAAACGGGGACCTGCGGTATGGTTAGGCCCGGCGGGCTTACAGCGGCGGACATTACAAGTTTATGAGGTATGAGGAGGGAGTATCATCATGAGGATCGAATCATGGGATCCATCTTATTCGGACGCGGTGATCCGGCTGTGGAACACGGAAGCCGTAAAGGACGGTTACAAAGAGCTGACCGGCCGGAGCTTTAACGAGATTTTCCTGTCCAGTCGTTATTTTGACAAAGACAATACGTTCGTTGTGCGTGAGGAGGACGGAACAATCACGGGATTCGCTTGCGGCTGCACAGGCAGCGATCTGCCTTTGGGCGCTGTCGCAGGCTATATCACCTGCATCGTGTTGTCTGAGGACCGTCAGACAGATGCGAATTACCGCCTGCTTCTGGAAGCGCTTGAAGGGCGGTTCCGGCAGCTCGGCAAAAAGCAGGCCGATGTTCTGTTCTTCAATCCGATGATGCTGCCGTGGTACATCCCGGATACGCCGGGGCACGAACACAACAATGCTCCGGGGGTTCCGGCGGACAGTCGTTTGTACGGATTTCTGCTCGGCGAAGGGTACATCGAACGCGCCAGGGAATGCGCCATGTACTTGAACCTGTCGGAGTTTTCTATTCCGGACGAAATCCGGGCCAAGGAAGCGCGGACCGCCGCAGAGGGCTATGCGGTCGAACTTTTCGACCCTGCCCGACATGAAGGCATCGAGGCGATGCTGCAGGGCTTCGACAACCCGCTGTGGCAGCAAGAAATCGCCGCCAGTACGGCAAACGGCGTGCCCGTCGTTATCGCGGCCCACCGGGGACAAGCGGTCGGTTTCGCAGGTCCCGTTATCCGGCAGGAAAGCGGCCGCGGCTATTTTGCCGGCATCGGCGTTCATCCCGATCATGAAGGGCACGGGCTGGGCAGCCTGCTTTTCTTCAAGCTGTGCGAAGCTTTTAAGGGGATAGGCACGGAGTACATGTCCCTCTACACGGGCAGCACCAACCCGGCCATCCGAATATACGAGAAGGCGGGCTTCGAGACCGTGAAACAATTCGCCGTCATGCGGAAGGAGTTGTAGGGCGGTTTTCCGCGAGTGCAACCTTGGTCAGGTACTCAGCCGATGCGGCTGTAACGGAGCGGATGGCTTTAACCATCCGCAAAAGGCATCCTATTAGAAGGATGTCTTTTTTCTTTTCAATAATACGAGGACAAGCAATAGGATGATAAAAGGAAAAAAATATAAAAACAATCTAATATTTTTATAAAATCCCTTTAATAATCATGGATTCCTTCTTATAATGATACCAATAAGCGCGAGGGAAGGAACGATGGGAATGGAAGCGGAACTGGAACTGGAACGGTTAAAACGGCTCGTTTTTCAACTCTTATTAACGACGGAGAACAGGACGACGGATTTTCTCGAACTGATCATGGGAGAAACCATGATTCCTTGTGTTCTGAAGCAGGTAACGGCCACTCAAGCACCCTTATTGGCGGTAAAAGAAGGCCCGCGGGATGCGGTACTTAGAGAATCACTTCTTCGCGCAGAAAAAAGCGGCCTTGTCGTTTCCCAGAATCTCGCGGTGATGTATCCCGATTTTATCCCTCTGCCGATTCATCTAAAGCTTGCGCAAAAAAAAGAAGGCATCGGCAAAATCATGCGGGATTTGAACATTCGCAGCACCCGGACCGTTCTGGACTTCGGATGGAGAATGCCGGAGCATACGACCGATCTGAACGGAAATCCTTATTCCGTTACCTTTGCGGACAACACGGCCGTTCCGTATAAACAATACACGATCACTTTTGAAGAGTTCGCTACGCCGGGTTTGCATCTGCTGGAATATTTCAATCCGCGGATGCTCGAAGGCAAGGAGGTTCAGGCTGGGCAGGGGATCTATAATGCGGGAGTTAACTGAGCAAGCAACGAAAGTTGGCAGCAAAAAGACACTGATTTTTCAGTGTCTTTTTTTATTTAAACTGTTATAAAATTGATTTTTTATAAAGATAAGAAGTAAAAGTAATGATATTACCATAAAAAGTAATAGAAATACACTTACATTCAATTTGGGTAAAAGGTAAGATATAAACAAGAAAGTTAAATAAAGGAAAACAAAGAAAATAGTTGAATTTACATTCCGTTTTACCGGGAGGGAAGAAAGTGCATTCGGTACAAGAGGAAAAAGATCATAGAAGATTCCTAAAACAAACGATCGAGCATTTCAAACTAGGTAAATATTTTCCCGAAGAACTGATTCTTCTTGCCAAATCCGATCCTGTAAGCTTTGAGTGGATAAGGCATACCGAACACGGGACAATCGTTTTCCTGATGAGCATCGGCTGCTCCGCCTGCAACATGGATTATGCGGTTTCCTTTATGAACAGTCAACCCGGATTTAACTACTGCATCCTTTTCGAAGGAAGCCAGGAGTCGGTGGAGGAGCTGCGCAGGGAACTCGATCCGGAGGTACGGATTCACCGGTGCGAGACGGCTAAATTGCAAGCCCAGCTTAAGATAAATGCGGTCCCTTACGCGATTGTGCTGAACAAAGTCGGACAGGCTGTAGGAGCGGATATTTTTGACAAGCTAGCAAACTTGAACCGCGCGGCTGCCCCCTTGATCCGGGTCTATCACAATCTGAATCCGGACAAATGAAATCGCTTGCATATACGATTCGGACGACATGGAGCGCTTTTTCCAAGGTGTATGCGTTTAACAAAATCATCGTTCTTTTCTCCTTGTTCGCATACGTCTTCTCGGCTGTCCAAGCGAATGTAAGCGTTTATCTCAGCAAGTTAATCGTAGATCAGCTGACGATTAAAAACTTTTATCTGCTGATGGGCGGTATTGTGCTCTTAATCTTGTTTCAACTACTACGGGCGGCTTTGGATGCGTACGCTCAGCTGAAGAGCCGTAAGATGAGCCTGATGTTTGCCATCCAGTGCGAGGGCAAGCTCATCGATCTTGTAGAGAAGACGGACTTGATCGAGAAAGAACACCCGCGTTTCAAAGGCGATTTTTCTTACTGGTCTTACAGCAACAATAAATATTACGATACCTACTTAATCGCTATCGGCCTGATCAAACAAATCATACTCGCGTCATTGAGCTTGTTCTTTCTTCTTCACTCTTATTGGCTTACGGGAATTCTCGCTCTACTGGTCGGTACATGGCGAGGTGTTTACGATCTGCTGGCCGTACGCCGGCGGGTTGAAATCGATGAGCAGCTTATGAGGAACACGCGGAACCATCATTATTATTACGATCTCCTTACAAATTCCGAGACCCAGAAAGAAATGATGCTGTTCCGGTTGTTCCCTTACTTTAGAAAGCGCTGGCTGGACAAGAAGACGGAATACGCGGAGCTGCAAATCAAGCTCGACAAGCTGAATCACCAACGAACTTATCGCGGCGAACTTCTCTCGATCTTAAACACTGCTGTAGTTACGGTCATAACCGCTTACTTGATTTATAAAGGTTCTTTGAGCATCGGTGATTATGTGGCGATCACGATGGCGCTCAGCATGACGGAAAACAATATCAGCTCTATGTTCACTTCTTACTCGCGATTAAAAGAATACTGCACGCACATCGCGAAGCTGAAGCTGATTGAAGAGAAAAACGAGGTGGCCGTCAGTGCCGAGAAAAACGTCCGCAGCAAACCGTTTGTTTTCGAAAAGGATATCCGGATTCAAGACTTATTTTTCCGCTATCCGAATCAGGATCAGCCTGCTCTAAACGGGATCAGCGCTGAAATCAAGAAAGGAGAAGTTGTCGCCATTCTGGGCGAGAACGGCTCCGGCAAATCGACGCTCATTAAACTGCTTCTCGGGCTGTATCAGACGGAAGAAGACTCGATCTTTTACGACGATGTCAGTATGAAGAATATGGACCGATTTCAGATGTGGCAAAAAAGCAGTGCCGTATTCCAGGATTTTATCCGGTACATGACGGACGTAAGAGAAAATGTGGCTGCCGGCAATATAGATGAAATCGAAGATTCGGAGAAACTCGAGCAGATGCTTGCCAGAGTCGGTTTGGCCGATGTCTTCAAGCACGGTCTGAATAGCCGGTTGGGGTTTCTGGATGACGGTGCGGTCAATCTGTCGGGAGGACAATGGCAAAGACTCGCTTTATCCCGCGTTTTTGTTCGCGACGACGATGATCTTGTCGTGTTCGATGAACCGACCGCTGCCTTGGACCCGCTCAGCGAGGTTCGTTTGATGAATGACCTTCTGGGACACTTTAAAGGCAAAACCGTCCTGCTTATTTCCCATCGGGTCGGAGTCGCACGGAATGCCGACCGCATTATCGTGATGGAACGCGGACGAATTGCCGAGACAGGAACTCACAATGAACTGTTGGAACGTCAAGGTCTCTACAACGAGATATGGAACCAGCAGAAGCAGTGGTATGTGTAACGAAATCACAAGGAGGGAAATGTCCATGACGTCATCTGCGAAACCGTCCCGCTTGTCGGATACCGGTCTGCCTTTAGGCGCCTCGCTGCCCGAACTCCCGGACAACTTGAAGGAAGGCATTGGGGCTGCCTGGAACCAATCGGGCACTATTCGAGTCCTGCTGTTCGCCTCCGTTTATTGCACGCATTGCATAGATCTGCTGCCTCATCTTCAGACGATCGCGGAGAATCATCCGACTTTTTCTTTCGCTCTCTTCACTACCGGAGACGAAGAGGACCATCGCAGCATGAAAGAGTATTTCGGCTGGGATTTCTCCGTAAACACGATGGATCAAAGCGATATGGAAGCTTATTTCCAGGTTACCACTCTACCTTTTATGATGCTCATAGACAAGTCGGACATTATAGCGGCCAAAGGTGTCATCTACAATGCCGATGATTTTGAACAGATCCTGCGAATCAGCGGAATTCATTTGACTTAAACGCGGTATCACGGTGCTTGTCACCTTCACGATACAAATCCGCCTATGAAAGGAGGTGAAAAAGATGGCTTGTGAATGTCCGGATGGAACTGTTTTGAGTGAGTCCAGAGCTTGCCTGACTGGCTACTGCACGGCTAACGGAACTCAATATCCTAAAATTTTGACTTCCACTAAAAGTGTGGGCTGCAAAGACGGTAGAACAGTAGTTTGCAATTATAATGCTGGTTGCTGCTATTAAGCATTACAAAGGAGAAGGGCGATTGTCCCTTCTCTTTTATTCCATTTCAAAGGGGTTGCGTGTATTGAACGCTCAATTACTCGTCTGCGATCAGATTACGAACAATACTTTACTGGGAGGCCATTCCTTAGGCACTGTATTGAATCAAGTGTCTATTCCGGCGCTGCCCTTTGTGATAGAAATGCATGTCCTGATCAAATTGTTCGATTTGCCGCGTGATGAATTTGTCGACACCGCCTTGATCATCACAAACTCGTCGGGAGAAATGATTGATCGTACTCCGGCTACGGTTCTGCGTAATTACAGAGCGGAAGATCAGGTTCCCGGAGTGGATCAGGATGTATCCCTCCACTTGATCGTGACGGAACCGGGGATTATTTACATCCGGTGTATGGTAAACGGAGAAGAAGCGGCCTGGTACCCGTTAACGATTCGTCTGCAAGAACAAAAAGTCTCTTAAATGCTGGTTACACTCGCCGCTTTATAAAAGAAATGGGTGATTACAAAAATGATCCAGTGGTCTGGCTATGTTCTGGATATGACTATGTCGGTTCTGTTTTTCATGCCGTTTTACATAAAAGCCATCCGATTCCGCAATTTCCGGATCGAGTTGTACTCCTACGGCATCCTTCCCCGTTCTCTCGTTTCGATAGCGGCTTTGGTCGTCCTGTCAGTGGAGTTTCTCCTGTTTCTTTCGTTTGCCGTAGGATTGCTTGGAGGGTGGAGGGAGCTTGCCGCAATCGTTCTGCTTGCCGCGTTTGCCTTCTTTTCATGGCGGAAAACTAAACTTATGGGTGTCGATACGTGTGCCTGTTACGGAGAAATCGCATTTCTGAACCGGTCTCCGGTTTACCGCAATGCGATTCTAATCGGGTTGCTGGTGGTTGATTTGCTGCTGCCTGCTCCCGAACTAGATGGATACGTCCGAATCACTTCGCTCCTTTTTGTAATGGCTTTGTCGATTTCAATCGGGCTGCTTCAATCCGCATGGACCAAGAGGAAGAGGAGGAAGCACCGTGAGCACTCTGCTGTTTCTATGTAACCTGGTCTGGTTCCTTGCTTGTGTGCTGCTCTTGTTCATTCAAAAGCGGAAAGAGCGCGACGAAGTAACCGCGTTGATCGAAGAAATCAAACGACTTTCGGGCAGGCAGCGAAGCGTGACGAGGATAATATTCGCGGATCATAAAGCCCCTGCCTTTCAAAAAATCGACTCCCTGCTCTCGACAGGTGCTGACGGTCCCGAAACCATCGTGGTGATCGATGCTCCTTCCTGGTTGATCGCCGCCAGAGAAAAGAAGTGGGCAAAGCATGAGGTGATCGATGCCAAAAGGCTACCTTCCATGAGCAAAAACGGGATTATTGTGATTCGCGGCGGAAAGTACGATATTTACGATGAAGCGGCAGCATATCTGGCGTATACGGCATCGTAAGACTCATTCATGGCTGCCGCAGGCACCATGGCGAGCAAACAAAAAGGCACGCAAATGGAAACAGATTCCCGCGGTGAAGGAAGGGCGGCTAATCGAGATCAGTTTCGGTTTGTCGTACTACAACGACATCTATTCGCTGGACAAGCAGTTGGATTTTGTTATGGACAGCCTGCTGGCGAAGGCGGAAAAGCGGATAAACTGAATACGCAAACGGTCCGCGATCAGTAGTCGCCGTTCTTGCTTACATACAAGAAACCACAGCCCGTGCAGGCTGTGGTTTTCACTTGACGATCGGCTCCGCAACCTCTCTGCGCAGCAGAGCGATCTCATGTTTATACGGAGCGTTTTTATATTTAACCGGACCGATGGAGGGTGTCTCCAACAGTTTAGGCACTCTATCAAACCGGGGATGATGAACGATATAATCGAGGGCTTTAAGCCCGATGAAACCGTGTCCGATGTTTTCATGCCGGTCTTTGCGCGAGCCTCGTTCGTTTTTGGAATCATTGACATGAATGACCCGTATGCGGTCCAGCCCGACGATTTGATCGAATTCTTGCAAAACTCCGTCGAAATCCTCGGCGATGTTGTAACCGGCATCGTGGATATGACACGTATCGAGGCAGACGGATAGCCGCTCATTATGGGTGACTCCGTCGATGATCCGGGCAAGTTCCTCGAACGTCCGGCCGCATTCCGTTCCTTTTCCCGCCATCGTTTCGAGCGAGACTTGGACGTCCCTTTTCTCCGTCAGAACCTCGTTCAATCCCTCGATAATTCTCCGAATCCCGGCCTCGGCTCCTGCTCCCATATGTGCACCGGGGTGAAGGACGATCTGATTCGATCCCAACGCTTCCGTCCGCTGAATTTCAGTACGCAGAAACTCGATGCTGTATTCGAAAGTCCGCGTATTCACGGTATTCCCCAAATTAATGAGAAAAGGAGCATGGACCACGATATTCGAAATGCCATGGGCTTTCATATGCGCTTTTCCCGCATCAAGGTTGAACGCTTCAATAGGTTTGCGCCGTGTATTTTGCGGGGCACCCGTGTAAATCAGAAAAGTCGTTGCGCCGTAAGAGGCCGCTTCTTCGCTTGCCCGAAGCAGCATCGTTTTCCCGCTCATGGATACGTGCGAACCGATAAGCAGCGACATGTTCTCGCCCCCTTCATTTGTAGGATGTCTTGGTGATGGAAAGGTGGCGTCCATGAACCGTTTAATTCTAGTTTAACAGTTGCTGCCTCTTGTGTTGAGAGGGAGTTGCAGGGAAACCAATAAAGGCCGGGAAGAATTCCACGGCCTTTCGCGGCAATACTCGATTGGATTAATGAATGTGCCAAGTTTTGCGACAGAAATGCAGCGGGCTATCCCCGGAATAGAGTTACTCGGCTGTATAAGGCTGCAGGCGGGCGGCAAATTCGACAAAATTGTCGGCTGCCTTCCTGACGTTCTGCTCCATCAGCTCCTGCGCCTCTTCGAGCGTTTCCGACTCGCTTTCCGCGTCCTCCCGCACCATCGCTTCCTCGTGATCCATGAGAACAACGGCAGGGCAGGAGGGGTTCGTGCGGTAATCGAACAAGTAGTTGTTGCCGCTGCTTACGCTCCACGCAAAAGGAATAAGCCGTTTGGGGTCGGGGTTCACTTCATCCACAAGACTCCGATTTGTTTCGATGAAGCGTTCATCCAGCTCGGAGAATCGGACTTCCCAGTCGGTGACGTCTCCGTTTTCAACGAAGTTATATCCCTGCTGCTCCACCTTTTGCAAAAAGTTTAAATAATCGGATGGGAAGACGATTCCATAGTACTGCTCGATTTTTCTCCATGCATGGTTTTTCATGGGCTGCGTCCCTCTTTCTTTCCCGTTCGGATGGTTTATGATAGATAAAGTATAACTTATTAAAAATAAAGGAGAAAGACCATGCAAATTGTTTCGGCTGCCGATGCGGATTTTGATTACCTGCGTGATCGCGACCCTCATATTGAAGAAAATCTGATTCTGCCTAAAATTAGAAACAAGGAAATTTACATGCTGCGGAATGAAGAGAACGTGAACATTGGCTGGATGAGATACGGATATTTTTGGGATAACACTCCGTTTATGAACATGATCTGGATCGACGAACCGTATCGGGGCGGAGGTTTCGGGAAAGAAGTTGTCCTTTTCTGGGAAAAGGAAATGACACAGCGCGGGTTCAAGCTGGTTATGACCTCTACTTTGGCCAATGAAGAAGCGCAGCATTTTTACAGAAAGCTGGGGTACCGGGATGCGGGATGTTTGCTGCTCGAAAACGAACCCCTGGAAATCATCATGACCAAGAGATTGTTAGGACGTGAATCGAGTGGATAAAAAAGCGAAAAAAATATTGGCAACCACTTTTTGGTCTGCCGCGGGCTGGAAAAACAGACCGGAAGTTTATGCCGGTGACGATTTTGAGTATGCCAAAAGCAAAGGACTCATGTTCGATCCCCTTACCACTAGGCATGACGAACTGGTCAAACGGCTTCGCGACCTCCATCAGACCATCACCAAAGAGCGGGTTGCCGCCGCGTTTCTGCATAGTCTTTCTACTAAAAAGGTCCATTTGCGAAGCGCTCTTTCAAGCTGGGCTTTGACTGCGGAGATGCCCCATCATACATATGGCGAACGGAGCGCAGTGCGGCCCAATTACAGCAGCTGCGGGGACTGCAATTACAGAGGGATAATGTCGGACCGCGACTATGTGAATGCGGATCTGAACGTGCTGAATTTCGAGCGGGTCAAATGGGGAGGAATTC
Source organism: Paenibacillus sp. GbtcB18 (assembly GCF_019091125.1). NCBI lineage: Bacteria > Bacillati > Bacillota > Bacilli > Caryophanales > Paenibacillaceae > Paenibacillus > Paenibacillus sp. GbtcB18. The sequence continues at coordinate 455,629 of NZ_JAGXJX010000001.1, forward strand.
GATTGAACCACCTTCTTTACTGCTGGCTGGATCTCGAATTGTTCAGCAAAGAAGAAGAAGACTTTGAGGTTACCGCCGAGGATAAGACCATCCTTCGCAACATGATCGATGCAATTCAGGAATGTGAAGAGCATGATAGCGCCCGGAAGCTGGAAAAGCGCTGGAAGGATATACTTCCCTCGAGCAAGAATGAACGGGATGTGGTCATGGAAATATGGGGGTATGCGGGATTGCTGGTGCCCGGGGACACACCTCGCAAGCGTCGCGGCGGAGACCATGATTTGAATTCCGTGGCGATTTGGCAGGGGGATGACCGTTATTCGCGGGAAGCGATGGAGTTTTATTTCGGGGCGTATTTGTAGGGAAGACTGTTCACTTTAAGCCATATCATACAGGGCCGCTGAACCGACTGGTTTAACGGTCCTTTGTTTTTGAGCAGCTTGCCCCGATTGACAGAGTTTGGAATGAAGAGTATGATAACTTTAGATTTAGTAATTTAGTAAATTAGTAAATCAGTGAACGAGAAAATCGGATAACCAGCAATTTATCGAAAATGAATTGGAGCGTGTTAATGATGAAAATCCCGACAACGTTAAAACATAAACCGGTCATCGTATCCGAAAATTACGAGCAGGTAGACGGACGCCTCGCCCGGAACACGGACGCCAAAGGATTGTCTCTGGGGCTGGCCCAGTGGAATGACCGGGGAAAGGTCGATATTTCGGCAAAAGTATGGAGGCACACGGGAGAGAAGTGGTCCAGACAGTCCGAGGAGCTGCCCATGCACCGTGTCCTTGACCTCGCTATTCTGATTTGCAGAAGCAGCTTATATTTTCAGGATGCCTACCGTTTCCCGAAATTGTATGATCCCGAAAACCCCATGATCGACCGAATCGGGCTGCAGGGAGATGCGATGAGTGTATCCGTTTGCGAGGACAATCCCATGCTGGATCAAGACATCAAGCTTTTTGCCCAGGCTCTTAGCGAGGATGGCGAAATGATCGGGGAGCGGCTTCGCGTGTTATCCCGGCTGTTGGAGGAAATGGGGTATTGACCCTTTTAAAGAGGTGAAAAGAGTTGAACGTCAACCAGGATTATTACGTGTCTCCCGGCAGGAAACTGACGAATGCGGAACAAGCGCTGGTTTGGAAAAAACCGGCCTCCCATAAGGTCAGCGAAGAGGAAATTCGGATTTGCCAAGAAATCAAGCGCAACTGGAACCGCGGGGAAATGAAAATCGCCAATATTTTGCTCGAAGGGGACGCGGGCTCCGGTAAAACCCAGCTTGCCAAAGCCTTGTCGGCTGATTTGGGGCTGCCTTATACGAAAGTGACCTGTTTTGCCGATATGGATAAATCCGATATTATCGGAGCCATATTGCCGGTTATTTCAGCGGATCGAGTTGAGAAGATGGAAGCGGCGGAGCAAACCGTTTTGAGGGCCTTATATGACAGCGACGGTTTTCAAAGCGCGGCCGAACTCGTGATGAACGTGCTTGGAGGTACCCGGGAAGAGGCTGCCTTAACGATGAAGCAGCTGCTGAACAAGATGGAGCAAAACTCCGGTGACGATGTGGTGGAGTACCGGTTTTATCCCTCCGAAATCGTCAGAGCCTATCGTAACGGCTATCTTCTCGAAATTCAGGAGCCGACCGTTATCCGGGACGCCGCGGTGCTAATGGCGCTCAACTCCGCCTTGGAGCCGGATGGCAGCATTAATCTTCCTACGGAAATCGTTCGCAGACACCCGGACTTCGTCGCGGTCATCACAACTAACCGCAGTTATGCGGGAACAAGACCGTTAAACGAAGCCCTGCGCGACAGAGTGCAGCATACGGAGAAGATGGACCTGCCGACCAAAGAAATCATGGTAGAGCGGGCCATGTCTAAAACCGGCTACAGGAATGAGAAGGTACTCGCTATTTTAGCGGATGTCATTGTGGTTTTGGATAAAACCGCCCGGGCCCATGCGATTAAAGGCGTTGCGGGTATGCGTTCCTTTTTTTACTGGGCGGATGCGGTTGCCGGCGGCGCTATAGCCAAAGAGTCCCTTTACCACAAAGTCATCTACAAGATTACAACCGATTCCGAAGAAATCAGCTTGCTGGAAGAGGCGTTAAAAAACCGGGGATTACTGGACGTGCTTGACCAAGTCGATGCCGAAGCAAAAAAAAAAAGAATAACGGACGAAGCGGAACTAAAAACAGAGGGAACGATCGGCAGCACGGATTTTAATCAGGACAATGAGCTTGAAGAACCTGGGATCGTTTTGAAAAAATCCGCCGATAGCGACGAAAATACGTCCGAGGTTTCGGATGACTCCACCACCACGGAATTTTCGGACAGGAAAGAGGACGGGGCTGCGAAATATCATCAGGCCAATCTTGAAACGAAGTCTGAGGAAGCCAGGCAAAAGGAGCGGGATTACCGCAAAAAGCTGAATCGCGACGCCCGGGAGATCGTGTCCGGTTCTATTCATAACAAGGTGAAGCTTATCGTTCACCGTCCGGATTATGATAACGACTCCGAGCTGGAATATGCCCGCTTAAGTGAGGAACTGATGCCTGTCGTCTGGGAGATTGCCAGAAAAACACTCCCGCTGCTGGAACATGAGACCTCTTCGGAATTTGCGAGGCGTCAATATTACGGCAGCAAATTTCAGGCGGACAGCATTGCGTACCGGGATTTCAGGACGTTTGCCAAAAAACTTCCGCCAACCGATTCCCCCTCTCTTGTGGTCGGTCTAAGGGTGGACGAATCGGCATCCATGTCCGCTTTCGGGAGGCTGGAAGCCGGAAAGCGTGCGGTGATAGCCGTCTATGAATTTTGCCAAATTTGCCGGATACCCGTCTTGATCTACGGAGATACGGCGGATGCTTCCAGGCTGGAACAAATGTCGATTTACGCCTATACCGATTTGGACAAAACCGATCCCAACGACCGGTACAGACTGATGGGCATTCGCGCCAGAAGCAACAACCGAGACGGGATGGCTCTTCGAATTATGGCAGACCGGCTAGCCGCTTCACCGCAGCAGACCAAATTGCTCATCAGCATAAGCGACGGGCAGCCCAAAGCGATGGACGATTATACCGGAGCCTACGCCATCAAGGATATGCAGCAGACCATGGCTGAATATGAACGCAAAGGAATCACCTTTCTAGCAGCCGCGATAGGCCAGGACAAAGATGTCATTCATCAGATCTATGGAAGCGAGAGATTTTTGGATATCACGAGTCTTCCGGATTTGCCGGCTAAGTTAGTCCGGATTATTGCCCGGTATTTGTAAAGATCCATTTATCATACAGAGGCGAAAGGAGAGAAAGACATGGACAAAAACAAACGCAAGGAGCTTTTGGAAGAATACAAGCAGGTGAAGACCTACATGGGGGCCATTCAAATTCTCAACAAAACCAACGGCAAACTATACGTGGACACCTACCCCAACCTGAAAAACAAATGGATCACCCTGCAAGCCCAGCTGGACATGGGCAGGTTTGCCAACGCTCAGCTTCAGAAAGATTGGAAAGAACTGGGCGCGGAAAACTTCGCCTTCGAGGTGCTGGAGCAGAAAGAAGCTTCGGAAATTACAGACATGCGCTGGGAGAGGAAGCAGTTGAAAAAGCGGTGGCTGGAGAAGCTGCAGCCTTATGGGGACAGGGGATATAATAAGCCGCCTGAAGAGTGATAATAGGAACTTTTTTATATCCTCTTAAAACTTTCCTTAATTCTTGCTATGTGAGAATCACATCCTTTTATAGTATATTTTACTAGTAAATACCAAATAAAAGGATAGAGGAGAGGACGAAACGTGAGGAAATTTAAAGCTCTTATTTTAGCGGCCGCCTTAGGGATAGCCTTCAGCAGCAGTGTACACCTTCCATCTGCGGCAGCAGCACAACCGACTTCGATCGCTATACCGACCAATTTGGCTTTAGGCGGCAAAGTAACGGCCAGCGGAGAATATGCGCCGCACCAAGGGAAAGATAAAGCGTTCGATCAGGATGTTTTTTCAAAATGGTTGACATTCAGCAGTCCGGCCTGGCTGCAATATGAATTTCCCGCTGCGAAAGTCGTGACCTCTTACACCATTACTTCCGCGGAGGATGAACCTTACAGAGACCCGAAAAGCTGGGTGTTAAAAGGCTCTAATGACGGATCTAACTGGACTCAACTGGACACACGGCAGAATCAAAGCTTTACCTCCCGGCACCAAACCAAAACTTACTCATTCACCAATCAGACCGCTTATAAATTCGTGAAATTCGATGACTTTAACAATCAGAACGGAAGCGGTATTTTGCAGCTGTCCGAAATCAAATTATTCGACGGCAGCGCAAAGACATGGAGTACCACCAAACCCACCGTTACGGCCAGCGGAGAACATACGCCTACCAACATCAAAGAGAACCTGGTGGATGGAACAAGCGTGACCAAATGGCTGATTAAAGACGATACCGCATGGCTTAAGTTCGACTTCGGCCAACAAGTGACGCTCGATGGCTATGCGCTTACGGCAGCTAATGACAGACCCGAACGCGATCCCAAAAGCTGGGTTCTTCAAGGCTCCAACGATGACAAAACCTGGACCAGTATAGACACGAAAAGCGATGAGAACTTCAACGTTCGGCATCAGCGAAAGCATTACCTTCTATCGAACAACACCAAGGCCTTTCAATATTACAGGCTCAACAACATAAAAAATCACAGCGGAAACTCCATACAATTGGGTGAAGTAGAATTTTCGCGCACCAATGACATCGGGCATGCCGTTAGCCCCGTCATCGAAGTAAAGAACCTGGATGCATCGGGCAACGGCAGCTTATTCACCAAAGCCCTTCCCAATGCCGAGAAAGAAATATTGGCAGTCGCACGTAAAGTACACGAACTGTTATACAGTAATCCCGCAGATGCCCCTGTTGACGTCAAAAAAATCTTAGTAACCATTGAAGATGTTCCCGGAGTGGCTTGGACATCGGGAGACGCTACTCAGAAGACGGTCGGTTTCAGTTCCCAGTATCTGAAAAAATTCGTAGCCAGCCCTTCCAAATCGCTTCGCGAAGAAATCATCGGCATCCTTTATCATGAGATAGGTCATGTTTATCAGTACAGCAACTTTGACGTGGAAGCGATAGCCGACAGCTTGCGTTATGAAACAGGCTACCATGACCGGTACAGCGCCACCAAGGGTGGAACCTGGCAGACGAAAGGAACGGCGAACTTCCTTCGCTGGATTGAAGATTCGAAAAAACGCGGCTTCATCCGTGAACTGAACGCGGCTCCGATCCCTTACAACATCATCGGGAATGCCAATGAAATTCAGTTGTGGAAAGAACGCCAATTTAAAGTGATTACCGGAACAGACGTGAACACGCTTTGGAGCCAATATCAGGCGACGTTGTCTGATTAGTGGTGAAAGTTAATGATGGTTGAACGCAGATGAAATTATTTTGAAGAACGTGAATTTTCGGATGTATTTCCGAGGTTTGCGTTCTTTTTTTGTTTTTGATGGAAAGGAGGTTAGGGGTTCGTTTAGTTCGTAAAAAGAGAGATATAATGACTACGTAATCTGGAGCGTGGATATGTTATGCAATTGGGGAAAAGTAAATCTTTCGACTTTCCGCATCCAACTGAGAAGTGGTGATGGCCTATGACAACACAAAAAAGTATTCAATAGATTAGCAAAGGAAAAATCATCATATTTGCTGCAACACGTGCATAATGTGGTGAATTGGTTCCCTTGGTCGGAAGAAGCGGTTGAGGTCGCCAAACGCGATAACAAACTTTTCTTCTTAATCTATTGGGTAATTGCTATTTATTGACCCACACGTACCTATCATTGATGGGATGAATCAATTTAATAAAACAACTGTTAATAAATACTGGTGGAAGTTTCTTTTACTGTGATATAAGAAGAAACATTCGTCATATTATTCCATTTAATAGTATGATATGACTAAAGCTCATAGGTACAATTTCACTCCTAGTTTGTTCGTTTTTTAATAGTGTTTTGTTAGACTGATGAACTTCGTAAATATTACATTATACGAAGCACATCAAAAGCAGTAAAACAATGAAAACCAATAAAGCCATGAAGAGATTATTTAATGAAATCAAGCCATCACAAATTAAGAAAAGATGTGGTCAATAAACTTTCTCAAATATCTCCGCTTATACAAGCCAAGTTTATTCAATTTTATTAGTTAAAGTATAATGAAAATATGAAAGCTATAGGAGTTAAAATACATTGTCGAAGTTATTGTTCACTAATTTTCTTCTGAATACTTTTTTCTAGTGGTAAAGATGAATTTTACATTAAAACCGATGGTGGGAAGAGAAAACTTAATACTCGAATTGAATTAAAGTCTAGAAGATAAATTTAATACAACATAACTCCTAATTCAAAGGCGCACCTTCTGTCATGCTTTTACGAAGTAACTTGGAAAAGCTATGTTTCAATATGGGCCGGAGACCAGTTTTGAGCGAACATGATTAAATTAATAGGCTGAAGAAAATCAATAATGGAGGCAAGTTCGAGAAGTGATTCTGTGGTATAAGAACAATATACAAGCAGCGACTTCTAACGGAGCCTTGGTCTGCGTGATGGATTTTAGAGAGGCATTTGAACAGACAACCTCTTGCGGGGTTCATGAAAATAAAATGTTATAGGAAAACGTCAAGCACATATACAACGAAAAAGGAAGATCAATAGATATGAAGTCCAATGATTCTATAAGAATTGTAAGGTTCGCTGACGAGGGGTTTGATCTAAAAGAAAAAAGAGAGGGAACGTCCTTTTATGACTTAGAGGTCGATGATTACTGGAATGATTACTCAATTATTAGAGAGAAAGACAATATTAATAAGGGCATTTATGGATGCTATTCTCATTTTTATAAATTCAATATGATGAATCTGAAAGATACAGGTATACTTGGATTCCGAAAGGGACATCGAATAAATGTTGGGTACCTACCTATGGATTATTCGGTATATGCCAGGAATATGAGACCAGATTGTAACAAAACTAGAATCGTTAAAGTTTTTAAAGAAAATGAAAATCCGTTTGATAAATCAGTCTATTTAACTCAGGATGACTCTTATTGGGATGCGTATGCTTGGGTAAAGATGAAACTTTCACTATTAGTACGTAGAACAGAGGAATACCTACAGTTAAATAATACCAAAATGGTTCCAGAGCATATTAGTGAAATATTTCTTACAGCTATAGATATAGAGAATTTAAAAAATAGAAAACGTATATTTTTTGGATTTCCAATAAAGTGTATACCTTTGACAAAAGAAAGTTAGTAGTAATTTAAGAAACGATTTTTTCAGCGTTTGGCAGCAATTCAAGACCTTATAACCCCGTAGACTGGTTTCCTTGATCAGAAGAAGCTTTCACCAAAGCTAAGCAGGAGAATAAATTTGTCCTCATATCTATTGGGTACAGCTAGTTGTTGACTACCAAAATCATATGTAACTAAATGAATGATGGAACATATCTACCTAGAATTTAGATTTAACGAAAAAAAGCTGACACCCAAAGGTGCCAGCTTTTTTTCTATTTCTCCTGCAGCATCATTTCCCACAGCTGCGGGGTATCGTAGCCGAGACGCCAGGCGGCGACGCCGGCCAGGTCGTACTTGCGCGCAATAGCGAGGCGCTGCTTGACCGTGTCGTTGTCTTCCAGCCAGAACACGTGCTTTTTGCCGTCTTCGGTATAGTCCACTCGGTACTGCTTGAACTCGTTGTCCCACGTTTTAACGGCTTTCTTGGCCGTGATGAGCGCGGGGATGTCCTTGAGCAGGATCGCCTTGTTCTCTACAGGCTTGCCTGCGGCATCCAGGGTCCAGTCACGGACATAGTAGGGGATGCCCATGATCAGCTTGTCGCGCGGAATCCCGTAGCTCAGGAATTCGATCACGCCCTGCTCGGCCCAAGGAAGACCGGATACGGAACCCGGCTCCGTGCTGCCTTTCCAGTATTGGTCATAGGCCATGATGGCAATGTAATCCACGTATGAAGCGAGCTTCTCATGATCATACGCGGTTTTGTCGTTCCATTTGATGCTTCCGCGCGGCAGATCGACCGAAACGCTCAATTTTTTCGCGTGGGCGGCATCCGCAAACTGCTTCACAAAGGCGGTGTAGCTCGCCCGGTCTTTGGCGCTCAGGCTTTCAAAGTCGAGATTGAGCCCGTCCACTTTCAAAGCGGCGGCTTTGTCGACGATCTGGCGGATGAAGGCGGTCTGTGCCGCGGGATTCGCCAAGAAAGCCGAGGTCATTTCCGCATTAAACTGATTGTTGATCAGGGGATACACGGTAAATCCCTGCTTTTTGAGCCAGTCGACCGTAGCCGCTTCGGATTTGTCGTCGACTTTGCCGCTCGCGTCCGCGAGCTGGAAGTAGGTGGGCGATACCACATCAAGGCCGATGGTACCGGATGCTTGCGCTTGGATGGTCGAGGCTGCGGAAGAGCCCGTCCAGCCCCAGTACTGCATTTTGCGGAGATTATCCCAGATGACATTGCGGTCCAGGGTGCGGATCGTGCTGTTCGAGTATTTGGATGCGTACTCCAGCGCCTGGGGAATGGTGTTAAAATCTCCGATCAGCGTATTGTTCTGCAAAACCTGATAATACGGATAATTGCTCCAGATAATTTTGCCGTTATAGGAAATTTCGCTATGTGCCCAGCGGGAAGCGTATGCCGCGGCCGCGTCCAGCGACTGGAATTCACTCAGGAAATTATCGTTCTGATACACTTTGTAGGAAGCCTCATTCGTATGCACAACGGTATTGTCTGTCGTTCTGACGACTTTGGAACCTCCCCATTTGAGAGATTCGTTGATCGCATCTTCCAGATAAGCGAAGCTCCAGGCGGGCGGCGAATATGTATCCTGATAGACCCGGTAGACAGGCGTTCCGGAACGGAGCGAGCTTTTGTCGGCGGCACTGATATTGTCCCAGACCCACTTATTCGTGCTCAGATCGATGATGTGGGCATGCCTCCATTTACGGGCTTCGGCGGTCGCGTCAGCCAGCGTCGTGAAATCCCACGATGACTGCGTGTTGTCGCCCTGATAGACGCGGTATTTGGGATAGTTGTTCCAAACCCAGCCGCCGCTCTGCAAATCTCTTACGCTCGCATGCCCCCAGCGTCTGGCTTCGGCAACGGCCGCGTCCAGGGTAGGAAACGTCCACTGAGGCTGTGTAAAATCATATTGAAACACCTGATAACGGGGAAAGTTGTTCCAAAGCCACTTGCGGGTGGAGATTTCTTCGACGTGGGAATTTTTGAACTGTTTGGCGTAGGCCTCGGCCTGACTGTAGTCGGAGAGCTCCGTTACGATTTTGTTGTTCTGGTAAACCCGGTATTTCGTGGTTTTGTCCGCCGCCTGAGCCTGCAGGGGGGAGCAAAGACTGACGACGACGGCTCCTGTTAGTATCCAACGCACTGCTTTCATTTATCACGCCTCTTTCTATCAATCTTCCTATTATTTGACGTTCAGGCGTGCCGTTTAGTTGCGTTTTTCGGCATAAAAAAAGAAAAAGCCTCCCCGGCTTCTGCCGGAAAAGGCTTTTTTTCCACTCTCTTCGTCTATTCGTGGATATAAGCGACGATTTCGTCTTCGAGATCGAGCTGGATCTGGTCGCGGAAAACGCGAATTTGCTGCTGGCTCAGATACTGCATGATGGCCTCATAAATGTTAGCCTCGATCAGAATCTGATTGCGGCCTTCCGCAAATACTTCCGCCGAGAATCCGAGATCCTCGTCCCACATGAGGACAACCTCGACTTGGGAAGGGTGGAGCTGTTTGCGCTGCGCCATGTTGACGCATAACGCGTTGGTGATTTCCTGTTCGGTCAGTTTCATGTCAGGTTGTGCTTCTCCTTCATCTTATCGGCTTTACGCTTGTCCATGAAGTAGACGACAATGCGGCGGATCACCATTACGATGAGCAGGATGGCAAGCATGTTGACCATGAAGCCGAGTACGTTGCCGAGCATTCCCATGCCGCCGAACAATCCGCCGAAGAGCATGCCGGCCAGACCGCCGATCAGAAGGCCTTTCATCAGACCGCCGCTGAAAAATCCGCGTTTTTGAGTCGGAGCGGTGGATGTCGTTTTGGACGAATTGCTTGGTGTCGATTTGTTCACGTTTGTATCGTTGGATTTATTGGTTGTGGATGGTGTATACGATTTTTTGGTGGAGCTGTACGACTTCTTGGCCTCGACGGTTCCGGGCATAGTCACCGAAAACGTGAGCATACAGGCCATAACTAAAAGCAACCATTTCTTCAAAATAAATGTCCCCCTTAAATAATTATGCGAACGAGGTTCGTCTGCAAACATGCTATACGTACGGAAGCGGGCGGCGGTTTCACTTTTTTATAAAAATTTTATAGGAAGGCTCAAAATTTCGACAATCACTGATAATAATTATCATTATTGGTTACAATGGCTGTAGAACTAAAAAAAGAGGCCCGCGGAAGGCCTCTCTTTTCGGGTAAGCATCAGGACAGTTTCGATTCGAAGGTTTTGCAGTCGGTTTCTTCGGAATGACGGGTCTGATTGCCGTGGTGGCTCACGACATAAATCGATTCGGCCGCGCATTTGTTTCCGTTGGACCAGTGTTTGCAGGAATTCACTTCACACAGAACATCTTTAGCCATGCTGATTCACCTCCCTTTTCCAGCTTTATTAGGGTGGGCGTATTTGGCATGGTTTTATACGTGCGCGGCCAAGAAAATTTTAAATTTTGCGGGCATTCGGGCAAGTTTTTTAACGATGTTCCGGTCTCTGGGGATATACGTCTAAGGCGACGTTGGACGATGCCGCGTATTTTGGTTAACATGGAAAAGAAGGCATGATGTCGGCGATTATTTGGGATGAGGGGAAGCGGACTATGGAGCGTTATCCGAAAGAAGTACTGAATTATTTGGTTCATTTTCACGGGGATCGTGATTTTTTTGAGTGTCACGAGATTTTGGAAGAATACTGGAAGGAAAACCCGGGCCATCCGTATGCGGAAACGTTGGTCGGTTTGATCCAAGTGGCCGTCGGCCTTTACCATCAGCGGAGAGGGAACAAGGCGGGGGCCGTTAAAATGCTGGGCAGTTCTCTTGCTTATCTGAAAGTGGAAGATTTGAAAGGTCTCGGCTTGGCGGGGGAAGACCTGGTTGCCCGGGTGCGGCAAAGAGTGCGGGAAGCGGAGCTTGATGCGGTACCGTACGAAGATCTGGATCTTCCCGTAGAAGATCCTTCCTTGCTGGAAGCGTGCAAGCGGGAGTGCGCTCTGCGCGGCTTCGGTTGGGGAGAGGCGAGCGACGCAAGCAATCTCATGCTGGTCAACCGCCACAAGATGCGGGACCGCAGCGATGTCGTGGAGGAAAGAGCCCGCCAGTTGGAAGCCAGGAAGCTGCGCCGGAAAGGAGGCGAGGACCAATGAAGGACAAAATCGCGGTCGTCGACGACGAGCCGTACATCGCCGAAGTGGCCCGCCTCTATCTGGAGCATGCCGGGTACCATCCGCTGCTGGTGGATCACGCGGCGGAGGTGCTCCCTCTGCTGCGCGAGCACAATCCGTCGCTCGTGATCCTCGACGTGATGCTGCCGGACGGGTCCGGCTTCGACGTGTGCCGCTCGATCCGCTCCATGAGCAAGCCGCTCTGCGACGTCCCGGTCATTATGCTGACCGCGCGCGGCGAGGCGTTTGACAAGCTGGAGGGCTTCAATGTCGGAGCGGACGACTATCTCGTGAAGCCCTTCGATCCCAGCGAGCTGATCGCGCGGGTCAAAGCGGTTCTCCGGCGCAGCAAACCGGAAGAAGCGGCCATCGCGCCGGCCGATCCGTCGCTGCCTCTGCCGATCCGCATCGGCGCCCTGACCATCGACTTCGCCCGTTACCGGGTGGAGCTGGAGGGGAGCCGGATTGATTTGACGCCGAAGGAGACGGAGCTTCTCTATTTCCTGGCCAGCAAGGCGGGGAGGGTGTTTTCGCGGGACGATCTGCTCGCCGGAGTCTGGGCGTTCGATTTTCCGGGCGGCACGAGAACGGTGGATGCCCACGTCAAAAATTTGCGCAAGAAGCTGGGCAGCCATCCCGAATGGCGGATCGAAACGCTTTGGGGGATCGGCTATTCGTTCGAGGTGACGGCGCATGAGAAGGGCTGAGCGCCTTCTGGAGTTTTGGCGGGGGCGGTTCGGCAGTTTGTATCTGCGGGTCTTTCTTCTGTTCCTTGCCGTGTGCGTGCTGTTTTTCGTGGGACTGGCCTTGTTCTGGAACATGTATTTCCAAAATTTCTTTTACAAAGACAAGCAGGAATTTTTGAAAAAAGGCTACGTGGAGGTAACCAAGCTGCTGGCTCCATTCCAGGAAGGAACCTTGTCCACCCGGGAGCTGCGGATGGCGACACGCATCGTCGCGCGCGGAGTGAACGGGCGTATTTTTCTCGTGGACGACAAAGGAGTTATTCTGAACGGGTCCACCGAATATGAGACGTTCAAGCTGCCTCCGACTCTGGAAAAAACGCTGGGCAGCGGCCTGGAAGGCAAGTCGGGCTTCCTCTTCGACCAGCCGCCGAGCGAGAGGCGTCCGGGCGACAAGCGCCCGATGGACACGCTGCTGACGTACTATGCGCCGGCCCAGATCGGCGGCGAAACGATCGTCGTATTCCTCCAGGTGCCGGTGGCCGAAATACGGCAGACGATCTCGGTCATCCGGCTGATCATCCTCCTGCCGCTTCTGTTCTCGCTGCTGGCCGTCGGACTGCTGCTGTATTTCATCTCGCGCCGGATGACGGCCCCGCTGAAGCAGATGAACGAGCTGGCCTCGGCCATCGAGCAGGGAGACTTGTCCCTGCGTGTGCCTGTCACCTCGAAGGACGAGGTGGGCGAGCTGGCGGAGAGCTTCAACCGCGTGGTCGACCGGCTGCAGGAGTGGGAAGGCACTCGCCAGGAGTTCCTGGCCCAAGTCTCCCACGAGCTGCGCTCCCCGCTGACCTCGCTCCGGGGGCTGATCTCCGCCATGCGGGACGGGATTATCGAGCCGGACAAGTACGGCCACTACTTCCGGATCTGCGAGTCGGAGGTCCGTCGTCTGGAGCGGCTCGTCCAGGAGCTGCTCGATCTGGCCCGCATCCAGAACGGAGCCGGACTGCGCGAGCTGAAGCCGGTGGACATGGTAGCTCAGACCGGGGAAGTGCTGGACGTGATGCGGGAGATTTTCGCCCGCAAGCGGCTGGAGCTGTCCGAGCGGGTCGACGTGCCAGCCGGGGAAGGGCTGTTCGCCAGTCTCGACGCCGACCGCTATGCGCAAATTGTGCACAATTTGCTGTACAATGCGGTTCAATTCACGCCCGAAGGCGGGGCGGTTAAGGTCCGGCTGGAGGGGAAAGCGGACAAAGCGGTTCTCACCGTGAGCGATACGGGAATCGGGATGACGGCGGATGAAATCCAGCGGATCTGGGAGAAGTTCCACAAAGTCGACCGGACCCGCGGAGGCACGACGGAAGGCGTCGGACTCGGCCTGACGATTGTAAAGCATCTGGTCGAAGCGATGAACGGCCGCATTACGGTACAGAGCCGGCCCGGGGAAGGCACTTCTTTTTACGTGGAGTTTGTGCGTGTAAACGGAAGGGTCGGATATCCGGGCGAAAAACCCGGAGATCCGGATTCCTCCGCTGGATGATTTTCACACTTCTTTTACAAATCGAGCATCTTTTCATCAAAGCCGTTTCTTATCCTGTTCATAGGGACAGGTTGAGAGGGCGGCGAGGCAAAGCAAGTGCCGGACCGTCGTCAAAACCAATCCTGTCCTTCGGGGCAGGATTTTTTGCGTTGGGGGAGGGGACCATGAGTTTTCGCGGGAAGCTTCATTTGCGCTGGATAGGGGCGGCCTGCCTGCTGCCTCTCGCGTTTACGCTTACGTTTGCGTTTGCGGGCAGTTGGTCTCCTCATACGGATACGCTTGAACCGGTGGCGGAAGCGTTATCCGCTTCTCAGCCCGGTTACGAAGCGAACGGGGCTGCCGCTTTTCAAGGCGGGAACCGCCCGGAAAATACGGAACCTGCCATCCAGACGAGCAGGGAGCGCCTTCTTGTCTTGTTTTGCGCAACGCTGCTCGAGGTCGGGAAAGAAGCGGGCTTTTCGCTTACCCCGGCGCAGGCGGAACAGCTTGCCGGGATTCTTCAGCACAGCGTCGGCCGCGGTGAAATGACGCAGGAGGAGAGCGAAGAAGCTAAACACCTGCTTACGGGGAAGCAGAGGGACATGTTTGAGAAGGTTTTTGCGGACGACGCCAAACGAAGTTTACAAGGGCGCGCCCTCGAAACCGGAGGAACCCCGGAGCACTGCGGCGATACCGCTCCCAATTTTTACGGAAGCGTTCCTAACGGAGGAACAGATGCGGCCGGGGAATCTTCGGCTCTCCGGCCTGCCGAATGCGGGCCGCTTAAGGAAGAGCCGGAACTAAATCTGGAGCAGCAGACACTGCATATGTTGAACCGCCAAAAATCAGCGGCCATCACAGGGAGGAACAAATAGACGATGAAATGGTCAGGTAAAGTAATCGGAATGAGCTTGGCCGGCGTTCTGCTGGTCGGGGGCGGAGGCTATTTTGCTTTCGGAGCCGTTAAAAAGCCGATGGCGGGCGCCGCCGCTCAAGAGGTCGTGGTTGCCGTCAAGAAAGGGGATATCCGCTCCACGGTTTCGGGGACGGCCCAATTCGAGCCGAAAGAAAAACAGACGATCGTCTCTCCTGCGGACGCCACGATTAAAGCGATGCATCTTACGCGGAATATGCCCGTTAAAGCGGGGGATGTCCTTGTAGAGCTGAGCAGCCCGACACTGGAAAATAATTTACAAAAAGCGCTGATGACCCAGGCGGACATCGAGAAACAAATCGCCGAGCTGCGGCGGCAGCAGGCTAATATGGGCACCTCCGCTCCAATCGGAGGACAGCTTGTGCTTGCTCCTAATATTGAAGTCGGTTCGAACGTCAATAAAAATACAAAGATCGCCACGGTCAACGATACGACCAATCTGCTGGCAACGGTGCTTTTCCCGTATGAGGAAGCTTTGCAGCTGCGGAGCGGAGAAGAAATCGACCTGGCGGTCGACGGATTTTCTATTACCAAAACAGGCAAGGTAGACGCCGTGAACAAGACCGCCAAGTCCGACGGAAAGGGCGGAAAAGCGCTAGAAGTGCAGATCCGCATCCAAAATGACGGCACGCTTGATGCGGGACTTAAAGTGAAGGCATCCGCACGGATCGGAAACGTCTCTGTGGATGCGGTGGCCGAGAGCTCGCTGGACTATGCCAAATCGGCTCCGGTCGTAGCGGGTGTGCAGGGCACGATTTCTTCGCTTCCGAACAAGTCGGGAACTGTGGTTAAGGCGGGGGCCAGCGTGGCGGTGCTGGAGAACGATACGATCCAGAGCGATATTTCCGATAAGGAAGCGGCGCTGGAGCAGCAGAAGCTGGCCGTGCAGGAGGCGCGGGACAAAGTGGCCGATCTCGTTGTAAAGGCCCCTTTTGACGGCGTGTTCTCGACTGATTTCGTCAATACGAAAGAGAACATTCTGGCAAGCCTGACGCCCGGAGCGAAGGTCAAAAACGCGTTCGAATTCGGCGCCGTGGCGAACATGGAATTGATGCAGCTTCCGATCCAAGTGGATGAGCTCGATTTGAATGCGATCAAAACCGGAATGAAAGCCGAGGTATCGGTCGACTCCCTGCAGGGGAAAAAGTTCGAAGGCGAAGTGACGCAAATCTCCAGCATGGGCACGACGACCAACGGGGTGACGTTCTACGACGTGATTTTGGCCGTCAAAAATACAAACGAGCTGAAATACGGCATGACGGCGACCGCGAATATTTTGATCGAAAACAAAACGGGTGTCCTGTACGTGTCACCGGAGGCGCTTCAGTCGCGCCAGGGCAAGCGGTACGTGACCCTCAAGAAAGCGGACGGCACACTGGAAGCGCAGCATGAGGTGAAGATCGGCATCCGCAGTACGACCCAGGTGGAAATCACCGAAGGGCTGAAAGAAGGAGACAAGGTCGTGGTGCCTCAGAAAACCCAGCAGACGAAAATGACCCAGCAGGAGATCGACCGGCTCAGACAGCAGTACCAAGGCGGTCAGGGCGGTCAGGGAAGCGGAGGCTTCCAAGGCGGAGGCGGATTCCCGGGCGGCGGTCAAGGGGGCCAGGGGGGCCAAGGCGGCGGAGGCCAGCGTGGGAACCAGACGAGATAAGGCAGGTCGGTCAAGGAGGTGATTGGCATGAACATGATTGAACTTCAGGGCATTACGAAAGTGTACCGCCAAGGCGCCCAGGAGCTGACGATTCTGAAGAAGCTGGATTTATCGGTCGCCGCCGGTGAATTTGTGGCCATCGTAGGTCCGAGCGGTTCCGGAAAATCCACGCTGATGAATACGCTGGGTCTCCTGGACGTTCCGACGACCGGCAGCTACTTTCTCGACGGTGTCCAGACCGAGCGATTATCGGACAATCAGTTGTCTGAACTGCGCAACCGCAAGATCGGATTTATTTTTCAGCAGTTTAATCTGCT
The DNA here is from genome assembly GCF_019091125.1 of Paenibacillus sp. GbtcB18. Taxonomy (NCBI): domain Bacteria; kingdom Bacillati; phylum Bacillota; class Bacilli; order Caryophanales; family Paenibacillaceae; genus Paenibacillus; species Paenibacillus sp. GbtcB18. The sequence goes on from NZ_JAGXJX010000001.1 coordinate 472,204, forward strand.
CCCTCGTTTGTCGGCTTTCGAGAATGTGGAGCTGCCGATGATCTATGCGGGCATTCCCGCCAAGCAGCGGGCGGAGAAAGCGAGAGCCGTGCTGGAGAAGCTCGGCATGAAGGGGCGGGAACACCACAAGCCCAGCGAACTGTCGGGGGGCCAGCAGCAGCGTGTGGCCATCGCCCGCTCGCTTACTTTGTCGCCGCCCCTGCTGCTGGCCGACGAACCGACGGGCGCGCTGGATACGCGGACCGGGCAGGAAGTGCTGGAGCTGATTCTCGAGCTGAACGGGCAGGGGCATACCATCGCGCTGATCACGCACGATCTGCATATCGCGGACTGCGCGAAACGTATCGTGTCGATCCGGGACGGGGAAATCGTGGGAGACCGGCTGAGCCTGCCGCAGGCGGCGCAGGGGGTGCCTTCATGAAATTCACCGAACTGATCCGGATGGCGATGAAGACGGTGACCGGAAGCCCGCTCCGTACGTTTCTTACGATGCTGGGTGTGATCATCGGCGTCTGCTCCGTCATCGCGCTCGTTGCGCTGGGCAACGGAACGACCGACAAGATCAAGGCCCAGTACGAAAATCTCGGCACGAATCTGCTCGTCGTGAACGTAAACGGCATGGGCCGCGCCACTCAGCTGGATTACAATGAGCTGATGCAGTTCGAGGGCTTCCCCGAAATTAGCGCTATCGCGCCCACGATGACCAAGAACGGGGCTCATATCAAAGCGGACCGCACGCAGGATACGTCCAATGTGATCGGGACGAACGACCGTTACCAGAGCATCGTCAAAGCCGATGTGGCTTCGGGCCGGTTTTTAAGCCCGTCGGATCTTGAGTTCCGGAGCAAAGTGGCGGTCATCGGCAGCGAGGTTGCCAAAACGTATTTCGGGGGGCTGGATCCGGTAGGAGAGACGATCCGCATTGAAGGCATTCCTTTTACCGTCATCGGGCTGTTGAAAGAAAAAGGCTCGAATATCGGCGGCACCTCCGTGGACAGCTCCATTCTCGTGCCGCTGGAGACGGCGCGCCGCCAGTTCCAGCTCGGAACGATCCGGACGACCTATATCGAAGCTCCGACGCGTGATGATATTTACAAAGCGCAAAACACGATGAAGTCGTATCTGACTTACAAATTTAAATCCGATACCGGATTTACCCTGATCAATCAGGATGAGCTGCTGGCCGCAAGCACGAAAGCGACCGATACGCTTACCAAACAGCTTGTCAGCGTGGCTGCGATTTCTCTGCTTGTAGGGGGCATCGGCATTATGAACATCATGCTGGTCACCGTAAGCGAAAGGACCCGCGAAATCGGAATCCGCAAATCGATCGGAGCCAAGCGCCGGAGCATTCTGCTTCAGTTTCTCGTGGAGGCAACCGTCATCAGCGGGCTGGGCGGCCTGTTCGGTCTTCTGCTCGGCATCGGCATCGTGTACGGGTGGCCGCTCTTTTCCAAAGAGCAGACCTTGCGCCTGTCGCTGGACGTTTGTGTGTACGCGTTCGCGTTCTCGGTGCTGGTCGGCGTCGTATTCGGCCTTTATCCGGCGAACAAAGCGTCCAAGCTGCATCCGATCGACGCGCTGCGTTCCGATTAAATCCGCCCGAATTCATCTCAGGAGGTAACGAAGTGGAAAAAGACAAACGCAACAAGCTCCCTAAACTGCTCGTCACACTCACAGCCACTGTCGCCATCTCTTCCGCCGGCTGGTCTGGCCCGTTCACCGGCAAGGCTTCTGCAGGGGCGGAAGGGATTTTCGTATCGCCGAAAGTTTACTTTACCGTCGAAGACGTATCTTTGGCCAAAGGGACAGGCAAAAGCTCTCTGCACTTCACGCTGCTGCTTCACAATGAAGGAAGCGGAACCGTCGATCTGAACGCGTTTGCGGTCAGCGTAAACGCGCCGGACGGAAGCAGATACACGCCTAAGCTCAGCGGAACTTCCTCCGCCCGGGTATGGCCGGATTCGACGGGACGCTACATATATACGGCCGAGGTTTCCTCGCAGGCTTCGCTCGATACCTTGAAGCTTTCGCTGAACCGCTGGGCTTCGGACGGGATCTCGAAGGGAGCGGGCATCGGCAGCCTGCCGCTTGCGGCCGACGCGGCTCCCGCCCCGGATAAGCCGGTCCGGGTTCAACTGAACGAAGCGGATGCGTCGCTGCCCGAGGATGCCGTGCTGACGATCCGGGCGAAGGACTCCATCCGCTGGAACCGCGACAGCGGCCAGGAGCTGTACACCCACTTGACGGTTGTCAATCAGGGATCGGCAGCCCTCAAGTGGAACGACAACGTCCTGCTGTCCGTGCAGGACGCCAAGGGCCGCACCTACACGGCTGCGGTCGTCGGTGGAGCGGACACCCTCCTGGAGCCGCAGGAGCCGGCCGTCCTGACGGTGAAAACATCCGCTGCGGGCAGCGCATCGCCCGGAACGGCCTTGAAGCTCGTCCTCGGCGCGAAAAACAGCGGAGGCGCCTTCACGATCGGGACTGTGCCGGTTCCGGATGAAACGACTGCCGTGGGCGTGGGGGACACCATCCCTTACGTTTACGGCGACGGGCTTGAACTGACGTACCGCAGCGCGGTGGTCAACGCCAAAACCGACGGGACGACCGTGCAGACCGTAGTCGAATTCCGCAACACGGCCAAGGAGTACGTCCGGCTGCCGGATTTGTCCGCGGTGTACCAGTTCGGCAGCCGCGCAACCGTCGACGGCGTGATCGACGCGAAGCCGGCCTTGGCTTTTCTCGCTCCGGGCGAATCGGCGTCGTACCGCTACACCGCGTCTCTGCCGGCGGGCGTCTCCAAACACGCGATCGAGCTTCTGCTGCTCGCGAAGGAGTCGTCGGCGGAGACCGCGCCCGAGAGCGGCGGCGGATCAACCGGCTCGGCAGCCGCATCCGGTACGCCGGGCACGTCCGCCTCGGGCGCGAAGGCAACCGCGTCGTCCGCCGGGACGACCGCGGGCAGCGCGGCCTCTTCCGCGGACAAAGCGGCCGCCTCGGCGGACTCTTCCTCCGCAGCCGCATCATCGTCCGGCTCCGGCAAGAACACGTCCGCCGGCTCGACCGGCTACGTGCCGGCGGCCGCGCTGTCCCTCGCCAAGGCGGAATCCGGCAAGGGCGGCGAATATGCGGCCGCCCGGCCGTACACCCTTGGCGAGAAGCTGCCGCTTCCGAATGGAGCGCTGGAAGCGGGGCTCGGCGTTTCGCTTGTGGAATTCCACAAGCACGAGAACGAAGAGTACGGCTATCAGACCGCCGTCGCCAAGTACAAGTTCACCAACACGTCCGGCAAAACGCTGGATCTGCCGCAGCTCGGCATGGAACTGACTACGCCGGACGGGCTCGTCTACGCGGGCGCTCGCCAGTCGTCGGCAACCGCAAGCATTCTTCCGGGTACATCCGCGGTGGTGAGCTACTCCTACATGATCCCGCCGTCGGACAAGACGGAAACGCTCGCCATGACGGTCACGGACGCCAACAAGATGTCGCTCGGTTCCTACAAGGTCGCCTACCAGGCGGAGGCGGAGAACGGGCCGGTATCGTTCTATCCGTTTGAGGTTGCGTTTAACGATTCCACGGTCGGCTGGACTTACAGCACGAAGACCGATGCTCAGTATACGTATAAACTGACACTGGATATGACGATTACACGCAAAGAGCAGGTGATCGTGGATTCGAATTTCTCCAAAATGGAGATCGAACTGCTTGATCCCGACAACCGCTCTCTGGCCAGTCAGACGGTTCCGTTCCTGGGCACCGGCCGCCTCGTATCCGGCAAGCAGACGTTCTTCTTTAACGATGTCAAATCGGAGCAGTTCAGCTCGGGCGCCCATTTTAATATCTACGAAGTGATTGAAACTCCGAACGGTCCCGTGAGACGTCTGATCAAAACGATCCAGGGCTGACCGCCGCAAATGAAATCACGAAAAAACGCCGCCGACAAGCGGCGTTTTTTTTTTTTTTTGAAAGAAAAAAAACTTTCTGGAGTGATCTCATAAAGACTTTTTTCAATTATATATTGTTAAATAAAAATTAACGTTGTAAAATTCCGCTTCCTTTACTAGCATAGAGGGGACGCGTAAATCCGGAAAGCAGGGATGCGGGCACTTATACAGAATACGATTCGGGCGCTCAGCGGATAGCTGGTCCTGTCGATAGAGGAGTGAGTCGGAGTTGAAACGTTTTGCACAGGCATCCTATGTCATGTACTTTCTGGCGGGATTGGTTATCACGACGATCGGTTCCGTGCTGCCGCAAATTTTACGGCATTACGAGGTCACTTACACAATGGGAGGCCAGCTTGTTTTCTGGGGATCTATCGGATTTCTGGTCGGAGTGCCGGTGGCGACTCTTTTGTTAAACCGCTTTAGCGAAAAGCAGATCTTGGCGCTGGCGTGTCTGATTATTGCGGGTTCCCAGTTTATGATGTGGTCGCTTCCGCCGTTTTCGGCTCTGCTGGCGATCAATTTTACGAATTGCCTCGGAACGGCTGCCGTCGAAACGATTGTGGCGACGCTCATGATGGAGGTTTTTGTGAAGCGCCGGGCGGTTGTGATGAGCTACCTGGAAGTCTCGTTCGGCCTGGGGGCCCTGCTGATGCCCGTCATTTCCAGCCTGCTGATCTCGGTGGATTTGTGGAGATACTCGTTCGTGGTTACGGGAGTCATGGCCCTTGCGATGACGGGAGTGTGGGTCGTTATTACCTACTCCAAAACGGACCTCGACGAAAACGCCGCGAAGGACGCAAGCAACATGGCGCCGCCCGAAAACATTTCGGCCCGCCTGAAATGGCTGCTGCTCGTTTTCTTCGGCTTTATGATTTTTATGTACTGCGGAATCGAAGGAAGCATGAACAATTTCCTGTCTTCCATCTTTATCTCGTACCTGGATGCGGCGCCTTTCCTTGCGGCACTCAGCGTCGGTCTGTTCTGGGGAGCGATGGTTCTGGGGCGTCTCGCCACGGGCTGGATTATCCGGAAGGTCACTTACAGCCGGTTTCTGTTTATCAGTATGGCAAGCAGCCTGATCGTGCTGGCCGCCTTCATCGTGCTGCATAACATCTGGACCGGGTATGTCCTGATTATTGCGCTCGGCTTGCTGCTGTCCGGCGTGTATTCGATTACGATGGTGTATGCCAATCATACGTTTCCGGGTCTCGCCCGGCTTGTGACAAGTCTGATTACCGGCCTGGCGGGTCTGGGGGGAGCCGTTTTCCCGGCGTTGATCGGATATGTCATGGATCAGGCGGGCAGTTCCTGGGCGCTCTGGATGACGGTCGGCTTCGCCGTGTTCTATCTGCTCGGTCTTGCGGTGGTCGAAGCCGTCTACAAAAAAACGGGCGGGTCCGGCAATCCCGCGCAAGCTTCCTAAAGCAGGAAGTCCGGCAGCGGACGGCCGCCGGTACGTACAAAAAACCGCCTTCGGGCGGGCGCAATGCGTTTGCAGCGCCTGCCGCCGAAAGGCGGTTTTTTTGTATGTAACCAGGTGGATGAGTGACGTCCCGTTCATTAAATGAACGGAAACTCTTCCGGGTTCGTTTTTACGGGGGTGGCGTCGTATCCTTCCGTAAGCAGGTCGAGTTTGCCCGTTTGTGGGTTCATGACCAGGCCGTGTACCGGAAGGTTTTTCGGCAGAAGCGGGTGATTGCGGATAATGTTCACGCTTCCGATGACCGCTTCGTCGATCTGCTCGAAACCCGTCAGCCACTTGTCGAGGTTGATGCCGGAGTTGTGCAGGGTGTCCAGCACTTCGTTCTGCACGCCGCGTTCCCGCGCCTTGCTCAGAACCTTCTCCGAGTTCAAGCCGGTCATGCCGCAGTCGCGGTGTCCGATTACGAGTACTTCATCGGCGTCCAGCTCGTACACGGCCACGATAATGCTCCGCATAATACTTCCGAACGGGTGGGAGACGAGAGCGCCGGCATTTTTAATGATTTTGGAGTCGCCGTTGCGCAGGTTCATCGCTTTGGGAAGCAGTTCCACCAGACGGGTGTCCATGCAGGTCAGGATAACCATCCGTTTATCGGGAAACTTGGTTGTCAAATACTGCTCGTACTCTTTGGATTCCACAAACGCTTCATTGTAATTTAGAATTTCGGAAATTAAACTCATATAAATCCTCCGCTTCTTTTGTGTGGTTTCTTTTTATGGCAAAGACAGCCTGGGGGCCGTCTCATGCTAATTCACGCAGTTGACCAGTCTCATGGCCGGATTGTAGGTCTGCTGGCTGCTTTTCAGGACATAGGTTCCCCGCTGGGGCATATAGTCGACCGACAGATTCTCCTCGAAGAAAACTTCTTTGCGAGGATCGTACTGCACGGTGAACGCATTGCTCTGCGCTTCTACGTCTCCTTCGGTATGAACGGCTTGTATGTGAAGAGCGGCTACGCCGGCCAAGGCGCATCCGCAGCCTTCCGTATCGTAAAAAAGCCTAAGGATCGCGCCTTCGGGCAGACGGTTAGTCAGGGCTTCGACGGCCGCTTCGCTAAAGTGAATATACATTCGTAAGCTCCCTCCTTTTTATCAATTGTATCACAAACGGAAGAATTTGATTATCTCCCGCATAGAAAGTATGATGACAGTATACCTGTTTAGTGAAAGGAGAATCCACCATGAGCCAGACAGACTATCAGGGCAAACTGGATGAATTCCGCAAATACATACGTAAGATCAAACATTATGAAGAAGCAGTCGGCCTCATTTATTGGGACTTGCGCACCGGGGCTCCCAAGAAGGGCGCATCCGAACGTTCCGAAGTTATCGGCGAGCTGTCCACCGAAGCGTTCCGGTTATCGGTATCCGACCAAATGGGCGAATACCTGGATTTCTTCTCCAATGCGGCGCGCATCGAGGAGCTTGACGAAACGAACCGGCGCATCGTTCAGGAAGCCAAGAAGGAATTTGACCGCAGCAAAAAAATTCCGCCTGAAAAATACCAGGACTACGTCGTGCTGACCTCCAAAGCGGAAAGCGCATGGGAAGAGGCGAAGGAAAAGAACGATTTCGCCATGTTCCAGCCTTACCTGGAAAAAATCGTGGAGACGAACCTGGAATTCGTCGAGCTTTGGGGCTACAAAGGGCATAAATACAATACCCTTCTCGATATGTACGAACCCGGCATGACCGTCGAGAAGCTGGACGAAGTGTTCGGGGCTCTTCGCAGCGAAGTGGTGCCTCTCCTGGCCGAAATCAAGAAAGCGCCGCAGCCGGACCGTTCATTCCTGCGCCAGACGTTCGACAAAGAGAAGCAGAAGCATTTCTCGTTGTTCATCTTAAAGGAACTGGGCTACGACTTTGAAGCGGGACGTCTGGACGAGACCGTGCATCCGTTCGCGACCGGCCTGAATCCGGGCGATGTCCGCATCACGACCCGTTATCTGCCTGAAGACGCGACAAGCGCGCTCTTCGGTACGATTCACGAGTGCGGGCATGCGCTCTATGAGCAGAACATTTCGGAAGATTTGATCGGAACGAATCTGTGCACGGGAACGTCGATGGGCATTCACGAGTCACAATCCCGTTTCTGGGAGAATATGGTAGGAAGAAGCCGCGAGTTCTGGTCCCGCTATTACGCCGATCTGCAGCGGACCTTCCCCGGACAGTTCGACAAGGTGAGCGAAGAGGCGTTTTACCGAGCGATTAACCATACCGAGCCTTCGCTGATCCGGATTGAAGCCGATGAACTGACCTACAATCTCCACATCATGATCCGCTACGAGCTTGAAAAAGCGCTGTTCAGCGGTGAGCTCAAGGTCGCCGATCTGCCCGAAGCCTGGAACGCGAAATACCGCGAGTACCTGGGCATCGAGGCGGACACGAACGCGGAAGGCGTGCTTCAGGATGTGCACTGGGCCGGCGGTTCCTTCGGGTACTTCCCGTCTTATGCGCTCGGAAACATGTACGCCGCCCAGTTCACCAACACGCTGCGCAAAGAAATTCCGGCGTTTGACGAGCTGCTGGTCAAAGGCGATTTTGCTCCGATCAAACAGTTCCTGGTCGAGAACATTTACCGCTACGGCAAATCCCAGACGCCTAACGAGATCGTCCGCCGCGTGACGGGCGAAGATCTCAATCCGCAGTATCTGGTGGATTATCTCAAGGACAAATATAAGCCGCTTTACGGCTTAAGCTGATAGAAGTTGTAAAAAAACGCCCCGGATGACGTTGGCCGCTTCGGCCACCGCCTTTCGGGGCGTTTTTTTTGCGTGGAGGGCCTTCCGCCCGTTAACCCGCCCGCCTGCTTGTGCATAAGCTGATAGCAATCAAGAAGAATGGAGGAGACGCCATGAAACGAAGATCTATCGTCTTCCTCCTGCTGTCGGTGCTGTTGGCGGGATTGGTTCTGCCGGGCTGCTCGAAACAGGAAGAAGTCAGCAAAATCCGTATCGGTGAAGTCACGAGATCGATCTTTTACGCGCCTCAATATGTCGCGCTTTCGCAAGGCTTTTTCAAGGACGAGGGACTGGAAGTGGACCTGACCACTACGGCCGGAGGGGACAAAACGATGACCGCGCTGCTCTCCGGCGGCATCGACGTGGCGCTGGTCGGATCGGAAACGTCGATTTACGTGCATCAGCAGGGAAGCGACGATCCCGTCATCAATTTTGCCCAGCTTACACAGACGGACGGCACCTTTCTCGTATCGCGCACGAAACCGGCCGGAGATTTCGATTGGAACTCTCTTAAGGGAGAAACCTTCCTCGGCCAGCGCAAGGGCGGAATGCCGCAAATGGCCGGCGAATTTGCGCTGCGGAAGCACGGCATTGACCCTCAAAAGGACCTAAACCTGATCCAGAATGTCGATTTTGCGAACATCGCTTCCGCTTTTTCTTCCGGCACCGGGGAATATGTCCAGCTTTTCGAGCCTCAGGCATCTGTATTCGAGAAAGAGGGAAGAGGATACGTGCTGGCCTCGTTCGGCGTCGAAAGCGGCAAACTGCCGTACACCGTTTACATGGCGAAACAAAGTTTTATCAAGAAAAACCCGAACGCGGTCCAGAAGTTTACGAATGCCGTACAGCGGGCCCAGAACTGGATGCACTCGAAAAGCATTAACGAAATCGCGGATGCGGTTCTGCCTTATTTTAAGGATACCGATCCGGAAATCGTGAGAAGCGTGGTGAAACGGTATAAAGATCAGAACACCTACTCGGCCGATCCCATCATAGACGAAGCGGAATGGAGCAACCTCCAGGACGTCATGACTCAGGCGGGTGAGCTGAAAACGAAGGCCGATTGGAGCAAGCTGGTGGACAACAGTTTTGCCGAGAAAGCCAAGGTGAACGCGAAGTGAGCAGGCATGGCCTGCCTAATGCCGCGGCTGCCGGCTCTGGCCGGGTGGCCTTTCTCATGCAAGCGGATAAGGAGGGATGCGGTCATGGATACAGCGGCCACGGTTCAAGTTAACGGCATGACGCATGTGTACGTGTCGGACGCCCAGGCGAACCCGGCACTGGAAAATATCGGGCTGACGATCCGCCCCGGCGAGTTCGTCAGCCTGCTTGGCCCGAGCGGATGCGGCAAAACGACGCTTTTGTCCATCATCGCCGGTTTGATCCGGCCCACCCGGGGGCAGGTGCTGATTAACGGCCGGGAAATCGTTTCCCCTACTTCCCGGGTCGGGTATATGCTTCAGCAGGATTACCTGTTTCCGTGGAGGACGATTTACGGCAATGCCGTCATCGGACTCGAGCTGCTGGGCAGGCTGAACAAGGAAACGGAGGCGTACGTCGATCATCTCCTGGAGGAGATGGGGCTTGCCGCATTCCGCGATTACCGGCCCGCCCAGTTGTCGGGCGGAATGAGGCAGCGCGTCGCTCTCGTCCGGACGCTGGCCGCGAAGCCCGAGCTGTTGCTTCTGGATGAGCCGTTCTCCGCGCTCGATTACCAGACTAAGCTGCAGCTGGAGGATCTCGTCGTGCAGACGCTCCGTTCACGGGGCAAAACGGCGCTGCTCGTCACGCATGATATCACGGAAGCCATCGCGATGAGCGACCGGATTATCCTGCTTGAACCGCACCCGGGCCGGATTCGGCGGGAGATTGCCGTGCCTGAGCACATCCGGCGGACGCTGCCTGTCGAAGCGAGAGAAAAGCCGGGATTTCACGAGCTTTTCCACGAGATATGGCAGGAATTCGAGCGTATGGGCGGAAAGGAGGCGGAAACGTGAACCATCATCCGGCAAATGAAACTCCGCAGAATCAAGAAGCCGGTATCCACGCACAGGTGCAAGGCCGGGAGCATACGGACGGCAGAACGCTTGCGGATGCTATCCATGCGGCTCACCTGGAGACCAAACGCAAAGTTGCGGTTCGGGTCCGTGTCACCCAACTGCTTATCCTCGTGATCGGCCTGGGCATATGGGAAGCCGCGGGCCGCCTGAAATGGATCGATGTGCTGCTGTTCAGCTATCCGAGCAAAGTGTTTGTTCTCCTGGCTTCCAAAATTGCGGACGGATCCATTTTTCCCCACACGGGATACACCGTCTATGAGACGGTTGTCGGCTTCGTGCTCGGCACGCTTTTCGGGACGGCGCTGGCGATGCTGCTCTGGTGGTCGCCTTTCCTGTCGCGCGTGCTCGATCCGTACATCGTCGTGCTGAACAGCATGCCGAAAGTGGCGCTGGGTCCGCTGTTTATCGTCGGCTTCGGTCCCGGGATGCTGTCCATTATCGCGACGACGCTTTCGGTGACGGTCATCATTACGACGCTTGTGGTATACGGGAGCTTCAAGGAAGTCGACGACAATTACGTGAAAGTCGTCCGGATCTTCGGGGGGAGCCGAGGCGAGGTCTTCCGCAAGGTGATCCTTCCCGCCTCTTTCCCCACGATCGTGGCAACGTTGAAAGCGAACGTCGGCCTCGCCTGGGTCGGGGTCATCGTCGGCGAGTTCCTGGTTTCCAAGATGGGACTCGGCTACCTCATCGTGTACGGTTTCCAGGTGTTCAATTTCACGCTCGTCATAGCAAGTCTGGTCGTCATCGCGATCGTCGCGACCTTTATGTATCAGGCCGTCGTCTACCTGGAGAATAAATTGATGTCCCGCCGGTAAGTCTGATAGAAGCGTAACATGCCGGCTCTTGTGACCGGTGGACTTGAACAATATCGCCGAACATGGAATAATCGAAGCAGAAAAAATTCACTCGACGGAGCAAACATCTATGAACATTCCTTTCATCGGCATTCGCGTCTTAAAAACGGCTTTGGCCGTCATCGTATCGATTACCTTGGCCCGGTGGATCGGCTTAACCAGCCCGAATTCCGCAGGGCTTCTTGCTATTTTGGGCATTCAGGTAACGAAGCGCAGAGGCATCAACAACGCTTTTCAGCGGATTGCGGCTTCCATTCTGGCCGTTCTTTTCGCATCCGTCCTGTTCGGCCTGCTCGGCTTCCGCGTTTGGGTGCTCAGTTTGTTCGTACTTATCGTTTTCCCGGTCCTGCACCGGATCAAGCTGAGCGACGGAGCGGTTACGGCTTCCGTAACCATTTTTCACATCTATAATGCACAGGCGATCAGCGCTCCGCTTATTTTAAATGAAATCATCCTTCTTATCGTCGGGCTGGGAAGCGCCACGCTGATCAACATTTCGTATATGCCCAAAGCGGACAAAGAAATCGAATTTTACCGGTCCAAAGTCGAGAGACTTTTCTCGGATGTATTTCTGCATATTGCCGAACATCTGAGGGATACGACCGTCGTCTGGAACGGCAAGGAACTTCTCGAGCTGGACGATGTGCTGAAAACGGGAACCGAAACGGCAAGCCGGTCGCTTGAGAACGCGCTGCTTTTCGGCACGCATACGTATACGGACATGCAGCTCTATTTTTACATGCGCAACGAGCAGTTCGAATCCCTTCAGCGGATGGCGCTGCTGGTGTCCCAGGTCAGTAAGGAGCTGCCTCTCGGGGAAAGTCTTGCTTCGATTTTCGAAGAGCTTAGCAAAGACTGCAAAGTAGACTATTACACCGGACGCTCAGAGAAAAAGCTGGCCGCCCTGCAGGCGAACTTCAAGATGGAGACGCTGCCGCAGACGCTTTCAGAATTCGAGGCGAGAGCGGCCCTCCAGCAGTTGACCCGCGAGCTGAGCCATTATTTGAACATCGCCAAAAAGCAAAAAAAACAGAAGCCCGCATCCGCGCGCTCCTGATCATGTTGTTGCCCTAGGCGACTCCCCCGAACCAGACGGCCCGGGGCTTTTTATATCGTTGAAATGAAGACTATGCCAGTTTCTCGATTGAAAGAGAAGCGCTTACCGTCGGTGTTCCTCCGCCGATTGCGTTTTGTAAAGTCAACGCGCCCGTATTATCGATCCGGTTTAAGGTCAATACTCCACCGGCCGTTAATTGAACGACAACCTGCCCGGGGTAGGGGTTGTTTCCGGCATTGGTTCCGTAGTTGCTGCATGGGACTAAAGCTGGAGGGAGCGGACCGGCACCATCCGGGTCAAAGAACAAGCCGAAAGCGTTATTTCCGGGTGTAGGGAACACCTCATACGTTATTTTATAAAATCCGCTCTCGTTTATGACAATGCTGGACGGAGGTGCGAATGTGACGGCTGTCGCATTGATGACGAAGCCGTTAAAGGATACGGCCCCGCCTTGCCCCCCCGGTGTGGGTGCAGCGGCTATCGTCTGCGCCTCTGTGCTGCACAAAAAGGCAAACGATGAAATTCCGCCTGCGGGTCCCTGGGGTCCCTGGGGTCCTTGAGGTCCGGCAGGACCTTGGATTCCCTGCGGTCCTTGCGGACCTTGGGCACCGGGGAGTCCTTGCGGTCCTTGCGGTCCAGGAACAGGCGTTACGTTTACGGTAGGCGGGGGACAGGATACTCTTACGATTTTCTTTTTTACAATAACAACTTTCTTTTTTCTTTTCGGCTTACACACGATAACCGTTTTTTTATGACATCTCTTTTTGTGTGGACAACTCATTAAGATACCTCCTCGGAATGTTTAATACAAGATCATCCTATGACAGGTATCTAAGGGTTGAAAGGACTATAACCTATTGTCGGAAAAAGAGGTTAACGCGGAGAGGCAGCCGTTTAGTGTCTATCAATTAAGTCCAGTCAAAATTTTATAGGTTTCATAAAGTGATAGTGGACAATGAGATGCCTCACTATTCAAGGCCCCTTTTAGGGGCTTTTTTTATTCAAAAGATTCACTAAACCCGTAAGATGTCAGACTCAGATCCCTGCTTTATACGGTAACAGGCATAAATATCCCGCGATGAAGCAGTTTGTCTCCCTCGAATCTCTTTTTAGCCACTCTATTCGTTACTGATTTTATGAATAAACGCATTCGAAACATCGAATCGTGGACCCGTTTGCGGATCGCCCGTCAGGCCGGAGCTTCGATAATCCAAAGAAAAGAGCAATAACGCAAGTTTTGGTATTTCCGGTACAACATCTCTTAGTAAGGCGAATGTCCTCCTGGTGGGAGAGGGCTGCACAGGTGTCTTTGCGAAGGAGGATGTCGCTAACCGATGAACCCATCGTGCGGGGGCTGCATCAGCTTCAATAAAGAGCCGTAGCGCATAAAGAAGTTCCGCGCAACCGGGCCGCTTGCTTTGAGCATGGTTTCGGAAGGCTTTGAAGAATCTTCGTGCGGGGTTCTTTTTATCCGCGGTAACGATTCCGTTCGCAGCGGATAAAGCAGCCGATCTAAGTGCCATGAGGAATGGCTGTCGATGGTTTGGGGGCTTATGGCAGTGGAAACACGGCACGGCCAAAGCTCGATTCGTGAAGCGGAACGAAAAGATAACCGGCTGCGTTCAACCGCAGCCGGCTATTGAAGAGTGACCGTTATGGGGCCTGATTTCATCGGGATCGGTTTATTTCCATTTAACTAGTATAAGAAGACGAAGCTTGATTTAATGCGGAATTTACAAATTATCTTGATTTGATTGCGTCCGTTCAATCAACAATCGCCTATGTCCTGCATACACTTGTAATGAATGATTGCATGGAGGAGGTTGAAAGGATGTCAATAGATAGAAATTTGCAAAGCAGAGAGATCATCGTGAAAGCTGTCTGCGGCAAAGGACGCAAATTTTCGCACGTAAGTCATACCGTGACTCCGCCTCATGCTCCAACCAGTATCTTAGGCGCCTGGATTATCAACAATCAGTACGAAGCCGTCAAGTCTGGAGAGGGAGTCGAGGTCGTCGGTACTTACGATATCAACATCTGGTATTCGTATGATCGGAATACGAAAACCGATGTCGCGAAAGAAACGGTATCTTATGCGGAGGTAGTCGGCTTGTCGTACCTCGACAAGCGGCACAAGTCTGCCACAGCGGAAGTTTCTGCGGTCGCAACGCAGGAACCGAACTGTGTGGAAGCGAGCATCTCCGGAGGCGGGAACGTGCTGATCCGCGTAGAGCGCGAATTCCATGTGGAGCTGACGGCGGAAACGAAGGTGCACGTGATCGTGGATCCGAGCGGCGGAGATTACGAGGAGAAGCATGTAGACTTCGATCTCATCGGCGATGATGGAGATTTCGAAGATTTGAACCCCGATCTGCTGGAAGATGATTTAAGTTAAAGGTTACTTCATCATATGCCGCGAAAGAAGCTGGGGCAGAGGGCATTTGCCCTCTTTTTTGTTTCTCCGGGTAAAAATGGGCAGCCGGGAGGAGGACGACTATGCAGCTCTTCGTGCAGTACTCCGGGCGGGATAAGCGGACGGCTTCTGTCATGAGCCGGGAACTGGATCTCCTGAACATTCCGCACGGGGAAAAGCTTCCGGACAAGACGCCTGTGAGAATCGCGGCCTGGGGCAAACTGTCGGCGGAGCAGGAGCGGGTATTGACCGCACTGCCCCGGCGCGCTCTGCTGCAGCCTCCGGAAGCGGTCTCCCTGGCGCTCCGGGAAGAGGACGCAAGGATGCAGCTTGCCGTACACGGCATCCGGACGGTCCCGAACTCCGCGGGAGAGGCGGAAGATCGCCGTGCTCGCGGCAGCCGTCCGGGCGGGCCGTATTCCTACGAATACCGCATACCGGTTTTCCATATGGAGGCCCTCGCCGTTTACCGGCAGAAAAACAACTTGCTGCTGCTTCCCGGCACGGCCGGAAAAAAGCCGTCCGGTTTCCAAGAAGTCAGCCTGGACCAGCAGACGTTTCACACCCAGCGCGCCGTCCGCGAGTCGGTCAAGGCGGTGTACGCCCTTGGCCTCGACTACGGCCTCGTGCATATCGCCATCGAGCCTTCCGGCAGGACGCTCGTGCTGCGCGTAGATCCGTCACCGCCGCCGGATGAGCCTCTGGCGGCGCTCTTCGCGCAAGCGATCGGACGCTATGCCGATCAGCTCTCGCAGGAGCTGGCGCGGACGGAGCCCGCAGTACTCGGGAGCGATCCCGAGTTTCTGCTGGTTAATCCGCGCGGCAAAGTCGTGTCCGCCTCCAAGTATCTGGAGCGGGAAGGCCAGGTCGGCTGCGACGCGATCGTGCTCAGCGGCCACCGCGTCATTCTGCCGCTGGCCGAGCTGCGGCCGCAGCCGAGCAGCGAGCCGGCGCAGCTGGCCGCCAACCTGCGCCGGACGATGCGTACGGCCGCGCGCAAGATTGGCGACGACAGCCTTGCCTGGATCGCCGGCGGCATGCCGCTGCCGGGCTTTCCGCTTGGCGGGCACGTTCATTTCAGCCGCTGCTGGCTGAATTCGCACTTGCTGCGCGCGCTGGATAACTACCTGGCTCTCCCTCTTATGATGATCGAGGGGGAGACGACAGCGCAGCGCCGCCCGCGCTACGGGCTGCTGGGGGATTACCGCCGTCAGCGGCACGGCGGATTTGAGTACCGGACGCTTCCGAGCTGGCTGGTTTCGCCCGAAATCGCCCTCGGCGTGTTCGCGCTTGCGCGGATCATCGCGGACCGTTATTTCGAGCTCGATCAGAGGCCGCTGGACGAGATGGAGGCCCAGGAAAATTATTATGCCGGCAATAAGCCGGCCTTGGCGGATGCCGCGGAAAGCTTATGGGCCGATCTTGAGAAACAGCCTATGTACGGGGAATTCGCAAGGTATCTGCGTCCGCTCCGGGAACAGTCGCGGCGCATGGAAGGCTGGCAGGAACTCGCCGATTTCCGGCGGAGCTGGAAAATCGGCCCCTACGGACGGAAACAGGATACCGTGCAGGAAAACATGCTATAATAGAAGAATCATAGACAGCCTTATCCGCTGAACGTTTCGTCGGAGGTTTAGAATGACTCAATACACACCCATGATCCAACAGTATCTGGCAATCAAGGCTCAGGTGCCGGATGCTTTTTTGTTTTTCCGTTTGGGAGATTTCTATGAATTGTTTTTCGAAGACGCCATCAACGCTTCCCGCGAGCTGGAGATAACCTTGACGGGGCGCGGCGGCGGTACGGAAGAACGGATCCCCATGTGCGGGGTTCCCTATCATTCCGCGGACAATTATATTTCCCGTCTCATCGAGAAAGGCTACAAGGCCGCCATCTGCGAGCAGGTCGAAGACCCTTCCGCAGCCAAAGGCGTCGTCCGCCGGGAAATCGTCCGGATCGTGACGCCGGGCACCGTGATGGACGGCAAGACGCTCGGGGACGCGAACAACAATTACATAGCGGCCGTCGCACAGGTCGGCGGCCGGTACGGCTTCAGCGCCTGCGACGTGTCCACCGGAGAATTGTATGCAACGTCCCTGTCGGACTCGTTCCAAATGCTGATCGACGAGCTGAACGCGTACGCTCCGGCAGAGATTATCGGGGACGGACTGCTTCTTGACCGGGTCCGGGACCAGATTCCGCTTACGGCGAAGTCCACGGTGTTTACGGCGTGGGAGCGGGCGGCGGACGACAAGCTCGCTCCGCAGTTCGGAGGAGAGGCGGCCGGGAAGCTGGACGCCTCCGCAAGACGCGTCGTTTCGCTTCTCCTTGCCTATTTGCATGAAACGCAGAAACAGAGCTTGACTCATATCAAAGAAATTCGCGCCTACTCGCCCCAGCAGTTTATGACGATGGACCCTTTCACCCGGCGCAATCTTGAGCTGGTGGAAACAGTCCGGGAACGCAGCCGTAAAGGGTCGCTCCTGTGGCTGCTGGACGAAACGGTTACCGCCATGGGCGCCCGCATGCTGCGCCGCTGGATCGAGAAGCCGCTGATGCAGGCCGATGCGATCCGCAGCCGGCACGACGCGGTGGAAACGCTGTACAAACAGTTTATACTGCGCGACGATTTGCGCACCGTTTTGAAAGAAGTGTATGATCTGGAGCGGCTCGTCGCCCGGATGGCCTACGGAAGCGCCAACGCCCGGGACATGATTGCGCTCCGTGTATCGCTGGAGCAGGTGCCCCGGCTGAAAGACGTGTGCGCCGGCGCGGGCGCCCGGGTACTCGAACGTCTTGTCGACGAAATGGATCCCTGCTCCGACATCTCGGAGATGATTCTGGGAGCCATCGAAGATGATCCGCCTGTGTCCGTACGCGACGGAGGCATGATCCGCGAAGGCTACCACGACTACCTGGATCAGCTCCGCGAAGCGAGCACCAACGGGAAGAAGTGGATCGCCGAGCTGGAAAGAAGCGAGCGCGAGGCGACCGGTATCAAGTCGCTTAAAGTCGGCTACAACAAAGTGTTCGGTTACTACATCGAGGTAACCAAAGCCAACGTCGGCTCCCTTCCCGAAGGGCGCTACGAGCGCAAGCAGACACTTGCGAACGCGGAACGCTTCGTCACTCCGGAATTGAAGGAGAAAGAAGCGCTTATTCTCGAAGCGGAGGACAAACGCACCGATCTGGAGTACGAGCTGTTCGTTCAGCTTCGCGAACGGATTTCCGCCCAGATCGGACGCCTCCAGAAGCTGGCCGAGGCGATAGCGGAGCTGGACGTGTACCAGTCGCTGGCAGCGGTGAGCGCGTCCAACCGGTTTGTCCGGCCGGAGATCGGCGACGGTTACGACCTGCATATCGAAGAAGGCAGACATCCGGTCGTCGAGGCGGTGCTTGAAAGCGGGGCGTTCATCGAGAACGAGACGAAGCTTACCGCCGGCGACGGAAGCATGCTGCTGATTACCGGCCCGAACATGGCGGGTAAGAGCACGTATATGCGGCAGGTTGCCGTAATCTGCCTGATGGCGCAGATCGGCTGCTTCGTACCGGCAAGCAGCGCCAGGATTCCGATCATCGACCGCATTTTTACTCGGATCGGCGCAGCCGACGACTTGATCGGCGGCCAGAGCACGTTCATGGTGGAGATGATGGACATCCAGGTCATGACGGAGAAGGCCACCGAGCGCAGCCTCGTCATTATCGACGAGCTGGGCCGGGGAACCTCGACAGGGGAGGGCATGGCGATCGCCCAGGCGGTCATCGAGTTCCTCCATCACGAGATCGGGTGCAAAACGCTCGTCTCCACCCATTTTCACGAGCTGGCTCACTTGGAGGAAAGTCTTCCGCAGCTGAGGAACTACTGTATGGCCGTCAAAGAAAGCGGCCAGCAGGTTACGTTCCTGCGCAAGCTGATCCGGGGCGCGGCCAGTACGAGCTACGGCATCTACTGTGCCCAGATCGCGGGCCTGCCGGACGCCATTATATCCCGCTCGTACGAGCTTCTGCAGACTTTCGAAGCACGTGCGGCAGCCGACGGGCCGGAACCGGGAGCCGGGTCATCCGGCGGGGCCGTTCTGACGGAGGAACCTGCGCCCCGTACGTCCGCGAATGCGACAGGGGCCGGGGAGGCGACCGCTCCTTACGGTGTGCCGGATGGAGCGGTGCCCCAGCGCTCCGCCGTGGAGCAGTTGAGTTTTTTTGAGGAGGCGAAGCCGCAGGCACAGGCGCCTTCCGCCAAGCCGGACGCGCAGACGCAAGCGGTCATCGACGAGCTTAAAGCGCTGGATCTGCTGAACATAACACCGCTGCAAGCGATTAATGTCATTTACGAGCTGAAGAAAAAATTACAGGCCTGACAGCGGAAAACCGCTTTTTTCTAATTAAATGGTTCCAAAGAAGAATGACGCACGAAGCCGGGATTAAACGATACCTAGGGTCCGCCCTCCGTTTTCCTACGCATCGTATCTTAATAAAAGGGTGATTATGAATGGGTTTTCCCGGTATTCGTAAATTAAAAGCGGCCGCAGCCGCCGCAGTCGTGTTCGGTGCGGTAATCCCTGCTTCGGCATGGGCTCAGGAGAGCGCGCGCACAACGGATGAAGTAAGACAAGTACTCGGCCAATACCATGTAAGCGGGATTACGACCGATGAGCTTAAAGGTCTGAGCATTGCCGACATGCTGAAAAAAATTAACGCCAAGGACCCGTACACAACATATTTCACTAAAGAACAGCTGGAAAAATTTACGGACAGCCTGGAAAATAATTATTACGGAATCGGCGCCCAGATGGGCTATGACGAGACCGGCGTGTATGCGGACAAAATTTTCGAAGGATCCCCTGCGGAAAAGGGCGGACTAAAAAAAGGCGATTACATTCTGAAAGTCGCCGGCGTTTCCACGCAAGGGAAGAACCTGAGCGAAGTGGTAAGCGGAGTTCTCGGTCCCGAAGGAACCAAAATCGAACTGACAGTCAAGCGGGACGGCAAAGAGCTGAACTTGACATTAACCCGGGCGAAAATTCATTTGCCGAACGTGGAAGGCTACCTCATCACGCCAAGCACCGGTTACATTAAAATCGACAGCTTCTCAAGCGATGCCGATGAAATTTTCGATGCGACGTTTTCGGCTCTGCAAAAAATGGGCATGAAATCGCTGGTCATCGATTTGCGCGATAACCCGGGCGGTCTCGTGGAATCGGCGCAAAATATCGCCTCCAATTTCATCAAGGAAGGCGTCTTCGCCCATACGAAAAACCGTAACAACGAAGATACGCCTCTGCAAATCAAAGGCGGATCGACTCAGAACATTCCGGTCTTTATGCTGCTGAATGAAAATAGCGCCAGCGCTTCCGAAATGCTTGCCGGGGCCTTGAGAGACTATGGAGTTGCCAAAGTGATCGGCATGAAGAGCTACGGCAAGGGAAGCATGCAGAGCTTGCACAGTCTCAGCGACGAAAGCGCCGTGAAGGTGACCTTCGAAGAATATTTGACGCCCAAAATGAAGCCAGTCAACGGAATCGGCATTGCACCCGACATCGAAGCGGACGGTTATACGGCCCAGCTCATTACGGCCCTGCGCAAAGCGGGAACGAATTCCTTCGAGGTGCGGGTAACCAAGCATGACGTAACCGTCAATCAGATGGAAGTGACGGAGCCGTATAGACCGATCCGTGAAGGAGGAAACGTCTTTGTCGCTTCCCGTACGCTGGCAGCCCTGATCGGCGCCGATATCAAGTGGAATCAGGCCGAACAGGCGGTTAACATAAGTACCGGTAAAGGAATCCACACATTCCCGATGTCGCCCGACACCCTTCTGCTCAAGAACGGGACGAGCTACATCAATCTGGATAAATTCGACGATATCTATCCGCAGCTGCACTGGGAAGATGCCGATAATCTTTTGCAGCTGGAGACGGAGAAGGAGTAGGTTAAGATGGGCAAAATTCGGCTTCTTGACGAGCATATCGCCAACCAAATCGCAGCTGGCGAAGTTGTAGAGCGTCCGGCATCGGTCGTAAAGGAACTGGTGGAGAACTCCATTGACGCCGGAAGCAGCCGCATCGATGTCGTGGCGGAAGAAGGCGGATTGCAGCTCATCCGCGTAACCGATAACGGTTCGGGAATCGAGAGCGAGGATTGCGAATTGGCTTTCTACCGCCATGCGACGAGCAAAATTCAGTCGGGGAAAGATCTTTTTTCCATCCGTACCTTGGGATTTCGCGGCGAGGCGCTCCCGAGTATCGCGGCCGTTTCCAAGACGGAATTCGTGACGTCGACGGACGGGAGCGGTCTCGGACGCAAGCTTGCCGTGGAAGGCGGGGACGTCGTTACGCAGGAAGAAACGTCCGCCCGCAAAGGGACGGATATTTCGGTCAAAGAGCTGTTTTACAACACTCCTGCCCGGCTGAAATATATGAAAACCATCCAGACGGAGCTGGGTCATATTTCCGACTATATGTACCGGCTCGCGCTGGCACATCCGGAAATCGCTTTTACATTGAAACATAACGGCAATAGTCTGCTCCAAACTCTCGGCGGAGGCGACCTGCTTCAAGTTATCGCGGGCGTGTACGGGTCGGCTGTCGGCAAGCAGATGATCGCGGTCGGGGGAGAGAGCCTGGATTACAAAATTTCCGGCTACATCTCCCGTCCCGAGCTGAACCGCGCGAACCGCAGCGCCATGTCCATCATGGTAAACGGCCGGTACGTGCGGAGCTTTGCCGTTCAGCATGCCATTATGAGCGGATTTCATACGCTTCTTCCGATCAACCGTTTTCCGGTGGTCGTTTTGCATATTGAGATGGACCCTTCTCTTGTGGATGTGAACGTGCATCCGTCCAAGCTTGAAGTCCGTTTCAGCAAAGAGCCGGAGCTGGTAAAAATGATCGAGGACATGATCAAGGAAGCTTTGGGGCGTCAGGTCCTGATTCCGAAAGGCGTTCAGGCTTCCGCCCGGATCAAGGAATCGTTCGTTCAAGAGACGATGACGCTGTACCGTCCGGAAGCGGATCCCTTGCTGAAGCAGGGAATTACCCCGGCACAGTGGAGAGAACAGCTGTCCGTCCCTGAGGACGGACAAGCCCCAGCTTCCGCGGACAACCGCGAAAGGGCCGGGGAAGGGGATGACATCGCCCAAGAGGCGGACGAGCGCCGGCGCAGCCTGGCTTCGCTCGACTCGCTTGCTCCGCCGGATGCCGCCGGCGAAAGCGGAGACGGATCGGCAGGCTCCGCGGCAGAGGCCCTCGCACCGGACGGTGCCGGCAGGCGGGAGCAGCAGCTCCCTGCCGCCGGCGGACCAACCGGCGAGCAGGCCGGGGCCGAAGCGGCACACAGGCCGCCGGGCGGCGCGGGAGCGCAGGGCGCCGGCAGCGGAGCCGCAGGCTCGTCCGGGCGGGCCGCGGCGGGCGACCGGCGCATAGGCTCCGCCTCGGGCGCGGAAGTCCCGGACGGCGTGCCCGCGCCTGCCGCGCAGGAAGCGGCGGCTTCCCGCCTGCGCGAGCCGCAATCCCGGCCGGCCGCGTCGGAGCCCTACGGCGCTCCGTACGGCTCCGCGGCATACGGTGGCCAGCCGCGCGGCGGGGCGGCCGCCAGTGCTGTGGGCCGTACCGGCCGCGCACCGGCGCCGGACGACCGGCCCTACTCCCGCGAAGCGGCGGGGAGCCTGCTTGCCGCGCTGCCGACGCGCAGCGACAAGGAAGCGCTCAAGCGGCCGGATTTTCCGTCGCTTTCGCCGATCGGCCAGCTGCACGGCACGTATTTGCTCGCCCAGAACGAAGCGGGCTTTTATATGATCGACCAGCATGCCGCCCACGAGCGGATCAATTACGAATACTACTACACCAAGTTCGGAGAACCGCAGGAAGCCAGCCAGGAACTCCTTGTTCCGATCCCGCTGGAGTTTACTTCGGCGGATTTTCAAGCCCTTCGGGACAAGCTGCCGCTTTTGGAGCAGGTAGGCGTTTATCTGGAAGCTTTCGGGGGTAATACGTACCTGGTGAGAGCCTATCCGCACTGGTTTCCGGCAGGAGACGAGCAGGCGATCGTAGAGGAAATGTGCGAATGGATTTTAACGGAGCGCAAAGGAGTGGACCTGTCCAAGCTGCGGGAAAAATCATCCACTCTATGTTCCTGCAAAGCTTCTATCAAAGCCAACCAGAGTCTGAGTACCGCGGAAATGGAGGCCCTGCTTGACCGCTTGGGCGGATGCGGCAATCCTTACACGTGTCCTCACGGCAGACCGATCGTCATTTCGTTTTCGACCTACGAGCTGGAGAAAATGTTCAAACGCGTCATGTAAAAGTTGGCATCCGTCCGCTTGGTTGAAGCGGCAAATGCCCAGATACGGCGTGCTTTTCCGGCCTGTGCCCGATTCGAAGGGATACGAACACGCGTTTTGACGTGCGGAAAGACTTTGTGATATGGTGTACATGTCCTTTGGCGGAACGGGCGACCGTCCTGTCATCGGACTTAAAACTCGCTAACGGATAATGAGGGAATGTTGTGCTTGTAACCACATCGTACGACCCAGCCTCCGAAGACGTGGACAAAGCGATCGCCGCAGCCCGGACGCTGGGCGGCCGCTTTGTACCGCGAAAACGGCTGACGCTTTCCGGATTGCGTTCGCGTTTCGGAGAAAACGAAATCCTTCTGATTACGAAGGAAGGCTTAAAATATGACTTCGGCGGTCCTCACGCGCTCTTTTTCCATCCGAGCATGGCACTGGTCCGCTATAAACGGCTTCGGCAGGGTTCTTCCGATCCGCTTCTTGAGTTGTCGGGAGCAGGCCGCGGCGATGCCGTTGTAGACTGCACGGCCGGACTCGCTTCCGATTCGATCCTTTTTTCCTTCGCAGTAGGGGAGGAAGGTTCAGTAACGGCTTGGGAGCATGGCCGGGTGCTGGCCTATTTGCTCGAGCAGGGCCTTGGCTCCTACCAAACGGGAGAAGCCGAATTCGACGCCGCCATGAAGCGCGTTGCCATCCGACAGGGAGATCATCTTGACGGGCTGCGCGCCATGGAAGACAACAGCTGCGACATCGTGTATTTCGATCCGATGTTCCGGGCGCCGATCCAGGAGTCTTCAGGCTTGTCGCCTCTGCGCAGTGCGGCGGACGACCGCCCTCTGGAAGCGGTCGCCGTGGAAGAAGCCCGTCGTGTCGCCCGGCGCTGCGTCATCCTCAAGGAAGGCCGGCAAAGTGGAGAATTCGAGCGGCTCGGTTTCCGGGAGACCGTCCCTACGGGCAGCAAGCTGGCGTACGGGGTGATCCGATGCTGAACAGCCCAGGCGCCAAACCGAAGCTGCTTGTTCTGATCGGCCCCACTGCGGTCGGCAAAACAAAGCTGAGCCTTGAAATAGCGGAGCGGTGGAACTGCGAGATCCTTTCCGGGGATTCCATGCAGGTCTACAGAGGGATGGATATCGGGACCGCGAAAGCGACGCCCGAAGAGAGGGCCGCAATCCCTCATCATATGATCGATATTCACGATCCGGGTTACCCTTACTCCGTCGCCGAGTTTCAGCAGCGCGTCAGGCAGCTTGTGCCTGAGATTACAGAGCGGGGGAAGCTTCCTTTTCTCGTCGGCGGGACGGGACTCTACGTGGAATCCGTCTGCTACGAGTATCAGTTTCTGGAAGCCGGGGCGGACGAAGAATTCCGCCACGAGAAGAATCGGTTCGCGGAGGAGCATGGAGACGAAGCTCTCCACCGGACGCTTGCCGAGGTGGACCCGGATTCTGCGCTTAAGCTGCATCCCAACGACCGGCGGCGCGTCATTCGCGCGTTGGAAGTGTATCATCTGACGGGAAAACCGTTATCGGCCCATAACGCCGCCCAGAAAAAAGAATCCCCTTACGAACTATGTATAGTCGGACTGACCATGGACCGTCAGCTGCTGTACGGGCGCATCGAAGAGAGAATCGACATCATGATGGCCGAAGGGCTGGTTGATGAAGTGAAAAGACTGCTCGAAAGCGGAGTGCCCCGCCAATCGGTTGCGATGCAGGGTCTCGGCTACAAGGAAATGGTCTCTTACCTGGACGGGGAGATCTCCTTGGAAAGAGCGGTCGAACTCTTGAAACGGGACACGAGACACTTTGCCAAAAGGCAGCTTTCCTGGTTCCGTCACATGAAGGATATCCAGTGGATAGACGTCACGGATACCGCAAACTTTTCTGGGCATCTCGAACATTTCCATGCTATAATAACAGGAAAGTTTGTACACGATAACGAATATAATGCATAAGCAAACGCTTGCTTTTAGACTTGGCTTAGTTTGATTATGTTAAGGGGGACCTTCTGATGAAACAATCGATCAATATTCAGGACAATTTTCTGAACCAGCTCCGTAAAGAAAGCATTCCCGTTACCGTTTACTTAACCAACGGGTTTCAAATCAGAGGGTTGATCCGCGCTTTTGACAACTTTACGATCATTATCGACAGCGACGGCAGACAGCAAATGGTGTACAAGCACGCCATCTCCACGTTTACGCCTCAGCGTTCCGTATCTTTGATGCCGGCGCCTGAGCAGTCCGCTGCCGAATAAACGATCGGCAACTTTTTGTTTACCTGCTTCGTCTAAATTACAGAACCGTCCGGAACAACCTTATTTTATAGGGTTGTTCTTTTACTAGTATGACACTTTTGCAAGGCAGCCAGCCCCAGAGAGAGCCATGCACAGAAAGAGAGGGAGCGTTGATGGCAGCAAGCAGTAAAACGCCTTCGAAAGGCAAGAAACCGAAAAAAAAGGGGAGTGCGGCGAAGGTTATATTGGGTGTGATTATTGCCGCCCTTCTCGCGCTCATATGCGCGATGAGTATTTATTTAGTCGTTTATTTGAATGGTCTTAAAATTCTTACCGCGAACATAGACAAATTGGACGATGCCCTGGGAGCATCGGTTATTTATGATGCCGACAAACAGGAAATCGCCAAGGTCATCAAGGAGAATCGCGAGAATGTCAAATTCGAGGAGTTTCCGAAGCAGCTTGTGAATGCTTTCGTGGCGACGGAAGACCGCCGCTTTTTCGAACATGCGGGGGTTGATTTCTGGTCGCTCGGCCGTGCGGTCGTCAAAGACGTTATTGCTCGCAGCGCAGTCGAAGGTGGCAGCACGATTACCCAGCAGCTCGCGAAGAACGTATTCCTGAACTCGGATAAAACGTTCTTCCGTAAAGGGACCGAGATGTCCATTGCACTGGCTATCGACAACAAGTACAGCAAGGAACAAATCCTAGAGAAATACCTCAACCGGATTTACTTCGGCAGCCAGGCTTACGGGGTAAAAGCGGCGGCAATAAGGTATTTCGGCGTGTCCGACCTCAACCAGCTTCAACTGTGGCAAATCGCTACATTGGCCGGTCTTCCGAAAGCACCATCGAAGTATTCGCCGATCTCGGATCCCGAGGCGTCCAAAGATCGCAGAGCCGTCGTTCTCAAACTTATGGCGGATCAGGGGCTGATCACCGAAGAGGAACGCGCCCAGGCGGCGGCCGTCGATTACGATCCTAAATCTCAGACACCGGTTGCGCAAAGCAACCTGTTCCCGAGCTTCCGTGACTACGTCATTAAAGAAGCTTACGATTTATACGGGGTTACGGATGAGCAGATCTCGAACGGCGGGTATAAAATTTATACGACGCTGAACAGCACGGCCCAAAAGGCAATGGATAAGGCGTACACGAACGCGAAGCTGTTCCAGCCGGACGGACCGGAGCAGCCGATGCAGAGTTCGATGGTCATTATCGATAACGCCAGCGGCGGGATCGTTGCGATGACAGGCGGCCGGGACTATAAATCGGGAACGTGGAACCGTGCGTATAAGCCGCGGCAGCCGGGCTCCTCGTTTAAACCGCTGGTTGTTTACGCGCCTGCGATCGAGAAGAAGGGCTACCTGCCTACATCCATGCTGGACGACACCAAGCAGGAATTCGGCAAATACGCACCGAGAAACTATGACGGGCAGTATCTGGGTCAAGTCGATATGACCTATGCGATCAAGAAATCCAAAAACATTCCGGCCGTTTGGACGTTAAGCAAAATCGGCATCAACACCGGTAAAGATTTCGCCAAGCAGCTCGGCATTACGTTCGACGAAAACGACAATAACCTGGCCATGGCCCTGGGCGGTATGACCAAAGGGGAGTCTCCGCTGCAGATGGCGCAAGCTTATGCGGCCTTTGCGAACAACGGCGTTTATAATCAGGGTCACGCGATCTTGAGAATTGAGAAAAGCGACGGAACCGCAATCGATTATAAAGCCGAGCCTAAGAAAGTGATGAGCGAGAAAACATCCTGGTATATGACCCAAATGATGAAAGAAGTCGTATCCAGCGGCGGAACGGGTGTAAGAGCGGATTTCGGCCGTCCTCTGGCCGGTAAAACAGGTTCGACCCAGCTCGATTTGAAGGGGCTGGAATCGCACTACCGCGATATCTGGTTCGTCGGTTATACGCCTCAGTGGACCGGGGCCGTCTGGGCCGGTTTCGACAAGACGGATTCGAAGCACTATATCCGCAAAAATTATTCGGACCGCGCCAACATGGTCTTTAGCGCCGTCATGGCCGAAGCGATGAAGGGCATTCCTGTAAAAGATTTCGAGCGTCCGAGCGGAGGCAAACAAATCGAGCAGGAGAAGCCTCCGGTCCAAGAGAAGAAGAGCGTGACGGACTTGAGAGCAGGCTGGCAAAACAGCGGCGTGCGCTTGAGCTGGACGGCTGCCGAAGGAACAAGCGCCTACCAGGTCTTCCGCAAAGGACCGGGGGAAACCGACTTCAGCCAGCTTACGCCTTCCAACTCAACGGAATACATGGATCAAACCGTCCAGCCCGGCGGCACTTACGAGTACTATGTCGTTCCGGCCAACGGAGACGCCGCAGGGGTCCAATCCAACGTTGCGTCCGTTAACGTTCCGGGAACGGAGCCGACTCCGCCGCCTTCCAACCCGGATGAGAATAACAACGGGGAGAACGGCAACGGAAACAATAACGGGAACGGCAACGGCAATGGCAATGGAAACGGAAATAACAACGGAAATGGAAATGGACATAACAACGGAAACGGCAACTCAGGTAAAGATAAAGATAAAGACAAAGATAAAGACAAGGATAAAGACAAAAAACCGGGCAATACGGGCGGCGGCACAGGAAACGGAGGCAGTACCGGCGGCAGTACCGGAGGTACTGTTTCTCCGACACCGACCCCAACGCCGTCTGAACCGGCAGGATCGGGAACCACAGGTTCCAGAGACGGTGACCTGCAGCCGAATAACGGCTAGCAGCCGTACATTCAACATCCCTTACTTAACAGGTGAGGGGTGTTTTTTTATGAGTTGAAAATAGCTGTAAATTATTTCAATTCGCCTCTTGTATTTCTTATTAATCCCAGTATAATACTAGGTATAAGATGCTGAAGGAGCTGATGGTCATGCGAACCCCCTCTGTACAAGAATGGTCCCGTAAATGGGTAGATGATCATCTCGATCTGTATAATTACGCCGGCTCCCTTGGAGATACGGAGTGGCAGCAAGCGATAATGGAATTGCTCAAGTTCAGGGACAACTACGTTCAGCAGGAAATTCGGGCGAGGTTGAGACAAGATCTTTGGAAAATGTATGATTCGATTAATTTAAAAATGCTGGAGCTGTTCGAACAGCTAAGGCAGTGCAAGGACAACACTCAGATTGAAACGATCCGGGAGCAGGTATGGGTTCTTAAATCGCAGAGGATTGAAATATCGAAGAAAATATTAGCGGTCAAGTAAGATGGGGATGTTTTGAAGTTTATTCGGTTTCTTACGCCGTGAAGTCTTAGAAAGCAAAAAAAAAGACATGCGGTCGTCCGCTCTGCCGGGATGATGACCCTACTCATTGTGGGATGAATAGGCGATTCAGTTAGGAAGTCCGGATTACATAGACATTTGTTTCATCTCGCTCATCATCTTCATCATCATTGTCATTTTCTCGTCGCACTCTTGCATCTTGCCCATCATCATGTCCATATCCATGTTCATTTCGGACATCATGTTCATCTGCATCATGCTGTCCATCATGGATTTCATGGTGTTCATTTTGCACATCATTTCATCCATACACATGGTCATCATCATTTGCATGCACATTTTTTCCATGTTTGTCGCCTCCTTTCACTATCAAATTTTTACTACTCTAGTAAGATACCCCATTTACCAATAAAAGACAACCTATATCGGACAATTCGGCAGAAATATTTCTGTCTTTTTTTGGATTTTAACAGAATTGTCAAGATATCCGGACCCGGACAGCAAAAAACTGACGAGAGAATGTCTCTGCGTCAGTTTTTTATCGTTAACCGCTGCGATATCTTCTCAACCATTAACGACGGTGCCTCCGTTGACGTGAAGAATTTGCCCCGACATGTAGGAAGAGTCGTCCGAAGCGAGGAAGACGTAGCTCGGAGCGAGCTCCTCGGGCTGCCCGGCCCTTTTCATAGGTGTATCCGAACCGAAAGCCGCTACCTTGTCCTCCGTAAAGGTGGACGGAATAAGCGGTGTCCAGATCGGTCCCGGAGCTACGCCGTTTACGCGGATCCCTTTTTCGATAATGGATTGGGAGAGCGCGCGGGTAAAGGAAACGATGGCCCCTTTGGTGGACGAGTAGTCGATCAGCGTCGGGTTTCCTTTATAAGCGGTGATGGAAGCCGTGTTGATAACAGCACTTCCTCTTTTTAAATGAGGGAGGGCTGCCTTCGTAAGGAAGAACATCGAGAAAATGTTGGTTCGGAACGTTTTTTCAAGCTGCTCCGCCGTAATATCTTCAAGGCTGTTCTGCGGATGCTGCTCCCCCGCGTTGTTGACGAGAATATCGAGTTTGCCGAACTCGCCGACAGTCTGGTCGATCACTTTTTTACAGAACGATTCGTCTCCGAGGTCGCCCGGGATCAGAAGGCATTTGCGGCCCTCCCGCTCTACAAGGGACTTGGTTTTCTCCGCATCCGAATGCTCGCTTAAGTAAACGATGGCCACGTCCGCCCCTTCCTGTGCGTAGGCCACGGCAACCGCACGCCCGATTCCGCTGTCACCTCCGGTAATGAGCGCGACCTTGTCTTTAAGCTTGCCGGCCGGCCTGTATTTGCTGTTCTCGAATTGCGGCTGAGGGGTCATTTGCGTCTCGATACCGGGTCGATTGTTCTGGTGCTGCGGCGGGAATGTCTGCTTCTGCTCCTTGTTCGTCGTCATGAAAACCGTCTCCTTTCTGTTCTAGCTTCCTTTTGCACGGAAAAAAATCATGTTGCTGCATAACCCTGTAATGGTAGCTGAATTCGGGCTTGAATCCTGCGCTTTCATACAAATGAAGAGCGGCCGCATTGTCCTGCAGCACTTGCAGGAAAACGGACTGTGCGCCGTCGTCGGCGGACCAGGCAGCCAAATGAGCCAGCAGCGCTTTCGCGAAGCCGTGTCCCCGGCGGTCTTCCCGGACAATGATGTTGGACCAGATCGCCCGGCCGCCGGAGGCAAGGGCCGTACCCAGTGCGACGGTCTCGCCATCGCGCGACAGCAGGCGGACGAATGCCTTCGGAGCGGGCATGCGTTCCAGCAGACCTTCGTAGAAGGAGCGTGCTTCCTCGGCATGACCCTCCAGCAGCATGTAATCTTCCATCCATGCCGGGTCCGGGGACGCAAACAGCTCGGCGGTGATGTCGGTACGGTCTTGATGCGGGCGCAGCCTCGCGTTCAGTTCCGTTGCCGGAGCGATCATACCGAAGCAGGGGGCCGTTACAATGCCGCCCCTCTCTTCCAGCATGAAATCCAGCTCCGGCGGCGACGAATCACTGATATGAAACACGGCTGGCAGGCCGCGGTCACGATAGAATCGGCATATCCGCTCATACCAGTCGGGCTCGGCCGGAAAATCTCCGACGGCAAGCACGCTGTTTGCGCGCTTCGTAAATCCGCCAGACGCTCTCAGGCGCCAATGGCCAAGCACTTCGCTTTCCTCGGGAGGCCACTGGTCCGCCGCCCATTTTTCCAAAGCAAGCCAATCCATCTTCTTGTTCATCGGGTCATCTCCTTGACCTAACTCGTCTTTACCACACACGGGAAACAACTAAACGAGCCGGCATCTTATAAACATGCATAGATATGTATAAAAATACAGCCTTCTTCATTTTTATTCAAGCATTTTCATGATCAGCTCCGCTGCCGGTACGAAAATATCTTTTTCGACAAAAATGATTTAAAATAAAAGAAAAACGCTGTGGAGGTCCCTATGCTGTTTATCGATAATCAATCCATTACAAAACCGCAAATCAATTTGGCGATAGAGGAATATGCACTCAAAAATTTGCCTGCAGACGAAACCTATCTGCTTTTTTACATAAACGAGCCTTCGATTATTATAGGAAAAAATCAGAACACGGTGGAGGAAATCAACACGGAGTATGTGGAACAGAACGGAATTCACGTTGTCAGACGCTTGTCGGGAGGCGGGGCCGTTTATCACGATCACGGAAATCTGAATTTCAGCTTCATCACCAAGGATGACGGCGAATCGTTCCATAACTTTCGTAAGTTCACGGAGCCCGTTGTACAAGCTCTGCGCAAGCTGGGGGTGGATGCCGACCTGAGCGGACGCAACGATATTCAGGTGGGAGAACGCAAAATTTCGGGCAACGCCATGTTCGCGACGAAAGGGCGCTTGTTCAGCCACGGAACGCTGCTTTTTCAATCCGACATCGAGCATGTCGTTTCGGCGCTGCGGGTCAAAGCGGACAAAATTCAATCCAAAGGCATCAAATCCATCCGCAGCCGTGTCGCCAACATTACGGAATTCCTTAATAAGCCCATGACGATCGAAGAATTCAGACAAGAGCTTCTGGAAACTATTTTCGGCATGAGCGCATCGGAAGTGCCTCAGTATGTATTAACGGAGAAGGACTGGAAGGCGATCCACGAGCTTTCGGCGGAGCGCTACGGCAACTGGGATTGGAATTACGGCAAATCGCCGAAAAGCGAACTCGTCAATTCCAAGCGTTTTCCGGTGGGAACGATTGATGTACGGATGAACCTGGAGGAAGGCCGCATCGGTAAAATGAAAATTTACGGCGATTTCTTCGGGGTCAAAGATGTCGAGGAGATCGAACGCCTGCTTACCGGCGTGAAGTACGATACCCAGTCGCTGGAACAGGCACTCGAGGGGACGGATATTACCGCCTATTTCGGCGCAGTCGGCAAGGAAGAATTTATCGGGCTGCTGACTTTGAAAGGAGAGGAGGCGTAATGCCTCGTCTTTCCCGCAAATCATCGCCTCCGGCGGCATGTCCCCAGTGCAGCGGCAAGAAGTATATTTCGTTTAACTGGGCCCGGTTCCAGCACGGCCACGATGCCGAATCGAAGCAGGTGCAGCGGGCGCTCAAGATCGAGAGACAATTGAAGCATGGCTGGGAATATGCGTGTGAGAACTGCGGCAGCAGATGGTACCTCGGAAGAGACGGCATTATGATGTCGTATATTCACCCTTCCAAAGCCGGTCTGGTGGAGCATTGGAATGCGGGTACCTACGAGGTATCCGATGAGATTTGGGACGAGCTGGGGAAAATCGGGGCCACGGCTCAAGGCAGCATTGCCGGCGGCCGGACTTCCGCGGAAGTTCCCTGCCGGGTGACGACCGTGCGCGGCGAAACGTTCGACATGGCGTACGTCAGCTTTCAAAGCCGGCCACCGATCGATTTGTGGCAGGACGGCCGCCGTATCCGTTTTTGCGACGAGGTCGCAAGCGTGGAGCCGTCTCCTTATACGCTTCCGGCCGATGTCAGGCTGGCCACTTCCCGGGCGCAGGAGATCCGGATGGGCTACGCGCCTACTGCGGTTCAGGCGCCTGACGGCCATCTTTTCCAGTTGAACTGGGCGAACGATTTTTTTGCCTCGGGACCCTATAAGGGTGAAGATCTGAGGCTTACCGACTTGGCCGGGGATTGGGATCAGGCGGACATGGCAGGCGTGCCTTCGGAGTATATCCTTTACTTTATCGCGGATTGGCGTGCCGATCTGGATTCGCTTTATTTGGACGCGGCAGGCGGCCGAGCTTCGGAGCAAATTTCCGCGGCGCTGGATGAAGACGGTGACACTTCGGCAAAGGATGCATCCGGAGAGTTGGAGCAGGCTGAAGGCACGGAAAACCGTGAATAATGACTTCGTTAAGTCGATAAATATCTGATTCGTGCCTGTTTTTTGAAATGTATAGATAGAGCAAAGAGGGGCGGAAGATCCCCTCTTTTTTATGGTTAATATGAAGCTTTTGCGGGAAGGAAAAGGAAAGTCTAAACCCGGTTTACACTCGTTTAAAGAGTTTTCTAAAAATCAATGGAGTATTCTATAGGTTTTGGGGCTTTGGAAGAAACCGTTTCAACAATCCCCCGGTCATATTGAACCTCTCTTACATAAATGGATTTGTAATATTGTTTATAAATATCGGTCTGGCGCACCTGCGTGGAAGAGGTATCGTACTGGACAGCTCCATAATAATCACGATGAAAAGGCGCGGTTTCCGGTGCGGTGTACACCTTGGAGTGAGGCCATGCATAGCTGAATTCTCCCGAAGCGTTTCCGACCACGGCCAGCCTTACAAGTTTGACGATACCGCTGTTGTAGACTCCGCTGATTTGCAGAGAAGCGGTTATTCGCTTAGGTTCGGTTAGGGTATGACTGCTGCCGCGAGCAGTGGACACTAGGAAAATGTCATTTTCTCTCGGGCTGGATGTCGAGCTCGTCATGCTCGTTCCCGCGTTCGAATAGACGGAGTGATCATAAACTTCGGAAATTTGTTCCGCAGGATCGAGAGCAGGTTTACTTTGCAAGGCAGGACTCTTCTGTTTACGCTTGGGATCCGTATACCGAACGGCCGCATCTGTGATTCCCCGGTGCTCGGACAGAATGCTGAACGTGCTGAACCGGATACCGCTTGCGGTGTCCGTATACTCGGATTCTATAGCTGCACCATAAACCGCAGTGGCAGGGGTGACTGCCGTAAAAACTGCGGCAAGCAGTGCCGGAACTAATTTCTTCACGGATTCACTTCCTTCAAAATGAGGATACAAGGCGACCTTAACATATGTTCCAGTATATGGCAATAAACGATTGCTTCGGAAACCCGGTACCCGGGCCTCAAGCTCCCTTTAAATATGCGTACGTCCCGCCGCCAAGTTTGTTGCATGACCCCGTTCCTTCCCTGCATATAATTACGAAAGAGGTGAGGAGAATGGACGCAACTTCAAGACGAATAACGGTCAGAAGCAATTCACAGATCAATATTGTGTTCAACAGTCAAGAGGCTGCGCCGCTTACACAGGAACCGGAAAACACGACCCTGGATATCCAATCCGAAACGTTCAACGAAACGCTCAAGGAACTGAACACGATGATCGGCCTGCAGGAAGTGAAGGATCTCATTTATCAAATGTACGCGACGCTGCATATCAACAAGCTGAGAAGCGCAGCCGGACTTAAAGATAACGCACAGGTTTACCATATGATTTTTAAAGGCAATCCGGGGACCGGCAAAACGACCGTGGCGAGAATACTGGCCAAGTTGTTTAAAAGCCTGGGAGTTCTGAGCAAAGGACATCTGATCGAGGTGGAGCGTGCCGATCTCGTCGGAGAATATATCGGGCATACGGCCATCAAAACGAGGGATTTGGTCAAAAAAGCGCTCGGCGGCATCCTTTTTATCGATGAAGCCTACAGTCTGGCAAGAGGCGGCGAGAAGGATTTCGGCAAGGAGGCGATCGACTGCCTCGTGAAAAGCCTGGAAGATCACAAAAATGATTTTATATTGATTCTCGCCGGGTACCCTGACGAAATCGATTATTTTTTATCGACGAATCCGGGGCTGCCTTCGCGTTTTCCGATTCAGGTTGATTTTACGGATTACAATGTGGATCAGCTTATTCAAATCGCGGAATTGATGATGAGCGAGCGTGATTATACCATGCGCCTCGAATCGGTCAATAAACTGAGGGACGTCATTATAATGGAGAAAGAAACGAGCCTTAATTTCAATAATGCCCGGTTCGTGCGCAACGTGATTGAGAAATCGATAAGAAATCAGGCGGTCCGGTTATTAAGCCGGTACAAAAAGCCGTCCAAGCAGGACCTGATGGAGATCCTGCCTCAAGATGTGACGGTAACGGAAAATAAGCTTAAAATGGAGTACGGCGTTTCTTAACCCGCCTAAATGGAGAGTGTACGGCTAAAGCAGTGCCGCAGGCTGGCATGAAAACCGCCGACTAGAGCTCGGAGCACGGTCTGCCCGGCATAGGGCGAAAAAACTTATCTGCAAAAAGATAAGTTTTTTTATTTGCAAGCTGCTTGTGCTTTTCCGGCTTAAATGCGCCTTAACGGCTGCGTGAATAGACTCCGTATAAGCGATGAAAGGATGAGACCTCGCCGAAGGCAAAAGAAATTGGTGAATACCTTTGTAAAAAAGGTAATAATGAGAGATAATGATGCTTTAGATCCCTTAACGAGCCTATAATTCCCACCAATATGGCGATACATATACCCAAAAGGAGACACTGTATGAAACAAACAGGTCATGAAGTCAGAACCGGAATGAAAGACCGCGCTATTCTTGTAAGCCTGGTCACGGATAATATGAAAAAACACGAAGAACTCGTGGCTTACTCTCTCCAAGAGCTGATCCAGCTCGCGGAAACGGCCGGCGTCGAAGTGCTGGAAACGTTGACGCAGAACCGGGAAAGCGCCGATACGAAATGGTTTATCGGCAAAGGCAAGGTCGAAGAGCTGAAAGCGCTGATCGATGAGCACGAGGCGACGACGGCGATCTTCGACCAGGAACTGTCGGGCGCGCAGGTGCGCAACCTGGAGGAAGCGCTGGATGTCAAAATTATAGACCGGACGCAGCTCATCCTCGATATTTTTGCCGGGCGCGCCCGCACCCGCGAAGGGATCGTGCAGGTGGAGCTGGCGCAGCTGAGCTACCTGCTCCCGCGGCTTTCGGGGCACGGGAAGAACTTGTCCCGTCTCGGCGGGGGCATCGGGACAAGAGGTCCCGGCGAGTCCAAGCTGGAGACGGACCGCCGGCACATCCGCGGCCGCATCAGCGAGCTGAAGGCGCACCTTCAGGAGATGGTCCGCCACCGCACGCTGCACCGCGAACGCCGGCGCAAAACCGGTGTCTACCAGGTGGCGCTTGTGGGGTACACGAACTCGGGCAAATCGACGCTGCTGCGTCAATTGACGAACGCGGACGTGTACGTGCAGAACGAGCTGTTCGCCACGCTCGATCCGACTTCCCGCACGCTGGAGCTTCCGAGCGGCAAGGAAGTCGTCCTGACCGATACGGTCGGATTTATCCAGAACTTGCCCCACGATGTCGTTGCGGCATTCCGGGCCACGCTGGAAGAAGCGTGCGAAGCCGATTTTCTGCTTCACGTCGTGGACAGCTCCAGCCCGATGCGCGAGGAGCAGATGCGGGTGGTGAATGAAGTGCTGGGCGATCTGGGAGCGAGCGGCAAGCCTCAGGCGGTGCTTTTTAACAAGATCGATTTATGCACAGAGCAAGAGCTTCAAATGCTGACGACGAACCTGCCGAACTTGCGGATCTCCGCCTATGACGAGGAAGACCAGGAAAGAGTAAGACTTCTGATTCAAGAAACGCTGATGGGAGACAGCCGCACGTTCCGCATTCCGGCGGATAAGGGAGATATCATCGCTCTTGTGTACCGGGTAGGCGACGTGGCGGAGAGCGGGGCGGAAGAAGACGTACTGACGTTCCGGGTGAACATTAATAAGGATGATTACGATAAAGTGCAGTATCTGCTTGCTCCTTACGAAGTCAAGGAAGAGAAGGACAAGCAGGACACGCAGGGAGAATAAGGGAGAGGGAACGGACGATATGCAATTCGATTCAGACATCATGGCCATTATGGAAAAGGCGGAAGAAGGCGTTCAACCGCGCTTCCGTGAGATTGAACGGACGATCGACCACAATCAGTGGAAGGTGATCGCCGCTTTTCAAAACCAGGGCATAAGCGATTATCATTTCGCTTCTTCTACGGGTTACGGCTACAACGACAGAGGCCGCGAGCTGCTTGATCTCGTGTATGCGGAAGTGTTCGGAGCGGAGGCTGCGCTCGTGCGTCCTCATTTCGTATCGGGGACCCATACGATCGGCACGGCGCTTTTCGGCGTATTACGGCCGGGGGACGAGCTGGTTTATATCACGGGCAAGCCTTACGATACGCTGCATAAAGTAATCGGGAAGCCGGGTGACGGCACCGGTTCTCTCCAGGACTTCGGGATCGGCTACCGGGAGGTACCGCTTCTGGGCGACGGCTCCCTCGACGAAGCCGGTATCCGTGCGGCGATTACGCCGAAAACGAAAGTCATCGGCATCCAGCGTTCGCGCGGATACGACTGGCGCGCGTCCTTTACCGTTGCGGCCATCGGGGAGATGGTGAAGCTTGTGAAAAGCATCCGTTCGGACCTGATCGTATTCGTCGACAACTGCTACGGCGAATTTACCGAACGGCTGGAGCCAAGTGAGGTCGGAGCCGATCTTATCGCCGGGTCTTTGATCAAGAACCCGGGAGGCGGGCTTGCGGCTTCGGGCGGGTATATCGCCGGCCGCAAAGAGCTTGTCGAACTGGCGGCCTACCGGCTGACGGCGCCTGGAATCGGCGGCGAAGTGGGGGCCATGCTGGGAACGACCCGCTCGCTGTATCAGGGGCTGTTCCTGGCCCCCCATCTCGTCGGACAAGCCGTGAAGGGGTCGGTGGTCGCCGCGGCCGTCTTCGAGCAGCTCGGCTTCAAAACCCGGCCGAGACCGGAAGATCCCCGCACGGATCTGATTCAGGCGATCGAGTTCACGAGCGCCGAGCATCTGATCACGTTTGTGCAGGGGGTTCAGCGGGCATCGGCGGTAGACGCGCATGTGACGCCGGAGCCGTGGGATATGCCGGGGTACGAACACCCCGTCATTATGGCGGCAGGCACCTTCATCCAAGGGGGAAGCCTGGAATTGTCCGCCGACGCTCCGATCCGGGAGCCGTATATCGCCTACATGCAGGGCGGTTTGACCTATTCCCACTGTAAATTGGGCGTGTTGACGGCTCTACAGCATATGAAGGAGCGGGGTTTGCTCTAAATCTCATGTGAGGTTCGGGCAAAAGGTTGAGGGTAATCCGCGAAAAGCGGAAAAGAAACGGGCATTTCGGCTTTTTAAGGGGCTGAAATGTCCGTTTTATTTTCTCTTGTAAATTAATCTAACATGACTTGACATGTTTCCGTACTTTCCTTTACAATAAGAGCAGAACTTAACGTTCAGGAGTGAATCGATCATGAGTGATGATATCCGCAGAAATATGGCTCTTTTTCCAATCGGTATTGTAATGAAACTGACCGATTTGACTGCCAGACAAATTCGTTACTATGAGCAGCACGAACTCGTGATCCCGGCAAGAACCTCCGGCAACCAGCGGTTGTATTCGTTCAACGATGTGGAGAGACTGCTTGAGATCAAGGATCTGATTGAGAAAGGCGTTAACATTGCGGGCATTAAACAAGTGCTGCTGCCGATCTCCAAAGACTCCGAGGAAGCTACCGTTATTACCGAACAAACCGAAGTGAAACGCAAAGAACTGACAGACACCCAGCTGCACAAAATGTTGAAGCAGCAGCTGCTCGGCGGGGGCAAGCGTCCGGGTCAGGTATCGCTGATTCAAGGTGAGTTATCCCGATTTTTTCCAAAATAAAAAACAATGGGGTAAGAGGAGGAGAAGTTTATGACAGTTTCTTACACGAAAGAGGATATTCTAAAAATCGCCAAAGAAGAGAACGTCCGTTTTATCCGTCTTCAATTCACCGATCTCCTTGGCACGATCAAAAACGTGGAAATCCCGGTCAGTCAGCTTCAAAAAGCGCTTGATAACAAAATGATGTTCGACGGTTCGTCCATTGAAGGTTACGTGCGTATCGAGGAATCCGATATGTATCTGTACCCGGACCTGAATACGTGGGTCATCTTCCCTTGGGTGACGGAAAGCAAAGTTGCCCGTCTGATCTGCGACGTTTATCTGCCTGACGGGACTCCTTTCCCTGGCGATCCGCGCGGAATTCTGAAACGTGCTCTGAAGGAAGCCGAGGAAATGGGCTACACGTCGATGAACGTAGGTCCCGAGCCGGAATTCTTCCTGTTCAAAACCGACGAGAAAGGCAACCCGACCCTCGAACTGAACGACCAAGGCGGATATTTTGACCTGGCTCCTACGGATCTTGGCGAGAACTGCCGTCGTGAAATTGTGCTTAAGCTTGAAGAAATGGGCTTCGAGATCGAGGCTTCCCACCACGAAGTGGCTCCGGGACAGCACGAAATCGACTTTAAATATGCGGATGCGATTAAAGCTGCCGACCAGATCCAGACGTTTAAACTTGTCGTTAAAACGATCGCCAGACAGCATGGGCTGCACGCAACGTTCATGCCGAAGCCGCTCTTCGGCGTAAACGGTTCCGGTATGCACTGCAACCAGTCTTTGTTCAAAGGCGGAGAGAACGCATTCGTAGACGAGAAAGATCCGTTGGGCCTCAGCGCAGACGCTCGTCACTTCATGGCCGGTGTCCTGCAACATGCCCGTGCATTCGCAGCGA
Source organism: Paenibacillus sp. GbtcB18 (assembly GCF_019091125.1). NCBI lineage: Bacteria > Bacillati > Bacillota > Bacilli > Caryophanales > Paenibacillaceae > Paenibacillus > Paenibacillus sp. GbtcB18. The sequence continues at coordinate 511,403 of NZ_JAGXJX010000001.1, forward strand.
TTACAAACCCGACCGTCAACTCTTACAAGCGTCTCGTGCCCGGTTACGAAGCACCTTGTTACGTAGCCTGGTCTGCGAGCAACCGCAGCCCGATGATCCGTATTCCGGCTTCCCGCGGCCTCAGCACGCGTGTTGAAGTTCGTAACCCGGATCCGGCGGCTAACCCGTACCTGGCTCTGGCGGTTCTGCTGAGAGCGGGTCTGGACGGCATTAAGAATAAAACTCAGCTGCCGCCTCCGACCGACCGCAATATCTATGTCATGACCGAAGAAGAGCGTATCGAGCAGGGAATCCCTAGCCTTCCGGGTAACCTTAGAGAAGCGCTTGACGAGCTGATCAAAAGCGAAGTGATCAGCGACGCGCTGGGCGAACACGCGCTTGCGCATTTCGTGGAACTGAAAGAAATCGAGTACGACATGTACCGCACTCAAGTTCACGCTTGGGAACGCGAGCAGTACATGACGCTTTACTAAGATAGCCGGGCCGGGTAAGGCCGATCGAAGAGTGGTATTCAAGATCATACGATCAGCTCCCGGGCTGCCGCATAAAAAAAGAACCCGCAGAAAGCAATTTCTGCGGGTTCTTCTATGTTATTAGCGTAATAGGCAGCTGCATTGCCAAGGCCGGATTAATGGATGTTGCGGAACAGACCAATCACTTTGCCCAGAATCGTCACATTATTGAGCAAAAGAGGATCCATGGTGGAATTCTCGGGCTGCAGACGGATATGATCGCGTTCTTTGTAGAAACGCTTCACCGTCGCTTCGTCTTCATCGGTCATGGCGACGACGATGTCTCCGTTGTTCGCCGTCTGCTGCTGACGGACGATCACCATATCTCCGTTGTGAATGCCGGCTTCGATCATGCTCTCGCCCACGACATTCAGCATAAAGACGTTATAGTCGCTAACGAGGTGCATCGGAAGAGGGAAGTAGTCTTCAATGTTCTCGGTAGCCGTAATCGGCATACCTGCGGTTACTTTGCCGATGAGAGGGACTTGCGCGATGGAAAGCGCGAAATCGGAATCTCCGTCCGTAATCTCGATGGCTCTCGGTTTCGTCGGATCGCGGCGGATCAGCCCCTTCTTCTCCAGACGTTCGAGATGCCCGTGCACCGTCGAGCTGGATGCCAGACCTACGGCTTCCCCGATTTCTCTGACGGATGGCGGATAGCCTTTATCTTTCACTTCATTCTTGATAAATTCAAGGATGGCCAGTTGGCGCTGCGAGACCTTGCCCATTACGTATCACTCCAGTATGTATAAATTACCTAGAGTATAGCACAGAACCGGAGTTCGTACAAACATAAGTTCGAAAAAATGCGTTGACACAAACATTCGTTCGTGTTAAATTCAAAACAGAACAAATGTTTGGAGGCGTTATTGATGAATGCATACTTTGCCAATCCGGAACTTTCCTTACATACAAGAAGCGGGGATCAGCCCGCAACCGACAAGACTTCACCGCACACAACGGCAGCTAATAGAGCGAACGATCATCGGGAGAACAGCAGCCGTTATACGTCGCGTGTTTCCGATTTCAAGAGCGAACAGGGTGCCCTTAAAGCGGGAGAGAGAACAAATGTTCGATATGCAAAAAATTCTAATCGCAATATCGTCCGCACGGCCGTAATCGCGATTGTACTGCTGATCGCTTTCAGCTGCGGCATTATGGTTCAAGCGTTCGCGAGCGGCGAGAACAGCCCGGCCGACGGACAACGTCAGGCAGCGGTTCTTAACAAGCAGGAGAACGCAGAGCCTTCCGTCATCGTACAAAGAGGGGACACGCTGTGGAGTATCGCTGCGGCTCAGGTTCCGGAAGGTTCCGATGTGCGGGCGTATATTTACAAGCTGCGCAAGGTTAACCAGTTATCCGCGGGAGACGTCCTTAAAGCAGGCGATGTCATCAAACTGCCGTAAGTCTTTCTTCTATTAGAAGGTTTTCTCCGCAAGTATCTGCATGCCCCACACGCAGCCCGTTAACGGACCCGAAATGAAAATACCGAATAATCAAAAGACATGTCCTGTCAGGATATGTCTTTTTATCGTTTATCGTGTCCGTTTAAGTCAGGCGGCTTCTTGACAATCCCCATAGCGAATGGCAAAGTATAAGATATTGAACGGCTGAATAGGAGGTTTACGTATGAGTGACAGTTTCCAACTTAAAGTACAGCGCATTAACGAGTTGGCCCGGAAAGCAAAAAGCGTCGGATTATCGGAGGCTGAGCTTGAGGAGCGCAACGAACTGCGTAAAGAATATATTGCAGCTATGAAAACACAGCTAAGAGGTCAGCTTGATTCCATCCATTATACGGATGAACAATAAATCATCGGCCGACTGAGGCAGTAAAGGGGATCTATAAGATGACGGTAAAAGCAATTTTGTTCGACTTGGACGACACTCTGCTGTGGGATGACCGGAGTGTGAAGGAGGCGTTTCAAGCTACCTGTGAGGAAGCGGCCCGCCATGCGGATGTGAGTCCGGCGGAGTTGGAAGCCTCCGTACGCAAGGAAGCGCGCGCTTTGTATGAAACTTACGAAACGTTTCCTTTCACCCAGCACATCGGAATCAACCCGTTTGAAGGGCTGTGGGCCAACTTTACGGAAGGAAAGCAGGAAGAGTTCCGCAAGCTGCAGGCTCTGGCACCCGGTTACCGCAAAGAAGCGTGGACCCGCGGACTCGCCGCTCTCGGCGTTAACGATCCGGAGCTGGGAGCGCGGCTCGCCGAGCAGTTTCCCGCCGAACGGAGATCTCGTCCCATCGTTTATGAAGAGACGTTCGAAGTGCTCGCCGAGCTTAAGAAGTCTTACAAATTGCTCCTGCTGACGAACGGATCCCCCGATCTGCAGCGCGAAAAACTGGCGGGAGTCCCGGAGCTGGCTCCTTACTTCGATCGCATTGTAATCTCCGGCGAATTCGGCGACGGTAAGCCGGCCGTCACGATTTTCAATCACGCCATGGAGCTTCTCGGTCTTCAAGCCGGGGAATGTGTAATGGTAGGCGACAAGCTGACGACCGATATTCTCGGGTCCTTCCGCTGCGGGATGAAGAACATGTGGATTAACCGGCACGGTATGCTCTTTAACGGAGAGGCCAAGCCAACGTTTGAAATCACCTCTCTTCGTGACATCCGGGGTATTCTGGAAGCGGAGCGGGAAGTTCAAATATCGGGATAAAAACAAAACCCGCCGCTCGTTTCTATACGAGCGGCGGGTTTTTTCTCGGATAAGTTAAATGAGTAAGCGCCGTTGTCCGGCTTGAGGCGTCTTATGCTTTTTGAAAAGTCGGATCCTCGAACGGGTGGGCAATCCAGCCTTCGGTTTCGATAAAGAGGCGGACGGCAACGATTTGACGATTGTCCATCAGAGTAAAGAAGTGCGGCTTGTGTTCCGGTACGGAAATGACATCGCCCGCTTCCAGCTCTACGTTGAAATAACCGACATCGTCGGAACCTTTGATGATAAAAATTCCTTTACCTGCCGTGATGGCACGGACTTCGTCCTCGGTGTGCGTATGCACTTGTTCGAATTTTTTAAGAAGCTCGTCCAGGTTCGGAGTCGCATCGGAAAGTGCGATGATGTCCCATGTCTGGTAACCGCGGCGTTTGGCGAGATCGCGGATTTCTTCGTCGAAGGTGCTCAGAATTTGAGCTTTCTCCTCGTCGGACAAAATGAATTTCTCCTGAATGTCGGCAGGCAGCTTGTTCGGATTCCAATGCTCGTACAAAACTTCCTGGCGGTCCAGAAATGCCCGGACATTCTCCTCTCCGGAAATGCGTTCACCCGTGTTGCGAATATGAATTTCAGCCATTTCTCATCCCTCTTTCTTTCTCGGAAATAATAGCCGCCCGTAGGTCGGAATAGGTTTATACCTGATTATAGAGGATAAACCTCCGGCTGTCGATGATTCCCGGCAAAAAACACGACTTTTCCGATGGGATTTGAAAAGAACGCTTCTCCTGCTGGAGAAACGCTCTCTTTTTTTGCCGATATAGAGGTCCGGTTAAGGAGCCGAGTCGGGTTGAAATCGTCAGGATTGTTTATCCCGCTCGGTCGTTTCGATGCTTTTCTCCACATCGTCCACCATTTCTTTGGTTGACGTGCGGAATTCGCGCAGCGTATCCCCGAAAGCGCGTCCGAGCTGCGGCAGCTTGGAAGGGCCGAACAAAATGAGGGCCAGCATCAAGATGATGAGCAGTCCCGATATGCCGATATTGTTGAGCATGGGAATGCCTCCTTTCCAAGTTGATTTAGGTGTTCAATCAAACTTAACTGGTTCCGGCGGACAGGTTCATCCTGCGGACGTAGCGGGCGGACAGAAGGATGCTGCATTCAAACAGCGCAATCAGCGGAATCGTGACGGCAATGTGGGAGAAGAAGTCGGGAGGCGAGATCGAAGCCCCGACGATTGCCAGTCCGATGTAGGTATATTTGCGCGTTTTACGCAAGTTTTCGGGCGTCAGCAGACCGAGCCTTGTAAGAAACAGCACGAGAAGCGGCAGTTCGAACGCGATTCCGAGCGGGAACACGACGTTGAAGACGAGACCGAAAAACCGGTCGATGCCGTAGGTCTCGGCGGCCCCGATGCTGCGGTTGATAGTCTGCATAAACCGGATCATCATCGGAAGCACGACCGTGTAGCCGAAAGCGGCGCCCGATAAGAAAAGCGCGAAGGAAACAGGGACATAGATCAGCGTCCCCTTGGCTTCCTGCTCGCTCAGGCCCGGCCTGACAAACGCCCACAGCTGATACAAGAGCAGCGGCAGAGTGAGCAGGACGGCGAACAATACGGCGCATTTCATGTAGATGGCCAAGCCGTCCGGAAGGGCGAACACGTTCCAGTGAAACGAAAGCGCCGCCGGAGAATCTTTTACCGCGTTCAAAATAACGGGGGAAACGTAAAGCCCTCCGATCAGAGCCAGCAAAAACCAGGCCGCCACCAGAATGAGCCGTTTGCGCAGCTCCTCCAGGTGACCGATCATTTCGGATGGCCGGTCCATAAGCCGTCACCTCATTTCTATGCCCAGAGCCCTGACGGTTCAGACCAGCGGGCCGCTTTTTTTCAAATAAGTCAAAATTCCCTCGGCGGCGCGGTAAGCGAGTGCCCCCAGTGTTCCGGTCGGGTTATACCCGCTGTTGTGAGGGAAAGCGGAAGCGCCGACGACAAACAGATTTTCGACATCCCACATTTGCATGTAGCTGTTGACGGCGGAGGTTGAAGGATCGGCCCCCATGATGACCCCTCCCGTGTTATGGGTGGACTGATAGGGCACGATGTTATAGGTGCTGATCGTGTTGGACGTCTCGACCTTGGTCGGTTTCATTTCCTTCATCACGGCCGTCGTTTTCTCGGCAAGGTATTTGACCATCTCCTTGTCCTGGTCTTCGAAATCGTAGGTCAGGCGGAGCAGGGGAAGCCCGTAAATATCCTTGTAGGTCGGATCGAGATCCAGATAGTGGTGCTGCCAAGGCATGTTGGCGCCCTGCGTGCTGACGTTCAGGAACCGGTTGGCGTATTTGATCGTGGTCTGCTTAAATTCTTTGCCCCACCTCGGGGTGCCTTGGGGCGCCGGGTTGTGGGCGATCGGACGCAGTCCGGCCTGGGTAAAGCGGATGTTCGCCCCGTGCAGGAAATTAAGGGGGCCGTGGTCGAAGTTGTCGCCGTTAAAATCGTCGAAGCAGCTCCCCAGGGCCCCCGCCCCCGCGAAAATGCTGAACTCCTGATCGTCGTAGAAGCCGGCTGCGCCCCCGCCCGTAATCTGATAGGCATAATTTTTGCCGATGACGCCCGTTCCGCTTTTGGGATCGTAAGGTTTGCCCAGATTGGACGTGAGCAGAAGCCGGACGTTGTTGAACACATAACTCGCCAGAATGACAAGGTCCGCAGGCTGCTCGAATTCTTCGCCGGTAGGCGTATTGACATATACGACTCCCGTCACTTTGCCCCCGGTGTGCAGAATTTTGGTGACGTTCGAGTTGGTGCGGATTTCGAGATTGCCGGTTTTCTCGGCAACGGGGAGAACGGTAACGACGGGATCGGCTTTCGCCCCGTACTCGCATCCGTACCGTTCGCAGAACGCGCAGTATTGGCAGGCCGCACGGGCGATTCCGTCGGGATTCGTGTAGTTCTCCGACAAGTTGGCGGACGGGATAACATACGGGTGATAGCCGAGCTTCTTGGCGGCGTCCTCGAAAAGGACCATCCCCGGCGTCTTTTTCATCGGGCCGGTCGGAAAGGGGGCGGAACGTTTGCCGACCATTTCGTTTTGCTCTTTTTCACCGGAGATCCCGGCCATTTTCTCGTACTTGTCGAAGTACGGTTCCAACTGGTCGTAGGTGATGCCCCAGTCCTGCAGCGTCATGCCCTGCGGAATTTTATTTTTGCCGTAGCGTTCGATCGTTTTGGTACGGATTTCAAAATCGTAGGGCAGAAAACGGTAGTTCTGGCCGTTCCAGTGCACGCCGGCGCCGCCGACACCGTCTCCCATCAGGAAGGAACCGTAGGAGCGCATCGGAAGGGCGCGTACTTTCTCGCTGCTGCGGAACGTCACCGTCTCCTTCGACAAGTCCTGCATAAGCTCGTAACGCTGGGAATAGCGGAGTTCGTCGTGGGCCATGTAGTAGTCTTCGGTTTTGCGGCTTTTGCCGCGTTCCAGTCCGACGACTTTGTGCCCGGCCTTCGTTAACTCCGAGGCCAGAATACCGCCGGACCAGCCCATTCCGACGATCAGGATAGGTACTTTGGGAAGTTTGGTTGCCATTCTTCGTTGTTCCTCCTAGTCAGGAATGATTCGTATGGTCGTGCAAGCTGAGCGGTTCCATGACGGTAAACTCTTTTTTGTCAATGATCGCCGTGTAACTCATCTGATCGCCGGGGTACTTGCGCATCCTCCAGCCCGCCATGTTTTTGTTGCCGCCGTAAAGCGGGTCCGCATACGCACCCTCGATGGTCAAACTGCGCAGCATTTCGAAAAAAGTCTGGCTCGGTACGCCGTTCAACTGCACGTCTTTGCCGCTTTCGAAAGCTTTCAGCACTTCGTCCTGCTCGTTCTCGGCCAGGTCCGCAAACCCTTTCTGGTACTTTTGCTTGCTGTGGTCGTTCATGACCGTGAGGCCCATCACAAACAGCTCATGCCGCTTGTAGCTTGCCTGATAGCCCTGAGTCGCCTCGGCTTTATAAAAGGGACCCATCATATAATCGCGGGCGTTCATCCCCCACTGGCCGGCAAGCTGATGGTCGATATAGTAAGCGACACCAAGCTCCTTGGCTCCGGGGCCCAGTTCGTCCTTCGGAAAAATACGCTCCGTCGCGGCTTCCGTAATACGCAGCTGCTCTTGATTGAAAAACATGGGAGCCTGGTTGTAGTCCTTGGTGTTGCCTGCCTGAGCCTGCCCTTGTCCTTGGGGGCTGCCCGGAGCGGCCTGTTTGTTCTTGGCCATGGAATTGCCGACGATACCGCCGACGACTCCTCCCGCCACAATTCCGCCGAGCGCTACGCCGGACAGTTTCAGAAACTTCCGCCGGGACTCGTCCCGGGGCTGCTTGGTCTGCTGATTTTCTGACATGATGTTCCTCCTGTAAGGGAAGTGGGGTATTCGAGATAGGTGGTTATATCCAAGTATCACCTTTTTGCCGATATGTATGTAAGAAAAAAGAAAAAACGGAATCTATCGGAAGATTCCGTTTTTTAAAGCTGTTCCGTGTGCTTGTCGGAAGTACTCGTTGAATGCTTAAACGTGGAGACTGCGACGCTATTTCTTGGCGGCGAGCCATGCGGCCAGCGCCTGAATATCGGTATCGCTCAAGTTGCCCTTGAAAGCAGGCATTCCGCCTCTTCCGTTCAGAACAATGTTCTTGACGTCCGCCTCGCTGAGGCGGCTGCCCGCCTTTTGAAGGTTCGGGCCTACGCCGCCGCCCAGATCGGCACCATGACAGGCGATACACTGGGCCTTGAAAAGAGATTCGGCTTGGGCCGTCTGGCTTCCGCTGCCTGCGCCTTCGGGCGCGTTGCCGCCTGCGGCGGCTCCGGGGGAAGCGGTCGGCGACGCCGCGGGCGGTGCCGTTGAAGCCGGAGTCGTCGGCTGAGGCGTAGGCGCGGTTTGCTTTTGGCCGCAGGCCGCCAGCGAAGCGGTTACGAGCAGGGTGCCGACCAAGGCTGTCATCCGTTTGTTCATGCAAATCACCTCCGTTCGATTACATTCAGTAAAAGTTTCCCGACTATAGTTTGGCGTCCGTGTCCCGGAGATATTCTCGCTGGCTCATTACGGTTTCGAAGGCTTTTGCAATCCGTTGGGTTTTACGGTGAAAAAACGACAATTTTCTTTTCTTCGCCCCACGTATCTGCTAAACTATTTCTTAACTTGTGCGCTTTTCTACGTTAAAGGGCGCGTTCTAGCAGGAGGTTCGTGGAAAGGGTAGGGTGGACGATGAAACCTAGTTTGAAGGAACAATTACAGAAAAAAATTCTCATTCTGGACGGTGCCATGGGCACGATGATCCAGCAGGAAGATTTGTCGGCCGAAGATTTCGGAGGAGAAGAACTCGACGGCTGTAATGAAATGCTCGTTCTTACACGTCCGGATGTCATTCAGCGCATCCATGAGAAATATTTCGAAGCCGGTTCGGATATCGTTGAAACGAATACGTTCGGGGCAACGAGCGTCGTACTTGCCGAATACTATATACCGGAGAAGGCGCGTGAGATTAACCTTGCCGCAGCCAAACTGGCCGTCGAAGCCGCCCGGAAATATTCAACTCCCGAATGGCCGCGTTATGTCGCCGGCGCACTCGGTCCGACGACGAAGACGCTTTCGGTAACCGGAGGCGTTACGTTCGAGGAGCTTGAAGAGAGCTACTACGAGCAGACGATCGCCTTGATCGAGTCGGGCGTCGATGCCATTCTGCTGGAGACTTCCCAGGATACGCTCAACGTAAAAGCGGGCGGAATCGCGATCCAGCGGGCTTTTAAGACGACGGGCATCGAATTGCCGATTATGATTTCCGGCACGATCGAACCGATGGGTACGACGCTGGCCGGGCAAAATATCGAATCCTTCTATATTTCCCTGGAGCACCTCAATCCGATTTCGGTCGGACTGAACTGCGCGACGGGACCCGAATTCATGCGGGATCATATCCGGACCTTGTCCGGGCTTGCCGGCACTTATATTTCGTGTTATCCGAATGCGGGTCTTCCCGACGAGAACGGACATTATCATGAATCGCCCGAATCCCTGGCCAAGAAAATGGCCGCATTTGCCGAGCAGGGCTGGCTGAACATCGCGGGCGGCTGCTGCGGCACGACTCCCGCTCATATCCGCGCGCTGGCCGAAACGCTGAGCGCTTACAAACCGCGTACCGAACTGGGTACGCACCCGTCGGCCGTATCCGGTATCGAGACGGTATATATCGAGCCGGAGAACCGCCCCTACATGGTCGGCGAGCGGACGAACGTACTCGGTTCCCGGAAGTTCAAACGCCTGATCGCCGAAGGCAAGTATGAAGAGGCTTCCGAGATCGCCCGTGCCCAAGTTAAAGGCGGGGCCCACGTCATCGACGTCTGTCTGCAGGACCCGGACCGTGACGAAACGGAAGACATGACCAAGTTCCTGGAGCTTGTCGTCAAAAAAATCAAGGTTCCGCTCATGATCGATTCGACGGATACACGTGTCATTGAGCTGGGGCTGAAGCATTCGCAGGGGAAAGCGATCATCAACTCCATTAACCTCGAGGACGGGGAAGAGAAGTTCGAGAAGGTGCTTCCGCTTATTCACCGTTACGGAGCCGCGGCGGTAGTCGGTACGATCGACGAGCGCGGCCAGGCGATCACGCGTGAAGATAAGCTGGAAGTCGCGCAGCGTTCGCACGATCTGCTCGTCCACAAGTACGGAATGAATGCCGAAGATATCATTTTCGACCCGCTTGTATTCCCGGTGGGCACCGGGGACCAGCAGTATATCGGTTCCGCCAAGGAAACGATCGAAGGCATCCGTCTCATTAAAGAAGCGATGCCCGCAACCAAAACCATTCTTGGTCTCAGCAACGTTTCGTTCGGTCTTCCCGAAGCCGGACGCGAGGTGCTGAATGCCGTTTATTTGTACCACTGCACGAAGGCGGGTCTCGATTACGCCATCGTGAACACGGAGAAGCTGGAGCGGTACGCGTCCATCCCCGAAGAGGAAAGAACGCTTGCCGAGAAGCTCATTTACGAGACGAACGATGAGACTCTGGCCGAATTCGTGGCTCATTTCCGGGTAAAGAAGGTTGAGAAGAAGGAAAAGATATCAACCCTTACACTCGAAGAGCGGCTGGCCTCTTACGTGGTCGAGGGAACGAAGGAAGGGCTTCTTCCCGATCTGGAGCAGGCGCTTCAAAAATATTCGCCCCTGGAAGTGATCAACGGTCCTCTGATGGAAGGGATGGCGGAAGTCGGACGCCTGTTCAACAACAACGAGCTGATCGTAGCGGAAGTGCTTCAAAGCGCCGAAGTTATGAAGGCGTCCGTCGCTTATCTGGAGCAGTTCATGGAGAAGAACGAGACGGCGGTGAAAGGAAAAATTATTCTGGCCACCGTAAAAGGCGACGTCCACGATATCGGCAAAAACCTTGTGGAGATTATATTATCCAACAACGGCTACCAAATCGTGAACCTCGGCATCAAGGTTCCGCCGGAACAACTGATCGAGGCTTTCCGCAAAGAAAAACCGGACGCGATCGGGCTGTCGGGTCTGCTCGTGAAGTCCGCGCAGCAGATGATCATCACGGCGCAGGATTTGCGCAACGCCGGAATCGACGTTCCGATCATGGTGGGCGGCGCCGCTCTGACGCGGAAATTCACCAAGACGCGCATTTCGCCGGAGTATGACGGTCTCGTGCTGTACGCCAAAGACGCGATGGACGGTCTGGACATCGCGAACAAGCTGAGCGACCCCGTGCAGCGGGAGCGTCTTATCCAGGAGCTTCGGGAATCGAAGGATTCCGATGTGATGGAAGCCGGCCGCAAGGAAGGGACCGAAATGCCGGTCCTTACGCGAGTATTCTCGTCCACGGTCGACCGCACCCTGCCGGTGTCGGTACCGCCGGATCTGGACCGCCATGTTCTGCGCGATTACCCGATCAGCCATCTCATGCCGTACGTGAACATGCAGATGCTTCTCGGGCATCACCTGGGCCTGAAAGGCAAGGTCGACAAGCTCATCGCCGAGCAGGACCCGAAAGCCATGCAGCTGAAGGACACCGTAGATACTATCCTGTACGAAGCGCAGAAGAACGGCATCATCCGTACTCAGGGGATGTACCGGTTCTTCCCGGCCCAAGGGGACGGAAACGATGTCGTCGTGTACGATCCCGAAGACACGTCGAAGGTGATCAAACGCTTCACCTTCCCGCGCCAGGGAACCGAGCCGTTCCTGTGTCTGGCCGACTATCTGAAGCCGGTTGACAGCGGCGTCATGGATTATATCGGCTTCCTCGTCGTCACGGCGGGGCAGGGCGTAAGTGAGCTGGCGCGCGAATGGCGCGAGCAGGGCGATTATCTGCGCTCCCATGCGCTTCAATCGACGGCTCTCGAAGTCGCGGAAGCTTTTGCGGAGCGTGTGCATCATATTATGCGCGACGTGTGGGGCATTCCGGACTCCGCGGAAATGACGATGCAGGAGCGCTTCGGGGCGAAGTACACCGGCCAGCGGTTCTCGTTCGGGTACCCGGCTTGTCCGAACCTGGAGGATCAGGAGCCGCTGTTCGAGCTGATGAAGCCGGAGGATATCGGGATCGAGCTGACCGAGGGCTGCATGATGGAGCCGGAAGCGTCCGTGTCGGCTATCGTGTTCTCCCATCCGCAGGCGAGATATTTTAACGTCGATAAAGTTTAATGTTTCGTCTCGTCCGCAGATGAGTATGAATAAATAGGCGGCTGAAGTAAGGTTCGGCCGTCAGGCTGCGCAAAGCAGGACGGTTCTTCCGAGAGCCGTCTTTTTTGCCCTCTTCCGGAGGCGGAAGGATCGGGGCTGCGAAGGACTTTGCGGGAACATCCTGCGGGATGTGAGCCGTTTGACTTCGGGAACGAATTTTTATAGCATGTTAAAAAGCAGGGAAACTGACATCTGCAGAAACGAGGAACAAGGTCGTGGAATTGTATTTTCTCGGAACGGGAGCAGGCATGCCTGCCAGGCACCGTAATGTGACATCCATTGTGCTGAATTTGCTGCCGGAGCGGGGGAGCATCTGGTTTTTTGACTGCGGGGAAGGGACGCAGCATCAGATCTTGAGATCGCCGGTCAAGCTGAGCAAGTCAGAGAAGCTATTCGTTACGCATCTTCACGGCGATCATATATTCGGCCTGCCGGGACTTCTGAGCAGCCGTTCTTATCAGGGTGGGGATACGCCTTTTACGATTTACGGACCCAAAGGCATTAAAGCGTATGTGGACATGTCCCTGCAGCTTAGCCAGGTTCATCTCGACTATGAGCTCGCTATCCGGGAAATCCCCTCCGAAGGCGGAGTCGTCTTCGAGGACGAGTCGTTTCGGGTCGAAGCCGCTCCGCTGGACCACCGGATCGAATGCTTTGGCTACCGCATCGTCGAGAAAGACCTCCCGGGCAAGCTCCAGCAGGAGAAGCTCCATGAGCTGGGCATTACCGCCGGACCGCTTTACGGCCGTCTGAAGCAGGGCCAGACGGTCAAGCTGGAGGACGGACGGGAGCTGCGAGGAAGCGATTTCGTCGGCCCTTCGATCAAGGGTCGGACGGTCACGATCCTCGGCGACACGAAGCCGTGCGACAATTCGACGCTGCTGGCGGAAGGCGCCGACGTGCTGGTTCACGAGGCGACGTTCGGAGCCGAACGGGAAGATCTTGCCGCGGCGTACGACCATTCGACGACGGAACAGGCTGCGCGAACAGCCGCGGAAGGCGGCGTGGGCGCGCTGATCATGACGCACATCTCCTCGCGTTATCAAGGGGAGGGAGCCGAGCGTCTTCTCGAGGAAGCGAGAGCGATCCACCCGGATTCGTGGCTGGCCGAAGACTTCTACAGCCACGCTATCCCGCGCAGGCAAAGCTGAGTCGGGCTATTCACACCGGCCGGTCTCGGCGATTTACGGCGGATTCACCCCGCAGTGCGGGCTGACGGGGAAGCTTCCGACAGCGTAGAGGCGTGGGATGCGTCTCATGCAGCCTAAGCATGATCCGGGGATAGATCCGGCGGATGGCACACTGGGCACGGCTGCCGTTCCGCCCGCCCCGTCTTTGGCCCCGCGGTGACTATGTCTCCTGCCTGCCGTCAACCGATGTAAGCGGAAGCTTCCGGCAGCGGTATGCGGAAATCGCTTGAGGACGGATACAGAAGTACACAAACGCATATAGAAAAAGTCCCGGCTGGATTTCAGCCGGGACTTTTTTCTATTACAGCCGCTCAAGAGCCGCCGTGTGCTTCCGCTCCACCGGTGAATCCGGTCACTCGGTCGTTTCGAATTTGGCTTCATCCTGCAGTTCGCTTTTGAAGCCGCGGACGCTTTGACGGCGGCGTTCGTTTTTGGCTTCCAGCGTTGCTTGTTCCGTTGCGGAAATTTCGTCCGCATGCTCGTCCAGATATTCCTCAGATTCTTGAAGACGGGCTTCCGTGTTCCGGATGCTGTTTCTCAGGTGAACGGCATTATCCCCTCGGTTATCTTTTTTGGCCATCGGTATCCCTCCTTTCCATCTCCTACGATTCGCTTTTGGCGCACGCCGTATTCATAAAATCTTCATCTACTGCTAACGCTTAGATGATGCAGGCTTGCTAGGCTGATCCCAGGGGAGTCGGGAATACCCCGAAGGAAAAGCAGTCAAGGGGGAATGAGCATGGATACGGGTAGTCATCTGCTTATCGGAATCACCTTGGCGGGGGTGGCGACACTGCAGCCGGAGGTCGCGCACGATCCGCTTCTACTGCAAGCGGTGCTGGCCGTAACCGTAGCGGGCTCGCATGCGCCGGATCTGGATACGATCGCGCGTCTGAAAGGGTACGCCGTCTATCTCAGGCACCACCGGGGAATCACGCATTCGCTGCCTGCCCTGGTGGTCTGGCCGGCTTTGCTGAGCGCCTTGGCCGCTGCGCTTTTCGGCGGCATGTGGGACCATTACGTTCTCCTTTACGGCTGGGCGGCTATGGCCGTCATACTCCACGTCGGAATGGATTTGCTGAACGCATACGGCGTACAGTGTCTAAAACCCTTTTCCTCCCGCTGGCTCCATCTCGATATTCTGCCTCTTACCGATCCTTTTCTTTTGGCGCTTCACGGATGCGGGGCTCTTTTGTGGGTGGCCGGAGCCGCAAATCCGGGAATATGGATGGCTGCCGTATACGGGGCCAGCTTTATTTACGTAATGGCGCGCTGGCTTCATAAGCGCCTCCTTCTCCGCAGGTTGACCGGTTATGCGAAAGACTTGCTCGGAGCAGCCGGTCCGCTGCAGCTGGTTCCGGGTTTGACCTGGAGAAGCTGGCAGTTTGCGGCGGAAACGGAATACAGTTTTCACAGCGGAACGGTGCGCGGGGCGAGAATCGTTCTGAAAGATACCTACGTCAAGGACCGGACTCATCCGGTGATAGAGGCGGCCATGGCTGCCGAAGGTGTCCGGGCGTTTCTGGATTTTGCGCAGAGTAGTCATGTAAGCTGGGATTCGCATGGGGAAGGCTATGTGGTGAAATGGCGCGAAGTGAGATTTTGGCACGAGCACAAACTGCCGTTCGGCATTGACGTGACGCTGGATAGGGAATTGAAAGTTCTGTCCGAACAATTGGGATGGACAAAAAAAGCCTGGGAACCTCCCTATGTATAAAGAGAGGCCCCAGGCTTCCCGGCCCGGCTATACCGGTTCGGATTATTCGAAAGCGTTCCCGAATCGCCCCGCGAACAAGGTCTCTTTGAGCTCGCGTCTTCCCGACGGCTGCTCGCGCTGCAGATGCTGGTCGGAGAGCGACTGCGCATCTCCGTGATACCCGATGGCGATGACGGCGTGGATATCGTAATCGTCCGGCACGCCGAGCAGCCGGCGGGCACTCTCCCGGTCGAATCCGGCCATGGCATGGGAGATCAGTCCCTGACGCACCGCTTCCAGGGCCAGATAGCTCCAGGATGCCCCTGCATCAAACGCGTGAGAACCGTTCACACCTCCGGCGGGCGACGGCGTATGGGAGAGAATGAGAGCAAGCACGGGCGCTTTCAGGCACCAGGTTTTGTTGGAAGCTGAAATAAATTCGGCGAACATCCCCTTCTCTTCCTCCGTACGCGCGACAATGTAACGCCAGGGCTGGAGATTGCTGGCGGAGGGAGCCCAACGGGCCGCTTCGAACAGGCTCATCAAAATTTCACTCGAAATTTCCTTTTCGAGAAAGGCCCTCGACGACCAACGATTAAGAAAAATCGGATTGATATCATAAGCGGCATGACGCTCATTTTGTACGTCGAAACGATGTTCCGGCATGACCATTCCTCCTGTCTTTTTCTGACACGAAATCAAAAACGGTTCACCTTCTTATTTGGACGCAAACGGCGAATCCTAAACAAACCGGCGTATGACAAAGGAAAAAACAGGGCATGCTAGTACAGCTTCTTTTTAACAAAATGGGGGTGCTGAACATGAACTTTACAAGCCAGGATATCATTGTGATTGAAAGAGCGCTTCAGCTTGCCATCCGCAGCGAGACGAAGGAGACGAAAGCCGAGGAATACCGCGAGGTACTTCATAAGCTCCAGCTTAGTTCCATGCAGGCTCTGCAGGAACAGAGCGTCGTCACAACCGCCGTTCAGGATGGCATCCGTTATGATTATGACGATTCGTCGGATCTCGTGTAAGCGTCACGGAACGGATAGCTAACGGGAACCGGCTTCTGCCGCCGACATACGGCTGAGCGCGGCCCTCGGTGTCTCTCCTCCGGGATGTGTGTTTCCGTCCGCATCATAAAGGCCTTGAATCCGGCGGTCCGCGATGGATGGCCGGAAGAAGGCCGGGTTCAGTCCGTCGGACCGGACATCCGCCCTATAATATTCCGTACATGGAACCGCCCGCCCGACTCGGCAATGTCTTCCGGGTGGAATATCCGTTCCACTCCGGTGTTCACGACGAGCCCGCCCGGGTTCCGTGTAGGACGAGTGCATACCTACAGCGCTTGATTGCGGGGCCAAACCTCGCCGTTACGTAGCGTGATGATCGTTATTCGATACGACAAACTAAGCCGGAACGAAGCTGACGGGAGTTTCTACTCCCTGTACTTTTCCGCGCCGTATAGAGATATGCCCCACCGGAATGGACGCCCTGATGTCCACTCCTTTTTTGCGTGCCGGCCTTTCCAGCGCTTTGCTAAGGATAAGCATGTTCACCTGTGCTACTTCTCCGATCATTTCGCCGGCAGGATGACGAGGCGACGGGTAGGGACGTATCTCCCCCTCGCACCCGGCGCCAGTGTTTCGCATAACGAAAGCCCCGTATAAAAACTGGGGCTTTTTTTCTTTTGCCCGGGGAGCGTATAATAAATGAGAACAGCCGTTCTAAGCAGTTGAGGTTAAGAAGGGACGCGAACCATGAGGAAGAAACAGCTTGCCGAATTAATTCAGGAACTCCGGACCGATGAAAATATAGTGAACTGGCACGAGATCGAACCCCGGGAAGCGAAAACGAAAGCCATTCCCGGGAGCGTGGATGACCGGATCAAGTCCGCTTTGACAAAGCGGGGGATCACGGAGCTGTACACCCATCAGCACACCGCTTATGAGACGGTGCACACCGGACAGAACATCGTGGCGGTAACGCCGACGGCTTCCGGCAAAACGCTCTGCTACAATCTGCCTGTGCTTCAGGCCATAGCGGATGACGATACGAGCCGCGCGCTGTATCTGTTTCCGACGAAAGCTCTGGCGCAGGACCAGAAGAGCGAGTTGAACGAAATCATCGGTGAAATGGGCATCGATATCAAAAGCTACACTTACGACGGGGATACTTCGCCGGCCATACGGCAGATCGTACGAAAAGCGGGGCATATCGTCATTACGAATCCGGATATGCTTCATTCCGCCATTTTGCCGCATCATACCAAATGGGTCAGCCTTTTCGAAAATTTGAAATATATCGTCATCGACGAGCTGCACACGTACCGGGGCGTATTCGGCAGTCATGTCGCGAACGTTATCCGGCGCCTGAAACGGATCTGCAAGTTTTACGGCAGCGATCCGGTGTTTATCTGTACCTCCGCCACCATTGCCAACCCGAAAGAGCTGGCGGAGCAGCTCACGGGCTCTCCGATGAGGCTTATCGACGATAACGGCGCACCTAGAGGGCGGAAGCATTTCGTGTTTTACAATCCGCCCGTTGTGAACAAGCCTCTTAATATCCGCAGAAGCGCCGCAGCGGAAGTGAATAACCTGGCCAAGCAATTTCTGAAAAATAAAATTCAGACGATCGTTTTCGCGAGAAGCCGGGTGAGAGTGGAAATTATTTTGAGCCGAATCCAGGAGCTGGTAAAAAACGAGCTTGGGACCAAATCCATCCGGGGGTACCGTGGCGGTTATTTGCCTAAACAGAGGCGCGAAATCGAGAGAGGCTTGCGGGCCGGGGAGATTTTAGGCGTTGTCAGCACCAACGCGCTGGAGCTTGGCGTAGACATCGGACAGCTGCAGGTTTGCATTATGACCGGCTATCCGGGAAGCATCGCGAGCACTTGGCAGCAGGCGGGACGTGCCGGACGCCGGCATGGAGAGGCGCTTATCGTGATGGTAGCCAGCTCTACCCCTATCGATCAATATGTCGTCCAGAACCCGGACTATTTTTTCGACAGGACGCCGGAAGCTGCCCGGATCAATCCGGAAAATTTAATTATTTTGGTCGATCATCTGAAATGTGCGGCTTACGAGCTGCCATTCAAAGAAACGGAAGAATTCGGCCCCCTGGAAGTTGCCGAGATTATGGAATTTTTAGTGGAAGAACGCGTGCTGCATCATAACGGGGATACGTTTTATTGGGCCAGTCAGTCGTTTCCGGCCAATGAAATCAGCCTACGCTCGGCTTCACAGGAAAACGTCGTCATCGTCGACCAATCCGATGTGGCGAATGTGCGGATCATCGGGGAGATGGACCGGTTCAGCGCCATGACGCTTCTGCACGACGAAGCCATTTATTTGCACGAAGGCGTGCAATATCAGGTCGAGAAACTGGATTGGGAGCACAAAAAAGCTTACGTGAGCGAAGTCGATGTGGAGTACTATACCGATGCCAATCTGGCTATCCAGCTTAAAGTATTGGAAATCGACAAAACGTCGGACCGGGACCGTTCTTCCCTGAATTTCGGGGATGTCACGATTAATGCCATTCCGACTATTTTTAAGAAAATCAAACTCACGACCGGAGAAAATATCGGATCGGGGCCCATCCACCTGCCGGAAGAAGAACTGCATACAAGCGCCGCATGGGTAGAGCTGAAAGAACCGAATTTGGAGGTAGGTACGAAAGCTCTGGAACAAATTTTATGGGGTATCGCAAACGTGATGAAGCATATTGCGCCTGTTTTGGTGATGTGCGACCGGAACGACGTTCATGTCATTTCTCAAATCAAAGCGAACCATACCGGACTGCCGACGATTTTTCTCTACGATCATTATCCCGGCGGTATCGGCCTTGCCGAAGAAGTCTATACGCGTTTTGACGAAGTCAGAAAGGCCGCGAAAAATCTCATTCAGAAATGTCCGTGCGAAGACGGCTGCCCGTCATGTATCGGGTCCGAGATTGAGGGAATCCATGCGAAGCGAACGAGCCTAGAGCTGTTGGACCAGTTTTAATCAACGCGAGTCTTCTAGGCGGTAAACTTATGAAATAAACGGAGGTGTCCGTATGGTCGCGTTAGAACTCATGTTGCCCGAGCAGTTTAACGAGTGGCTGCTGCTTTCCGTAAAAGAATACGCCGAAAGTAAAACAAAAGCCGGAAACGTGGCGGCTGAGAAAGCGCAGGAAGATTCGGCCCGTGAATTTAAAGAGCTGTTACCGGATGGATTAAACACGGCGGACAGTTATATTTTTAATGCGACGGACGAGGAAAGCAATCAAATCGTCGGCACGTTGTGGATCAAAATCCGAAGTGAACAGCAGGACGTATTTATTTACGGGATTCGCATGAGTGAAGATTTTCGCGGGAAAGGGTTTGGCAAGCAAACGCTGCAGGCTCTGGAAGCTTTCATTAAAGAGAGAGGCTTTCCTCCAAAAATTTCGCTACACGTCTTCGGAGACAATGAAATCGCCCTGAACCTTTATAGATCGGTCGGTTTCGAAGCGACCAATATTCGTATGTCCAAGGTTATAGGCGAATGAATGTTAAATACGCGCTACCCGAAAATGCCCATGTAAGGATGGATGCCCGTCATGTACCGGTACCGAAACAGAAGGACTGAACATTACATCGAAAAGCCTGCATCTGCCAAAGAGGCTGTGGCGATTGAAACTTGCGAGACCGGCGGTTCACAAGAGAACCGCGAATCCCTCGAGGCGCGCGGCTTTGGCGGGGCAGCGCCGGGAGCGGCCCGATGAGCGGGCTGCGTGATCGGCTTGCCCGGCATCTGAAGCCGGGCAAGACCGCAGCTGCGCCGGAGGCGGGAGCGGAACAGCAGCAGGCTGAGCTGAGGCCGGAACAGGCGCAGCATGGCCCGGCGGAAGGCGGCGAACCGGCTGCATGTCCGCTGAGCGAGTCCGCCGTCGGCGCGGGGGCCAGCCCGGCCCGCGAGCCCGCGACTGCGCCCGACGCCGAGGAAAGTGCGCGGGCGGAGGGGGCCCCCGGCTATGCCGGGCACGCCGCCGGCGGCTCTCCGGCGGACGCGCCGTCCGGCAGCGGGCAGGCGGACGAGCCTGCGGCTCCCGCAGCACCGGCTTTGGCGCATCCGGAGGCCGCAGCGTGGGCGAAGCTGGACGCGGAGCTGTACGAGTTCTCGGCAGGCTCCTTCGTACGGCGCGTACGCACCTACCCGATGGATGCCTACCATGGCCGGTATCGGCTTGACGCGCTCCATGCGCATGTCCGGGAGCTCGAAGCGTTCCACCCCGAAGCGGAGCCGGTCCATGCCGAAGGCCTCCTCTTCTTCGATACGGAGACGACCGGTCTTGGAGTCGGGGCGGGCAATGTTGCCTTTCTCGTAGGCATCGGCTATTACGAAGGCGGGCGTTTTGTCGTCGAGCAGCTTTTTATCCGGCATCCTGCCGAAGAGCGTGCGATGCTGGCTTATCTGGAGGAGAAAATGAAGCGGTTCACCCATGTCGTCTCTTACAACGGGAGGACCTTCGACTGGCCGATTTTGCAGAACCGGTTTATTCTGAATCGGATGCGGCCGGACATCGACCGTCTGCTTCATCTGGACCTGCTGCATCCTTCCCGCAGTCTATGGAAGCATTCCATGCCGTCCGTACGGCTGGGTAAGGTAGAAGAAGCGCAGCTCGGGTATGCACGGGAAGACGACGTTTCCGGGGCGTTCGCTCCCGAGCTCTATGTCCTGTATCTGGCCGAAGGTAAGACGGACGTGCTGCGGGGCGTCTTCGTCCATAACGAGCGGGATATAGTGTCGCTTGCGGCATTATCCGCTCTGATTACACGGTATTTGGCCGATGAAGAGCCTCTGGAACCGAAATCGCCCGGAGATCTGTTCCGTCTGGGCCAGTGGCTACTGAAAATGAACCGGCTTGCATCCGCCGAAAAGATACTGGAACTGGGATTTTCCAGACTCCAGGAGCAGGGGGAAGAGGGGCGTGCGGTCAGCGGCGATCTGCTTCTCCGTTACGCGGCCTACTACAAAAAAGCCGGCGTCCGCGATAGAGCCGTCGAATTGTGGACCCGGCTGATTCGTCAGGCGGGACCTGCGGCTGCGGCGCCGGTAGAAGCCTATATCGAGCTCGCAATGCACTATGAGCACGGATGCAAAGATTATGTGCTCGCTTTGGAGCTGTCGCGCGAAGCGCTGGACGTCCTGCGCCAAAGACGCAGACTCTTGCGGCGCAGCGAGAAGGCGGCCGACGAAGAGCGGCGGATCGCGCATCGGATCGATCGGCTGCAGCGTAAGCTCCGGGATTGCGGCAAATCCGTTTCGGAGAGAAAAACGTCCGTTAAAGCCGCTATTCCGTCCAGACCGTCCAAGCCCCCCGGTCAAGCCAGGTCCGCTAAGCCGTCCGGCAAGCCACGGCCCGCTTATGCGGCCGACAGTTTGTTCGACGTGGCCCGGAACCCCGGCTGAGCCGGCGGGCAGTGTCGCTGTTTGCCGCCCCAAATTACCGCGGAATACAATTCCGCAGTCCGATTTTCCAAACGTCATGCCCATTTACGGGTGTGGCGTTTTCTTTTTTTTACTGAATAAAAACGGAGAATGTCTGTCAAAGGGTCAACGATCCGGTACTGGAGGTTGTGTTTTTGCTGAGTTCGACTGCCCCCTGTGAAAGCCAAGGCGCCTGCCCCCAGAAAGCCAGGGGCATGCCGTTCCGTCTGCCCAAGGGTTTCGCGCCCGAAACGGTGCTTATGAATACCGCCGAATTGCGGACCGATCAGACCGCACTCGTCGTGTTGGCCGTGGGCATCCGCAGCCTCCATTTTGATGGCCTTAAACGAAGAATAATGCCTGGTGCGGGTCGTTTTTCACGGTCTGCGTTGTTTTGCGAGAAGGCTGAGAAGGCCCTGACGTTTAAAGGGAGGAGAGCGGGGACATACCAGTAAGAAGCCGGAGAAAGGATGTGGCCTCATGCCCGAATGGCCGGAAATGGAACATTATCGGCAGGAATTGAACAAAAGGATTCAAAACCGCGCGATTAGCGGTATTACCGTAAATAGACCGAAATCGTTGAACGTGCCGGAAGAAGAGTTTCGGTCGACCATCCTGGGAGCGGTCGTGGAGCGCGTCGACCGGAGGGCGAAGCAGCTCGTTTTCGTGTTGAGCGGAGAACGCTATCTGCTCCTTCATCTTATGTTGGGCGGAATGATGGTTCTCGGCACGGAAGCGGACAAGCCGGAGCGGACGACTCAGATCGAGCTTCGCTTCGGGGAGACGGTCCTGTATTTTATCGGGCTGAGGCTCGGCTATCTGCACCTTTACGGCAAGCGAGGACTGGAGGCGGAGCTGGCTTCCCTGGGACCGGAGCCGTTTGACGCGGATCTGACCGCAGGCCGGTTTGCAGACATGCTGAAAACCGGCAAGGGCAATTTGAAAACGTGCCTGACCGATCAGCACTGGCTGGCGGGGATCGGCAACTGCTACTCCGACGAAATTTGCTTTGCCGCGGGTCTCCTGCCTTCAAGGCGCCCGGCTGCTTTGGAGGAGCACGAGGCGGCTCGTTTGTACACCTCCATGCGCAGTGTCCTTACCGAAGCGCTCCGGGCAGGCGGCTACATGGAAATGCCTCTCTACGATGGGGATGAGCGGACGGGCGGCTTCAACGAGCTGTGCCGTGTCTATGACCGGGGCGGCGAGCCGTGCGTAAGATGCGGGAACCAGATTGTGTTCCGGACGCTGTCTTCGCGTAAATGTTTCTTTTGCGGAAACTGCCAGACATGATAAGCGGAGGGGGAGAGAAGAACCATGGCGCGCAAAAAGAAAAAAGATCTTCACATCGGAGCGCATATCAGCACCCGGAAAGGGTTTTACGGGGCCGCAGTGACCGCTTCCGCAATCGGAGCCGGGGCTTTTCAATTTTTTCCGAAAAATCCCCGCAGCCTGATTCTGAAAACAAACGTAGACTGGAACGACGCCCGGCGGTGCGCGGAATATTCCCGGGAGAACGGCGTTCTTTCCATCGGGCATGCCCCCTATCCGCTTAATCCGGCTGCCGAAGGCGGCCAGCAGGACGTGATGGTGGAGGCGATGCTCAATGCGCTGGAGATTGTGGACGCGTGCGGTTCCGTAGGTCTGGTCGTACATTTCGGGAAGTTTTCCGGAAAAGATCCGTTACAAGGCTATAAAAATATAATACAATGTACGAATAAGACGCTGAGCCGGTGGCGGGGCAGCGCGCTTCTCCTGCTTGAAAACCAGGCCGGCAGCGGTTCCCAGATGGGCACGACCATGGAGGAACTGGCCCGGATCAGAGAGCTTTCGGACTATCCGGACAAAATCGGTTTCTGCCTCGATACTTGTCATGCGTTTGCGGCAGGTCTTTGGCACGGGGACGATTGGGACGAGGTGGAGAAAAAAGGCGGCGAGCTTGGGTATTTCGACCATTTGAAGGCCGTGCACCTTAACGATTCCCTCTATCCCCACGGCTCGGGCAAGGACCGTCACGCCAATATCGGCGACGGGTATATCGGCCTGGAAGGATTCAAATCCTTACTGGCTTCGGATATCGTGCGGGGGATTCCGCTTGTGCTCGAAACGGGCAGCGGACCGGACGGTACGCACAGGAAAGAGATTGCGCTAGTCAAGCAGACAGCCGGGGCGGCGGGAAAGGAATCCTGATGAAGATTCACGTTTTTTTGGACGATCAGCGCAGATGTCCGGCCGGTTTTACTCTTGCGCGAAATGTGGAGGAATGCCGGCTGCTTTTGCAGGATTGCGAGGTGGACATCCTGTCGCTTGATTACGATCTGGGCTGGGACGAATCCGGGTGGGATATCGTGGCCTGGATGATCGGGACCGGCACTTTTCCGGCCCGCATTTACTTGCACACGTCCAGCCTGGAAGGCCGGAACCGGATGTACCAAGCGTTGTACGCTTCAGTTCCTTCGACGACCTCTCTTCATCCGGGACCTCCCCCTGCCGGTTTATTGGCCGAGCTTGCCGGGGGTTGACTCATTTATACGTTTTTATAGAGAAGAGAGGAGTCTTCGACATGATTCATTTGAACGATATTCATTTTATACGCGAAGAACGGCATATTCTGCAGGATGTATCTTTTCATGCGGAAAAAGGCGAGCACTGGGTTCTGCTGGGCAAGAACGGGTCGGGCAAAACGACGCTCCTTGAGCTTATGAACGGCTACCAGTTCCCTTCCAGAGGCAAAGTCGAGGTGCTGGGCAACCGGTACGGACAAGTAGACGTGCGCGAAGTCCGCAAGCGTATTGGCTATATTTCCCAGTCCCTTTTTGAGAAAATGAATCTGGCGGATACGGTGTGGGAAGCGGTGGCGACTGGCGAGTACGCCTATCTGCGCTTTTACCAGGAAATTCCCGAAGATGTGAAAAAGAAAGCGATCGGCATGCTGGAAAGAATCGGACTGCCGCATGTCGCGATGCAGTCGATCGGAACACTTTCGCAGGGCGAGCGCAAAAAAGTGATGCTGGCCCGTTCCATGATGCAGAAACCGGAGCTTCTGATTATGGACGAGCCCTGCTCGGGGCTGGACCTTTACGAACGCGAGAAACTGTTGGCGGCGATCCGTGAATTCAGCGATCAGGATATGACGGTGCTTTACGTTACGCATCATATCGAAGAAATCATCCCGATGTTTACACATGTGGCGCTTATCGAACAGGGACGGATCATTGCGGCCGGACCCAAGGAAGAAGTGCTGACGCCGGAACATCTCTACCAAGCTTTTCAGGTTCCGCTCGAAGTGGAGTGGTTCCGCAATAGACCATGGATAAAGGTGCTGTAAGGAATGACAGAACATGATTCGACTACAAACACGGCCCGCCTGATCGGCACGGCCAACCGCGGGTTTGCCCAGCATGCCCAGGAAGAAGTGCGGCGGCTTATACCCGGCGTGAAATTCCGGACGCTCGTTCCGACGGAAACGTTTCTGGCGGAGGCGCCCGGAAGCTGGGAGGAAATCTCGGAAGCCATCCGGGTCCAGGAGCCGATTTTTCTCCGGCATATGCAGCCTGTCCAGGGAGAGCGCGTTTTGTCCGGAACGGACGAGGATATTTTGGCGGCCGCGGAACTTGCGTCCGAGCTCGGCGTTCTGCACGCCGGCAGCAGCTCCGCGGTCCAGGTAAGAATCGCCGACGGGACGGAAGTGCCTTACGGCGCCTCCGATGTCCGCGCGGCTTGCGAGATCGCCATGAGCGAGGCCACGGGGGCCGAGACGCTGGTGCGTCATGCGGACAAGATCCTTTCGGTCTATGTCGGGCATCAGGCGATTTATGCCGGGGTCTCCGCACCGGAAGAGAATTTGTCCGACTGGAGCGGCGGCGCCATCCGCTTTCAGCGCGAAGAGAACCAAGTCTCCCGCGCGAAATTCAAGCTGCTCGAGGCGGAGCGCAAGTTTCATCTGCATTTTGCGGATTTCCGCAAAGCGGTCGATGTAGGTGCGGCTCCCGGCGGCTGGACTTCGCTCCTGCTGGAGCGTGGGCTTCACGTGACTGCGATCGACCCGGCCAAAATGCATCCGAGCCTCATTAAGCACCCGCGACTTACGTATCACGGCAAGAATGCCGCGGATGTGAAGCTGCGCGAGGGCGAGTTCGACCTGCTTGTCTGCGATATGAGCTGGAGCCCGCGGCAGATGAGCCGGCTAATCCTTGATCTCCTGCCTGCGCTTCAAAGCGGGGGAACAGCGATCATCACGGCGAAACTGATGCACAAAAAACCCTTTCAAACGGTGAAAGAGCTGAAGCAGGATTTTGAAGGCCATCTGGAACTGCGGCAGGCGAAGCAATTGTTTCACAACCGCGAAGAGCTTACGCTATATTTTGTCAAAAAATAAGCCCGCCAGAGTCATTCGGTGTTCATCATTAGTATGATCCACGTAAACAGAGTCGTCAGGCAGCTCCAGACCAGATAAGGCAGGAGCAGCCAGGCGGCTTCTTTTGAGAGCGGCGCGGTCAGGACAAGCAGCCACCAGCCCGAAAGAGCGGCGAGCATGCTGTCCGCCAAAGCCAGCCCGAAGCTTTTCGCTTTGAAAAGAAAAAAGCCATAGGCCTGGCCGGCTAAATAATGGAGGATCGCAACGAAAATCCAGGCGATCCCCACATTTTGAAATCCGCCCGTTTTTATGTAGACGAGCGCGACGGACGCGGCCATACAGGCGTGCATAAATCCCCTGGCGCTTATGATCAGCTGACCGGAAGGAGCCCATGCCGGCTTTTTGACGGAAGAATACCACCGCATATCGGCAGGGAACAGGGCGGCGGACAAGAGAAAGAGTCCGTACGTGACAACGGCGGCCAGCATAAATGGGTAGAACAAAAAGGCACCCCCTCCCGGATTGTTTGTCCATTAATATAGGTATATGGGAATGAGGGACGGGTATGCCTCTAAAAAACGAAAAATAATCGTTGACCATCTGGGTAATTATGGTATAATTAGCGGTAATTAAACAACCGGATGCACAAAAGCGGAAGCACCGCTGATGTGGAAGAACACGTTTCTTCCTGTCAGTGGTGCTTTTTTGTGTTCATTTCCGGTACTAAGCGAGGTGAACGATGACACGGCAAACCAAATGGCGTATCGCGCTTGCCGCAGGCGTGTCCGGCGCGGTACTTATACTTGGCGGGATTGTACAGTGGACTGGCTGGTAAGGAGGCTGAAAGATGAAAAGGCTGTTGATCTTGATCGGGCCCGACAAGGAATTCGCGTCCACAATGGAACGGTTTATCCGGGAAGGGGAGTACTGTGACCGGCTGAATATCCGGTCGTTTACCCATTGCGAACACGCCGGAACGTTTATGAACGAGAACAAAGGTGAGTCCCCGGTGATCCTTCATGAGGAAACGATTGCGGATGAAGAGGTCATCCGTTGGTTCGGCGAAGGACATAGCGGACTTGTTTACCGGTTGTCGGAAACCCCGGAATGCACGGATTTGCAGGCTGGAAACCGGATATACCGGTATCAGCCGTTTCGAACAATGCTCAGAGATTTGCTGCTGCGCGCGGCCGAACAAAGCGGCGGTCCCGGACCTGGGAAGACCGGATTCCGAAGCGGCCGTACGAGCGTTCTCGCCGTGTATTCGGCTTTCGGCGGAAGCGGCAAAAGCGTTCTTGCGCTGAATATGGCGACGCAGCTTGCCGCACAGGGACGGAAGGTTCTGTATGTGACTCTGGAAGCGGTGAGTTCTTCCGCACTGCTGATGAAGGACGGACCGCCGGATTCCTTTTCAAGGCTTCTTTACGCGTGGAGGAAGTCCCGTGACCGGACGGCGGACTATGCGGACCTGCTTCAGTGCCGTCATCCCGCTTACGGTTTCGATTATTTGGCTCCTCTGCCGAACATCCGGGAAGCGGACGAGCTGCAGGAGGAGGACGTGAGCGGGTTGGTCGGGCACATAGCCGACAGCGGAATTTGTGACGTCCTGCTGCTCGATCTGGACAGTGTCGTCCAGCCGAGGACCTTAGGTGCCCTGCGGGCCAGCGATATCGTCTTGTGGCTGGTTACGCAAGACGCACACGCTTTGTACAAAACCCGGAAAGTCCTGGAGGCCATGAAGCCTATATTGTCCATGTCGTCCATGGAGTCCTGTGCAAGCAAGAGCTTGTTTGTTGTGAACAAATATACGGGAGGGGATTTGGGCTTGGCGGAGGAGTATGACGTTGCGGTATTCGAAACGCTTCCTTATATTCCTGCCTGGAAGACCGTTTCGGACCCCGCCGACTGGCTTGGCGAGCCTTTTTTTGCCGCGCAAGTCGGCCATATGCTGCGCAGGTTTTCCGAGGGGGCTGAGGCGTTGTGAATGAAGAATGGGTCCGTACGTTCAAGGAAGCCGTCAACGCCCGTCTGGATCCGACCCAGTCCACTTCGGACGGAGAATTGATGGAATTGATCGAGGAGGTGGTGCTCCGGGAAACAGGAGACGGAAGGCTGACGGCAGGAGAAAAGTGGGAGATGGTGCAGCGGATTTTTCACTCCTATCGCGGCCTTGATATTTTACAGCCCTTAATCGACGATGCGTCCGTAACGGAAATTATGATCAACAGCCACCGGGATATTTTTATCGAGCGTGACGGGCGGGTCAGCCGGAACGAAGCCCGGTTCGAAAGCCGGGAGAAACTGGAGGACATTATCCAGGCCATCGTCGCCAAAGTGAACCGGACCGTGAATGAAATGTCGCCGATCGTAGACGCCAGACTGCAGGACGGCTCCCGTGTCAATGTGGTGCTCCCCCCTGTGGCGCTTCAAGGTCCGACGATGACGATCCGTAAGTTTCCGGCGCAGCCGCTGACCATGAGCGATCTGATTGCCGTAGGAGCATTGACGCGGCAGGCGGCGGAGCTGCTCGGCGTTTTTGTGAAGGCGAAATACAATATTTTTATCGGAGGCGGCACCGGTTCCGGCAAAACGACTTTTCTTAACGCTCTGTCCCAGGGAATCCCGGCGGACGAGAGGATCATCACGATTGAAGATTCGGCCGAGCTGCAAATCCGCACGGTTCCTAATCTTGTGAGTTTGGAGACGCGTAACGCGAATACCGAAGGCAAAGGTGGAATCGGGATCCGGGACTTGATCCGTTCCTCGCTGAGGATGCGGCCGAACCGAATTATCGTTGGGGAAGTACGCGGAGTGGAGGCACTGGATATGCTTATGGCCATGAATACCGGACATGACGGTTCGTTTTCCACTGGGCATTCCAACTCAACCGCCGACATGCTGAGTCGTCTCGAGATGATGGTGCTCAGCGCGGCGGACCTTCCGGTAGAGGTAATCCGAAAACAAATCTCGTCGGCCATAGATCTCATGATTCATTTGTCCCGGATGCGGGACGGTTCCCGGAAGGTTGTTGAGATCAGCGAGCTGGCCGGGATAGCAAATGGCGAAATTTTTTTGAACCCGTTGTTCCGGTTTGAAGACCAAGGTGAGGATGACAACGGCAAAGTGAAAGGGGAGCTGTTCTATACGGGGAATCCGCTCGTTCATGGCTGGAAATGCCGCATGGCGGGAGTGGAGCTTCCGGGCTGGATCACCCGAGAGAAGGAGGCGGCATCATGATGCTTCCGGTTGCGGCCTGTCTGGCCGGGTTGGTTCTCTGGCTAGTTTTATTGACGCAGGATAAAAGAAAGCGGCGGAAATTGGCGAAGGGAGGCGATAATGGCGGGGATAAGGGATATGAACGGCAATTCGTGAATGAGGTCCGACTTCCTGAAAGGAAAACGGAGGCACGCCCTGCTCCCGCAGGTCTTACGGATTACGGCAGCTACCGGATGACGGGCCGTGAAATGCTGTTGACGTCCGGATTATCCGGACTCGTTTTTGCGGGGATCGCGTTCATTTTTTACAAAGAGCCTCTGCTTGCTATGCTCTGCGCACTGCTCGGCTTACTGGTTCCCCGTTTCCGCAAAGCGAGGCTGATAACCGGGCGGAAAGCAAAATTGATCCTTCAATTCAAACAGGCACTTTACTGCATGTCCACGTCTCTTACAGCCGGAAGGTCCGTAGAAAATTCAATCCGCGAAGCATGGAAAGATCTCCAACTGCTCTATCCGGATCCAAACTGCCTGATTGTCCGGGAATTCGAAATCATCGTAAGGCGGCTGGACAACGGGGAACCGATTGAACATGCCGTTGCGGATTTTGCGTTGCGGGCGCAGTGCGACGATATTACAAATTTCTCCGATGTATTTACGACCTGCAAGAGAACGGGCGGCAACCTGGTGGAGGTCATCCGCCGAACTGCCGGCATTATCGGAGATAAGCTGGACATTGAGCAGGACATTTCGGTTATGGTCGCCCAGAAAAAACTGGAATCGAGAGTTCTGCTTGCCGCTCCCGTTTGTATGGTCGCAGTACTCAGTTTCAGCTCCCCCGACTATATGGCTCCGCTGTACAGCGGAGCGGGACCGCTCATTATGACAGGAGGGCTGCTTGCTCTGGGAGGCTGCTTGTGGCTGACGGGCAAGATTATGGACATAAAGGTGTGACGACATGCTTTTATTGCTGTGTTTAAGTATGGGTTCATTTTTAACGCTGCTGTTCTTGTACGCCTTGGGTTCCGGGCGTTTTAAGGATGTGAGGACGGACTATCCCTGTACGCTGCATATGAAAAAACTGGCTCCCGCAGGTCTATATGCGGTTGAATGGTTCAAAACCATGGAGCGTTTCCCGGATGCGGGCGTCCGGATTATGCAGCGAATCCGTTCGCTTTACGGTCACAAGGATACACTTGTCATGTCCAAGCTTGTGATGGGGGACATGCTTCTGACCGCACTGCTCGTTCTGATGTTGAGCGGCCTGCTGGGAATTGCGGGAGGAGGAGATCCGGCTGTAGCTCTCCTGGGTCTGCTGGGCGCCGGTTTGACTCCTTGGCTCATGCTAAGACAGCTCGATCAGCAAATCAGGCTGCGAAAACGCACGATTGTTCTTGAGCTTCCGGAAGTGCTGAGTAAGATGATTTTGCTCATCAATGCCGGTGAAACCGTCCAGAAGGCGCTTATCCGCAGTGTGGATATATCGCGGGCGGGGGCATCTCCGCTTCATGCCGAGTTTGGGCAAGCGGTGCGTGAGCTGGAAATGAATGTTTCACTTCCCAAAGTGCTCGAAGATTTGAGCAAACGGTGCGCCATGCAGGAGATGGCACTGTTCACAACGACAATTTTGCTGAATTACCGGAGGGGAGGAGAAGATTTTCTGGTCGCTCTGCGCTCGCTCGCGAAGGAATTATGGGACCGCCGCAAGGCGGAATCCCGCAAGCTGGGCGAGGAAGCTTCCTCGAAGCTGGTGTTCCCGATGGTTGCTATCTTTCTGGTTGTCATGATTATCGTTGCTTCGCCGGCCGTCCTGTCCATAAACGGATGACGGTAAACCCGAACCACACTTTTTGGGAGGTCATAAACCATGAAAAACCGATTACAGACGTCCATGATCCGTTTCTGGAACGACGAAGAAGGACTGGGCACGCTTGAAATTTTGCTCATCGTCGCCGTACTCATAGCCGTAGCCGTTATTTTCCGGAAGTGGATTATTAAATGGTTCAATGAACTGATTGGTAAAGCGGACACGGAATTTAACAATTCCAAAAGCGATGATGCCATTAAAACGCCGTAGGTGGGAGCTCACGGAATTACGGAAATACGGGACCCGGATTCGCTTATTCCGTTCTCAAGCCGGTAATTTCGCCCTGGAAGGAACTTTGCTGTTTCCGGTAGTGATCTTAATTACTTTAACGCTTATCATTTTCGGCATGTTTGTATACAATCGGGTCGCCTTGCAGCAGCAAGCCGGCGTCGCCTCCGAACGAGCCGCGTTTTCGTGGAACAACAGCCGCAAAGATCCTGCGACAGGAGCTTTTACACCGGGAACCGGTGATGGGCTGTACTGGCGTTTAACGCAGGACGGCATCCTCGGCATTTTCGGCCATAGCGGAAAATCCTCGGTCGTCCATATACCGGACACGTCTGTTAGAAGCGGTCCTGCGGGTAAACTTTGGCGTGCGGCCGCTCTTCTTCCGCCGGGGGTTCATGGCTCAATGTCTTACGTGAATCATATATGGGAACGGGAAGTTTCGGCTGAGCTGGAAAAGCCATTCCGCACGCGTTCCTTTCTGCCAGGGAACGTCATACGCGATCAAGTGACGGGGCAAGGCGCTTCCCACGTAGTGGACCCCGTTGAACTTATCCGGACTGTTGATCTGACACGCAGCTACATCCCCGCGATAAAGAACCGCATAACCCCCTCAAAAGCCAGAGAAGTGCTGATAGAGCCCGCAGCCGAGGCTATCCCTCCGACAAACGCCATCACGAGCGAAGCGCAAGCAAGCGCTTATATCCGGAAACTGGTCAGCGGTCGGAAAACGGAGCTGATTACTCCGGAGGGAGAGAAAAGAACGATTGACGCTTTAGATGCTGGTGGCACGGCACATCTTGCTTTCTACACGTTCAATGAGAAAAACCTTAAGGAACAAATGCGTAAAGACGTTCTTCTGAAAAAGGAGGGGACACAGGTTAAAGGGATCGTGTGGCACTTTTTCAAAACCAAGTCGGGAAAGGCGCCTTCACAAGCCATCCAGCGGGAGCTGGCTCAAAACGGCATCTCCGTCATTTTGCATGAATAAATCAAGGGCGGCTTCGGCTGCCCGGAAAGGAGCGTGTTTTGAGAAGCTTCTATAACTCCGAGACGGGTGCCGTTTCCATTTATTTGATCATTATTCTCGTCCCTATCTTTTTTCTGCAAGCGGTTCTGATCGATTTCGCACGAGTAAAGGCGGCTGAAAGAGAAGCGGATACGGCAGCAAGGGCCGCGGTCCGTTCCGTTCTTTCCGCATTCGATACGGAGCTTCAAAAATACGGACTGTTCGGACTTACCGGAGAGCCGGAAAGCTCGGAATCCCTTTTTAGCACGATATACAAAGAAAATCTTTCCGGCAGTTCAAGCGGGGGTTTTTATAAAATGTTGGATACAAAGCCGGAAGAGGGGCACGCATCACTGATCTCACTATACACGCTTGCCAATCATACGGTGTTTAAAGAACAAATCCTTGAACATATGAAATACACGGCGCCGATTGAATTCGTGTTGGAGATAACGGATAAGCTTCAAAAACCCGGTGCGGTCAAAATGCTGGCAAACGGATCGGCATACGCCAAGGATGCGGAGAAAATCGAAAAACTGCTTGTCAAGCGGGAAGAACTGCTCGATCGGGCATGGACGGAAACAAACAAACTGAAGGAAGAGCTGAATGGCCGGCACCATACCTATCGGGCACGAATAACCGAGCTGAATCGTCTTGCGGAGCTGATCGGCTTAAACACCGCGGACGGGGTAAGGTCGCAAATCAAAACCTTGGAAGAACAAATCCGTTCGCTCTCGGACTCCGTTTCAAGCTTGAACGGCTCCCTTGCAGCTGCCGCTGCAGCAGGACCGGGAGGGGCCGTGGCCATTCAAGGGATGATGGACAGCATGCGTTCGCTTCAGGACCAGCTGACCGAACTGCAGCGCAGGCTTTCGGATCTAAAGACGCTGCTAGATAATATTGTGAAATACACCGCACTTCTGGCGGCAACCAAACTTGAAATCGTCAATGACGATGAAAAAGTGCAAAACCTGCAAAAATCCGTTCAAGAGCTGCTCGGAGAAGCGAAGAAAGCAAACGATGAGTTAAACACGGAGCTGAAACGCGTATCATCCGCTGCGGGCAATGAACTTAAAGTCTTCGAAGCCTTTAAAAGCTTGAAAATTCTTAGCGAAGACGATTTTCGTACTTATCAGACGGGAATCGCTTCAAGCGCGGCATTGTTCAGCGGTTTTCGCAGCGGCCTCGGAAGTATCAATCTTTTCACGAATGCCAACGCTCAAAAGATACACGCCGCAAACGATGCCTATCAGGCCCAGATGGACGAAACCTATCAAAAACAACTTGTCATTGAAACGGAGCGAAACAAGCGGAAC
The DNA here is from genome assembly GCF_019091125.1 of Paenibacillus sp. GbtcB18. Taxonomy (NCBI): domain Bacteria; kingdom Bacillati; phylum Bacillota; class Bacilli; order Caryophanales; family Paenibacillaceae; genus Paenibacillus; species Paenibacillus sp. GbtcB18. The sequence goes on from NZ_JAGXJX010000001.1 coordinate 544,638, forward strand.
GAAACGATCCGTAAAGAAAAAGAAAAGCAGCGCTCGAAAATACAGGCGGCGTTGGCTCGGGCCAGACAGGCAATGGGAGACTGCGGCACGGATCAGACGGCTGGCTCGGTTTCGGCTTACTATGAGACTTTGGAGGGGGAGGACGGATTATACGGAAAATACTTGACGCTAAACGAGAGTCCTTCGAATGCCGGCGGCAGTCCGGTGTACGATCTGGAGGGCAAGCCTGACACGGAAATTCAGCATGCCATGAGTTTGCTGGAGCGGCTTGGCCAGACGGGGGAAAGTATCCGCAATGAACTGTTCATAAACGAGTATGCTTTGTCTCAGTTTAACTATAGAACGTACGGGCGGGAAGTGGACGGATCGGGTCAGCCAAAGCCGCTTCACGCGCTGTCCGAGCCGTTGGGTCATAAGCTTCCCGGCCAAGAAGTCGAGTATTTACTGTACGGATTCAATTCCTGTGCCAAAAACATGTCATCGGCTTATGGTGAAATGTTCGCTTTCCGTTTTGCAGTCCGGATGGTGGAAGAATTGATGGACCCGAAAAACGAACTGCTTCAGGCAGGTTCTCCGCTGCTGGTACTTCTGGTCAGTGCTGCCGAGGCAGCTGTCAAAGCACTGGCGGATATGGACAGCTTAACGGAAGGAAAAGCAGTTCCGATATCAAGCAAACTAACGAATCCTTTGTTTACTTTCACTTATAAAGACTATTTGCGGATATTTCTTCTCCTGCACAGCTCTGACACGAATCTGTTGGCTCGGCTTCAATCCTTGATTGAACTGAATACAGATCGGACGTTGGACCATGCTGTAACGTACTTACAAGGCTCAGCCGAATCCTCCGTATCGTTATGGTTTTTGCCGGGTGTAATGAAGCTGATGAACGGGACGGGCATTTCTTCCTGCGAAGTGAGAGAAAACCGGTGCCGCTTTATCAGTCGTGCGGATTTGGCCTATTAGATAAACGCGCGAACCGAACAGGACGGGAGCGATGCGTAATGCGCATGTTTGGAAAAAGCGAGCAAGGGGGAATGGTGCTGGAAGCGGCGCTTATTCTGCCGATGTTCGTGGGTTTTATCGTCGCCCTTATCGTATGCATCCAGATAGCGGTGGCGGATATGGCGCTGCGGTCTGCGGTAAGTGAATCCACAAAGGTTTTAGCCGCGGGGCTTTATCCGGCAGAGGTGCTGTACAAACAAGGTAAAGAAGCTTTTGATCAGTCAGCACTGGCGTCAGGAGGGCAGCAGGTAATGGATACTCTTCAAAACTTAAGAGAACAAGCCGCGCAAGCGGGAGAATTTATCGATTCTGTTGAAGCCTACCTCTCGGATCCGGTAGTCGGACTTCTGTCATGGGTTCGCCAAGCGGGCGAAAGCGGTGTGGATGGGGCAAAGGAAGCGGCCAGTTCGGCACTGCGTGATGCCATGAAGCCGGTTGTGTACAGTTTTGCGGACAAACGGATTCTAAAGAAGGACCGATTCCGCATCACCGGGGTGACATTACCCAGTATAACTAACCGGGAACGGGCTTATCTGGGATTCGAAGTTACCTATGATTTCCCCCTTGCCGTTCCTTTCTTCAACCGTACGCTTGTTTTGAAAAAGAAAGCGCTGGAGCGGGTCTGGCTGGGCGCGTAAAAGGAGACATCACTATGGAGGAGCTGCTGCTTTCTCTTCTCATTCTGGTTGCGTTTGTAACCGATGTACGAAGATCGATTATTCCGAACGTCTTGACTGCCGCAGGCGTCGGTATCGGAATGATGTACCATCTTCTTACAAATGGCTGGAGCGGACTTGTTTTCTCTGTTGCGGGATTTGTGACCGGTTTTATTGCGCTTTTTATTTTGTATGCGGCAGGAGCGCTCGGTGCGGGGGACGTTAAGCTGTTCGGGGCGATTGGAGCTTTAACGGGCGGGGTCTATGTTTTTACGTGCGCGCTTTATTCTTTATTGTTCGCGGGAGCGATCGGTTTGTGCTTGCTGCTTGCGAGAAAAGAAGGAGCAAAAAGGCTCGGGCGCTTATTCGGGGGATTGGCCCTATGTTTGTTTCTGAAAGATTTGTCGTTTTGGAAAAGCTTGAGACAACGTGATCAACTGCGTTTTCCCTTTATGTATGCGGTACTGCCGGGGGTTCTGGCTGCTTACTGGTACGGAAGCCTTGCTTTTTGACAGAATCCCGCCAGAGATGCGAAAGGATGAAGCTATGGAAATATTCGGATTGCAGGCAAGCATACGGTTGTCGCAAGGCAGGTGGCTGGAAGTGGGCTTGGAAGAAGAGCTGAACATTGAACGCCTGGCGCCCTTGCAGCTAAAGATGCTTGAAGAACACGCTATTCCGCGGGTACTGTCTTTGAAGGTGGAAGAGATCGATAGTCGTATCAGGCTGCTCTATAACCTCGCCTCCAGACGGTCTCTGGCAGCAATCCTTAAAGAGCGCAGTCCAGATCCCGCCGGATGTCTTCAACTGCTGTACGAAGCGGCGGCTTGTGTAAGCGATAGCGGCAATTTTATGCTGAATGAGGCTCAGTTTGTAGTGGATAAAAATTACATATATATCGAAAGGGGCTGGGCAGACGTCTCGCTGCTGTGCCTCCCTATAAAGGAAATTCCGGCTGCATCTGCATCCGTCATGTGGAGCGCGCTTGTTCGAGATTTGGGCAGCCGGCTCCGAGCGGAAGAGCGTGGAAGTCTCGAGAGACTTGCCAAGTACTGCGAGCGTGAAAACTTCTCCGTTCGAGAATTCAAAAGGCAAATTTATGTGGAAATAAGCGAGAATAGGCTAAGAATTGAGGAAGACATCGGGAAAGGAGGCAAGGAGTCGGACACGATTGTTCGAGCTTCAAACGTTCCGAACTCAGAAATGTCTGGTTCTGCAGAGTTCAGTGAGCGGAGCGGTTATGCGTTTTCCGTTTTGAAGAAGCCGGGGCAAGATATTCATGAAACGGACGCGCTGCATTTTCAGAGAGAAAGTAATGATGTCGGTGACGGACTTTTGCGAAGAGAGAGCGCATATGTGCCCCAAGGCGGGACTGGACCGCCTCATAGGCTTGTGGACGAAAGCCGAACAGATACCAAGCCGCGAGGAGCTGCAGAAAGGTTTATCCGAAAACGTCAGCTAATTGCTGCGGACGGTTCCGATTATCCTGTGCCTGTTGAAGCGAACTATACGGCTTCTGCTTCAGCCGTTTCGAGCTATACGCATCCGGTGTCGCGGGACAATGCCGCTTCCGCTGCGGGCCTCGATCCGACTCCGGCAACCTTAGCAAAAGGTTCATCCGCAGACGCTTCTGCGGCCGTAACCCGCTTTTCCGCGAGCGCTGAAATAACTCCCGCTGGCATTGAAGTGCCTGTTCACCGTACGGCAGCTCCGCGCATCGTCTCACCTGCAGCGGCCGCTTCAAGCGCTGCTGCGCAAACCGTGCCGCAGTCTGCCGCGGCTGTGCCGTTCAGCTGGCGGCAGACCGGCTCCGGCGGGCAGGCGGCCGGGCAACCGCCGCAGCTCCACGACGAGCCGCGCGCAATGCCGCAGCCGCACAGCGCGTCGCACGGAGCGTCGCAGCCGCACATAGCGCTGCACGCAATGCCGCAGCCGCCGCAGCGGAAAGCCGCGCCCGCCGGAGCGGCCGCCTCCGCAGGACCGCTTCGCGGGTCCCGCGTCAAAATCCTCGCGCTGGGAGGCGCATTCCTGATCATCGGGATGATCTGGAACGCTTATTTCAGCGCGCCCGAACCCCCGCTGCTGTACATCAGCAGCGGAGCGACGCTGCTGGTGCTGGATGCCGCTTACGTACTGCTGGCAATCGGCCTTCCGGGCCGGCGTAACAGCCAGTTGGAAGAAGCGGCCTCCTCCGGCAGCAGCCCGAATCCGCCTGCAGCGGCACAGGAGCCGGTATCGCTTGAGCAGTACTACGCCGGACTGGGCGAACGTACGACGCTCCTGGCTCCGCCGCTATCTGCGGTGAATAACGCAGATGAAACCGTCTTCCTCGGTGCCGCGTCAGCCCCGCCGCATACGAAGTTCCGCCATCCCGTGCTTGAAGTAATGCGGGAAGGGCGGAAGGAGACGATCCTGCTCGACGCGGATTCTTTTATAATCGGGCGAGGAGGAGGAGATGCCGACTATATCGAAGATGTACTCGGAATCTCGCGGATTCACGCGCAATTTTTACGGACGCCGGAAGGTTATGCGGTCAAAGATCTCGGTTCGCGAAACGGTACGTTTCTGAACCACGGAATGCTCGTTCCATATCAAATGGTCGCTTTGAAAGACGGGGATGTGGTGCGGATCATTCATACCGAATTTAACTTCCGATTCGGCTAACCAGTTCCTGTCGTGGAACGATAATGGTATAATGGACGGGTTGTTGAAGAAACGGGAAAGAGGAGAATGTACAATGATTACACATGTCGTGTTTTTCAAGCTTAAAGACCGCAGCCCGGAGTCCGTCGAACAAGCAAGAACCAAGCTGCAGAACATGGAAGGCAAAATTTCCGAACTGCTGCATATCGAAGTGGGCGCGGATGTGATCCATTCCGAACGTTCTTACGACCTGGTTTTGATCACAAAGTTTAACTCGCTTGAAGATCTCAAAGCTTATAATGTGCACCCCGTCCACCAGGATGTGCTTGCTTATATGGGCGAAGCCAAAGACGGCGTCGCTCCTTGCGTAGACTTTGAAAGCTAATTTTTTACGAAAAAAATCGAGTAACGCCCGTAAGAACTTGCCTGTATTCGCGGCAGGTTCTTTTTATGGCGAAGCCGGCGGCAAAACACTCGATGTGAAAGTCAGAGTTGCCATCATTTCCAGGTGAGCGGATTCCTATGTTCCGATGTTATTCAACGCAGTAATCCTCTCTCCGAATAGCGCAGTGCCACTGTAACTCCATCTGAAATAACGCGGCCGCATAAAGCTCTCCTTCTGAATCCCCTTATCTTAATGTTGCCGAAGGATTAACCCATGCCTTACTTAAATAACTCGTCCAGCTTAGTTTCCCCCAGGTCTTCTGTATTATGATTTCTGCTGCCCGGGCATCAGCTCTTAGCCGCCAGTTTTTCCGTAAAAAAAACGACCGGTTCCAGTTCAGGAACGGGCCGCTTTTCATAGCTGCATTAGATTCGATAACAGTATTATATCCTTAAACAGTATTTAGTCTTACATCCGCATGCGTGCACTTGTTGCAAAATCGGATTAGTTCGCGATAAACTCTTGAACCCATTCGCCGTTATAGTAAGCGACTCCGATTTTCGTAAAGTTCGGGCTCAAAATGTTTTCACGGTGACCCTGGCTGTTCATCCACGAGTTCATTACTTCTTGCGGAGTGCGCTGTCCTTTGGCGATGTTTTCGCCTGCATACGTATAAGAGATGCCATAAGATTTCATCATATCAAATGGAGATCCGTACGTCGGAGAGTTATGGTCGAAATAGTTATTTGTATACATATCCTTCGCTTTGTCCAATGCCATCGCGGCAAGCGCGCTGTCGGAAGCGAGCGGTTTTAAACCCGCTTTGGCACGTTCTTGGTTCACCAGCGTTACGACCTGATCCGCGAATTCCGATTGGGAAGAAGCAGGTTTTTCAGTTGGTTTCGGCGCCGGAGTCGCGACAGGTGCGGACGGCTTGGTTGTCGGTTTCGGCGTGCTTACGGGTGCCTGAGTTTCCGGAGCGGGCGTGCTCGGTTTTACCGGTGGTGCGGAAGGTTTCTGGGCTTCCGGTTTCTTTTCAGGTGCGGTTGGCGCAGACGGCGCCTCGGCAGACGGTTTCTCCGCAGCGGGAGGTGCGGCCGGTACGACGATCTGCGTGCCTTTCCAAATGAAATTCAGATTATTGAGCTGCGGATTGGATGTAAGAAGAGAGGCAAGATCAATGCCGTATTTGTTCGAAAAGGTCGCGAGCGTGTTTCCGCCGGAAACGTTGCATGGCTCGGCGGACGCGGATGCGGCGCCTGCACCGAAAACGGACGTAAGGGCAAAAACACCAACGAGAGTTGCTTTTTTAATAGATTTCAAGTTAAAATCTCTCCTTTTATCGGCCTGCGAGGTTAGCTGACGGATTCGGGTCAAAGAGCAATCACCCGGCCATGAACATCATGGCTTCACCCCAAATATGGGTTCCCCCGTGCTTCCACAGAAGCTTCGGCCTTATTTTTTTGCTTTCTGTCTGAGAAGAGGAGCGGGCATGTCCCGCGGCTTTGCATCTCTCTCGGAAGAAGCCTTTTAATCCTAGCATGCGATTTGCTAGATTTCACGGGACAAAGTTTTCCAACCGCGGCCGGATTGTTTTTCCCGAAACGGGTTTATCGTTTGAAAACAACGGGGAAACAGTGTAGTATCACCAGTAAGACTGCTTTTGCAGGCATGCCGATTTGGCGTAAATTTCCGGTATTCACAATCGTTTTTACGGAAACTTGCAAGATTGTAAAATAAGTGAGAGTCTCCAAACGGAACTTCACCGGTTAACTTTACCTGCACCGGCATAACCATACGGAAGGATAGAACCCGGCGGCTCTGCCTGCGACAATTAGGGTTGATGGATAGAGGAATTTTTGGGGTATTAAGTGGAAGCAAGTCTTTACATAGCGCTCAGAAACGGACACCGGCCGCCGGTCAGGCGGAGAGCTTTACCGTTAAACGGTTTCGTTTGCAGAGCGACACTACTCGTACCGGGATAGGAAAAGGAGAGGTTGAGTTTATGGAGCAAGTAAACAGAACGTATCTGCTGGAAGTGCTGGACATGCTTTTGCAAACGCCAAGCCCGAGCGGATATACTCACCACATTATGGATAAAGTGAAGGCAGAGGCCGAGAAGCTGGGCTACAAGCTGGAACTGACAAATAAAGGCTGCGGCATCATTACGATTCCGGGCAAACGGAACGATTACACGATCGGGCTCTCGGCTCATGTGGACACGCTCGGGGCGATGGTCCGGTCCATCAAGGACAACGGGCGTCTGCGCCTTACGTCGGTAGGCGGTTTTATGATGGCGGCCATCGAAAACGAGTACTGCCGCGTTCATACCCGCCAGGGACTCAGCTATGAAGGCACTATTTTGACCACTAAGCCTTCGGTTCACGTTTTTCCGGATGCGAGAGACCATAAACGCGTCGAGGAGAACATGGAAGTTCGCCTGGACGAGCTAGCTTTCAACAAGGAAGACGTACAGAAGCTGGGAATCCGGGTCGGGGATTTCGTCTCTTTCGAGCCGCGTGTCCGCATGCTGGAGAACGGGTATGTCAAGTCCCGTCATCTCGACGATAAAGCGAGTGTGGCCGCACTGTTCGCCCTTCTGGATCTTTTGAAGAACGAGCTGATCGAACCGGCCTGCACCGTTAAAATCATTTTGACCACTTACGAGGAAGTCGGTCACGGGGCTTCTTACATCCCGGCTGACATTGACGAGCTTCTTGCCGTCGATATGGGCGCCATGGGGGATGATCTGACCTGCACCGAGCAGGACGTCTCCATCTGTGCAAAAGACTCCAGCGGTCCCTACGACTACGCGATGACCTCGCAGCTTATACGCCTCGCGGAACGCTCCGGGATCCGACACGTGGTGGATGTGTACCCGCAGTATGGCTCGGACGCTTCCGCGGCGCTCCGCGGAGGCAGCAACATCCGTGCCGCGTTGATCGGTCCCGGCGTTCATGCCTCGCACGGCATGGAACGCACGCATGTGGACGCCATCGCGGGAACGGCCTCTCTGCTGCTGCAATATATTCTGCACCCGGCCGCGGCAGCGAGCGATCCCGGACAGCCGGAAAATCCGGTCAGCCCGGTTTAAACCCGAAGAAATCGATTATACATCCGGCTGGTCTCATCCGTACGCCCGACGGCGGGCATGAGAGCAGCCGGGTTCATTTGGCGCGGCACTTAAGGACGGAGGAACTCATGAGTATTATTCATGCCGAACATCTAGTAAAAACTTACGGAGAGAAAGTTCTCTTCGACGATATTTCCTTTACGATCTCGGAAAAACAGCGGATCGGCCTGATCGGTGTCAACGGCACCGGCAAGTCATCCCTGCTGAGAATTTTGGCCGGTTTGGAAACGCCGGATTCCGGATCGATCGTTCATTCCAATCATTTCCGAGTGGAATACTTGCCTCAACAGCCGGAGTTCGATGAACGTTCAACGGTTCTGGAGCAGGTTTTCTACGGAGAAACGCCGCTTATGAAGGTGCTCCGCGACTACGAGCAGGCGCTTGCGGCCCTTGAAAGCAGCCCCGAAGACGAGGCTGCCCAGCAGAAGCTGATGCGGGTGCAGGCGAGAATGGACGAGCTGGACGCGTGGGAAGCCGGCACAACGGCCAAAACAGTCCTCACCAAGCTGGGCATCACGGAATTCGGCAAGCCCGTAGGCGAGCTGTCCGGCGGCCAGCGTAAGCGTGTAGCTATGGCCCGGGTACTGATCCAGCCCGCCGATCTGCTTATTCTCGACGAGCCTACCAACCACATCGACAACGAGACGGTGGACTGGCTGGAGCAGTTTCTGAGCAAGTGGAAAGGCGCTCTGCTGCTCGTCACGCACGACCGCTATTTCCTGGAGCGTGTGACGAGCCGCATCCTGGAGCTCGACCGCGGCAGCATATACAGCTATGAAGGCAATTACACGACGTTTCTGGAGAAAAAGGCCGAGCGCATGGAGCGTGAGGCAGCCAGTGAAGACAAGCGGCGCAATCTGCTTCGCAGAGAGCTCGCCTGGCTGCACCGCGGCGCGAAAGCCCGCACGACGAAGCAGAAAGCTCGCGTCGAACGGGCGGAGGAGCTGCGCGACCGCAAAGTCGACGGGCCTGCGGCCAAGCTCGATATGGCTCTGGCAGGCAGCCGCCTCGGCCGCAAAGTCATCGAGCTGAAGCAGGTGAGCAAAGGCTACGAGGGCCGTGAGCTCATCCGTGATTTCAGCTACATCGTGCTGCCGGACGACCGGATCGGCATTATCGGCCGCAACGGAAGCGGCAAATCGACGCTGCTGAATATGCTGGCCGGACGTCTCAGCCCGGACAGCGGCGAAATCGAGCGGGGGAGCACCGTCAAACTGGCCTACTACACGCAAGAAAGTGTAGAGATGGATGACAAGCAGCGTGTCATCGAGTATGTCCGCGAGGCGGCCGAGGTCATCCGGACGAAGGACGGAGAGAGCATCACGGCGGCGCAGATGCTGGAAAGATTCCTGTTCCCGCCGAATCTCCAGTGGACGCCGATCGGGAAACTTTCCGGGGGCGAGAAGCGCCGGCTCTATCTGCTGCGTACACTGATGGGAGAGCCGAACGTCCTGCTGCTAGACGAGCCGACGAACGATCTGGATATTCAGACCTTGTCCATTCTGGAAGACTATCTGGAGCAGTTTCCCGGCGCCGTCATCACGGTATCCCATGACCGTTATTTCCTGGACCGGACCGCCGACCATCTGTTTTCGTTTACGGGCGGGGGCGAAATCGAATCGTATATCGGAACCTACTCCGAATACCTGGAGCTCAAACAACAGCGTGAAGCTTCCGAGCTTAAGCCCGAAGCCAAAGAAAAAGCCCGAGTCCAGGACTCCGCACCATCCGCACCATCCACCGGAACAGCCGGAGCGGTTTCGGGCGGGGAACGCGCGAAGAAGAAAAAACTCTCCTTCAACGAGCAAAAGGAATGGGATACGATCGAGGACCGCATCGCGGCTCTGGAAGAGAAGCTGGAGCGGATCAAGAGCGATATCGCGAAGGCCGGAAGCGACTACGGCCGGGTACAGGAGCTGTACGCGGAGGAGATTGCCGCCGGTGAAGAGCTGGAGCAGGCGATGGAACGCTGGACGATTCTCTCGGAGCTCGTGGAGGAAATCGAGCGCGGCAAGTAAGCTCATTCCCGCAATTACGAGCGGGGAGTCCTTTTTTATGCTATACTAGAGGGAATTGGCTTGGAAGAAGCCGCGATTATACAAAAAGGCAGGTTAACCGCACTCATGATTACTGTAACGGATGTAACGCTTCGATACGGCAAACGCGCTCTTTTTGAAGACGTTAATATTAAATTTACTCCCGGCAACTGCTATGGCCTGATCGGCGCTAACGGGGCGGGAAAATCCACGTTTCTGAAAATTTTGTCCGGCGAAATCGAGCCCAACAAAGGCGACGTTCATATCGCACCGGGCGAACGTATGGCGGTTCTGAAGCAGAACCACTACGAATTCGACGAAACCGATGTTCTGAAAACGGTCATGATGGGTCATGCGCGCCTCTTTCAGATTATGGAAGAGAAAGACGCTCTCTACGCGAAATCGGATTTCTCCGAAGAAGACGGTATCCGTGCGGGCGAGCTGGAAGGCGAATTCGCCGAGCTGGACGGCTGGCAGGCGGAATCCGATGCGGCCGAGCTTTTGATCGGTCTCGGTATTCCGAAAGAGCTTCACGAGCAGAAGATGAAAGATCTGGACGGAAACGAGAAAGTCCGCGTCCTTCTTGCACAGGCTTTGTTCGGCAGCCCAAATATTCTGCTGCTCGATGAGCCTACCAACCATTTGAATCTCGAATCGATCCAGTGGCTGGAGAACTTCCTGGCCAGATTCGAAGGCACCGTCATCGTGGTATCCCATGACCGTCACTTCCTGAACCAGGTTTGTACGCATATCGCGGACATCGACTTCAGCAAAATTCAGATGTACGTCGGCAACTATGACTTCTGGTACGAATCCAGCCAACTGGCTTTGAAGCTTGCCAGAGAGCAAAACAAGAAAACCGAAGAGAAGCGCAAGGAACTCGAAACGTTTATCGCGAGATTCAGCGCCAACGCTTCCAAATCGAAGCAGGCGACATCCCGTAAGAAACAGCTCGAGAAGCTTACTCTGGACGACATTAAGCCTTCCAACCGCAAATATCCGTTCATCAACTTCAAACCGGAGCGGGAAGCGGGCAAGCAGCTTCTGGCGATTGACGGTGTGAGCAAGACCGTTGAAGGCCAGAAAATTCTTGACAATATTTCCATCACCGTGAACAAAGGCGACAAAATCGCTTTCGTAGGTCCGGACGGACACGCGAAAACGACCCTGTTCCAGATTTTGATGGGCGAAACGGAAGCGGATGAAGGCACCTACACATGGGGCGTCACCACAACCCAGGCTTATTTCCCGAAAGACAACTCGCAGTACTTCGACGGTGTCGATATGAACCTCGTCGACTGGCTGCGTCAATATTCCAAAGACCAGGACGAATCGTTTATCCGCGGCTTCCTGGGCCGGATGCTTTTCTCCGGCGAAGAAGCGCTTAAGAAAGCGAGCGTTCTGTCCGGGGGCGAGAAAGTGCGCTGCATGCTGTCCAAAATGATGCTCGCAAGCGCCAACGTTCTTATTCTCGACGAGCCGACGAACCACTTGGATCTCGAATCCATTACGGCTCTCAATAACGGGCTGATCGATTTTGACGGCACGATGCTGTTCGTATCGCATGACCATCAGTTCATTCAGACGATTGCCAACCGCATTATCGAAATTACGCCTAAAGGCGTGATTGACCGGATGATGCCTTACGATGAATATCTGGAAAACGAAGATGTGCGCCGTCTGCGTGAAGAGTATTACGCTTAAACGGTAGAGGCATGCGTTCATGATACACAGAAGAGGCGCTTGGATGTTTATCATCCGGGCGCCTTTGCTGCGCTCCGGAGATGCGGCTGCAGACGGATTTTCCGTTTGCGGCTCCACACTGCCGTACCGCAATGAACACTGATCGAAAAGGAGCTGTCCGGTATGTTTGATCCGACGGTTTACGAGAATTTAAAAGTCGTCTTGGAAGGCGCTGTCTACGATTTGGATCTGTCCGGCGAGATTCTGGTTACGAACCGGTCGGACGTCATGGATTTATCCAGTATGGGCCGCCATTACCGGATACGCTTTGTCCTCCGCGGCGGCGAAGAGAACACGGCTTCTCCGTGGGCGGAGCTTCATTTGACGGCTGAACTGGAAGACTTGGCCGCGGAGCTGTTGAGCCGCAAAGGAGCAGAGCCGGGCTGTACGCTTACGGTGAGATTCGGATTCCTTGTCGGCGATCCGTCGCGGGACTGTCCGGCAGTCGGCTCGTCTCTGGAATCCATCTGGAGCGGAAGACCGCTCATCACCCAGACGCTTTCTTACGTGTTCGGCTCCGAAAACGAAGGCTGGCACAATGAGGTTTTGCTTGAGTTCGGCCGCAAGGTCAACGAAAGTCATCTCGACGACTTCGAAGGGCTGCTGGAACATACGTTATTGTCGCTGTCTGTGCTTAGGGACAACCATGCTTTCTAAAACGGAGAGTCCCTCCTTCTGCGCCAGGCTGCTGCCCTTTAAGGAATTTTTTTAGTCTTATATATCCGGAGGTTTGCAGCCGGAACACGGCTTTTTTATGGAAAGGAGATCGGTATGCAGGAATGGAACGATGACCAAATCAAGCAGGCCCTCATAGAAAAACAGTCGTTCGCCGTATTTTTTCATACCCCTTTTTGCGGAACTTGCAAAGTCGCCCGGCGAATGCTCGACGTCGCTCTGACGATCGAGCCGGAACTGCCCCTTAAAGCCTGCAACGCGAATTACGCGGGGGCATCCGTGCAAAAGTGGAAAATCTCGTCCATCCCCTGTATAGTGGTGGTAGAGAAGGGAACTGCCGCACGATTCATTTATGCCGTGAAATCGGTCGACTATTTGCTGGCCGAGCTTCGTCATTTGACGGGGATGCAGCATTTGAGGATCGTCGCGTCGTCGGATTTTCCCGACAATACTCCGTAACAGAGAGGAGCATCCACTTATGAACTATAGAAACGAAAGCACTGCTTCCGTCGGTGATCTGGTCATAGCATCTTACAAAACAGGGGAGTATATAGGCCGAATCGTGGAACCGCCGTCCAATATAAAAGCAGCCGTTCAGGTTCTTGCGGTCGTTAAGCATCCTTCCCAAGGGGATCTTCATAATCCGCAGCAGGGGGATGTCCCGTTCTTTCACCAGCGCCGCGCGCTGGCTTATCAGGAAATTGCGCTGATGCCGCTGTCGGGCATCCATGCCTATCACGGGAATGTGCCGGATTACACCCTTTCGCTCCAGCAGGCTCTCGAACGCGAGCTGAACATGCTGTATCAGACGGAGGAATGGGCAAGGCGTTCCATTGCGGAGCTGGAAGAGCTGCATCGGGACTATTTCCCGCAGTAATTCGGCGCTGCACATGTTTTAGAGCCATGATTAACAGGTAACATGCGTAAATAAATCCGTATAAAAGCAGAAAAAATCCTGTATTCACTCATCGTGAACAGGATTTTTTTGCTTTTCAACGCCTTCCAGTAAGTTTCGTAGCTCGCCGGGCTCGTAGCCATAACCCGAAGGCCGCAGGTTCAAATCATGCCCCCCGCAATCCCTTGCATTCATGCAGAAACTCGTGACAGCTATTCGCTTCATTTATTGGAGTGGGTATTCACGCAGTGACTAATGTTTGGGTACTTCCACGACAACCTCCCCTCCGATTACGTTGGGCGTTTGCGTCTTGTTATAGAACCAGAAGCCAGGCGTGTCTTTAATACCGTGCAAAGTGAGCCGGAATTCCTTTTTGGGCAGGCGGTCCGACCGGATCAGCAGATTGCTGCCGTCAACCGAGATTTCCCCGGGATTGAGGGTAAAGCTCTGCGTTCCTGCCGAAACCGTCACGTTTCCTTCGACTTTCGCCGAGCCTTCGTCGATTCTTTTCTGAAAAGGGATCTTTATTTCCGTGCGTGAAAGCCGCTGCGCTTTGCTGGGTGCGGGCGCATCCTTATACATATAACCGCCCAAATGGTATTCGTACGCGGTCCAGGTGGAATAGCCGAGCGCGCGAACGGAATCCGAAAAAGCGCTCACCCACCCGCCGTCCTTCACCATTGATAGGGCCGAGCCGATATCCGCCTGAACCCCGAGCGGAAGATCGGGATGCTCCGCTTTGATTTTATCCGCAAAAACCCGGTAATGCTTCACGTAATCGGGAGGAAGGCTCTCCTGCGGTTTGAGCCAGTCGGGCCAGTGGGTTTGAAGGAAGTGGATGTCCGGCTTAACCTGGCCGACCATGGCCGCGGCATCAAGGCCCTGCAATTCCCTCAGCTTGTCGAAGGAACCGGGACCTGCGTCTATAGCCAAAGACCAGGTCGCCACCAGTATGCCTGGGCGGGCTTCCCGCACTCCGCCTTTTCCATTCATGAGCTCGTTCAGGAAATCGTTCACGGCTTCAACCCGGAAATCGACCCACTTCAGGTAGGCCGCCGTGTCGGTTAAATAATAGCGGGGAGAGGAGGCGTTGGTGAAATCCGGCATCTCCAGGCCCGTTTTGTCGCGGAACGCTTTCTGCGCGAGCGGCCCGACGTCTCCGTACACGCCGCGGTTGATTCCGTCCCATTCGGGAAAGTAAGGCTCGGCGACCTCGATCCCGTCGAAAGGATAATCGCGCACGAGCTTAGCCAGCGCCTGCTTTTTCCAGTGAACATAAGCCGGGCTGTGGGGAGAGAACCGATAATACCCGTCGTTCAGAGGCTTAAGCAGCTCCATCTGCCACGAAGGCCAATCCGCCGGAAAACGTGCCGTAGAGTAACTCCCGTTACCGAGGACGAGCGCCCATACCCCGATGCCTTTTGCCTGGAGGGCTTCGATAAAGCTGCGATTCACCTCATTTTCGTTGACGACAAAATAATGGACCGTTTTGTACCCGCGCTGAAGAAGCTCGTCGGCTATGCTTTCGGGCGACCGGTTCTGATAATACGGAAAAGAGGGATCTACCTGGATGGAAGGGCCTTTCAGGGCGGCTTCTTTGCGTTTTTTCTCCGCCGCTTTGGAGTGAGGGGGCGGGGACAACGCCGAATCTTCCTGCGCGAATGCGGACGCGGCCGACAACAGGTGAACGAGGAGCGTCATCAGAATCGTCAGCGTAAGGGTTTGAACCAGCCTTCCCTTGCTCCTCCGGGGACCTGTACCGTGCTTTTTCCAATTTGACATGTTGTCATACCTCCTTGCTTTCCGTTAGGATGGGCATTGCGGGGAGGGATTTATAAGTCGTACATAAGTTAAAATATTTCGCATTTTTATTATATTACGGTGAAAATATTCTTTATATGTCCGTGTGTAAAAAAAGACAGCGTTTTATTCTTTCGAAAACCGCTCGGAGAAAACCTTTTTGAAAATATAGCCGGAAGGCTGATGCTGTCCTTCATTTGTGTTAAAATAAAGCCGAACTTACTTTAACGTGATATCGGAGGGTTTTGCACAATGGCACTCAATGATGAGATCAGAATCGGCGTCATCGGCGCGGGCAATATCGGTAACGTGCACATACTAGGGCTGCTTGAAACCCCGGGCGTTACGGTAGCTGCGGTAGCTGACGTGTTTCTTCCGCTTGCCGAAGCGCGGGCCAAAGAACATCAGATCTCTAAAGTTTACGGAAATGGTGAAGATTTGATCCATGATCCCGACATAGATGCAGTGGTTATCGCCGTATCGAACGAATGGCACGCACCCCTCGCGGTAAAAGCGCTTCAGGCCGGCAAGCACGTCCTGCTCGAGAAGCCGATGGCCATTGATGTCAAGGCCGCGAAGGAAATCGTCCTGGCCGAACGCGAAAGCGGCAAAGTACTGATGATTTCTCACCAGCGCCGCTGGGAACCGCTCAATATGCAGGTGAAGGAGCTCGTTCAGCGCGGCAAGTTGGGCAATATCTACCATGCCAAAACCGGCTGGCTGCGCCGCAAAGGTATTCCGGGCTGGGGCACCTGGTTCACCCAGATGTCCAAATCGGGCGGCGGTCCGCTGATCGATATCGGCGTCCATATGCTGGATTTGTCCCTCTCGTTGATGGGAAATCCCCGTCCGGTTTCCGTCTTCGGCGCGACCTACTCGGAATTCGGTCCCAAACGCCGCGGAATCGGCAGCTGGGGCAAACCGAACTGGAGCGGCAGCTATGACGTGGAAGACTTGGCGACAGCCCTGATCAAGATGGACAACGGGAGCACGCTGACGCTCGACGTGAGCTGGGCGGCGCTGACCGAAACCGACAATCAGCCGTATATTCATCTTCTCGGCACGGAAGGCGGAGCCACCTTGAGAGGAAGTACCTACGGTAAGCTGTTTGCGGAAATGTTCGATAAAGAAATCGACGTGGAGCTCCAGCTGCCCGAGCAGCAGACCGATCCGCGCCTCCTGATGAACATGCATTTTCTGGAATGTATCCGGACCGGAAGCGAACCGCTGACATCCGTCATGTCGGGCTACACGAACAACTTGATTCTCAATGCAATCTACGAATCGTCCCGTACCGGCAAAGAGGTTGAACTGGACTGGGATTTATCTAACTAACCCGGGGGAGCTGCAGAAAAGTGGATTGGATGGCGTTAAGCTTAATCGGAACGATCGCGTTTGCCGTCAGTGGCGCGATTGTCGCAATGGAAGAAGATTATGATATCCTGGGCGTTTATGTCCTGGGCTTTGTTACCGCATTTGGCGGAGGGGTAGTCCGCAACCTGCTGATCGGAGAGAAAGTGACGATGCTCTGGCAGCAGGGATTCCAGTTCACGATTGCGCTGGCCGCAATGACGCTGGTTTTTATATTTCCGCTGGCCTGGATCAAGCGGTGGAAATCCTGGGAATCGTTCTTCGATGCCATCGGTCTGGCGGCCTTCTCGATTCAGGGGGCGCTTTACGCATCCAACCAGGGGCTTCCTGTAAGCGCCTCGATCGTTGCGGCCGTACTCACGGGAATCGGCGGCGGGGTTATCCGCGATCTCCTGGCCGGGCGCAAGCCTCTCGTTTTAAGAGATGAAATCTACGCGGTCTGGGCCATGCTGGCCGGCTTTCTTATCGGCATCGGCTGGCCCCAGAATCCGCTCGGTCTGATTATTTTGTTCATGATCGTAGTCGTGTCCCGGATGTTCTCCGTGATCTTCAAATGGAAGCTTCCGCGCCGTTCTCTCCGGACGCTGCTGCAGCAAAATGACGTGCCGAACAAACAGCGGCCTCCCGCGCTGCAGGAAGAAAGGAGAGAGTTCGATGTCAGCTGAATCTTTCTCGGCCCACGGCAAAATTTCAGGGGATCTCCTGCAGGAAAGACTGGAAACGGTCAAAGATTTAAAGCAGAGCGAGCTGGAGATGTACGCCTTGTCCAAAGATAAGGAAACCGGCGAGCATTACGTGCATTACGCGTACAAACACAGGCAAATTTCGGGTACGGGGGAAGAAGAGCAGTTTCATCAGCTCCTCCCAGTGGAGAGCGACGATGTGCTTGGAATCCTGTTCTCGGAGCAGCCGTACGAATATCCGGACGCCTGGAACCGGCCGTTCCTCCGCAACGGTCCCGAAGGGTTCTACATCTGGTTTGATCCCGCTTACGCCGAGGATACCGATGCGGATGAACATTTTGCCCGGGAAGTCCGGGAACGGCTGCTCAAAATGAAGCAGGCGGGCAAAGTGGATGAAGAAGCGGTAAGAAAGCTTTTTCGCGAGCTCGATGACTTGAAATAAATGTTCCGGAAAGCGTCCTTGCGAGGGCGCTTTTTTTCTGCTCCTCTGGCTGGAGAAAGGTGAACCGCCAAAGGAGCAGATTCATCTGCGGAAAGTAAAAATCTCCTTGCACCATGCGCAAGGAGATGAAGACGTACCAGGAAAGTATTTATTTGAAGTACGAAGTAGTGAGAGGGACGAACATGCCACCGTCTCCCTTGATATCCGCGTGGACGAACAACTCTTCGACGCCGGCGATATCGACTTCGATGGTCTTCAGGCCATCTTGGATGGCGATTGTCGTTGTTTTCAGTTTGATATCTTTTTTGCTGTCTTGCACAAAAAAACTTTCGATATCATTGCCGGTCGCGGCTACCTGGAGAACAAGCTTCTGGTATTTGCCTTTGGGATACAGCATGAAACTGCTGCCCCGGCTCGATTTTGCGTTATCGAAATAAACGTCTTTGTAGTCCTTGCCCTTGTATGTAGTCAAAGCGGGATCTTTCGTGTGATAGGACGAATCTTCGAAGTCCTTGGCCAGTGCGATCCCTTCCGCTTGCTCGCCTAACAGGACCGTATTGGTTGCTCCGTCGTAATTGACGGCCACGTTCAAGGTTTTGGCAATGCTCCGGACAGGCAGATAGGTGTTGCCGTCATACGTGATCGGAAGCACGACAGCTCCCTGCTCATCCTGCAGCTGGACAGGGGAACCGTTATATTTGACCGTAATGGAACCGTTCAGGTAAGCTTTAATTTCCTGCAGGTTGGCACCGGCCAATACTCCGGTTCCCATACTCAGCACCATGGCGGCACCGATTGCGGTTGCTGCTAGTTTCTTCTTCAAATCATTCTCACTCCTCTTCGGGATTAGGTCACCTGAAAACGGGAGTTGAAAAACCCATTCAGGCGACTTGGTTACTTTATATACGTCAGGTTCTTACATTAGTTGCAGATAATTAACATTATAAGTGGAAATTAATTGATTAATAAGGGGCGCAATACCCAAATTATTCGGAAAAGCATCCTTGCGAGGGTGCTTTTTTTCGAACCGGGCAACGGGGAAGGGATAACTTTTAAAAAAGAACAGGCGTGGGAAGAATAAGAAGCGGTACGGCTCAAGCCGGAAACCATTCGACGGGAAGACATCCGACAGATCCGACAGGAGGCTTAACACATGAAGACGAACGGATACACGTTTGCCGAATTGAACGGAAAAGAAGAACTGATTGAAGAGATCCGCAGCCTGGAAAGCAAATTGCAGGAACAGACTGGGGAACCGATCACCTTGATCGCTTACGAAAAAGAGCGGGCCGGGAACGGAGAACGGGCATGATTAAACAATACTTCGCCGAAGTCGTACTGGATGAGAGCGCAACACTGAGCGATAGTCTGAACAGTCTCGTGGACCGGGCGGAGAATGAATTCGGCACCTCTTATATTGAGATAGCCGCGATCGTGCCGACGAAGCCGGACCGGTTTACGGTCATTTTGAATCTGGATTTCAACCGCAAACTAGGGGAGGACAAGGCTTAACGCCGACGTCCTCCGGAAAAGAGGCTGACTATGGCAAACGCATATAAAGTCCGCGCGACTTGCGGATCTTCCTCTTGCGCGTACGTGCATCCCCGTGAAATTATCCGGGCGGTCAATTATGAGTCTTCCTACGCCATGGCGCTGATGCTCAATGACATCCCTGCCTACATGAGCTGTCCTTCCTGCGGAAATGATCTGCATTTTTATCCGTTTGCGCTTATCGAGGAGGCGGGAACTTGACACCGCTTGTTCTTTTGACAGATAGTTAAAAAGAGAGAACGCAACATGGGAAGGAAGAACACAGGATGACCAGCACACCAGCCGATTTCATGCGGCAATGGGAACTCCCGGAGAGTATTACAAATCGGCTCCTTACACTGCGCGGCCGAATTGAATCGGGGCAGCTAACTGAGGAACAGCTCCGTTTAATCGGAAAACCGGGGTTCGTTCCCGCACAGCCCGAAGTGTTAACAGATGCGATCATCGCTTTGGCGCTCGGCAAGCCCGTTTTGCTGAAAGGACCGACGGGTTCCGGCAAAACGAAGCTGGCCGAGCACTTGTCTTTTCTGACGGGCCAGCCGATGCACAGCGTCAATTGTTCCACGGATCTCGACGCGGAAGCTTTGCTTGGGTTCAAGACCCTAAGCCGGTCCGGGGAAGGCACGACGATTGAATTTGTGCCGGGGCCGGTCATTACCGCCATGAAAGACGGGCATATTCTTTACATAGATGAAGTAAATATGGCGAAACCCGAGACACTGCCGCTTATTAACGGAGTTCTCGACCACCGGAGAACGCTGACCAATCCGTTTACGGGCGAGACGGTGACGGCTCATGAGGATTTCCGCGTCATTGCGGCGATTAACGAAGGATACATCGGAACCGTTCCGCTTAATGAAGCGCTGAAGAATCGTTTCGTGGCCGTCGACGTCCCTTACCTTCAAGGAGATGCGCTCCTCGGCCTGCTGACGGAACGTACGGAATTGCGGGACACCCGGCTTCTCGAAGCGTTTGCGGCCCTGTCCGCCGATTTGCTCGCTCTCGTGCAGATGGGCCAGCTGTCCGACGAAGCGGCCTCCGTCCGCGCCCTGCTGGACGCGTGCGATCTCGCCGCGTTCATGCCGCCCCGGAGGGCCGTGGAACGGGCCATTGCCGCCAAGCTGGAAGACGAACGCGAAAGGGCCGCCGTGCGCAACGTGGCGGAGACGCTCTTTTAGCGATGTTCGTCGGGAAACTGAATCTGCTCGATAACCGGCTGGAAGCCTTTATGCTTATGCAGCTTGTGGATCTGGCCCGGACCTTCACCCGGAATGGGGATCTGGAGCTTCAGCTCGCTTTTCATTCCCATTATGAGGAAAAGAAGGCGCTGCTGACGGTCAGCCAGTTCTGGCGGGACTGGAAACCGGCACAGCGGGAAGCCGGCATGAAAAGCGACGTCTATCTCCGTGCGCTCGGCAGTGCGTGGTATTCGGGACGGCGGGAAACCGAAGCGTTCCTGGAGTCCGCTGCAGAGTCACCGCTTTCCAGGCTGGGCATTGAGTTGTTCGCCCTTTGCGAGGACTTGCGGCTGGAACAAATCTGCCGTCGCATTCGTCCCGGAACCTCAACCGTGTTTGAGGAGAGAGCGGACGTGTACAAAGGATATTTCACGCACAAATTCAAAACGCACCTCGCCCGTCACGAGTTTGCGGACGCGCTGTTCGTTTCCGTTTACCTTTGGTTTAAAGGGGCGGACGTGCAGGCGCTCTATAGTGAAGCGGGCAGCAGGATAGGCGAAACTTCCGCGGCATCTGCCTCGCCGACGAAGCATGTAGAAGAACTGCTCCGGCTTATGCAGCCGCTGCTGGAGGAGGCCGAAACGGCGGAGACGACGGCGGAAAACGCCCGGCTGTGCCTGCAGATGCTGGAGCTGCTGGAATACCGGCTGGAGCGTGATGCGGCGGTCGCGTATTTCTCGGCTCAGCCCGGAAGCGGTACGGACGCGCCCTTGAGACGCGGAGAACGTCCTGCCGGCAAGAAGGCGAAACGCCTCGCGAATGACGATGCGGAGCGGCTAAGCCCCCGGCAGGACAAAGACCGCAGCAGCGAGCGCCAGTCGATGTGGCACCGGGAGACGCGGAGCACCGCCGGGGAAGCGCTGCGGCAGTCGGTCGAGCGGGGCACGAGGACCGCTAGGTTCAGCGGGGCGGCGGCGAGGCCCGGGGACGACACGTCCGAAGAGGCGATGACCGCCGCACGCGGGCGTTCCGCCGCTTCCGAGCGGAAATCCGAGCCGCCGCCGGACAGCAGCGCGCCGTTCATACCGTCCGGTGCTTCCGCCGGAAGCGGGGACGGCTCCTCCGGCCTGCGCGCCGTCGCCGAGCTTCAAGCCCCGCGCAGGCCTACTCCCGCCGAAGAAGAGGCATACCGCGAAGCGATCCGTGCGGTGAAACCGCTGACGAGGCAGTTGACCCGCACGGTGAGGTTGACGCTGGAGCGCAAGCGGGTCGCTCCGCGGAGCGATCTGCTCTACGGGCGGCTCGGCCGAAGGCAGCTGCTGCGCTACGTGACGGACGAAGCGCCGCGGCTTTTCACCAAGAAGCAGAACCCCGCGCCCGAGCTCGATGCGGCCTTCTCGCTTCTTGTCGATTGCTCCGCTTCCATGTACGATAAGATGGAAGAGACGAAGCTGGGCATCTCGCTCGTTCACGAGACGCTCCGGACTCTGCGCATCCCGCACGAGGTGACGGGCTTCTGGGAAGACGCGGACCGGGTCACGGCCGAAGAAGCGCCGAACGTGTTCCACACGGTCATCGACTTCGGCTCGTCCTCCGCTCCGCGGAGCGGCGCCGCTCTGCTGCAGCTGGAGCCGCAGCAGGACAACCGTGACGGGTTCGCGATCCGTCACGCCGCCCGGCGGCTGCTGCGGCGCCCGGAGAAGCAGCGCGTGCTGCTTGTCTTCTCCGACGGCGAGCCTTCCGCCGCCGAATACCAGGAGGACGGCATCCTCGACACGTACGAGGCCGTCTTGGAATGCCGCAGGCTCGGGATCGACGTCATCAGCGTCTTCCTCGCCAGCGGCGAGGTTCACGAGACGCAGCGGACCACGATGCGCAACATCTACGGCAGGCACGGGATCGTGGTCCCGCACGCCGCCGAGCTGCCTGAGCATCTCGCTCCGCTCCTGCGCAAGCTGCTTCTGCGCAGCGGCGGGTAGGGCGTCGTCCCGAATAATCGGCAGTCTCTTTTTCGGCGCCCGTTGTCAAGAACGGTATCACACATGGGAATACTTGCCTAACCGCAAGCTCACAAAATATAGAGGCACACTGCTGCACTCTGGGGAGAGGACACCGTATGTTTGGAGCACCGCTATCAGGGAAATCGAAGAAAATTATACTGCTCGGTTCCGGGGAGCTTGGCAAAGAAGTCATTCTGGAGGCGCAGCGGCTCGGAATCGAAACGATCGCGGTCGACCGTTACGATCACGCGCCTGCCATGCAGGTGGCGCACCGCAGCTATGTCATCGACATGCTCGACAGGCAGGCGCTTCGCGAAATCATCGAACGGGAGCGGCCCCATCTGATCGTGCCCGAGATTGAAGCGATCGCCACACAAGAGTTGGTCGAGCTGGAGAAGGAAGGCTACCGTGTCATTCCGACCGCGAACGCGTCGCGCCTCACAATGGACCGGGAAGGCATCCGCCGGCTGGCTGCCGAGGAGCTCGGTCTGCGTACGGCGAAGTACGGCTTTGCCGATACGCTGGACGAGCTTTATGCCGCGGTCGCGGAAATCGGTACGCCCTGCGTCATCAAGCCCATCATGAGCTCGTCGGGCAAGGGCCAGAGCGTATGCCGGTCCGAAGCGGACATCGAGGCCTGCTGGAATACGGCATTGGAAGGCGGACGGGCGAAAAAAGCCCGCGTCATCGTCGAGGCGTTCGTCACGTTCGAGTCGGAAATTACGCTGCTCACCGTCCGCTCCGTAAGCGGTACTTCCTTCTGCGCTCCGATCGGTCATGTGCAGAAGGAAGGCGACTATATCGAATCGTGGCAGCCGCACGCGATGAGCGAGGCTCATATCGCGGAAGCCGAGCAGATGGCGCGGACGATCACCGATGCGCTCGGCGGATACGGAATCTTCGGCGTCGAGCTGTTCCTCACGAGCGAAGGCGTATATTTCAGCGAGGTTTCGCCGCGTCCGCACGATACGGGCATGGTCACGATGGCGACTCAGGATCTCTCCGAATTTGCGCTCCACGCAAGAGCGATTCTCGGGCTGCCGATTCCGCAAATCCGCCTGCTTACGCCAGGCGCTTCCCATACGCTGAAGGCGGACCGCGGCAGCACCGATTTCCAAATCGGGGGGCTGGATGAGGCGCTCGCGGTGCCGGATGTCCAGGTGCGGATTTTCGGCAAGCCGGAAACGAAACCGGGCCGCCGGATGGCGGTTGCCCTTGCCGCCGCGCAGGACACGGAAACGGCCAGAGCGATGGCCGCCGAGGCGGCGGGCAAGCTTTTTATCCGGTACGGGGAATAAAGCCCTGTACCCGTAAACGTTAGCGTTTCGTATAGCCGGGACGGAAGTTGAAGTTTACAAGCTTTCGCTCCGGCCGACGAGAAGGAGGTTTTATCCATATGGAAGCGAAACCGACGAGCGTCTCCCGCTCCATTATGACGGAAGTCATTTTTCCGCTGGATACGAACTATCACGGGACGGTTTTCGGCGGCAAAATCATGGAATATATCGATAAGATCGCGACAATCGCAAGCATGCGACATTGCCGTCGAGGCGTCGTTACGGCTTCGAGCGACAGTCTCGACTTTCTGGCCCCCGTGCATCTGGGTGAAGCCATCGAGCTGGAAGCCTTCGTGTCCTGGACGCACAGGAGTTCCATGGAGGTTTACGTGCGCGTAGTGGCCGAAAATATGTTTACCGGCGAACGCCGGACCACCGCCACCTCGTTTATCACATTTGTGGCGTTGGATGACGAAGGCCGACCGACTCCCGTTCCCGCGGTCATACCCGAGACGGAACGGGAAAGGCGCTTGCACGAATCCGCCCCGGCACGCTACGAGGCGCGAAAGAAACGCAAGGCGGAGCGGGAAGCCGATTGAACAATCGGCGCGTGCTTAAATTTTTTCGCCGGAAGCGGAACCGGCGTCTTTCCGAGCCGTACCAAGAGGTAAAGGTACGTGTTAACGATATCGGTCCCTATTCCAATGAACAGAGGAGTGCTTGTGCTTGAACGCTCACGAGATTGATTATGTCATTCATGGCAATGAAATGCAGTACGTGGAGATTGAGCTTGACCCGCAGGAAAGCGTCGTTGCCGAAGCCGGCAGCATGATGATGATGGAAGGCAATATCGGTATGGAAACGATTTTCGGCGACGGATCGGGCGGCGGCGGCCGGGGTCTGATGGGCAAGCTGATGGGAGCGGGCAAGCGGCTGCTCACCGGGGAAAGCTTGTTTATGACCGTGTACACCAACCACGGGCGGGGCAAAGAGCACGTTACGTTCGCGGCTCCGTATCCCGGCAAAATCATTCCGATGGATCTGCATGCGCTGGGCGGCAAGCTGATTTGCCAGAAGGATTCGTTCCTGTGCGCGGCCAAAGGCGTATCCATCGGCATCGAGCTGCAGCGCAAGCTGGGAGCGGGCTTTTTCGGAGGGGAAGGCTTCGTCATGCAGAAGCTGGAAGGCGACGGACTCGGCTTCGTGCACGCCTGCGGTTCTATTCTGGAGCGCGAGCTTCAGCCGGGTGAGGTGCTTCGTGTCGATACGGGCTGCTTCGTTGCGATGACGCCGGACGTCCAGTATGACATCGAGTTTGTAAAAGGCATCAAAACAGCCGTTTTCGGCGGCGAGGGGCTGTTCTTCGTCACTTTGAGAGGCCCCGGCAAAGTGTGGCTGCAGTCTTTGCCGTTCAGCCGCCTGGCCGAGAGAGTGCTCGGCGGAGCTGTCCGGGGCAAGGAAGAAGGCAGCGTGCTCGGGGGCCTCGGCAATCTGTTCGAAAGGCACTAGTGCTGCCAAAGCCCCAAGCAGTCGGGCGTTTCCGCTTTCAGAGAACGGCTGGCGCTTCGAGAGGTTCCGCGCGGGGCGCCTGTCGGTTAATCGCTCCGCGTTGTCCATGGCCAATCGAACCTACGCATATATAATTGAAAAAGGCAGTTCCTTTCATCGGAAAGGAACTGCCTTTTTATGTGAAAAGCCCGGGGGCTTCTGTTTTAATCAATATTGCAGCAGCATTTGATCCAGACGCTCGTTAAACTCGCCCATCGAAATCAGCTCGACTTGGCGTGCGTCGTAATCCTGTTCGTCGAGATAAGAGTCCACATCGACTTCGCCAGGTACATTTTCCACGACGATATCATTATTCAAATATACGATTAGAACGCGTTCGGCGTCAGCGGTAAAATTGTTGTTCATCTTTCTTTGACCTCCAATGAAGCAAATGATTTCAAAGCTTGCGTGCTTGTTTCCAACATAACTCCCACGCCTTTCTTACACGCTGCAAGCGCGTTTGAAACGGGGATTTTTTTCCTCGGAGTCAGGCGGACCGGCACTTACAATTTTTACAAAAAAACGTATTGACACGATTTATAGGCGATGCTATATTGATGTATAAATAATTCTTACTAAACTTATAGGATTTGTTT
Source organism: Paenibacillus sp. GbtcB18 (assembly GCF_019091125.1). Lineage (NCBI taxonomy): Bacteria > Bacillati > Bacillota > Bacilli > Caryophanales > Paenibacillaceae > Paenibacillus > Paenibacillus sp. GbtcB18. The sequence goes on from NZ_JAGXJX010000001.1 coordinate 570,252, forward strand.
ATTTTGTCCACCGGATCACCGGAGACGCGAAGAAAAAGTTCAGTAGGGAATGTGAAATGCTAGACAACGAGGTGCCAAATTCGAAAGGGGTATATGTACATGGCTGCTTTAAAATCGCATTCTTTCAAAAGGGTTCTCGGACGCTCGATTTCCGTCCTTGCCCTGACTTCGCTGCTCACCGGTTTAACCGCATGCGGCGGAGGAAACGAAACAACATCTACGAAAACGGGAACCGAAAACGGCGGCTCTGCACCAAAATCGGTCGAACTGCTTAATGTATCCTATGACCCGACGAGAGAACTGTACCAGGCATACAACGAAGCTTTCATCAAGTACTGGAAAGAAAAGAAAGGCCAGACCGTAACGGTCAGCCAGTCTCACGGCGGTTCGGGCAAACAAGCCCGCTCGGTCATCGACGGACTGGAAGCGGACGTGGTTACGCTTGCGCTGGCTTACGATATCGATCAGGTTCAAGCGGCGGGTCTTATTGATAAAGGCTGGGAAACGGAATTGAAAGACAACAGCACTCCATACACATCGACGATCGTATTCCTCGTACGCAAAGGCAATCCGAAAGGAATCAAGGACTGGGACGATCTCATCAAGCCGGGCGTGTCCGTCATCACCCCCAATCCGAAAACTTCCGGCGGAGCGCGCTGGAACTACGTGGCGGCCTGGGGCTACGCGCTCAAGAAAAACAACAACGACGAAGCCAAAGCCAAGGAATTCGTAACTCAACTGTTCAAAAACGCGCCGGTGCTCGGAACGGGAGCGCGCGATTCAACGACGACCTTCGTGGAAAGGGGCCTCGGTGACGTCCTGATCGCTTGGGAGAACGAAGCCTACCTGTCGCTCAACGAGCTGGGCAAGGATAAGTTCGAGATCGTAACGCCTTCGATCAGCGTGCTGGCGGAGCCTCCGGTAGCGGTAGTCGACAAGAATGCCGACAAGAAAGGCACGAAAGAAGTGGCCCAGGCTTATCTGGACTACCTGTACACGGAGGAAGGACAGAAAATCGCCGCGAAAAATTACTATCGGCCCCGTCTGGAATCCGTCGCGAAGCAGTACGAAAATCAATTCAAGCCGGTGAACCTGTTTAAAATCGACGATCCCGAATTCGGCGGCTGGGCCAAAGTCCAGAAAACACACTTCGCCGACGGCGGTGTATTCGACCAGATTTACAAACCGAAATAATTATGCGTGCCCGGGTGCGACGGTACAAACCGGCACCACTCGGTCTGCGATCAAGGGGACGTGTTCGCAATGGGAAGACGAAACAAAACGAAACGTATTTTACCCGGGTTCGGCTTGTCGATGGGCTTTACGGTGCTTTACTTGAGCCTGCTCGTGCTTTTCCCGCTTTCCGCGGTCGTGTGGAAAACGACGGGGCTGACCTTCGACCAGTTCTGGCAGGCAGTCACCGATGAACGGGTGGTCGCTTCCTACAAGCTCAGCTTCGGCGCTTCTATAGCGGCTGCGCTGGTCAACACCGTATTCGGCCTGCTCGTGGCCTGGGTGCTTGTGCGCTACCGCTTTCCGGGCAAACGGTTCGTCGACGCGCTGGTCGACATGCCTTTTGCGCTTCCGACGGCCGTGGCCGGCATCGCGCTGACAAGCCTGTATGCCGACAACGGCTGGATCGGCAGCCTGCTCGCTCCGCTCGGCATCAAGGCGGCGTATTCGCCGCTTGGCATCATCATCGCGCTCACGTTTATCGGGCTTCCGTTCGTGGTCCGCACCGTGCAGCCCGTGCTGCAGGAGCTGGAGCACGAAACGGAAGAGGCCGCCGTGAGCCTCGGCGCTTCACGCTGGCGTACGTTCCGCCGCGTCATTTTTCCGCAGCTCGTGCCCGCGCTGCTGACGGGGTTTACCCTCGCCTTCGCCCGGGCGATCGGCGAGTACGGCTCTGTCGTCTTCATTTCAGGCAACATGCCGATGAAGACGGAGATTACGCCGCTGCTCATCATGACGAAGCTGGAGCAGTACGACTATGCCGGGGCCACAGCCATTGCTCTGGTCATGCTGATCATCTCGTTCGTGCTGCTGCTCGTCACCAACGCGCTGCAGATGAAATCCAACCGGCGGGTGAGCGGATGACCGCGAAAGGAGCTGAAGCATAATGGCAGGCAACGTAGCTGCAAATCTGAACGGACCTTCGTCGGAACCGGCGAAGCATATCACCGAGCCTAGGATCGTCCAGTGGCTTCTGATCGGAGGAGCCCTGCTGTTTCTCGCCCTGCTTCTGGTGCTGCCGCTTGCGACGGTTTTTATCCAGGCGTTCAAAAAAGGCACCGAAGTGTATCTGGCGGCCTTGACCCAGAAGGAGGCGTGGGCGGCTATCCGCCTTACGCTGACGACCGCGGCGATTGCCGTTCCGCTGAACGTGGTGTTCGGCGTGGCGGCCGCCTGGGCGATCACGAAGTTTAAATTTCGCGGCAAGAACGTGCTGGTTACGCTGATCGACCTTCCGTTCGCCATTTCGCCCGTCATTGCCGGTCTCATGTTTATCCTGCTGTTCGGGACGAAAGGCTGGTTCGGTCCGTGGCTGGCCGATCACGATCTCAAGATCGTGTTTGCCCTGCCGGGCATCGTGCTCGCGACCGTCTTCATCACCTTCCCGTTCGTTGCGAGGGAACTGATCCCGCTTATGCAGGCTCAGGGCACGCAGGAGGAAGAAGCGGCGGCGACACTCGGCGCCAAAGGCTGGCGCATTTTCTGGAAAGTGACTCTTCCCAACATCAAGTGGGGATTGCTGTACGGCATCATTTTATGTAATGCGAGAGCGATGGGGGAGTTCGGCGCCGTCTCTGTCGTCTCGGGTCATATCCGGGGCAAGACGAATACCGTTCCGCTCCATATCGAGATTTTATACAACGAATATCAATTTTCGGCTGCGTTTGCGGTTGCTTCCCTGCTCGTTATGCTGGCCGTGCTGACGCTGATCGTGAAAAGTCTGGCCGAATGGAAGTTCCATCAGTCCAACCGGCAGCATGCCGATTCCGGCTTAAACCAGGCAACGGAGGGGAGTTAACCTATGCATATCAGTGTAAGAGGAATCAACAAGTCGTTCGGCTCCTACGAAGCCGCCAAAAACATCTCGTTCGACATTGAACAGGGCAAGCTGATCGGCCTTCTGGGACCGAGCGGAGGAGGCAAAACGACGATCCTCCGGATGCTTGCCGGACTGGAGTCGCCCGATTCGGGGGAGATCCTGTTCCATGGCGAAAAGGTGAATGCCCTTATGCCGCAGGAACGCCATATCGGGTTTGTTTTCCAGAACTACGCGCTGTTCAAGCACATGTCCGTGTACGACAACATCGCTTTCGGCCTCCAGGTGCAGAAGCGCGGCAAAGCGGAGATCCGCACCCGCGTCCATGAACTGCTTCAGCTGACCGGCCTGGCGGGTCTGGAGAAGCGGCTGCCGCACCAGCTCTCCGGCGGCCAGCGCCAGCGGGTGGCCTTCGCCCGGGCGCTCGCTCCCGAGCCTCAGCTGCTCCTGCTGGATGAACCGTTCGCGGCGATTGACGCGAAAGTCCGCAAGGAGCTGCGAAGCTGGCTGCGGGAAATGATTTCCCGGGTCGGCATCACGACGATCTTCGTCACCCACGACCAGGAAGAAGCGGTCGAGGTAGCCGACGAAATCATGATCGTCAACAAAGGCCGGATCGAGCAGAAAGGCTCGCCGATCGACATTTACCGCGAACCGCTGACTCCGTTCGTCGCTTCCTTTATCGGCGAATCTTCGCCGCTGGAGGAGGCCGGCTCCCTGATCGGGTTCGCCGATGCGGGCGAAGCGTCCGCTATCGTCCGACCGGAGTTCGTGGAGATCGGGCTGCCCGGCGAAATCAGCCGCCAGACGGCATCGGCGGAGGCCGTTGTCAGAAGCACCTATTTCCGCGGATCAAACTGGCAGGTCGAAGTGGAAAGCGGGCCTTACCGACTGGTCGGTTACCGCTCGCTGGAACTGCCCCAACTGGAAGCGGGGGACCGTGTCCATGTTCTGGTCCACCGGCTGTACATCTTCGACGGCAACCAGACTAGAACCGTTGAAAATGCCTTAAAAAACGATCCCATGCCGGTTCATATCTGATCCGGACCTCACAGAAGCGCACATGCAGAAAGGACTAGGGCTATGGAACATCACATCACAATCCCGAGCGGGGATTTGGAACTGGCGGCTACGCTGCACTATCCGACGGACGGGGAGGCCGCCGATTGCCGGGGAGGCGCGGGCAAATGGCCGGTTGTCATTATCTGCCACGGCTTTATCGGCAATCGGATCGGCGTCGACCGGCTGTTCGTCAAGACGGCGAGGGCTTTGAGCAGCCAGGGCTACATGGTGCTCCGCTTCGATTACGGCGGCTGCGGCGAAAGCACCGGCGATTACGGAGCGGGAGGACTCGATCCGATGATCGCCCAGACACGCCGGGTGCTGGATTACGCGCTCAGCCTGGACTGCGTGGACCCCGGCAGCGTGACGCTGCTGGGCCACAGCCTGGGCGGGGCGGTCGCCCTGCTGACCGCCGCATCCGACCACCGCGTGCGGACCCTGGTGATGTGGTCGGCCGTAGCCCACCCGCACAACGATATTGTACGAATTGTCGGCAAGGAAGCTTATCGTCAGCTGGAGCCGGACAAAGGCATCGACTATCAGGGGTATCTGCTTACCCCGGCTTTTTTCGACTCTCTCTCCAAGCATCAACCGTTCGAGCAGCTGCGCAAATTCGGGGGAGATGTTCTCATCGCACACGGCACGGCGGACGAAGATATACCGGTAGATTACGCCCCGCTTTATCAAAAAATGTTCTGGCTCCGGGCGGACGGACGCTGCGATCTGGAACTCATTTTCCAGGCCGACCATACGTTCTCGAACCGGGACGCCACCTTTACTTTAATAGGCAAAACGTCCGCTTGGCTGGTAGACCTGCAGAAGCGTAAAAGAGAATGGTACGATTGGATGATTTGAATCGAGAGTAGAGAGGATGAGAATTATGGCCAAACCTGTTGAACTGAATGAAGTCTGGATTGACCGGATCATTCAAAGCATTAACGGATTGGAGTACGGAACCGTTCAAATCATTATTCATGACGGCCGGGTCGCTCAAATCGAGCGGACGGAACGGAAACGTTTCGACAACGAGACGAAGCGGAGCGCGGCAGGCGCCGAAGCCAAGCTGCATATCGAACGCAAAGCGAGCGACGGCCGGGGATAGCCTTTTTTTCCTGAATCCTGTACTTAATGAAGACCTGTTATCCATGGGGATAGCGGGTCTTTTTCGTCGATAGGGCTTGAAACTAAGGGGTATGGGAAATAATGTTAGATATTGGAATCGGAAAAAAGGTGGGGCCATTCAAGCGTGAAATAAATTCAGCGTGAAGTCTATCTCAATCCATGATACAATTCTTGATTAGCGGCAAGGAAAGGACTGGAATTGATTGGACAAGGCAGAAGCATGGTTTAAGTTAAAAGAGCGCCGGACGACGATCGGCACGGAAGTGCTGGCGGGATGCACGACGTTTATGACGATGGCGTTCGTGGTGATCGTGAATCCCGGCATTTTAAGCGCATCCGGTATGGATTTTCATGCGGTGTTCATCGCAACGATCCTGACGACTATATTTTCGACGCTCATTATCGCACTGGCGGGCAACTACCCGATCGTCATCGCTCCCGGCATGGGCATTAACGCGTTCTTTGCCTTCGGCGTCGTTCAGGGAGCGGGGGTATCCTGGCAGGTAGCGCTGGGCTCCGTATTTTTGGCCGGGCTTCTTTTTATGCTGGTATCACTCAGCCGGCACGGCCGGTTGTTGATCGAATCCATTCCGGCATCGCTAAAATATGCGATTACAGCGGGCACGGGATTGTTTATTTGTTTTGTAGGGCTGCAAAACGCCAAGCTGATCGTCGCTTCACCGGATACGCTCGTCACCATCGGAAGCCTGCACGAACCGGCAGCTCTGCTGTCCGTTATCGGACTTGTGCTCACATTGGTCTTGATGTCGTACCGCGTCCGTGCGGCGCTTTTTATCGGAATGCTGCTGACGGCGGCAATCGGCTGGCTGATGGGGCTGCTGATTTTGCCGGATCACTGGTTCGCCTGGCCGGGAACGATGACGGGGACGTTTATGCAGATGGACGTGAAAGGCGTATTCGAGCAGGGGCTGTTTGCCGTCACGTTTACGTTTCTGCTGATCTCGGTGTTCGATACGACCGGAACACTGGTCAGTTTGGCGGAGCAGGCGGGACTCATGAAAAACGGCGTTTTCCCCCGTTCCCGGAGCGCGCTTATGGCGAACGCCGCAGGCGTTACGGCCGGTGCCGTCATGGGAACAAGCCCGGTTACGACGCTGATCGAGTCGGGCTCCGGAATAGCCGCAGGAGGCCGGACGGGCTTGACGGGGGTCGTCACCTGCGCGCTGCTGGCCGCCACGTCATTTCTGGCCCCGGTAGCGGAAACGTTGGCTAACCTGCCGTCGGTCACGGCGCCCGCGCTCATTGTGGTCGGGTATTATATGATTACCGACCTGCTGCATATCGACTGGAAAGATTTCGAAGAATCTTTCCCCGCTTTTCTCGTTCTCGTTACGATGCCGCTGACGTACAGCGTATCGACGAGCATCGGGATCGGATTTATTTTTTACATTGTGCTGAAGGCGGCCCGGGGACGGTTCAAGGAAATCCATCCTGTGCTTTACGTGTTCGCTGCGCTGTTTATCGTGCAGATCGGATTTTTCCATGGCTGATCCCCGTCCCGCTCAAACCGAAAAACAAGGGTGATCGGATGAAAGAAAGTCATTTTCATTTAAACGAAGAGACGCGGACGCCTGTCTTTGTTTACCGGTGGGAGCCGGAACCGGGCACTCCTCTTCGAGGCGCCGTACAGATCGCGCACGGTATGGCGGAACACGCGCTGCGTTACAAGCGGTTTGCGGAGAAGCTCACGGCCCGCGGTTATATCGTCTACGCGAATGACCATAGGGGGCACGGAAGAACGGCCGCCCACAAGAACGACTTGGGATATCCGGGGCCGGACGGGTTCGCGGGGATGACGGACGATATGATCGATCTGGGCAGACGGATACACGAGGAACAGGGCGGGCTGCCTCTGTATCTGGTCGGGCACAGCATGGGCTCGTTCCTTTCCCAGAAAGTCATGTACCGGGCTCCGCAGCTTTATGAAGGCGTAGCGCTTCTTGGGACGAACGGACCGAAAGGCGTGATTTTGAAAGCGGCCATTCTGCTGGCGAAATTGCTCGTTTCCCGCAGCGGCGAATGCGCACGCAGCAAGTTTCTGAGCCATACGGCGCTCGGGAGCTTTAACCGGCCTTTTCGTCCGAACCGGACGGAATTCGACTGGCTCAGCACGGACGAGGCGGAGGTCGATAAATTCGTGAAAGATCCGCTTTGCGGATACATCTGCACGACGGGATTTTTTAGAGACTTCTTTATCCATCTGTCCGATATCCATCTGAAACGTCATATGCGGAGCATTCCGAAACATCTTCCGGTTCTGCTTCTGGCGGGTGATAAAGATCCTGTCGGCGGGCAGGGCAAGGGCGTGAGACGTCTTGCGGCCTTGTACCGTAAACTGGGGCTGGAGCAGGTGGACTGCAAGCTGTATGAGAACAAACGTCACGAGATTTTGAACGAAGTGAACCGCGAAGAAGTGATGGAAGACTTGATAAGCTGGCTCGCTTCTACCGGGGGGCTGATTAAAGAACCTGCTACATCCTGAGGAGCAGACCGGACCGCGAAAGCGGTCTATTTTTTTTAGATGCGGCACCGTATAATTAGGGCTTAACAAAAATTCCAAATAAAGGTATTATGGAATCATCTAATCAGGGATGTGATCTTCATAGTGGTTACCGGCACGGTGGTTGGTCTGCTTTTGTTGGGCTTTGTGGCCTGGAAGACTTATCAAGCCCGGCAGGCTTTTAAGAAGGTAGGCGTTGTGGTGGCGAAGGGACACCTGTATGCCCTCGATTTTTGGGTTTTTGCTGCCAGCATGCTTATCCTTGTTCTTTTAATGGGGCAAGACGGCTTGTGGTTTGCCGCAGCATGCGGATTTATCTTTTATCTGGAATGGGTCAAATTGTTTTATTTGGGTACGGAAGGACTTAAATCCGGGACGAAATTTTACGAGCGCAGCAGGTTGATCACTTACGAAATTACGGAAGGAAACGGTCCTGTCATCCATATTATTGTTGCGGGTGAGATGGATCCCGTGCGGCTTTCCTGCAGGGAGAACGATTTTGCTATCTTGAAGGATCAGGTAATCCGTTATTTCGAGGAAAGGCCGGAAGGCTCCCGGTCGGCGGACACGGGAAGAGGGACCATTTCCACGGTGTGAGGACGGTAAAGAAGTACGGGAAGTATGGCATGCTAAAACAAATGAGAAACGTCCTGCGGCAGACCGGTGAATTCCGGATCGCTGCAGGACGTTTCTTATTTAAGCGGAAGGCAGCGACTGCCCTCCGTTCAGTAAAGGCCGAGCGAGATGTATTTGATCTCTACATATTCCTCGATCCCGTATTTGCCGCCTTCCCGGCCGAGGCCGCTTTCTTTCATGCCTCCGAACGGGGCTTGGGCGGAAGAAGGCAGGCCGTCGTTTACGCCGACGATGCCGTACTGGAGTCGTTCGGCGAGTCGGATGGCGTGATTGATGTTGGAAGTAAACACGTAGGACGCGAGCCCGTAAGGGGAATCGTTCGCCTGCCGGACGGCATCGTCCGGATCGGTAAACTCGACGATCGGCGCGACGGGGCCGAACGTTTCTTCCTTCATGATCAACATGGAGCTGTCCACACCTGTCAGCAGAGTCGGCTCGAAAAAGTAACCGGCATGCTTAGGCACTTCCCTCCGGCTGCCACCCGTAATGACGGCTGCTCCGCGTTCCACGGCATCCGACACGTGCCTCTGAATCTTGTTCAGGCCGTCTTCGTCAATGACAGGCCCGATTGCGGAGTCCGGGTCCATGCCGTCGCCGACTTTCAAGGCCCGGATTTTATCCGCCAACAGCTTCTCGAACGCCGGACGGATGCCCTTCTGAACGTAAATCCGGTTGGCGCAGACGCAGGTTTGTCCGGCATTACGGAACTTCGACAAGAGGGTCTGCTCGGCGGCGAGCTCCGCGTCGGCATCGTCCAGCACGATCACCGGGGCGTGTCCGCCCAGCTCCAGCGATATTTTCTTCATCGTATCGGCGGAAGCGCGCATGATGTGCTTGCCGACTTCCGTCGATCCGGTGAAGGTCACTTTCGCCACCCGGGAATCCGCAAACAGCGTATCGCCGATCACGGAAGCTTCTCCGGTCACGATGTTAAGTACCCCGGCGGGTATTCCCGCTTCTTCGGCCAGCTTGGCCATGTACAGCGCCGTTAACGGCGTCTGCTCCGCAGGCTTGACGATGCAGGTGCAGCCTGCCGCGAGCGCCGGGCCTACCTTGCGCGTAATCATGGCGGCGGGGAAGTTCCATGGCGTGATCGCGGCCACGACACCGACGGGCTGACGCAGAACAAACATCCGCTTGGCCGAGCTGGTTGCCGGGATGATGTCCCCGTATAGCCGCTTAGCTTCCTCGGCATACCAGGATATGAAGCTGGCCGCATAGGCGATTTCACCTCTGGCTTCGGACAACGGCTTGCCCTGTTCGGCCGTCATCGTTCTGGCCAGATCTTCCTGATGCCGCATCAGCAGGTGGTACCAGCGCATCAGCATATCGGAACGCTCGTAAGCGGATAAAGTGCTCCACGATTGAAAAGCGGTGTGAGCCGCTTCGATAGCGGCCTTCGTTTCCGCTTCTCCCGAATCCGGTACGGTCGCAATCTCGGCCAGAGTGGAAGGGTTAACGACCGAAATCGTCTTACCGCTGTCCGCTTCGATCCATTGGCCGTTCACGTAATTCAGCCAGCGTTCGGAAGTGCTTCCGGAAGTTGTCGTAGTCATGAAGATCTCCTCCTTTTTGTTACGAAAAAAGCTTACGCAGTAAAAAAGGCGCAAAATCGCCTTTCGGAAAAATATACATGAGGTGAATGCCCGGTAAATGAAAGCAGGCGGAGCCTGTAAAGCTTTTCGCCAACCGGTATCCCTAATGTATTATACCCCTTCCAAAAGCGGATCGCACACCGGACCCCCTGCGGGTTCTATTTCCGTGCTTTCACGGGATTGCGGCAGATAGACAGCACGTGGAAAATGCCTCAATATCCCAGAGGGATTAGGGGATTTTATCAGCAGAGGCCGATCCTTTCCAACTTGCGGGTATCAGCGTCAGCTAAAACGGGTATCTATGAAAGGAGGCTTTTACCGCAAATGGGTAAGACGTCCGGCAGGACGAAGAGTAAATAAGCGCGGGAATTACCGGAACCGTCAACGCGCTCTTGTCACGAGAGACCGAAGAAGATTGAACGGAAGGAAGGGTGAGATCATGAGCGAACAACAACCATCCATGGAGAAAAATACGCAACAGCGCACCGCAGGCGATTCTCTGGGTCAGGTTCAGCTCCCGGCCGATGCCTATTACGGAGCCCAGACTCAGCGCGCGGTGTTGAATTTCCCGATCAGCGGATACCGTCTGCCGAGGGAATTTATCAAAGCCCAGGGCATTATTAAAGCGTCGGCCGCTGCCGTACATAAAGAACTGGGCGAGTTGGACGGGGAGATCGCGGATGCCATCCTGGCGGCGGCGGACGAAGTGATCGAAGGGCGCTGGGACAGCCAGTTTGTCGTCGACGCTTTTCAGGCCGGGGCGGGAACGTCGCAGAACATGAACGCCAACGAGGTGATCGCCAATGTTGCGCTTGAGAAACTGGGGCTGGAACGCGACCGCAAGGACAAGATCCATCCCAACGATCATGTGAACAAAGGCCAGTCGACCAACGATACGATTCCGACGGCCATTTGCATTTCCGTGCACGAATCCGTGGAGCGGAAGCTCCTGCCCGCCCTGGATAAGCTGATCGGCGAGCTCGCGAACAAGTCGAGGGAGTTCCATTCGGTCGTAAAATCGGGCCGCACCCATTTACAGGACGCGGTCCCGCTCCGCCTGGGACAGGAGTTCGAAGGCTACGCGGCCACTGTCGGCCAGATGCGAAAGCAGCTGGAGCAGGCCGCGGACGGCCTCCTGGAGCTGGGCATCGGCGGCAATGCCGTCGGCACGGGCGTGAACACCCATCCCGAATATGCCGCCAAGATGGTAGCGGAGATCGGACGCCGCACAGGCACACCTTACCGGCAGGCCCCGAGCCGGTTCGCCTTTATGCAGAACCCGTCGGCGGCTCTGCGTGTAAGCGGGCTTCTCCGGGATTTGGCCGTGCATCTGATCAAGCTGTCCAGCGATATCCGCCTGCTTAATTCCGGCCCGCAGACGGGCCTTGCCGAAATCCGGCTGCCTGCCGTGCAGCCCGGATCTTCCATTATGCCGGGCAAGGTGAACCCGGTCCTGCCGGAGATGCTGTACATGGTCTGTTGCCAGGTGATCGGCAACGACACGGCGGTGCAGACCGCGATGATAGGCAGCCAGCTTGAAATCAACGTCATGATGCCGGTCATCGCCCACAATGTTCTGCAGTCGGCTCACATTTTGAGCACCGCGGCGGAAGCGTTCTGCGAACGCTGCGTGAAAGGGATCGAAGCCGATGAGGAGCAGTGCCGTTACTGGATGGACCGCAGCTTGTCCCTGGTAACGATGCTGAATCCGGTTATCGGCTACGACAAAGCGGCCGAGATCGCGAAGGAGTCGCTGAAAACGCAGAAACCGCTTCGTCAGCTTGTCGTGGAGAAGGGAATTCTAACCGGGGATGAATGGGAGCGGATTGTCCAGAACAGTCTTTCCGAATAAAACGGAAGCCGCTTGCTTGGGAAATCAGACAGATTGGCCGAAAAAAAGTCCCGGCTCGTGCATGCAGAATACTGCACGAGCCGGGACTTTTCGCTAGGGAATGAACAGGGAGCGGGGCGGGGAAATCGTTTGTGTTTCTGAACAGCAGGTTTCTGTCTTCCTTCCGTGCGGTTCAAACGGCTGCTAGCGCGTGAAGCGTACTTCTTGCGAGCCGCCGTGCTGTACAGCTTCAAATGTAGTTTAGCCCTGCCGTATACGGGAAAGGAAGCGGGAAGACGGACTTCAGTTCCTCCTGCCACCGGGCAGGTACTATCCGGACAGCGGCATCGGGATTGAACAGCAGCGTCATCCAGTCGTCCACGCTCAGGAGAAGATCGGGCAGTCCGTTCAGCGTCAGCCGTACGCCGCCTTCGCCGGTTTCCCGGACGCCGAGCCGCTCCCCGAGCCTGCTCCCGCTCTGCTCGTCCAGATAGGGACGGAGCTGGCTCAGAAGAAGCGGCGCGTCCGTTACGAGAAGGGTGCCTTCATTCCGGCTTTCTTCCGACGGGAAGCTTCGCAGGGCTTCGTGCAGTCCCGTTTCATAAAACGGGACTGCCGCCTGAAACTCGGCCAGCTCCAGCTTTGCGGTAAGACCGGTGAGGAGCCGGGCGGCCGCTTCGGGTGCGCCGGCCCACTCGATCAGCCGGGGAAACCGCATGGATGCCACGGCCGGGTCCGGCACGGCCGCGACGATAAAGGCCGCCGGCTCACCGTCCTTCTCGGCGATCCACGTCTCGTGCCGCAGCTTCAGGCAGGCGGCATAAGCACGCGCGTCGATCAGGCTGCCGAGATCCCACGGGCTCTGCTCGAAAGCCGAGCGGCGGGCGGCGGCCAATCTGCTCATGGCCGGCAGGTCGCCCCGCTCGTACGGCCGCAGCCGGTAGCCCCCTGCGGACTCGTCCGTCTGCAGGGCGGAAGCGCCTCCCAGCGCATAGCGGCGGAGGGAGCCGAACGGCCGGCAGCCTGCGCGGGTGTAGAGGGAGCGGCCGCCGGAGACGAGCAGCAGGGAGCCGCCCGAACGTGCCACCTGCCCGCGGACGGCGGTGAACAGTTCGCCGGCGATGCCTTTTCCGCGGCTTTCCGGGTGCGTGCATACGGAGCCAAGCGAGAAGACCGTAAGCCGTGCGGGGCCGATGCGGATGACAGACGGGAGCAGGCCCATGAAGGCGACGAGCCGCCCGTTTTCGAAAGCTCCCAAGGATTGGGAATGCAGAGCGGAGAAGAGGAATGGGAAACCCTCAGCCATCGAAATCTGCTCGGAATCCCGGAAAATCGAATCCGCCAAAGCGGCGGCCTCCCGCATCTCTTCTTGATTGACAAGCCGGATGTCCATGTAAACATTCTTCCTTTCCGCCGTTTTTAATGGTTTTCTCTATTATAGAAAATGCCCGGCCGCAAAGGCAGGTAAAATTTACAAAACCGTCATAATTTCTGACTAGCCGTTAAGAAGCGGCCTTGGCTGTCCGGACGCTGCGTCCAGTTTGTAAAGGCTAACGCCGGATAAGTAGGAATGTTCTTTATATATGGTATAGCGCCGAAAAGGAAAATTAAGGTATGGCGGTCCAGTGCCTGAGAATACGGTCAAGCACAGATATCGTCACCGACAGAAAAAGCGCCTCTTGGGGGGCGCTTTTTTCAGTGAATCGTCATGAACGGGGAGCTAGAGTCCGCCGAGGCTGTCTCTCCGGTAAGCGGATCTTGCGGCTCGAACCAGATATGACGGTAATCGATATGGCCGAAGGCGTTCAGTCTTAGCCCGCGTACGCTTTTGTGGTAAGTGGTTTGCATTCTCCGGTGATAGAGAAAATGGATCGAACAGTCTTCAGTGAGAAGGGATTCCAGCTTATCGAAAAGATCCAGCCGCTTGCGGGGTTCGGGTTCGGCAAGCAGGAGGGCCACTCTCCGGTTCAGCTCCGCGCGCAGCGGATCGTCGAACATGCGCCGGATCGACCCTTCCTCCTGCATGAACAGCTCCAGCAAAGAGAGCGTCTCGCTTTCATCCAATACGACTTCATATAGAACGAGATCGGCTTCATCCATGACATCGGGTGTTAGAAATTCATCCCGCTCATGGAGCGCCACCCTGATGTGAAGTCCGGCTTTGAGGCAGCGGTTCACGATCCAGTCGATATCTTCGTACGTTTTGTAGGAATCTTTGCAGTGGAGAGTAAGTTCGGTTCCGGCGTAAGCGGAGGAGTACGGAATATCGGCCGTTTCCTTCTCGTCCCGGTAAGGGTCACAGCCTATCCGCAGGCTTTTATCGGGCAAAAAGCTCGCGGCCGCAATGGCCCGGCTCTCTCCCAATTCTTCGACCATCGCGCAAGCTTGAATGACGGAACGCACGTACCGGCGGAGTCCGGCGTCCTGCAAGGGGCCTTCCTTGCGGCGGTTAAACGAAAGCAGCGCACATCCCGAGGAAATGCATTCCACCGCCTGCCAGTCATGCTCGGGCTTGGAGCGGGGCGCGTAGGGAGCACGCTGAACCATATTGCAGGCGTCCGTCATCACGACTAGCTCCGGAGAATCCCGGAGCAGGATATGCTCGACGACATCTAGAAACGGCCGCCCCAGGTAATAGCGTTCGTTGGCGTGCAGCAGATACCCGTAGCCGGGCCGGATCTCCAGCCGGAAAGGACCGGTACCGACGGGGCAGGCGAAGTAGGCCGCGGGGTCCGCTTCGCAAAGTTCCCGGGGCAGAATGGCCGCAGACGGCGAGGTCAGACAGTGCGGGAAAAGCACGTGCGGTTTATCCAGCACGAACTGGATGGTTATCCGGTTCAGAACGCGGATCTGCCGGACATCTTCGAGCATCCAGCGCTGGGGTGAGAACACCTCGGGACTCAGCAGTCTGCGGATGGAATAGGCGGCATCGGCTGCTTCCAGCTCGCGGCCGTGGTGAAAGAGTACGCCTTTGCGCAGATAGAACGTCCAGACTGTGCACGTTTCGTCCGATTCCCAGTGATGGGCGAGACTCGGCACAAAGTCGCCTGCGGCTCTGTCGTACCGCACGATGGTATCGAATAACTGCCGGCTTAAATGGACATCATTGGCAAAGAGCAGGGCGGCCGGATCGAACGTCCGGTAGGGTTTGTTAATGGGCAGGCGCAGCACGTCGGCGTCCTGCTCCGTGACTTTCGCCTTGTATCCGAAATAGCGGGAGACATGCTGGAGAAGCTGTTCTTTCATTAAAGGCGTATCCGCATACTGGTGTATCCATTCGAAAGCTTGCTGATACTGTTCTTTCTCGGCAAATTCAGCCGTTTGCTTCATCAGCATTTCTTCCAGGGTATAATGGAAGTGAAGTTCGGATTTGTTCCCGCGGCCGCGGCCGGGAACCCAGGTGATCCAGCCGGCTTCGGACATTTTGCGGATCACGAGTTTGACGTTGCGCACCGTGCAGTGAAGCCGTTCGGCGAGTTCCTCCAGGGTGAGGGAGACGGGAAGCCCTTGCGGCACCGCGCTGTACGCCCGGCACAATTCAAGATAATGATGGGCAATCTGCATCCCGATCCCGCCTTTACAAGAGAATTTTCTCCTGATTATACAAGAAGCGGGTACGGAGCGAAAGCGAACAGTCTCAAAAAATAAAACGATCCCGGGAGGGGTTCCAGCATGAAAACAGTGCCTGCCGGCAAAGCCGTTATTGTGACGGGAGTGGCATCCGGCATCGGCCGCGTAATCGCGCGCCGCTATGCCGAGCGAGGAAGCGCCGTCGTCCTGGCGGATACGGACGAGGCCCGCGGAGAAGACAACGCGCGGACGATCCGCGAAGGAGGCGGAGAAGCTCTGTTCGTCCCGGCGGATTTGAGCCGGCCCGGCGACATCGTCCGCCTTATCGAACGGGCAGCCGCAGCGTACGGCTCCATCGGCTGCCTGATCAACAACGCCGGCGTCTCCGAATGGAAGTCGCCGTACGATTTGACGGTGGAGGAGTGGGACCGCGTCCTCCATACGAATCTGCGCGGCACGTTCCTGTGCGCGCGGGAAGCGGCGAAGCGGATGCGTGAGACCGGAGGCGGCAGCATCGTGAACATCGCGTCCACGCGGGCGCTGATGTCGGAGCCGTCCTCGGAAGCTTACGCCGCTTCGAAGGGAGGGATCGCGGCGCTGACGCATGCGCTCGCGATATCGCTGGGCCCGGACGGCATCCGCGTGAACTGCATCAGTCCCGGCTGGATCGAGACCGGGGACTACGGGGCGCTGAAGCCGTCCGATCACAAGCAGCACCCTGCGGGCCGCGTCGGCACACCCGACGACGTCGCCAGGGCCTGCTTATATTTGACGGATCCCGCGAACGATTTCGTTACCGGAGAGAATCTTGTCATTGACGGAGGCATGACCCGCAAAATGATGTATGAAGAATAGAAAGACCGGAGCTTCCCGCTCCGGTCTTCGCTTTTTACCCAAAAAATTGTAAACTAATAGAGAAAGGGACTTTATACTAAAGAAGAGGTGTTCTCCATCAAGATTCTTGTCCTATATCTTCTTGTCGTTAATCTTGTCGCCTACGTCTGGATGGGCGCCGACAAACGCAGAGCGCGCAGCGGGGAATGGCGGGTACCGGAGAAGCGGTTGTTTCTGACGGCTCTTATCGGGGGGGCTCCCGGTATCTGGGCGGGCATGTATGCCTACAAGCACAAAACCAGACATTTCACGTTCAAATACGGAATTCCGCTTCTGCTGATCGTCAATGTGATCGTTTTCTGGAAGCTGTTCCGATTTGTGGGGGAGTAGAGTTTCATACCGGGGAGAGCCGGGTAAACGAGACTGGACTGCGCTTGAAGAATAATGAAGAAAAACTCCAATTGATGTGGTAGAATAAAAAAATACATAGAAACTGTTTCAAACGGGATTACACAGGTACAGTGATAGTCGTTAAGCCGGGAAGTCTCCTGAGGCACCGGCGGAAGAGCAGGGAAGTAAGCCATCCGACTTGACTCCTTGAACCAAACACCCTATGATGGAAAGGCTGCCGTCCGCTGCTGCTCGCGGATGGCTTTATGCTGTGGACTTCAATCCCCGGCTCTCGGCGCGATGCGCCCTGGTTTCGGCCGGAAACGCACATTCTTTTTAACGACCGGAGGAGATCGTGATGGACCATACATTTCTGATCGTCAAAGTGGCGGAACAGGAACAATTACATACGGTGATCCGAACCTTAAAACAACATATGCTGGCTCCGCTGGTGGCCTGGAAAACGCCCGGAAAGAGACACCGGTCCCATCTGATTTTGCGGGGGGATCTCGCCCGTTTGACGGAGGCCAAACTATTGCTGGGCGGACTGATGTCGGCTCAAAGCATCGAGATGGATTTTCAGGTGCTGACGCTCGCGTCGTAGCGGCTCTCTCCCCGTTTTGACTCGTTCGAATTGAATCCCCGTCAGGTTGTCAGTCCAATATCGGTATGATAAGGTGGACATACATCCTTTTTTTTGAAGGGGGCGCCAGACGGAATGAATCCCGATTTTATTTCCATCCAGATGACAGACGGCGAATTGAAATATTCCCATAAGAAAAGTGGTCTGGGACTTACGGTCACGACGAAAGAACTCATCGTCCAGAAACCCCACGTCAATTACTATATCCCTTTGCAGGCGATTCTCAGCATCGTGCCGTTCGAAGCCAAAGGACGCACGCTCACGTTCTCTTCCCGGAACGGAGGCGGGAGCGAGCTGACCTCGATGTCGGCGGGCCTTCCGCATTACAAGCTTAGCGTCAGCGGCGTAAGGCTTCATAACCGGAGCGGCATCTTTACGATGGGCGCGGTGGAATTCATCGTTCCGCTGCGCGACGAACTGCTGCTCACCGTCTCGCGTTTGAGCGGTCTTCACGCCGTCGAGTAATCGTCGCAGCGCAAGCGCATGCGCTTGCGATCCGGAGCGCCGGGAACAGCCGGCACATACGAAACCCCCGCAGTTTCAAAGCCCTACGGCATTGAAACTGCGGGGGTTTTTGCATAGCCGGTTCCGGTGTTCGGAGCGTCCGTGCCTTGCCCGGCTAACGCGTGTGCCGTTTGCAGCGGAAGGCTCAGGCCCTGTCCGACGAAGATTCGGGCCGGTAGCCGGCTTCCGCTTGCGTCTCCTCGCCCAAGCCGCCGTCGTCTTCGATGGTTCCGGCTTCGTAAGACTGGAGGAACTGCTCTCTGGTCAGTTCCGTTCCATGCGCGGTTGAAGCTTCCGCCGAATCCAACGAGGAATGCGGAGCACCCAGTACGAAATTGGGATCGTGATTGTCGGTCATAGACATCATCTCCTTCTACAAAACCTCCGCGGGGGAGGCCGTGATCGGATTTAGTATGTTCCGTATCCATACGGATTATAGAAAAGAAAAAACAGGCGGGACATCAAAAAAACTTAAGTCCCGTCTGTTTTTCGTTTTCTTCCGCGCCTTTGAAAAACTGCTCGACCAGTTTATCCAGCCGCACGATCTGGTGGCCGTAGTCATAGATCCCGGAAGCGACCACAACGAGCCGGTGCAGGTCACCGGTACTGCTGGAGGCGTCCGTAATGAGCCTCAGGAAGGCGTCGTTTTTGAGATCCATCGCTTCGAGCTTCTCGTAGGACTCGTTCTTGTATTTCTTCTCGAATTTCATCAGGACATACTCGTGGTATTGAGTAAGGGCTTCCAAATGCTCGTCGACGAACTCGTTCATTTTTGAAGTGCGCGATGCTTGGAAATAATGTTCTTCGACCAGTTGTAGGATATCCACGCCTTTGCGCAGGGTGTGAAGCATCTGCTTGTAGACGACAAGTCGCTTGGACTGGCTGTATTTCAGCCGTTTGAGTTTTTTCTGCTCTTCTTCGAAGAGCTTGTATTTCTCCTCCAGGCGGAACAGCGCGCCCACGACACCGTCTTTCGTTTCCTGAAAAACGGATTCTTTCATTTCATTGGAGATGACCGTCCTCTGAAGAGGCGATATCTGATTGAAGACCCCGTGAACTTCTTCCATAAATCGTTTCTGCCAATTAGGCGGGAAAAAAAGCACGTTAATGACGAAAGCGGACCCGACCCCGAGCGAGGTGAGCAGGAACCGGTTAACGGCGAACCACCAGTGGCCCCCGGAAGCATCCATTACGGCGATTACCGTTACGAGAGTAAGGCCGATGTTCGCTTCCATTTTCATTTTAAGACAGATCATGATGGCCAGAATACAAACGATCCCGATCGCGATCGGGTGCTTGGGAAAAAACGTACCGGCGACGAGGGCGAGCGCGGCTCCCAGTGTGTTGGTTTGCAGCTGATCGAGAAAATAACGCCAGGACCGGTAAATGGACGGCTGCAGGGCGAAAATCGCGGCAACAGCGGCAATAACCGGGGCGGTCGTATGCAAAAGCATACTTAAGTACAAAGCTAGAGTGACGGCCATGCCCGTCTTTAACATTCTGGCTCCGAACGTCACATGCGGTAACTCCCTTCAGATGGTTCGAGATGACGAACTCATTATCGCATTGCAGGTGCGGCTGAGTCAATCGGCCGGGAAATTCCCGGCAGAGCAGGCTGTATAAGCGCCTCGGAAAATGGTAAACGTGACCGACGAAAGGTAAATGCTGTTAGTTTCACATACCCGCGGGAGCGGTTATTGAAAAGGTGTAGAGGCTGGGAGGCGTATTATGGAGCTACTGTTAATCGTCATCTATTTGGGGATCGTCCTGCTCGTTATCGAAATTTCGGCGGTATTGATGATGCTCACCGGGCTTGACAACGAAATTGCCCGCTTTCAAGTCACTTCCTTGCTGACGGGCACGGGTTTCACCACACAGGAATCCGAGCTCATTATCCGGCATCCGGTTCGCAGGCGAATCGGTATTTTTTTGATTTTATTCGGCGTGTTTTCTCTTGCCGTCATCATTACGCTGGTGTCCAACCTGCTCGAAAAGCGGTTCAGACTACCGGAGCTGCTGGTCATAACGGGTATTCTGGTTTTTCTGCTGCTCGTTTTAAAACTGAAGCCGATGCAAGAACGGCTGAGCAAAAAACTTCATGCGCCTCTGGAGGAAGATGAAGGCGTGGAAGAGCTGCCGGTAAGTGAACTTCTATATAATGACGAAGAGGACTGGATCATTGATATTCCCGTTATTGAAAAATCCGAGTTCGTGCATTGTCATATCGACGATCTGTGCACGGCCAATGAAGACATTAACCTGCTCTTTGTCCAGCGGGGGCCCTTAAGAATCCGGAGACGGGGCGAGAATTCCGATACCCGAATAGAAGCGGGCGATGTTCTGTACGTATACGGAAACAAAAAGCAGATCTCTGAAAAATTCAGCAAAGAATTGGAGCATCGGCATGAAAATCTGGTAGATGAAAATAAGACGGTCTCCCTCTTATAACGAAACTATTCCTTCTTCCATGCGTTTAATAATATGGAAAACTCTAACAGACTGGGAGAGGGATATAGATGAACGACAAACGCGCTTCCCGCTTGCGTAAAGCGGGTATGCTTACGGTGGCCGGCTCTCTTGGAGTCGGTCTTCTGCTGCCCGGAGTGACAAATGCGGCGAATGACTCCGCTTCGGCGTACAGGTTTCAGGAGGACGCGAAAATCGTGTCCGGAAGCGGTCCGGCCCAGCCGTCCGAATCCTCGGATAGCGCCATTTTGGAAAAAGAAGCGAAGATTACAAAGGAAAAGGCGATCGGCAGATTAAGGGAATTATTTCCCGACTTGAAAAATGTAGAAGTATCGTCGGCGAGTCTGGGTGAGTCCACGAATCGCTTTCCCCCTGTTCCGAGGCTTGTATGGACCATATCCTGGTCTGTGACGAAGGGAAATTCCACTTCTTCCTTTCACAGTGAGGTGGATGCCCGGACAGGAGATGTTTGGTCGACTTCATTTCCCGGAGCCTGGCTTAAAGAGGAAGAGAGCTTTTATCCGCCGGCAGTCAACCAGGAGAAAGCTGCCCAGATCGCGCTGGAGTTTGTGAAAAAGGCGATTCCGTCCTTGCAAAACGATAAGCTGGAATCCTTTCTTTCCTACGGCTCGCAAAGCGCGCTTTTCGGTCCGGTCCTGTACGATTTTACATTCAGACGTAAAGTGAACGGCCTGTTTGTCGATTTCGAAGGCATCAACGTCCAGGTGAGGGGGGACGGCCGGGTTACGGGGCTGCTTGCCAGTTTGCACAAAAGCTCGTATCCTTCCCCGACCCCCAAAATAAGCGAGCGGGAAGCCGCCGCCAAATATAAGAAGGATTTTGCGGTCGATTTGCAATATGTAAAGCTTCAGAACGGATCGGGCCCAAAAGAATGGATACTCGGTTATGTGCGGAACCCGATCTTTTATGCCCCTGTCGACGCTCAAACCGGAGAGTATGTATTTCATGGGCTGTATGCCGCGTACGGCACTTCGGCCTACGCGGATGTCCCGAGAACAGGAGCTTCTTTCAAAGCGCATACGGGAGGACCGTTAAGTGCGGAGCAAGCCGAAGAACTCGTAAAAGCGACGGGGTACGTTCCGGAGGGAAGCAAGCTTACCCAGAAGTCCGAGCAGGAAGGCTGGCGTACGCCGGGGCAGGTCGTCTGGAGTCTGAACTGGAAGGAGGAGAACGGACACGGTACCCATGCGATTGTCGACACCCGGACGGGTCAAATCCTGGAACTGAGCGAGAACGGGATTTATCCGCCCTGGAACCAAAATCCGAATGTAAAGACGCGAAGCATACCGACGGAATCCGCGGATGCGAGAGCGCTCCAATTATTTGACGAGCTCGTTCCGCAGGCTTCTGAAAATTGGAAACTGGTGAAGAAGAACAGTGCGGGAAAAGACAACGTCTCATCTAAGAAAAACGAACCGTTTACGTATCAGTTTCAGCGGTTCTATAACGGAATTCCCGTCCAGGATCAGCAGATTATCCTTAACTTAAACGGAGACGGCAGTCTCTACACCCTCCAGCTTCCCTATGAGCAGGAGGCGATTGAGGAGGCTTTGAAGGCGGTGAATCCTGCCGCCGTAACGAAGGAAGAGGCATTGAAGCGGCTTCAGGCTGACGGCCGGGTGAGCTTGTCCTATACGATGAACGGGGCGTTTTACACGGGCGGCGACGATAAAGAAAGAAAACTGCTGCTTGTTTACCGGCAAGGTTCAGAGGAGGAAACGGCCTCGCAGGTGCTTGATGCCGCGTCGGGTAAGCTGCGTGATTTGAGGCCGGTACCGGCTGCGGCTAAGCCGTCCGAGGGGAAGGATATTTCGGGACATTGGGCGCAAAAAGAGTTGGCGGAACTCGTCCGTCTCCAAGTTCTCGTTCCCGGCGCGGATGGCAATCTGAACCCGGATGCCGTTCTTACTTACGGAGACTGGCTGACCATGTTCGCCCGCGGAATCAGACCGGATTCGTATTACGGAGAGAACTACCGCATGGATGAGGCGCTTTATGCGGATGTGCGGCCGGGGAGCCCGTACTATCGGACCGTCAGTTTGCTGACGGATATGAACCGGTTGCAGCCGGACCCGGACAGGAAGCTCGGCGTGGATGAGCCTTTGACGCGGGAGAAGCTGGCATCGGCGCTTGTGAACGAGCTCCGGTACGAGAAACTGTCGTCCTTGCTGGATAAGCCGCTCGGCAAACTTGCCGTCACAGATGAAGGCCGCATCACAAACAAAGCGGACGTTTTCCTCGTCATGAAGCTGGGCCTGCTGCAGGATATCGGGGGCGAATTCCGACCTCAGGACGCAGTGACGCGGGCGCAGGCGGCCATCGTTCTGATGAGGTTGGCGGGGCTTCAAGGCAAAACGGATCAGCCGATATCTTATTAAGCGGGGGAAGAGCCCGGGACAAAGACGAAGCAGATCCAGCTTTGCGAGATGAACGAGGCGTCAAAACGAGCGATAGGGACATAACCTGGCGCGGGAAGAAAGCGTGCGCGCGGGGCTCAGTCGTGACAGTAACGAAGTTCTAAAGAATAGTTGAAAAAAATGCTGCACGATACGTGAACGATGAGGAGTTAGCGGAGCGGCATATAGTCCGGAAGTGAAGTTAATAGAACGGCATTGAATAAGCCCGGCCTGAATGATTCAGGCCGGGCTTATTCGCGGTGCGAATCTGTTGCGGCGTGCAAAGTCAGCTTCATGACCTGCTAAAAGCGGAGTCGGATACAAGTAGGCTCCACGGCTGGTGCCCAAAGCGCGGCTTCGGTGCGATGGAGCCTGACGCGCCAGACACGCGTCTGACCAGTTGCCACTTGGATCGCATCGCAGGCTGGCGACTCCGCGTGCCGCTTGGGACCGCATCGCAGGCCGTAGACTTTGCGTGCGGCTAGAGGCTGCACGGCAGGTTGGAGGCTCCGCGTGCTGCTTGGGACCGCATCGCAGGCCGTAGACTCTGCGTGCCGTTTGAGGCCGCATAACAGCCCGCACGCCGGAAGCACGCAAGATGCGGAGACTCCGAGCCGCCGAGCCGAGGGTCCCGCGCGGCGGCTAGTATGTGCTGCGCGCCCGGCCGGGCAGCCTCCGCTGCAGCCAGCGCAGGGCCCGGGCCGCGTCCGGCTCGATGCAGGGCCGCATGACCGCGGCGAACCGGCGGCCCGACAGCGCGGCCACGATCACGGCTGCGGCCGCGCATCCCGCTGCAAGAGCCGCGGCAGTTCCCGCCGCTCCCGCGTCCATCAGCCGGGCGAGGAGCTGCAGGAGCCCGGCTGCGCCCAGCAGCTTGATGGCGGCGCCATGCAGCAGGAAGACATAGACCGTCCGTCCTCCGAGGACGGTCAAGCGGCTTTCCGCGCGCGGGAGCAGCAGCAGGAACGTGGCCGATGCGGCGGCTTGCGCCGCATAGCAGCCGAGGCGCAGCATCGTGCCGGCCGCGGCGGGGACGCCGAGCTGCGCGTAGCTGCTGCCGCCGGCGAGCCACTGCGCGGCGGTGTCTGCGCCCGCCGCGTGCCAGAACGCGGGCAGCGCCAGCAGCAGCAGCGCCGCGGCGGCCCGGATCGCGCGGCGCTGCGTGGCCGCGCGCCGGCGGGGCTCCCGTTCTTCCCGCCAGTAGTATCCGGCGAGGAAGAACGGGAAGAACACGAGCGTGCGCGTCAAGCCGAGCCACGCGCCCGCTTCCGCCGGCAGGAAGCCGGCCGCGACGCCGAGCAGGACGGCGGCGGCCACCGGATGTTTGAGCCGGGCGAACGGGATAAGCAGCAGCTTCCAGCCGAAGTGCGCGGTCAGAAACCAGAGCATCCAATACGGAAGCCAGAACGAATGCCGGATGCCGGGGCTGTGGAGCCAGAACAGATCCAGGACCGAGTACAGCGTCTGAAAGAAGAGATACTGCAGGGCGATCCGCAGCATGCCGGCTGCCGCCTCGGGTGTCTGCCAGTACTTTTTGGCGAAATAACCGGTTACAAGCACAAACACCGGCAGATGAAAAGTGAAGATGGCGGTCACGACAGCTTGCGCTGCATCCGGCAGAGGCGGCAGGGTAAGCAGCAGGTTGACCAGAACAACGAGCAGAATCAGAAAAAAACGGACATTGGTAAAATACACGGCGGTCGGGTTTCGCATAGGAGTCATCTCGCTTTATGTAAATTTGGTTTTATTCTTATAGAAGAAACGCAAGCAGCCAAACCTGCTGGATGCGGCTGTTAAAGGAATTTAGCTATCTAAAGAAAGTATAGAACTTCTTGTTTTAAGTGATTGTGATATTATTCACATGCACATATTAAGTAACGGTTTTCATTATGAAGAATGTTTGAACATGATTATAATCACTTATTTTGGGCTAAGTGTGATAAATATCACATACATAACTCTTGGCGAGGACTATACTAAAGTCAGAAAGAGAGAACAACACACGAAAGAAGGTGAAGGAGCCATGAAAGAGACAGCTGACCCGCAAGTTCAACAAGGAAGATGCCCACAGTGCGGTTCCCGTATCCACGCAGCCAAAGAAACAGTGTCCGCCTGGGTTTGCGAAGACTGCCGGTTAAAGCCTCTGGTATCCAGAGTCGAAGGCTCCGCCGGCTCATCCGATCTTCCTGAATGATTCGGGAAGAAGAGAAAGCTTTTTACGGCTAAGAATGTGAAAATATTCACAATAAAATACGGGATAAACGAAAGGATGCGAGTATCATGACCGCCCTTCATCTTGTAAACGCGGCACCCGCACATTGTCAGGCATGCGGAGCACGGCTTCAGACACATCCCGAAGGTTATAAGGATTTGTGCTTCGACTGTGTGCAGACTTGGCAAACCGCCAAGGCGCAAAACGCAGGCAAAACCGGACTTCCCCTTCCTCTGGAAGCGGAATGTGGCTTGATCGAGCAGTACTGGCTCTAAATATAGGAAACACACTCAACATCCAATACAGAATACGCAGCTTGAAAGGGGAAATTCATATGTTTAACTGGTTGAGAACGAACGTTTATGCGGCAGGTCTGATGGTGATCCTCCGCTTCTATCTCGGATACGCTTGGATTACGGGAGGATGGCACAAGCTGACGGGCGGATTTGACGCTACGGGCTTCCTGAAAGGCGCGGTAGCGAAGCCGGTTATGGATAAAGCGACCAATGAGCTGGTCTATCCGACCTTCACCGCATTCCTGGAAAACTTCGCACTGCCGAACGCCAAACTGTTTAACGTACTGATTCCGCTCGGAGAGTTCTTGGTAGGTCTGGGTCTTGTCCTCGGCGCACTGACAACGGCGGCAGCATTCTTCGGAGTCCTGATGAACTTCATGTTCCTCTTCGCAGGTACCGTAAGCACTAACCCTTGGATGATTCTGCTCGGTGTCATCGTCATCGCCGCTGGAGCCAACGCCGGCAAGTTCGGAGCCGACTATTACATCCTTCCTTACCTCCGCAAGCTCCTTCGCCATCGCGGAGATCACGGCGCAAACCCTACCCTCGGTGGAGGCAAGACACGCGCCCATATCTGACAGAATAAAATGATCTTCAAAAAAGCCCCGGGTATCCGGGGCTTTTTTTTGTTAAACGGAGAAAGAATGAGCTTGAATCAGCTTGAAGAAGCAACACTCAAATGAATAGGGTTACATGGAAGAGAATGGATGCGGGCTGTCCTTCGGGATTGTTTACAGGCCCTATTCGCGGAGGTAACATACTCTCATGGTCCGTCAGATCAGGCTTCGGACGCAATGTCCGGACGCCTGCTGCGGCCTAACCATCATCTTCATCTGCGCGCTTAATTCTCGTAAGAGAAGCGGGGGACCCACGAACTGGGGTGAATCGGAATGTTTATTCCGTAGGGGCCTCTCAAATCCGAACCCGACAGCTAACCTCGCAGGCGTCATTGGGAGAAAAGGAGTGGAAAAGGAAGAAATGGACCGACGAATTATCCGGATTGAATTGTTTGAATTCGATGTACCCTGCTGTTACCATCATGCCAGAGGAAAGCTTGAGAACTGCAGGTACGGGCTATTGAAACTCACGGACGAGGGCGGAGAGACAGGCTGGGGAGAATGTTTGATGTCTGTGGGCGAGAAGCATTTCGATCTTGTGAATTGGGCCCGGTTTCTGTACCGCTTTCAAAAAAGCACGCTGGCGCAAGCGCTAGACACTGTTCGCTTGTACCGTGTACTCTGGGGGAGTGTGAAGGCGGATCTGGTGGAAATGGCCTTGTACGATCTGAAGGCCCGATCGCTGCACAAACCGTTTGTGGACGTTCTCGGAAGCTTCAGCGGCTTCGGCAGTTTCGGAAATTTCGGAATCGCCGGACATTCCGGACGTTCAGGAAACGGCTCCTTCCGCCCGGAAACGGCTGCCGCCCGGAGTGTCGGAGGCGGCCCTTGTCCGGTCGCGGAACCGCTCTTTTCTTCTCGCGTGAGACAGGCGGTGGGCTTCGGATACGCTGAGGCGGACCGCGAGTTCCCGGTAAGCGGGCTCTTCCAGGCCGAGAGGGAACTTCACCCCGGCTGCTGCGGCTCTCTGCTGGACGATTTGCGCAACGCGTGCATGCTCCGGCAGGAAGGAATGGCGCTGGCGATGCACAAAGATTATTTGATCGGTCCGGCCTGCTGCTTGTGGGAGCACACCGCTGCGGTGCTGGGAGCGGACTGGCTGGAAGAGGGCGGCAACCCGGAACCGGTGCGCCTTGCTCCGCTGCAGGCCGGCGAGGGAATAGCCGGAACCGGTTTTCAGCTGGATCAGCCGGTGCTTTTTGCAGAATCCCGGGCTTATTTTGTCGTTTTATAGAACGGAACGTTTGCTTTTGAGGGGGAGTTCGCCTACAATAATACCAGAATTCCCCTGAAAGGAGAGGTTCTCGTGTCTACTAACGAATTGAACAACCAGGAATCACTTAAAAAATCACGTATCGTGGTCATCGGAACCGGTGCCGTAGGTTCCACCACGGCGTACACTCTGCTGCTCAGAGAGCGGATGTCCGAGCTTGTCCTCATCGATTATAATCACGCAAAAGCGAACGGGGACGCACTGGATATGAACCACGGCCTGCCGTTTACGGGCAGGGTGAAAGTATGGGCGGGGGACTATTCCGACTGTGAAGGCGCCGATATTATCATTATTTGTGCGGGCGTCGCGCAAAAGCAAGGGGAGACCCGTCTCGATCTGCTTAAGCGCAACGTCGACATTTTTAACGGCATCGTCGAGAATGTGACGAAGTACAATCAGACAGGCATTATTCTGGTGGCGACCAATCCGGTTGATATCATGTCTTATTTTACATGGAAAAAATCCGAATGGCCCGTTAACCGCGTCATCGGCTCGGGAACTTTGCTGGATAGCGCGCGTTTCCGCTATTTGATCGGCGAGAAGCTTCAAGTGGACCCGCGCAGCATTCATGCGGCGATTATCGGGGAGCACGGAGACTCGGAAGTGCCTTTGTGGAGCTTGGCTAATTTTGCCGGACTGCCTCTCGAATTGAATCAAGAGGATAAGGACGAAATTTTCCAGAATACGCGGGACGCGGCTTACCAGATTATCGAGGCGAAGGGATCGACGTATTACGCGATCGCGTTGGCGCTCGACCGGATCTGTACGGCGATTCTGCGCGACGAAGGCGCGGTGCTGAACGTCTCGACGTTTGTTTCCAGTTACCACGGACTGTCCGACGTTTATCTCGGGGTTCCGTGTATTGTGGACCGGACGGGCGTGCGGGAGGTCATTACGCTGCCTTTAAGCGATGAGGAAGAGAACAATCTGCGCAAATCGGGAGCCAAGATCCGGGAAATGATCGATTCGATTTCGGAACGCCTGTAAGCGCAGAGACATGAACAAGGATTGATCAAGTGAATAAAACGTTGAAAAAGCGGCTGGCTATCAGCCGTTTTTTTGCATGCCGTAAGTGTTTTTTAAGGGATCGTACAATTGAATTGACAAATTCACTTAACAAAACTTATAATTACTTATAAACAATTACCGTTTTGCATGAATTCACTTAAGGGTGTGCCGATATGTTTCAGGAAGAACGAATCGAAGCGATTATGGAATACTTAAGGGAACATCAGCGGATGGACGTTAAGGAAATCTGCGACCGATTTGACGTGTCGCGGGATACCGCCCGCAGGGATCTCGTGCGGATGGATGAGATCGGGCTAATCGTAAGGACCCGCGGAGGCGCTATGCTGCCGACCCTTAACCGTGCGGTAACCGCTTATAAGGACCGGATGCAGAGGGCTACGGACGAGAAGAGGCAGATCGGCCGGGAAGCCGCCAAGCTGATCCGCGACGGGCATTACTTGTTTCTCGACACGTCCACGACGGTTGCGACGGTCGCAGAGCACATTCGGACGACGGGCAACGTGATCGTGACGAATTCCATCGATATTGCGGCGAAACTGGCGGACAATAAAAGCTTGAAGGTGCATATGCTTGGCGGCCAGCTGGAACTGGAGCACCGGTTTCTGTTCGGAGCGACCGCTCTCGCGCAGCTGGCGGATTATTACGTCGATACGCTCTTTCTCGGCGCCTGTGGAATCAGTCCGGACGGATTGTCCTATCCGCATGAAGAGGACGGCTCCATCAAACGTGAAATGATCCGCAGAGCCGACCGTGTCGTCGTTTTGGCGGACCATACGAAGTTCGGCAAGCAGTTGTTTTATAAAGTTGCGGGTCTGGACGATCTGGATGTGATCGTGACGGACCGGGAACCGGAAGAAAGTATGCTCCGCCTGCTGGAAAGGCATGATGTGGAGCTGCTCATCGTAGAGGGGGACAATCAGCATGATTAAATTGATCGTTACGGATTTGGACGGTACACTCATGAATGCCGATCTGGAGGTTGCGGACGCGGATGCCCGTATGCTGCGGGAGGCGGCCGGGCAGGGCGTACAGATTTGCATCGCATCGGGCCGGCTGTATCCCGATATCCGCAAGATTATGGACCGTGTCGGGGTGAAGGCATACGGCATCAGCCAGAACGGCTCCGCGGTTTACACCCGGGAAGGGGAGCAGGTGAACGCTTCGCATTTCCCGGCGGACCACGCATCCGACTTGTTCGAAATTGTCTCGAAGCGGGAAATCGTATTCTTCGTCTGCTGCTCGGACGAAACGATTCGCCTTCATAAAAGTACGGACGCTTCCCGGCCTTATGAAGAGCGTCAGCTCAGCCCCGTCGTTCACCAGGCCGATATCGGCCGGGAGATCCGCTCAGGGCAGGTGAAGCCGTGCAAACTTTCCCTGTTCGGCGATATGGAGAAGCTTCTGTCTTTTCGCGAGGAACTGATGCAAAAATATGCGGGCAGCGTGGAAGCCGTCATTTCCGATCATGACTGCATGGACCTGATGCCGGCGGGGATTTCCAAAGGAGTAGGCTTGGCCCGGCTGCTTAAAGAGCTCGGGCTGAAGCATGACGAAGCCGCCTGCGTCGGCGATTCCTTTAACGATCTGCCGATGTTCGCCCTGACGCCTCACAGCTTTGCGATGATCAAAAGCCGGGATGAGGTAAAAGCGGGAGCCGGTCATACGACTTCGTCGGTGGCGGAAATGGTCACGGCTGTTCTGGAGCACAACCGCAGCGGCCGCGGCAATGAGGCGGCGGAAGCGCAGGTCTAACGCCGGAGCGGCCGTACGGCCGAAGCTTCCCGGCTTTCGAAGCCAGCCCCGTCTGTTCCTGCAGCCGCAGGACGGCCGGCGGTGTTCGTCAGCCGGAGCGGACCCGGCAGGAGCGTAATCCCGCCCGCGCCCAAGGAAGCTTTCCGCGGGTGGGAGCGTGATCCTGCGGGTCTGCAGGCGTTTTGCGGGAGAAGCCGCCCACACGGGCTTACCCGGCGCGCATCACCTGTGCCCGGTGCGGCACAACGGCGGCCAACGACAATAACGCGAAAAAGCCCGTCCGGGATACCCGGACGGGTTTTTAACGATGCGGAGCCCCGCACGCCGGACTCCTTTGAATATTCGACTGCCACAATCAGGCACCAACCTGCTGTTCCGCCCATATCCTGATATCAATTCCCGTTATTCATTCCATAAGAATACCTGATATACAGGAGGATGCGGCATGAATCTGCTTCAATCGATTGAACAACACTTCGGCGGCTTAAAAAAACCGACGATGAACGAGCTGAGGGCCGGGCTGGAAGCTTTGTCCCTGACGAGGGACAAAATTTCCCCGTACGTTACCGAGCCGGAGCGGCTGGCCTACGGCCGGCATGTGCTGCTTCGGACTGCCGATGTGGAAGTCGTCGTGATCCATCTGCCGGGGCACAGCAAAACGGCTATTCACGACCACGGGTCTTCGATCGGCTGCGCCCGCGTTATTGAAGGCGAGATGCTCAATGTATGGTACGAACTGGACCGGGGCGGTTATCCCGAGCCTTTTATGGCGGCTCCCGTCGCGGCTGGGGAGTGTATGTATGCGCCACGCGGGCAAATTCACGAAATGCGCAACGAACATGAGGAACGGATTGTAAGCCTTCACGTGTATTCGCCTCCCTTAACGGGGACGAAAGCGTACCTGCCCTACCGCGAGGTCCTCGATTTCGTGATCTGATGTTCACGCGTGAGTCTGCACATCTGCCGGCCCGACCGAATCCCGGGTTTGGTGCGGACGCCCTCCGGCAGCCGGTTCTGCAAAAAGAAAAAGCCCTGTTTCATTCAGGGCTTTTTGAGCTGTTTTCTCAAGCGGCCGGACATGCGCCCTGGCCTTTATAACGATCACACCGCGGACAACAAGCTATCCCGGAGTCGCGGTCTTTTTCGGCTTTTTGGGAAAAATGACATACGACAACGTAATGGCGGCGTCAACGGCCAGAATGATACTCCATACTTTCAAAACGGAGGCCGCAGTCTCGTGGTTCACGATGCCTGCCAAGACCAGGCGGAGCGCAAGCGGACCCGAGGGTTCGGGAGGGAGTGATCCCGCAGGCAAAATTCCGTATGTCACGATCAGGACGGCCGTAACGGCGGCATAGAGAATGAAATGAACGGAGAAATTTTTCAGCTCGCGGCATGTATGTGCGGCTCCCGTTAATTTAAGCGCCGGGGGAGGAAGTTCGTTTTCCGGTATGCCCCGCCATTTGGCCGTCTTTCGGGCGATAAAGGCATCCAGCTTGCGCAGATCGCCCCGTCCGAAGAACAGCGCGTAAGCGAGAAAGATCAGGATCACCAGCTGAAAGGTCTCGAATTGTCCGGTCCGTCTGTAATCCAGGTAGCCGATGGCCGCCATCCACAAATCGCTCAGCAGGAACAGCAGGATAAACAGCTTGCTCAGTTTCCGGTAGTTCCAGACGTAGCGAAGCAGGAGAAAGCACACGATACTGCACCAGAAAACCGCCTCTCCCACGATAAAAAACGCCCACTTATACTGCAAAATAAAATCTAACAATCGAACATCACCTCTGCTTTATGGCTATGTTATGGAGAATAACACATGACGCAGCGTGAGGTTCAAGAGATAATCGTCCCGGGTTACATCGGGGTCGGCTCGACGTGCACATGCACATGACCGACCTTGTGCTTGCGGAGCATCCGCTGCTCCACGTCCTCCGCGATATCGTGGCTCTGGGCGACGGTCAGCTGGTGATCCACGACGATCACGACGTCGAGAAGCACCTGATTGCCGTGAACGCGGGCTCTGACGTCTTCGATGGCTTCCACACCGGGTGTGCCGGCAATCGTCTGTTTATAGAGCGCCAGCTTTTTGTCGTCGAAGCCGTCCGTTAAGGCGTGGGCGGCATCGATGAAAATGCCCCAGGCCGTCTTGCAGATCAGCAAGGACACGAGAACGGCCGCGACGGGATCGAGCCAGGGAAGCCCGAGCCTCGCGCCGATAATGCCCGCGAATGCGGCCAGGCTGACGAAAGCGTCCGAACGGTTGTCGTAAGCGGCGGCCAGCAGCGCTTTGTTGTTGATCCTGCGGGCAAGCCGGATATTGTAGACATACACCCCGTACATAATCGCCGCGCACAGCAAAGCGACCCAAGCGGCAAGCATCCCGGGGGCTTCCAGCTTCGGTCCCGTGAAAGAGCTTATCGCTTGGATAAATACCTGAATGCCGACGGCAAACATGATAAAGGAAGCGATGAGCGCCGCGATGGTTTCGGCGCGGAAGTGACCGTAAGGATGATCGCTGTCAGGCGGTTTGCGGGAGATCCGCAGTCCGATGAGGACCGCCACGGAAGCGATCAGATCTGTGGCATTGTTGAGGCCGTCGGCCGTGAGCGCTTCCGAACCGGCCTGGTATCCGATGCCGAGTTTAAGCACGGTCAGTGCGATATAGGCGACAATGGATGTCCAGGCACCCCGTTCGCCTTGTTTTAAGTCGTTGTATGCTTCCACTTGCGCTGCCTCCATTACCCTGCTTAGTTCTGGACTTCTATCGTACCGGACGATACCCGTGTGGGTCTAGAGAAACAGTGTTGACCCCCGGCTGAAAACATGGGCCGGGTCCACTATGTTGGTACCGGACAACTTTCGGAGAGGGGGAAAAGGCGTGCTTTTCAAGCACCATATTCGCCGGGGGTGGAATGAAAGCGAAAAATTCTTTACAATAGAGTGAGGTATTTAACCCCGCGAAATTTTATAGAGGGATGTTATCCATTACAAAAAGCGCCGATTGCCGGCAAAACGGCATACAAAGAGGCTTACCAACAGGCCCGCCAAGAGAGTAATACAAAGGGTTGTATTTGATCGGTTAGGAGGTATCAGCATGATTCGCAGAAGCACTCTGCTCCTGATAGGACTGCTGCTTGCAGGCATGTTAAGCGGCTGCCTGAGTACCGGCTCCAACGAGGCCAAAGCGCCGCAGGCGCCGGAACCTACGGTGACTCCGGAACCGCAGCCGACGGCAAAACCGGGAGCGGATACCAAGAAGGATACGCCTTCCGAGTTTCAGATCCAGACGAGGCTGCTCGATTTTCATCTGATCGACGAAAGGACGGGTTATGCCTGGGGCGTGACGAATCAGTCTTTGCGCATGTACCGGACGCTGGACGGCGGGCAGACTTGGCAGAACGTATCCCCGCCGTCGGCCGGTAATTTTAAATTTTCACCGGGCTACGGGCAAGCGATATCCTTCCTCGACAAGCAGAGAGGATGGATCGTCCGCAGCGACCTGGAGGGCAAGCAGTCCACGATCTGGCAGACGGAGAACGGGGGAGGAAGCTGGAAAGCCGTGGATCTGCCCGAACAGATGAATCCCGTCGTGCTGGATTTTCAGACGCCGCAGAACGGCTGGATGCTCAGCATCACGGACCCGTCCAAGGCGGACTCGGGCCGCATCCTGTATTCCACCTCCAACGGAGGATCGACTTGGCAGCGGGCGGCAGATGCCCAGCTTCCCCAGGAAGGCACCATTACCGGGCTGACTTTTCAGAATCTGCGGACAGGCTGGCTCTCCATGGAAGTGAAAGGACAGCCGAAGATGTACCGGAGCGAGGACGGCGGGCGGACCTGGAAGGAAAGCAAGGTGATCGCCGCGGCCCGGAGCAGCGAAGCTTGCGAGGTTGTGGACGTGCTCCAGCCGGTTTTCTTCGGATCGGACCGCAGCAAGGGCTGGATTCCGTTTAGCTGTCCGAGCAGCGAGGCGGATCAGTTCCACGGCTTGTTCACGGACGACGGGGGCGTCAACTGGAGTTACGCGCCTTTCAAAGTCGGAACCGACAAAGAGTCCAACGCCTTCACGCTGCCTTTTTTCCTGAGCGAGACCGACGGGTGGTACCTGGATAAAAATATCGTCTATCATACGTCCGACAAAGGTAAAACGTGGGCACCGCTGAACGAGGACAAAATTTTGTCCAGAACGTGGAGCAAATATCCTCAATTGACGCAGCTCCAATTTGTTTCTGAAAATGTCGGCTGGATTCTTCTCGAAACGAAGGATCAGAAGAGGTCTGTTCTCGTACAGACCAAAGACGGCGGCAAATCGTGGTCCGTTTTATAAAAATAAAGCTTCAACCCAAAAACCGCCCCGTAAAGGGCGGTTTATTTAGCTATCATACCCGTCAGTTAAATTAATTCGTTGTCTGTTTTTATTGCGTGTCTTCGTCGCTTTTGTACTCCATCCGAAAGCTCCGTTACGCTCAATTTTCGTTTTGCTAACATCACATCAATATGAATAATAATCGCCATATCCTCCACCTCAGACCGTCAAATCATTTTCTGATTTTATGAGAATCGCTTCTTGCAAAAGCCGTTGCAGGACAGCGGCAAAAAAGGCGATAACCAACGAAGAAAAAATGATAATGAGTCCCAATAATCCAATAGGCGGGTCAACTTTCTTGGCTATAAAATGAATGAGTGGCATGCCTAATACATATAAACCGCTGATGGTAATCGCACAATGTTTTATATGCTTTAATGCATGTACGGATAATTGCGAAAATGAGTTGCTTTTATCTATATAACGCAAAAGATTGAAAGCTTGATAGAGAGCGAAATAGAAAGGGATAGCCGCTCCGTACATAAGGGTGAAAACGAGATATTTCATTGAAGCGACAGCTGGGTATAATTCGGATGCAAAATTCGCTACACGAGGCACTAAAAATATACACAGAGCAAGAACTGGAATCCCCATAAGAATAACCGCTGATTTTAAAAACAATGTGGATGCTTTTTTCATTTATAACCCTTCTTTTTTATCCAGGAGATTTTTTATTGGTTTTTGAAGAACTTCTAAAATGACTGCAACGATACTTGTTGCAAAAATACCCATTAGACTTAGCGATATCGGACCCGCTGCGTCATCTCCTGTGGTTTTAGCAAGCACCATTAAGTTTACGATCACTAACAAAATGAAGAGAATGACAGTAAAGGCACATCTCTTTATAACCTTCAAAGATTTTAGGGATAACTCGGAGAAAGCATGGTTCTTTTCGATATAAGTTAATAGCTTAAATACATGATACAATGCAACAGAAAACGTAACACAGATTCCATACGCGCATACTAAAAGCGGGTAAACCTGGTAATGGTAATCTGGGTTTGCTATGGCATCTCTTCTCGTTGCTTCAGGCAACCCATAGATACACAAAGCAAGCAGTGCAATTCCAGCCAGAAAAATTACTACCTTTAAGAAATTGGTTGAACCTTGTTTAACATTCATTTAAAACACCTCACTTGTTTATGAGAACATGATTTTAGCATATGATTTATCGTTTTACAATAAATTTATATTGTATTTTATCATATTATTATTGTTATTGGAATATCCTTTTGATTTTGACAAAAATAAAAAACACCCGTCCGTAAAGGCGGGTGTTTTTGTGCGGCCGGCCGGTTCAGCCGGGTTTTCCTGAAATTCTATTGCTTCAGTAAAAATTCGTTTCCGTCGATATCCGCAAAACGCGCGTAAGTTCCCCAAGGCATCTTGTTCGGCGCTTCCAGAAAACGGACGCCTTTGGCGGACAACGTCTTGTAGGTTTCCTGAATATCGTCGCATTCGAAAACGACGGCGGCTTTCTGCTTTTCCCACCCCGGCATGATGGCCTTGGGATAAAGCACGAGGCGTGTCTGGGCGCCGGTCGGCGCCACTTCTATCCAAAACGCATCCGGGCCCATCGGGTGGTTGGCCACTTCGGCGAACCCGGCCCGCTCCGTCCAAAATTTGAGGGATGCCTGCTGGTCATCCACATAAACAGCAATCGTGCCCGCTTGTTTGATCATGGTTGTCCTCCTGGAGTATACTCGACATAGGATCTGGATGGTGTATCCAGCCTATAGTATAGTCAAGCTCCCGTCCGAGATCAAATCGGCAGGGAGAAACGGGAGCTAGCGGATCGGCCGAAGCCGTCCACGAACTGACCCCAACAGGACCCGACGAACCGCAAACCGCTGGGCCAGCCTTAAACCGATTCGGCCGAACGTAACCCGGACCCGGCCAACGTAAGATTCACCGATCGCAGACCAGAAAAGAAAGGGGAGCGCAGACTCCCTTAAACCGTTCCGAGGAGTGATTGAAGCCATGAACTTAAACTTATCGCACAAAAGCCGTATGCTGATGATGACAGCCGTTATGTCCCTGCCGCTTGCCCTGGGGGCATGCGGCTCGGAGTCGCAACCCGCGCCCAGTCCCACGGCCGCGCCGACCGTAACCGCAGAACCGACTCCGTCCGCAAGTCCGAGCGGAAGCCCGGAACCGAGCCCAACCCCGGCACCATCGGCCAAGCCGGGTGAAGGAGGCACGACCGGTTCCGATAAAGCCGCGCAAGTTAAAGGAATCATGGAGCTGGCGCGCAAAGGTCAGATTGCGGGCGTGGAATATGCCGCCCACACGGGACTTTTTGACGACGTAGAGAAGAAATGGGGCAAGCCCGACAAGCAGGAAGGCGCGGGAAAAGGCCAGTATGCGACCTATTCGAAGCGCGGAGTGACCTTCGGTTTTAACAAAGGGATGGTGATCTTCGATGTCCGTTCCTATGACAAAGCGCTGCAGCAGCTTGCTCTGTCGGATATCAAACAGACGCTCGGCGAGCCTGCTGAAGTAACGGTCAACGGCGACGACACGATTTATACGTACGGAGCCGGAAGCCAGTATCAGTTGAAATTCGTTATCCCTAAATCGACCGGCAAGGTGGATCACATCTCGGTTTACAGTCCCCAAGATACCAAAAATCTGATGGCCGGATAAAAGTCAGGAGGCTGCCCCTAATTCACGAAGTGATGAAGGGACAGCCTCTTTTTTAATTCTAACCTGATTTAAATGAAGCGCTTCGGCAGGTAAATGAAGCTTGCGGGCGAATTTCAATTGTACAGAGCCTGTACCGATGGAGGGAACAACATAAGACAGGGGGAGCACGACCTTTCTTCATGCAATGGAATTCATTGGGGCAGAGGGAACACCTTTAACGTAAATGTGTATGCGTATGTTTGAATGTAAGGGCTCTCTGCGGAGCTTTGCAAAAAGTTCTGTCGTACCTGAGCCGTTTTTATCACGTAATCTTCGGAGGTGCTATTATTCATGCATTACTTGGCGGATAAAGATCGCTATGCTTCCATGGTTTACAATCGGACTGGCCGCTCCGGCTTGAAGCTGCCGGTTATTTCGCTGGGCCTTTGGCACAATTTCGGCGGA
Organism: Paenibacillus sp. GbtcB18; assembly: GCF_019091125.1. Lineage (NCBI taxonomy): Bacteria > Bacillati > Bacillota > Bacilli > Caryophanales > Paenibacillaceae > Paenibacillus > Paenibacillus sp. GbtcB18. Next base: position 607,527 of record NZ_JAGXJX010000001.1, read on the forward strand.
TCGGATTCCTATGAGAACAGCCGCGCGATGATCAGAAAAGCGTTTGATCTGGGAATTACCCATTTCGATCTCGCGAACAATTACGGGCCTCCGCCGGGTTCGGCGGAAGAGAATTTCGGCCGGATTTTGAAAACGGACCTTGCGCCTTACCGGGACGAACTGATCATTTCTTCGAAAGCCGGTTATCTGATGTGGGAAGGCCCTTACGGAGAATGGGGGTCGCGCAAAAATCTGACGGCCAGTCTGGATCAGAGCCTGAAGCGGATGGGGCTCGATTATGTGGATATTTTTTATTCCCACCGTTTCGATCCCGAAACGCCGCTCGAAGAAACGATGATGGCGCTCGATTCGATGGTCAGACAAGGCAAAGCGCTCTATGTCGGCGTGTCCAATTATACGGCGGAACAGACGGCCGATGCGATCCGTATTCTCAAAGAGCTGGGGACGCCTCTGCTCATCCATCAGCCGTCGTATTCCATGTTCAACCGGTGGATCGAAAACGGCCTGCAAGACGTGCTGCGGGACAATGGCGTCGGCAGTATTGCTTACTGCCCTCTGGCGCAGGGACTGCTCACGACCAAATACTTGGGCGGAATCCCGGCGGATTCACGCGCGGCCAAACCGTCGGTCTTTCTGCAAGAAAAAGACGTGACGGACGAGAAGCTGGAACAAATCCGCAGGCTGAACGAGCTCGCCGGCGACCGCAAGCAGACCCTGGCCCAGATGGCGCTTGCCTGGGTGTTGAGAGAGGGACGCCTGACCTCGGCGCTGATCGGCGCAAGCCGGCCGGGCCAGATTGAAGAGAACGCGGCCGTTGTCGCCAATCTCGATTTTTCCGAGGAAGAGCTGGTCTTGATCGAATCCGTGCTCGCCTGAAGAAGGGAGCAGTTCCTTGCCATCACCCCCCGGCCGGACAAAATATTCCCATAATGCTGGAAGGACCCTACAGGAAGTGTTATGATGGTAGTTGACTATTTTGGCTGTGCCGATTTACAAAGGGGGAAGAGATGATGGGCCGACGCTTTATTATCGAGTCCGTCCTGGTTGCCATATATGGACAACTGCTGGTGCCCGGGCGTCCGGTAGAGTATATTCTGCCGTATTCCACCGTTGCCGAGCTGTACGAGTTGAAGGACAGCCCGGAGCCGGTTATGCCCGATCCGCAGGAGGACGCGCATGTAAAAGAGATGATCGGAGAGCTGATCACTTTTTTCGAGGATCCGCTGAACAAGAAAAAAATCGAACGGGCCTTGACCGTTCCGTGGCGTAAAAGCCCGCCGATCCTTGTGAACGATATGGTATCCTTCACTGTTGTGAATTCCGTGGACAACGCTCATTACGGGGAATCGTTCGATCCGGTGGAAACCGAACTGATTTTGACCGCGTTGCACGAAAAAGTGCCTATGCTGACCGATCAGGTCGAGCTGGTGGAAAAAATCATTCAGGCGGAAATTCCGGTGCAGATTTACGATGTGGACGATTTCGAGTTTGCGGTGGAAGAGGGCATATCCGCGGACGATTTCAAAAATTTGCTGTAAGGTGCTTCGTTTAAGTGACGCGGGCACACGAAAGACCGCCGAAAGGCGGTTTTTTTCGTTTTCGTTTTCGTTTGGCAGTACCTGTCGACTCCTGTAGACTCACGGGCATATTGCACATTTTCACACTGTGCCGTAGGATAGAGAGTAGACGATTTTCGAGTTGGATCGTTATAAACCGCACCCCGGATTCGACACCTAAGACCTTATCGCAAGGAGGACAAGACTATGTACAAAGCATTAACGATTGCGGGTTCCGATACCAGCGGAGGAGCCGGCATCCAAGCCGACCTGAAAACATTCCAGGAGCGCGGCGTATACGGAATGACCGCCCTGACCACGATTGTCACGATGGACCCGCACAACGGCTGGGCCCATCAGGTTTTCCCGATTTCCACCGAGGTGCTTGCGCCGCAGTTGGAGACGGTCCTTCACGGAGTCGGCGTTGATGCCATGAAAACAGGCATGCTCGGCTCGGTTGATATCATCGAACTCGTAGGCCGTACCATCGACCGGGAGAACGTCGGAAATGTCGTAATCGACCCGGTTATGGTCTGCAAAGGCAACGACGAGGCGCTTCATCCCGAAACGACTGTCAGCCTGCGCGACGTCCTGGTGCCGCGTTCCACGATTGTGACGCCGAACCTGTTCGAAGCGGCCCAGCTTAGCGGACACGCTCCTCTGCGCACCGTGGAAGACATGAAAGAAGCGGCTGCGGCGATCAAGAAGCTCGGCGCCAAATATGTGCTCGTGAAAGGCGGCGGCAAGCTGCAGCACGACAAAGCGGTCGACGTTCTGTACGACGGCGAAACGTTCGAGCTGCTGGAGTCCGAACGCATCGAAACGGCGAATACGCACGGCGCAGGCTGCACGTATTCGGCGGCGATTACGGCGGAGCTGGCCAAAGGCAAGTCCGTGAGAGAAGCCGTTCATACGGCGAAAGCTTTCATCACCGAAGCGATCCGTCATTCGTTCCCGCTGAACCAGTACGTAGGTCCGACGCTTCATTCGGCGTACCGGGTGTACGGCGGCGGAAACTGAGAAGTTTTATCGTTAAGGCCTCGCTTGCATCGAAAAAAACCCGCATCCGGAGATTTTCTCCGTATGCGGGTTTTTTGTGCGTTTATTGGGTCAGGCCTTACTTACGGTTGTCCGTATTGCCGTTTTCGGCGTTTTTCGCCGCTTCGCGGAACATATCCCGCAGCGTGTCCCGGTATTTCCGGTCGTCGTACTTCTCGTCCTTTCGCGGTTCCGGCACGTTTTCCGGTTCCGGCTCGGGACGGAGTCCGCGGCGAAGCGCTTCGCGGTAGTCCATGTCCGAGTGGACGCCGCCGTCTTCACCGGCCGATCCGGACCTTGCGGCCGGGGACTCGTGAGCCGAGGCGCCCATTTCGGCGGCATGCGGCACGGGAACGCCGGACGGTGCGCGATCCGCTGCCGGGGTGCCGCCGGCTGCGGCCGCAGGGGCGGACGGCGTCGGGCGTTCCGCCGGCGTTTCGTCCGCCCGAAGGCTGGCTGCGCCTTCCGCGTGCGGCGCTTCGGAGCGGCGCTTGCGGTCCGCGAACGGGTGCAGCTGCAGCCGCGGCGCCTCCTCGGTGGAAGCGGCCGCGCTTTCCGCAGCGCTCGTTCCAGCGGTGTCCGCGGAAAGCGCTCCGGCTGCGGACGGCTCGGCCGCTTCATGCGGCGGCAGCGGCGCCTCGGCGCGCGGTGTCTGCGCCGCCGGACGGATGCTGCTGCCGCGCAGCGACGCTTTGCGGCCGTGCGTGTGGCCCGCGTGCCGCTGGCTGCGCGGTGGCAGCTCCGGCTCGGCCTCCGGCTGCGCGGGAGGAGCCATCTCTTCGGCCGCAGGGGCGAAGCGTGCTTCCTCCTGCTCTACGGGAGCAGGAGCGGAAGCGGCAGCCGTGCCCGGACGTGCGGGGGCGGGATCCGGCTCCCTGGAAGAAGCGCCCGGAACGGTCTGTTCCGGTGCGCGATGTTCTTCCAGGCTCTCGCGATGCGTGCCGGCACGGTCCGCTTCCGTAAGGTTCGGAGCGGCTTCCGCTCCGCCATTCGCAGAAGGAACTTCTCCATGCGGCCCGGCGGTTTCGGGAGCGTATCCGTCCGTTAAGTTGTTGACCCGGCTAGGGGAAGCTGACTCCTCGGCCGGTTTATCCGGCTGCTGGCTTTGCGCCGACTTGCGGAACAACTTCAGGTTAACCGGGATGAGCACCAGAAGGCCGATGACCACAATGGCCAGAAAATAAAATAAGTCCAACGGGTATCATCCTTTCCTTAACGCATTAGGCTAGCTTTTGGGCGATATCGGCAACCCGTTTGCCCAGAGCGCGTCCCAGAGCCAAATCCGACTCGGTCGGCAGGTTGGGAGGGGCATCCTTGGACGCCTCGACCGGACAAGTGATGCCGACGCCGTAATAGGAGCCGTAAAGCACATTTTCCGGTACGTTGCTCGGCAGGCCGACGATGATCATGCCGTTGTGGAGCATCGGTGTAATCAAGTTCCAAAGCGTCATTTCAATGCCGCCGTGGACAGTCGCCGTTGTGCAGAACGCGGCGCCGACTTTCCCGATGAGCTCGCCTTTGGCCCACATGTAGCCGAGCTTATCGATCCAGCTCTTCAGCCCGGAGCTGATCGTACCGAAATGGCCGGGACAGCCCCAGATAATCGCATCCACGTCTTCCAGCTCGCTGATTTGTGCCTCGTTAACGTGGCGGAGGAGTACCTCGGCCTCCGGGTGAGCGGCGGCGCCTTCCGCGATGGAGCGGGCAAGCGCTTCGGTATGGCCGCTCTCGCTGTCGTAAACTACAAAAATTTTCATAATAGACTTCCTTTCCTGACAAGATCAAATGAGAAGGCGCGGATGTTACACCCGCGCTGTTTGCCCTCTCGAATCCGTCAATTCAATCGGTTCTGCCGGCTTCTCGGCCAATTTTTTCTTGGCGGATTTGCCGTGAGCGACGCGGCGGAAGAAGAAGGAGACAACCAATGCGACAATCGTGAGTCCAGTCGCAACGACGAAGGCGTCATTGATACCTTGAATTGTCGACTGCTTCGTAACGAGTCCGTACAGCATCTGGCTGGCATACGCTTTGCCTGCCGCAAGGGACTGGCCCATCTGTTGGGCGAATGCCGCGCCCATGCTTTCCAGTCCGGACGGATTGTAGTTCGGGTTGGATAAAGACAGGTCGTTGGCATATTGTCCGACATGATAGGTTGTGCGATTTGTCATGATGGTAACCAGAACTGCCGTACCGATCGAAGAAGCGATCTGGCGTGCCGTATTGGATGCCGCCGTCCCGTGACTGGCCAGCTCTCTCGGCAGTTGGTTGAGTCCGGTCGTCATAATCGTCATCGCAATGAACGACATGCCGAACATGCGGATCGTGTACAGCCACATCAGGGTCGAATAGGTCGTATCCGCATTAAGATGGGCGAACTGCCAGGTTGTGATAGCCGTAATGGTAAGGCCGATAAAGGCGAGCGGCTTAATGCCGAAACGGTCGAACAAGGCGCCCGAAATAGGCGACATGACCCCCATCAGGAGCGCGCCGGGCAGCATAAGCAGACCCGCTTCGATCGGGCTGTACCCTCTGATGTTCTGAACATAAATCGGAACGAGGATAGAGGCTCCGAACATGGCCATGTTCACGATACAGCTGACGACGGTACTAAGGGAAAACATGTTGTACTTGAAAACCCGCAAATTCAGAAGCGGGTTTTTGGCGGTCAGCTCGCGAACGATGAACAGGGCGATAAAGACAATGCCGATGACGATGGTAGAGACGACCGTAACGGACCCCCAGCCCTTGCTGCCGGCTTCACTGATGCCGTACAGGAGCGAGCCGAAGCCGATCGTCGACGTAACGAATCCGAGGAAGTCGAATACGGGCTTCGTTACTTTCGTGACGTTTTTCAGCACAAGGAAGGCAAAAATAATATCGAGGATGGCAATCGGCATCGCGACATAGAACAAGATTCTCCAAGTCCAGTGCTCGATAATCCAGCCCGACAGAGTAGGGCCGATCGCCGGAGCAAAGAACATGGCGATGCCGATCATACCCATCGCACGTCCCCTTACTTGAGGGGGATAGATGTTCAGAATAACGGTCATCATGAGCGGCATAATAATACCGGCGCCCGCGCCCTGTACGATACGGCCGATCATCATAATGGTGAAGTTCGGCGCCATGCCGCATATCAAACTGCCGACGGTGAATGAAATCATCGCGGAGATGAACAGCTGCCGGGTCGTAAACGTACCGATCAGGAAGGCGGAAATCGGAATAATGATCCCGTTAATCAGCATGTAACCGGTGGACAGCCATTGAATGGTGTCCGCAGACGCATTGAAATCATTCATCAAATGGGGCAGGGCCACATTGAGAAGCGTCTGATTAAGAATGGTGACGAAGGCACCCAGAATTAAAACGAGAAGCACCGTACCACGATGCTTCGTCATGTCTTCTTCGGGTTCTTTCTCCTTATAGACAACTAATGCTTTTGTTTCAGACATTCCTTAATCGCTCCTTACTTATGGATGCGGACCTCGGCGCTCATACCGGGTACGAGTGCAACCCCTTGATTATCGGTCAGCATAATTTTAACCGGGACAACTTGAGTGACTTTCGTGTAGTTCGCGTTGCTGTTGCTTTGCGGAAGCATGGAAAACGTACCGGCAGTAGCCTGGCCGATCTGATTCACGGTTCCGGTCAGCGTATTGTTCGGGAAAGCATCGACATAGATATCGACGGTCTGGCCGACTTTCACGTTTTTAAGCTGCGTTTCTTCAATGTTGGCATTTACGAAAAGACTTCCCATGTTGTAGGCATAACCGAGCGGTGTGCCGGGAGCTACGGTTTCATTGTCATAAGCGCTAGTCTGTACGACTGTGCCGTCTGCAGGCATAGACACGTTCACCGCGGTAGTTCCTTGAGCTCCGGCCGTTTGAACGGTACCGATCACGTCGCCGGCTTTGAACACTTGGCCGACTTTGCCTTTCCAGTCTTCAAGCTTTCCTGTGGCGGGAGCGGTAATCAGCATTTGCTGGCCGGCGATCTGCGCATTTTCGGTTTTGATATAGGTGGTCGACTGATTATAGAAATAATAGCCGGTAACAGCGGCAACAATTAAAACAATAATGACAACTACGTTGGTAATAACGATTCTGGTGTAACCCATCTTACTTTATTCCTCCTTGGCGTTAAGCCGATCTAAAATTTTTTGGTGCGTGTCCAGCATGCATTGAATCTCCTGAGGCGGGACTTCCAAGATCCGCACAAGCTGTTTATAAAGATGCGAATCTTCATTCATTGAAAGCCTTACCTTCTCCGTACCTCTATCGGTCAAGTTTAATTTGACGTTCCGGCGGTCTTCTTTGCTGCGGATTCGATTCACAAGTCCCATCCCGACCAATTGTTCGATGGCCACGCTGACCGAGCTGTTTGTCTGCTGCATACGCTCGGCAAGCTCCGTCACATTCGTGCCGGGACAATTACTCAGGAGTCGAAGAATCGTGAACTGCACATGGGATAACCCCATCGCTTCCGCATTCGTGCGAAGGATACGCTTGATCGTCTGATTAACTTCACGAAAAGAAGTATAGATGGGGTAAAGCGGGCTCTCCATGCTCTCGCCTCCTATCGTTGCACTGTTTAATGATTCACAAGTGAAACATTCTATAGTAAATATTATGCTACGGAACAAATCACATGTCAAACAAATCAAAACGGAAGATTCTCCACATCTATCCAATCGCGTCTAGGCCGCTTTCGGGCAAAAAAGAAAGAAGGTCGACGCCCTTGGAGGGCGCCGCCTTCTTGTACAGTTGCCGGCGGTATATTCCGGCAACTATCCTTTTAACGATACATTATTTGCGGACGGGAAGCAGCTTTACATATTCATCGGATAGCTGCATGAGGTCCATGATGTAGTCGTAATCTTTGCGGTACTGGCTGAAATCAGCCACGGGCCTGTGCGTTTTGAGCGAGACCGCGGTCCCGTCGTCAAAGCCTTCCCCCGGAACGAACAAGATATCGTTATTGACGAAAGAGCCGGTCGGCAGGTAGTACCGGATTCCGGAAACGTTCTTCGTCACATTGAGCAAATCGTGCCCGAACGGCACAATCCCCGTTTCATCCAGCCGGATGCCGAGCAGGTTGGCTACGGTCGGCATAATGTCCAGCTGGCCGCCGGCCGTTTCGATCTGCTTGCCTTCCTTTTGGGAAGGGGCATGGATAATGAGAGGGATGTTGTACCGGGAAATCTGCTCGTGGTAATCGATTCCGAGCGCCTCGCTGACCATCTTCGGATCGTTATCCTGCGGCTGCAGGCCGAAGTGGTCCCCGTACAGAACGAGAACGGTATTGTCCCACATGCCGTTCTCTTTGAGCTGATTGATCAGCGTTCCGAGGGCATAGTCCGTATAATGGACGGCTTCCAGATAGTCACCGAGCTGCTTGCCCTTGATGTTCTCCGGCAGATCCAGCGTCTGTTTATCCTCGGGTATTTTGAACGGATGGTGGCTGGAAGCCGAAATAAACTGAGCGTAGAACGGCTGATTTTCATTCTTCAGCTCAACGAGCCGTTTCATGCCGGTCCGGTACAGCTCTTCGTCCGATGCGCCGAAGGCATTGAAATTATCGTTCGTATAGGACGGCTTGTCGAAATACTGTTTAAATCCGAGCGCGGGATACATCTTGTCCCGGTCCCAAAATTTGACGTCGTTCACGTGAAACGTATTCGTTTCGTATTGAAGGGCGTTGAGCGCTCTCGGCAGACCGGGCAGCTCGCGGTTGTTGAAGCCGCTGGACATGGCCACGGTAGCAGTCGGGTAAATGGACGTGTTGGAAATAAACTCGGCGTCCGAAGTGTTGCCCTGCCCGACCTGCTGGAAGAAATTGTTGAAATAGAAGCTGGACTTGAGCAGCTCATTCATATTCGGCGTGATGGCTTGGCCGTTCACTTCCAGATTGATCGGGAAGTTCTGGAACGCCTCCAGTTGGACGACGATCACGTTTTTACCTTTCTCGGTGCCGAAATAATTAGGCGCCGCCCCTGGCGCGAGCGGAGCGCTGCGAGGGAAGGAAGCTTCCAGCTCCGTCAGATTTTGTTTCACCTCGGAAATGTCCGCGTAATTGGTTCTGTTGGCGCGGAGTCCGTCAAACAACGAAACGGCCTGATAGGCGAAGAAACCGAGCTCTTCTCCTTTTTTCAGTTCGTTCTTCGTGCCGGAAGCGGCCGCTATGGAACTGGAGGCCAGCAAAACGCTCACGATCATGAGAGCGTAGGTAACCGGCGTCGGAAGCCGGAATGGCACGCGGTTTCTTTTCGGTTTTTTGCGCACGACGATTTTGAACAGCAGAACGATGAGAATATCCGCGAAGAACAAGAGGTCAGCGGGTCTCATAATCGAACGTACGGATGAAGAAACTTGTCCCACTTGATGCAGCTGTTTTAACGTTGTGTAGATGGGGACTGTTCCAAAGTTTTGGAAGTAAATAGCGGATGCGAGCAATGCCAAACTGACTAAGAGATTGAAAATCCAAAAAAGTGCCGTTTTTACACGCCCGGGCCGGAAAAGCTCGATTAGACAGGCGATTACCACCACATCGAAGGCGTCTATTAAAATTTTGTCCAGAGTCAGTTTGTCATAGACCAAGATCCGGAACAGTGCCATTTTGGCAAGCAGCAGCACGATCGTCCAAACAAACATGCTTTTATACCATTCTTTCCATCGAATGCTCATGCAATAGGCTCCTTTCCTTTCGATCTATACTTTTATACAAGAAAAATATTAAGGAATTATGAACGAGTCCCTTTTCATGTCAATCCAAATCGTGGATATAAGACTTTAATTGATGAAATGCCCAGTCATATTAAAAAAGTCTATTTATTAACAAGGAACCGATATACCCCATATTCTTCTGGACTATTGTACCCCAAAAAAGGGAATTGACCAATTTTTTTGTCTGAAAATGTCGCTAATTGTCTAAAAAAGGAATTAAAATTAGAATATATTTCCTGAAGCGCGGCACAATAAAGCGCAAAAGGATGGTGAGTTCCATGTGCAAACAATATTCGTTGACGGCCGATTTAGCCGAGCTTCAGAACCGGTTCCAAGTGGACAAGATAGCGGTTCCGTACAAACCCCGGTATAACATCTCGCCCAGACAGCATGTGCCTGTAATCGTTTCCGTAAACGGGGAGCTTGTGCTGGATGAATACCGGTGGGGGTTCGTTCCCTTTTGGGCGAGAGATGCGGTTAATGCAGACGGGATGTCGGTCCACCAGGACCCCGCTTACCGTAAAATTTTTATGCGTCAGCGCTGTATCGTTCCATGCTCGGGCTTTTATTACTGGAAGACGGAGGGGAAGAAAAGCTTTCCCGTTCGCGTGGTACCCCGGAATCGTGAGGTTTTCGGCATCGCCGGTTTGTATGATGTATGGAGCGACCCGAGAGGGAAAGAGCTTCGGACCTGCACAATGTTGATGACGGAATCGAACTCGCTGATTACTTCTTTCCATAACCAGATGCCGGTTATTTTGAATCAGCATTCGATGGGGGAGTGGATGTCACAGGGGGCGATGGATACCGACCGGCTGATCCCGCTGCTCAAGCCTTTTCGGGCCGAAGCGATGGAAGCCTATCCCGTCACGCCGGCCATTTCCAACCTGGAACTGGACGAATCGCATTGTATAGAAGAGATGAATTTAAAAGTCGCCTGGATAAAAGAGTGATAGGTGAAGCAGCAAGATAGAAAGAAGGAGAAGGAAGGATCGTTCCGAGAATGTGGGTTCCGTAAAAGAGGAGGCTTGTCCCTGGAGACAAGCCTATTCAATTTTTAGGCGGGAGAAGGCTCCGTTTTGGGCCGGGTCTCTTCATCCGTGGACGGATGGATGGCGAATAAAGCGAGAAGAGCCGCCAGAAGGCAGGCCGCACCGAGTACATAGAACAGAATAGTCGGATATCTGGACAGCAAAACGGATACGGCGGGTGGACCGATCGCAACGCCGATGAACCGCATGGAACTGTAGAAGGAAGAGATCGTGCCCCTCTGGGCTTTGTCGATTCCCGCGGTAATGAAGGCGTCCAGACAGGGAAGCGCGAGCCCGATTCCGATTCCGAGCAGGGAAAGCATCGTTAGCAGGCCATACAGCGAGTTGAAGGGAAGACAGCCCAGAGTCGCGCCCAAAGCAAGCAGGCTTCCGATAAAGGTCAGCCATTTCATCCGCTTCTTATGCTGACCGATGATTTTGCCGGTAATAAAAGACGTCAGGCAGAGCAGGGTCAGCGGGATCGCCAGAACGAATCCTTTGAGAATACCGTGCAGATTGTATTTCTCTTCGAGCAGCTCGGACAAATAAAAAAGAGCCCCGAAAAGCAAAAACATACAGATGCAGCCGATAGCGAAAATCGCGTACAGCCATCTGCCCTTCCTGGAAAAGATCCATTTCAGATCTTTCAGAAAAACCGGGAGCGAGATCGGCGCTCCGTCGGTGTTACCGGATTCTTTGGCGGAATCCGTATGCGGCTTTCCGTTTTTGTCTGCCGCTTTGCTTGCCGCCTTCGCGCTCTTTTGGTCCGGGCCGGCTTCCTTGCCGCCGCTTTTCTGCGGTTTTTTGACGAGAAAGAGGACCATCAGGACAGAAATCAGACTGAAAAGGGGAATAGCCATAAAAGGCAGGAACCAGACCAGGGCGGCAAGCGCGGACCCTAGAATAGGGCTTAGTACTTTGCCTCCCGTGTTGGCCGTTTCTATAACGCCCAGGCCGCTGCTGACGTCGCTTTCCTTCACGAACATGTCTCCGACGAGAGGCATGGCGACAGGGGCCGCGCCGGCGGCTCCAATACCCTGCAGCAGACGGCCGAGCAGGATCGTCATATAAGGGTTAGGCATAAACCAGGCTGCAAATCCGCAGACGGCACCCCCGATGCCGGCGATAATCAGACTGGGAATGATAACGATTTTACGGCCGTACCGGTCCGACAGGAACCCTGCGACCGGAATAAGTAGGATCGCCGCAATCGAATAGACCGTAATGAGCAGGCTGACCTGAAACGAGGTCACGTGAAGTTTTTCACGGATCAAAGGCAAAATAGGAATGAGCATGGAGTTTCCAAGAGTCATGATCAGCGGGATGGATGCCACAGAAATGAGATCCCATTTTTTTTTCGCCTCCATAAGGCGGATTCACTCTCCTCGGTCAGAATTCCTCAGAATCTCCGGTGATCCGGTCGCCAAAGCTAGGAATACTTTGTGCAGATGAGAGGAATTTTATCCTGCCGTCCGGAGGCGTCTTCTCGCGGCTCCCTGAGCGGATGAGAGCGGACGATGCTTCAGCCCGCCGAAAGCAGCCGAAGGAGCTGCCGGCTTAGCTGCACGGGATGCCGCGGGAATGCCGCCAGCCGGAAATCCCTTGTCAGCTCGGCAGCCTGCACCGGTTCCGGCCGGTCGGTCAAGCCCGACAAGTATGCGAGGACGCCGAGCAGCGTCTCGGCAGGGACTCCCGCGCGGCGGATGGCGGACACGGACAAGGAGCCGTGCCGCTTGGACAAGCGCTGGCCGTCGGGTCCGTAGAGCAGCGGGACGTGGGTGTAGCGCGGCGGCTCGCACCCGAGGGCACGCAGCAGCATCAGCTGCCGCGGGGTGGAGTCGAGCAGATCCCAGCCGCGCAGGACGTCGGTGATGCCCATGGCCGCATCGTCGACGGCGGCGGCAAGCTGGTAGGCCACGATGCCGTCCGCCCGCTGCACGACGAAGTCCCCTCCGGCCCCGCCGGGAAAAACCTGCGCACCCGCGGCCAGATCGCGGAAAGCGATGTCTTCCGAAGGCATCGCGAAGCGGAGTGCGGGCGCTTTGACCGCCGCGCGCGCTTCACGCTCGGCCTCCGTCAGGTTGCGGCACGTGCCGGGATAGGACGGGCCTTCGGAGGAGAGGCCGTGCGGAGCGCTGGAGATGGCGTGAAGCTCGGCCCTGCTGCAGTAGCAGGGATACAGATGCCCGCGCTCCCGCAGCGTCCGGAGCGCCTCTTCGTAGAGATGCCCTCTGGCGCTCTGCACGAAAGGCCCGGAAGGACCGCCCGCTCCCGGCCCCTCGTCCCAGTGGAGGCCGAGCCACCGCAGGTCTTCGGTGATTTGTTCGGCCAGCTCGGGCCGGCAGCGGGGCTTGTCGATGTCCTCCATCCGCAGGACGAACGTACCGCCCGCCGACCGGGCTTGGAGCCAGGCGAGCAGGGCGGTACGGGCGTTGCCGATATGGAGTTCGCCGGACGGAGTAGGGGCGAAGCGCCCCCGTACTAGGTTTGAGCTCATTGTGGTTACGCCCCTTTCATACGAGATATCTATGAAGATACTCCTTTAAGCGGCATCGTTCAACTTTTCGAGAATGCGGCGTTTCCGGTATAGCATTTTGCCGGCTTCGGCAACGTCCCGTATCGTCCCCCGGTTAAAATACGCCCCGAACAGCATACCGGCGATCGGTATCATCTGAAACAGCTTTTTCCAGCCGAAATTATCCCGGTACGTGGTGACGACTTCCCGCCAGCCTTGGAGCTGGGAGACGGACTGCCGGCCTTCCGCATCGTAAGCGGACAATTTCTCCAGGATGGCTTTCTTTCCCACGATATCAGAGGACGAAAACTGCAAACAGTTGATAATAAAAATACGTTCTTTTTTATCATTGGGGTCATAACCGTAACAGACGGCAATCTCCTGGAGCACTTTCAGGGAAAGGCCCAGCAGGGCGGGAATATCGATCGCCAGTGTAAAAATGCCGCCGAAACCCGTGGTGGCCCCTTGCACGGTCGCGAGCGCGGATCTGGATTCGGCCAGGGAATCCGCGGCCCGGTCCATGACGGCAAGCGGAAGATACGCGGCTTCCCGGATGGAAGGGACGTCATGACGGGCATTTTTTTCCTCCGCCGTATGTTTGGAAAGATGGTCAAGCATCCCTTTCTCCGAAACGAGATATTTTCCGCCGGTTTGAATGTAGCTTCCGATCTCATCGATAAGCTGTCCGATGCGGTCCTGCAGAAAGCGCGGGGTAACCTTGTCCAGCAGGGCGAAGGGGAGGCGGCCGAGCTTTTCCCAGAAAAAGATATCTTTTTGGTCTTGTTCCCATTTGTCGATTTCGTTGAGCCGCATGAGAAGTTCGTCTTTGGTTTCCGTCGGTTGCATGGCCAGACCTCCTGGGTGGTTTCGTGTGTTTTTTAGTAATACGAACAGAAGAAGTAAACCGGTTCAGAAAAGGGGAAATCCGTTTTCGATCATTTACCTTTTTTAGTCCGGAGCGATTTGGTAAACTGGGAAAATCAAAACAAGCACCCAGTACCGACGGAAGATGAGGAAACGGATATGAGATTCAGAGATTTTCACCCCAATGTAAAAATACGGATAACGATGCACTTTGTGACGGGCATCCTAAGCGGTATGGTTCTTCCGTTCATGGCGGTTTATTTCGCCAAAACGCTCGGAACGACGACAGCCGGACTTGCGGTCATGGGCAATATAATCGCAGGAGTCGCGGCGACGTTTATCGGCGGGTATTATGCGGACCGCATCGGTCGCAAAAAACTGATGCTGATCAGCGAACTTGTCTGTACCGCGGCTTATGCCGTAATGGCGGCCGCGAATTCGCCCTGGTACGAGTCTCCGTACCTGACCCTGGGGATGAGCCTTGTTATCGGAGCCGCCTGGGGACTGAGCAAGCCGGCGGCGGACGCCATGCTGATCGACGTGACGGAGCCCGCGGCCCGTAAATTCATGTACCGCATTACGTACTGGCTGAACAACTTGTCGATCTCGATCGCGGGTATCATCGGGGCATTTCTGTTCAGCTCGCACTTGTTCGAACTTCTGCTCGGGGCATCGGTAGTTACGTTTATCTCTTACCTCGTTACCCTGATCTGGTTGTCTGAAACGCTCCAGCCGGCGGCGGGGCACGGTGAACGGGAAGGCGTCCCGAAAACCGGCGGACCTTTTCATATTTTGAAAAGTTATGGAGAAGTATTCCGGGATCGGACGTTTATGATTTACGTTCTGGCCAGCCTCCTTATGGTTTCGGTGGAGTTTAATTTGACGGAGTACATCGGAATCCGCCTGGAGAGAGACATTCACGGAGCCGTTCTGCTGCCGGGCATGACCGGTCTGAACGGTCTTGAGCTTCTGGGCATTCTGAGGACCGAGAATACGTTCGCCATCGTTGTCCTATCGCTTTTTACCGGTTATCTGCTCAAAAAATACGGAGGTACCCGCACGATGTTCGTCGGCCTCTTCCTGAACATTGCGGGCTACAGCTATCTGGCCATGGGCAATCATCCTTGGGCGCTCCTTGTTCTGATGCTGATCGCCACCATCGGCGAACTGGTCTATGTTCCGATTAAGCAGGCGTTCCTCGTGAACATCGTTCCGGACCATGCACGGAGCTCATATATGGCGGTCAACGGCATGCTGTACAGCGGCGCCCATTTCATCTGCGCCATCAATGTCGTGATCGGCGGGTTCCTGCCCGCGTGGGGAATGGCCCTGGTGCTTTTCGCGACAGGCCTGACGGGTATGCTGCTTTTGGGCTCTATCCTTCCGAAGCTTGCACCAACTCCCAATACGGCCGCCAAAAGCAATGTCGCCTCCGCTCTTTGAGAAAAGAAGGGGAAGAGAGCGGCTCGATTTAGAAGGTATGAAACAAGGAAGATGAACGCGGATATATGTACTTGCCGGATCCGGGCTTAACGGGAAGCGACCGGTTTACGGCCTGGGAGGGGCACCTCGTACAAAGCGTTCGCTTCAAAGGGGACGATGGCATCGTCCTCTTTTTTGTGCACTCGGGTGAATGGACGGGAAGCGGTCATTTGGTTTATGCTGTGAAAAGAACTTCCGGACATTTGCTTTGCCGGATTGACCGGTACAAGACCGGTCGCGAGCGGAGCGGTTCTTTTGTGTTTTGGAAAAAACGATTCGGCGCAAACCTGCAAACCGGGCCGTAAACAGGATCGGCCGGAATTCGGCTGCGAATGACTGCGACCCTGCCAATAAAAAAGATTTTGCCTGCGGGAAAAACGTCGCGGTGACTCGTTTTCCGCAGCCATGAATACATACCCAGGGTCGGATGAACCCTTAAAGTTCGGCAGGCTGTACGGTTATGCGTTCAGGCGACTTTTAGAATCGCTTCTATATAATAGAACAAAGCATCATTAAAAAAAGCAATCGTTGACTTTGGATGAATTAAACGGGGGATACAGATATGAACGTACCGGTGGAGGCAGTGCTCCCGGAACTGCTGAATGTGCTGCGGCGGGAGCGGAACGCCGTCCTTATCGCCCCGCCAGGGGCGGGTAAAACGACACGTGTGCCGCTTGCTCTCCTCAAGGAGCCCTGGCTGGACGGCAAACGCATTCTGATGCTGGAGCCGCGGCGAATTGCGGCAAGGGCAGCCGCGGCTTATATGGCGTCCCTGCTGGGGGAAAAGACGGGCGAGACGGTCGGGTACCGGATGCGCTCGGATACGAAGGTCGGGCCGAAGACACGCATCGAGGTCATTACGGAAGGAGTCCTTACACGCATGCTTCAGCGCGATCCGTCTCTTGAAGGAGCGGGAATCGTGCTGTTCGACGAGTTTCACGAGCGGAATCTGGCGGCGGATCTGGGCCTGGCCCTTTGCCTGCAATCCCAGTCTCTGCTGCGGGAAGACCTGAAGCTTCTGGTTATGTCCGCAACTTTGGAAGGAGACGCAGTGGCGGCGCTAATGAACGGTGCACCCGTCGTAACGAGCGAGGGCAGAATGTACCCGGTCGAAACCCGTTACAGGCGGGAACCCGTAAAAGGACCCGTGACAGCAGCCCTCCTGGATACCGTTCTGCAAGCCTGGCGCGAGGAGGAAGGGGATCTGCTCGTATTCTTGCCGGGAGCTCCCGAAATACGGCGGGCGGAAAAAGAACTCGCCGCCCGGCTGCAGGCCGGGCAAGCCCTTGTTGCACCGCTGTACGGCAGCCTGACGCAGGAGCAGCAGGACCGCGCGATTTTGCCGGACCCGCAGGGAAGGCGCAAGATCGTGCTGGCGACGACGATCGCCGAGACAAGCCTGACCGTCGAAGGCGTGCGCATCGTCGTTGACAGCGGCCTTGTGCGCGTTCCGCGCTTCTCGCCGCGCACGGGCATGAGCCGCCTGGAGACGACGGCGGTCTCCCGCGCCTCCGCGGATCAGCGGCGCGGCCGCGCCGGCCGGCTTGCGCCGGGTGTCTGCTACCGGCTGTGGACGGAGCAGGAAGAGAGGCGCCTGGCCCCAGCCGGACGGCCCGAAATCGCGGAGGCGGATCTGGCCCCGCTGGCGCTCGACCTCGCCGTGTGGGGAGCCCGGCCGGACGAGCTGGCCTGGCTCGACGCGCCTCCGGCGGCCGCTTACGCGCAGGCGTGCAGCCTGCTCCGCAGGCTCGGGGCGCTGGACGAATCGGGCGCCGTGACGGCTCACGGCCGCAAGATCGCCGCGCTGGGCCTGCACCCGCGTCTGGCGCACATGGCGCTGATGGCGCTTCCGCTGGGCGCGGGAGGGCTTGCCTGCGAGCTGGCGGCGCTGCTCGGCGAGCGCGACATTCTCCGCGGCACGCCATCGGCCCGGGACGCGGACTTGCGGCTGCGCGCCGAGGCGCTGCGGGCCTACAGCGGTCCGGGGCGCGGATCGCAGCGACCGCCGCACGACAGCGCCGCCGCCGGCACTTCCGCCGCGGAGCCCGAAAGCTTCGCGGACGTGGCTGTGCCGGGGAGCGCGGATGCCTCCGTGCTGCGCCGTCTCGGAAGCGATGCGGCCCGCTGGAAGCGGGAGCTCGGTGTGCCGGAGGGCGAATCCGGCAGTACGGAACGGACGGGCCTGCTGCTCGCGTTCGCTTTTCCCGACCGCATTGCGGGACAGCGGTCGCCCGGGCGGTTTACTCTCAGCAGCGGCAGAGGGGCCGTGCTGCCCGACATGCAGCGCCTCTCGTCGGAGCCTTGGCTCGTTTGCGCCGACCTGGACGATCAGGGCGCGGAAAGCACCATTTATTTGGGAGCTCCCGTGGGGCGGGACGAACTTGAAGAGCATTTTGCCCATGAAATCGTCGAGGAAATAACGGTGAACTGGGACCGGGAGGCTCAGGCTGTACGGGCCCGGAAAAGAACGTCGCTCGGCATGCTTACCCTCCGGGAGATCACTATTGCCGCTCCGGATCCCGAACTTATAAAGGATGCCCTTCTTCAGGGGGTCAGAAGCCAAGGGCTGGAAATGCTGGGCTGGAGCAAACCGGCGAAGCAGCTCCGCGAGCGGTTGAGCTTTATGGCGCATCATGATGACCGGTGGCCGGATGTCTCGGACGAAGCTTTGCTTGCCGCTCTGGAGGACTGGCTGGGTCCGCACGTGTACGGGATGAAAAGCCGGGGAGACCTTCAGCGTCTGAATCTGGCGGCTGTGCTGGAAGCGATGCTCACTTGGGAGCAGCGGAGGATGCTGGATGAGCAGGCGCCGACCCATCTGACCGTGCCGAGCGGCTCCCGCATCCCGGTCGATTACAGGATGCCGGAAGCGCCGGCTCTGTATGTCCGGCTTCAGGAGATGTTCGGGCTCCAAGCTACGCCGGCCATCGGCGGGGGACGCGTGCCCTTGACCCTTCACCTGTTATCTCCGGCACAGCGGCCGGTGCAGGTTACGCGCGATCTGGAGAGCTTTTGGAAAGAGGCTTATTTTGAAGTGAAAAAAGATCTCAAAGGC
This sequence comes from Paenibacillus sp. GbtcB18, assembly GCF_019091125.1. Classification (NCBI taxonomy): domain Bacteria; kingdom Bacillati; phylum Bacillota; class Bacilli; order Caryophanales; family Paenibacillaceae; genus Paenibacillus; species Paenibacillus sp. GbtcB18. The sequence continues at coordinate 625,790 of NZ_JAGXJX010000001.1, forward strand.
CGTTACCCGAAGCATTACTGGCCGGACGATCCGCTTGAAGCGATTCCGACCAGCCGGGCGAAGCCGCGCAAATAGTCCTCATAATCAAACAAACCAAGTTTTAAGATAGGAAAAGAATGGAGGTGCCGCTGTGCTTATGAAGCGGGTAGGGCAAGCGATTGCCGCAGGAGTCCTGCTTTTGGGACTCGCCGCATGCTCCGCCGGACAAACCGGCAGCCAGGAAGGCAAACCGGACGCGAGCCGGGAAGAGAACGGAAAGGCGGCGGAACTGACGGTATCCGCAGCCGCAAGTCTCAAAGATGCGCTGGAGGAGATCGGCCGGCGTTACGAAAGCGCCAATAGCGGCGTTAAGCTGCTTTATAATTTCGGATCATCGGGCACTTTGCAGAAACAGATCGAACAGGGAGCTCCCGCCGATCTTTTCATTTCGGCAGGGGTGCCGCAGATGAAGGCTCTGCAGGATAAGCAGCTCATCGACAAGGACCGTTCGGGCGTTCTGCTGACCAATGAGCTGGTTTTGATCGTGCCGGGGGATGCGTCGGCCGGCATCGCCGGTCCGGAAGACCTTTTGAAAGAGCCGGTGAAGAAGATCGCGGTCGGGGAACCCAAAACGGTTCCGGCGGGCAGTTACACGCAAGAGGTCTTGAACGGAGCGGGGATCTGGGATAAGCTGCAGCCCAAAATCGTGTGGACGAAAGACGTCCGCCAAGTGCTGGCCTATGTCGAATCGGGAAATGCGGATGCGGGTTTCGTGTACAAAACGGATGCCCTTACTTCCGGCAAGGTGAAAACGGTCTACACGGCAAAAGAAGCGGCGGGAATTTCGCCGATCGAATACCCGGCGGGAATCGTTTCGGGCACGAAGCAGGCGGAGGAGGCCCGGAAGTTTTATGAGTACTTGTCCGGAGCGGAGGCGCGTGATATTTTTACCCGGTACGGTTTCGGCCTGAAAAGTCCCTGAGCCATGCCGGTGAACATGGAAATGTTCCTCTCTCCGGTCTGGCTGTCGCTGAAGATCGCGCTGCTGTCGGGAATGCTGGCGTTCGTATTCGGCGTATTGGCAGCCCGGCTCGTACATAAACGACCGTTCAAGGGGAGGACTTTGCTGGAAACGGTCTTTATGCTGCCTCTTGTCCTTCCGCCTACCGTTATCGGCTTTCTGCTTCTGCTCGCTTTCGGCCGGAGAAGCTGGATCGGCCGTCTGGCGGAATGGCTCTGGGACCAGCCGGTCGTTTTCTCCTGGGGAGCGGGAGTCATCGCGGCGACGGTCGTCGCTTTTCCGCTTGTCTACCAATCGGCCAAAACGGGCTTCCAGACGATCGACCCGGACCTGGAAGGAGCCGCCCGGTCTATGGGAGCCGGCGAACGGCAGGTTCTGTTCCACGTTACGCTGCCGCTTGCCGGACCGGCGCTCGCGACCGCTTTTGTGCTCGGCTTTGCCCGGGCGCTGGGGGAATTCGGGGCCACGATCATGATCGCGGGAAATATCCCGGGACGGACTCAGACGGTACCGACGGCCATTTATACCGCAGTCGATTCGGGTGACTATGCACTCGCCTGGTGCTGGACGGGGGCGATTGTCGCCTTTTCTTTTCTGCTTCTGCTTGCGGGCAACTTCCGCAAAAATCCGAATGCCGGGAACTCCGCTCCATAAAAAAACCTGCCAAGGCATGCCTCGGCAGGTTTTTAGTCGTTCGTTTTTACGGGTCAGGACCAGCCGTCCTTCTTTAAACGTGCGTCCAGCACGAAGGTGCCGAACGGCAGGAAGGAGGCCAGGATGGCGGTCAATACTTTGAGAATCGACCAGCGGTGGACGAATGTGACGTGTGCGACGGCGAGCAGGAAGAGGACGAACAGCAGTCCGTGCAAGCCTCCTACGACCGTGACGGGCTGAGGGACATCCGCGAAATGCTTGAGCGGCATGGCGATAAACAGCAGCAGGAGGAATGAAATTCCTTCGAGAAAGCCGATCACGCGCAAACGCCCGATGGGAGTGCTGAGCATGGTAACATACACCGCCTGTGTAAGAAAAATAAGGAAGGGAAGAGCCTTCGCTTCTTTACTTTATCACAGAGCGAATGCTACTCTCAAACAAGCCTGCCGAGCCGGCTTCTCCGAGCTGTCCGTCGGCCGAAATCCGGAGGAGTTATTCCACAGTTTCCACTGTATAAACGGCCGGATCCAGCTTCTGGACGAACGGGGTCAGCGTTCCCGCCGAATAGAGCTGGAGCTTGTGCATGGCCCGTGTACAAGCCGTGTAAAACAGCTTCCGCTCGCTTTCGCGGCTGTAGGCGCCGGCGGATGCGTCGTAAATGAGAACGGCGTCGAATTCGACCCCCTTGGCGAGATAAGCCGGGATGACCATGACGCCTTTCTCGAACGAAGGCGTATCCTTGCGGATGAGGCGGAGCTCATCGAGGCCGTTTAGCGCTTCGAAGGCGCGCTCGCTTTCGGCGGCGGTTTTGCAGATGACGCCGATGGACGTGCTGCCATCCGCCTGCAGCGTCTTGATTTCCGCCGTCATCCGGCGAACGAGAGCGTCCGCGCCTGCATTTGCGTCAGTGCCCTTACCCGCACCCGCGGCCGTGAAAACAACGGGCTTGCCGCCTTCCCGGTCGAACGGCTCGATCTGGGCGCCGTCCTCCAGCATCCCGCGCGTGAACTCGACGATTTCCCTCGTCGACCGGTAGCTGCGGTGCAGCACGATCTGCTCGGTCTCGCCGGGACCGTACAGACCGGCAACCGGCGTGCTTCCTTCCAGCGTCGTCGCCTGGGCGAACACGGCCTGGTTGAAATCGCCGAGCACGGTCATGCGGCAGCGCGGGAAGAGTCTTTTCAGAAATTCGAACTGAAAAGGGGAATAGTCCTGCGCTTCGTCGATCAGGACGTGCCGAACGATTGTGTTGGTACGGAAGCCTTCGGTCAGTTCCTGCAAATACAGGAACGGAGTCGCGTCTTCGTACGGCAGATCGCCCCGGTTCATCCGCTCCAGCGTATACGCGCAGATTTCATCCCACCGGGCGGGAAGTCCGTCCCTGTCGTCGGCGTTCTCCGCGGGAACCGGAGTATCCGCCGCCGCAGCCGTCCGGTGCAGGGACTGAAACAGGAGCTTGTTCTCGTAAAGCTGCCGGTACAGGCCGGGAACATCGACGAAGCGAAGCCGCTTCACCCGTGTCCGCAGGGGCTTGAAATGTTCCCGGACGATCATTTTCCGCAGAAGCTGCTCCTCCACGTCGGCATCGTCGAAGCTTTCGCCGCGTCCCCGCCGTTTGCGCAGCTGATTGTAGGCCCGCTGGTACTGCTCTTTATCGAGGAAATCGAGCTCGTCGCGGACCCAGTCTTCCTGCATTTCCCGCTCCTGATAGGCCGCAAGCTCTTCCAGCAGCCATTCTTTCATAAGCTCGATGCGGTTGGCCAGTCGGATAGCGGGATCGTAGCCGTAAAAGCGGTCCGATAAGGCTTGACGGGATACTATTACTTGATCCCGGAAAACGATGTCTTTGAACAGCATATGGTCCTTCAGAAGCCGGTCTTTATACGCTTGAATGACGTGCAGGAAGCGGGTGGAGGCCTTGTAGCGGATTCCGCTCACCCTTGCGGCATACCCGGGCGTCTCTTCATCGGCCAGCACATATTCGATCTGATCGAACGGGTCCTCGATGTTGAAACGTCTGCCGAGCCGGTGATGCAGATACTCCTGAAACGTCGTCTGCTGCATATTTTCCTCGCCTAGCTCGGGCAGAACGGTGGACACGTAGCTGTTGAAAAGCGGGTTGGGCGAAAACAGCACCATCTGGTCGGCGGTTAAGGTTTTCCGGTGTTTGTACAGCAGATAGGCGACCCGCTGGAGAGCCGCGGACGTTTTTCCGCTGCCGGCGGCGCCTTGAACGATAAGCATTCGTGAGCTGTCGTTGCGGATAATGCGGTTCTGCTCCTTCTGAATGGTGGCGACAATCGTCTTCATCTGGGAGCCCGCTTCTTTGCTGAGCACCTGCTGGAGCAGTTCGTCGCCGATCATCAGCCCCGTGTCGAACAGGAAATGGATATGGCCGTCACGGATGATAAACTGGCGCTTCAGTTCGATTTCGCCCTCCACAAGGCCGCCGGGCGTATTATATTCGGCCGGACCGGGCGCGTAATCGTAGTAAAGACTCGCAATGGGCGTTCGCCAATCGTAGACAAGGAAGGTTTCGCCGTCTTCATCGAGAAAGGAAGACACGCCGACGTACACGCGCTCGGCACCGCTCGGGCCGTCTTCTTTAAAATCAATCCGACCGAAATAAGGGGACGGGAGAAGACGATTCATCCGGTCGGCCTGCCTTTTGAGCTGCCGATGGGTTCTCTCTCTCTCGGATAAAACTTCAGCCTGCTGCCTCAAGCTGAGGTACGTATCCAGGATATCGTCGTCATGAGACAGATTGACGGTCACTTCATCCCAAAAATGTTTGCGGATATCGACAACCTGAGACTTGAGCTGCCCGACATCGGGTTCGATTTTACTCAGCTGCTTCCGAAGCTTGGTTCGGACAAGATCGACCCTTTGCTGTTCATGCTGCCATTCTTCTTTGGAAACCGACAAGAAAACCCCTCCTTAAACGTGAAAAAACAACCCGCATAAGCGGCGATACAAAAAAAGTTGACAAAGCTGCGCGAAGGTGATACGATAAGATCAGATAAAAGCGCTCAATACGTTTAATTACTAGTATTGACAGCGGTTTTTTATTTTACCATGCCTACTTAACAAAATCAAACTTAATTTTAAGCCGCCAGGATATCTGGCGGTTTTTTGATTTTTCAGGGATCTGATGAAAGACGGAAACCTGCTCAGGTGACGATTTTGTAAGCCGGCAGCACGTGTTTTGCAAGGGAAATCGATGGGTCATTTCTCTTTATCGCCTTAGACTGGTTCTATCAGCGGAAATGATAAACCCGGAGGAGACTGGATGAGGATGTACCTAGCAGCTATAACCAAACTTGCAAGAAGCGAGAAAGTACGAACGGGAATAGGGGCGCGGACCCTGCTTGCGGCGGCCGCGGCACTTCTTATTGCGGTGCCGGTACCCGCCAAAGCGGCGGGGAGCGTTTCCGGCAAGCCGGATACGACCGCACGGATCGACGCTTACATGGAAGCGGCTATGAAGAGGCTGCATATCCCCGGCGCGGCGCTCGGCATTGTGAAGAAGGACGGCGATACGTTCTATCTTCAGGGCTACGGCACGAGCGATCCAAGCGGCGCGAAAACGACCCCGCAAACCGCTTTCGTGCTGGGATCGACAAGCAAATCGATAACGGCTGCGGCCGTGATGCAGCTTGCGGAGCAAGGGAAGATCAATCTGGAGGCGCCGGTACGCCGCTATTTGCCGGACTTCAGAACGGCTGACCCGGAGCGGTCCGACCGGATACGGGTAAAGGATCTGCTTTACCAGACGAGCGGGTTTTCGAAATACGACGGCGTTGCCGCCCTGACGCAGGGGGATTCGACAATCGGAGCCCATATCGGCGGTTTACATAAAATTTCGCTTGTCCGGGATCCCGGAACCGGTTTCGAATATTCGAACCTGAATTACAACGTACTGGGCGGCCTGGTGGAGAAAGTATCGGGAACGTCCTACACAGCTTATGTAAAAGACTATCTTTTCGAACCGCTCGAAATGAAGAACAGCTTCGGTTCGCCGCAAGAGGCGGAGGGTGCGGACATGGCGGCGGGGTATCAGTCGGTTTTCGGCTTCAAAGTTCCGACCCGGCAGCTTGCGCATTCGGGCACGGTGCCTTCAGGCTACCTGATTTCCACGGCGGAGGATATGACCCATTATCTCAGCGCGCAGATGAACGGGGGCCGTTACAAGGGGAAATCGGTCTGGAGCGAAAAGAGCGGCGCTGCGCTTCACAAACCGGAAGCTTCCATGGGCGGCGGTGCTTCCTACGCGATGGGATGGACGGTCAAAAACGGGGTTCTTTTTCATGACGGAGCGACCGAAAACACGTATTCGTTTATGGTTATTCATGGAGACACGGGCATTATTCTGCTTCTCAACACGATGGATTATCTCGTGCCTTACGATCAGATCGTGATGGGAATATACGGGATTCTGGAGGGAGAAGACGCTCCCGTAGAGTCGCTGCCGAACTATATCCGGACGTATGCGCTGGCCGATATGGCGCTCGCTGCCGTGCTTGCGCTTGCCGTCCGAAGTTTTTACAGCCTGTTCCGGAGGAAAAAACGCGTAAAGCCGACGGCCGTCCGCATCGCGTTCAGCGCAGCGGGAATTGCGGGGGTTCATCTGCTGCTCCCGGCTTGCATCCTGATGCTGCCCAAGCTGCTTCATGCGCCTTGGCCGGTTTTGATGGTTTTCCTGCCGGGGCTGTCCCAGGGGCTGTATTTTATGGCGATCCTGCTGGTTTGCACCGGTTTGCTTAAGATTGCCGCTGTTGTCCGGGCGATTCGGGTGAGAAAAACGGCGCTGTAACGGATATCGGTCCCGGATTGACTTCCCGGGCGAAGCCGTTCTCATTCCGCTGCCGACGTTAGACGCTTCAACCCGGCATTTTTTGGGGTAAGCATGGGTAGCGAAAAAGCAGCGGAAGGATGATGAGCATGAATTCGGCACGCTTACAGCGAATCAGGCGCGAAGAGAAGGCGTATCACGAGCAGTATTTTGAAGAGCACGATTTGTACGAGAAAGACAGTTGGCTGGAAGAGCCGGATGAACGGGTTCTGGAGTATTTAGCGATGCTTCAGGACGGGAAACCTTTGCGGCTGCTTGATCTGGGATGCGGGGTCGGACGAAATTCCATTCCGCTGGCCCGGAAGCTCCAGCCGACAGGCGGAAAGGTCGTTTGCGTGGATCTGCTGGACAAAGCGCTGGAGCAGCTTGAAGCAAACAGCGGCAAGTACGGCGTGAAAGAGGTCATCGAAACCGGGCGGGCGGACATCAGCGAATACGAAGTGCCGGAGAATACGTTCGATTATATCCTCGCGGCATCCAGCCTTGAGCATGTCCGTTCCGAATCCGCCTTGGATAAGGTGCTGGCAGGACTTGCGGCGGGGACTAAGGACGGGGGCATCAACTTCATCCTCATGAATACGAACATAAGAGAAGTGGATGCGGAAACGGGCGAAGGGCGCGAAACGCTGATCGAACTGATTTTGACGAAAGAGCAGGCGCTCGAAAAACTCCGGCAGGCATACGCGGGGTGGGAGGAGCTTGAGGTGTCCCATAAACCGCTGGATATCGAAATCAACCGGGGCGATACGCCGGTCATAATGAAAACGGACTATTTGAGCTATGCGGTCCGAAAGCGGGAAGCCGGGCGTTAATCGGTTAACGGAAATGTAAAGTACGAGAGAGCCGCCGGATAGACGGATAAACGAAGAGCCGCAGAGAAACTGCGGTTCTTTTGTTTTTTCGTTGAGAATAATTTTCAATTAGGGATTGAAAACGGAACGGAGACCCTCTATACTAATTATGAAAATGATAATCATTATCAATTAAATAAAACCAGTCATAATCAAATTACATAGATGGAGGGATGTGTGACGGATGAGCACATTTATAGTCGTTTACGCAAGTTTAACGGGCAATACGGAGGAAATGGCGGACGCTGTGGCGGAAGGGATCAAACAGGCCGGCGCAGCGGTGACGGTCAAGGACATTCTGGATGCCCGCGCGGCTGAACTGGAAGCCTACGACGGTATCGTGCTCGGAGCTTACACATGGGGAGACGGGGAGCTGCCCGACGAGTTTCTGGATTTCTACGAAGAGATGGATGAGCTGAAGCTGAGCGGCAAAATCGGAGCGGTATTCGGCTCCTGCGATTCCAGCTATGCCCAGTACGGAGCGGCCGTCGATCTGTTGACGGAGAAGCTTCAATCCCTCGGCTGCACGATGCAGGAGGGGCTGAAAATCGAGCTCTGCCCATCGGCTCCCGAACGCGAAGCGTGCAGAGAATTCGGACGGCAGGCGGTACTCCGCCTCCAGGGGGCCCTGTGAGCGGCGCGCCGGCGGTAAGCCGGATGGAGGATGGCCGGCTGGAGCAGTTTATCCGCTGCCCCGGCTGCTTTTACTCCGGCGGTAACTGTCAGGAGAGCGAGCCGTGGCGCGAGAGCGCGAGAACGTCGGCCGACCGGATCATCCGCGAGTTTTACGGCATCGACGCTTCCCGGCGGACGGCGGACATTATCCTGGAGAGGCTGGAAATGTACCTGATCGGTCCGGAGGAGTCGGGGCTTGTCATGGAAGATTATTTGCGCATGAAGAAAAATCTGGCGAAATATTTGATTCTCGCCCTGTTTCAGGAAGAGAAGTCGGACCCTCCTTTGTTCCTCTTCGAGACGCTATCGGTACAGGTCGAAGAGCTGGATCTGGAGCTCGTCATGCACCTGCATGTAGGCGAATGGGCAAACGGGTCCTACACGCTGAAACGGTACTATCTTGACGAGGACTGGTCCGTCGTGAAAGCGTACCTTCAGCTGTCGCTCGTTTTCGCCTACAAGGCGTTCGGCAGGCTGCCGGGCCAGATCGAAGCGTACAACCTGCTCACCGGCGAAGCTTACCGGATCCGGCCCAAATCGGACGATCTGCAGGCTTCGATGGATTTTCTGCGGCTGACGGATACGCTGATGCGCGAGCACAAGCGCGGCCGGATTATGCTCGCTTAGCGCCTGTCTCCACTTCCTGCCGCACAATGATCACCGCCGCTTCCAGCAGGGAAGAAGCCGCAAAATCCGCCCCGTCCGGCGGTGCGGTGAACGCTTCGGCCGCTCCTGCGTCGCCGATCCGGATCGTGCGGGTTCCTGCGGCCCGGCCCGCCCCGATGTCTGTCTCGCTGTCGCCGATCGTGTAGCTCCGCGCGAGATCGATGCCGTGCTTGCGGGCCAGGTCGAGAAGCATGCCGGGCTTCGGCTTGCGGCAGCGGCAGCCTGCGGCCGGACGGTGCGGGCAGTAAGCGATATCGTCGATGACCGCATTCTCTAAGGCCAGCAGTTTTTTCAGACGCCGGTGAATGGCCAGAAGCGTCTTCTCCGTCATAAATCCGAGCCCGATGCCGCCCTGGTTCGTGACAATGTAGAGGAGAAAACCGGCCTCTTTCAAACCTTTGAGGGCTTCCGGCACGCCGGGCAGCAGATGCAGATCGGACGGTTTGTTGACGTGGCGCACCCTGCCTGACATCACCTCGTTCAGAACCCCGTCGCGATCCAGGAATACGGCTTTTTTCATCGTGGTTCCCTCCTTAAGCAGTAACCGGGTCTACGAGTTATTTCTCCCGGAAGACTTTCTTAATTGCAATTGTACAGGAAATTTGAATTTTACCGGCCGCTCATCCTCCAAAAAACATCATCCTGACCCGTCGCTTTACGTCCAGCACCTGTGATACACTGTTTTAACCGCAAATTTTTTGCAAAAAACAGTAGAATTGGAGACGATCATGATTATTGCCGAACGGCCTTTTAACGTGAACGGTTTATCGTATACGATTCGGTCCGCAGCCGCAGAAGATGCGGAGCAGTTGTCCGGGCTAAGAGTGCAAATCGATGGAGAAACCGAGAATCTGGACCGGGAACCGGGTGAAGCGTTCATCGACGCGCCGGGCTTCGTCAAGCTGATTCAGGCGGATTCGGTTAGCCCGACAAACTTGTTTTTAGTCGCGGCCGTAGAGGACCGCATCGTCGCCTTTTCCAGATGCCAAGGCAGCGACCTGATCCGGTTTTCTCACAAAGTCGAATTCGGAGTCGGGGTACTTAAAGATTATTGGGGGCACGGCATCGGTAAAAATTTGCTGAAGACATCAATCGACTGGGCGGATTCCACGGGCATGGTAAAAATGACGCTGACGGTTCTGGAAACGAACGAAAAAGCCGTTCGGCTATATGAGAAGCTCGGTTTTGAAGTCGAAGGGGTTTTGAGAAAGGATAAACTTCTTTCCGACGGCACCTATTACAGCACGCTCGTGATGGGCAGATTGAACCAATAATTGCTTATGCGGCGCAGGATGGGGTCAATACCTCATCCTGTTTTTTCCGTCCGGCTCTTTGATTGATCCCCCGAGCTCACGGTTAAGTACAACACATACGCTTCTTTAAGCGAAACGGAGGGGATTGACACATGCAAACGATCTGGAAGGGCGCCATCAGCTTCGGTCTTGTCAACGTACCGGTCAAAATGTACACGGCTACGCAGGACAACGACATTCCGATGAAAATGCTGCACAAAGAATATAATGTGCCTATCCATTACACCCGTACTTGTCCGAAATGCGAGAGCGAGGTGAACTGGAGCGAGATCGTCAAGGGCTACGAATATGAACCGGGCCATTTCGTCACCTTCGACAAGAAGGAGCTGGAAGGGCTCGCCTCGGAAAAATCCCGGGAAATCCGGATTCTCGATTTTGTCCATCTGGAGGAAATCGACCCGATCTATTTCCAGAAAACGTACTACCTCGCGCCCGACGAAGCGGGAACCCACGCTTACAATCTGCTTGTGTCGGCACTGGAAGAAACGGAGAAAATCGGAATCGCGAACGTGACGATCCGTTCCAAAAGCAGTCTGGCCGCAATCCGCGTCATCGACGGGGTACTGTCCATGGTGACGATGTGGTATGCCGAGGAAATCCGGCCCAAGGAGCAGATTCCGAATTTGCCGGAAGAGTCCGAAGCCGATGAACGTGAGCTGGAAATGGCCAAAATGCTGATCGAGCAGCTCACCGGAACATTCAATCCCGATAAATATGAAGACGATTACCGAGAACGTCTGCTGGATGCGATCGAAGATAAGGTAGAGGGCAAGGAAGTGAAGCTGGCTCCGGAGGAGAAAAAGTCGAACGTCATCGATCTGATGGACGCCCTTCAAGCGAGCCTCAAGCAGATGAAAGACAAGCAGGGAGCGGCAGGAACCGAGAAGAACAAAACTTCCGGGACAGCGGGACGCACGGGCTCGGGAGGACGGAAAAAGACGGAGGCATCACCGAAACCGTCCGCCAAAGGCAAGCCGAAAAACCGCTCCAAGTCGACGGCGAAAAAGACGGGGAGCTGATTTATGCAGCCATTTCTGCCGATGTCGCCCATCCTCACGAATACGCTGCCTGAAGGCGATGAATGGCTATACCAGCTCAAGTGGGACGGATTCAGGATGCTTGCTTTTGTGGATAACGGGAAAGTGGAGCTTTTCTCCAAAAAAATGTTATCAAAGAACCGGAACTATCCCGACTTGATCGAAGCGCTAAAGAAGTTGACGGGAACCTTTGTGCTTGACGGAGAAGCCGTTATTCTTGACCCGGCAACCGGACGGCCCAGCTTCCAGAAAATGCAGCAGCGTGACAAACTGACCGATCCGGCTTTAATCCGGCGTGCGGTCGCCCGCGAACCCGTTCATTACATGCTTTTCGATGTGCTGCAAATCGGGGATGAGGATCTTCGCGGCATTCCTTTCAGGGAACGCTTCAGGCGGTTGGAAGTGCTTGCGGCCGACTGGAAGCCGCCTCTTTACCGGACTGACCTGTACGTGGACGCCGGGACGCTGTGGGAATGGGTGACCGCTAACGAATGGGAAGGCGTCATTGCCAAGCGTGCCGGGAGTCCCTACCGCGAGGGAAAAGAGCACAGAGACTGGTTCAAGCGCAAAAGGGCTGTCCGGCTCGAAGTGCAAGCCGTCGGCATTCTGTTCAAGGAAGGCCGGGTGGCCAGTCTCGTGATGAGCCGCGACGGCCGTTATTTCGGCCGTGTCTCGTCCGGGTTGAACGAGCGGGTAAAGCGCGAGCTCCGCGGCCTCAAGACCGGGCGGATCATCGAAGATTATTTCATGGGGACGCCTGAAGGTTTGCGAAGTGCCGAAGTGCTGTGGCTGGAACAGCCGCTGCCGATCCTTGTTACGGGACGCGAGGTGACGGAAAGCGGCCTGCTGCGGCATCCCAAACTGATGGCGCTGGAGGGGATGACGTTATGAGTCCAAGTTCAAGCGAATCCGGAGTCGTCACGGTCGACGGAAACGAAATCACGGTATCGAACCCGCAGAAGCTCCTCTGGCCCGAAGCGGGTATTACGAAGGTGATTTACCTGCAGAAGCTGATCGCGCTTTCGCCGTACCTGCTTCCCTATTGCCGGAATCGTTACCTGACCACGATCCGTTATCCGGACGGGGTCGGGGGAAAGTTTTTTTACCAGAAAAACGCGCCCTCCAAGCTGCCTGAATTCGTGAAAACCGCTGCCCACGGAGGCGTTAATTATATTCACCTGGACTCCTTGTCCACTTTGCTTTGGCTCGGTAATCTGGCCGCGCTGGAATTTCATCCTTCGTTCGAATATATCGGGGGTGAAGAACCTGCGGAATGGGTGCTGGATATCGATCCGAGTTTCGAAGACGAGCCTAGGCTCATGGAAGCCGTCGCGATTATCGGTGAAACACTCCAAGGGATGGGCGTACGCTCGGTTCCTAAAACGTCGGGTGCGACGGGGGTTCAGATATTCGTTCCGATCCGCGAAGGGTATACGTTCGATCAGCTCCGGTCCGTCGGAGAATTTCTGGGGAACTATCTGGCCGAGAAGCACCCCCGGCTGTTCACGGTCGAGCGGCTGATCAAAGAGCGGGGAAAGAAAATCTATATCGATTACGTCCAGCATGCTCCCGGCAAAAGCCTCTCCGCGCCGTACACGCCCCGCGGCAGGGTGGAAGCGACTGTTTCGACGCCTTTGACCTGGGATGAGGTCCGCCGGGGTATAAGCCCGAACCGGTTTACCCTGCTTACGATCGAGGAACGGCTGGACAAGACGGGGGATCTTATTGCAGCGGAAGAAAAACAGTCGCTGGACCAGGTGCTTGATTTTATCCGCTGACCGACCGACGGTAAACTTGCTTGGGCCGGGTTTATGCCGAAACGGAAAAGCTTCCGCACTTTGGGCCTATTGGTTTTCCAGGCCTAGTTTCCAGGTTGCGTTTGTTTGGACAGCCCGGTGAGTAATAAACCGGAAGTTAGGGTAAGTAAAATCATAAAAAACAGGAGGGGATTCCGATGTCCAAACATGAACCGGCTTCCGTACATACGACGCCGAGCCCCGAAGGCGGCTGGGACAATCAGCGCGACGGGAAGAAATTCAGCCATCATGACACGAAAGAGGAAGCGCAGGCAAGGGGCCGAGAAGAAGCCAAGAAGAGAGAAACGGAGCACAAAATTCACAACCGGGACGGCAAAATTTCGGAATCCAACAGCTACGGGAACGATCCGTTTCCGCCGAAGGGTTGATTACCCAAAGCGGATTCCACGGAAACAAAAAATCATGCAATCCTTTTTCCAAACCGGAGAAAGGATTTTTTTGATGAAACGGGATTTGCAAAAACCTCTTTACACGTTGGGAATGTCGAAGGTAAGTTTAAGGAAAGACCTTTCAACCAAACGGGGGAGTGATGGAAGTGGAAGTGAAGCAAGCGGCAAAAATAGATATCGCCCGGTACGACCGGAACTTACAAACGGATACGACGACCGATGAGGCAGCCGTGTGGCATGATCCGCGCCGGGCTCCGTTTAGGATTTCGGGGTTTCCGTGGCTGGAAACGGAAGGCCGGTACCGGAGACTTCCCGTACGTCCGGACCGCAAACTGCCCGAGGCGGTCGACCGGCTCGCGGATTGCACGGCGGGCGGGCAGATCCGCTTTAGTAGCGATACGGCGCAGCTGTCCGTCCGCGTCCGGCTTGGCGGCCATGCCGCTATGCCTCATATGACGGCACTGGGCCAGTGCGGGTTCGACTGCTACATCGGGGAACCGGGCAATCAGCGATATGTTGCAACCGCTTCCTTTAAGCCGGGAGACAGTGAGTACACGTCCCGGCTCTACCGGTTTGAGGAGAAAAAGATGCGGCACATCACGCTGAATTTTCCTCTCTATCAAGGGGTGGAGGAGGTCTGGATCGGAACGGACGAGGATGCCCGTGTAGCGGAACCGCTTCCCTATGAAAGTCCGGGCAGGATAATCATCTACGGCACCTCGATTACCCAGGGCGGCTGCGCGAACCGGCCGGGTATGAGCTACCCCGGCATTTTGAGCCGGCAAATCAACCGGGAGTTTATCAATCTCGGTTTTTCGGGCAGCGGCAAAGGCGAGCCGGAAGTAGCAGAGGTCATCCGCGAGATCGGGAACCCCGCTTTGCTGGTCCTCGATTATGAGGCCAACACGGGCGAGCCGGAGAGCATCCGGGCCACACTGCCGGTTTTTATCGACTTGTACCGGGAAAAGCATCCCGAAGTTCCGATTCTCGTTGTCTCCTGCATCGAGTTCGCCGCCGCAGGGTTTGACCCTGATGTCCGCAAGAAGCTGGACGACCGGCGGGCCATACAGCGGCAGACCGTTGAGGACCGGATCGCGAAGGGGGACTCCTTCATCACGTTCTTCGACGGATCGGCGCTTCTCGGGGAAGACGGGGACGAGTGTACGGTGGACGGGATTCACCCGACCGATCTCGGTTTTAAACGGATGGCGGACGGACTTCTAGGGGTATTCAACCGATGCTTGCAGGCAGAGTGAGACAGCGGATGCGCATATCGAGCCGACTCGGCAACCGTTCCCTTCGTCCGCTTCGTTCGCTTGCATTGCTGAGAAGTACGCTCCTCTTGGGGGCGCTGGCCGCCGCTTCCGCAGGTTGTGAACGTTCGCCGGAGACGGCCGGGGGCGGATTTATTCCGACCGGTACCGCGTCTCCCGCCGATTCCATCTCGATTGTGACGAACACGATCGGGATGAGCTTTCCCCAGGGGCTGGACGAGAATAACAATCCTTATCTGCGCTATATTGAAAAAAACACCGGACTGAACATTAAGGTGACCCTGCCGCCGCAGGATGTTTATCCCGAAAAGCTGAACGTCATCATGGCTTCGGGCAACACGCCGGATCTGATTAATTATTCCGATAAAGTATGGATGAACGATAACGCCAGACAGAACAAACTGATGCCGCTGGACGAGCTGATCGACCGCTATGGCAAAGACCTGAAGGAGAAGATTCCGAAAGAGGCGTGGGATCAGGTCACCGTCGACGGCAAAATTTACGCGGTTCCGAGTCTGAACGAAGTGAAGGGGCTGGAGCTGATGTACGTGCGCAAAGACTGGTTGGACCGCCTCGGACTTGCTCCGCCCGTCACCTTGGACGATTACTACAAAGTGATCCGCGCATTTACGCTGAACGACCCGGACGGCAACGGGATTAACGACACGATCGGGCTGACGTTCGGCGAGTCTCTGGTCCGTTCCGCGCCTTTCTTCGGAGCGTTCGGCGTGCAGCTCGATCAGTGGGCGGACCGTTACGGGGAGCTTGCGTACACGAGTACGCTGCCGGAGACGAAAGAAGCGCTCGCTTTTCTGCGCAAGCTGTACCAAGAAAAGCTGCTGGACCCCGAGTTTCCGCTCAACCGCAATCCTAGCATGATGGATAAAATCAAGAACGGCAAGGTCGGTCTGTTCTCGGCCGCCTGGTACGATACGCGGGGGCCCATCGCCGCCAATATGCAGAAAGACCCCCGCGCCGTCTGGATTCCGCTGGAATTCCCTAAAGGTCCGGAAGGGCATAGCGGCGTCTACGCGACCAACCTCGTCCGTTCGTATAACGTAATTCCGGTAGATAGTGCCAATCCGGAGGGCGTAATCCGGTACTTAAATTTCATTGCGGGCGACGGCTACAAGACACTTAAACTGGGTTTCGAAAATGAAATTTGGTCGATGCAAAACGGGAAGATGGTGATCAACTTCGAAGAACACGACAAGCATTTGTATCGTGGCATCTATCAGGCGATGGCGGATGTTCAAGACAAAGAGACTTCGAAAATACGGCTCGATGCTCTGGGCGATTTTCATTTATACGACAACTTAAAGCGAATCGAAGGCCATCTCATCCCGAACGCCTTCTACGGCTCGCCCACCCCGTCGATGAGCAAATACTACAACATCAAGGGGAAAGAACTTATGGAGCATTTCGTTCGTATCATTGTGGGCGTCGAGCCTTTGGACTCGTTCGAAACGGCTGTAGAACGGTGGAGGAAAGAAGGCGGAGATGACATGACCCGGGAAGTGAACGAGTGGTACAAGAAGCAGGGCATCCCGCAGGGTGCGCGATGAGGAAGACGCTGCGCTGGTTGCGGGACAAGTTTCAGCGGAATATACAAGTCCGGCTGACCTGCTACTTTCTGCTCATTCTGCTGCCGCTCGTGCTGGTGAGTCTCTTCGCCAATGAGCGTTCTCAGCAGATTCTCGTCGAGCAGGCTGCGGAAAGATCACGGCTGGCTTTGAATTCCGCGATGGACTACATCGATTTGACGCTGCAGAGCGTCGAGGAGCTGTCTACACTGATCTCGACGGACTCAGAGCTGATCGGCACTTTGTCGCGCAACGGCGGGGAACTGACTCCCCGAGCCGTGATGGACTTTTCGCAAATGATGAAGCAGTTGGCTAACATGAACTCCATCAATCACATTGCCGCCCAGATTTCCATTTACCATTATCCGTCTACCAGGATGTTTTCCACGAATTACGGCCCGAGGTACCTGGATAAGAGCCAGCAGGAGTATATGCATAGCATGACGCTCCGAAACGGCACGGGTATTCTGTACATGCTGCCCGGCGAAACCATATATGGTAGCACCACCTTCGGAGAGTTGATGAATTCGGACAGCGTGACCCTGGTCCGCTCAATGGACTTGTACAACCCTCTGCGGGAGCAGAACGTACTACTTGTCACGCTGAACAAAACGAGGCTGCTCAATCTCATCAAGCCGCTGCTTCCTTCACCACAGACTAAGATCTATCTGACCAATGCCAACAACAACCTGATCGCGGGGATCAGCCAGGAAGGGGAAACCCGGGACAAATACCTGCCCTCCGAACCGGACATGCTGTCGGTCACGATTACATCCAGCACGTCCAATTGGAAGCTGACGATGATGCAGCCGAAGAGCGAGCTGTACAGCAAAACGGAGCAGGTCAAGCTGTATACGTACGGCATTATTACGATCAGTATATTGCTCGCGCTATGGATTTCCTGGATCGTTTACACAGGTATCGCATCGCCGCTTCAGAAGCTCTCGCACGGAATCAAGCGGCTCGGCAGCGGCAAGCTGAACATTCAGCTGGAAAACAGGCGTAGGGACGAATTCGGTTATTTGACGGAGGCGTTCAACCAGATGGCCCAGCAGCAGAAGCATCTGATCGAGGATCATTACGAGCAGGAGCTGAGGCTGGCCAAGACGGAGCTGAAATTTTTGCAGTCGCAGATCAATCCCCATTTCCTGTACAATACGCTCGACTCCATCTACTGGACGGCCAAAAACTACGAGGCGGACGAAATCAGTGAAATGGTGCTGAATTTGTCGCGGTTTTTCCGGCTCAGTCTGAACAAAGGACGCGAAGTTTTTTCGGTGGAAGAAAGCTTCGCGCACCTGCATTACTATATCCGGATTCAGCAGATCCGGTTTCTCGAAAACTTCGAGGTGCAGTACCGGATAGAAGACGCGGCGAAAGGGGTCCCGCTTCTCAAGCTGCTGCTCCAACCGCTGGTGGAAAACGCTATTCTCCACGGTATGGACGGAAAAGAAGACGGGGGCCGCCTCGTTGTTTCCTCCCGGCTGGAGGAAGGGTTTCTTGTGCTGGAAGTGAAGGACAACGGAAGCGGCATCCCGCAGGAGCGGCTGGCCTATATCCAAGAGGAGCTGGGCAAGCTGCACAGGCGCAAGGGCAAGCTGTACTCGCTGGATGAGGAAGGCGTGGACGATCTGTTCGGGCTCAGGAACGTGGTGTCCCGGATCAAGCTGTATTACGGCGGAAGCGCGGAGCTGAGCATCGACAGCGCGGAAGGCGGGGGCACCTGCACGGCGCTTAAGCTTCCCCTGGTCCGCTGCAGAGAAGATTTCAGTCCCGGCGCGGACAGCATGATCGACTACAAGGAGGAGACGGGAACATGAATGTCATGATCGTCGAGGATGAAGTGCGTCTGCGCACTTCGCTCGTAAACAATATTCCGTGGGAAGAGAACGGAATCGAAGTGATTGCCCAGGCGGCGAGCGGGACGGAAGCGCTGTTTCTGTTCGAGCGGAAAAAGCCGGACATCGTGCTGCTCGATGTCCAGATGCCGGAGATGGACGGACTTTCGCTGGCCCGCAAGCTGCGCGAGAAGGATGCCTTCGTGAAGATGATTATTCTCAGCGGGCACGACAATTTCGGCTTCGCCCAGAAAGCGATCGAAGCCGGTGTTTCCCAGTACCTGCTTAAGCCCGCAGGGGACGGGGAAATTCTGGAAGCGGTTCTGAGCGCAGCCGAACAGCTCCGGCAGGAACTGGAGCGCTGGCACAACCAGGCGGAGCTCCAGGAAAAATGGTCGGAGCATCTGCCCCAGCTGCAGAGCGCGTTTTTCCAAAACCTGATCGGGGGCAAGTACGCCCTCTGGGAAATCCGCAAGATCAGCAGGGACTATCTGCTCGATCTGGATGAAAGCATGCAGTACGCCGTAGCCGTAGCCGACGTCGATCCTCTCGGTCCGGAGGAGCCCCGCTACAAAAGCGGGGATATGCCGCTGCTGCGCTTCTCGCTGCAGTGTGTCGCCCGCGAATTTCTCCAGCCGCATTCGTGCTGGGTGAACACGGACGCAAGCGGGTACACGCTGGTGCTCTTCGCCATGCCGGCGGACGATTCGCCCAACGACGTGATGCTCCGCGTCCATGCCGCGGTCGTGAAGCTGCTCTCCCAGGCCAAGGAATGCCTGAAGGTTACCTGCAGCGCGGGAATCAGCGGGGGAACCGGCGGCCTCACGGAGATCAGCAAGCTGTACGCGCAGGCGTACCAGGCGCTGCAGGACCGCATCGTGTACGGGGCAGACATCGCTGTTCCGTACCGGGACAAGCCGGCGGGGGGCTCGTCGGTTCCGCTTTCTCCTGGCTTGGAGAAAACGTTGGAGATCGCGCTCGAAACCGGGGACGAGGACAAGGCCATGGATACCCTCTCGGAGCTGTGGGATCAGGCGATGGAAGGAACGGAGACCGCTGCGGGCATGCACGAAGCGCTGATGTACTGGACGAGCCTTATGATCCGGCTCATTCATAAGCAGGGCTGGAGCGTGCGTGATGTCGCGAAGGACGACTATCCGTACTATCGGGACGTCACGATGCTGAGCACGAAGCAGCAGATCCGGGCCTGGCTGGAGCGTTCCGTGCTCCATTACACGGCCTATCTGCAGGAACAGCGCAAAACGACGAGCCACGGGGTCGTGAAAACGATCCTGTCCATAGTCGAGAAGGAGATCGACAGCGACATCACCCTCCACAGCGTGGCGGACCGGCTCTATGTCAATTCTTCGTACTTAAGCCGACTGTTTAAGCAGGAAATGGGTGTCGCGTTTTCCACGTACGTGCTGGAACGGAAAATGGACCGCGCCAAGGCGGCGCTGCTGGAAGGCGCCAAGGTGTACGATGCGGCCAGGCTGGTCGGCTACCGGGACGTCAGCTATTTTACGAAAGTGTTCCGCAAATATTGGGGCGTTACTCCGGGCGAAATGAAGCCGTAACACGCAGGGGAACGGCCGGGACTTCGCAGGCGGAACCTCAGAGACATGCTTGTTTACCCGCACGCTCAGCAAACTTTAATCTTGTGTTTAGCTTCGTTTAAGGCCGCCCTGTTGTCTTGATGAAAACGTCGTACTACAGGGAGCTGCCGAAAATGAATACCATCCTTCATGCGGTTAGAAAAAAACGGGCATGGAACGAGTTGATACCCGCAAAGGAACGAAAGCGGGTCTATGCCGCTGCGCTGCTCACCGGCGTCCTCGTGCTGGCGGGTATGCTGTACTTGCTCCAACAGTCCGGCTACCATACACGCGGTTTTAAAGGAATTTTTAAAAATTACGGCTCGCTGGCCAGGCTTGTTCTTTTCTTCGTCCTGGCGAACTATGTTCTGCTTTTTATGCTGAGGAAAAAACTTCCGGATCGCTTGAGCCCGTTGAAAAAAGCCGCAGTCGCTTTATCCCGCTTTGTCCGGAAATGGTATACGCCGGCCGCTCTGATCGCGATCGGACTGATCGTTCTTCATATCGCTGCCGTTTTCATGTACGGATTCGTATGGGATTTTCATAACATCAGCGGACTTCTGGCGCTTGCCCCTCTGCTGCCCGTCCCGGTTTCCGGGTTGTTCCGTTATAAGATGCGGGACCGTTCCTGGCATCTGAGTTCGGGACTGGCGTTTGCCGTATTATTTCTGATTCACGCTTTTATATAAGCATTCGGATTGAGAAAGGTTGCCCGGCTTCGGCCGGACGGCCTTTTTTTTGTTTGCTTGTTTTGCCGGTCTCTAACGGCCTCGGAAGCAGCAGCCCGCCATGAAAGTACCACAAATAGTAATGAGTGTCCTCTACTACGGATTTCGCGCAGGTTCTAAACTTAATACATACAAAAGCGAAAGCGCATAAGGGGGGATTCGATGAGACAGCCTGCTTCTGAAGTAAACGTCTCCCGGTCGAAACAAAGTTATTCCAGGCAATTGGGTTCGGATATCCGCAAGGATTGGGATTTATATCTGCTGCTCGTGCCGGGTATCTTGTTTGTTTTACTGTTCAAATACACGCCGATGTACGGCCTCGTCATCGCGTTCAAGGATTTCAATATTTTCGACGGAATGGCGGCCAGCCCGTGGGTAGGACTCGAGCATTTCAAGAAATTGTTTACCTCGCAGGAGTTCGGCGGTGTTTTCGTCAACACGCTTATTATTTCTCTGTTGAAAATCGTCATCTTGTTTCCGCTTCCCATTGTCGTCGCGATTTTGATGAACGAAATGAAAAACATGCTGTTCAAGCGCACCATCCAAACGGTCATTTACCTGCCGCACTTTCTGTCCTGGGTCATCGTCAGCGGAATTTTCATCGACCTGCTGTCCACAAACGGCGGGCTTGTCAACAAAGTGCTGATGAGCCTCGGGCTGGAACAGATCGCCTTCTTCATGGACAGCAGCGTATTCCGCAGCGTCCTTGTCACGTCGGCCGGCTGGAAGGAAACCGGATGGGGCATTATCGTCTACCTCGCCGCCTTCTCGACGATCGATCCCCAGCTTTACGAAGCCGCCAAAATGGACGGCGCCGGGCGTCTGAAGCAGATCTGGCACATTACGCTGCCCGGAATTTTGCCGACGATCCTGCTGATGTTCATTCTCCGGCTGGGCTCTGTGCTCGAAGCGGGCACGGAACAAATTCTCGTGATGTACAACCCTACGGTTTACAACGTTTCCGACGTGATCGGCACGTTCGTATACAGGATGGGTCTGGGCAACCAGGACTACAGCTTTACGACCGCCGTCGGACTTTTCGAATCGGTTATCGCCTTCTCGCTTGTCATCACCGGCAATTATTTGAGCCGCAGATATTTGCAGCGCGGAATCTGGTAGAGAGGAAGAGACACATATGAATACAGACGCAGCCCTGCCTGCCGTAAAGCCGCACAAACGCAGAAAACCCCGGACGACCTGGTCCGAGAAGCTGTTCCATCTGATCAATTACACCTTGTTTATCCTGTTCGGACTGGCCACGCTGCTGCCGTTCCTTAACCTGATCTCCAAATCGCTAAGCGATGAATCCGCTGTCATATCCGGGCAGGTCAGTCTGTTTCCGGTCGGCTTTCAGCTAAGCACTTACGCCTACGTGCTGCAGGATCAGATGTTCCTGAATTCGTTTAAAATATCCATCACAATCACAATCGTCGGCACCCTGCTCAGTCTTTTTCTGACCACGATTACGGCTTATCCGCTTTCAAAAACAAGGCTGCGGGGCCGGAAATGGCTGCTGCTGGCGTTCATCTTCACGATGCTGTTCAGCGGCGGGCTCATTCCGATGTACCTGCTCATGCAGAACTTGAATCTGGTCAACACGCTGCCCGCCCTTTTCCTGCCGGCCATGGTGAACGTGTATAACATGCTCATCATCAAAAACTATTTCGAAGGGCTGCCTGAAAGCCTTGAGGAATCGGCGAAAATGGACGGGGCCAGCAATCTGCGCATTTTGTTCAGCATCATGCTTCCGCTTTCCATGCCGGTACTGGCCACGATCGGACTCTTTTTCGCGGTGTATTTCTGGAACGATTATTTTGCCGCCATGATTTACATTACAAACCCGAGTCTGAAGCCGATGCAGCTGTTTCTGAAAGAACTGCTCATTTCGTCCACCGGGGATTTTCTGCGGAACAATAATCTGGATTCTTCCATGAATACGACCCCGCAGTCGATTCAGGCGGCCTCGATTTTGCTGGCCACGCTGCCGATCCTGCTCGTCTATCCGTTCCTGCAGAAATATTTCGTGAAAGGCGTTCTGGTCGGCTCCGTCAAAGGCTAACACGACACTCCATCCTGAAAGGCGGTGAGGCCCTTCTTTTGAGGCTTGCGGATCTCGGTTCGGTCTTGTTGTTCAACTAAAAGGGAGGTTTACATCTATGTTAAAAAAAGCAGCGCTTCTGCTCACAGTCGCAGCGCTTGGCGTCACGACGGCGGCATGCGGCGGAGGAAAAGAGACCCAAACCGGCGGTACTTCGCCGGCACCGGCAGGAGGAGCCAAGCCGGCCATGCGCCAGCTTATGCAGTACGGCAATTTCGATCCAAACAAAGAATTCACCGCCAAAACGATTACGGAGAAAACGGGCTATACGGTCAATTACGAGATGCTTCCGGCGGAAAATCCGGATGAGAAGCTGAACCTGCTGATGGCGAACAAAGAAGAATACGACGTGATGAAGCTGAGCGCGCCTCAATTCGAGAAGCTGGCTACATCGGGTGCCTTGGAGCCGCTTGACGACCTGCTCGAAAAGTACGCTCCGAACATTAAAACGGCCATCGACCCGGCTGCGTGGGAAAGCGCCAAGGTAAACGGCAAAATTTACGCCATTCCGGAAACGGGCTCGGGTCTTTCGGTCGGGGAAGAACTGGTTGTCCGCCAGGATTGGATGGATGAGCTGGGTCTGAAAACGCCGACGAACACGGATGAGCTGTACACGGTGTTGAAAACGATCAAGGAAAAGAAAAACATCGCCCCGCTTACAGGTTCCAAAGACTCGAAGGAATCCATTATCGGCGATATCGGCGCCGCCTTCGGCGTCACTACGGACTGGGTGGACCAGAACGGAACGCTTATCCATCAGGTAGAGACACCGGCGATGAAAGAATTCCTGACTTACATGAACAAGCTTTACAAAGAAGGCCTGATCGATCAGGAAATGCCGATCAATACGAGCGCCAAGGCGATCGAAAAGTTTTCCAGCGGCAAAGCGGCTATTTTCAAACAGGCTTACTGGAACGCGGGAACGACGGAAAAAGCGCTTAAAAAGAATGATCCGAACGCGAAAACGGCCATCATTCCTTTCCTGAAAGACAAATCCGGCAAAGCGTCCACGTTCGTCAAAGCGAACACGACCTGGTTCGTCACCATTCCGAAGGTTTCCAAGCATAAGGAAGATGCCATGAAGTTTCTGGATCTGAAGCTGAAGCCGGATAATTTCATCGAAATTGCCATCGGCAAGCAGGGCGAACATCATGAGATTAAAGACGGCAAATACTACCCGATTCTGCCGAAGTTCAACGACGAGCTTAACAATGGAAGCGGTTTCCTGACGGGTGTCGATTACAAGAAATATCCGGACTACTGGCAGGCCCGTGTGCGTAAAGATCCCGTTCTGCAAGCGTTCTTCGAACAGATCAACAAAAACGCCGAAGGCATCATAGTCACCGATCCGCTTGCCAAGGCGCCGCCGATTGCGGACATCTCCAAAAACAAGCAGAAGCTCGACAAGTACCAGACCGACAGCATGCTGAAATTTATTAGCGGAGCGGATCCGCTGTCCAATTACGATCAATTCTTGGCCAAATGGAAGGCCGATGGCGGCGATGCGATGATTAAAGCGGCAAACGAGTGGTTCAAAAGCGCAAAAAAATAACACACATCCAGAATCATTCACATCCGGCAGCGGCTTACGAGCGGCTGCCGTTTTGTTCACCGGCCCCGGCCGGGTTCGACTCTACACTTTGAGAGAAAGAAGGGAGCCGCTATGAAAAGCTTGCTGCGCAAGTGGAATGGGATGATGATTATCGCTTTGGTGATTTCTTTGCTTACTCCCGCATGGGGAAAAGCCTCGGCACAAAGTCTCGGGCAAGAGAGCGGGGGAGTTCGGCCCCAAGCCGCCGCCGGTGTGACGGACGATGTATACATCCTGTCGCAGGACGGTACGTTCCGGCTGCCGGTCGGGCACATCAACGTCAATGTCGATGCGCCGCCCCAGAAGACGAACTATGTGGCCCTGTTTACGAGCGGAGCCCAGGTGACGAATTCGCCGGAAACCGACAAAGTATTCGTCAAGAAGACGAACACGGCGATTGCCGTGGATAAACACGATCGGGTGATCCGCGTCATCGGGCCGACGGTTGTGCCGCCTACGGGCTCCTCATGGGAGGAGAACCAGAACCTGCCCGTACCGGAGGGCGGATACGTACTTCTAGCCAACGATTCTTCCTGGGGGACATCCGTAACCCGGAAGCCGCTTTTCGAGCATTACAAAACCGGAGATACCGTGTCTTTACATAAAGGAGGACAAGTTGTGCATGCAGGCGATTTTCTCAACCCCGACCCGGGCCTGAATCTCGTGACGGCATCCGGCACGACGGTTACATCGCCTGATTTTACGGTATCGGGACAGGTGATCCGCTACGGCAGCGGACAGGGAATCTCCTTGACCGTGAACGGGACGGAAGCCGCACTGAAGGCGGATGGAGCTTTTCAAAGCGTAGTCCGGCTGACTGCGGGGACGAACGCCATTCCCGTCAAGCTGCTGAAAGACGGCCGGGAGATCGTTTCGTCCACAGTTACGGTTACGTATAACGACGCTCAGCAGCCGGCTGATCTGATAGAAGTCGAGGCGGCGCCGATCGACATTACGATCAGTATCGAAGGCCCGCGCCACGCGATCGGGTATGTGGATCAGGATATCACGGGAATCGACGACACCGTGGCGCTTTTCACGAACGATTGGGGGCCGCGGATTACCGTTCCCCAGTTTAACGTTGCGGTTCAAGTGGATGCGGGGAGCAAAGTGACGAAGGTCATCAACCCTTCGATAGACGGCAAAACGCCGGCCTGGACCGGTCCCACGGACCTTGAAATTCCGCCCGGAGGCTATGTGCTGGTCGCGCAGGACACGAGCTACGCCAGCAAAAACATCAAGAAATATTTGGCGACGTATTTCAAAGTCGGGGATGCGATCAAACTCCGGAAGAACGGCTTTGCGGTCCCGGTCAAAGATCTGATGGGAACAGGAGGGCCGATTGCCCGGCTGACGCTCGACAATTACGCGATGTACACGGAGACGAAGCCGTCCACCGAGCTATCCGGAACGATTACGAATATGGACGATCCTTCGAAAATCGCGTTAACGGTGAACGGGACTCCGATTTCTTTCGGTCCGGACGGAAAGTTCAAAACTTCGTATACGCTTGCCGAAGGCATCAATTATCTCGCCCTCTCGGTTACGAAGGAAGGCAAAGAGCAGGACTCCAAGGATCTGGTCGTTTACAGCCGTCCGGGCTTTTCGACCGAGAAGAAGGTGATCCTGTGGGTCGATCAGGCCGCGAACGCGAGGAAATTCCAAACCAGTGACAATGTGGGGAATTTTTTGCGGACTGCGAAAGAGAACGGCGTGACTTCCGTCGTTTTTGACGTAAAAGGTGTGGAGGGGTACGTATCGTACAAGAAAAGCACGCTGACCGGCCGTCCATACGTAAGCGCAATTAAAGCGCCTGAAAAAGCGGGCTCCAATCCCGATCTGGATCTGCTTCAGGAATTTATCACCTACAGCCGTGAGCTGGGGCTCGATATTCACGTCGCCTTTAACATTTTCGCGGAGGGATCTATCGCCAGCAATGAATACGCGCTGCTGGACAGCCATCTCGACTGGGAAGAGCGTGTGTACAATGCGGCGGACAAAGGGCAGATCAAACGTCTCCGCGAGTCGGCCAAGCAGGGGGCGGTCGCATTCGTGAATCCGTCCAATGACGAGGTGCGCGACTTCCAACTCAAAACGATCGAGGAAGTGCTGCAAAATTACGACGTGGACGGCGTTGTACTGGACCGTGCCCGGTATGATAATGAAAGCGCGGATTTCAGTGATTTGACGAAAGCCAAGTTCGAATCGTTCCTCGGCGCGCGCGGCAAACAGCTTCAAAACTGGCCGGAGGACGTGTTCACTTACGCGGGTAACGAGCGCAAAGACGGTCCGCTTATCGGGGACTGGTGGGAATTCCGGTCGAAAACGATCAAAGGCTTTACCTCCGAAGTCAGGCAGCTGGCCGACCGTTATAAAGCCGAGAAAGGCAAAAAGATCGACGTATCCGCCTATGTAGGCTCCTGGTTCGAATCGTATTACTTGAACGGGGTACACTGGGGCAGCACGGAATTCCGCTACGACGAGCGTCTGCGGATGAAAGACGAATCCGTATACACGCCGGGTTACTATGAAAGCGGTTACGTCAAAAATCTCGATTTTATTATGATCGGCGCCTATCAGTCGACCGCTCCCGAAATCGAGCATTATATTACGCTCGGCAATATCGTAACGAACGGGGAAGTGCCGCTTTACGCCGGCATCGCCCTTACGAATGTGCAGGAACCGGCTCTCCAGCGGGAAGTTTTCCAGGCGGGGCTGGAAAATACGCACGGGCTTATGCTTTTCGACGCGTCACAGGTGAACTGGCCTGTAGCCGGCGCGGCTCTGCGCAATCTCGTTTACGTGAGAGACTATCAGCTCGGCATCTCCCTTCCGGACTCGTCCGATTCGTTCCTAGAGGGAAGCTACTACAACACCAATCTGATCGAAAATAATATCGGCGTGCTCACGGACACCTTCGGCTATTCGACCGGCAACAGCCGCTTCGGCGTGGAAGCGGTCGTGGACAGCTCCGGCAAAGTAACGGCTGTGCCGAACAAAACCCAGGCCATGACGTGGAACTGGGGCAAGCCGGAAGAGACCAACAGCGTCATCCCGAAAGGCGGTTTCGTCGTATCGACGCTTGACGCTTCCGGAATCCGCACCAAGCGGCAGCTTGTCGCGAATGCGTACGAGATCGGCGACTCCGTAAGAGCGGCGGCCCTCAGCGGCTTCCTGCCGTACGAGGGGCTTAGGACTTCCGCCGAGACAGTGACGCTCCGGGGCAAGGTTGACGTACTGGGACCGGGCAAGGCAGCGGTCACTGTAAACGGGAAGGAGGCGGCGCTTCGGGAAGACGGCACATTCCAGGCCGATACCGCCATCCGTCCGGGAACGAATCCGGTCGTCATCACCGTCCGAGTGGACGGGTTCAAGACGAATGAGAAAACCGTCACGATCATCGGGGATGAAGCGGCGGTAAAATCATTGAAACTGGGTCGCGGCACGTACAGCATGAACAAGGGCGAGAGTCTCCAACTGGCCGTCACCGCGGAATACCTCAATTCCGGCAAGGACGTGACGGGACAGGCGGCTTATGTTTCCCTCGACCCGGCCGTTGTCTCCGTGAACGCTTCCGGGCGGCTCACCGCTTTAAAAGAAGGCAGCGGCACCGTTCAGGCGACATACGAAGGCCATACCGCTACGGCCCGGGTTAGCGTAACCTCCTGGAGCACCGGCGGCGGCTCGGACACGGAATCCGGCACGGGTTCCGGTTCCGGAGGCGGTTCAGCCGGAGGAGGCGGAACCGCCCCGTCCGGCCCGGAGCGCACGTCGGTGACGGAGACGAGAGGCTCCGACGGGCAGAACACGACGCTCGTATCGGCGGATGCCCGCGTGATGGAGGCGGAAATCGCGGCGCTTCAAGGAAAGGCGGACCCGGTCCTTTCCTTTGAGATCCCGGGCCGCGAGCCTGCGGGGATCGTATCGCTGCCGGGTTCGGCGCTCCGCAAGGCGGCTGCCGGATCGCCGGACGCGATCCTCAGCGTGAGCTCGCATCTCGGCGCAATCGAGCTTCCGGCCGGCCTGCTGCTCGCGGACCTTCCCGCGGACGGCAGCTTCGATCTGCTCGTAGGGATCGCGAGGACGGCAGCGGGAGAGACCGCGGATCTTGCCGCCCGGGCGGCGAAAGAAGGCATGCAGGTACAGGGCATGCCGGTTGTTTTCCGCGTTTCGCTGAAAACCGGAAGCGAAACGAAGGAAATCGGCGGCTTCGGAAGCTACGTCCGAAGAACGGTAAACTTGCCCGGAGCGGTTGATCCTGACCGCGCCACGGCGGTGGAGCTGGACCCGGCCACCGGAATGTTCCGCTTCGTGCCGTCCCGCTTCGAATCGTCCGGGGGCGCGCAGCGGGCCGTGATCCGCGACAGAAGCGGGGGAACCTACGCGGTGGTTACCTCCGACGTCAGCTTCTCCGACCTTGCGTCCCACTGGTCGCGCAAGGATGTCGAGCTGCTGGCCGCGAAGCGTATCGTGGACGGCATGGAAGGCGGCGCCTTCCTGCCGGACGAAGCGCTGACGCGGGCGCAGTTCGCGGCCCTGCTGACGCGTGCCCTCGCGCTCGATCCGGCGCCGGCCGCGGCGGACTTCACCGACATCCCCGGTGACGCGTGGTATGCCGGTGCCGTCGGCGCGGCCGTACAGGCCGGACTCGCGGACGGCTTCGAGACCGGGGAGTTCCGCCCCGGTGAGGTTTTGACACGCGAGCAGATGAGCGTGCTGCTCATGCGCGCCATGAAGCTGGCCGGTGTCCGGACGGCGGAGAACTCCGCGGCGGGCGAGCCGGCGGACTTCGCGGACCGGGGCGAAATCTCCGGCTGGGCGGCGGGCGCCGTCTCGCAGGCGGTGGAAGCCGGCCTGCTGAACGGGCGCGGGGACGGGCGCTTCGTGCCGGGCGGCACGGCTACCCGTGCGGAAGGCGTGGCTGTACTGAAACGACTGCTGCAGACAGCCGGTTTCGTGAACTAAGCGCTTCCGCACATGCAAGGCTCGTTCGGCACACGTGCCGGTATAAGCTCGGAAAGGCGCATACCACTCAGGTATGCGCCTTTTTGACATTCCGTTTTCAGCCGATCCACGAATTTCGTCCGGCAGGGTGAGCGGATACAACGCGGCCGATAACAGGTTGACAGACAGAGATGTTTCGAAGATAGGTTTAGTTCCGGAGACCGGATTCCTTCCCCTATGATCCATTAAGCCGCATGATTAGCTGCCCCGATCCCGCCGTTTGCTTCCAGAATCAGACTTTAGGTATAATTTTGCGACAGGCTTATGCCGGCAACTAAAGCACGGAGAAGGAGAGTTACAAAGGCTTTCGAGTAAACGGCTTCGTTTGTATAGCAAGACAGGAGCAGCCGCCCTATTCTAAAGATTTCTAAATCTTAGATCTGGAAATTGGGTCTTAAAAAGGAATTTTGTTCCTAACGGCGAATAACAGTAATTTCCGTTTAAAGACGGGACATTTTTCAAAGCGGAGAAGGGCCGGAGGACGAATCGGGCCGTGCAGGCGGATCAAGATCCGTATGCAGCCGAATTTTAAGGAGGAACTAACCAATGAACGAAAATACGCGTAATTGGCCGGAGGAGCTTCTTGAGCTTCTCGGGCAGACGGAATTAACCGTGAATAAAATCGGATACTCCGGAGATCACGTCTATCATGTGAAGGAATACAAAGGAGCCCCCGCCTTTCTGAAAATCGCCCCCAGTATCTGGTGGAGAACGCTCCGGCCCGAAATTGAAGCGCTCGCTTGGCTGGACGGGAAGCTCCCGGTCCCTAAAATTTTGTACACGGCCGAACACGGCGGGATGGACTACTTGCTGATGGAGGCGCTCCCCGGTAAAGACGGCTCCCACGAAACGATCCAGGCGAAGCCGGAACTTTTTGTGAAGTTGTACGCGGAAGGGCTCCGAAACATACACGGCCTCGATATCACCGAATGTCCGCTGTCGAACGGGCTGGAGAAGAAGCTCCGGGATGCGAAAAGGATCGTCGATGAGAGCCTGGTGGACCCGACCGATATAAAAGACGAGTACGATTGCACGCCGGAGGAATTGTACCGGCAATTGATCGCCCAAAAGCCGGCAACCGAAGACTCGGTTTTTGCGCACGGAGATTACTGTGCACCGAATCTGATTATCGCCGGAAAGAAGCTGACGGGATTTATCGATCTCGGACGTGCGGGCGTGGCGGACCGTTATCAGGACATCAGCCTGGCGATCCGCAGCCTCCGTCACGACTACGGCGACGACCGCTACAAGGCGCTCTTCCTGGAACTTTACGGATTGGACGGGCTGGACGAGGAGAAGGTCGAGTATTACATCTGGCTGGATGAATTTTTTTGAACAACCGAGAAGAGGAGGCGGCCCGATGCTGTATCATTTCAGCGAAGAACCCGATATCCCGGTTTTCCTTCCCCGGAAGCCGCCGGGGCGCGAAGATTTGCCGCCTGTAGTCTGGGCGGTGGACGAAGGCCACGCGCATCTGTACTACTTCCCGAGAGAGTGCCCGCGCATCGTCTACACGTTAACCGGCGATGTCGGCGAGGAGGATAGGCGACTGCTGTTCGGGCCGGCTGCCTCCGATACGGTCATCGCGACCGAGAGCGCTTGGCTGGAGCGGCTGAGACAAACGGTTCTGTACCGGTACACCTTCGATGAGCGGGACTTCCGTTTGCTTGATTCGACAGCGGGCTATTACACGGCCGAAGTGCCGGTAACGCCTGTGTCGGTCGAGCCGGTTGGGGATCTGCTGGACAAGCTGGCGGCGACGGGAGCCGAACTGCGGATTGTGCCGAATTTGAACCCTTTGCGGGACGCTCTTTTGGCTTCGTCCGTTTCGCTTTTCTCGGTGATTCGTTTCCGCAATGCGCAGCCTCCCGGGTAGATTCAATCCTACGCTATTTTCTCTCTTTATACTTGCCGGAATGAGAGACGTTTACCTTCACGTCAATTTTTTCGATAGAATCTTTGTCCAGCGGAAATTCTTTTCCTTTAAAATGCGTTTTCCATACGTCCGGGTACTTGCGGTACAGCGTTTCGCTTAGCTTCAGGACATCGACTCGCTTGTTGATTCCTTTATGGAAGGACATGAGGATCTCGTTTTTGATGGCGGTCCCGGCTGCGGTTTCAATTTCCGCTTCCGTGGCGCGCTCCCGGAATTCGTCGATAAACGCTTTGATTTCCAATGAAATGGTAAATCGTATTTTTTCGTTTGCGACATGAGCGTCGATTTTATATTTGGGATTTTCCAAAATAAGCGCGGCGATAGGATGCTCTTTGGGAACGCTTAAAGGGGTGCGCTCCAGTTTCGTTTGAAGCCAGCGTGCTCCTTTCAAGTCTTCCTGCGACAGCCAGGCGGTGTATTTGGTACCGTTGAAAAAATAAGCGCCGTTTATTTCGTATAAGGCAACTTTCGACCGGTCCTCTTCCCAAACGACGGAGTTGGCCGTGAGCGAAGGCAGCATGGTCGAATTGCCGGCTTCGTTCAGATTGGCTATAAATTTGTACCCGTAAACGGGCAGGATCAATGATTTTTGGGAAAAGTACTGCTCGGGACGCGTCAATAAGGACTCGATCGGCGAAAAATTAAGCATGGACGTCAGGGACAACAACTTGTCGAGGGGCTTGTTCGTGCCGTAGAACAAAATGTTGTACCGGATCTCGCGGTACCGGTTGAGCATGTCGTAGACGTCCGGAAGCCCTTTTTTCATCAAAGCTTCGCTTACGATGACGGCTTTGACATGCCCCCAAAACAAGCGCAGCTGAGAGGTGGAGTAGATGGACGTAAGCGACTCCGATACGGTCTTCCCTTCGCCGCGGCCGACCCAGATCGGAATACGGGTTCCGACCTGGTTGTTTTCGCTTTTGGCAATATTGGAGAAGTTCAGGATCTGGACATACGTGATATATTTTCCGTCTGCGTAATCGATGCCCAAGGCTGTCGCATAAGCCATCGTCTGGAGATCTTTGGAGTTCCAGCAGCCGGTCAGCAGCAGAAGGATACCCAGCCAGGCGCTCCTTTTCACGATACTCACGGGTTATCCTCCTTCTTATGGTTCTTGTCCTGCGTATGCAGATTTTTGGGCCTTCCGGTCAACAAGGACCAGGGAAGACGCATAAAGGCGGGCACCCAGTTGCTGTAAATAGGCGGCGAGAACGGGGACAGATAGGAGACTCCGAACGATCTCAGCTTGGACAAATAAACCGTCACCACAATAATCCCCATGATAAGTCCGAACATGCCGAGCAGGCAGGAAAGGAAGAACAGGAAAAACCTCAGCAGACTGACGGCTGAGCTTAAGTTCTGGTTGACCAGGGTGGCGTTGCTGACGGCCGTAATAGCGCCGACTACGACTACGGATGGGGAGACGAGCCCCGCCCGAATGGCCGCGTCGCCGATAATGAGGCCGCCCACTACGGTCAAAACCTGGCCGATGGCGCTGGGCAGTCGAATTCCCGCTTCGCGGAAAACTTCCAGCAGGATAAGGAGGATCAGGAGCTCGAACTGCCCGGAGAAGGGCAGGCCCAGACGGGCGATCGTGATGGTGGCGAGCAGCCTGAACGGAACCTGGTCCTGATGAAAAGCGGCCAGCGAAACCCAGAAGCCCGGCAGCAGCACACACAGGAAAATGCTGAGTATCCGAACGAGACGGGAAAAAGACGTATAGTAGAAATTATTGTGCAGATCCTCGGGCGATTTAAGCTGCATAGCCATGGTTGAGGGCGCGATCAACACCATAGGATTGCCGTCGACAATCAGGACGAATCGGCCGTTGAGGAGAGCGCTGACGGCAAAATCCGGTCGTCCCGTGTAATCCATCAGGGGCATCAGGGAAAACTTCTGGTCCGTGACCATCTCCTCGATTTGGGAAATGCTGTAGATGCCGTCCACGTCAATGGACTCCAGCCGGCTGCGAACTTCAAGGAGCACTTCGGGCGAGAGGATGTCCCGGACGTACATCAAGGCCACCTTGGTTCTCGTTCTTCGGCCGATCACG
This sequence comes from Paenibacillus sp. GbtcB18, assembly GCF_019091125.1. Classification (NCBI taxonomy): domain Bacteria; kingdom Bacillati; phylum Bacillota; class Bacilli; order Caryophanales; family Paenibacillaceae; genus Paenibacillus; species Paenibacillus sp. GbtcB18. The sequence continues at coordinate 658,744 of NZ_JAGXJX010000001.1, forward strand.
AACTTCTCGCAGCACAACGTATGACTGCGGATTCTCTTGCGGATTAAGGCGATGCTAACCGAGAGGTTTTCCACGAAACCGTCCCTCGGTCCTTTAATGGATAGTTCCGTATTGGATTCTTCCGGCATCCGCTCCGGCAAACTGCTTATATTCATAAGGAAAGCCGAGCGAAGATGCGGGAAAATAAGCAGCAGCTTGCCTTCAAACAAGCTCTCCGAGATCGTATCGGCCGTAATGGGACCGGCAAAGGGAAGAAGCGGCAGACAAGAGCTTAGGACGGTCCCGGCCGTCGGGAAGCCTTGATCCCTGTCAAAGGCCATTTCAAGCCCGGGCAAAACCAGCTCGCCGATGAGCTGGCTGTTGCTGGTTGCCTCGCCGTACAGGAGAAGAACTTCCGCAGCGTTCGCGCCGTTTTCCCCGAATGTATGGGTAAGCAGAACGACATCGTCGTTCTGGCTGAATAATTGACTGAGCTGTTCGGCTGTCCATATTTCGGCATTGCTGCTGCTCTGCGCCATTAGGAAGTCCCCTCCTTGCCCGTTTTAGTCGTGACGGATATAAGCGTCCATATTAGGGTCGAGCCCAGTATCGCAATAAGAGACAGCGGAAAGTAATACCGGTGCATAAATTCATACAGATTTTGTTGGGTAATCGGCAGCAGGGTTAGGAGCAGGTAACTTAACGCCATGCAGGCGATAAAGCGATTCCGGTATTTCGCCCGCTTAAAGGGGAGCAGATCCCCGAGCAGAAACAAGGATAAGCTGATTCTGACCATAGTTCCTGCCAGCCACTGGAAGACAGAGAAAAAATCGACATGCTCGATAGAGTCCCCCACTTTGACAAGCCGCCACTGTTCATAAGGCGATTCCGCCTGCTTCGCGGCCTCCTCAGGCCCGAACTCGGTGATGGCGCCGACGAGGGGACCCAGCATGATGTGAATGAACAGCAGGGCCAGTACGAGCAGCTGCCAGCTCTTGATTCTCCTTTTCAAGTGCTGTTGAAGGGTAAGGATAAGAACGAATTCCATAAAACCGCTGCCTGCATAAATCATCCCGTTCATAACCGGGTTCATGCCGAACTCCAGCATGGGAAAGAGTCGATCGTATTCTTTGTTGGGCATGTTGGTTATCATGACGAAGTAACCGAGCACAACTACGAACGGCAGGAGAACACCCGCGCTGATCGCGATCGTCCGCAGTCCCGATACCGCGCAGTACGCGCATACCGCCATGAGAGTTAGGCTTAAAGCGAAGTGCGGAGTGGCCGGCAGGTAATTCGTAACTGTCCAGATGCTCGTGTGCAGCAGCGTCGTCAGGCCGATCAGGTAGATTTGAATGTACAACGGGATAATCAGAATCCAGGAGACGACCGGATGCGTTCGCTGCGCCAGCCAGGGCTGAAGTTTTTGCTGCCTGGACTTTTTCATGAAATAAACGAGAAGAAGACACCACGGGACAAGGAACAAGGCGGAGAAAAGGGGAACGAGCCACGCATCCCGGCCTGAAGCATCCATAACAATGGGATTGAGAATAACGTGATTCATCAGTCCGTTAACGAGCATAAGAAGCATGGCGAGCTGTAAAAACGATATTTTGCCGCCTGATTGTGCCATAGGACCACCGCCTTCCCCAAGTGATAACGGGCTGTTACACAGCCGTATCCATAGGGTTTGCAGATAGTGGTAAATCTATGTCCTGTCCGGACAGGTTTTAGGAAAAAGAACGGAATACGTCAAAAATAGACAAGGGCTGCTGTCTACGAACCGGTAACTGGCGGGATGCAAAGAGGCACGGATCAAATTGACAATGATAATCTTTATCAATTACAATGAAGCTATATTTCATAAATAAGGAAGTGTATCTTCATGTTCATTCAAACGAGATCCGTCGTAGTGGAAAAAGGAAATGCCGAGCAGGTTGTCGAGCGTTTCAGTAAAGAAGGCGCCATTGACAGCCGCGAAGGTCTTATCGACGTCAGTGTGATGGTTAATCGTTCGAAGAAAGAGAACGAGGAAGTGCTGATCCTGATCCGCTGGGAATCGGAAGAGGCCTGGAAGAACTGGGAGAAGAGCGAAGAGCATATCCAAGGGCACCGCCAGAACAGAGGACAGCCGAAGCCCGAATATATTATTTCTACCAGCGTAAATTCCTATGAGCTGAAAAAGAGAAAGATCGGAAAAGCAGGCCAATAAGACACAAAAATGCACCTCGCGTGCATGTACATATCCGTTTCGGATGGGTGTTACTCCGCCGGAACACGGACTCTTCCGAGTGCAGGGAAAGCTGTGGGAACGCCGCAGACGGAACAAAGAATGCCGCCGATGGGCGGCTTTCTTTGTTTTCGCAGACCTCATTCGTCCCGACCCGTCCGGGATGCGGAAAGGAGATAAGGCTGCCTTCGGAAAAGTGACGGCTTAGAGGGAACGGGCCAACGCAAGCAGCTTGTTCATCGTGTTCCAGTTCCGCGTCGTTGCGGGGGTTTTCATCTTATGCAGGCTGGCGGCAAGCTTGGAATCGCGAATGCTCTGATGAAATAGAAGGTAGACCTCGCGTCCGCCCGCCTGGTATTCCTCCAGGCGGGGATCGGGGTCAGGCACACGATTCCAATCTTCGGGAGCAGGCCGGTCTGCCAGCAGCGTCACGTAAATGCTCTCGCCTTCTTTCAAATCTGCCGCGTCGTAGGGGCAGTCCCGGATAATCTGCTCCCATTCTTCCGCCGTTCGTACAATAACGGACACCTGGAAGCCGAAGACGGCGGCGATTTCATCTTCAATCCGCTCCCGGAGCGCCTCTTCTGAATTCGCGAGGTCTGAACGGAACAGAACGTTGCCGCTTTGGATATAGGTTTTTACCGCGAGAAAGCCCATCGCTTCAAACATGTTCTTGAGTTCGGCCATTTTGATCAGCTTCTGGCCGCTTACGTTAATTCCCCTCAATAAGGCGAGGTACGTCGTCATGATTCATCCCCGATTCTTTTTTGATCCAGTATAGCATGTACGGGCTGTGAAGGGAGAGTGAGAGAGAACGGGCCACCATCATTTCGCCGTCGATTGCAAATATCTCCATAAAGGAAATACCTCAGGCGATCGGCATCCCGAACACTCTCCGGGCGTAGAAGATCGCTTTTTTTATGCAGCAGCTTGTACCGTTTGTGAACGATTCTTACCCGCTTATAATTGGAAATTTAGTAATTATTAAGTCGGATTTTATATATAAAGCATTTATATATTAATCCTTTAAACTCTTAGATGTATACAAAAAACCAGTTACTAGGAGGTTGTTATGAACAAAAAATTGGTTTCAGTCGTACTGACAGGTCTTTTATCCCTTACGCTGGCGTCTTCTGCCTTCGCTTCATCCAGCAGCACGATCATTGCGGACAAGAACGGGGACAGGACAGGTTCCATCCCTGGCGCCAACCAATACGGCAGGGTCACACTGACCATCGATACGATCGTCTGGTACGATAATTATGCGTATGCCTACGTGTACGAGGCTTGTCCAGGCAAATCTCTTAACAATTTGGGCTCCGTTAAAGGGGAAGCATATAATCGGGTCGGAACGAACAACTTCTGGATGAGCGCCGCATGTTCCTATTATGCGGAATACTACAAGTATAGTCCCGAAGGGGCTACGGTAAGCAGTCATTTGACCATCCAAAACAATCCGTAGGGTTCATAAATAAGATCAAGAAAGCCGCAGCCAATGCGGCTTTTTCTTTTTTTATAAACCGCCAAGTTCCCCGCCGATGACCTGTCTCTTGCGGTATTCGCCGGGCGGAAGGCCCGTCATCTTTTTGAACATCCGGTTGAAAGAAGTGACGTTGCGGTAACCGATTCTCGCGCTGATCTCCTGCACGCTCAAACCGGTATCGCCGAGCAGTTCCTTCGCCCTGCGGATGCGGATGGCGTTCAGTTGTTCGCTGAAGTTGGCGCCCGTCTTCTCCTTGATATAGACGGATAAGTAGGCGGCCGACAAGTTCAGCCTATCCGCCAGCAGATCGAGCGAAATATCGTCCGCAAATTTGTTCTCCAGCTCGTTCATCACGAACTCGATGACGGAATCCCGCTCTTCCTTGCCAGCGGCGATAATCCCGGCCGCTTCCTTGAACATCTGCGCGTAGAACCGCCTGAACTGGCCGGGCGTGTAGCAGGTTCTCAGCCGGCGCTGGTGCCGCTCCTGGAAGGAGAGAGCTTCCTCCGGGCAGCAAGCCCCGCCGCAGACGCAGGCCGCTTCGCAAGGCGTGCCAGGGTCTCCGCCGCAGACGCAGGTCGCTCCGGACACCGCGGGTCCGGCTCCGCCGGTGCCCTCGCCGTTTCCGGCAATATTCCGCGGCAGAGTCCGCCGAATATTGCCGGAGACGCCGGCTGCGGCGGCTCTTTCACCCGCGCCCCCGTCCGGAGGCGTATCCGCCGGATGGCGAGCGCTCGCCTCCGCCGCGGGAGACGCTTGTCGCGGCTCGGCGCCCGAATCCGGCTGCGCCACACCGGCTGCGGCGGCGCGGCCGTACGGCTCGACGGCTCTCGCGGCGCGGAGCAGGATGCTCTCGGCGATTTGCCGGTACTGCGCGAGTCCCGCGTCTTTCTTCTCCATCTGCTCCACGATGCGATCCGTCAGCGACACGCAGTGGGCGAGATTTCCCGCCTGGATGTGCCGGAACAGCTCCTGCTCCTGGGCAGCGGTCGGCGCATAAGGAGGCGACACGCGGTGACTGCGGATAATCTGGCACTCGTCCAGAGGCCGGGCCTGCTGCGCCATTTCCTGCGCCTGCCTGTAGGCGGCGTTGAACTGGCCGGAGCCTTGGTGAACGGAACCGACGGCGAGCGTGACGAGAAAATAAGCTTTGTCCCGGTCCAGGATAGGCTTCAGCTTTTCCAGCGCTTCCCCGAGTTTTTCCGGCTCATCTCCGCCTTTTACAAGTGTCAAAATCTGATTCGTGTCGATCTGGAACGTGTGAGATTGAGGGAGATGCTCGGTCATGACGACGTTGATATACTCCCGGATATAGTAGGCGATCCGGTCCGGCCGAGAGTGGCTTTCGGGGACGGTCCCTTCTTTGAAATGAAGCTGGGCCAGCACGAGGCGGAACGGGTCGTCCATTTCCGCGATGTCCTGCCAATCGTTGATATCTGATGTAATCGCTTTCAATTTATTGATATAGCCGAAGCTGGTCAGAAGCGACTTTTTGCCGAGAAGCTCTTTCTGGACGGCTTCTTTTTCCTGCATCAGCTCGTGGAGGTTCTGATGGATCAGATCGAATTCGCGGATCGCGCTTTTCGGCCGGACAGGGTCCCGGCTCACAATGGAGCTGAGCATCTGTTTGACGGGCCGGTGAATTCTGCGGCTGAAGAACAGCGAGGCGGCAATGCCGAGCAGAAGGGCGGCGGCAAAAATAAGCAGCAGCGTCAGGCTCGCGTTCCGCACTTTAGCCGTGATATTCGCGTACGGTAGCGCCGTGACATACGTAAGCCGGGTGAGCGGGTCTTTTTCGGCAAAAAAATACGTATCGCCCGCTTTCGCATACCCTGCTCCTTCCGGTTCGAAGGACGGGATATCTCCGGCGCCGAAGGCGGATGAAGAGCGGTACAGCAGGGAGCCGTCTTCCCGGAGGATCATAAATTCCCGGCTGTCTCCGGGACCGTAGAACGCCTCCTGAAGAGCGCGGGCGTCCAGGAGGGCGACGACCAGATAGTTGGAGCCGGGCATGCGGAACGAGAACGGGATCAGCCCGACATCCACCGACGAGTTTAAGGTTGTCACGTTGAACGACGACTGCGGATGCAGCACGTAGTTGCCGCTTCGCGCAAACTGTTCCTTCCAATAAGCAAGCGGATAATCCGCGCTCCGGTAAAAGCGCTCGAACAGCATCGGCGCGCTTACGCTGCCTTCTTTCTCCACGATCAGCGAATGCGAATCGTAATACACCAGCAGATTATTCAAGTAAAACATCGGGTTGTAAGCCTGAGCGCGGACCGTTTTCAGCACCTCGGAAGCCTTCCAATAGTCGATATCCGGCTCCGCCTTTGTCAGCAGCTGGCGGTTAAACGCCACGACCGTTTCGTTCGAATAGAGGTCGAACAGCATCGTTTTGATCCGTTCGTAATGGGTCTCGTACCGTTCGGCCGTATTTTTAAGCATCAGACGGTTGTACTGGATAATTTCGTTTTGCATGCTCTTGTTAAAGAAATAAACGGACACTCCGTTAAAAACGGAAAACAACAGCAGAATGCCGAGAAAGCTGAAAAATAGTTTGTAGACCAGCGAATGCCGGTTAAGGAGGACCCGTTTCAAGCGCATCAAGCTCCCTTTCCGTGTTGTCTTCTTATTTTATCCAAAGAAAGCCGGGGGACAAATAAGCCATTTTTTAGATTCTTATCTTTTTTTTATCCGGCGAATCTGTGGCCAAGGAGATAAAGAAGTGTAAATACCCGTCGGCGGCACCGTTTGGTATGCTCCGGAAAGAATACATGAAAAGTGGGGTGGGGATTTGTCACAAGAAGCGTCATCGTCACAAACAGCGGCTCCGGCATCAGCCCCGGCCGCTTCGGCCGTCCGTAAACCGAAACGATCCGCGGTCTTTAAACGGGTCCGGAGAAACTGGGATCTGTATCTGCTTATCTTGCCGGTCCTCGTCTTCTTCCTGGTCTTCGAGTATTTTCCCATGTACGGCGTACAAATTGCCTTTAAAAATTTTATCGCGACCAAAGGAATCTGGGGCAGCCCGTGGGTGGGCTTCAAACATTTCGAGAGGTTCTTCGAAAGCTATTATTTCTGGCGGCTGCTGACGAATACGCTGGGCATCGGTCTCTACCAGCTCGTCGTCGGTTTTCCGGTTCCGATTATTCTGGCCCTGATGATCAATGAAGTCCGCTCCAAAAAGTTCAGCAAGTTCGTCCAGACGGTCACGTACGCGCCGCATTTTCTGTCCACGGTCGTTCTGGTGGGCATGGTCTTTATCTTTCTCTCGCCTCAGACCGGTCTGCTGAATATGGCCGTGACGTGGTTCCGGGGGGAACCCGTTAACTTTCTGACCGATCCCGCCTGGTTCAAAAGCGTCTACGTTCTGTCCGGCGTCTGGCAGCAGATGGGCTGGAGCTCCATCATTTATTTGGCCGCCCTTACGGGAATCGACCCGCAGCTGCATGAGGCGGCGAGGGTGGACGGGGCAAGCCGCTGGCAGCGCATCCGGCATATCAATCTGCCGGGCATTATGCCGACGGTCACCATTTTGCTCATTCTGAATATGGGATCTCTGCTCGGCGTCGGGTTCGAGAAAGTATATCTGATGCAAAATTCGCTGAACATGCAGGCGTCCGACGTCATTTCCACGCATGTGTACCAGAAAGGGATTATCGACGGTCAATACAGCTATTCGGCTGCGGTCGGCCTGTTTAATTCCGTCATTAACTTTATTTTGCTGCTAACCGTGAACCGGATCGCCCGCAAAGTCAGCAGCACCAGCTTGTGGTAGAAAGGAGGACTGCCCGATGAACACCATTCAAAGCACCCGGGAAAAAGCGTTCGACTGGGCCGTGTACGCGCTGCTCACGATCGTATCCCTGATTGTGCTGTATCCCCTTGTCTTCGTTCTGGTTGCCTCCTTCAGCAGTCCGGAAGCCGTCATGCGGGGAGAAGTGTGGCTGTGGCCCAAAAACATTACGTGGATGGGCTATACGAAGATTTTTCAGAACAACGAAATTTTGACGGGGTACCTGAACACGATCGTCTATACGGTCGTCGGTACAGCCATCAATCTGATTCTGTCCATTGCGGCCGCTTACCCGCTATCGCGCAAAGATTTTGCCGGACGGAACGCGATTTCCGCCCTTATGGTGTTTACGATGTTTTTCAGCGGGGGCATGGTCCCGACCTATCTGCTCGTGAAAAACCTGGGCATGCTCAACACGATGTGGGCGCTCGTTATCCCGGGAGCCGTGTCCGTGTATAACATCATCATCATGCGGACCTTTTTCCAGAGCTCGATCCCCGGCGAAATGCAGGAAGCGGCCTCGATCGACGGCTGCTCCAATCTCGGCATCCTGTGGAAAATCGTGCTGCCGCTTTCGATGCCGATTATCGCCGTGATGATCTTGTTTTACAGCGTGGGCCACTGGAATTCGTATTTCAGCGGACTGATGTATTTGACCGATCGCGACAAGTATCCTCTCCAGCTCTTTCTGCGCGAAATTCTCATTCAGGGACAGATGCAGGAAATGCTCGGGGTCGGAGACGATTCTCATGCCCGGAACGTGATGGAGGGCGAAGCGATCAAATACGCCGTCGTTATCGTCGCCAATCTGCCGGTGCTGATGCTGTACCCGTTCCTGCAGCGGTATTTTGTCAAAGGCGTCATGATCGGCTCGGTCAAAGGCTGATTTGAAGGAACGGAAAACTTCTCGGGTCCGCCGGGGCTGACACCCCGGCTGCCGATAGATACAATGGATTAAGGGAGGAAGATTTGCTGATGAGAAAAATGAGATGGACAGCCGTGACGTTAACCGTTGCCATGGCCGTAAGCGTACTGTCGGCATGCAGCGGAGGAAACGAAAGCGCGGGAAGCGCGGACGGCAAAGACAGCAAGAAAGAAGTGGCGAATTTGAATCCGACGGGAATGCCCATCGCCAAGGAGCCGGTATCGCTCACCTTCTTCACGGGGAAGGCGGCGACGAACGGCAATAACTTCGAAGAAACGCTCGTTTGGAAAGAATATGCCAAAATGACCAACATGAACATCAAGTTCCAGCTCGTCCCGTTTGAAAATCTGACGGAAAAACGCAATCTCGCGCTGGCCGGAGGGGATTATCCTGACGCGTTCTACTCGGCCCGAGTTCCTTCCTCCGACCTGATGAAATATGGGGCGCAGGGAACCTTCGTCAAGCTGAACGACCTCATCGACCAGTACGCTCCGAACTTCAAGAAACTGATGGAGAAATACCCGGATTTGAAGAAGGGACTGACGATGCCGGACGGCAACATTTATTCGTTCCCTTCCTTCTACAGCCCGGAATTTCTTCCGATGCTGATCGGAACTCCGCTCTGGGTTAAGCAGGACTGGCTGGATAAGCTGGGCATGAAGGAGCCGGCCACGACGGAGGAGTTTTACCAGTATTTGAAAAAGATCAAAGAAACCGACCTGAACGGGAACGGGCAGGCGGATGAAATTCCATATGCGGGAGAGGGAATCAACCCGCTGATCGAGCAGCTGCGCGGGGCGTGGGGCTTCGGAAACCGCGGTCTCGGCCACAAATTCGTCGATGTGGACCCGAAAAGCGGCGACCTGCGGTTTTTCCGGACGGACTCCGGCTACAAAGAAGTGATCGAGTACATGCGCAAGCTGTACACCGAAGGCTTGATCGATAAAGAAATCTTTACGATCAAGACGGCGGCCCTGTTTGCGAAAGGACAGAAAGGCGTATTCGGCGCGACCATCAATCCGAATCCGAAAACCCAGATGAACCAGACCGGCTATTTCGGACTCGGCGCTCTAAAAGGCCCTCACGGCGACCAGCTGTACTCGCACGTCAAGGTGCCTGCCGTATGGCCCGGCGCGTTCGTCATTACGGACAAGAACAAGAATCCGGAAGCGACCGTGCGGTGGATCGACCATTTTTACGGCGATGAAGGCGCGACGTTTTATTTCATGGGAATCGAAGGCCAGACTTATACGAAAACGGCGGACGGCAAGCTCGAATTCGTCGAGGAAATCACGAAAAACCCGAACGGCCTGACGATGGACCAGGCTCTGGCCAAATACATCACGTGGCTCGGGGGGAGCTATCCGGGATACGTGCAGCAGAAATATTTCAAAGGCTCGGAAACGCTGCCGGAATCCGTGGAGACGGGCAAAAAAGCGGAGCCTTACGCCGTGAAGGAGCTGTGGAACAACTTCAACTTTACCGAAGAAGAGACTGAATTCCGCTCGACAGTCGGCAAGGACATGGAGACGTATATCGGTGAAATGGAAGCGAAATTCATCACCGGCTCCCAGCCGATGTCCGAGTGGGACAAATACGTGGCGACCGTGCAGAAGATGGGCGTGGACGAATACATGAAGATTTACAAGCAGTCTTACGAGCGGTATAAAAGCAGCAAGTAAGGGCGAACGGGAGGAGGGCGTGACGTCCTTCTCCCTTTTATTACAGCCCGGTAAGGAATAAAGGGGATGGTTCATGTCGTTGCGAGGTTATCCGGGTACCAGAGCCCCAAGTATTTCATACTTGTATGTAAACAAAAGACAGGTCAGACACCCGGCGAATATCGCGGCGATCATGGACCTGTCTTTTTCCTGTTTCCTTATGAGCTGTATCTTCTATAAGGCAAGAAACTCTTTCTCGGATAACCTCGCGTTAATATAGTCAATCGCTTCCTCCATGCTCATCATCTGATTCATCACATCTTTCACGCCGAGACCGATAATCTTCTCGACTTTCCGCAGATTGAAGTTATGTCCCGTCGGGAAAGCGGATTCTCGAACCCCGCGATACTCTAAGTCTTTGGCGAATTTCAGCCAAGGGTATTGTTCCATGACATTCTGGTTACTGTAGACGAAATCGTTGACCGAGGCGCCGCCGAGCAGCGTGACTTGCTCGGCAATTTCATGATCATAGAACCAACGGAAGAAGGCTGAGACTTCGTCGTCCTTCCGGCAATATTTTGATACGCCTAGCGAGCCTCCCCCGAGCAGCGGCTGTTGGCCGGGGACCTCTGCGAACCCGACGAGCGGGGAGATCTCGCTGTGGGCGATATTCGAGAATAAGTTCATATACACGATGAGCATCGCGATCTGACCGTCTTCGAATAACGAGATGGACTCGTCCCACCATTTGGCAGGTAAGTTCTTAGCTATGGATAAATGATCGATATAGCTTTGCAAGGCATTAATCGCAATCTCTTTGGATAGAGCCAACTTGTTGTCTTCTTGGATCAAATGTCCGCCTTCGGCATAATACCTGACTAGGAATTCGGAAGCGATAATCTCTGAATTTCCCGTCGTTACGCAGGATCCATGGGATAAAGGCGACTCCGGGTTACTCGCTCGAGAGAAGAATGCAGAAATCCGATTGAACGCCTCGAAGTCGGGGGGCGTTCGCAGCTCCGCTTTATACTGCTCATAGAACATTCTTCGCACTTTGGTATCTTCGAAAATATCCTTACGGTAGAAGAGCATTTGAATGCTCGGATCGAAAGGTACGGCGTAAGGGATCTCGTTCACATAAGCATACCGATCAATAAGCTGTGGAGGATAATTCGTCAGCAGCTTCCGCATTTCCGGGCTTAACGGCTTTAAAGTCCGGCCCGCGAACCAAGAGAGCCCGGCCATATCAACACGAATGATATCGTAATGTTTATGGTTGTCGATATCGGATAAGATGTCGTAAATTTCTTCGAACGAATAGATAGCTAGTCGAAGATCGATACCGGTCGTCTTCTTAAAATGCGGAGCTAATTTCTTGAGCGCATCCGTGGTTGGGCTCGGGATCGTCAGAATGTTCAGCGTCTTGTTCGCCGTTGGATGACTGGGCGCTTGATCATCGAACATAAACCCGCGGTTCAACCCGATGATCGGGGCTCCGTCACGCTGGCCCGTCGTCTCATGACGTAGAATCGTCTCGGCAATTTCTTTGCCCAGCCACTGATAATTGATGTGATACTTGTGAATGAAATCCTCGGTTAAAAATTCGGAATCGGCCAAGCTGTATATCTCCGGACTTTGACCCGCACTCCCTAAGAAATGAGCATTTTTGATATAGCGTGCGCGTTCCAGATCACGGGTCACAATGCAATCGAAGCCATCCCCTGCAAAGAAATCAAATGCATGATTATAGGCCGTAGATTGCGCGGCAGCAATCGTATGTATGCGCACATCCTGAGGTGATAGTTCTTCCATGATGGCATTTCTAAAATCCCGATCACAGGAATATCGGAGCAAATCGGTGAATATTCCGATCTTCCGGTGCGCTTTTTCTTTTATTTTCTGAGCAATCGCTCGTCCGGATGCACCTGCATCGAAGCTGGCGAATTTCATGGTGTTTAGCAATTTACGATAGACAAAAATGATGTTCTCCCGTGGAATGCCGAGCAGGTCATAATATTCCATGGCATCGTCCACACAGGAGACCGTAATTACCGCGCAGTCCCGATTGGCAGCAATTTCTTGCAGAAGGGCTTGTTCATTTTCTTTCTGATTTTGTGTGAGATATAAATTTGTCGTGAACCCCGCACGGAGAAGGGTGCTATGGATTGCGATATATAGCTTGTTGTAGGAATCCGATGAAATGTTGGGCAAGATGAGGGAGACGGTTGTCGTGCTTCCTTCACGTAAAGATTTAGCCCGCGCGTGGATCTGGTAACCCATTTTACGAGCGGCTTCTTCCACGAGAGTGATTTTCTCCAGACTTACATTTCCTCTTCCGTTCAGCACATTCGATACCGTTCCATGCGACACCCCCGCAGCTTTGGCGATATCTTTGATTGTAGGCATGCTTCATCCTACCCCTTTTTGATAATATTTGGCTAAATTAATTATATCGGGTCTTCTTATAACATGCCATCACACATAAAATTTTTGACACGTTCCAATATTTAAAAGCGCTCAGAATGAATGTTTGAGTATTGTTTTTGCAGCGTTTTATGTAATTCATTCAAGTAAATCTGAAAACAAACCCTCAAATATTTATTGACACGTTCCAATAATATGTTAGAATTCTATTCAAGAAAGCGTTAACATTATACATGGATTGGTCGTTTTTCAGTGAGGCTGATCAAGATTTTCACGACATCATGATTAAGGGGGAGAGGAACGCTGTGGATCCAATCCAATATGGCCAAATGTTCGGACATTGGGAGATGTATGTCAGAATCCTTGCGAGTGCATTGATGGGCCTGTTTATTGGCTGGGATCGATCACATAAACATAAGCCCGCCGGTATGAAGACGTATACCTATACCTCAGTGGCTTGTACATTAATTACGATTATCTCCATCTCTACCGCCAGTCATTACAATGAAGCGGGTCAACTCATGCGCGCCGACCCGATGCGGCTAACGGCTCAAATCGTATCCGGCTTAGGATTTATCGGAGCGGGGGTCATTCTTAAGGATGGGGAACGGGTTAAGGGGCTGACATCGGCGGCGATGATATTTTTTTCAGGCGGCGTCGGAATTGGCATTGGAGCGGGGTATTACGGCATCGTCATTTTCTCCGTCGTCTTAACTTTTTTCCTCGCAAGAATCAGTCGATCTCTTCCAATGAACAATCCGGGAGATGATCGGAAATCAAGAAGCGACAGTGATGCTGTTAGGATACAACATGAGAAAGAGTGTATCTGAATTCCTGCATATCCGCGAATCGAAAAGGAGATATTTGTATGAAAGTTCATTTTCTAGGGTCTGCCGCGTCAGAAGGAATACCGAATCCATTTTGCAAATGTGAGGTTTGCGAGAAGACGAGAAGCGAGAAAGGGAAAAATAGAAGAACGCGGTCGGCTGCGATTGTTGATGATACGATGCAAATTGATTTCCCGCCGGAATACAGCTACCAAGTCATGCGGGATGATGTGGATGTTACTCGGATTTCGGCATTGCTCTTCACGCATACGCACCCTGATCATTTTAACGCAGGTGATTTGTTCAGTCGGATGGAAGGGTATGGTCACCACGTTACGCATCCGCTGCATATTTTCGGGAATGATCGTGCTGTTATGGGGTGTCTGGATGTGTTGTCCGGTTATAGTCCGGAGCGGTTTCAATTCACTCGGATGATTCCATTCGTGACAGTAGAGTCCGGCGGAGCGCGCATTACGCCGCTTCTCGCCAATCATGCGAAGTGGGAGACGTGTCTGATCTATTTTATCGAAAAGGAAGGCAAGACATTGCTGTATGGTCACGATTCAGGATGGTTTCCGGAATTGACGTGGTCGTGGCTTGCGGACAAGCATATCGATCTGACGGTACTCGAATGTACACATGGTTACAATCAGAATCCGCATTCCGATGGTCATATGAGCATTGAGACCGTGTTGGAGACACGGAAGCGATTGCTGGATAGCGGCATTCACTCGGCATCGAGCCAGATCATCGTCTCGCACTTATCTCATAACAGCGGTTTCATGCATGACGAGCTTGTGGACATATTCAAGCCTCTCGGTATCGAAGTGGCTTACGACGGTCTCATCAAATTTATTTAATAGGGGATACTACACATGAAGACTACGATCGTTCCGAGACTGTTAATCATGATGTTTCTGCAATATTTCGTCCAAGGCGCTTGGAATATGACTTTAGGATTAGTTCTCAGCACATCGGGCTTATCTTCCATCATCGGTACTTCTTATGCGTTGCTGGGCATCGCGACAATTCTGTCGCCGCTGTTCATCGGGATGGTTGCGGACCGGTTTATCGCCTCCCAGAAAATTATGGGCATCCTGCATATTGTCAATGCTTGTGTGCTGCTAGCGATTCCGGCTCAGATTCAATCGGGCAACGCGACGATGTTCCTCGTATTGCTCTTTATCGTCGGTGTGTTGTTCTATCCTACGACGGGACTGTCGAATAGCATCAGCTTCAGACATATTCACGGCGCCAAAACATTTCCGGTGATTCGGGTGTTCGGAACATTCGGTTTTATGGTGATCGGGTTTCTGCTCGGACAGATGGGCTTCTCGGGCAGTATTATGACCTTCAAAATTGCAGCAATTTCTGCCATTGTGCTCGGGATCTATTGCTTCACGCTTCCGAATACACCGGCAGCCGGCAAGGGTAAGAAGTTCCTGATCAAGGACCTGCTCTGTCTTGATGCGCTCGCATTGTTCAAGGATAAGAATTTTACGGTATTCATGGCCTGTACGATTTTCTTAATGATTCCTAAAACAGCTTACAGTGCTTATGTGCCGGTATTCCTGGGCGCGCTAGGGTTTAATAATGCAGCTACGATTATGCAAATCGGTATTGCAACGGAAGTTATCTTTATGTTCTTACTCTCTCTGTTTCTCTTTAAATTCGGATTCAAAAAGATTATCCTGTGGGGCGCGATCACGTGGGTTCTTCGTTCGTTGTTGTTCTCCTTCGCGGCAGTCGATGCAGGCATTTTCGTTATCGTCATTGCGCTGGCACTGCAAGGGATTTGTTGGGATTTCTTCTTCACGGCTGGAGACATCTATGTGGACAATAAAGCGGACGTAACGATTAAAGCGCAGGCACAGAGCTTGAAGTTCATGATCTCGAACGGGCTCGGGCTGTTGTTCGCTTCTTCGGTCACAGGTTATATCTTCAATCATACGGTCGTGGATCAAGGGGCGGCTGCGCTGAAGCAGTGGCAGCAGTTCTGGATTTACCCCGCTGTCGTGGCGGCTGTCGTCGCGCTGGTGTTCTTCCTGTTCTTCAAGGATAAAGGCATGATATTCCAGAAGAAGAATGCGGAAGAAGGTGCGGTTTCGGAGTTAAAGGCCGTGTAATAAAGGAGCCGAAATGCTGTGGAAAAAGGTTGCCGATAAGGTCGTTAGCCTTTTTCTTAGCATTTTAGTTCATGTTTTGGAATCCGCCAGGAGCGGATTTTTTATTTTGCGGCGATATTTTTTGTCAACATTACCGGTTCCCCGGGGAAGCAACTGCCTGTCGGTGCGGCTACTGTCTCTTGGCCCGGCAGTCCATTCGATCGCCGTGCCCTGCACGCGGCGGTTTTTTTACGAATAAATTCATTCTAGAAAGAAATTATCCATCATTTAAAACCGGCATCCGGTGGGGCTTCCATACGAAACAGACCTTACAAAACGAAAGGAAAACAAGACGGGAGACGTGCCCGGTTGCCCGGAAATGTTTGCAAGTCTTTTTTAGTATCGTTTATAGTAAGGATTATATCGTACATAGAAGGAAAAAGTTGACATGGGAGGGACTTAGATGTCCGAAGTGAAACTATCAATCGATTACGACCAGTATGAAAACGGCAAGAAAATGAAAGATTTGCTCGAGGAACTTGCGAACAGCCCGCAAAGCGGGGAACTCACAAGCCTCATTATCGGCGATTGGGGCGGTGCTTACGAGAACGATTCCGAAGAAACCGTCGAGACGCTTGTCGCGCTGAAAGACCGGTTTCCGAAACTGACGAGTCTGTTTATCGGCGACATGAGCTTCGAGGAATGCGAAGTGTCCTGGATTATGCAGACTAACCTGGCTCCTCTGCTGGAGGCTTACCCGGCACTGCGGTCGTTTACGATCAAAGGAAGCACGGGACTGGATCTGAACCCGGCCCGCCATGAAAACTTGGAGGAGCTGACCATTATTTGCGGCGGCCTCGGCAAGGACGTGATTCATCAAATTTACGAAGGGTCTTTCCCTCGTCTGAAAAAGCTGGAGCTGTATCTCGGCGTGGACGAATACGGGTTCGACGCCAGCCTGGAAGATGTGCTCAAGCTGACGGAGCCCGGCAAATTCCCGGAACTCACTTACCTCGGTCTCAAAAACAGCGAAATTCAGGACGAGCTGGCGATCGCGCTGGCCGATGCGCCGATTCTGGACGGGCTGCACACGCTCGATATGTCCGACGGAACTTTGTCCGATACCGGGGCGGAAGCGCTCTTAAACAGCGAAAAAGTGAAGAAGCTTCAATATCTGGACTTAAGCCATCATTATATGTCCGATGAAATGGTTAACCGCTGGAAATCGTCCGGCCTTAACGTGAACACGGACGACCAGCAGGATATGGACGAAGACGACGATTACCGGTACCCGTCGCTTACGGAATAACGGCCGTGCCTCAGAGGATGATCCTGATCGGCAACCCGGACAACCGCCGCACGGCGGGGCTGCAGAACGCCAGAGCGAAGCTGGGGCTGCCCCCGGCCGTCGTGCTGCCGTACGCCGGGCTGCTGGACGGCAGCGCCTCGCTCGCGCAGGCCGCAAGCCTCGCCGGGGCGGCGTCACAGCCGGCGGGCGAACCGGCCCCGCTGCTGCGGCTGGACGCGCCCGGCGAGCTCTTCGCGGTAGAGCGCGGGCTGATCGCCCTCGGCGCTCCCGACCACGAAGAGGCGGCGCACGGCGACCGCCTGCTTCCGTTCGGGCACCGCAGCGATCCGCAGCCGCTCTCCGTGCGGTCCGCGCTCGCGCTCGCGGAGCAAGAGGGACGTCAGTACCACCCGTCCCAATGGTTCCGCGGCTTTGCGCGGCTGCTCGCCCGCCTGCGGCGGGAAGCGGAGGAGCTGTGGCCGCAGCCGCAGTGGACGAACGCGCCGGAGGACATCGCCGGCATGTTCGACAAGCGGCAGACGCACCGCGTCCTGTCCGCAGCCGGCGTGCCGATGCCCCGCCTCCTGGCTCCGCCGGAGGAGATCGCGGGCTACGAGGCGCTTCGAGATTGGATGCTCTCCCGGCGGGTTCACCGGGTCTTCGTGAAGCTCGCTTCCGGCTCCGGCGCCTGCGGCGTCGTCGCTTACCGCATCAACCCGCGCACGGGCGCGGAGCAGGCGGTTACGACCGTCGGCGTCGAGAACTACGGCGCCCGCGCCCCGGTATTCTATAACGCGATGAAGCTGCGGCGTTACACGGATCAATCCGCGATCCGCCAGGTGCTGAACTGGCTCTTAAGGCACGGCGCCCACGTCGAACAGTGGATCGCCAAAGCTGCTTACGGCGACCGGACGTTCGATATCCGTCAGCTTGTCGTGGCGGGAGAAGCCTGCCACAGCATCGCCCGGGTCAGCCGGACGCCGATCACGAACCTGCACCTGCGCAGCGAAAGGGTGAGCGTGGATGACCTCGGTCTGGCGCCGGGCATCCGGGCGGAAGCTGCGGCCTGCGCCGTAAAAGCGCTGGCCGCTTTTCCGCGCTCCCTCGCAGCGGGAGTCGATGTTCTGCTCGACAGCGCGTCGCATGCGCCTTACATACTTGACATGAATCCGTTCGGAGATCTGCTGTACCGGGTCGTTCACAAGGGAATGGACCCTTACGAATGGCAGATGAGCCGGCTCGCAAGCGGCTCGGCGGAAGCGGCGGAAGAGTCCGCAGGGTCCGCAGCCTCCGGGGCTGCGGCCCCTAGGGGTTCCGCCGCTTCCGCCGGATTTTCCGTAGCGGAGAATTCCGGGAAACCGGGAGCCGCAGCGGGATCTCCGGGCGAGGGAGGAACGCTACGATGAATATGAACGAAATCGTGGGCACCCACGATATCCTGATGATCACGCTGGATACGCTGCGTTACGACGCCGCCGTGCTGGAGGAAGCCAACTGCCCGAATCTGTGCGGCGGCGGCTCCTGGGAGAAGCGTCACACGCCCGGCAGCTTTACGTATGCGGCGCATCACGCTTTTTTCGGCGGCTTTCTGCCGACTCCGGCGACAACGGACAAAACGCAGCATATCCGGCTGTTCCATTCCAAGAACACGGGGCTTAAAACCCATCCCCATACATGGCTCTTCGACACACCCGATCTGGTGTCCGGTCTTCAGGAAGAAGGCTACCGGACGGTCTGTATCGGGGGTGTAATTTTTTTTACGAAAAAAGTTCCGCTTGCCAGGGTGCTCCCGGGCTATTTCCAGGAAAGCTACTGGCGGATGACCTTCGGGGTGACGAACCCCCGCTCCACCGAGCATCAGGTCAATCATGCCCTCAAGCTTCTCGAACGGACGGAACAAAGCGAGAAGCTGTTTATGTTCCTGAACGTTTCGGCGATTCACGGGCCCAATCATTATTTCCTTCCCGGCGCGAAGAAGGATTCCGTCGAGAGCCAGAGGGCCGCGCTCCGTTATGTGGACGGACAGCTGGGCCGTTTGTTCGAAGCGATGAGAAAGCGGGAGCGGCCCGTGTTCTGCCTGGTTTTCTCCGACCACGGAACGTGCTACGGCGAAGACGGCTACGAAGGCCACCGGCTCGCGCATGAAGCGGTCTGGAACGTGCCTTACCGAGAGTTTGTTTTGTAAATTGACGTAAAGGAAGTGAACGGCCGATGACCTCTTCTCAACTGAGGAACCAACCGGTGCAGTCAGATGAAGAAATGTCCGTTTCCGCTTGGGAAGAAAATCTTCGTTCGGCGCCATACCGCTCGTATTTGTATTCGTATCCGCACAAGACGGCTTACCGCGAGCTGGACAGAAAAATCCCGCTGCAGGAGCTGTGGGCGGACGAGCCGGCGGACACCTTTTTCTTATATATGCATATCCCGTTCTGCGGGGCGCGCTGCGGCTTCTGCAATTTGTTTACCCTGCCGGATAAACGCACTAGCGTCCACGAGCAGTATGTGGATGCGCTGGAACGTCAAGCCCGCGAGTGGGCCCCGCATGTCGCGCACAAGAAATTCGCGCGGTTTGCAGTCGGAGGAGGAACCCCTACGCTGTTGGAACCGTCGCTGCTGGACCGTGTTTTCCGAATCGCGGAGGACGTTATGGGGCTGGACAGCGGAGAAGCTTCCATCTCGGTCGAAACTTCGCCGGAGACGGTCAGCGTAGAGCGCCTGGATATTTTGCAGGCTCACCGGGTGGACCGGGTGAGCATGGGCATCCAGAGCTTTGTGGATGCGGAGGCTGCGGCCATTTACCGTCCGCAAATGCCCCTGGTGGTGGAGAAGGCGCTGGAGCAGCTGAAGCGGTACAAGTTCCCGATTCTTAATCTTGATCTTATTTACGGACTGCCGGGCCAGACCGTGGAAACCTGGCTGTACTCCCTGGAACGGGCGCTTGCCTACGAGCCGGAGGAAATCTTTATCTACCCGCTGTACACACGCGAGCATACGATCGTCAAGCCCGAAGAGATCCGGCAGCGGGGCGCGGATATCCGCATGGCCTGCTACACGGCGGCTCGCGATCGTCTCCTGGCCGCAGGGTATACGCAGTATTCGATGAGGAGGTTCGCCAAAGAAAGCGCCTCGTCGCCCAAAACGCTTCTGCCGTACGGCTGTCAGGAAGAAGGCATGGTCGGTCTCGGCTGCGGCGCACGCTCGTATACGCAGAACGTCCACTACGCGACCCGCTATGCGGTGAGCCGCAGCGCGACGGCCGGCATTATCGCCGACTATGTCGCTGCGGAGCGTCATGACCTCGTCGATTACGGCTTCGTCCTGGACGAGGGGGAGCGGAAGCGGCGCTTTATTCTAAAAGCGCTCCTTCACCGCGAGGGGCTGGGGCTCGCGTCCTACGCCCGCCGGTTCGGCACGGAGGCGCTGGAGGATTATCCGGAGCTGAACCGGCTGACGGAGACGGGGCTGGCCGGGCATGTCCCGGGGATCGGGGCAGACGAAGACGGCGGCCTCTTCCGGCTGACGGACGACGGGATCGCCCTCTCCGATTCCATCGGAGACTGGTTCATCTCCCCGGAGACCCGCGCCCGGATGGAAGGATACACCTTCGCATGAAGGCGACGCTGTATTACCGGGGGAGCCTGTCATCGTGCAATTACGACTGCCCGTACTGCCCGTTCAGCAAGAACAAGGACAGTGCAGCCACGCTGGCGAAGGACCGGCGGCAGGTCGAAGCTTTTACGGACTGGGCAGAGAGCCAGGGAGCCGAAGGCCACCGTCTGTCGGTTTTCTTCAATCCTTACGGGGAAGGATTGACTCACCGCTGGTACAAGGAGGCCATGGTGCGGCTCTCGCACATGGATCACGTGGATAAAGTCGCGATCCAGACGAATTTGTCCGCGGGTCTTGCCTGGACCGGTGAACTGAACCCGAAGAAGACCGCTTTCTGGGTCACGTATCATCCCGGTCAGACGACGGAAGAGAAATTTCTGGAACAGGTTCTGCAGCTTTACCGTCGAGCCATTCCGTTCAGCGTCGGATCGGTAGGAGTCAAAAGCGCCTTCGGACGCCTGGAGTCGCTCCGTCGTTCGCTGCCTTCCGACGTGTATATGTGGGTCAATGCGTTCAAAGACAAGCGGGATTATTACACGGAAGAAGACCGGGCTTTCCTGAGGAGCCTCGATCCGCTTTTCGACCTGAACGCAGAGGATTACGAAAGCCGGGGACGGGCGTGCGGCACGGGCCACAACGTTTTCTACGTGCAGGGGCCCGGCATAGTGAAGCGCTGCTACAAAGACCGCCGGGTCATCGGCCATTTGTACCGGGACGGCCTGGACGCGCTTTCGCAGCCGCGCCCGTGCGGAATGGACTTCTGCGACTGCTATATCGGCTACATTCATATGCCGGACCTGCAGCTTCGCAAGCGGTATGGCGACGGACTGCTTGAACGCATCGCTGGAGCCGGTTCACAAAGGCAGATGCCGCGCGTTTATGAAGAAGGAGTGGAGAGTTGTGACGCACACGCTTAACAAAACGGTACCGGCCGGCCTCGCTTACTGGCTGACGGGACTTTCCGGTTCGGGCAAGACCACGACGGCCAAGGCTCTTGCCGCGGAGCTTGCGGCCCGGGGGCACGCCGTCGAATGTCTGGACGGAGACGAGCTCCGTAGGCAGGTCGGCACGGGCCTTGGCTTCAGTCGGGAAGACCGGATGGAGAATGTCCGGCGGGCCGTCTTCATAAGCGGTCTGCTTAACCGCAACGGCATCACGACCGTGGTCAGCCTGATCAGCCCATACCGCGAAATGCGGGCGTATGCCAGGCAGAACCTGCCGCGTTTCATCGAGGTGTTCGTGGATTGTCCTCTTGAGGAGTGCGAGCGCAGGGATGTGAAAGGGCTGTACGCGAAGGCGCGTAACGGCGAAATCCCGGCTTTTACCGGCATCAGCGACCCCTACGAAGTACCGGAAAATCCGGAGCTGGTTATCCGTACGAATGGGGATACGCTGGACCTCAACGTGCGCAGACTGCTCGATTTTTACGTGTAAAAGAAGGAACTCGCTCTGCGGGGTCGTATGTTATACCGTACGGAAGAGAAGGAACCCGGCAAAAGGGACCGCAAAGGGGGCAGCGAACGAGATGGAAATCCGCAAACCGATTCCGGAGGAAATTCAGCAGATCCGGAGGCTTTCGCCGCAGGCCCTATCGGAGGGAACGCTCGGAAAGGCCGAACCGAACCGGGACAAAGTGAGGCAGCTCGTAGATCCCCTTCTGAAAAAAGGCTGCTATTATCTGATCGCGACGGAAGAGGAGCGACTGGCCGGATGGGTTCTGATCGGGGAGAGCAAGGATTCGTTTACCGACCGGACTATCGGGTTTGTATACGAGCTCTATGTGCTCGAACGTTTCAGAGGACGCGGCATCTCCAGAAAACTCATGCAGGAAGCGGTGGATCAGCTCAAAAGTCAGGGATACCCCGAAGTACGCCTCAGTGTGTATGCCGGAAATCACGCGCTTCATCTGTATGAGTCGCTGGGCTTCGCTCCGAGAACGATTACGATGACCCTTCCTTTATGACCTGTCTGTCGCAGCAAAACGAATAGCCTGACGGTACGCCTAAAAACCTATTTCCCCCGGAGGAAATAGGTTTTTTCAGGTTGCACAGAAAATAATATTTCAAAATTCATAAAATTGTAGAATTTTTATTTCACCCCCACTATAATACAACTAAAGGGAAAATTGAGAACGCTTTCATTACATTTTGCCGGGATGCCGTACCTTTATCTGACCGTTTCCGGTGATGCGGGTTTTCATCCCCCGTGCTTTCTTGTCCCCGTATTCTCTCCTGCATTCCTTTCTTTCAACCTTCCGTGAAAAGGTGGTAGGCAGACCATGATTCCGATTCCGAGACCGCGTTCTTTCCGTATCGCCTTGTTCTGGCGTCATTTCGCCAACTATTTCGTCGTCATTCTGATTCCCGTTATCGTTGCCTGCACGCTGGCTCATTTCCTCGTCGTTTCCCTGATCGAGAAGGACGCGCAGAAATTAAACCGCGTCATTATGAGCCGTTTTTCCGAACAGACGGATACCGCTTTTAATTCCCTGAAAACGAATATGATTAACATGCTCAGCACTTCCAATATCCGCAGCCTGCTTAAAGAAGCCGGCGATTTGTCCGGCGAGAACACCCAGCGTATGGAGCTGATCCACGCTCTGCGGGAGCAGCTGATTAAGCTGCAGTCGGATGAACTGGTGACGAAAGCGTATCTGGTGTTCGCTCACCATGATCTTGTCATTGATGTGGATACGTATACCGATAAGTCGTACTATTTCGATTTTCGCTATCCGATGGGGGCGGAAGAGAAGGCGGCATACCTGGCCAAGTTTACAAACAAAAAAATGATGGAATTTACGGAACCGAAACCGGACGGCTCCGCCTTGTCCGCCTTGATGAGCTACCCGTTTAATACCAATGTCCCTGAAGTGTATCTGGTGGTGGATGTGAACAGGGATAAATTGCAGCGGCTGATCAACATTCGGGAAAACTGGGTAGCCGGTACCGCGATTGTGGGCAGTCGGGGAGAAATCATCAGCTCGAACGGGGTTGTGTCGGACGGTATAAGCCGGATTCCGTCTCCCCTGGGGGCCGATCCGGGCGAGTCCAAATTTCTGATTGCGAATGACAAAGCGATTTCGCTGGTCAAATCGGGTTTTGACGACACGTCCTATTATTTGAGCCTTGTCGATTTGCCTACGCTCATGAAGCCTGCCCATCTTACGCGGCTTATCAGTTGGATTTTTCTTGCCTTTTTCATTGTGGTGGGGAGTTTCGTCTCGTATTATTTGAGCCGCCGCATGTACCGGCCCATCCTGGAGATCAAAGAGGGCCTTAAATCGCACGGCTCTGCCCAGGTGCTGCAAATGCGAAGCGAAGGGAACGATTACGATGTGATCAAACGGTTTTCGCAGCTGATCATTTCGGAAAACAAACAGCTTAACCAGCGGGTGACGGGCATGTTTCCGATTGTGCAGGAGCATTTTGTGACCAAAATTTTGCTGGGTGAATACAGGGACGCCCTCTCCATCGAGACGTACGCCGGGGAAATCGGTTTTACCTATACGAAAAAAGCGGCGCGGACCGTACTTGGCATAGCGCTGCACTACGATCCGGACGTGTACGGCAGGCTTTCGGAGACGTCCAAATCTTTTCTCATGGCGGAGCTGAAAGAGCGCATTCTCCAGCTTGTACCCTCGACGATCTGGCTGTGCGGAATCAAGTCCGACCTGCTCGTCTGCGTTATTCAAAAGGACCCGTTCCTCAGCCGGAGCCCGGAGGAGGAGGCGAACCTGATCCGGGCGGCCCTACAGTTGTACGGCAGCTATTTTAAAGCGACGATCGGCATCGGCAGGACGGTATACGGCATTGAGGAGCTTCACTTGTCCTACGAGCAGGCCGTGTCGGTTTTGCAGCGCCGCGGACTGAGCGCCGACGTCGAGATTTGCAGCGGGCAGAGCGCGCCGGAATCGACCCAGTGCGATACATTCCTGAGCGTGCAGGAGGTGGGACGCATTTTGAACCGCTGCAAAACGCGCGACTACGACAAGCTGCTCCAATCGGCGTACGAAATGGTGGAAGAGGCCGTACGCAAAAACGGCACGGCCGTTCAGATCAAATATTTGTGCACGGACATTTTAAATACATGGGTACGTGCGGTGGAAACCGACCGCAAAGACTTCAACGTGCCTTTTTATGCGGGGCTGTTCGATAAGGTCAACGCCTGCATGACGCTGGAGGAAGTGAAGGGCTGCTTCCGGGAGTTTCACGAGCTGCTTTTCCAGCCTGCCAAGCCGGATGAGCGGGCCGGCAAATTTACCGACATCCTGGCGTATATTCATGAGCATTACGATGAAGAGTTGTCGATCGAACAGTTCGCGAACTCCATGAATATGTCCGTGGGCCATTTCAGCCGGACCTTCAAGGAAGAAGTCGGGGAGAAGTACGTGGAATACATCGCCAAATACCGGCTGGTCAAAGCGAAAGAACTGCTTCTTCAAACGGATTTGAAAATGGACGATATCGCCGAAAAAGTCGGTTACTGGGGAAGGAATTCGTTTATCCGGATGTTCCGGAAATACGAAGGCATTACCCCCGCGAAATACCGGACGATTCATCAGTGAATGCGGGAGGACTCCTCATTTTCCGGAGTCTCTTTTTTTTCCTGAACATACACGGAAAGCCACGGCCCGCAAGGGATAGAGGAATCGGCACCCGGGCCAAAATATGTACGCTTTACCGGAAAGAGCGGGTTCTTTATAGTTAGGCCATCACCATTTTGCAAGCGCTTACTTGAAAGGAGGAAGAGGCCATGACGAAGAGTGCCCGCTTCTGGTATCTCGTCAGAAAACACAAAGCGCTCTACCTGCTGATGCTTCCGGGGATTTTGTACTATATTATTTTCAAGTACGTGCCCATGTACGGCATCATCATCGCTTTCCAGGATTTTTCCATCGGCCGTGGCATCCTCGAAAGCAAATTCGTAGGGCTGAAGCATTTTATCGAATTCTTCTACGTCACGCCGGATTCCTGGAAGCTGATCCGCAACACGGTCATGCTCAACGTGTACGATCTGCTGTTCCATTTCCCGGCTCCGATCGTGCTGGCCATTTTGTTCCACGAGCTGCGGAACAAATGGTTCAAGGGATTTGTCCAGAGCGTCAGCTATATGCCTCACTTCCTCTCCACGGTAGTGATCGCGGGCATTCTCGTGACGTTTCTGTCTCCGACGACCGGGGTCGTCAACCATTTCCTCGTGAAGGTATTCGGAGCGGAACCCGTCATGTTCCTGGGCATTCCCGAGTGGTTCCGGACCATTTACGTAAGCTCCGAAATCTGGCAGAAGATCGGCTGGGGAACGATTCTGTACCTGGCGGCCATCGCCGGCATCGATCCCACGCTGTACGAAGCGGCCAAAATGGACGGAGCGAACCGGTTCCAGCAGATCCGCCATATTACGCTCGTCGGCATGCTGCCGGTCATGATCGTCCTGTTCGTGCTGACGCTCGGTCATTTTATGGAGACGGGCTTCCAGAAAATTTTGCTTCTCTACAACTCCATGAACTACGAAACGTCGGATGTCATCAACACCTTCGTGTACCGGCGGGGCATTCTTGATTCCGATTTCAGCTTCGCGACGGCCGTCGGCCTGTTCCAGTCCATCATCGGGCTTATCCTGGTCGTAACGGCCAACCGGATCGTCCGCAAATATTCCGAAACGAGTCTGTGGTAGGAGGAGGAACGCGATGAAAATCAAAACCAGCCTGGGCTCCAGAGTGTTTGACACGCTCAACATCATTCTGATGCTGCTGCTCGTCGTCGTTATGATCTACCCGATGGTGTACGTGTTCTCGGCGTCGATTTCGAATAACGCCCTGGTGGCGAGCGGAGAGGTGCTGCTTTTTCCGAAGCAGGTCACGCTGGTCGCCTACGAACGGCTCGTCACCAACCCCGATCTGTGGATCAGCTACTGGAATACGATCCGCTACACCGTTCTTCATGTGGCGCTTACCCTGATCGTGACGGCGGCGATGGCTTATCCTTTATCGAAAAAATGGCTTCCGGGCCGGAGGACCATTCTGCTCCTGGCCGCGTTTACGCTGCTGTTCAGCGGGGGCATGATTCCGACCTTCCTGGTCGTTCAAAAGCTCGGTATGCTCGATACGATCTGGGCCATCGTCCTGCCGTCCCTGATTTCGACGTGGTACTTGTTTATCATGCGGACGTTCTTCGAAGCGCTGCCCGAAGAGCTGGAGGACGCCGCCACAATCGACGGCTGTAGTTCCTTTCAGGTGCTGCTGCGCATCGTTTTGCCGCTTTCCATGCCCGTTATGGCCACGATCGGCCTGTTCACCGCGGTCAACCAGTGGAACGCTTTCTTCGATGCGCTGATTTACCTGAATGACAGGAGCATGTATCCCTTGCAGATTATGCTGCGCAACATTCTTATCGCCGGAACGAGCGTTCAGGGCGAGGGGGATCTGAATCACCTGGAGACGCTTAAATACGCCATGATCATGATCGCCACCCTTCCGATTCTGTGCGTGTATCCGTTTATCCAGAAATATTTCGTACAGGGCAGTATGATCGGCGGCATCAAAGGCTAGGCGGATGTGGAGATAGTTCTGAATTCCCGTGGGAATTCATGGCTATAAAGTAAAGTCTGCGGTATGCGGGGCAGCAGCAAAGAACGTGAGTCCAGTTCGCCCTGGCAACTGCGGCAGCGCTTGTGCTTCCGGTACGGGCAGCGTAACCATTCTGACAAGCGCGACCAGCAAGATCAGCAGAACCGGCAGAATCAGCAGGACTAACAGGAACTAACATGACTAGCGTGACCATGAGGACCAGCATTACCAGTAAAGCTATCCAGCAGACTAGAAGCTACCATTATGGGGAGGTTCGGAAATGAAAAAAAGACCGTTTGCCGTGATTTTAACTGTCGCTCTGCTTGCCGGTGTCGTTGCGGCGGGATGTTCCAGCAAGGATCAGGGGGCTTCACCGGGGGATGGCGGAGGTTCGGACGCCAAGAAACCCGTCAAATTTTCATGGCTGGCGTATGACCGGGTAGAGGGAAAAGTGCGGCAGGACTGGGAAATTTTCAAAGAGATCGAGAAAAAGACAGGCGTCAGCGTCGATTTTCAAATTGTCAGCCAAGAAGGACTCACCGAGAAAAGACAGATCATGATCGCCACGAACTCCGTCACGGATTTTATCCAGGTGAGCACCCAGGAGGGCAGGGAGCACGGTCCCGACAAAGTGTTTCTGAACTTGAAGGACTACCTGGACAAAGCGCCGAATCTGAAAGCGTTCTACGAGAAATATCCGGAAGCGAAAGCGGTTGCCAGCGGAGCCGACGGCGGTATTTATACGGTGCCCGTAATCGAAGGGGATGCGGAGGGCAAAGGTTTTAACTTCATCTGGTACACCCGCAAAGATCTCATGGATAAGTACGGGCTGAAGCCGCCGACAAACTTGGATGAATTTTACCAGTTCCTGAAGTCTTATAAGGAAAAAGAACCGAACTCGTATCCGCTCATTCCAAATGCGATCGTGGGCGACACGGGACTGTATACGGTGTTCGGCCGGGCGTTTACGGGCATACAGGGCTTCTTCAACATCGACCCGACGACCGATAAATATGCGTTCGCTCCGTATCACAAAGGCTACAAAGACTCGCTCGTTTTCCTGAATAAGCTGTATACCGAAAAGCTGCTCGATCCCGAGTATTCCCTGCTCACCCAGGCCCAGTGGGAGGAACGCATTCTGAAAGGCAAGTCGCTCGTGACCTACTTCTGGAAAGCGGATCTGGAATCGTTGACGGACAAAGGCCGCAAAGCGGGCACCTCTACCTTCGAGCTCGATGCGATCCCGCAGTTTGCCGCGGACGGCATCAAAAATTACCAGTTCTCCCGTCCCGTAATCGGAGCCGTCGGGCGAGCGATTTCCGCAAAGGTCAAAGACAAGGACCGGGCGGTTCAGTTCCTGGACTATCTCGTCAGCGAGGAAGGCTCGAACTACTTGTCCCTCGGAATCGAGGGTAAAACCTACACGATGGAAAACGGCAAGCCCGTTTATATGAAAGAATTCGGCGCTTCCCCGTTCAATACGCTGCGCAAGGACTGGGGCGTCTGGTACGACCTGATCACCCTGGACAATGCGAAATCGCGTGAGGTCTGGGAACGCGGGCTGAGCGACAAGAGCAAAGATATCAACAAGCGGTATGAGCCGTTTATCGTGCCGTCCCCGAAACAAATCGTAAAAACGCAGGAAGAGCTGGAACTGGAAAAATCGAAGCTGAACAACCTGAACAAATTCCTGGAACAGAAATTAACGGAGTTCGTCACCGGAAAAACACCGATCAACGATACGACTTACCAGCAATTCCTGGACCAGGTTAAGAAGATGGGCGCGGACGATTTGCTGAACATGTACAATACGGCCTATACCCGGACGTACGGCAAGAAATAGACCTTGAGCCGAGTACAAGGACAGCATCACTACGAAGGAGGGAAAGCTGTGGCAGCAGCGGAGAAGCTGAAAGTCATCGATACCGACGTTCACAACGAACAGAACGACTCGGACCTGATCCCGTATTTGCCGGAGCCATGGAAATCCAGAGTCGCGGCAACGGGCATCGGTTACTCGGGCTCCGGTTATTACTCGCCGATCGGCGTGATGAAGAAGGACTCGATTCCGCCGGGAGGAGGGAAAGCCGGTTCCGATCCCGACTTCATGATCAAGCAGCTTATCGAAGGCTATAACGTCGAGTACGCCGTCCTGACGGGCGTCGTCTACAACATCTCGACGACGCACGACCCGGATTACGCGGCGGCTATCTGCTCCGCCTACAACGACTTCCTTATCGCCGAGTGGCTCGGCAAGCATAAGGCGTTCAAGGGCGCTCTGGCGGTATCGACGCTTGACCCGCAGCTCGCCGCCAGAGAGATCGACCGGGTCGGGGATCATCCCGACATCGTCGAAGTGATCATCTCCAGCGCCGCACGCTGGCCGCTGGGGCACCGCTTCTATCACCCGATCTACGAAGCGGCGGAGCGGCACGGCCTGCCCGTCGCTATCCATCCGGGTGCCGAAGGAGGAGGCAGCTCGACCGCGCCTACGGCGGCGGGGTATCCGGCGAGATACATCGAGTGGCATACGTGCTTGTCCCAAATGTTCATGGCCCATTTGGTCAGCCTCGTATGCGAGGGGGTATTCGCCAAGTTCCCCCGCCTGAAGGTTGTGCTCGTCGAGGGCGGCATCGCCTGGCTGCCGCCGCTGATGTGGCGGCTCGACAAGAACTACAAGGCGCTCCGCTCCACCGTTCCGTGGCTGACGAAGATGCCGAGCCAATACGTCGCGGAGCATTGCTTCCTGACGACGCAGCCGATCGAGGAGCCGGACAATCCGCAGCATCTGGTCGACTTGTTCAACATGTTCGACGCGGAGAACATGATTCTCTATTCCAGCGACTATCCGCATTGGGATTTCGATGCGCCAGATATGATCCTGCGCAAGCTGAAGCCGGAAGCCCGGCGCAAAATCTTTTACGAGAACGCGAAAAAACTCTATAACTTAACGTAAACGGAGGGGCGTTTGATTATGGCGGTACACGATGTGCTGGATGCGGCAGACGTTCCCGAAGGCGGGCGTGTCCTGGTCGAGGTGGAGGGGCGGGAAATTTGCATTTACCGGATCGGCGGGGAATTTTACGCGCTTCACAATTACTGCCCGCACCAGGGTGCGCCGATGTGCGCGGGGCTTGTCTCCGGGACGAATCTTCCGTCGGACGTTTACGAATACGATTACAGCCGCCAGGGCGAAATTGTGCGCTGCCCTTGGCACGGCTGGGAATTCGATATCAAAACCGGGAAGTCCTTGTTCAGCGACCGGACCCGGGTCAAGAAATACGAACTGGAAATTAAGGACGGCCGAATTGGCATTGTGCTTGGAAAATAAGGGAAGTAATCGTGTCGTGCCAATGAAGAGCGCAGAATGGGATATACCGAAAGGCATCTCCCGTGTGCGTAGCGGCGTGTCAGGAGCAAGAGGGGCGGTCAAAAAGGACGGGAAGCAACCTGTTGAAAAATTAGCCGTCTGTGATGTGAAAGCAACTTGAAGAAACAAACCGTCTATATATCCAAGAGCTGCGTTGTGCGGCTCTTTTTTTGTTCAAAACAGGGTAGAGGCCTGTAAGTAGAAACACCGCATAGTGAAACCTAATCCCGCCAATGCAGTATTAACTTGAACCTGCTATAGCACGCCACACCACTAGCTTGCCTTGAAGTGAATGAGGTGTGAGTGTGAACGTATGGTTGTTGCAGTATTTAATGAGAGATGTTGGATACAGCCGACTTCACGGCTTTAACAATAACTGTTATCGATGCGCGATCTATTTTATTTTGAGGTATGAAATGAAAATAATCAAAGTTGTCACAAAGGCACCTAACCATCCGATAGTTGGAGCATATTCCACATAGCTCCGACCATATAAAGCAAATAACATCAAAATAACGTTAAACCCCATTGCGGAAATTATGAATTTTTTACTTTTCATTACAATCCCCTCGAATAATCTACTACACCATAATCCATTTATATACATCTATTAAAAATTATAGCGTATTTTTATTGTAAAAACTAGGTTCAGGATAACCACAGCAAATATCGAGAGGGAAAAGGGTTTAAACCTAAAGCGTTATAATTGCTAGACATTCGAAAATGTCACCGGTTAAAGAACTGCGCCTGTACGGCTCTTTTTTAAGTTTTTTCAGGCCAAGGCCTGTAAGTAGAAACACCGCAGTGAAACCGAATCCCGCTCAAAACGGTATTACCGTTTAAATGGAAACAAAAGGAGGCCTTAGATTCATGAAATCCAGACTCGTCCTTGCGGTTTTGACCGTTTTGATGCTGTCGGGCTGTTCGCTTCTGGAAGGCGTAAACAGTACCTTGAACTATGGGGAAGAAGCGAAAACGTATCTCCAGGAAGCCGCCGCTTTCGCCGAAAACCTGCCCGCCGCCCGCGATGCCGTAACCGATCCCCAGGCAGGTGAGAAAGTGAAAAAAGAACTGGAAGCAATGCGAGAGAATATTTCCAGTTTTAACGGACTGGACGCGCCGGGCTTCGCCGAAGACCTGCATAAGCAGATTGTCGGATATAACGAAACGATGCTGGGCACGATTAACGGACATCTGGAGCAGCTTAACAGCCAAGTGTTCGATTATCAATCGCTTCTCCAATCTCCGGTGATTCAGCAGGTCAACGAAATGAAGCGGCTTACCGAGAAAATCCAGAACCTGGGTCAGTAAACCAAGTTCAACAGCACGGCCCTTAACCTGTGAAAGAAGCGGCCGGGACGCATAAATATTCAGGCCCCTTGAGGGCTTTTTTTGTTGGAGCGCGGCACTTTTGCCCGCCATGATCATTCCATTTATCCGCACATGCGGGTCAATTCCTCGGCGGCCTTTCCTTCATATAGGAGGAAGGGGTGCGGCCGGTCGTTTTTTTGAAAATCCGCTGAAAATACGAAACATCCTCGTACCCGACAAATTCGGCGATTTCGGCGATTGTCAGCAGCGAATCCATCAGCATATAGACGGCCTTCTTCACCCGTACGGAATGGACATATTCGCTGATCGTTTGCCCCGTTACTTTTTTGAAAAGAGCGGCGGTATAGTTGGGGCTTTTCGAGATAAATTCACCCAGATCGTCTTTCGTCACTTTCTTGCGGTAATGGTCGCGGATATACTGCTTCATCCGTTCCGCATGTTTTCCCGTTTCGGACGATACGGACGCCTGATCCGCTTCACGGCTTAATAGAGCGAGCATTTCCAGGAGAATGGCTTGTCCGCGAATTGCCGCGTACGGTTCGTTCTCCTTCCAGTCGGAGTAGCACTTACGAGTCCGTTCAAGCAAAAATTCAGCCATGCCGGAGCGGATTTTTATCCATGGTTTACTCAGCAGCGGCAGCTCGTGTTCTTTTTCGGTCAGCCGGAAGCTTGCGACATATTTGTTGTGCAGGAAGGTCGGAATGCTTTTGCCGTAGTAGGTTACACCCTCTCTAATAAGGAGCAGGTCGCCTTTCTCCAGCATAATTTTGTCGTTTTCGATCCAGTACAGGCAGCGCCCGTAGCTCAGCATGATCAGCGAAGCGGCCATATTGCCGCCGGGCCCGCTTTCCTCGTACCATTCCGCCAGCCGGTCGTGCCGGATATTTGTCAATGTGATCATGGTTCCCTCTTCATAAAACATACTATAGTACAATTGCAATACTATAATTCATTTTCTCTCGAACGGAAACGAATTACAATAGGGACAACCAAAGAAGAGGAAGGACCGATCATATGCGGAAGACGAAAATTGTTTGCACCATGGGGCCCTCATGCCGCTCCGTCGAGGTATTGAAGGAATTGATCGCAGCCGGAATGAACGTGGCAAGAATTAACATGGCTCACGGAGAGCTGGAGGATCACAGCCTGCAGATCAGCCGGATCCGTCAGGCGGCGAAAGAAACGGGCGCCATCGTACCGGTGCTGATGGACATCAAAGGACCGGAAGTACGGATCGGCCTGCTTAAGGAAGCGTCGTGTGAAGTGAAAGCGGGGGAATCTCTCACGCTGACAAGCGAGGAAATCGCGGGAGACAGCACACGCATTTCGGTTAATTATGCGGAACTGCCGCAGGTGGTGAAAGCCGGGGACAAAATTTTGATCGACGACGGTCTTATCGAGCTGAGAGTCGTTTCGGCGGCGGGAACGGAAGTGTCGTGCGAAGTGATCAACGGCGGCGTCGTCAAGCCGCGCAAAGGGGTTAACCTGCCGGGCGTGCATACGACGCTCCCCGGTGTCACGGAGCGGGACATCCGCCATATCGAGTTCGGCATCCGCGAAAAGATTGAGATTATCGCCATGTCTTTCGTGCGTAAAGCGGAAGACGTGCTTACGGTCCGGCAGCTTCTGGAGGATCAAGGCTGCGGTCACATTCAGATCATTTCCAAGATCGAAAACCAGGAAGGCGTAGACGAACTGGAAGCTATCGTGGAAGCATCGGACGGAATCATGGTGGCCCGCGGGGACCTGGGGGTTGAAATTCCCGTCGAAGATGTCCCGGTCATCCAGAAAGTGATGATCGAATCCTGCAACCGGGCGGGCAAGCCGGTTATTGTCGCCACTCAAATGCTCGACTCGATGCAGGTCAACCCGCGTCCGACCCGGGCCGAAGTCAGCGACGTCGCGAACGCCGTTCTTCAAGGCTCCGACGCGATCATGTTGTCGGGAGAGACGGCGGCCGGCAAGTATCCGGTCGAATCGGTGCGTACGATGGCCACGATCGCCAAGAAAGCCGAGGGACTTTACATGGCGGAAGCGAGCCGCCGGCAAGCGGGCGTTCCCGCAGAGGTCAACGTGACGGAGATTATCAGTCAGGCGGCCGTCAGCGCTTCGGAGGCGATCGGAGCGAAAGCGATTCTGACGCCGACGATGAGCGGGTACACCCCGCGGATGGTGTCCAAGCACAGACCGAAGGCGCCGATCATCGCGATTGCGCCGAGCGACGAAGTTCTGACCAAGCTGTGCCTGCTTTGGGGCGTGCTGCCCGTAAAAGGTGAGTTTGTACAGACGACCGACGATATGTTCCAGGCCGCGGTATCCAGCGGCACCGCGCAGGGGCTCCTGCAAAGCGGCGATTACACCGTCATCACGGCGGGAGTGCCGATCGGCAAGACGGGAACGACGAACTTGATTAAAATCATGCAGGTATAGAAGGAAAAGCCTCCCGGCGACGGGAGGTTTTTTTTGTTGAAAGTGTAGACGTCATTCATCATACCGTCCTTTTTATGGTCGTATTAAAGACATTATATCCACTTTTATCATGCAACTTTTTCCAAATTATAGAGTCTAAATGGTAGGATTTAGGAAAGGTGGAAAAGGTACAATGAAAACGGCATTTCTGCTGGTCTTCCTTCTTGCGGCGAACACGATCTCCACTTCCGTTTCGGAACCGATTTCGGGAATGAGTTCTAAGCAGGCATTATCGATTGCCCAAAGTCATGTTCCGGACCGGAAGGCGGAATGGAAGGTCGGCTTGACGCAGTATCCTCCCGAGTTATTCGGAGAAGAAGCCGGGCAAAGCGGATCGTCTGCGGCACGCACGGAGAAACGAAAGGTTTGGAAGGCGGAAGCGAAATTCGAATCCGGAAACAAGGAGGTCTATTACATCGACGCATCCAGCGGCAAGCTGCTGAGCTTGTCCGAAATCGAGGCTTCCGGAAGCGGCTTGCGCGAACTTCCCGTCGCGTTGGAAGCGAGGCAGCTTCCTCATCCGTCTATTCAGGAACCCGGCGTGTCAGCTTCGGAAACCACTGGGGCTTCCAGCTCTCTGAACGTGAGCCTCGAAGAGAAAAAGGGTGGATTTCGGCTAAAACTGGCCGAAGAGAAGAATACGACGGCAGCTGTGATGCAGTCTCTCGTTTCTCCCGATAGCGGAAAAACCGTCCTGCACCTCGTCCGCAGGACATCTCCGGCCGAAGGAGGAACCCGGTACCGGCTCGATCTCGTAGCCGTGCATCCTGCGAAGAAGACGTTCAAGGTGTTTCCGTTTGCCGATCTGCAAATGAGCGACACTTATTCGACCGATACACTGGCCATGGGATACGGCTTCAGGGACGATTCTCATGTCGTTATGATCCAGCCCGTCGGGAAGGCGGGCGGCGCGGGGATCGGCTACCGGATCGTGTCGTTGGACGTTGGCAGCGGACGTCTTCGTGAACTGGCGGCCAACGTCCCTCCCGATCTATCCCCGGATTTTCTGGCATCCGGCTGGTTAAACTCGGACGGAAGCAAGCTGTACTTGAACAGCTACCGCGGGGGCAAGCTGTGGATCGCGGACCTTGCGGGCGGCGGCGTCAAAGCGCTTGACGGAACCTTCAGCCACACGTGGCCGGTGTTCCGCTTGTTCAAATCGCCGGACGGGGAGCGCTTCTGGTATGAGAAGGACGGCTACCGGCTGTTTGACGGCAAAGGCGTCAAGCTGGCCGATCTGCCGGCGGATACCGGTTTGCATTCAAACCCGGCGTTCAAATGGAGCCCGGACAGCCGCTACGCCGCTTACGAGTATACGTTCACGAACAGCGATGAGAACGTGATAGGCGGAGAAGATATCAAGGTGATAGCTCCGCAGGGCATCAAGATTTTCGGCCGGGACGGAAAACCGGTATGGAGTACCGACGCACGCGAGCTGAAGCACGGGGACCGGCTGGAGCTTCGCGGCTGGGTCGGCGGCAGCGGCGAAAGCCTCGGCAGCACCCTAAGTGCCGGCAACACCGGTAACGCCGAAAGAAGTATCGGCATCACAAGTGCGGGAAGCTCCAGCGCGGCTGTTCTTCGCAGCTATACCCTGGAGAGAGCGGAAGACCGTGAGCCGAGGAAAACGAACTCGGTCTATCATCTCGTGCAGCCCGCAACGGGGAAGCTGACGAAGCTAAGCGAGGCGAAGCTTGCGGAATTGCATAATCCGCAGCCCGTCCTGGGAGAGTCCGGCGCGCTCATGCTGGTGGATGCGGGGAACGCCCTGTATACGCTTGTCGGTGACGAGACGAATTCCGGGCGGACTGTGAAGCTGCTCTCGGCCTCTGAACCGAAGCGGCTGCTCTGGGCGGAAACCGACTACGCCAAAGGCAGCGTGACCATAACCGCGTATGACATCGCGTCGAAAAAGGTCCGGACCACCGAAACGAAAGATCTGTCGGGCGGGGATCTGCAAGCGGCCGGTGAGGAATATGTGATCGATTCCGAGCTTGTCTACCAAAAACTTCAATGACTTAGCCGGCAAGTTAGAAAGACGAATCCGCCTCCGGGCGGATTTTATTTTGCGCTTCTAAGAAAAGGAGGATTCGCACGGGGATCTTTTGCGGTATAATGGACAGATGTACGTAACGATGATGTGGAGGCACGGCCAGATTGAGAAATTATCCATTTGCATTTGATCCGACGAAACCTTTTATTCAGCAGGCAAGCGACTGGATTGCCGACGTATTTTACGAGCTTCTGCCGGAAGCCGGTTTTGAAGTGAGAGACGAACAAATTTATATGGCGTTTCAATTGGAGAGGGCTTACCAGGAGAAACAGACCATCTTTGCGGAAGCGGGAGTGGGAACCGGGAAAACGCTGGTGTATCTGCTCTACGCTCTTACGTATGCGCGTTATACGAGAAAACCCGCGATTATCGCTTGTGCGGACGAGTCGCTGATCGAGCAGCTGGTCAAACCCGAAGGGGATATCGCCAAGCTCGCCCGGCATCTCGATCTGACGATTGACGCCCGGATGGGCAAGTCGCAGCATCAATACATTTGCCTGAATAAGCTGGACGACACCCGGGGCGGCGGTTCTGACGAAGAGGAAGTCTTCAGCGAGATTTATCACGGCCTTCCTTCGTTCGTCCACTACCCGGATACGCTCCAGTCTTTCTATCCGTACGGCAACCGTAAGGAGTACCCCGAGCTGACGGACGAGCAGTGGGAACGGATCGGCTGGGACGTGTTCCAGGACTGCCTCGTCTGCAGCCAGCGGCATCGCTGCGGACAGACGTTGTCGCGTGAGCATTACCGCAAGTCCGCCGACTTGATCATTTGTTCCCATGATTTCTACATGGAACATGTCTGGACCTACGAGGCCCGTAAACGGGAAGGCCAGCTTCCTCTGCTGCCGGAGCACAGCTCCGTCGTTTTCGACGAAGGGCATCTGCTTGAAACGGCCGCGCAAAACGCGCTCACCTACAAATTGAAGCATGCGGTATTCGAAAGCATCGTCATCCGGCTTCTGGAAGGCGAGATCAGAGAAACGCTGGCCCTGGCTATCGAGGAAGCTATCGTCCAAAGTGAAACGCTGTTCCGCGTGCTGGACGAAAGCAGCTATTCCGTCCCGGCCTCGGACCGGAAAGAATTCGCCTGGAACGAAGAGCTGAAACGGGAAGTAAGCCGGTTCCGGCAGCTGATCGACGTGATCGAGGAAGAGCTCGTATTCGAGAGCGGGCTGTCCACCCTGGATGATTACCAGCTCAAAATCGTCGAGGAGCACCTGGAAATGATTCAGCTTGCTTTGAGCTTGTTCGATAAGCCCGGCCAGCTCATTTCTTGGGTTACGGAGGATTCCGACGGCATCACCCTGGTCATCATGCCGAAAATGGTCAAGGAGATTTTAAGAGATCGCGTGTTCTCGAAAAAAATGCCGGTCGTGTTCTCATCGGCGACCTTATCCGTCAACGGCTCTTTTGATTACATGGCGGGCAGCCTCGG
Organism: Paenibacillus sp. GbtcB18; assembly: GCF_019091125.1. NCBI lineage: Bacteria > Bacillati > Bacillota > Bacilli > Caryophanales > Paenibacillaceae > Paenibacillus > Paenibacillus sp. GbtcB18. The sequence continues at coordinate 696,298 of NZ_JAGXJX010000001.1, forward strand.
CATCGAGAGCTTCCTTTCGTTCTCCGTTCCTTCGCCTTACGATTACAGCGCCCAAATGAAGGCGAACCTGTATCCAGACAAGCCGGAGGAGGATAAGACCGGCCGTGTTCTGGAACTGCTCAAGCAATCCGAAGGACGTGCGCTTATTCTGTTCCCGTCCCGCGAGGCGCTGGGAACTTTCAGAGGGAGCTTGGCGCTGTATCCCGAATCTGCCGATTACCGGTTTTTGTTTGAAGGCTCGGCGGAAATCAGTCACCTCATCTCGTCGTTTCAAAACGACGAGGAAAGTGTCCTCTGTGCGGTAACGCTGTGGGAAGGACTGGATATTCCGGGGCCTTCCTTGTCCCACGTTATCGTCTGGGAGCTTCCTTTTCCTCCGGACGATCCCGTCTTTGCGGCCAAACGGAAAGATTCGGCTCAGCCGTACGAAGACGTGGACATGCCGTACATGCTGCTCCGCCTGAGGCAGGGCATCGGGCGGTTAATCCGGTCACGCGATGACCGGGGTATGGTGTCCGTTCTCGGTCTTGATTTGGACAATCCCGCAATCAGAGAGCAAATCCGGGGCCTGCTGCCCGATTAAGCGGGATGGAAGATGTTGCCGATTCCTGTCGTATCCGCTATGATAGACAAGATGCTTCCGGTTCGCACTCCGTATTTCGTGTAAAATACAGCCGGACGATGAATTGAATAACTCGGTACAGGTGCTTGCCGCAGAGATTTTGCCGCGGTACAGCTTAATAGGGAAGTCCGGTGCAATGCCGGCGCGGTCCCGCCACTGTAACAGAAGAGTCGCAGCAACCCTAGTCACTGGTATCCGTACCGGGAAGACTGCTGCCGATGATGACGCTGAAAGCCAGGAGACCTGCCTGTATCCGTAACACGATCAACCTACGGGAGATAGGGAGGTGTTAGATGCGTTCCGTACTGAAATTACGAGCGTCTTTCCCTTTGTCTGCAAACGAAGGGAGAGGCGCTTTTTTGCATGGTCAGTCCTAAATATATCAAGGATCGAGGTGAGGACTTGCAGTCGGTTTGCAATAAAGAAACGGTACGGGAGACTGGTGAGGCCGGGGGCGCCCGCTCCACGTCCGTAAAAAAAGACGGAAAGGCACGCGCCCTAACCGCTTTTCCGCTGCTGCTGGGCGGCTTGTCGCTTTTCCTTGTGATCTCCGTGACGGCGGCCGTCATGCTCGGTTCCGTGCGAATTGAGCCCGTCACGGTCTGGAAGATCGCTTTGTCGCATATGCCGGGAATCGGCAGCCTGATCGAGCGGGATTGGACGAAAGCACAGGAGCAAATTATCTGGAACATCCGCTTTCCCCGCGTCCTGCTCGGTCTTGTCGTAGGAGCGGGTTTGTCCGCGGTCGGAGTGACGATCCAGGCGCTGATCCGCAATTCGCTCGGCGATCCTTACATACTCGGGGTATCGTCCGGCTCGTCGGTTGCGGCTACCCTCGTTCTGCTGTTCGGCGGCTTCTCGTTTCTTGGCGCTTACGCGCTGCCGGTTTCGGCCTTTATCGGCTCTCTGGTCGCGATGGCGCTTGTCTTTACCTTCGCCAAGGTAGGAGGCCGCATATCGACCACCCGGCTGCTGCTTGCGGGAACAGCCGTTGCGAGCATGATGTCGGCGTTTACGAGTTTTATCGTCACGATGGCGCCGAACGCCCAAGGCATCCGCTCCGTCGTTTACTGGCTGATGGGCAGCCTGGCGGGCGCGAAGTGGGAATACCTCACCGCACCGGCTCTGATCGTGGTGTCCGGTATCCTTTTCCTGCTCTTTCAGCACCGGTCGTTGAACGCTCTTCTCGTGGGGGAAGGCGCAGCGGGAACGATGGGGGTCAATGTGCCGGCGTTCCGGACCTGTCTGGTGATCGTGACCGCGCTGATCACGGGAACGATCGTGTCCGTCAGCGGCTCTATCGGTTTTGTCGGCCTGATGATTCCTCATATCGTCCGGCTGGTGCTCGGCTCCGACCATCGCAAGGTGCTTCCGGTGAGCGTCCTTTTCGGGGCGGTCTACGTCATCTGGGCCGACGTGCTGGCCAGGCTCGCGCTTGCGCCGGAAGAACTGCCGATCGGCATCGTCACCGCGATATGCGGCGGCCCGTTCTTCATCTGGCTGCTCCGCAGAAGCTCATACGCGTTCGGAGGAACTTCAAAATGAACATGGAAGCGAATCATCTTTCCCTGACCATAGGGGCCAAGAAAATACTCGATTCCGTAAACCTGAACGTCCGCGAAGGCGAGTTTATCGGCCTGATCGGCCCGAACGGGAGCGGGAAATCGACCCTGCTCAAAACGGTCTACCGCGAGCTAAAGCCGGACGCGGGACAGGTGTTTTTGGATGAGCGGGAGCTGCTGAATCTGCCTTACAAAAAAGCGGCCGAACTGATGGCCGTCGTCAGCCAGGAATCTTCCGTGGAATTCGATTTCAGCGTGGCGGACATGGTTCTGATGGGAAGATATCCCCACAAGAAATGGTACGAAAGCGATACGGAAGCGGACCGGGAAATATGCCTCCGGGCCTTGGAAACGGTCGGACTCGGACACTTCGGAGAACGCAGCTTCGCGACCTTGTCCGGCGGCGAGAAGCAGCGGGTGCTTATCGCCCGGGCGCTGGCTCAGCAGGCGAAGTTTCTGATTTTGGACGAGCCGACGAACCACCTGGATATCCGCTACCAGCTTCAGATCATGGAGCTTGTCCGCTCGCTGGGAATCACGACGCTGGCCGCCCTTCACGATCTGAATATGGCGGCTTACTATTGCGACCGTCTCTACATCATCAGCGAGGGAAGGATTGCGGCGGAAGGAACGCCCGGGGAGCTTCTCGTCCCTGCTGTTCTCCGGGACATATTCGGCGTTAACGCCGAGGTGAACCTGCACGCCCTGACAGGCAAGCCTGTCATTACATACTTGCCGGAATCTTTTTATAACGCCGGACTAAAAAAGACGGAGGAATCCTTTTGAATCTTATGAAATCTCTTAAACTTTCTTTATTCGTATGCCTGGTTCTTGTCTGCATGGCCGCTATAAGCGCCTGCTCCGCTTCCGATTCAACGAAAGAACTTGTACCGAGAGGGACTGCGGAGTCGGCGGGAACAACGGCGGCAGCCGTAGAACTTGATAATATGGGACAGAAGCTTCATTTTGCGGAAGCGCCCAAACGGGCCGTGACCTTAAACCAGCATGCTACGGAAGTGATGCTTGCGCTTGGCCTGGAGAAAAATATGGCCGGCACCGCATACCTGGACGATCAGATCTTGCCCGAGCTGCAGGAGGCGTACAAGAAAGTTCCCGTTCTCGCCAAAACTTATCCGTCCAAGGAAATTTTCGCGGAGGCCGCTCCGGATTTTGCCTATGCGGGCTGGAAAAGCGCGTTTACGGAGAAAAGTGTGGGTACCCGGGAAGAACTCGCCAAACAGGGGGTTCAGACCTATGTGCAGGAATCTTCCAATAAAGCCGCTCCGACTTTGGAGGATGTGTACCGGGATATTTTGAACATCGGCCGCATTTTCAGGGTGGAGGCCAAAGCGAATGAGCTTGTGGACGGCATGAAGCAGCGCTTGAAAGACATTCAAGAGCAAATCGGCACGGTCGGGACTCCTCAGAAGGTGTTCATCTACGACAACGGCGAAGACAAAGCTTTTACGGCGGCCAACACCTACATTACGAGCTTGATCAACATGATCGGCGGCAAAAATATTTTCGACGATATTCAGAAAAGCTGGGTCGAAGTCAGCTGGGAAGAGGTAGTCAGCCGCAGCCCCGACGTGATTGTGATTATGGATTACGGCGATACGCCGGTAGACAAGAAGAAAGAGCTTCTCCTCGGCAAAAGGGAGCTGGCCGATATTCCGGCGATTAAGAACAAGCGGCTGCTCGTTCTTCCTCTGTCGGCCGCTTCCGAAGGAATCCGCGCCCCGATCGCTCTGCAGACGCTGGCGGAAGGGTTATATCCGGATAAAGTACATAAAAAATAAACCTTCTTTTCCGATCCGATTTCGAGCAGCGCCGATAAGAGCCGCCTGACCGAATGGAAGGAATGAAATGAGCCCCTGCGAAAGGGGCTTTTTTTATGCGATTAAGCTAAAAATGTTCACTAGAAAGTGATTTAAGAAAGTTTTAATAGATGCTTCATAAGGGGTTTATTTTTTTTGCCTATGATGACAGTGGCAGTAAAATACGAATGGTTCAGGAGGAAGAAGATGAACAAGAAATGGCTTGTGCTGGGAAGCGTAATCGGAATCAGCAGCCTCATGATGGTCACGACGGGAATTAGCGCCATGGCGGGAACTTCAGGGTATGACGCCTACAAGTCCGCGTTGAAGAACACCAAGACCGTGCAAAGTGTGACCGTTCAGGCGGCAGGGTCTTTGCGGGATAACGGGAATGTGGCGCTGAGCGCAAACGGCACGTTTAAAATGAGCCGCGAAGGCGGCTCGGCAAGCGGCTCGGGTGAAGTTTCCGCGGGCGGCGCTAAACAATCGCTTCAATTTTACAAGCAGGGAGATCAAGCGATTTTCAAACCGGGAAGCGGCGATGTGTATTATGTAAAAGAGGCGGCGGCCGAAGCGCATAAGCGCTTTAAAGGCTCCGCGGACAAAGAAATGCCGCAGCAAGTGGAAACCGTGGTCGACGCGCTGGTCGGCAATCTGAAAGATTATGTCGCCGTCGATGTGAAAGGGGACGGGAGCAAGCGCGTATCGGCGGAGCTGGACGGCGCTCAACTGCCGGCTGTCGTGCAGGCGATTGCGCCGATTGTCATCAAGCAGGGGTCCAAGGAGCACGGAGCGCCGGAGAAGAAGACTGACAACGCGGCCAACCCGTTCGGCCATGATTTTCTGAAAGGGGCCGCTCCCGAGCTGACCGATGCTATTCGCCTGGAGAAGGTGGCCGTTAACGCGACGATCAGTCCTTCGAACTACATTCAGCACCAGGAGGCGGAACTGACCGTATCCGGCAAGGATGCAGGCGGCAAGACTCATCAAATGGTCGTACATCTTCAGGCGGATCTGTCCGGATACGATAGCACCGCGCCGGATACGGTGGATCTGAACGGCAAGAACGTACAGAAGATGGAGTCCGAGCACCGGAACAAATGGCAGGGCAAAAACGGCTAAACGGGCCGATTGTTTCGTCCGCAGCGGATGGACGCGGGTTACCGACGTCCGCCGGCTGCCGGACGAGAAAGGAAGAGGTGATACGGATGCAACCGATTTTGGAGGTCAGCGGCTTAACGAAGCTATACCGCGGAACCGGACGCGGAATAACAGAGGTCAGCCTGCGGCTGGAGGCCGGCGACGTCTATGGTCTGCTCGGCCCGAACGGAGCCGGAAAGACGACGCTGCTGAAGCTGATCACGGGGCTGATCCGGGCCGATGGCGGCACGGTTACCCTGTTCGGCGTCGACAGGAGCCTCCATCACGAGCAGGCGATGGCGAATGTCGGCTGCATGATCGAATCGACCGATTTTCCCGATTTTCTGACGGCCTGGCAGTATCTCCGGCAGTCCGCACGCTTTTATCCGCAGGTGACGGGACAGCGGATGGAGGAGGTGCTGGATACCGTCGGACTGCTTGGGGTTCGCCACGAGAGAATCAAAGGCTTCTCGGCAGGCATGAAACAAAAGCTGGCGTTGGCGGCCGCCGTCTTGCCGAGGCCGAAGCTTGTTCTGCTGGATGAACCTACGAACGGTCTGGATATCGAGGGAACGGTCATGTTCCGCAGTCTGATCCGCACGATGTCGGCGGAAGAAGGGACCTCGTTCCTTATTTCCAGCCATATGATCCACGAGCTCGAGCAGCTTTGCAGCCGGGCGGGGGTTCTGGCCGGCGGCAGCTTGAAGAAAGAAGCGGACGTCTCCGGTTTGGTGCTGGAAGGCGGGACGCTCGAAGATTTTTACATGAAAGAAATCCGGGAGGGGGAGCTACAAGGTGCATAGATGGAAAGCGGGTTACGTGAAGGAGCTTTATTTGCTGCTGTACCGGAAAAAGGTCGGCATCTTCGGGGCGGTCTCCATCCTGCTACCGATTCTGTTTGCCGTCTCGTTACAGTCGCTTGGGCCCGTGCTTGGATTGCTGGCGATCACCGGCTCTTTTCCGATCCAGATGCTCGGTTTCTACACCGCGCTGTGGATTCCCCTCTTTATTTTAACGCTTACAGGCGACCAGTTTCCTCACGAAGTCGCTTCAAGGACGCTTAAACTCGCTTTTTTGCGTCCCCATACACGCTTTCACATATTCACCGCGAAGGTGGCCGCCCAAGGAACCGCCGTCGCCATCCTCCTGGCACTGCTCTTCGCGATTACGCTGCTGTGCGCGATGTTCACGGGAACGTCCTTGGGCTTAGCCGAAGGACTGTCAGCCGCCAAAGCGTATGCGGCCGCGTTTGCCTCCATGCTTGCCCTGTCGGCCGTATTTGTTTTTGCCGCGCAGTTTTTCAAAAGCGCCAGCGGATTCGTCGTCTTCGGCATCGCTTTGTATGCGGCCGCCAAGCTGGCTCCTTTCTTCGTCCAATCCTTCCCGGCGTTCTCGCCCGTGTCTTATACGGATTGGCATCTGCTTTGGCTGAATGACGGGGTTCCGGCGGGAAGACGGATAACGGCTTCTCTGTTTCTGCTTTCCAGCAGCCTCTTGTTTTTTGCCTTCGGTTATTATAAATTTGATCGAAAAGAAGTGTGAACGGGGAAAAGCCTATGTCTATCCGTTTCAAACTGCTGCTTTCGTATGCCGCAATGCTCGTTATCCCGCTTGTTATGATGCTCATAACGGCGATGCTTCTCGTCGTGGTGTTCCGCGGCGATTTGCAGTCCATCAAAGACCAGTACGGCGAAGGCGAAGGCCGCTACGAGAACCGCGGTATCGAGCGGCTGCTCAAAGAAATCAAACGCACCACGGAAATTGACCCTGCAGCTTGGAACGATGCGTCCTACCTGGCGGAAATAGACGGGGAGCTGCAGCGGAACCAATCCAATCTAATTCTGCGCAAAGGCGATGAAATTGCTTATGCCGCAGCTTCTTTTCCTTATCCGCAGCTTCTTAAGAACCTGCCGGTATATGAAAAGCCGGGAAGCGTGAAGATGACCAAACCCGAGCGGATCGGCAAACAGCTTGTCGAGATCGTTCATGTGGATTTCAACTTTGAAGACGGTCAGAAAGGCAGCCTGTTCGTCGTAACGGCCGTAAGCCCGTTCGTCACTTTCGCCCGGAAGTTTTTCCCGATCTTGTTTATCGCTTTAATCGTCATTCTCATTCTCACGCATACGCTGCTGACTTATTTCGTGTCCAGAAGCATCATTAAACCGCTGAATACGCTGAAAGCCGCCATGAAACGGATAGAGGCCGGCGATCTCGATTCCCGAGTCGTGCCTTCGGGCAGGGATGAAATCGGGGAGCTTAGCGCGGCCTTCGAGCAGATGAGGATGAAGCTTAAAGCGTCCATCCAGACGCAGCTGCAATATGAAGAAAACCGAAAAGAGCTCATCTCGAATATTTCTCACGATATCCGGACTCCGCTGACGGCCATACGGGGGTACGTTGAAGGTCTCGGGGACGGAATTGCGGATACCGACGAGAAACGGGAGAAATACATCGGCATCATTACCACCAAAGTGGAGGAGATGGATCATCTGATCGACGAGCTGTTTTTATACTCCAAACTCGATTTAAACCGTGTGCCGTTCAATTTCGAGAGAGTCGATCTGTATGCGTTTATCGAAGATTTATCTTCGGAGCTGGAGTTCGAGCTCGGTAAACAAGGCATCCGGTACTCGGCCGATATCAGGCTGAAACCGCACACGGAGCTGGCGATAGACCGGGATAAAATCAAGCGTGTTTTCGTAAATATCGTCGACAACAGCGTCAAATATATGAATAAACCCGATAAACAGATCGGGCTGAAGGTTCTGGGAACGGAAGAAGAGGTCCGGATCGAACTATTTGATAACGGCCGGGGCATCGATCCCGAATCTCTTCCGCATATCTTCGAGCGGTTTTACCGGGCCGACCCGTCGCGCAACAGCGATACCGGAGGCAGCGGCCTGGGCCTTGCCATTTCCAAGCAGATTATCGACGGCCACGGGGGCACGATCCGGGCAAGTAGCCTTCCGGACGAGGGCAGCTGCATTACGATCGTGCTTCCGATCCGAACGAATAAAGAGAGTGATTCCATATGAAATCCATATTGATCGTGGAAGACGAGCGTCTGATAGCCGAGCTGCAAAGAGATTACCTGGAGGTTCACGGGTTCGGAGTCGATATCGCGGAGGACGGGGAGAACGGACTGCGTCTCGCCTTGACGGGAAATTACGATCTGATCCTCCTGGATCTCATGATTCCCCGCATCGGCGGATTTGAGGTGTGCAGGAAAATCCGGGAAGAGAAGGACATTCCGATCCTGATGGTCACGGCTAAAAAAGAAGACATCGACATTATCCGGGGCTTGGGCCTCGGGGCAGACGATTACATCACCAAGCCTTTCAAACCCGCCGAACTCGTCGCGCGCGTGAAGGCGCATTTGTCCCGTTATGAGCGGCTGATCGGGCCCCCGAAAAGCAAGGATGAGGTGTCCATCCGTGAGCTTGTCATCCAGCTCGATTCCCGCCGGGTTTTTCTGCGCGGTAGTGAAATTACGCTGACGACGAAGGAATTCGATCTGCTCTGGTTTCTCGCGCGCAATCCTAACCGGGTGTTCAGCAAGGATCATCTTTTCGAGAAATTGTGGGGCATGAATTCGCTCGGCGATTCTCAGACGGTTACCGTCCATATCCGAAAGCTGCGGGAGAAAATCGAGCTGGACTCCTCGAATTCCGAGTATATCGAAACCGTTTGGGGCGCGGGCTATCGTTTCCGCTTATAGAATATCGGGGCAAATTGGAGCAGGAGGCGGTTGCGGGCCTGCTTTTTTGCTTTTCGGAGAAAGTCGGCGGATTAGCAACGATTCCTTTTACGGCTGGATCGCCGGGAACATGTTCCGAGGAGAACCATGCGGTCGAAAACAGAAACCTTGTTTCAAAAAATTGACCAAGGGTAAATAAGACATAGGCAACGCCACAATGCCAAAAAAATTCAATACCTGTAAGGAGTGATTCAAAATGGCACGTAATGATGACAACAAAATGAGCCGTGAAGAAGCAGGACGTATGGGTGGAGAAGCAACCTCCAAGAACCATGATAAAGAGTTTTATCAGGAAATTGGTGAAAAGGGCGGCGAAGCCACTTCCCGCAATCATGACAAAGATTTCTACCAGGAAATCGGTCAAAAAGGCGGCGAAGCTCGCGGTAACAACGGAAATGGTGGCAATAGCGGCGGCGACGGCAAAATGAGCCGCGAAGAAGCCGGACGCAAAGGCGGCGAAGCAAGAGCCCGCCAGCGTGACCGCAGCTAAACGAACTGTAGACAATCAGACACGCATCAACCCTTATCTTATAAGTTATGGAAAAAGTCCGCCGAAATCCGGCGGGCTTTTTTAATTATAATCAAACTTTAGCCTGACTTTTGGATAAATACTCTTTATAATGAAACACAATCAATTCAGGAGGTGTCGTTCATGCAGCAAAACTCATATGAAACCCCGCGCAGAAAAGAACAAATCAAAAAGTGGGGAAGACGGCACGTGCGATAAGCTTGCCGATGAGCGGATAAGTGGATACAAAACGTGACGTGCCGTCTGCCTGAAAGGCGGACTTATTCATGAATGTACACGCGTCACAAGTTTATTTAAGATTAAAATTCGGCTTGGCACTGGCCAACAGTGTCATGTTTACAACGTATGCGGTGTATTTTATCCAGACATTGGGCCTGACACCGCTGCAGCTCCTGCTCGTCGGAACCGTTCTGGAGCTGACCGTGCTCCTGTTCGAAGGAATTACAGGGGTAGTGGCGGATACGTACGGCCGCAGAAAATCGGTCATCCTCGGGATGTTCGTGATGAGCGGCAGCTTTTTTCTGGAAGGCAGCGTGATAGGGGCGGGTGCGGTCGTGCCCGTTATCTCGTTGTTTGTCTGGGTGCTTATTTCCGAGGCTATCCGCGGATTCGGAGAAACGTTCCTCAGCGGCGCGGATACCGCCTGGTTCGTCGACGAAGTCGGCGAAGAGCATGCGGGCCCGGTCTTTATGCGTGCGAAAAGGTGGACGCTGACTGCCGCTTTGTTAGGAATCGGAATCAGCGTGGGACTTTCTACGCTGGCTACGAACTTGCCGTTTCTGGCAGGCGGCCTCTTGTATGCCGTAATGGGGGGTTACCTTCTCCTGCACATGAAGGAGACCAAGTTCATCCGTCAAGAGAGGCCGCCGGGAAGCGGACCTTGGACGGAACTCAAGTCTACCTGGCTCACCGGTGCCCGAGAGATTTCCTCCCGGCCCATCCTGCTGATGATGTTGGTTGTGACCGTATTCAGCGGGGCGGCATCCGAGGGCTACGACCGGCTGTGGGAAGCGCATCTTTTGAAGGAAATCACGTTTCCGGCCGAACTGCCCTTATCCGCCGCCCTCTGGTTCGGGCTCATCTCCGTCCTGACAATTCTGCTGAGCATGCTCGCGATGTGGATCGCCGAGAAGCGGCTGGACACGACGGATGAACGCATCGTGTTCAAAAGCATGTTCGTGCTGACGGCACTGCGAATCGCAGCCGTTCTGTCGTTTGCCTTCTCGCCGAATTTCGGCTGGGCCCTGGTCTCCCTGCTCGCTGTAGGGGTCATCGGGACGGTGAGCGCCCCGCTTTTCGAGACTTGGCTCAATCTCAATATCGAGAGCCGGGCGAGGGCGACGGTGCTCTCCATGATGAGCCAATCCGATGCGCTCGGCCAAACCGCAGGCGGTCCGTTCGTAGGCTGGATCGGCAACCGGCTGTCCGTTCGGGCTTCGCTTACGACCGCGGCGGTCCTGCTGCTGCCCATCCTGTTCGTGTTCGGACGCGTTCTTCGCAAACGGCAGTAAACCGAAATACACCCGAAAGACCTATGTCTGCAGACATAGGTCTTTTTTTGCTCGGCATAGTCGGAGCTTCCCCAAGAAAGAGTGATTCTCTTTGCGAATTGATCCTGCTGTAACAAGAAGTCTCTTATTGTACGGGGCAGGGGATCTTACCGCCGCCTTTTAAGCTGCATTTTGAGCCGGTTGACGAACAGATGGGCGGCTTGGGAGTACGGCTGTTCCTTGGGATGGACGCACCAAAGGTAAGAGGGCTGCTCGCCCGGAAGCTCCGCGTCCACCATCACAATATCGCCGTTTTCGTAATCCGGGTTCCCGTAAAACGTGTAATCCGTTCCGAGAGTGACGGCGATTCCCTCCCGGACCGCCTTGATGATCGCGTCGATATTGTTGCTCGTGAACAGAACGTTCACGGAATCGCCGAGCGTGGCGATAAAGCGGGCAATATACTCGTCATGGTAAAGCACAAGCTGATGGGCGGCCAACTGGTTCAGCGAGAGCGATTTTGCCGAGGCCAAGGCGGAATGCCGGCTCACGCCGACGACCATGCGCCCTTCGACAAGCGGTTCGGCATGCAGGCATGCGTTTTCCAGAATCGTATCAGGGAACAAAATAAAACCGATATCGACGCGGTTATGGCGCACATCGTCGATAATTTCTTTGGTGCCTTTCTCGATCATTTCCAGCCGGATGCCGGGAAAATCTTTTTTAAGTTCCGTCAGCGTATCTACGAGCAGAGAGACGGGGCCCGGAATCGTGGCCACGCGGAGCCTCGCGTTTTGCAGCTTTCCGTAGCTGTCCGCCTCCGCTTGCAGCTGATGAACCTGACTTAGAATAGCCGACGCTTTGCCGAGAATCATTTGCCCCTCCGGTGTCGGAACCGCCCCCGTACGCGACCGGATGAAGATGCGTACGCCGAGTTCTTTTTCCAGAAAAGAGATCGAGCGGCTGATGCCCGCAACTGTCATATGTTTATTTTGCGCAGCCTGGGTCAACGTTCCCGCCCGAGCCACCTCTACGATGAATTCCAACTGTTCCAGATTCATTTTAAGTGCTCCCTGATATTAACTTTAAGTTAAGGTTAGTTAATTAATGTGAAATATAATTAATCTTGAGTATATGATACGATCTAATCAAGGTCAACGTGTGACAAAGCGCACACCACCGACATATATACCAGACAAGATATTTTGGAGGCGGAATTTATATGACAACCACTCAACGTGTAGCAGTAATCACAGGCGGCGCAAGCGGTATCGGCCGTCAAACTTGTTTAAAATTTGCCCGCAAAGGCGACCGGGTCGTCGTAGCGGACTTCAATGAAGCGGCCGGTATGGAAACCGTAGAGCACATAAAAAAAGAGGGCGGAGAGGCGATCTTCGTCAAAGTCGACGTATCCAGTCAAGAAAGCGTACAAGCTCTCGTGGATGAAGCGGTTGCCAAGTTCGGCCGTATCGACGTGATGTTCAACAATGCGGGAATCGGCGGTGCCGGGCCCGTTTTGACTCAAAATATGGATCTGTATCACAAAACGATCGCGGTCAATCAGCATGGGGTTGCATACGGTATTATGGCCGCAGGGAACAAGATGAAAGAGCTCGGTATTAAAGGTGTGATCATCAATACCGCTTCGGTCTTCGGTTTCCTCGCTTCTCCCGGAACCTTCGCCTACCATGCGACCAAAGGCGCCGTTATCATGATGTCGAAATCGGCGGCACTGGAGCTTGCTCCTCACGGCATCCGTGTCATTGCGGTAGCGCCGGGTGCGGTGGATACACCGATCATCCAGGGCTTCAAAGATAACGGCATGCTCGAAAGCATGAAAGCCAAAGTGATGGGCGGCGAGCTGACGAAGCCGGAAACGGTAGCGAATTCCGTCTACCTGCTTTCGCTGGAAGAAGCGGATGCCATCAACGGCAGCGTAGTTATGGTCGACCAAGGGTACGCCTCGTTTAAATAAAAAAATTGCTTCCCCATACCATCAGGCAAGAAGCCTCTCTTCATCTGGAAGAGGGGCTTTTTTTATGAAATTCTCCATCCCGAGTAAACTTTATGTAAAATCAAATTCTCCCGTTTTTTTGCCGGTAGCCGTGGTATGATTTGGGAAAATAGTCATTAAGGAGAAATGGTATGGTGATTACGATCCGAAACATAGTGTATACCCGAAGACTATGAAGGCACGGCCGCTTTGCTCAGCACATTCTATTCCGAGCCGGTTACGGTACAGCGCATGCGTGAAGAGGATGCCGCGATTCCGCAGAAGGGCGAGTTGACGCGTGACGAGAACGGAAGACTGACCGGCCATGACCGTCAGCGTCTTGTGGCCGTAAACGAATCGGGTAAAATTATCGGCTACGGCTATTCCTGGCGGGCTCCCTGGACGGCTCCGGGTACGTTGTACCAAAAGGTTCTTGTCGATCCGGCGGAAAGGAAAAACGGCATAGGACGCGAAATTTACGCGAAGCTGGCTGCCTATGCGGACGAAAACGGCGCCAGTAAAATCGTAGGCGAAGTCCGCGATAACGATCGGGATTCTCAAGCTTACGCGTCAGGACGCGGTTTTGTCAGGGACCGTCACCTGTTTGAATCCCTCATCGAATTAGACGGGCCGGCGGCTGACACAGATGGCGGATCGGCAGACACGCCGGAAGGGATCACGCTGACCACGCTGGCGCAAGTTCCCGGAGAAGAGATGGAGAAGCGGGTCTATGAGCTCTACCGGAAAACCCACCGCGACATTCCCGGCTCCGAGGGAGAATTTATGTGGTACAGTCAGTGGCGTAAAGAGAATCTGGAACGGGAAAGCTTCGATCCGTCGCTGTTTCTGCTCGCTTTGGACGGAGACGAACCGGTCGGAGCCGCCGAGCTGTATGAAATGAAGCAAACCAACAGCGTTTATAATCTCTATACATGTGTGGACGGGGATTACAGAGGAAAAGGCATTGCTTACGCACTCAAACGCGCGTCTATCTCTTTGGCAAAAGAACGGGGCTACCGCTATATTCGGACGAACAACGATTCCCAGAATGCGCCGATGCTTGCCATTAACCGAAAGCTCGGTTATGTGCCTGTCCCGGGCTATTACCGCATGTTTAAAATCCTCGAATAGAACGTCTCGGAGCCTGCCGGCTTTATCCGGCGGGTTTCGGGCTGTTTAGTGACCCAAAAGGGCAGCTTACAATTTTGTAAGCTATCCCCTGTATTTTGTCATGGAAATCGATGGGACCTTTCTCTGGAATCCGTTACGCTGGAAGCAACACGATACCAGTAAAGGGGTACAGTCAGCGATGAAAACACAACCACCGCGTATGCTTACTATCTTCTTGTCAGCCGCCATTATCAGCAGCTCCATGCCTGCAGCCGCCATGGCTTCCCAGGATGGGAAAATCCCGCTGACACTTACTTCACAGGCTTCGGCTGCCGGAGAAGATTACTTGCCGCTTCGCGCGCTTTGCGAATGGGTAGGTATTCCCATTCATTGGGACGAAGCCAAACGGACCGTAACTGCCGCCAAAGACAAGCGTGTTCTCAGCTTCATTCTTGCGAAACCCGGTATGCCTGCTGCCGACCTGGAAGGCATACCTTTAGCGCCGGATGAAGTGATCCTGCTTGACAGCACTGCCTATATTAAACGGGAAACTGCCGTTAAAGCGTTTGGCATTGAAGCGGCTTGGCGCGGCGGAAAGCTGGAGATTCCGGCCCACGATCTCGCCGCAAGAGCACGGGCTTTTGTAACGCAGCTTCAAAAAAACAACCGTGCAGGCACAGACGCTCTAACGAACGAGGCATTCAAGGAAGCCGGGCTTCCGGAAGGGACGGTCCAACTGGTCAAACAGCTTGCACAGCTCCCGATTACCCGAGAACGGATCGAAAGCAACGCAGTCCACCGGACTGTCATCCTCACCTGTGAAAGCCCGCAGATGAATTTCGATCTGGAGATCCGGTTCGACAAAGACGGCTATGTGGACGATTTTTATGCCGGAATGGCTTTTGAGGGGTACCGGCCACCTTCGTACGACAAGCCCGCGGCTTATGAGGAGCGCAGAATGGTTATCGGGACCGGCGATCATGCCGTGGAAGGCACCATGACCGTTCCGGCGGGAAAGGGCCCGTTTCCGCTTGTGATTCTTTTGCAGGGCGATGGAGAACTGGACCGGGACAGCACGGTGTTCGCCCAAAAGCCGTTCCGGGATCTTGCCGTCGGATTGGCAAACCGCCAGGTAGCGACGCTCCGGATGGATAAGACGACCCGGGAGCATTTTGCGCAGCTTAACGGTCATTATACGATCGGAGACGAGTTCGTGGAACCGGTACTTGAGGCGGTCAAGGCGGCACGTCTAGATCCCGACGTCGATCCAGGCCGAATATACGCGGCAGGCCACAGCCGAGGCGGCTGGATGATACCGCGGCTTCTGGCAAAGGACACGGACTCGCTTATCAAAGGGGCCGTAGTGTTGGCGGGGGCCGATCCTCGCTATACGGAGATCGATTCCTACGAGCACGAGGAACTCGGCGGGATGATTCCGAAAGAGCAGCTGGCCTATTACCGCAAGCAGCTGGAGCTGGTGAAGGCCGATTCTTTCGATCCAAAGTCGCCCCCGGCCGCTTTCGAGCTGCCGCCGAATCCTTACTGGTGGCACGATATCCGCGGTTATTCACCGGCCGATGAAGCCAAACTCCGCAGCGCCGCCATGCTGGTACTGCAGGGAGAAGAAGATTTCCAGGTGCCGCTGGCGAGCCTGAAGGGTTGGAAGGAAGTATACGCGGGGAACCCGGCCGTTACTTATAAAACGTACCCAAACCTGACGCATTTGTTTACAGAAGGCAAATTGGAGAACGGCATCGGGAATTACAAAATTCCCGCGAATGTACCGGAGACCGTTATCGCGGATATTGCGGCTTGGATCGACGGCAGTGCATCGGTCCCAAAATAAAACAAACAAAAAAAGCCTGGTATTCAGGCTTTTTTTTGCCGCCATCTTTGAGCGGCGGGTGTTTAGTATTTTTGGCTGTTGTTGGACATATAAGCGATTGACCCGATGATGGTGCCTAACAGAACGAGGGCGACCGGAATTCCGATCAGCTCCATGATGGCAGCCTCTGTACCACGGTAGGTTGTAGTTCCGACGACCATCGGAATTTCCAGGCCCAGCACGTTCAAAATAAACACGATAACCCCTAGAATGACTCCCAGCAGAACAAACGGCTTTAAAAACCGGAAAATATATGCGGCCATTTTAAAACGCCTCCTTCACTTGCTTCTTTTTTATTTTCTTAACCCTTAGACGACCTCCAAAAGGATACCCCTTCAAAATATGGGTGAGGTTAACAATTTTATTTAACCTTTAATTTCCGTTTTGAATACGCCGCCAAAACAAGCAGAACCGAAGCCGCCAAAAGAACGGCAATAATAAGCAGGGAAGCGGAAGTAAGATGGCTGGCGGAGCCGGACGGTACTGCGGTGCCCATAAAATCCGCATAAAACAACTGGTTGAAAGGACCGAGGAACCACAGGAGCATGTAAATAAGTTCAAAGGGGCGTTTGGACTCCGTCCATATGCCCAAAGCGAGGGCAAAACTCGGTACGAAAAACGCCGCCGCGACAGCGTAAATCAGGTGAACCGCATCGCCCGTTACGATAAAACGGATGAGCATCCCGCTCCCTGTAAGGAGCACGGCCAGGAAACCGGACAGCCACACGGCAGGGATTTGTCTTCTGACATAGCCGGGTGACGAAGCGAGGACGGACAGTGTGCCGTACTGGTATTCGCGATTGCCCATCGAAGACCAGAGTGAAATCGGCCAGATCCATGCAAGCGGCCAAATCCACCTCAGTGCCGTCGTAAAGGGAAGGAACAGGCACAGAAGAGCGAGAATCACCGCCACAACGTACCAGCCGGGTGGAAAACCTGCGAACTGAAGCCGGAACTCCGCTCCGACGAGAGGCAGAAACCGGTTATTCACCCGCACGGGTGTCAGCCCGGCTGCCGACGCCAGGGCAGGACTTTTCGCCGGGGCGGGTTCCGTCGGCGCTTTTTTAGCCTGCCCCGAGGCCGGGGCTTTGCCGCGTCGGGAACGGGCCGGTACGGTCTGGCCGTCGGCGGTGCCGGCATTGGGCCCTTGAACGACGACAGGGCTTTCCTTGAAGCCGCGGAAAAGGCGGGAGGCCAGCAGGCAGACCAGGACCGCGACAAGGAGCAAAGCCGCTTGTTTGATCACAATGTCCCAAGTCCAGCTTATGCCGTCCCAGACGAATAGCTTGAGCGGGCTTTCCAGGAACAGAATTCCTTGCCCGTATGTACCTTCATAATCGGCGTGAGTGAGCAGCAGCTTTTCGCGCATCGCCTTGGTGATGACGTCGTTTCCCATGCCCGAATACAGCGTGGACATCGTAACGCCGGTAAACAAAAGCAGGTAAAGCACGATGCCGAACGGACTCCTGAGCACCGGACGGGTTTCGAAGAGGACGGCCATGGCTGAAACAACCGCCAGAGCAGGAATTACAACAAACAGATACGGGGCCAGATAAGCACCCAGGTGAAGCGTGTAGTCTTCGCCCCGGACCCACTGCATACAGATCGCGACGGGAATGACAACGGCGGCAATCACCGCCAAAACCAGAAAATTGCTGAGTGCTTTTCCGAGCAGATAATGGGATTTTTTCAGCGAGGAGCCTTCGATGATCTGGCCCACACGGGTCCTTTTATCACGCTCGATGCCGTTACGGACCAGAAAGAAGCCGAAGAAGGATAAAAACAAGGAGGTCGAAACCGCCGTTGTTCCGCCCACCCAAGCCGAGTTATAGATCCCCCGGAATTCTTCGAAATACAGCGTGACGTATCCGGCATCCGAGGGAGGCACGAACAGATAGGCTGCAAGAATCGTCAAACCGAGCGTAACGAGAAAACTGAACCGCCGGGTTCTTTCCAGAAAGTCCGCCAGAGCCACCTGGTATGTAATGTTCCATGCGTTCATCTGCGTCACGCCTCCTTATCCTGCGCTCAAATAGAGGTAGGCGTCTTCAATTCCCGCTTGAACCGCCGTCGCCTGCTCGTTTGGCGGAGTCTCCGACACCACGCGGAGCAGCAGCCCGTCTTCGCGCCGGACGGTTGCGCTGATGAGCCACTTGGCTCGGGCTTCCTGGAGCTGGTTTTCGGGTATGACCACGTTCCATACTTTTCCCTGTACATGCCGCAGTAGCTCCCCGGGGTTGGAATCGCTGATGAGCCGGCCTTTGGAAAGGATGGCGATTCTGTCCGCCGTCGCTTCAATGTCCGATACAATGTGAGTGGAGAAAATAATAAGACGTTCACCTGACAGGTCGGTCAGCAGATTTCGGAACGATAAGCGCTCGGCGGGATCCAGCCCGATTGTGGGTTCGTCGATAATAAGCAGCTTGGGATCGTTAAGCAGAGCCTGAGCGATGCCGATTCGCTGTTTCATGCCGCCCGAGAAGCTGCCGATTCTTCTCTTGCGCACGTCATACAAATGCAGCAGACCGAGGAGATCGTCGATGCGTTTCTCCGCCGCTTTGCCGCTTATCCCCTTTACCGCCGCCATATAGTTCAAAAATTCATGAGCGCTGAGATTCGGATAGACGCCGAAATCTTGCGGAAGATAGCCTAGAATACGCCGAATCTCTTCGGGATTTTCACGAATGCCGACTCCGTTCCACGTAATGGTACCCTCGGAAGGCTCCGAAATGGTGGCTAATAGCCGCATTAAAGTAGATTTGCCGGCTCCGTTAGGACCAAGTAGACCTAGAATGCCGGGCTGTACCTGCAAATCGACATGGCGGAGCCCCCATACATTTTCCTGGTACTGCTTACCGATATTGCTCATTGAAAGTAGGATGTCGGCCACCTCAAATCTAACAATTATTAACAAAATAACCAAGATATCAAGAAAGAGTATACACATGAAATTGGGAAATGTCTATAACTAAAACCATATTTACCAAAAAATTATAATTTAAAATTAAATAATTAAAAGACAAAATAAGTAACAATAATTTCAATTTTTTATTATTTGAAAATGCATTGACAACATTTGTAAACCTACTCTATCATAATTTATGAAAGAATTGGTAAATTCGACTTTCTTTTGCTACTTAAGACCTCTAAGATCTCCTCACATGATTCGTTAGTCTCACGTTTAGTCGGGCGTTTGGACTAAGGACACCTCAAGAACCCAGCCCACATTACTGGAACAAGCTCTGCCCTCATCATGAACTGCCTGAATAGCTTTTCGGATTGAAGCTGACCTCGAGCATTTTTTAAAATGCTGCTTTATCAGCGGTTATTTGTCCTGCAAAAAAACACAGATGGAGGATGAAATGATGAATTCGTTCGAACTTTTGGAGTCAAATGTAAGATCTTACAGCAGGGTATTTGGAGATGTGTTCCGTACGGCTAAAAATTCCATGATGTTTACGGAAGAAGGCAAATGTTTTCTCGACTTTTTCGCTGGAGCGGGGGCTTTGAATTACGGGCATAATCCCGATTTTATCAAAGGGAAATTGCTGGAATATATCGGGTCCGATGCGGTAGTTCACGGTTTGGATATGTACACGACGGCCAAGCGGACTTTTATCGAAACATTCAACGAACTGATCCTGGCGCCGAAAGGGCTGGACTACAAACTGATGTTCTGTGGGCCTACAGGCACAAATGCGGTCGAAGCCGCGCTGAAGCTGGCGAGAAAGGCGAAGAAACGGACTGGTATCTTTTCGTTCAGCGGCGGTTTTCACGGCATGTCTTACGGCGCCCTGTCCGCAACGGGCAATTTGTACAACCGCGGGGGCGCAGGCGCTCCGCTGCACAACGTGACGTTCATGCCATATCCTTACGGATTCAATGAGTCTTTCGACACGATCGGCTATATGGAGAATGTGCTTACGGACGCGAACAGCGGTATCGAGAAGCCCGCTGCCGTCATTCTTGAAACCGTCCAGGCCGAAGGCGGCGTAATCGTGGCTCCGGTGGAGTGGCTGCAGCGGCTGAGCGCTCTGTGCAAAGAGCATGACATTCTGCTTATCGTCGACGATATCCAGGTCGGCTGCGGACGTACGGGATCGTTCTTCTCGTTCGAACGGGCGGGAATTCAGCCGGATCTTGTCGTGCTGTCGAAATCGATCAGCGGTTACGGGCTCCCGATGTCGCTTCTCCTCCTGAAACCGGAGCTGGACGTATGGAAGCCGGGCGAGCATAACGGTACGTTCCGCGGAAACCAGCTTGCTTTCGTCGGCGCGACGGCGGCACTGGAGTTCAGAATTTCTTCGAACCTGGAGGGATCGGTGAAAGAGAAGGAAGCATGGGTCAGCGACTATTTGCAAAAAGAAATCGTTCCCCTGCACCCGGCCATCACCATCCGCGGACTCGGCCTGATCTGGGGAATCGATCTGGGCGGATTGGAAGGCGGCGAGCAGGCAGCCAAATTCGTGGCGTCCCGCTGCTATGACCAGGGTCTCATTATTGAACGGTCCGGAAGAAATGACACAGTCGTGAAACTGATGCCTGCCCTGACGATTGATTCCGAGCTGCTGGAGCAGGGCTGCAAGATCGTCAAAGAAGCGCTTGCCGCTTATTTCGAGCAGGCTACACTTTCCGCCCGCAAGGAAGCGACGCTTGAGCCGGTTTGATTTAAACCGCCTTCCGCAAGCTTTTACAAAATGGTTACGAATGGGCAGGTGACAGGATGAAAAAGATATTCTTGTTTTGTCTGCCCTATGCGGGCGGGTCGTCGGTGATTTACACAAGGTGGAAGCCCTTGCTGGATTCCGGCATTGAGCTGGTGCCGCTGGAACTGGCTGGCCGGGGAAGGCGCATTAACGAGTCATTCTACGAAAATGTGGACGAGGCCGTAAATGATCTTCTGCCCGTAGTGGAAGCTTATCTCGACAAAGGTCAGGCTGCTTTTTTCGGTTACAGCATGGGCAGCCTGATTGCCTTTGAACTCATCCACCGCATTAGGGAGAAGCACGGACAAAACCCGCTGCATTTTTTCGCGGCGGCCAGGATGGCTCCACATATACAGCGGACAGAGCCTCCTTTGCACGGGCTGGAGCCGGAATTGTTCAAAACGAAAATTGCGGATTTGGGGGGAACCCCTCCGCAATTGTTTGAAAATTCAGAACTGATGAATTTGTTTTTACCGCTTCTCCGGGCGGATTTCCGGCTTGTCGAAACATACGCTTACGCCGAGAAAGCGGAGAAGCTGGACTGCGCCATGACGGTATTGGCGGGGAAGCGGGATACGATGAGGGAAAAGGATGTGCTCGACTGGAGGCGCCATACGACGGGCGCTTTTACGGCTCATTCGTTTGACGGAGGGCATTTTTTTATCAATGACTTCCAGAAAGAAATCGTGGATATCCTGCACGCTTCCCTGGGAATCCGTTACTCATCTTTGTACGCGTAAGAAAGGAGCGGGGCATGGTTACTACCGCCT
This sequence comes from Paenibacillus sp. GbtcB18, assembly GCF_019091125.1. Classification (NCBI taxonomy): domain Bacteria; kingdom Bacillati; phylum Bacillota; class Bacilli; order Caryophanales; family Paenibacillaceae; genus Paenibacillus; species Paenibacillus sp. GbtcB18. The sequence goes on from NZ_JAGXJX010000001.1 coordinate 717,679, forward strand.
GGTTATTTCCCGGGCAGGGTTCCCAGTATGTCGGCATGGGGGCCGCCTGGTACGCCCGTTACGACGGGGCGAAAGCATTGTTCGAAGAAGCAAGTGATCTGGCCGGCTACGATATGAAATCTTTGTGTTTCGAAGGAAGCGCCGCCCGGCTCTCCAGAACGTCTTTTACACAGCCGGCGCTGCTGACGGTAAGCGTTTTGGCAAGCCGGGTATACCTGCACGAGATCGGTATCGAACCCCGATACTCGGCCGGGCACAGCCTTGGTGAATACTCCGCGCTGGTGAGCAGCGGCGTCCTCACATTTGCGGAGGCACTCGGACTGGTCATCCAGCGGGGCAAGTTCATGGAGGAGGCGGCGGAAGCCGGCCTCGGCTCCATGATCGCTGTCCGCTCGTCCGATCAGGCTATGCTGGAGGAGCTGTGCCGCAGGCATTCTTCCGACGGGCAGCCGGCGGCCATTGCCGGGTACAATTCCGGCAGCCAATTGGTCGTTTCCGGCCACCGGAACGCGGTGGCAAGCGCCGCGGAGGAACTGGAGCGGCTCGGCATCGAAGTGACCCGGCTCGCGGTCAGCGGACCGTTTCACAGCGTGCTTATGCAGCCTGCAGCGGAAAGCCTGGAAGAGGCGCTGAACAAGGTCACATTCAAGGAGGGCCGCTGGGCGGTCATTTCCAATACCACGGCGCTTCCTTATCCGGATGCGGCGGCTATCCGCCAGGGGCTTGTCGATCAGATGACCACACCGGTGAAGTGGTTGCAAACCGTGCGGTTTTTAGAGAAAGAAGGCGTTGAACTGGCCGTTGAACTGGGTCCGAGAACGGTTCTGAAAAACTTGACCCGGGACAGCTCGGGGCAGATCCGGCCTTACGCTTACGACCGGGAAGCGGATGCGGAGAGTTTGGCGGATTTGTTTCCGGTCCGGCAGTTTATCGAGGCAGGATTCTCTGCCGCGGTTTCTGCGCCTAATGCGAACTGGAACGAGGAAGAGTATGCGCAGGGAGTGCTTGAGCCGGTCAGACGCATGCGTGAAATGCTGAGTTCTTACACGGAAATGAACGGTTCTGTCCGGGATGCATACGGACTGAGGCAGGATGTAAAGGAATGCGTTCGGCAAGTGCTTCGGACGAAGAAGGTATCCGAGAAGGAACAAGAGGAGACGATTCGCCGGTTGTTTACGGACTCTTTTACAAAAAGCTTGTGACAAGGGGATAACTGCGGAGGGATGAACGTGGAACAATTTCAGACACTGATTGACGTTATCCGGGACAGGGGAGACAAGAAGTCCAGCGGAATAACCTTTATTAACGGTGACCAGAACGAAGAAAGTATTACTTACGGAGAGCTGCTAGAAGACGCGCTTGGCGTTCTTCACCATCTCCAAAGCTCGGGCATGAAAGCGGGCGACGAGCTTCTTATGCAAATCGACGATAACAGGTCTTTTCTGAATGTGTTCTGGGGCTGCCTGCTGGGGGGGATTATCCCGGTACCGGTAACGGTCGGCAATAATGACGAGCACAAGATGAAACTGTTTAAAATATGGGATACTCTGAACAATCCTTACTTGATCACCGAAGGAAAAGCATTGGACAATCTGGAGAAATATGCCCTCCAAAACGGAAAAGAGGAGGTGTTCGAAAAGGTCAGAGAAGTGTCTCTTTTTACGGATAAAGTACATTATTCCACTGGGGATAAGGGGGTTATTCATGAAGCGAAGGCGTCCGATCTGGCGTTTATCCAGTTTTCGTCAGGTTCGACTGGAGATCCGAAAGGGGTCATGCTGACCCATGAAAATCTGATTTATAACACAAGGGACATGGCCGTTCAAACGGAGATGGACGAAACGGATGCCTATCTCGGCTGGATGCCGCTCACGCATGACATGGGATTGATCGCTTTTCACCTGACCTGCGTCATGTCCAACACCAGGCAGCTTATTATGCCGACCGCGCTGTTTATCCGGCGCCCGTCTTTGTGGATGAAGAAAGCGTCGGAGCATAAGGTTACCCAGACCTGTTCCCCCAATTTCGGGTATAAATTTTTTCTGGCCCAGTACAAACCGGAAAATGCGGCGGATTGGGACTTGTCCCGGCTGCGTTTGATTTATAACGGGGCGGAGCCGATTTCCAGCGAGCTATGCGACGTCTTTATGGAGGCCATGAGCAAACACCGCCTGAGAAGTACCGCCATGTTTACCGTGTACGGCATGGCCGAGGCAAGCGTGGGCATGTCTCTGCCGCCTTTGGAAGAAAATTTCCGGCGTCTTCACCTGGATCGTGAGCATTTGAATATCGGCGAAAAGGTGGTTCAGATAGACGCTTCTGATAACCGCTGCCTGACGTTTGTGGATGTCGGTCATCCGCTGCGAAGCAGCTATATCCGCATCTGTGACGACGCGAACCTGCCTCTGGACGATTACGTGATCGGGAATATTCAAATCCGCGGCATGAATGTAACGTCAGGCTATTACAACAATCCCGAAGCGACCGCCAAGGTCATTACTCCAGACGGATGGCTCATAACAGGCGACCTGGGCTTTATGCGAGAGGGTCGGCTCATTATTACGGGCCGGGCGAAAGATATCATTTTTGCGAACGGGCAAAATGTGTATCCTCACGACATCGAACGGGTTGCGGAAGAAGTGGAAGGCGTTGAGCTAGGGAAAGTGGCGGTTTGCGGCGCCTACGATCCGGCGACCCGTCAGGACCGGATTATCGTTTTTGTGATGCATACGAAAAAAATCGAAGATTTCGCCCCGCTGGCCAAACGTCTCAAGGGTCACTTGAATTACCGGGGAGGGTGGGACATTCAAGCGGTTCTTCCCATCCGGCGGATTCCCAAAACGACCAGCGGCAAAGTGCAGCGGTACAAGCTTGCCCAGGACTATACGGACGGGAAGTTTGAAGAAACGATTGCGGGACTCCAGAAAATTTGGGAGCAGGAAAAGCAGAGTGCACGTGCGGCTGTCATTCCGCGCAGCGTTGCGGAGCAGAAGCTGCTTGCTATCGTGAAGCAAATTTTGCAGGTTGACGATATTGATACGCACGAGAGCTATTTCGATATCGGTGCCAGCTCTCTCCAGCTCGTGCAAATCGTGGAGGAGCTCGAAACCCAGTTAGGCGTTCAAGTGTCCGTGACGGACTTTTTCTCCTATCCGACGATTTCGAAGCTGGCCGGCTTTATTTCGCAGGGGGATGAGGCCGACCGTGTCGAGCAGAGCGATAGATTGGCGGGTTCCGGTCAGGAAACCGACGGCGATATCGCGATTATCGGAATGTCCGGAAAATTCCCGCAGGCGGACAACCTTAAGCAGTTTTGGACGAATATCTCCGAGGGCCGTGATTGTATTGCCCCGTATAACGAAAAGAGGAGAAAGGATGCCGAGGCGTTCATTTCTCATCTGAATACGGAGGGCCGGGATTTGTCGCTCGCGGAAGGCGGTTATCTGGACGAAATCGATACGTTTGACTATTCGTTCTTCAAGCTGACGCCTCGCGAAGCTTCGCTGATGGATCCGAACCAGCGGCTTTTTCTGCAAACCGTATGGAGCGCGATCGAAGATGCGGGATACGGCGGTTCCAATCTTTCCGGCAAACGAGTAGGCGTTTACGTCGGATTTTCCAAAACCAGCTTCGAATACGAGCGGCTTCTGTCCGAAGTGTCCCCGGCTTCTCTTCCGAATTTCGCGATCGGAAATTTGTCCTCGATCATTTCCAGCCGGATATCGTACCTGCTTGATCTCAAAGGACCTGCCGTCACAGTTGATACCGCATGTTCTTCCTCGCTGGTAGCTGTTCATCTGGCCTGCAAAGCGATTCTGAGCGGAGACTGCGATATGGCGCTTGCGGGCGGCGTGAAAACGATCTTGCTGCCGGTTAAGGCGGGCATCGGTATGGAATCCTCCGACGACCGTGCCCGGGCTTTTGATGACAGTTCGGACGGCACGGGCTGGGGCGAGGGCGTGGGCGCCGTTTTCCTTAAACCTCTCGGCAAAGCGATCAAAGACAAGGACAACATCCTTGCGGTGATCAAGGGGAGCGCGATTAACCAGGACGGAAGCACCGTGGGCATATCGGCTCCGAACGCATCCTCCCAGGCGGATGTCATTTCTCAAGCTTGGCGCAATGCACGGATCGATCCGGAGACGGTGACTTATATCGAAGCTCACGGAACCGGAACCAAACTCGGCGACCCGGTCGAAATCGACGGAATCGGCAAGGCTTTCCGCAGAAGGACGAAACGCAAGCAGTTTTGTGCCATCAGCACGGTTAAATCCAATATCGGTCACTTGTATGAAGCGGCCGGCATCGCAGGGTTGATCAAGACAGTGCTTTCCCTGCAGCACAAGAAGATCGCCCCTTCCGTTCATTACCGGGTTCCGAACCGGAAAATCAGTTTCGAGGAATCGCCGGTTTATGTGAATACCCAGTTAAAAGAATGGAAAACGGACGGCGCCCCGAGAAGATGCGGGATCAGCTCGTTCGGCTTTAGCGGAACCAATTGCCATGTCGTACTGGAAGAGTACGCGGGAGCCCCCGAACCTCTGCAGGAAGCATCTGTGGCAAATAGTGGAGCCGAAGGCAGCGTCCCGCTGCTGCTCACCCTATCGGCTAAAACCGAGGAAGGACTGCAGGAGCTTATCCGGGATTACGACCAACTGTTTGCCCGTACGGATGAACGCGATATGCAGGATGTATGTTATACGGCCGGCACGGGTCGTAGCCATCTGACTTACCGGTTGGCGGTTACGGCTGCCGGAGCAGCCGAATTGAAACAGAAACTGCAGCGTCTTCACAGGGAAGGCAAGGGTTCGGACGGCGTTTATATCGGCAAAATAGACAGCACTCAAGTGCAAGAATACACGCATCCGGGAAATCTCGCCGATCTTGGCGCGGAAGCTGTGCAGGAACTGGCCCGTCAGTATGTACAGGGAGCATCCGTAGATTGGAAGGCCCTATATGCGAAAGGATCGTTCAGAAAAGTATCTCTTCCGACGTATCCGTTCCAACGGAAAAGATGCTGGATCGACGTTCCCATCAAGGCCGGACAGGTGGCATCTGCGGCGCAACCGCTGCATTCGGCGCCAACGGGTCAACCGGAACGGGAACAATATATATCCGCAAAGGAGCAGGTGAGTGTGGTGAACGAACAGCTACAGGCGGAAACAGCCTCCGCCCGTCACGCCGATTCCGTCCGTCAGACGCTGATTACGATGATCGGCAACGTATCGCAGCTCAGTACGGAAGAGCTTCAGCCTCAGACACATTTCCTGGAGCTGGGACTGGACTCCATCAATTTATCCCAGGTCCGTCACAGCATTAAAGACGCGTTCGGACTGGATGTACCCATGAGCGATTTCTTCGAATCGCTCACAAACCTGGACCTGCTGACGGCCTATATCGTCGAACGGGTGCCGCAGACCGAAACCGCGCCCGTGATCCGTTCAGAAGCGGTCCTGCAAGTGTCTCCCGCCGAGACGGCGTCTGCCGGTTACGAGCGAACTGTTCCTGCGGAGCCGTACAGCTACAGCGAGCCTGCCGGAACGGCGAGCGAACAAGGACAGGCCGCGGCCGTTCCTGTCGTAGGTATCGCCGGAAGCTCAGCTTCTTCGGCAGTCGAGCGCATCGTGGAGCAGCAGCTACAGCTGATGTCACAGCAGCTGCAAGTGCTCGGAAATCGTCCGGCAGCGCAAGCACCGGTGTCCGTTCAACCGGCCGCCGTGCCCGGTCCGGCACCTGCCGTGAGGGTGATTGCCGCGTCTCCTGCCCAGTCTGACGCACGGCTGCATGCCGGAACGACGAGAGAAGTCGCTGCTGCCGTCGAAACGAGACCTGTTCCGCAGCAGGTAAACGGTGAGGAGCCGAAACCCTACGTACCTTATAAAGCTTTGGACCTGAAGGCCCGCGAATCGCTGTCACAGAGACAGGAAAAGCATGTGCGCGAGCTGATAGAGCGGTACACGGCACGGACGGGTCGTACGAAAGCGTACACCCAGCAGTATCGCGACGTGTATGCGAACAACCGCAATGTCGCCGGTTTTCGGCCTCTTTTGAAAGAAATGGTTTACCAGATCATCTCGGAACGCGCCGAGGGATCCAAGCTGTGGGACCTTGACGGCAACGAGTATGTCGATTTGACGATGGGTTTCGGTGTAAATCTGTTCGGACACAACCCTGCGTTCGTGCGCGAAAAGATTGAGCGGGAGCTTGCGAACGGCATGTGCGTAGGACCAATGTCCAATCTCGCCGGTCAGGTAGCCGAATCCATCTGCAGGATGACCGGAGTGGAACGCATCGCGCTGTACAATTCCGGAACGGAAGCCGTGATGGTTGCCCTGAGGCTTGCCCGCGCCGCAACCGGCCGTGCGAAGGTCGTTATTTTCGCAGGTTCTTATCACGGTACGTTCGACGGCGTGCTCGCACTAGGAAGCGCGGGAACGAACAAGGAGCATTCGACTCCGCTGGCCCCGGGCATTTTGCAAAATATGGTCGACGATGTGGTCGTGCTCAATTACGGAAGTGAAGACTCGCTGGAATATATCCGTATGCACGCTCATGAATTGGCTGCCGTGGTGGTCGAGCCCGTGCAAAGCCGCCGGCCCGATTTCCAGCCGAAAGCATTCCTGGAAGAAATCCGCCGTATCACGGCCCAGTCCCGCACCGCTTTCATCTTCGATGAAGTGATTACCGGTTTCCGCCTGCATCCGGGCGGCGCCCAGGCATGGTTCGGCATTAAAGCGGACCTGGTCACTTACGGCAAGGTCATCGGGGGCGGCATGCCCATCGGTATCGTCGCCGGTTCCTCGGCATTTATGGACGGCATTGACGGAGGAACCTGGAAATTCGGCGATGATTCCTTCCCGCAGAACGAACACCGGAGAACGTTCGTAGCGGGTACGTTCTGCCATCATCCGCTGGCAATGGCGGCATCCCTCGCTGTACTGAACCATCTGGAAGCTTCGGGAGGCCAAGTCCAGGCGGAGCTGAATGCGCGCACGGCGCGGTTTGCCGATGAGCTGAACACGTATTTCGGCCGTGAAGGCGTGCCGATCAAGGTGGTGCACTTCGGTTCGCTTTTCCGCTTTGTACTTAAAGGCGACCTTGAGCTGTTCTACTATCACATGCTCGATAAAGGCATTTATATCTGGGAGGGGCGCAACTGCTTCTTGTCCACCGCCCACTCGGAAGAAGATATTTCACGCATTGTACAAGCTGTCAAAGACAGCATCGGCGAACTGCGGAAAGGCGGATTTCTTCCCGACCGGGACCCGTCCCCGGACGATGACGATCCTTCCGGCAGCCGGCTTCCCGCCGACAAGCTGCAAGCAGACGGTCAAGGAGATACGTTTCCGCTGACTCCCGACCAGAAGCAGCTCTGGTTCGCCTCCGTTTCCAATCGCAAGGATTCCCCGGCGCTTCACGAAACCGCACTTCTGCGGTTTCGCGGACCGCTGCAGAATGAGGTGTTCGAGCAGGCTGTCCGGGCCGTTACCGCCAGACATGAAGCACTACGTCTCGTCATCAGTCAAGACGGTGAAACCCAGCATGTAACGGATAGCTTCAATGTGCCGGTTCCGGTTGTGGATTTAACGGGTGTTAATCCTGTGGAACAGGAACGTCAGATGAGGACTTGGCTCCATCGCGAGAGTCAGACGCCGTTCGATTTGAAGCAGAAGACACCGCTGTTCCGTATTCATCTTCTCCGCACATCGGCTGATGAGCATACGGCCGTGTTCACTTTTCATCACCTGATTGCCGACGGATGGTCCATGGCTCTGTTCGTCCAGGAACTGGAGCGGATTTATTCCGCTCTTGTCCGTCGGGAAGCTTACCGACTGCCGGAACCGGCACCTTTCAGAAGATATGCCGCTTGGCAGTCCGAGCAGCTGAAGAAACCGCAAAGCGCTCAAGCCACCGCTTATTGGAACGGACTTTTCGAGAAGCAGGTTCCCGTGGTCGAGCTGCCTTCCCCCGTCCGGGGAACGGTTCTTCCGACTTCCCGGGGCGGAAGGCATACAACTATACTTCAGGCCTCACTTGTACAAGAACTGAAAAAAACCAGCATAAAGCTCGGAAGCAGTCTATTTGTGACGCTGCTTTCGGGATTTCATCTTTTTCTGCACCGGTTAACGGGTCAGAGCGATATTACGGTCGGGGTACCCACGGCCGGACAGGCGCAGATGGAAGCTCCTTTTCTGATGGGAAACTGTGTCAATCTGCTCCCTGTCCTCAGCCGGGCTTCCTCCGAGCAGAGCTTTGCCGCTTATGCGGGTTCTATCAAGCAAAGAATGAACGAGCTGGACGCATATCAGGCATACAGCTTTGCGGCGCTGGCGGAGCGCGGGCTGCGCAATCTGCCTGTTCTTACGGCCGTATTCAACATGGACCGTCCGCTGCCGAAGCTTGCTTTTCACGAGCTGGACACGGAACTGCTTGTTCATGATCCGGCGTATTGCAAATACGAGCTTTTCCTGAACGTGACGGAGATTTCAAAAGAGCTGAGGCTCGATTTCGATTATAATGCGGACCTTTTCCAGCCTGAAACGGTTGAAACCTGGTCCCGTTATTTCATTCGTTTGCTCGAGTCTATCGTTCAAGGGGACGATAAACGCCTGCCCGAACTGTCTCTCCTTAGTGCGGAAGAAAGCGAGCGAGTGTGGGCGAGATGGGCCCTGCATGCGGATGAGAACGGGAGCTACGAATGTATTCTGGACGGTTACAAATATCCGGCCCCACCCGGAACGATCGGCGAAGTCTATGCGGTTTCGGGCGGAAAAGTCAAATCTCCGTCGAACCGTTTCACGAGTACGGGGAAATGGGCCTACAGCTACCCCAGCGGAGCCATTAAACGGCTCGGAAAATCTTCTCGCTCTGTCTTTATACGCGGAAACCGCGTGTTTTTGGATCAGATTGAAGAGCATTTGCTGCACACGCTTCACCTTGAGGCATGTGTCGTAACCGCTCAGCTCCACCCTGAAAATGAAGCCGTTGACTATATGACGGCATACATCGTTGCTAACCCTTCAAAAATATGGAAAGAAATAGAAAGTTTTTCGCTGCTGCACGAAACCTTGCCGGATTATGCGGTCCCCCGGTATGTGATTCCGATGGCGGAGCTTCCGCTGCTGCCGGATGGTGAGACGGATTTTGCGGCTTTACCTGCTCCCTCCGGCGGCAATTTGCCGCTTCCCGGCAAACAAAACTTGCAAGGAAGCGTAACGGACAAGCTCATCGCTATTTGGAAAGATGTGCTCGGCGCCGCTCATGTGAATGTCACGGATAATTTTTTTCAACTGGGCGGTGATTCATTAAAAGCGACCGTCATTCTTTCGCGGGTAAACAAAGAATTCGGCATTCATATTCCGTTAAGCGAGCTTTTTGCGCTGCAGACGGTTGGGGACCTGGAACAATTCATCACGGGCAGTTCCGGACAAACGTACGAGCCTATCCAGCCGGTTCAACCGAAACGGTCTTATCCAGTCTCGTCGGCCCAAAAAAGAATGTACGTCCTCGATCAGTTGGGCGGCGGAGGGACGGCTTACAACGTGCCGGGACGCCTTTTTATAGAAGGAGAAATCGACCGGGAGCGCCTTATCCGGGCACTTCGGCAGGCGGCGGCGCGACATGAGTCGTTTCGGACCTATTTCGAGCTGGAAAACGGGGAAGTGGTACAAAAAATCGCGGAAGAAGCCGATTTCGATGTTCCCGTCTCGATAGTACGGGCGGAAGAGATAGAGACGCTACAGATGCAGTTCGTCCGGCCGTTCGATCTCACGAAAGCCCCTCTATTCCGTGCCGGTCTGTTCGAGCTTGAAACAGGCGGCAGTGTTCTGCTGATCGATGTACACCATGCTGTGGCGGACGGTTACTCCATGGCCGTGCTTCTGGATGATTTTATCCAGCTTTATCAAGGTCGGCTTCTGCCTCCGCGAAATGTGCATTACAAAGATTATGCGATCTGGCAGAACGAACAGCTGGCCGAAGGAAAATTCAGCAGACAGGAAGCTTATTGGCTCCAGACGCTGGAAGGCGACCTTCCCGTTCTTCAGATGCCGACGGACTATCCGCGCCCGGCCTCTCAAAGCTTTAAAGGGGACAGCTTTGTCCAGCTTCCGGACGAGAAATTAACACAGGCGCTTTACAGCCTGGCGAAAGACAATGAAACGACGCTATACATGGTGCTGCTTGCTGCCTACAATGTGCTGCTGGCCAAATATTCCGGTCAGGAGGACATCCTTGTCGGTACGCCTGCCGCAGGGAGAAGACACGCCGATACGGAAAATATGGCGGGTATGTTCGTAAATACACTGGCGATCCGCAGCAAGCCCGAGTCCTCGCTGGCTTTCGGACAATTTTTGCAGGAGGTGAAAAGCCAGTCTCTCGAAGCGTTCGAAAATCAGGAATATCCGTTCGAGGAAATTGTCGAGAAGCTGCAGCTCGTGCGGGATTTAAGCCGCAACCCTCTCTTTGATACGATTTTCAGCCTGCAGAATGTAGGAACGGACGTCGTGAAGACGGGCAAGCTTTCCTTCAAGCCCGGAGAGTTTAACGTAGGCATCTCCAAAGTTGATTTCTCCTTGCATGTTACGGAGCAGAAAGACGGGCTGCTGTTTACTTGGGAGTATGCTACAGATCTGTTCGCGCGCGAAACAGTGGAGCGTCTGGCCCGGCACTATTCGGTCATCCTGGAGGCGATAGCCGGATCGGCGGATATTCTGCTTGGGGATATCCGGATGCTCACGGAGTCGGAGAAAGAGGACTTGATTAGCGGGTTAAACGCCACGGCGGTGGAGTTTCCTACTAATATAACGATCCACGAAGCGTTCGAGGAGCAGGCTGCGAAAACGCCGGAAGCTGCCGCGCTCGTTTTCGAAGGACGTAGCTTGTCATACCGGGAATTGAACGAACGCGCCAATTCCGCTGCCCGGACGCTGCGAGAGCTGGGCGTGGGACCCGACCGGCTAGTCGGGCTTATGGTGCCGCGCTCAATCGAAATGATCATCGGCCAGCTGGCCGTGCTGAAAGCCGGAGGCGCGTACGTGCCCATCGATCCGGATTATCCTTCGGCACGTGTTCTCTATATGCTTCAGGACAGCGAAGCAGGAGTGCTGCTGACCAGCCGCAGCTTGACCGAAGACCTGGAGTACGACGGAAGCGTGCTGTTCCTCGAAGAGGAAGAAATCTACCGGAACGACGGTTCCAATCTTGATGCTGAAGGCATAAAGCCTGAGCATCTGGCTTATGTCATCTATACGTCGGGATCGACAGGAAATCCGAAGGGTGTCATGCTGCCGCATCGTTCCGTCATGAACTTCGTAACCGGGATGAAAGAACTGATTGCTTTCCGCCCGAATAAAACGATTTTGTCGTTAACGACCATCTCGTTCGACATATTCGTTTTGGAATCTCTCGTGCCTCTTCTGACGGGAATGACAGTCGTCGTCGGAGACCGGCATCATCAGCTTGAAGCCGAAGCTCTCGGTGAACTCATCTGTTCGCATGAGATTGATATGCTGCAAATGACGCCTTCCCGTCTGCAAATGCTGCTCGCCAACGAAGAAGGCAAGCGGGCGCTGAACGGCGTGAAGGAAATTATGGTCGGCGGCGAAGCCCTTCCGCATGCGCTGCTGGAGCAGCTGCAGACGCTTGACGGACTGAAAATCTACAACATGTACGGACCGACCGAAACGACGGTATGGTCCGCGGTGAGGGAGCTGACTCAGGCAAGCCGGATCGATATCGGGCGACCGATCGCCAACACGCAGGTGTATATCGTCGATGCGCGTTCCAACCTGCAGCCTGTCGGAGTGCCGGGCGAATTGTGTATAGCCGGAGAAGGGCTGGCACGGGGGTACTGGAAACGTGAGGATCTCACGGCGGAGAAATTCGTGACCAATCCGTTTGTTCCGGGAACGAAAATGTACAGAACAGGCGATCTTGCACGCTGGAAGCCGGACGGGAACCTGGAATTCTTGGGGCGAATCGATCACCAGGTGAAAGTGAGAGGCTTCCGCATTGAGCTCGGGGAGATCGAAAATGCTTTGATAAGCGTGCCATCCGTTCAGGAGGCGGCGGTTACGGTCAATCAAAGCGGCGGACACGAGGCCGTTTTGTGCGCGTATGTCGTGCCAAAGTCGGATTCGGCTACAAGCGCGGCGGAGGTCAGGGAGCAACTGGCCAGACAACTGCCTTACTATTCGGTCCCGTCGCACTATGTATTTCTAGACAAGCTTCCGCTTACGCCAAACGGGAAAACCGATCGGAAGTCGCTTCCCGAACCGGATGATCTGTTCCGTACGGATACGGAGTATGCCCCTCCCCGCAATGAAGTGGAAGAGACGCTGGCCGGTGTATGGCAGGATGTGCTGGGTCGGGACGGGATCGGCATTCACGACAATTTCTTCCTCCTAGGGGGAGATTCGATCAAAGGGATCCAGGTCGTTGCCCGCATGAGAGCGGAAGGGTATGCGCTGGATATCAAGCAACTGTTCGAGCATCCGTCCATCGGGAATCTCGGCGCGTACGTGAGGTCGTCCGTCCGTGAAATCGCACAAGGTCCGGTCGAAGGAGAAATGGTGCTGACCCCTGTGCAGAACCGGTTTTTCGAACAAGGCGGTTACGAATCCGCATCGTCGCTATCGGCGCTGTTGTTTTCGGAAGCCGGTCTGGAAGAAAACCATGTCCGTTCGGCTTGGGACAAGGTGCTGAAACTGCATGACGCCCTTCGTTTGCGTGCCGTTTTGAAAGAAGGGAACTTGAAGCTGGAACACCGTTCCTTGGAGGAAGAAGATGCGGGACTAAGCGTCATTCGTCTGGACGGGGATAAGTCTGATCTCAGAGCGGCCGTTGAACTGCAAAGCAAAGGGATTGAATCGGGTCTTTCCCTGAAAGAAGGACCGCTGGCAAAAAGCGTGCTGTTCAAGACAGGCGAAGGTGACTACCTTCTGATCGCAGTCCATCGTCTGATTACCGACGAGACTTCTTTTTCTATAATCTTGGAAGATTTGGCGACTGTTTACGGACAGCTTATAGCGGGAGAAGGCGTATCGCTTCCTCTCAAAACGGATGCTTTCCGGACGTGGGCGGCCTATCTGGAAAAATACGCGGAGAGCAGCCAGGCGCAGACCCAGCGAGAGTACTGGACTCTGCCCGGCAATGTGGAGGAATGGACTGTTCCGCCTGATAAAGAAACCAAGGCGGGTCTTCCGACGCTCCGAAACTCGGTCTGCGCGGTTATCCCGGCAGAAAAGACGAGCCAATTACTTACAGGGGTGAAAGATATTTATTCGATGGAGGCCCGCGAAGCGATTTTATCCGCACTCGGCAAAACATTCGGCGAATCGTTGGGACTCAAACGTTTCTCCGTTGAACTGACGGCAGACGGCAGAAAGCTGTGCACAGATACGAAGCTGGATTTCTCACGGACAGTGGGCTGGTTCGATACGCAGTACCCGCTTGTGCTGGATACCTCGCATACCGATGATTTGGCGGGCTACCTCAAACAAGTTAAAGAAACGGTACGTCAAGTCCCGGACGGAGGAATCGGGTATGGGGCTTTGTACGATCTTGCGTCTTCGCATCGGCAAACAGAAGAGACCGCAGTCCGGAAGAAGCCGCGGATCGGGTTCGTTCACTTGGAGCCTTCGGGTGTCGCAACTCCTTATTTTGATTCATTTAACGAGGGCGAAAGAATAACAGACGAATTGTGGGCGGCACGGGAGTACAGCTGGTATCTCAAGAGCACGCTCGAATCGGGCGTCCTCACCCTACGGCTCGATTATGACGGCCATGCGTACACGGAAAAGACAGCATCGGATTTGCTTCATCGTCTGGAAGAAAATTTGGATGAGGTGCTGCGCCACTGCGAGGCCAAAACAGAGAGGGAGTTAACGCCGGCCGATGTCGGGGCAAACGATCTGGATCTCGATGAGTTCGAGGACATTAAACAATTTTATGAGAGCGTATAAGGGTTGCAAAGGGGGAGTTACGGATGAGTAAAGGACTGGAAATTGAGAAAATGTCCCATTTGACGCCTTTACAAGAAGGTATGCTGTTTCATGCGCTGATGAATCCCGATTCGCACGCTTATCTGGAGCAGGTGAGCTTGTCCATACGCGGAGAACTGGATGTGCAGGCGCTGGAAAGAAGTTTTCGCCTTCTTGTACAGCGGCATGAAACGCTCCGTTCGAATATGTATCACAAAAATGTCGCGAAACCCCGGCAAATCGTATTCAAAGACCGTGAGGCATCTGTCTTTTTTAAGGATCTGGCCTTGTTGCCGGATAGCGAACGGAATGCCGAACTTGAATCGCTGATCCAAGCCGATAAAAATCGTTCTTTTGACATAAGCAAGGAACTGCTGGTGCGGTTAACCGTTCTGCGGACAAGCCGGCAGGAATATACGCTGCTCTTCACGTTTCATCACATTATTATGGACGGCTGGTGCATCGGCATTGTGCTGGAAGAGCTGCTTAGTTACTACGAAGCCGAAAAGAACGGACGGCAAGCGTCCCTTCCAGAGGTCCGTCCCTACAGCCTGTACGTGCAATGGCTGCAAAAGCAGGATCAGACGGCTGCGTCGAATTACTGGCAGGCTCTGCTGGAAGGCGTGGAAGAACCGTCGGGATTGCCTGGCAATCCCGCGATATCCGGCGGTAAAGGCTACCTGCCGTCGGAACGGAAGTTTACGGTCGGGGCAGATATGGCCCGCCGGCTCCGTGGTATTGCGGAACGCAGCGGAGCGACAATCAGCAGCTTGTTCCTGGCCGCTTGGGCGCTCATTCTCGGACGCTATAACCGAAGCGAAGATGTCGTTTTCGGGACCGTCGTATCAGGCAGACCGCCGGAGATTGAAGGCATCGAGCGGATGGTGGGCTTGTTCATTAATACGGTTCCCGTGCGGATCTCGCTGCAGTCGGACAATACGTTTACCGGTTTGTTGAAGGAAATTCAGCGGCAGACGGTTCAATCACGCGCGTACGACTATTATTCACTGGCGGAAATCCAGGCTCAATCGGCCTTGAAACAGGATCTTATCGGGCATATCGTCGTATTTGAAAATTATCCGCTGCAGGAGCTGATCGGTCAGGAGGACTTGGAAAACCGGCTCGGATTCGCTATTACGGAGGCGGGATTATCCGAGCAGACTCCTTATGATTTTAATATCGAGGTAGAAGACGGGGAAGTTTTAACCATTACCCTTTCCTATAACGGACACACATACGATGAAGCGGAAATCGCGAGAATTCAGGGTCACTTGGAGACGGTTCTGGGCCAGGCCTCCAGCCAGCCGGAAAAAATCGTCTCCGAATTCACTCTTTTGTCCGAGCCGGAGCGGCAAGAACTTACGGAAGTATGGAGCGGTACTTCGGATTCCTTCCCGGAAGGGACGTTTCATGAACTTTTCGAGGCGCAAGCGGCAGAGACTCCGGACAAAACGGCGGTCGTGTACGAAGAGACCTCGCTGACCTACCGGGAGCTGAATGAGCGGGCGAATGTGCTGGCGCGTATTCTCAGAAAACAGGGCGTAAGGCCGGACAGTCCGGCCGCCGTTCTGCTTGAGCGTTCGGCCGATATGGTGACGGCAGTTCTCGCCATTCAGAAAGCGGGCGGTGCCTATATTCCGATCGATCCGACTTATCCGGCAGAGCGCATTGCATACATGCTCCGAGACAGCGGTGCGGGGGTACTGCTTACCCAGGCAAAGCTGACCGGTCTGCTCCAAGGAGCGGATTATCCGGGTAGTATTCTCGATATGCAGGGCCTTCTGGAAGCCGCAGAAAATCAAGGTTTTGTAAAACCTTTGAAAGCGGGAGAACAAGCGTCCTCGAATTCAGGTGAGGAAAAGGCCTGGATTTCCGGCTTGAACCGGGAAGAAGCGGTAAGCAACCTTGAGCCGGCCAATAAACCCGATGACCTTGCCTATGTGATCTACACGTCGGGAACGACGGGCAATGCCAAGGGTGTGATGATCGAGCACAGGCATTACGTGAATACTTCGTTCGGTTACCGGTATGGGTATCGGTTGAGGGAATTTGATGTGAAACTCTTGCAGATCGCGAGTTTTTCGTTTGACGTATTTGCGGGCGATCTCGCACGGACGTTCGTGAACGGGGGAACGATGGTTATCTGTCCCCAGGAGGTTCGGATCGATCCTTCCGCGCTGGCGAGCTATCTGGAAAAACACCGGATCACGGTGTTCGAATCTACGCCGGCTCTCATTTTGCCGCTTATGGAGCACGTGTACGATCACGGGACGGACGTCAGCGCTCTGAAGCTGCTGATCACAAGCTCCGACAGCTGCAGCGTGCACGATTACCGGACGCTGCTGTCGCGTTTTGCGGGAAGCATGCGGATCATGAACAGCTACGGTGTGACGGAAGCGGCCATCGATTCCAGCTTTTACGAGGAAGCTGCGGACAAGCTGCCGGAATCCGGCAATGTTCCTATCG
Organism: Paenibacillus sp. GbtcB18; assembly: GCF_019091125.1. NCBI lineage: Bacteria > Bacillati > Bacillota > Bacilli > Caryophanales > Paenibacillaceae > Paenibacillus > Paenibacillus sp. GbtcB18. The sequence continues at coordinate 734,127 of NZ_JAGXJX010000001.1, forward strand.
GCAGGCCGCTGGGCAATCACCGCTTCTACATCGTGGATTCCGCGCTGCGGCCAGTCCCGGCAGGTGTGGCGGGCGAGCTGTGCATCGGCGGAGACTCCGTGGCACGCGGCTATCTCAACCGTCCTGAACTGACGGCGGAGAAGTTTGTCCCCAGCCCGTTTGCGGAAGGCGGCCGGTTGTACCGGACGGGAGATTTGGCCCGCTGGATGCCGGACGGAAACGTCGATTTTATCGGCCGGATCGACTACCAAGTCAAAATCCGCGGGTACCGCATCGAGCCCGGCGAGATAGAATCGGCGCTGCTGAAGCTCGAAGGAGTTGCGCAGGCCGTTGTCACCGACCGCACGGATTCAAGCGGGCACAAGTATTTGTGCGCTTATGTAGCGGGCCCTGCCGACGAGGCCTGGCTGCGGAAGCGGCTCGCCGCCGAGCTGCCGGGTTACATGGTTCCGGCTCATATCGTGAGGCTGGATAGCCTGCCGCTTACGCCTAACGGCAAAATTGACCGCAAGGCATTGCCGGCGCCTACCGGGGATCCGGCACCGGTGTCGGCTTACGCCGCTCCGCGCACTTTAACGGAAGCGCAGCTCGCGGAGCTGTGGCAGGAAGTGCTCGGCGTCAAAACCGTCGGCATCGACGATTCATTCTTCGAGCTTGGCGGGCACTCGCTCAAGGCGGTTCTGCTCATCGGCCGTATCGCCAAGCAGTTCAGCGTCGAGGTGCCGCTGCGGGAAGTTTTCGCCCATCCGACCGTGCGCGGGCTGGCCCCGCTAATCGCAGGTTCGGCGGAAAGCGCCTTTGCGGACATTGAACCAGTCGGCGAGAAGGACTACCATCCGGTATCGCCGGCTCAGAAAAGGCTGCTCATTATCGACCGTCTGGGAGACGCGGAGAGCGCTTATAACATGTGCGCCGCGCTGGAAATGACAGGTCCGCTTGACAGAGAGCGGCTGGAAGAGGCATTCCGGACGATGATTGGCCGCCACGAGTCCCTGCGAACGTCTTTTGCCGTAATCGACGGAGCACCCGTGCAGCGTATCCACAAAACGCTGGATTTCCGGGTTTCCTACCGCGAGCTGGCATCGGACGGGCACCGGGAAGCCCGCGATGAAGCCGCCGCGGCATCGGTAAGCGGGTTGCCGGCAGAAGCGGAATTGGGCTCAAGCGGTGCACAAGTCGAAGCGAAGCGGCCGGATTCGGAGCTTGAATCGCTTATCATGCCATTCATCCGCCCGTTTAATTTGGAACTGGCGCCTCTTATACGTGCGGAGCTGATCAAGCTGGAAGAAGGCAGGCATCTGCTTCTGGCCGATATGCACCACATTATTACCGACGGTATCTCGATCGAGGTGTTCGTAGAGGAGTTCAGCCGACTTTATGCCGGCGAGACGCTGCCTCCGCTCCGTATCCAGTACAAAGATTTTGCCGCGTGGCAGAAAGGGCAGATCGCCAAAGGGGCGGCCGAGAAGCAAGCCGCGTACTGGAAAGAGCTATTTGGCGGCGGAGAAGATGTACCTGTCTTGGACATGCCCGCCGATTATATCAGACCAGCGATCAAAAGCTTTGAAGGTGACAGCCTGACCTATGAAATCGGTAGCGAACTGACAGCCGACCTGCAGCGCTTGTGCGCCCAGACGGGGACGACCTTGTATATGGTTCTTCTCGCTGCTTTCAACACCCTGCTTCATAGATACACCGGACAGGAAGATATTGTCGTAGGATCTCCGGTGGCGGGTCGTCCGCACCCTGATCTGGAGACGATGCTGGGAATGTTCGTCAACACGCTGCCGATGCGGAACTTTCCTTCCGCTGATAAGCCGTTTTCGCATTTTTTGAAGGAAGTAAAAGACAGAGCGCTGCATGCCTACGAAAATCAGGACATTCCGTTCGAGGAAGTCGTCGAGCGTTTGCAGCTGCGCCGTGACGTGAGCCGCAATCCGCTGTTCGATGTGATGTTTGTACTGCAGAACACCGGCATGAACCAGTTCCAGTTCGACGGGATTACGTTCCGGCCGGTTGAGTTCGAAATGGGGATCGCGAAATTCGATCTGACGCTGAGTGTCGAAGAGTTCCCCGATAGGCTTGGCTTGTCGTTCGAATATGCGGTCAAGCTGTTTAAACGGGAAACGATCGAGAAGCTGAGTCGTCATTTCCTTAATATTCTTGAAGCCGTCGTCCGCAATCCGGATGTAAATCTCTCCGATATCGAGCTGCTGACCGAAACGGAAAAACACCGGATTATCGTTGAATTTAACGATACGAAGGCCCTGTTCCCGGAAAATAAAACGATCCACGGGTGGATCGAGGAACAGGCCGCCGAGGATCCGGACCGGATTGCCGTCGTTTTCGGCTCGAACCGGCTCACTTACGGGGAATTGGACGAGCGTGCGAACCGCCTCGCCCGTACTCTGAGGGCCAAAGGCGCGCGGAAAGACGGAGTTGTCGCCATTTTGACCGAGAGATCGGCCGAAATGATGATCGGTCTCCTTGCCATCCTTAAAGCGGGCAGCGCGTATTTGCCGGTCGATCCGGCTCATCCCCGTGACCGGGTCGGCTTCATGCTGGAGGACAGCGGAGCGCGTATCGTGCTTACCGCATCGAAGTGGGCCGAGCAACTGCCTGCCGGATACGAGTGCGTCCTGCTGGATGAAGAGAAGTCTTATCATGAAGATTTCAGCCCGCTGTCTTCCGAAGGAGCGGCGGGGCCCGGAAATCTGGCTTATGTCATTTATACCTCGGGTACGACCGGCAATCCGAAAGGCGTTATGATCGAACACCGGGCGCTGGTGAACCGAATTCACTGGATGCAGAAAAAATACCCGATCGGTCCCGACGATGTTATTTTGCAAAAAACGCCTTACAGCTTCGACGTATCCGTATGGGAGCTGTTCTGGTGGGGGACACAGGGCGCACGAGTCGTATTCCTGGCTCCCGGCGGAGAGAAAGAGCCGCAGCTTATTGTGGATGAAATCAAGCGAAGCCGCGTGACCACCCTGCATTTCGTTCCCTCCATGCTGTCTGTATTTCTTGACCATATCGAGCAGAATCGGCAGGCGGGAGAGTTGGGCTCGCTCCGTTATGTTTTCGCCAGCGGGGAGGCGCTTCAGGCCCAGCATGCAAACCGGTTTGACCGGTTGATCGGTACTTCAGGCGGAGCCGTACTGGCCAATCTGTACGGTCCTACCGAAGCGACCATCGATGTGACGTATTTTGACTGTCCGCAAGGTCAGCAGCTGGAGCAGGTGCCAATCGGCAAACCGATTGACAATACGGAGCTGTTCATCGTGGACGCCAAGCATCAAATCCAGCCGGTAGGCGTACCGGGGGAACTTTGCATTGCCGGAACGGGCTTGGCCAGAGGTTACCTTAACCGTCCCGAGCTGACGGCGGAGAAGTTCGTACAGATCCCACACCGTCCCGAGGCGAAGATGTACAAAACAGGGGATCTGGCCCGTTGGCTGCCGGACGGAAGCGTGGAATATATCGGGCGGATCGATCATCAGGTCAAAATCCGCGGTTACCGAATTGAATTGGGTGAGATCGAAGCGAGGCTTTTGAACCGGGACGAAGTTAAAGAAACGATTGTCCTGGATCGAACGGATGCGAACGGGCAGAAATATTTGTGCGCCTATCTGGTTTGCGCGGAAGATGCGGAGCTGACGGTTTCCGAGCTTCGCAGCGGACTCGCCGAAAGACTGCCGGATTATATGATACCCGCGCAGTTCGTTTTTCTGGATGCGATGCCGCTCACAAGTAACGGCAAAATCAACCGCAGGGCTCTTCCGGAACCGGACGGCTCGGTTAGACTGACGGCCGATTACGTCCAGCCGGAAACGGAGATGGAGCACACATTGGCCGAAATCTGGCAGGATGTGCTGGGAATCAAGAAGGTGGGAGTGCGCGATAATTTCTTCGAACTGGGCGGCGATTCGATCAAAGCTCTGCAAATTGCCGCGCGTTTGAACGGCAGAGGGCTCAAAATGGAGCTCCGGGACTTATTCCGCCATCCGCAGATCGAGCTGGTGATTCCTTATATCCAGGTTGTGCAAAGGACAATTCCTCAAGGGACCGTCCAAGGGCAGACGGAGCTTGCTCCTATTCAGCGGAGATTTTTCGAGCGTCACCGTACGGACCCGCATCATTATAATCAGGCCGTTATGCTGGAAAGTAAATCCAGGCTGAATGAAGATGCGCTTCGCCAGGCTTGGGATAAGCTGACCCTGCACCACGATGCGCTGCGCACCGTATTCCGTTCTACGGAAGAAGGCGGCGTTACGGCTGAAACGCGGGACTGGAAAGAGGGAGAGACATACGAGCTGCTCGCCTATGATCTTACTCTTGCGCTAGAACCAGGCCCAGAGATCGAGTCACTTGCGGATAAGCTGCAAAGCGGATTCTCGCTGAATCGCGGCCCGCTTGTGAAGCTTGCTCTTTTCCGCACAGCCGAAAGCGACCATCTTCTGATCGTTATTCATCATCTGGTTGTCGATGGAGTTTCCTGGAGAATTCTGCTGGAAGATCTGGAAACCGCCTACGAACAAGCGCTGGACGGCCATGCCGTTTCACTTCCGGCCAAAACCGATTCCTATCGCGAGTGGGCTGCCCGGCTGGCGGAATATGCGATCAGCAGCCGCGCTCAATCGGAGCTGAGCTATTGGTCCGCTGTCTCATCGCAAATTCCGAATTCGCTGCCGTACGATAATAAGGCGGCTTCGGATAAAGCCGAAGACGGCAAAGACTTTGAAATCGAGCTCGACCGCGAAAGCACGGAAAAGCTGCTGAAACACGCCCAGCAAGCCTACAACACCGAAATTAACGATCTGCTCCTTACGGCGTTAGGACTGACTTTCCAAGAATGGAGCGGCCTTTCCCGGATTGCCGTCAGCGTTGAAGGGCACGGCCGGGAAGAAATTATGAAAGATGTGGATGTATCCCGTACGGTCGGCTGGTTTACCGTCATGTATCCGTTTGTACTGGATATGAGCGGTCAAGGAGACTTGGGGCATCAGATCAAGCTGGTGAAGGACGGGCTGCGACGTGTACCGAACAAAGGAATCGGCTACGGCATCCTGCGCTATCTATCAGAAGGCATCAATCTCGAGGAACTTCCTTACGCTTTCGAAGAACCGCAAATCAGTTTTAATTACCTGGGTCAATTCGACGGCGAGGGTGACGGGGGGGCAAAATTCACGCCTTCCTCTTACCGGACAGGCGATGAAATCGGCGGCGGCAGCGAGAGACCGTTCGCTTTCGATATCAACGGACAGGTCACGGATGGAGTTTTCCGCTTAACCTTCAATTACAACCGTCATCAGTACCGGGACGACACGGTCGAGAAGCTGGCAGGCGGATTTAAGAAATACCTGCTGGAGCTGATCCGCCACTGTTGTGAAAAAGAGACCGCCGAGCAGAGTCCGACCGACTTTACTTACCAGAACTTGTCCATCGGGCAGTTCGAGAATATGGCGGCCCAGTTGGCCGGCAAACTAAAGCTTTAAAAACCTTTGGTCCTCCCCGTTTCACCGCTTAAGGCGGACATACGCTTCCGGGCGTCCTGCGGGACGGCCGGAAGTTTAAAGGAGAGTGAAATTGTGTCTCAAGTGAAGATTAAGGACATCTATCCGCTGTCCCCCATGCAGGAAGGCATGCTGTATCATTCCATGCTGGATCGGGATTCCGAAGTTTATTTTCAGCAAAATATCATTACCGTCGGTGAAGTGCTGGACCGTGAGCTGGTGCAGCAGAGCCTTCAGCTGCTTATAGAGAGATACGATATTTTCCGCACGGTGTTTGTATATAAAGAAACGGAGCGCCCGCTTCAGGTGGTGCTTCAGGAGAGGGAGGCGCCTTCCGTCCACACGGAAGACGTTAGCGGCTTGAGCGAGGATCGCAAAACGGCTGCGCTTGAACAGTTTACCGGAAGCGACAGGGCGAACGGTTTCGATTTGGAAAAAGACGTTCCCCTTCGTCTGGCTTTGTTTAAATGGAGCGAGACCACATGCAAACTCGTATGGAGTTTTCCGCATATCGTAATGGACGGCTGGTGCCTCGGCATCGTCGCCAACGACTTTTTCAGCCTGTACACTTCGCTTCGGGACGGAATTCGGGCCAGCCTGGAGCCGGTGTATCCGTTCAGCAGTTTTATCCAGTGGCTGGAAAATCAGAACAGGGAAGAGGCCGCAGCTTATTGGAGCAAGTACCTGGATGGCTTGGAAAACGAAACGACAGTTCCCGGGTTCAATCGGGCGGAGGGCAGCACCCCTTTCCGGCTTGAACATCATTCTTTGAAGCTGAACGCCGCACTTACACAAAAGATGGAGCAGATCGCAAAGCGTCGGCAGGTTACGGTAAGCACTGTCTTCCAGACAGCCTGGGGTGTGCTTCTCCAAGGGTATAACAACAGCACGGATGTCGTGTTCGGTACCGTCGTTTCGGGCCGGCCCGAAGAAATTAAGGGCATCGAGAACATGGTCGGGCTGTTCATCAATACAATTCCGTTACGCGTCAGCGGGGAGAAGAGCGAAAGCTTTGCCGCCTTATTGAGCCGTGTGCAGAGCGAATGGATGGAATCCAACGCGCATTCTTATCTTTCGCTTGCGGACATTCAGGCGCAGTCCCAGTTAAAGCATAATCTGATTCGTCATCTCGTTGTGTTCGAAAATTATCCGATATCCGAAGAACTGATCGGAACCGGAGATGAAACAGGAGGAGGGCCACGGGCAGAAGGAGAACCGGCCAAAAACAGCCTCCGCATCACGGAAGTGGACGGCTTCGAGCAGACGAACTATGAGCTTACGCTGACGGTAATACCGGGACGAGAGCTTGAAATCAAATTCAGCTTTAATGCGGAGAATGTCGAACTTGCGGGAATCCGCGCGATCGCCGGGCATCTGCATGAGGTGCTGGAGCAAATTACAGAAACGCCTGACATTCCGCTGGACAGCATAAATCTGCTCACGGATGAAGAACGCAGCCAGCTGCGTGGCTTTAACGATACCGGTGCTTCCTATCCCGCCGAGAAAACCATGCACGGCTGGTTTGAACTCCAGGCAGCCATGACTCCGGAAAAAATCGCCGTCATATTCGGTGAGAAGCGTCTTACGTACCGTGAACTGAACGTGCGCGCCAACCGTCTTGCCCGGCAGCTGCGCTTAAAAGGCGTGGAGCCGGACGCAGTGGTCGGTATTCTTTGCGAGCGGTCCATTGAGCTGATGGTCGGGCTGCTGGCCATTTTAAAGGCAGGTGGCGCCTATCTGCCGATTGATCCGGGGCATCCGCAGGAAAGAATCGATTACATGCTCGCCGACAGCGGGGCTGCTCTTGTGCTTGCGCAGAAGGAACTGTTGGAACGTGCTCCGGCCGGTGCAGAAACTGTCGAGCTCGATGCTGAAAATATTTTGACGGGTGACGGAAGCAATCTTTCTCGCGGATCGGGACCGGAGCATTTGGCTTATGTCATTTATACGTCCGGCACGACCGGAAATCCGAAAGGGGTCATGATCGAGCATCGCGCCCTGATCAACCGCCTTCACTGGATGCAGAAACGTTACCCGTTGGACGAAAAAGACGTCATTTTGCAGAAAACGCCTTACAGCTTCGACGTATCCGTTTGGGAGCTGTTCTGGTGGGGGGCGTACGGGGCTAAAGTCGTTTTTCTGGAACCGGGAGCGGAAAAAGATCCTGCGCAGATCGCAAGGGCTATCGACAAATACAATGTGACGACGATGCATTTTGTGCCGTCCATGTTATCCGTTTTTCTCGAGCATGCGGAGAGCCGGCTGGAACCGGGTGCTCTGGCTAGTTTGCGCTATGTATTCGCCAGCGGAGAAGCACTCAATCCTCAACAGGCGAACCGGTTTAATTCGCTGTTTTACCGGACTAACGGCACAAGGCTGATCAACTTGTACGGACCGACGGAAGCGACCATAGATGTTTCCTATTTTGATTGCTCCTTTGGAAAAGATCCGCTGGATCGCGTGCCGATCGGAAAACCGATCGATAACATCCGACTCTACATTACGGATAACTCGGGCCGTCTCCAGCCTGTCGGAGTTGCGGGCGAGCTCTGTATCGCAGGTACGGGGTTGGCCAGAGGGTATTTGAACCGGCCCGAGCTGACAGCTGAAAAATTCGCAGCAACGAGTTTTGATCCTTCCGGCCGCATTTACAAAACGGGTGATCTGGCCCGCTGGCTCCCGGACGGCAATATCGAGTACCTCGGACGGCTCGATCACCAGGTCAAAATCCGTGGCTACCGGATCGAGCTGGGCGAAATCGAAGCGGCTTTGCTCCGGCATCCGATGGTAAAGGAAGCACTCGTGATGGATCGGACCGACGGGCAGGGACAGAAGGTGCTGTGCGCCTATCTCGTCTGCGGTCCGGACCCGGCCCCGGAAACGGTACTTCTAAGGGAGTCCCTTGCCGTAAAGCTTCCGGGGTATATGATTCCTTCTTATTTCGTATTCCTGCCGGAAATGCCGCTTACATCCAATGGCAAAGTGAACCGCAGAGCGCTCCCTGCACCGGACACGGCCTGGGATGAAAGCGGGTATATTCGGCCCGAGGGCGAAACGGAAGAAGCGCTTGCCGCCATCTGGAAGGAAGTGCTGGGACTGGAACACCTCGGTGCCGGCGATTCGTTTTTTGACCGGGGCGGACACTCCTTGAAAGCGGCGCTGCTGGTTTCGAAAATACATCAACGGCTGCAGGTTGATCTACCGCTACGTCAGGTGTTCGAATCGCCTACGATCCGTACGATGGCCGAGGCGATCCGTAAGGAGGCCTACTCGGCTCACCAAGCTATCGAGCCTGCCGAACCGCGAGACGTTTATCCTGTCACTTCGGCTCAAAAAAGATTAATGGTGCTGGATCAGCTCGAACAAGAGAGCACGGCTTATCATATTCCGCATGTGCTGATCAGCAGGGTTCCATTGGATCGCAGACGTCTTCAAACCGTTTTTGAGAAGTTAATTGCCCGCCATGAGCCGCTCCGTACTTCCTTTGAGCAGATTGAATCCGAGATCGTTCAGAGAAGTCACCCTGAGGTGGTTTTTGAAGTAGAAGAAGTCACTTTGTCGGGAGCGGAGGCACCTTCCTTAACGGAACTTGGCGAAAGGGCGGAAATAAAGGAGAAGAGCGGGATTGAGGAGATTCCGGCCTTTTCAGGATTATCGGCGGTTTTGAAATCCGATGAAGGGATCGTGCCGGAAAATACGGATGTTAACAGAGCGAGCGGGTATCCGGAAGAGCCGACTGCTGTACAAGATATCCTTACACCTGCCGAGAAAGAGGCGCTTGACCGGGTTATCGAAGGGTTCATCCGGCCCTTTACCCTTGGGGAGGCTCCGCTTATCCGAGTTGGAGCGGCGGATCTGACCTGCGGGGGAACGGCGCTTCTAATCGATTTGCACCATATTATAGCCGATGGTGTTTCCATGGCGGTAATTGCCAATGAATTTAACCGGCTTTATGCCGGAGAAGAGCTGGCTCCACTTAAAATCCAGTACAAGGATTATGCTGTCTGGCAGCAAAAACGCAGCTCCAGTGGCGTATTGGACGCCCAGGAAGCTTATTGGACGGAGAAACTGAGCGGCGAGCTGCCGGTTCTGAACTTCCCGACCGATTATATGCGGCCACCGCTCCAGAGCTTCGAGGGAGACCGGTATGTCTTCACGCTCGGATCAAGTGAGGTAACAGCTTTGAAGCAAGCGGCATCCCGTGCCGGCGCGACTTTGTATATGGTCCTGCTCGCTTCATTCAACACGCTGCTGCATCGCTATACGGGACAAGAAGACATTATTGTCGGGTCGCCCGTTGCCGGCAGGACGCATGCGGATTTGCAGCCGCTGATCGGGATGTTCGTTAATACGCTGCCGATGAGAAGCTTTCCCGCCGGGGATAAAACGTTCGGTCAGTTGCTTGAAGAGGTCAAGCGAACCGCGCTTGAAGGATTCCAAAATCAAGAGATACCTTTGGAGACGATTCTGGACAAGCTGTCTCTCAAGCGTGATTTAAGCCGTAATCCTTTGTTTGATATGTTGTTTATTTTTCAAAATCTCGGTATCGAAGAGATCGGTCAGCAGGGTGAGCTGTTCCAATCTTATGAGTTCGGGCTTGCCGTATCGAAGCTGGATCTCACACTCCAAGCGGAAGAAAATGCAACCGGCGGCATCGATTTCCACTTCGAATATGCAACCGGCTTGTTCAGAAAAGAAACAATTCAGCGGCTTGCCAGTCATTATGTTCGCATACTGGAGGCTGCCGTTCGAAATCCGGACATTAAACTGTCGGCAATCGATATGCTGGAAGAACAGGAACGACGCATGCTTGTGGAGTCATTTAACGATACGGCCGCAGCGTTCGCCTATGACAAAACGATTCACCAGCAGTTTGAAGAACAGGCAGCTTTGACTCCTGACGCACCTGCTTTAGTGTTCGGCGATCAGGTCTTCACTTATCGGCAGCTGAACGAAAAAGCGAATTCGCTGGCCCGCACGCTGCAAAGTCACGGAGTCGGACCGGACCGGCTCGTGGGGCTGCTGACGGAGCGCTCTCCTTCGATGATGATCGGCCTCCTGGCCGTTCTGAAAGCGGGCGGCGCCTATGTGCCGATTGACCCCGATTTCCCGGCGGCACGCGTTGCCTACATGCTGGAAGACAGCGAAGCCCGAGTGCTGCTGACCGAGGGAGCACTGACGGAAGGTTTACAGACTGCGGGTGCCGTCATTTCTCTTGATGATGAAGGAGTTTACAGCGGCGAGACCGGCAATTTGGAGCCTGCCAGCGAACCTCATCATCTCGCTTACGTCATCTACACGTCAGGCTCGACGGGGAATCCGAAAGGGGTCATGCTCCAGCACCGTTCCGTATCGAACTTTTTTACCGGGATGCGGGAAAAAATCGAATTCGTTCCCGGTCGTAAAATTTTGGCTTTAACGACCGTGTCTTTCGATATCTTTGTGCTGGAGACGCTGCTTCCGCTTACCTGCGGGATGAGCGTCGTCCTTGCGGAAACACTGCATCAGACGGAACCGGGAGCGCTCAGCGGCCTGATTTCCGCTCACGGCATGGATACGCTGCAGATTACGCCTTCGCGCCTTCAAATGCTGCTCGGCAGCCCTGAAGGAGCCTCAAGCCTACAGAACGTCCGCAATATTCTCGTAGGCGGCGAGGCTATGCCGGTTGCGCTTCTGCGTTCATTGCAGGAGTTCCCGGGTTTGAACATCTTCAACATGTACGGACCGACGGAAACGACGGTTTGGTCTGCAGTACAGAACCTGACAAGAGCCGATTCCATCGATATCGGCAGGCCCATCGCTAACACGCAGATTTATATTGTCGACGCCGGAGGCAAGCTGCAGCCTGCCGGAGTGCCGGGCGAGCTCTGCATTGCGGGCGAAGGGCTGGCACGCGGTTACTGGAACAGGCCTGATCTGACGGAGGAGAAATTCGTTCCCTGCACGTTCGGCAAAGGCGGGGGACGCATGTACAAGACAGGCGACCTTGCCCGGTGGCTCCCGGACGGCAGCCTCGAGTTTCTCGGACGGTTGGACCACCAGGTCAAGGTCAGAGGGTATCGTATCGAACTGGGCGAGATCGAGACCGCTCTCGTACGCCATGAAGCCGTGGAAGAAGCTGTTGTCCTCGCAAGAGAGGATGCTTCCGGCGGACACACGTTAACGGGATATCTCGTTGTGAAAACAGAGATTCCGGCATCGGAAATCCGCTTCTTCCTTGGACAAAGTCTGCCGGATTACATGATTCCGGCCGCATTCGCCCAGCTTGAGAAGTTCCCTTTGACGCCGAACGGAAAAACGGATCGCAAAGCGCTGCTCGGCCTGGATGCCGTGCAAACTTCCGCAGCCGTTTACGTAGCTCCCGGAGATGAGATCGAAGAGCAATTAGCCGCCATGTGGGCTGGTATTCTGAGTGCTGCAAGAGTGGGAGTTCACGATAATTTCTTCGAGCTCGGCGGACATTCGCTCAAAGCGTCTTTGTTCGTGGCCCAAGTCCGTGAACAATGGGGAGTTGAGCTGGAGCTGCGCCAACTTTTCCGGCAGCCGACTATCGCGGAAATTGCAGAGCATCTCCGGCAGGAATTGGATGAGATTCGCAGGCTGGAGGAAATTTTACGGGAAATCGAAGCGCTTGAGCAGGTATAGAGGGTACAGATGGTACAGACCAGGAGAGGGGAGTGCGCCAAGTGGATTTATCGAAGCGAATAGCCAGTCTCTCGCCGGAAAAACGTAAACTTCTGGAAGCGAGGCTTGCTCAAGAAGGATTGTCCGCGTCCCGCCCGGTAGGAGGCGGGGCGGGCACGTCGGCCGGGCCAAGGCCCCTGGAGAAAATGGACGCTTATCCGGTATCGGCCGGCCAGAAAAGGTTGCTTCTGATTCAGGAAATCGGGGATACGGCCGCCGCCTACAATATGCCTTTCGTCCTGCTAGCAAGAGGTCCGGTACATGCAGGGAAGATTCAAGGAGCGTTTAAAGCCCTGATTTCCCGTCACGAAACGCTGCGTACCTCCTTCCGGAAGAGGGATGGGGAGTACGAACAGATCATTCATGGACCGGACGAGATCTTGTTTAAGCTGGACTATTCGGAAGAAACGGTTTCCAATGTGGAGGAAGAGAGAAACGTCATCGAAAGATGCGTTTCCTCTTTTATCCGTCCGTTTGATGTAAGCCGGGCACCGCTGTTCAGAGCCGCTTTGATCAGGTTGGCGCCGGAGCGGCATCTTTTGATGACGGATATGCATCATACCATTTCGGACGGCCTGTCGCTGCAAATTTTGGCGGAAGAATTCAACCGACTCTACCGTGGTGAAATTTTGCCCGAACTGCCCGTACACTACAAGGAATACGCGTATTGGCAGCAGGAGCGAATGCGCGACGGTGTATTCCTTAAGCAGGAAAAATACTGGCTGGACGTGTTCGAGGGCGAAATTCCCGTCCTGAACATGCCCGCCGATTTCCCGAGACCTCAACTGCAAAGCTTCGAAGGCGGACGCTGCGAGTTCGAGACGGACCGAGGGCTGGCGGATAAACTTCGCCGTCTGGCTTCGGAGACCGGTTCCACGCTGTACATGGTGCTGCTTGCGGCTTATTACGTCCTGCTTCATAAATATACCGATCAGGAAGACATCGTCATCGGAACTCCGGTCGGGGGCCGGACTCATACGCAGCTTCAGCCCTTGATCGGGATGTTTGTGAATACGCTGGCTATCCGCCAGGCACCCGCCGGATCCAAAACTTTCCTCTCTTTCTTGAATGAAATCAAGGAAGGAACTCTGGGAGCTTTTGATCACGAGGAGTATCCGTTGGAAAGTTTGCTTGAAAAGCTTGGCCTTCGCAGGGATGTTAGCCGCAATCCGCTTTTCGATACGGTTTTTTCCTTGCAGACTAAAGGTTCCCATTCAATGGAAATGGACGGAATGCTCCTGGAGCCTTATGAAGCCCAGTCGGGCGTTTCCAAATTCGATCTTTCACTTTTGGCGGAAGAGGATGAAGAGTTGGCGTTTACTTTCGAGTACGCGACCAAACTATACGCAAAACAAACTGTCGAGCGGTTAGCCGGCCATTATATACAGATTCTTCGGGAAATTGCGGAGAACAGGAGTTTAATGCTCTCACAAATCGGCATGCTGTCCGCAGAGGAAAGGCGGCTGCTTCTGGAAGAACTGAACGAGACGGCCGCACCGTACTCTCGAACCTCAACGATACATGGCTTATTCGAAGAGCAGGTGGAAAAACACCCCGACCGTATCGCCGTGTCGTTTGAGGATCGGCGGTATACCTACTACGAGCTGAATACACGTTCCAACCGGCTGGCCGCAGCAATACAGGATTTAGGTGTCGGGCCGGATACCATTGTAGCTATTATGCCCGAACGATCTCCTGAGATGGTGATTGGAATTCTCGCCATTTTAAAAGCGGGAGGCGCCTATCTCCCGGTAGATCCCGAGTATCCGCAGGAGAGAATCTCGTACATGCTCGAGGATAGCGGAACCCGAATTTTGCTGACGCACCGGCATCTTGCAGGAAGTACGGAATTTACCGGGCATACGGTCTTTATGGAGGACGAACAGTGGTATACGGGGAATGAAACTAATCCGCACGTTTCTGTCACCTCTGACCATCTCGCTTATGTGATATATACATCCGGAACTACGGGCAAGCCAAAAGGCGTCATGATCGAGCATCGGGGTATGGCAAACATGAAGCTTTTCTACGAGAATACGCTGGGATTGGGTCCCGAAGACCGTATTGTGCAATTTGCCAGTTTTTCATTTGACGCTTCCGTTTGGGAAATGTATATGGCGCTCTTTATGGGCGCAGGACTATACCTGGCCCCGAAAGAAAAGCTGGTTCAATTGGATTCCTTTGAAGCGTTTGTCCGGGATAACGGAATAACCCTTGCCATGCTTCCGCCGACTTTCGCCGTTTATCTGGACCCCGGACGTTTACCGTCGCTGCGGATATTGATTACGGGCGGTTCCGAATCTTCACCGGAACTGGTCCGCAGATGGAGTCCGCATGTGGATTATTTTAATGCTTATGGTCCGACGGAAGCGACGATTTGCGCGACTGTGTGGGAAGCGAAGCGGGGCACGGCCGTGCAAAATCACCGGATGATTCCGATCGGTAAGCCGCTTTACAATACGCGGGTGTATCTGGTGAATGCCGATTTGCAGCTTGTACCTCGGGGAACGGCAGGGGAGCTTTGTATCGGCGGCGAGGCTTTGTCGCGCGGCTACTTGCACCGCGAAGCTCTCACCGGCGAAAAATTCGTTCCGAATTCTTTTGACCCCGGACGGAAAATGTACCGTACGGGCGATCTCGCCAGATGGCTGCCTGACGGCAATCTGGAATATTTGGGCCGTATCGATCACCAGGTCAAAATCCGGGGCTACCGGATCGAGCTCGGTGAAATCGAAACGCGACTGCTGCAGCACGGCCGGGTACGGGAGACGATTGTTCTCGTTCATGAAATCTCGTCGGAAAAAACGCTGTGCGCGTATTACACCTCCGAAGGGGAATCTCCGGCCGCCTCCGAGCTTCGCGAACATATGGCTTCGGGTTTGCCGTCTTTCATGGTGCCGACTCATTTTATCCCATTGAAGGAGTTTCCGCTGACGCCTAACGGCAAGATCGACAGAAAAGCGCTCCAAGCGCCCGATCCGTCTAGTGGAACTTCCGATGAGTATACGGAACCGGAAACCGAGACAGAAGTTCGTCTGGCTTCGCTGTGGCAGGAAGTGCTTGGCGCGAAGCGTGTGAGCCTCCACGATAATTTTTTCGAACGTGGCGGGCATTCTTTGAAAGCGGCGCTTCTTCTTGCCAAAATCTCAAAGGAATTCGGCGTTGATCTTCCTCTCCGAAAAGTATTCGAGGCCCAGACACTGCAAGCACAGGCAGATGCAATCACTGCAACGGGCAGAACGGAGGCAGCGTATACACCGATTCCGAAAGCTACTGAAAAAACCTGGTATCCGGTATCTCCGGCCCAGCGAAGATTACTGGTTGTACAGGAAATCTCGGGGGCCGCAACGGCCTATAACGTTCCTTTGATTCTCGAGGTAAAAGGGGCGCTCAATCCCGATAAGGTTAATGAGACCTTCCGTAAGCTGATTGTAAGGCATGAAGCGCTTCGGACTTCTTTTACCCGAATTCAGGAGGAATATGTACAGGTCATTCATGATCCGGTGCAGATTTCTTTTCAGGTAGAGGTTACGGAGCTTGCTGATTTGTCCACAGATTGGACGGACGATGGAAGTGAAGAGCATATAAAAACAATTGCAGACGGCTTTATCCGTCCGTTTGACTTGGGAACGGCACCTCTGCTGCGTGCGGGTCTCGTTAAGACGGAGGCCGAGCGTTACCTGCTGATGATCGATATGCACCATCTTATTACCGACGGAACTTCTCTTGAACGGATGACCGAGGAGTTTACCCGACTCTATCGTGGAGAAGAACTAGAGGAGCCCTCTGTTCAGTACAAAGATTACACGTTGTGGCAGAATCAGTTATCGTCAGACGGAACCGTGGCACGTCAGGAAAAGTTATGGCTGGATACGTTCAGCGGCGAGATTCCCGTCCTGAACTTTCCTTTGGATTATGCGCGTCCACAACTGCAGAGCTTTGAAGGGGCTGTCTATGGTTTCAAGGCGGATCACGAGCTGACACGGAGGCTGCAGCAGGTCGCTTCCCGTCAAGGTGCAACGCTTTATATGATTCTGCTTGCCGCTTATAACGCGCTGCTCGCCCAGTATTCCGGACAGGATGATCTGATTATCGGCACTCCTGTAGCCGGAAGGCCTCATGCAGATTTAGAAGACGTTTTGGGTATGTTCGTAAACACGCTTCCATTGCGCAATTATCCGTCAGGTTCAAAGACGTTCGCCGCTTTCCTCGATGAGGTGAAACAGAACACCCTGCAGGCGTTTGAAAACCAACTGGTACCGCTCGAAGACCTGATTTTAAAACTTCAACTGCGCCGGGATGTTAGCCGCAACCCGCTGTTCGACACCGTATTTGTACTTCAAAATACGAAATCCCGTGAGCCGGGAGCGGATGGCGTCGAGTTCGCAACGGTTGAGCATCACAACGGAATTTCCAAGTTTGATCTGACTCTCACCGCTCAGGAAACGGAAAGCACGGAAGGTCCGCTTCTTTCTTTAAGCTTTGAATATGCGACAAAGCTGTACAAAGAAGACACTATACGAAAATTTGCCGGTCATTATGTGCAGCTATTAAAGCAGATTTCTCAGAACCCCGATATGAAACTGTCAGATATCGACTTATTAACCGACAGTGAACGGGACCTGATTCTGGAACAATTCAATTCGACGAAGACAGAGTATCCGAGGGACTCCGCCGTACATGAATTGTTTGAAGAACAGGCTGCACTGAGGCCGGACGAAGCGGCTGTTCTTTTTGGAGACAAGGAGATCACCTACGCCGAGCTTAACCGAAAAGCCAATCAGCTTGCCTGGAAACTGCGTGAAATTGGTGTCGGAAAGGATACGTTAGTGGGGATTATGGCTGAACGGTCGCCTGAAATGATCGTTGCAATACTAGCTATTCTCAAAGCGGGAGGGGCTTTCCTGCCCATCGATCCTTCTTACCCCGAAGACCGTATCGCGTACATGCTGGATGACAGTTCAGCAGCAGTAATACTTGCCGGAGACCCGAGTTCGGCCCAAAGTTTGCTTGGCAGTTTCAAAGGGACCGTTTTGGGTTTGGCGGACCCTTCTGTGTATACCGGCAGAGAAAGCAACTTACCGCGCACGGCGGACGCGGAATCTCTCGCTTATGTCATGTACACATCAGGTTCGACAGGGCGTCCCAAGGGTGTAATGATCGAGCACCGAAGTGTTGTCCGTCTTGTCAAAAACACCAACTTTGTTACGTTTGGCCCGTCGGACCGCATTTTGCTTACCGGCGCGCTTGTATTCGATGCTTGCACGTTTGAAATCTGGGGCGCTTTGCTTAACGGGCTCCAGCTATGCATTGTGCCGGAATCCATTTTCCTTCACGCCGGCAAGCTGGAGGAGGCTTTGCGAGCATATGGAATTACCACGATGTGGTTGACATCGCCGCTTTTCAATCAGCTGGCGTTAACCAATCCGGCCTTGTTTGCGCCGCTTCGATATCTGCTCGTAGGCGGAGATGTGTTGTCCCCGACCATGATCACTTTGGTAAGAAACGCTTGTCCGCAGCTCACGGTTATCAACGGCTACGGCCCGACGGAAAATACTACGTTCTCCTGCTGTTTTCCTATCGACCGGGAGTATGAAAACATTCCGATCGGCCGACCGATCGCGAATTCAACCGCCTATGTGGTGGATTTGTCGGGCAGGCTGCTGCCTGTCGGTCTTCAAGGAGAAATCTGCGTTGGCGGTGACGGGCTGGCTAGGGGATATTTGAACCGTGAAGATCTGAACCGGGAAAAATTCGTGCCGAACCCGTTCCGTCCCGGTGAAAGAATGTACCGGACTGGCGATTTGGGACGATGGCTGCCGGACGGGAGCATCGAATATTTGGGGCGGATGGACCAGCAAGTCAAAATCCGGGGCTACCGGATCGAACCGGGGGAAATCGAGACCCGGCTGCTTGGGCACGAATCTGTGCGCGAGGCATTTGTCGCCGTGAAAGAATCCGAAGAGGGACTAAAATTCCTTTGCGCTTATATCGGAACAAGTGACTATCTCACGCCGTCTGAGGTGAAAGCGTACTTGAGCGGACGCATTCCCGATTACATGATCCCTACCCGCTACGTGTTCCTGCCTTCTCTGCCGCTTACGAAAAACGGAAAAATCGACCGCCGCGCACTTCCGGAACCGGAGCAGGACGGACTTTCCTCCTCGCCGTATGCCCCGCCGAAAAGCGCCAAGGAAAAACTTCTGGCAGGTGTATGGGAAAGCGTACTCGGTGTGGAGAGGGTCGGTCTCGACGATAATTTCTTCGAACTCGGCGGGCATTCTCTCAAAGCTATCCAGCTTATATCCAAAGCGCAGGAGCTGGGTCTGGAAATAGGGATGCATCAGTTATTCCAGGTGCAGACGATTCGCGGATTGTCGGAACTTCTTCCTGCCTTTAAAGAGGCGGAAGAAGACGGATCAGAGTTTTCTAGCAAGCATTCCGACCATGCTAGGGACAATGCTAGCGTTAAGAGTTTCGAAGAAGCGGAACAGCTATTGCGCGTCACGTTCGGTCCCGGATTCGGCTTGAAAACAGACATGCTTGAGGACATAAAGGTAGTGATTCTACAGCTTTTCCCTGATCACGAGAAGCGGCTGCCGGAGATTACTCAATTTATCCGTTCTAACTTTCATAAAGACATTCAACCACATTTTATCGAACTGCAGGTCTTCTCTGAAGATGGAAACGGGGAGAGAGCTGCAGCCGGTGAGAATGGAGAGGCGTTGCAAGAACTCGCGCTTAATTTAACGGAATCGGAGTTGCAGGATACTCTAATGAGTGTTCTGAAAGAAGTCTCATCTTCCCATGAGGCTTGGGGAACCGCCCTCACGCAGATGCCGGCTGCCGAGCAGTACTCGTTGGCGCCAATCCAAGAGTATCACCTGGCTTATCCCGAAGCATCGGGTACGATCCTATCTTTTGACGAAATAATCGATACGCAGCGGTTAAATGCGGCTTTGCAACGGGTGATCGAAAAGCATGATCTGCTGAAAAGCCAACTCGTACAGACGGGGGAACAGTGGGGCTGGGAACTGAAAGAAAAATCACCGGGATTTGCTCTTCCAGTTGTTGATTTATCGGCATACTTGCCCTCCGTACAGCAGCGGATCATGTCAGGACTGTTAAAAGAGCTGTATTTCCGTCCTTATGAGATGGGAGGCAGTGCTGCCCTCTACCGGTTTGCTTTGATTTCACTCAATTTGCGGGAGCACTTCCTGCTGCTGCCGTGCTCGCACGTCATCTTTGACGGCATGAGCAGCGAAATTTTGATAACTGACGTACTTGCGTATTACAACACAGATGAGGACCAGTCCTCAAAACACGAAGTAAACAGGCCAGACCACTCGTACCGCAGTTATGTTGGTCAAGTCCGGCAAGGTCCGGCTGGAATCGGTGATGCAGAGATTAACAAACTCTTCAAATTGGAGTCTTTTTACCAGCAAACATCGGTGATCGGAGAAGCTCTGCACGGGAAAAACCGTTCCAAAGCCACAAAGTATCGGCATGAGATTAACATGGAAGGGCAGGATGCCGGAACGGATCTCGCTGAGCGTATGTGGCAGAAGGCTCTTGATCTTGCAGAACGATTTTTCTCAAGGTATTTCGGCTTGGAAGAAGTGCCGGTTTGGCTTACGAATTACGGCAGGCATTATACGGGGCGCCATTATTACGATACGATCGGCGAATTTATCGATCAGATTCCGGTTCTGCTTGGCGGAATATCAGGTGAAGAGAAACGTTCCGTACAACATCTTCTTCAAGCGGCTTCAACGCATAATCTGAACTTTTTCAACCTGATCTATAACCGGGAAACGGCAGAAAATTATCCGCTGTCCGGCTATTATTTACAGAACAGCCTTCATAAGCTGCCGATCGTTGTGAATTATCTCGGGGAAATCCAGCAAGACGGAGGACTCCTCCAAGAACTGGACGATCGGGACATTGATTCTGCCGAAGTTCGGCCAGTCATTTATTTCACCGTACAGCATACGGGCAACCTTCTGCACATTTCTCTCCTGCTGCCTTATGAGGAAGACGAAGAAACGATCCGCCGAATGTTCGAATCCGTGATCCCAACCTTCCAGACCATCAAGCAGTAAGGAGTTGAAATGAGATGTCTTTGTTTAAAAACAGTTTGTTTGTCCGCTTTTATTTGTCCAGAACCTCCGCCAACATCGCGGATAGCATTTACTCGATCGTCCTGCTGTATTTCATTCAGAAGTCGACGGCTTCCGTTTCGTTTACGAGCTTTACGTTTACCGCTATTTCGGCGGCTTCTATCTTCAGCTTTTTGTTGGGACCGTTAGTTGACCGGTATTCTCCGTCCCTGCTGGCCAGCATCTCCTTATTCGTGCAGGCCGTACTGATTTTGGCGGTACCGTTCCTGATCACCGATGGAGGCGCCAATTTGCTAGCGATACTTATCCTTGTGTTCGTTGCATCCTGCTTTTCGATGCTGTTCTATCCGGCGAACAATAAAATGCTTCCGCAGTTGATCCAGTCACCGGACAGAATCGTCAAAGCCAATGCCATGATCTCGTCCACGGACCAGCTAATTAATGTGGCGGGATACTTGGTCGGGGCCTCTATTATTTTGCTGCTGGGGATGAAAAACACGTTTTATCTGGCCAGCGGGATGCTTTTCCTGTCGGGACTCATCTATGTACAGCTTAAGAAACAGATGGAGCCTGAGAACAGCGCAGGAGGCGCGTCGAAGGGTCCGCTGAAGATCAGAGAGTATACAAGCGAGCTTGTGGAAGGCTACCGGTTTGTCGCGGGCAACCCGTTTCTTAGAATCATGCTGCCGTTCTTTGCGCTGACCAACTTCTCAATGTCTATTCTCATCATTACCGTTCCTTCTATGTCGGTCTCTTACGGATCGCCGATTTATTACAGCCTGCTGTACATCGCCTTTTTCGTCGGCATTTTCGTAGGGTCAGCGCTAATTAACGTGCTCAAAAAAAACGGGCTTATGATCGCAATATCCTGGCTGCTTATGGGCGCTTCGCTGTATCTGTTCGCAATTGTTCCCGCGCTGTGGATGAAGCTATCCGCGATCCTTTTGCTGGGCGTGTTTACAGGTATTATTAATGTGCTGCAGACTTCGCTGATCCAGATTATTACTCCTTCTCAGTTGATGGGTCGGGTGATGGCCTTCCTGCATACGCTGTCCAACGCGGCTTTACCGCTGGGGGCGTTTATCGGAGGCATTCTCGCTTTGCGTTTCGAACTGGACAGCGTTCTGTTCATCAGTGCTCTGGTCATTGTCGCGTGCGGAGTTTTGCTGCTGGCGTTAAAAGCGGTGAGGACATTCCAGATTCCTGCGGAAACCGCCGCTAAAGAAAAAACGGAAGATAACGTTGCCGGTAAAGGCGCGGTTGCTAAAGAATTTCTGTAAACCAAAGCAGCATCGGTTTATGCCTGATTAATGTTGGGAAACGGCCTCTAGCTCTTGAAGCAAGAGGCCGTTTTTTTCTATGCGTCCTAACGAAAAAAACCGAAATCGCTTTATCGAGTCTCCTGAGTTATGGTAGGCTCAAACTATAGATTGATGAATGAAGAGGTGCAGAATGTTCA
Source organism: Paenibacillus sp. GbtcB18 (assembly GCF_019091125.1). Classification (NCBI taxonomy): domain Bacteria; kingdom Bacillati; phylum Bacillota; class Bacilli; order Caryophanales; family Paenibacillaceae; genus Paenibacillus; species Paenibacillus sp. GbtcB18. The sequence continues at coordinate 755,906 of NZ_JAGXJX010000001.1, forward strand.
TTTCGGATCCTATTTACGGAGAATTTGTTGTGGATGGACTGCTTGAAGAGCTTATTCTCAGCAGCCCCGTACAGCGTTTAAAAGGCATTTATCAAGGAGGGGCGAGTTACCTTGTGAACGAAAAGTGGGATGTTACAAGGTACGAACATTCGGTAGGAGTCATGCATTTAATCTCACGGCTCGGAGGTTCTCTGGAAGAGCAGGCTGCGGGGCTGCTTCACGATGTGTCCCATACGGCGTTTTCACACGTAATCGATTATGTGCTGGACTGCAAAGAGGAAGACTATCACGAGAAAATATACGGTCAGATCATCGCGGAATCCGAAATCCCAAAGATTATGGAAAAATACGGATATGCGTACAGGAGCCTGCTGCTGGATGACTCCAAATGGAAACTGCTCGAGCAGTCAGCTCCCGCGTTATGCGCGGACCGGGTCGATTATACGCTGCGGGATCAATATCACGACGGAAAGATTACTTTAGAAGAGATTAGTCTATTCTTGGAAAAGTTAACTTCATCTGATGGAAAAATGATACTCACCAGTATAGAGTCCGCCGAATGGTTCGTTAAAACCTACTATCGCGAAGTGATCGATTTCTTTATGCATCCTTTAAATGCTTACGGCTGTTATTTTTTGGCAGAGGCGGTGAAAGCAGCTTTGGCTAAAAAAATAATTACGCTTGGTAATTTGCTCCTGACGGACGGGGAGGTCCTGGACTTGCTCCGCGCATCGGGTGATCCCGATATTCAGCGGCTTTTGAAACATCTGCATTGCGGCGTCCAGGTAAAAGAAAACGAGATCGATTACGATTTTCATAGGACGAATAAGATGCGGCTAATTGACCCCGATGTGATGTGCGGGAATAAAATATGGAAAGCATCCGAGCTATCCGGAAGCGTTAGAAGATGGGGAGAGGAAGCAAAAAGGAAATCCGAAAGCGGAGTGTATGTAAAAATAGTATCCACTGAATTACCAGTCGGGTAATCGGGATATCGAAAAAGGGGCACAGGCCCTCGAAGGAAGATAGAACCTGTGCTGGCTATCAGGGGAAACGTCCGGCTACAGACAGATATGTTTCGTCAGGAAATTGTTGTTACAACTTGATCGATAATCCCGTATTCTTTAGCTTCTTCCGCGGACATAAAATAGTCGCGATCCATGTCCCGGTCGACTTTATCGACGGGCTGTCCGGTGCGCTCCGAGGTGATCCGGTTCAGTCTTTCCCGTATGCCGAGTATCCGCTTGGCGCTGATGGCGATGTCGCTTGCCTGGCCCTGAACGCCTCCGTGAGGCTGATGAATCATGATCTCGCTGTTCGGCAGCGCGAAGCGCTTGCCTTTTTCTCCAGCCAGCAGTAGAATAGCGGCAAACGAGGCGGCAAAACCCGTACAAATCGTATGAACAGGCGGCTTCACGAGCTGCATCGCATCATAAATGGCAAATCCGGCCGACGTAGAACCGCCGGGACTGTTGATATATAGACTGATTTCCTTTTGCGGATCTTCGGCTTCGAGAAACAAAAGCTGGGCGATGATGCTGTTGGCTACCTGATCATCAATCGCCGCTCCCAGAAATACGATCCGGTCTTTGAGCAGCCGGGAATAAATATCATAGGATCTCTCACCACGGCTCGTTTGCTCCACGACGTAAGGGACGTAATTGCTCATCGTCAAAAACCTCCAATGTGATTCGTTATGGCACTTCTTCTTGTAAACGAATGCGGCCCTCCAAAAGATACGAAGGCCAGCATAAAATTTTAAATTCTAAAAATATTTTAAGAATGTGTGAAACGGCGTATCCTTTTCGGACGTTCGTTCGTTTACTGAGTACAGCGGCTTTGCCGTTAAGATCCGAATACAAGAAGAAGTCGTTTTGCAGAAGGATTACTAAAACCGGAAAATGACGCTCAGGATATAAAAAGGTTCATTACAGGCCGGGAGCCGGATGCATCTAAACGGCTGCAGGAAAAAAAGGGGGCGAATATGGATGTCGACAGCCGACTTTCTATTAAAAGGAAAAGAAAAAGACAGCACCCGGATCAACCAGCTTCAGCAGATGTTAAAACGGTACTGCCTGTCCATGACTAAATCTTCATGGGAGGCGGAGGATCTGGCCCAGGAGACCTGGTTGAAAGCGATGTGTTCACAAGGAAAGGGGCACGCCAACGTAGAAGCTATGCTGCTTCGCATCGCTAAAAATACGTGGATCGACCAATCGCGGCGAAAGCAAGTCTTAGCCCGCATTATGAAAAGCGAGCAGACGCAGGCGGTAACGCGGCGGGACGAAGGGCTTTTGGTAATCGAAGAAGCCTTTCGCGCTTTGTTTAAGCATTTGCCTCCGCTGCAAAGAACGGTTTTCCTGCTCCGGGATGTGCTGGGGTTTTCCAGTCTTGAAACAGCTGTCAGGCTCGGAACTACGGAAGGAGCGGTTAAAGCGGCCCTGTATCGTGCTCGTCACTCCCTGGAAGCCGTTAGAAGGGAGATTGAGACCGGCACGCAGGTCGAATCGGCTGAGAACGGAATGAAAGCTTACCTGCGTATGATGGCTGCCGCTTATGAAATAGGAGATATCGCCCTCCTTGTCGAGCTTGCCCAGCGTGATGAAGTGGAGCCGGCGGTTGCTTTCGGTCTCGCCCAGAATCATATTCTGCGCACCGGCAGACGCCGCACAGGCGCCGTGCCTCATTTGCCAAGCAGTCTGCGGATGACCGCGTAGATTTTACCGCAGTCGTTTTATCCGTCGCACCTGTTCGGGGCGGGAGTTTCTTTGACGTAAAATTTTCTCCTCAAATGTGGTACAATGGCAGTTGGACACCGAATGGACGAGGAGATGGCGATTGATGGCAGAACTGATCAATGAGCAAGAGCTCATAGCTTACATCGCGGGTAAAACTAAAGCGGACCCGCAAAAAATAAAATCGGTGCTGAAATACGAGCAGGATTTTATCAACAAAGCTCATAAAAATGCCAAGGGCGAGGTCGACATCGACAGTGACGATATTGCGGACTATGTGTTGAGCAGGCCCGATATCAAGCTGGATGAGCTGACAGTGGACAATATTTTGGACGCAGAAATGGACTTTCTCATGGAAAAAGGGATTGCAAGCTATCTGGATTGATAATATCCAGACAGCGTTCGGGACCAAATTATACAAGCGCCAAAGAGTGCGTGAGATTGTTTTGGAGAGCGGAACGTGCAAAATTAGTGAACGGAACTTGCAAAGATTACAATTTTCATGCTAAAGTAAAAGCAACTTTGACGAAGAGGAGGTGAGGTAGGTGAATCTCGAGAAGGTTAACGACCGTATTAGCCAGCTGCCGATTGCTATGGCTGGCATTGTTCATGCTATTCCGGTTAACGGGAGAAGTCTGTCCATTTTCACGAATACGGTACATCCAATCGCGAGAAGACGCCTACCTTAACCGATACGGATAGTTTCACATCCGAAGAAGGGTCGCGGGCTTATTGCCGCGGCTCTTTTTTGTCGTATGGAAAAGGGTCTTCATTCCTAGGAGGATCCATAATGATACTTGTTAACGGTCAACAGATAAAGAAATACCACGCAGCTAACCTCGTGCTGGATGGAGTTTCATTCGAAGTGCATGCTGGAGAAAAAATCGGTCTCATCGGGCGGAACGGCAGCGGCAAATCGACGCTGCTCCAGCTCATCTCCCGTCAGCAGAGCATAGACGAGGGAATGCTGACAGTCAAAAAAGAGCTTACGATCGGTTATTTGCCGCAAATACCGGTGGAGTTTGAAGGGCTTACGGTATATGAAGTGCTCTCATACGGCTGCCGACATTTGACGGCGTGTCAACAGGAGATGACGGCACTGGAGCACGATATGGCAGATCTGGACGCTTCAGCTGATTCGGCTCGCATGGAGAGGCTGCTGAACGCGTACGCGTCGGTCCAGGAACGCTTCGAGCGCTGCGGCGGCTATGAAATGGATGCCGTAATAGACTCCGTTGCAATCGGGCTGCAGATCTCCAAAGAGACGTATACCCGTCAGTTCTCTACCTTTTCCGGCGGAGAAAAAACACGAATCGCACTCGCTTCCCAATTAATCATGCGGCCGGATTTGCTGCTGCTTGACGAGCCGACGAATCATCTGGATTTAAGAGGAATCGAGTGGCTGGAGCAGTTTTTGCAAGGCTATGCGGGGGCTTGTATCCTCGTTTCGCATGATCGTTATTTTCTTGACCGTATCGCTTCTAAAATGATCGAGCTGGAAGACGGGGAAGCTTTTACGTACCAAACGAACTACAGCGGATATATGAAAGAGAAGGAAGAACGGCTGCTGCAGCAGTTCGCGCAGTATCAGGAGCAGCAGAAAGTGATCAAAAAAATGAAAGAGACGATCCGAAAGCTGGAAGAGTGGGGGCGGATCGGGGACAACGAAAAGTTTTTCAAAAGGGCGGCTTCCATGCGTAAAGCATTGGAGAGGATGCAGGTTATGAAGCGTCCTATACTGGAGCAGAAAAGCGCCGATTTCGCTTTGAATCTCCAGGACCGTTCCGCAAAACGGGTAGCGGAGTTTTCCGACGTGCATAAATCGTACGGAGAGCGACGGATTCTGAAAGGCGCGGAAGGAAGCCTTCATTACGGCGAGAAGATCGTTCTGGTCGGAGACAACGGAACGGGAAAAACAACCTTGTTTAAGCTGCTGCTTGGGCAGGAAGTTCCGGATTGCGGAGTGCTTGAACTTGGCTCGCGTGTGGAGATCGGCTATATGGCCCAGCAGGAGGAAGCGAGAGACCCTCAAAAGACAGTCCTAGACTACTTCCGCCTGGAGGCCGGAGTAGAAGAAGGAGAAGCAAGGGGGATTCTTGCGAAGTATCTTTTTTATGGGACGGATGTGTTTAAACCGGTGAGTATGCTGTCGGGAGGAGAGCGGTCCCGTCTCCGGCTCGCACTGCTTGTCCTGCGGAAGCCGAATCTGCTGCTGCTGGATGAGCCGACGAACCATTTGGACATCGCGTCCCGCGAAGCTCTTGAAGAGGCGCTGGAGGAGTATCCGGGAACCGTGCTTGCCATCTCCCACGACCGGTATTTCATCAACCGTCTTGCACAGCGGGTCTGGGAGCTTCAAGACGGACAAATAACGAGCTATATCGGACAGTTTGACGAATACCGTGCCAAAAAGCGCGAGCTGGAGCAGACGGCAGCGGATCGGGGGCACGGACGTCCAACGGCGGGCGTGCCCGGCGCAGCCAGCCTCGCAGTACGCGCGGGCAAGCAGCCGCCAGCGAGCGCGCCCGGTGCGCCCGGCACCGCAGTACGCGCGGGCAAGCAGCCGCCGGCGAACGCGCCCGGCGCCGCCAGCTCCGCAGCACGCGCGAGCAAGCAGCCGCCGGCGCGCGTGCCCGGCGCCGCCAGCTCCGCGGCACGCGCGGGCGGGCAGCCGCTCACCACGGCCGAGGCGCGGGCAACCGAGCGGAAGCGGGTGCAGCTGGAGGCGCAGATCGCTGCGCTGGAAGCACAGCTGGCCGCAGCGGACGCGGAGCTCCAGCAGCTCGGCGGCTGCGGCGATACCGCGCAGCTGGAAGCGCGGTGGCGCGAGCGGGAAGAGCTGCAAGCGCGGCTCGACGCGGAGATGACGGCTTGGCTGGAGCTGGGCTGACGCCGCGCGGGAGAATACACCACGCGTGCTCGACAAACATAAAACGGCGGGAAAGACAGAAGCTGCATGCTGCAGCCCGGGCTCTCCGCCGTTTTTTTCTATGCATTCCGTCACGAATAAATCGTTATCCGGTTTCTTCCGTCGGTTTTGGATTGATAGAGCGCGTTATCCGCCATTTCAATGATGGTTTTGACATCCATATCCCGGCTGTAAGAGAAGGAGACCCCGATCGAAACTGTCAGGGGTTGAGCGATTGGACTTTTGCTTCTTTCCACTTTTTCGCGCAACCGCTCCGCAATACGGGTGGCCCGGCCGAGATCGCAGCCTTTCAGCAAAATTCCGAATTCCTCTCCGCCATAGCGGAAGCATAAATCTTCTTCTCTTGAAAAAGCGTCAATCGTCAAAGCCAAATATTTCAGCACTTCATCTCCGATCAGGTGCCCGTGAAGATCGTTGACTTTTTTGAAATGATCGACGTCCATCAGAATAAGGGTAAAAGGAACTTTCCGCTCCGCCCACTCGGAGATAAGCAGATCGAAAGCTTTACGGTTGGCAAGGCCCGTCAATCCGTCGGTTAGTGATTCCGCTTTCAGCCGGTTGAGATTGGAATTGATACTCTGGTACAGCTGCCTGACCTCGTAAAGTCCCGAATGAATGCTGGGGGAAGTGGGCACCGTCAGGTTTCCATGGACGGCCGATTCTTCCGAATACCGGGCAAGCGTATATAGAGGTCTCGTGATCCAGCTCGCGAGCCACCAGGCGACGGTCAGCACGACGCCGAGCAGGGGGAGCGCTTGCATCAGCAAGTTTGAAATCATCTGCTCCAACGGTTCCTCAAGCACTCGGGTAGGCGTTTGGGAAACAATTCCCCACCCGCTTATCGGCTCAAACGCATAGCCTGCGAAAAATTCGTTTCCTTCCGAATTTACGATTTTTTGGGAGCCGTTTTTGCCTGCCAGCGCTTTTTGAATGACTTCATTGCTGGAGATAATCTGATAAATCCGTTCTTTGTTGGGATGAAAAATAAGCCGGGACTCATTATCGACGACATAGACGTAGGATCCGTTTCCGTAAAAATGCTCTTTAAGCAGCTTGCTCAGGGCGTTTTCTTCCTCCAGATAGATCGTGCCGCCGACAAAGCCGGCATAGGATCCGTCCCCGTTAAAAATTGGCGAGGAGACGAGCACGATCAGGCGTCCGGTCGTACTGACATAAGGCTCGGAAATAAACGGTGTTTTAGATTCAACCGCACGTTTGGACGCTGTGGAAAGCAGCCGTGTGCCTGCGGCGACACCGGCATCGGCAGGCAGAGTCACTTCTATCTTACGCTCGTCATCCGTGACAAAAACCGAATTAAAGTACTGCCGGTTAACCGTGAACCACATCTCCAGATCCTTTTCCGTAAACGACTGCTTTCCCGCTAATTGCGCGATCGAGTTCATACTCGTCTGCATCAAATTGAGCAGGTTGCCCGTGTTGGAGGAGAGCTTCTGAGCGTATTGGGAATTATTCACCAGATAGCTCGTGGAAAGGGATTTTAAATTAGCCTGATAGGCTGCATATCCGCTTACGGCGGCCGTCAGGAAAACGGTAGCGAGAACGAGCAGGCTTAAAACCAGGCGCAGCGTCAGCCCTTTGCGCAGGCGTTTTGTTTTCATGGGCGGTTTAGCAGGCCGGCCAAGGAATCTGCGGGAAGAGGGCAGCTGAAATAATAGCCCTGCCCATCATTACAATTTTCGCCGAGCAGGTGTTTGTGCTGGAGCTCATTTTCGATGCCTTCGGCGACCACATCCATATGGAAAATGTGCGCGAGCGAGATAATGGCGGTCGTGATCTGTTTCCCGTTCAGGGAGGTGTATCCTGCGCCAAAAGCGTCGCTAGAAATGCCGGTTCTTTTATCTTCCATAATTGACAGGACATGTCCGTCTTTATGGCGCATCGAAACACGGACGGGTGCGTCTTTCCGTCTGTCGTCCGGTTCGGAAAATAGAGGTACGGTTATGGGGCAGTCATCTGGTTCGAGAAAACCAAACTCCGCCGGGCGGATTTTTTCCGCGGCATAGCCGACAAGCTTGGCGTAAGAATCGTTCGCATATGTTAAGGCGCCGTCTTCCATCGCATAGATGCCGACTGGCGGATTTTCGATCAGGGCTTTATTTAGGGTCCGATAAAAGGGAAGCACTTTTTGGCCCTTTTCTGTTGGAATTTCCATTTTTAACGTTTCTCCTGTGTCAAGGGGCTTGGGTTAACTAAAATCATAGCACTGGATACAATTCGGATTCTACAGGATCGGAAATTTTTGCGCGCGCACGCAACAAATTTGCGTGATCGGTTCGTTCCGGGGATGATATATTGACGAAGATAGACATGCACCAAGAAGTTTGAAGGAGAGCTGAACGTTGCGTATGAAAAGAACTGGGCGTCTTGCGGGTGCCGGATTTACGACCGTTGTGGGAATTATGTTTTTTCTTTATTACTATTTCGTAATCGAGGAGGCCTGGGAAATGCAGGCGGCGGGTGCCGTTGTTTGCACCGTCATCGCTTATTTTCTGGGCGGTTTTTACGATAGAGCCCGTTATTATGCGGCCAAATTGAATTTGATTAATGAGGAGCTTCACATCAGCAGGGAGGAGCTGCGCCGCAGTGGCGAGAGATATTCCGCGCTTCAGGCGAGTCTCGACAATTTTTCCCATGATTTGTTCGGCATTATGAAAATCGCGGAGCTGGAGGCACGGCTGCTGGCCGAAGTGAAGTTGATTTTTCAAATCGACTGTGTCTCCCTGATTGAAACTCAAGCGGGTCATCCGTCCTGCTCGGTAAAAACGGGAAACGGTGAGGTACCTAGGGCCGTTTTGAGCAAAATATGGCAGCACCAGAGTCAGCAGCTTTCGATCGGCGAAGTTTTCGAATATGAAGAAGGATCTTTTCTGAAAATAGGGGAATTCAAAGGCAGGACGGCCTGGCTCATATTCGGAGAGCTGACGGACAGCACGCGTCTTCCCGTCAAAAGAATTTGGCTGAAAACTCTGATCCGTTACGTAAACGTCGTGTATGAAAATCTCATTGTCATCGAGGACTTATCGGCTGAGCTGAAGCGGACGATGGAGGAACAGGAGACCCCTCCCTGGCTGCTGCGCCTGTTCTTCAGTTTGTCCGAGCACGAGCGGAAGCGGCTGTCGCAGGATCTGCATGATGCGGCCCTTCAGGAGCAAATTATCTGGTACCGGAAGCTGGAGCAGCTGCGGACTTCGGACCTTGGACCGGACGAGCTTAAAGAAGGTCTCGCTCAAATCGGAGACGGTCTTCTCGATGTGATGTACCAGATCCGCCTGACCTGCAACGAACTCAGACCTCCTTTTCTTAAAGAGTGGGGGCTTGTACAGGCTCTGGAGGCCCTGTTCGATCACATCCAGCTGCACGCGGACTTTACGATCTATTTCGAAGCGGAGCATTTCAGGGATTATTTGAACGATGAACAGCGGATTGCGGTGTACCGGATTACGCAGGAGCTTATGTCCAATGCGATGAAGCATTCCAAGGCCGAGGAAGTCCATGTGACTTTGACGGACGGCAAGCAAAATCTGCTTCTGTCCTACCGGGATAACGGGGTGGGCACAAAAACCAGGGAGCAGGTGGACAATGGGTTCGGAAGTATGGGGATTTACGGAATACAGCAGAGAGTTCGGAGCCTACAAGGAGAAATTCAGTGCGTGTCGGACAAGAGCGGATTCAAGATGCAGGTCAGCATTCCGTTGGAACCGGTTCTGCATGTGATCCCGCCGCACGGAACGTTTGTGTCGGTCTGAAGATGGCGGGTTCAGCGGTAGACTAGTTTTGCTATAAGGGGCTGTTCACACTTATTTTGTCGGAATATAAACAAATGAACGTCCATGTTCTGCACGTAAAAAGAGCCGCTGATAATTGAAAGATTCCGCATTGAAGGCATGCACACGGAACCGTATGAAACCGATACCCGTAATAAAGCGGCACAACCGTATCACCGGCTCCATAAAAAAGGATTCCTCCGCACACCTAATGTGCAGGGGAATCCTTTTGGGCGCTTAGCGGCGGGCGCTTACTTGACGCGCCGCGCGCGGCTGCCTGTGTGGGCCGCTTGCGTGTGATGCGGCGCGTCATTACTGCGGCATCCGTTTACTTCACTCTTACGCCCCGATGCTCGCCGTACTGATACAGCGTAAGCTCGTCGGCGGGTTTACCCGATTTTTTGGCCGCAAACTCAATTTCGATTTGAAGCTCCCGGACAAAGAACCGTTTCTCGGACAGCGGTAAAATCTCGTACTGGGGCTGTCCGCTTAGCTGGATGAACAGTTGATCATACTCAGGACCGGTCGTCACGCTGAGGTCGAGCCCCAGATCCATCTTGTAAACTCCCCGGTACAGCATATATACGGTTTTGTCGATCTTAACGGACCTCAGTTCCGCCGGAACATCGGGAACGGAGTGGGGGAGCCCGAACAGAATGTTCTCCGCCTCGTTGATAATCTGCTGCTGAATGTCCAGCTGACGATCCGTGTTGGAAAGGTAAATCGCCGTTATTCCGTGATCCGTGTAACGGGCCAGGTTCGTACTGTAGCCGGGCCAGCCGCCGCTGTGAGAAACGACTTTACCCAGGTGCTCCTTATGCTCGACGATCCAGCCGTATCCGTACGAATAAGGGGTGTTGTCCGGCAGTTTTCCGGAAGTGAAAGCTTCGTCGAGTGTTTTTTTGCTGATCAATTTCTCCGTATACAGGGCTTGATCCCAAAGCAATAGATCGTGCAGAGTGGAATTTACGGTCCCGTCCCCCTGGATTCCGTCCAGGTATACGACAAAATCGGTCGAAGGCTGTTTGTCCGGCAGGTAATAGCTGTGCGTTTCGAAGGAATATACGTATCCGAAAGCGAAATCCGGGGGCACGTTACCGGAAAGACGCCGGTTATGAATCCGGGTCGAATGCATACCGAGAGGCTTGAACAGCGTTTCACTCATATAGTCGGCGAAGGAGAGCCCCGAAATCTTTTCGATCAGCAAGGCCAGTAAAACATACCCCGTATTGGTGTACTCCCAGTTCTCGCCGGGCTGAAATTGCAGCGGAGGCCGACGGACATTGAAATACTCCAGAACGTCCCAGTTCGTGGCGATTTTGGAGCGGTCCCAGTCTTTTATGAAAAGCGGCGTATAGTCGGGCAGGCCGGAGGTATGCCGGAGAAGGTCCTTCACCGTGATACCCTTGTAGGGGAAGTCAGGTATCCATTGTTCCACGGAATCGGTCAAAGAAAGTTTTCCCTGTTCGGCGAGAATAAGAATGCCCATGGCCGTAAAGGTTTTGGAAACGGAAGCGAGTTCGAACACGGAATGAACGGTCAGAGCGCGCCCCGTCTCTCTGTCCGCGAGGCCATACGCGCCTTCAAAAACGATTTCTCCTTTATCCGCCGCCAAAAATACCCCGCTGAAAACTCCTTTCTCCGACATAGCCGTAAAAAGTTCTTGAAGCTGTTTTTGTTTGTTCTGCATGGTAATCCCTCCAATTATCTATTTTTATTAAATAATTAAGCTTGCATAATAATTAAGTAACCTTACATATTGGACGGAAAGTGACGAGATGTCACTTTAGTTCAGCTTCGATAATTTTTTGAAGCTTGAACGTGATTTTGCGCAGCGCGCTTAATTCCTCGGGGTCCAGTTTGGAATAAAAGCGTTCCGCGATGCTCCTCTCGACCTTATGCTGACGCTCGAAATAATCCCATCCGGCTTGATCGAGCTCGACGAGAATTTCCCGGCGGTTGTTCGGGTTAATCTCTCTCTTAAGGTAGCCTTCTTTGTCGAGCTTGCCGATGAGCTGACTAACCGCGCTGGAAGTGATGAGCATCAGGTCCGCCAGTTCTTTGACCGTCAAACGCTTGTGTTTGTGAATGTGTTCAAGAACGACCGCTTGCTTGGAGGTCAGATCTGCTTGCAGGAGTTCGTTGTACTCTTGTAAAAGGAGCAGGTTGGCCGTGTATTCGGCTTCATTAATCTCCTTTACGGTCTGGTATAAGCGTTCGTCCATGTCATCACCTTAATTGTTAAGTTAACTTAATTATTCATACTCTCAGTATATGCTGCGCACATTCACTTGTCAACAGGACTGTTTGGTACCTGTGTGAGATGCCTATTCCAGCCGGATGTACCCGGCACTCACAAAAAAACACCTCCGCCGAGGCGAAGATGTTCAAGATTAGGGATCACATTGGGTCCTGCTTGCCGTGAGGCGACCATATCTTCAGGACGCGTTCCACTTCCGGAGCAAACACCGGCTTGCTTATAAAATCGTTCATCCCGGAAGCGAGGCATATCTGCATATCTTCTTTTTGGGCAAAAGCGGTCACCGCCACGATCACCGGGCGCGAGGCTTCTCCTTTCAACCGGCGGATGGCCGCTGTCGTTTCGAAGCCGTCCATTTCCGGCATCTGAAGGTCCATAAACACCATATCGTAGGTGCCGGACCGGACTGCCTGCAGCGCTTCCGCGCCGTTCTCCGCAAAGTCCGCTTCGTATCCGAGTTTTTTGAGCAGGGTAATCAGCAGTAGGCGGTTTACGGGGTTGTCGTCCGTAACGAGCAGTTTCATCGGACCGAACTTGGGCGGCGGAAGGGTACCGCCTTCTCTGCCGCTTACAAGTGATGACGCCGGTTTGCTGCGCTGCGGCCCTTCCGGAGCGGAATCCGGGGCAGTCGATTCGACGGGTAGCTCGAAGGGCAGCACGAAATGGAACGTGGACCCCACGTTAACCTGACTGTCGACGCCGATCGCCCCGCCCAGAAGCTCCACCAGTTTCTTGCAGATGGCAAGTCCAAGCCCCGTGCCGCCGTATTTGCGGTTAATGGTCGGGTGCAGCTGTGAGAAGGACTGAAACAGTTGGCTCTGCTTATCGGTAGGAATTCCAATGCCCGTATCCCGGACGAAAAACTGCAGCACGGCATCGCTGCGTCCGGGCATTTTGTCGAGCTTGGCTGAGATGGAGACATGGCCGTCCTTCTCCGTGAACTTGATCGCATTCCCGACCAGATTGACGATAATCTGCCGCAAAATGCCCTCGTCTCCGATAAGTATAGAAGGAATGCTGCCGTCCAATTCGTACGTCAAACGGATGCCACGCTCCGCGGCTTTCGGATGAAACAGCTCCGCGACATGATTCAAAACGGAGCGGACATCGAAAGGCTCGTGGTTAACGACCATTTTACCGGCTTCGATTTTGCTGAAATCGAGGATCTCGTTCAAAATCCGCAGCAGGGCGTAGCTGCTCTGCAAAATAATGTCGGTATAGCTCCGCTGTTCCTCGGACAGCTCCGTTTCCGCCAGCAGATCCGCCATTCCGATAATTCCGTTCATCGGCGTCCGGATTTCATGACTCATGATGGCCAGAAACTCGGACTTGGCTTGATCGGCTTTTTCCGCGGATTCTTTGGCCCGTATGATTTCTTTCTCGCCCGTAATATCTTTGAAGACGACGACGGCACCCCGCAGCTCCCCGTTATCGATGAGCGGCGACACGTGATAGTCGGCGAGGAAACTGGAGCCGTCTTTGCGCCAGAATACGGCTTCCTTGTTATGGTAGGAGCGGCCTTCCCGGATGGCGCGGTAAATAAGCTGTTCATCGTCGGACTGTTGGGCCGGGCTGCCGAACGTGTTTTGCAGCAGCCCGAGATACGGCTTGCCGATGAGTTCCTCGGGGACGAATCCGAGCATCTTCGCTCCGGCCGGGTTGATAAACATGGCGTTACCGGAGGAGTCGACGCCGAAAATACCTTCCGTCACGGAATTTAAAATCAGCGTATACTCGCTGCTCAGCTTCTCGATTTGCTCGAGATATCTTTGCCGGTCCGTAATATCGATCGTAATGCCGTAGACGCCGACGACTTCGTTATCGACGATGATCGGAATATTCGTCGAATTGATTTCGACGGGGTGCCCGTCTTTGTGGATGATGGTCAAGTCATAGCTTTGGGGGAAGCCCTGTTTGGCGAGCTCGAAGTGGTGAAGCGTTTTGGGCAGGTCTACGGGAGCGACGATCGGTCCCCAATACATGCCGATAAGCTCTTCCAGCGTGTACCCGGTGATTTTCTGTAAATTTTTGTTGGCGGTTTTATAATCGCCGTCCAGGTTCATCGAATAGACAGCCGCAGGGTTGTGGTCGAACAGCGATTTGTAGCGCTGTTCGCTCTCCTGAAGCTGCTGGTCCGCTTTTTTGCGCTCGGTAATATTCCTCGATATGGAAACGATTTCGCTCACATTCCCGCCTTTGTCGTACGTGTAGCGGGTGGTCGATTCCAGCCAGACGTAGTCGCCGTTTTTGCAGCGAAACCGGAACGTTACATTATCGCCTTCCGTATGCCGGTTCCGTTCCAGGAACAGAAGAACTCTGTCCAGGTCATCGGGATGAACGAGAGGAATCGCGGCCTGTCCGATCATTTCTTCGGGCTCATAGCCGAAAAAGGTTTTGCAGACGGGAGACGAATAGGTCATGGTCGCCATTTCGTCCGGTGCGTGCCTGGAGATCCAGTCCAGCGACGCTTCCGTTATGAGCCGGTACTGGCGTTCAATGTCCAGAAGCTGTTCTTCCCGCACTTTATTGGCCGTCAGATCAACGGCTTGAACCAGAAAAGCGGCAGGTTCCGCAGAGTCCGGAGGAAGCGGGGAGAGGCCGACGGCAGCCCAGACGATCCCGCCGTTTTTGTGCACATATCTTTTCTCGAAGCGGAAAATGGATGAATCAGCGCCGGACAGCGCGATATCTTCCGGAAAAGTGATCCGCCTGTCGGAGAGTTTCACCAGCTCGTCCTCCGTATACCCAAGCATACGGCAAAAGGAGGGGTTGACCCGTAACCAGCGATCTTCCGCCAGCGAATAAACGCCCGTGGCAAATGGCGCGTTCTCGTAGGCTATTTCAAACAACCATTTATCTTCAAAGGGTTTCATGCCAACAGTCTCCTCAGGCTAAGGATTGCCAGTTCAGTATACCTCATTTATGCAGGGCATTGTAAGGTTTCTTCTACGCAGATCATCCCCGGCGAGGGGACGGATTTGCGCGAATGATCGTTTAACCGGACTTCGATCTATCTTGGATTACACTTTTTTTACTGCCGCTAATCAGACGATTGTTCGTGTATGCTATTAAGAAATAACGCTTTACTTAAGGAGCTCCGGCTGAATCGAAAAAAGCCCGTGTGGGTATGCGCACAAGCAAGGGCAAGATCCTGGCATATCCATAGACTAGTGCCACAAATCAAGAAAGGACGGATGAACTTGGGAAGCTATGCGACCAAACAGAACGTATCCGATTCTTTGCTGAAACACGGAGAAATCAGCCGGAACGTTCCGGAAACCCGGCGTTACAGTAAAGGGACATTAAAAACGATGCTAGATACGTACAAAATGTTGTATGTGAAGCCGAACAGCGGTACGGGAGGCAGCGGCGTTATCCGGGTGGAGCGTAAAGAGAACGGATACAGCTTTCAGCTTCATACTTTTGTGAAGAAATTTCCGGACTTTGACAGCATGGAAGCGGCCCTCCGAAAACGTATTAAAAAGACCCCCTACGTTATTCAGCAGGGGATTCATCTTCTCCGCCACAAGGGGCGGCTCTTCGATTTGAGAATCATGATCCAGAAAAATCCTAGAGGAGTCTGGGAAACGACCGGTATCATCGGCCGCATCGGCCATCCCCGGAAAATCGTTACGAACTTATGCAGGGGCGGCTCTTCCAAACCTGTTGAGGTTCTTCTTAGAGAGTATGGGGCGGATATCAAACGGTACAAGTCTTCCTTACGGAGTTTGGGCCTCAGGGCGGCCCGCCATCTCAATAAAACTTTTCCGCGGATTAAAGAAGTGGGACTGGACGTCGGATTGGACCCTAACCTGCACCCTTGGATTCTGGAAGCGAATCCCCGCCCCAAAATCCGCGGATTCAAAACCTTGAAGGATCAAAGCATTTACCGGAAGATGCTGCGCTACCAAAAATATCACGGGCATGCCTAGCAAGCGCCGCGGACAATGAAAAGGCCCGCCTTGGCCGAACTTTCCTGATCGGCCGGGCGGACCCGGGTGTTTCGCGGGAGTCATTCCTGTACAGCAGCGGAACAATCTCCGCTTAAATCAGGCGGTCACCACCGCGAGGACAAACCCGTCGTAGCCTTTGCTGCCGACGGTTTGCAGAGCGGTGGCACTAACCCGCGGCTCGGCCGCAATCAGCTCGAGGAAGGTGCGAACCCCTTGAACGCGCGGGTCGTCGCTGTGCGGATTGGCGACTTCCCCGTCGCGGATGACATTGTCCCCGATGATGAGACTTCCCGGGCGCGACAGCTTCAGCGCCCATTTGAAGTAATCGGGGTTGTTCGGTTTATCCGCGTCGATGAAGATGAGATCGAACGGCCCGGCCCCTTCCGCGTAAAGCTGCTCCAGCGACACGAGCGCTTCGCTGACCCGCACCTCCGCGAGATGGCTTACGCCCGCCCGGCTCAAATTTTGGCGGGCCGTCTCCGCATGGTGAGGATCGTATTCGAGCGTGACGATTTTGCCGTCCGCGGGCAGCGCGCGAGCGAGCCAGATCGTGCTGTACCCGCCGAGCGTGCCGATTTCCAGGATGGAGCGGGCTCCTTGGATTTTAGCGAGCAGGTGGAGCAGTTTCCCTTGGTTGGGTGCTACATCAATGGGCGGAAGGGAGGCTCTGGCGTTGTTTGCGAGAACTTCCGTCATGACGGGATCGGCAGGGACAAGCCATTCGTTCAGGCAGGCATCCACATGCGACCATTTGTCGGACAAGTCGGTCCCGGCCAGGGCTGGTTCGTTTCGGACTTCGGGAGATTCATTTGAAAGCGTCATAGGGGTAAAACTCCTTTCGTATTGGAATCTACCTCTACTGTATGCTGGATTGATCTATAAATAAAATATATAATTATTATCAAAGTATAAATTTTAGTTAAGAATAGGTGCGTGCGAAATGAATCTTCACGCTCTGCGGATTTTTTATGAAACGGCCAAATCGGGGAGCATAACCGGAGCGGCCGAGGTGCTTCGGATTTCTCAGCCTGCTGTCACTTCCCAGATCAAACGGTTCGAAAAGGAAATCGGGATGCGGCTGTTTGCCGCACGGGGAAGAGGGATTTCCTTAACCGATGCCGGACGGAAGCTGCTGGAGTATGCGAGGAAGCTGTTTGCCCTGGAAGAGGAAATGGAAGCTTTTATCGACGGTTACACGTCGGGAAGAAACGGTGCGATCCGCCTCGTATCCACCTATCTGCCGGCCAATTTCCTGCTCCCGGCTTGGGTCGCCAAATTCAAACGGGACCATGAAGAAGTGGATTTCGTCATCACCACGACGAATTCCCGGGGCGCTTTCGACAGCCTGCTCAATTACGAAGCCGAAATTGCCGTTTACGGCGGAGCGGGCGAAAGGCAGCCCGGCATCCATTGGGAGGAGCTGTTCGAGGACGAGCTCTGGTTCGTTGTGCCCGCCCATCACAAGTATGCCAACGAGCACATCACACTGGCCGAGATCGTGAAGGAGCCGTTCATTATGAGGGAAGAGGGAAGCTCGACGCGGGAGTGGCTTTTTTCCTTATGCAGGGTGCATAACGTGAGTCCGCCCCAGATCGCCCTCCAGTTTAACGGCTTGAATGAGACGATCAGCGCGGTGATGGCCGGGTACGGGACGAACTTTATTTCTTCGCTTGTCGTCCGGGATCATGTGGAACGCGAGGCATTGGCCCGGGTATATGTGAAGGACATCCGGTTAAAAAATATCATCGCGGTATGTACGCGTGCAGACGAGGTTCTGTCGCCCCCGGCGGAGCGGTTTATTCAAATGATTAAAGCCAGCGTAGGAGCGGGACAAGCCCTGCCTTGAAACAAACGAAACGGAGTGTTCGAGCCTTGGCTCCGCACTCCGTTTTTTTATGGCTTGCCGGCTGCAGAACCGCCCGCCCGGTCACGCGTTCTAATAATCAATTTCTTCCCAGTCCTAGAGGTTCTTGTTCGAGATATCCAGCAGCTCCTCCAGGCTGTCGATGTGACGCTTGATCATTCCGGTTCCTCCTGTAACGGTATCATGAAAAGGTTCATTCACGCCCTTCCGATCCGTATCTTTCGTTCTTCCGGATTAGGAATAAATCGGCAGAATCACGGTGAATTGGATCGTATTCGCTCCGGAAATTTCAGCGGAGACCGTTCCCTTGTACCGCTGAACAAGCTGATTGACGATGGCCAGACCGAGGCCCTTGTGAACGCCGTCTTTTTTCGTGGAGAAACCGCTTGTGAACATGGCCTGCAGATCTTTCTCGGACAAGCTCTTGCTGATATGGTTGGACAGTTTGAAGATCAGCCGGTTCTCATCCGTATAGCCGAGAAGATGAACGTTTCTTTGCTCCACGTTCATTCCGCTTACTTCGTCGAAAGCGTTGTCGATCAAATTACCTAAAATTTTCACGAGATCGACGGATTTCAGTCCTGAAATGCTCGTGAGATCGTCCGCCAAGTCCAGCTCGTAAGTGAAGTGGATTTTTCTCAATTGCGACTGCGTAATCTTGGAACTGATCAGGGAAGCGAGGGCCGGATGCCCGACATGGACGATGCTGTTGACGAGTCTGGTTTCTTCCACTAGCTCGTGGATATATTTCTTGGTCTCTTCGAATTTTTTCAACTGGACCATACAGCTGATCGTGGTCAGATGGTTGGTAAAATCGTGATTCTGTCCTTTGATCGCGACCATAAGGCTGTTCATTTCGTCCGTATAATTCTCTTGGATCGTCTGGGCTACGGCGTCTTTCGTCCGGTTAACGCCTTTGTAAATAAAGTAGACCATGATCAGGCTGGCAATTGAAACCGAAACGATGACGAGGAAGAAATTCAGCAGCTGATTGTTCAAGGAGTTGTGAATATACTCCATGTCGTTGACCAGACCGATTACGTAAGGGAACTGAACGCGTTCGCTCTTAACCGGATAAAAAATTTTCAGCACGTTTTTGTCGTTGATTTTAGTAGGGAAGAAGATCGGCTTATCGAGTTTAACGGCTTGTTCGATCAGGGAGGCGTCCTCCGGCGATTTGCTGTTGTACTGGCCGAACAAAATTTTGCGCTCGGAGTACCGGATGTTTTTGGAACCGTTCGTTACGGTATAAAAGCTGGGATCGTCATCGGGCTTGGAGAAGGTGCGCGGATTGAATCCGGTAATTTCGAGCAGGCTTTTGTTGTTCTTTAACGTCTCCGCAACGATAAACTCCGAGCCGTCGTTCTGATCGAACTGCTCGATGAGAGAGCTGTTCATCGTCGGATTAATGATATAGTCGGTCGTTCCGTCGTAATAGAAGCCGAATTTGTTTCTTTTTGAACCAGGATTGGAGGCGGAGCCCGATATTTTACCCGCCCAGAAACTTTGAAGCGTAGTGCCTTCGGATACGGTAACCGTTTCCAGTCTGAACAGCTGTTCGAGCGCGATCCGGTAATTGCCCCAATACTTCGCATTCAGGTTAATTTCCTTGGGGTCCGAGGAACGGACGCTGACGATCTCGTCACCGATTTGGGCGAACAAGGTGAGGTTGCTTACGTTATATTTGACTCTGAGCTCTGCCAGCATACTGTTGTCAATATCCCGGTAACGGGGAGGCAGGGCGGCTTTGACGCCGAGGGCCACTTGCCTTAACGAATCGGACAAGAGTTTATCCCGGGTTTGGGATGAATACTCCACGTGGTCAATGCTTAACTGGATTTGCTGGGAAAGAGAAAATAACTCCGTTTCCATATTGGCCGTTAGGGATTTTTTCGTGGAATAATAAAAGACGCTGTCATTGACGAGCAGGATGGCCATAATAACAGCTAAAAATAGGACAGATAATCGTTTGATAGACATTTTCTAGTTCCCTTCGAACGCATAGTTCCCTCATCATTCTAAGTTATTCGACCCGGTTCTACAATATCAAAAACTGGGTGAGTTCACACAAGATAGGAACGGGGAGCCAAGCGGTTAAGAAGCGGAGATTCGAGGCTTAATGCGGCATTGCCTGCCGTGCCCGCTTTTATTGAACTAAGGTCAGTCAAGAGGTGTATACGAATGTAAATAGGAGTATATGGAAGCGCGGGACCCCGTTTCATATACTTAAGCTACGCAAGGAACGAGAGGCCGGTCATAGCGGCCCGCACAGGAACAATACCCAGGAGGGATTGCATTGAGCAGAAAAAACAGACATAAAGGGCTGCTTCCGGCAGCCGTCATCGCCGCGATGTTAACGGTTACAGCATGCAGCACAGCGGCGCCCGAAGAGGCGAAAACGCCTGAAACGGGCGGAGTCATGGAGGTATCCACGGTCCGGGCAAGCGATCCGTATCTGAAATTCGATCCGGGCGAAACCTTCGATAACAATGCGGTTTACGCGGCGTACGAGAAAGAAACCGGGGTTAAAATCACCAACAAATGGGTGGCGGACGGAAGCCAGTTCGCGGAAAAGCTGAAAATGTCCATCGCTTCCAACGAGATTCCGGATTTCTTTCCCGTCGATGCGGCCCAGCTTCAGCAGCTTATCGAAGCGGACATGATCCTGGATCTGACACCCGTATACGATAAGGTCGCCACCGAAAACACAAAGAAAATGATGACCATGGACGGCGGCCTCCAGATGAAGTCGGCCACGTTCGACGGCAAGCTGATGGCGATTCCCTCGACATCCAATCCTTATTACGCCCAGTTCCTGTGGGTGAGGACGGACTGGCTGAAGAAATTGAACCTGCCCGAGCCGAAAACGATGGACGACGTTGCTAAAATCGCGGAGGCTTTTAAAACGAAGGACCCCGGTGGAACGGGAAAAGCTTACGGCCTGGCCTTTAACAAAAATCTGTTCGACGGCGCCCTCGGTGTCACGGGTTTCCTGAACGGCTATCACGCCTACACGAACCAGTGGCTGGATGACGGAACCGGCAAGCTCCAGTTCGGGGATATTCAGCCGCAGATGAAAGACGCGCTGCGGGGTCTTCAAGATCTGTACAAGAAAGGTCTGATCGATCCGGAGTTTGCGGTTAAGGATGCGACCAAAGCTTCCGAAATGCTGTATAACGACAGCATCGGTATGGTCTACGGGGCGGAATGGATGCCGGCTCAACTGGCGAGCGGAGCGGTCAAGGACGGCAAAGTCGTGCAGGAGTGGGGCGTTTTCCCGCTTCCTTCCTCGGACGGCAAACCCGCCAAGTCCCAGATCGGGCTGGGCGTGGATAAGTACTACGTCGTATCCAAGAAAGCGAAACATCCGGAGGCGGTCATCAAGCTGCTGAACCACTGGATCGTCGTGAACAACAGCCAGAGCGAAGAGAGCAAGGTATACGAGTTCGGCAAAGACAAGGTGGAAAAATCGAGCAACTACTGGCTGCTGAACCCGATTTTCGTCAATAACCAGACCAACAATAACGGGGAAGTGCTTCCCGATGCGATCGCGAACAAAGACGAAAGCAAGCTGCAGACCAAAGATCAGAAGACCCGCTACGGACGCGCCATGAAATACGTTAACGGAGATACGAGCCTCTGGTGGGAATACTTGATTTCGGGTCCCAATGGCGCCGTCTCGCTGTATCCGGAAATGAAAAAGAACAACCAGTTCGAGCAGAACAAGTTTTACGGAGCGCCGACGCCGACCATGGTGGAAAAAGGTGCGATTTTGAACAAAAAGCGGGATGAAGTGTTCGTCAAAATCATCATGAATCAAGTGCCGGTCGATGAATTCGACAAATTCGTTGCGGATTGGAAAAGCATGGGCGGCAACGAGATCACGAAAGAAGTCAACGACTGGTACAACAAGAACAAATAGGGCGGCTGCCGCCCGTACGGGTGAGTTCAGTCAAAATCCTTCAAGGGGGATCGGAAAGGATGCGATCCCTCTTTTTCTATCTACATAAAGCTAAAAAGGCAGGTGAGGGTATGCATACGAGGTTTCGGACTTGGAGGCGGGAGTGGCCTCTTCATCTGATGGTAGTGCCGGGTCTGATTATCGTGATTATATTCAGTTATATCCCGATGGCGGGAATTATGATGGCTTTTCAGAAATATATCCCGTCCAAAGGGCTGTTCGGTTCACCTTTTGTGGGATTGAAAAATTTCCGTTTCCTGATGGAATACCCGGATATCGGACAAATATTTTTCAACACCTTGTTTATTGCAACGATGAAAATAGCGGCGGGTTTAATCGTGCCGATTACGATCGCCATTCTTCTCAACGAACTGAGCAGGCAGTGGATCAAACGGACGTTTCAGACGCTCGTCTACCTGCCGCATTTTATGTCCTGGGTGCTGCTGAGCGGCATTTTGATCGACGTGCTTTCGCCGTCGTCGGGGATCGTCAACCAGCTTCTCGGCGTCTTCGGGATGCAGCCCGTTTTTTTTCTCGGGGATAACGCCTGGTTCCCTTATGTGATGGTCGTGTCGGACGTATGGAAGGAGTTCGGTTTCGGCACCATCGTGTATCTGGCTGCTCTTACCGGCATCAATCCGTCGCTTTATGAGGCTGCGGAGATGGATGGAGCGGGCCGCTGGAAGCAGACCCTTTACATCACATTACCGGGGATGATGCCGATTATCGTGCTCATGCTTACGCTGAATATCGGCAACGTGCTTAATGCCGGGTTCGACCAGATTTTCAATCTGTACAGCCCTCAAGTGTATGAAAGCGCGGACATTATCGACACGTTCGTCTTCCGCATGGGGGTACAGCAGTCGCAGTTCGGTTTCGCTACGGCGGTCGGACTTCTGAAGTCGATCGTTTCATTCGTTCTGATTTCGGTATCGTACCTGCTTGCTTACCGTTTCGCCAATTATCGGATCTTCTGAGGAGGGATTGCCTTGCGCCACCACTTGACCATGGGCAGGAGACTGTTTCTGATCGGCAATGTCGTGTTCCTGGCCCTGATTTCTTTCGCGTGCCTCATGCCCATTATTCACATCCTGGCTATCTCGCTCAGTTCGGGAGCGGCTGCCTCCGCCGGGAAAGTTCTGCTGTGGCCCGTGGACTTTACGACCGCCGCCTACGATAACGTGTTCGGCAAACCCGAATACTTGCGGGCGTTCTGGATATCGATTCAGCGGGTCGTGCTGGGTACGGCGATCAGTATGTTTCTGACGATCCTCACGGCGTATCCGCTGTCGAAGGACCCCCGCGTGTTCCGACTGCGCACCTTTTACGTCTGGGTCTTCGTCTTTACGATTTTGTTCAGCGGAGGGCTTATTCCGTGGTACATGACGATCAAAACGCTGGGCCTGATCGATACGATCTGGGCGCTGGTTCTTCCGGGCGCGCTGCCCGTATTTAATGTGATTCTCCTGCTGAACTTTTACCGAAGTCTGCCGAAGGAACTCGAGGAATCGGCCCGGATCGACGGAGCCGGCCATTTTGCGACCTTGTGGAAGATTTATGCTCCGCTTTCCCTTCCCGCACTGGCGACGACGGGCTTATTCACGGTGGTCGGTCATTGGAACAGTTGGTTTGACGGGATGATTCTGATGAACCACCCTGATAAATATCCGCTTCAGACCTTCCTGCAAACCATTATCATTAACA
The DNA here is from genome assembly GCF_019091125.1 of Paenibacillus sp. GbtcB18. NCBI lineage: Bacteria > Bacillati > Bacillota > Bacilli > Caryophanales > Paenibacillaceae > Paenibacillus > Paenibacillus sp. GbtcB18. Next base: position 779,097 of record NZ_JAGXJX010000001.1, read on the forward strand.
TGGATTTCCGGTTTATCAAAGCGCAAGACGCCGAGCTGCTGGTTAAATTGTCGGACCGCACCAGCAAAGCCGCCCAGATTTTCGTCGCCGCTTTTCCCGTTCTGCTGGTGTATCCGTTTCTTCAGCGTTTTTTCATTAAAGGAATTGTGATGGGGAGTGTCAAAGAATAACGGGACGGGCATTCGAGCGCAAGGGGAGCGGTATTCATGAAACTCAATCTCAGCCTGCAGGACTCCTCCATTTTCAAAAAAATTATGGCGGTATTTATGGCCGCCCTACTTCCGATTATGGCCATCACCTGGCTGATTAACGAGAAGGGGTCGGAGAGCATCCGCCAGGAAAGGTCCCAGTCCATCCTGAATACGACCGGGTATTATCTGGATTCGCTGGACAAGGAAGCGGACCGGATCAACCGGTTTCTGCCGAATTACGTAACGGACAGCGATTTGCAGGAAATCGCCGCCATGGGCAATGAACTGTCGGATTACGACCGTTCCCAGAAAATTCTCTCCATCCAGAAGCGTCTGAATCTGACGAAAGACTCCAGTGCGTTCATCCAGGAAGTGAAGGCGTACGTACCGCTCATTCAGCGGACGCTGCTCAGCGTCAAGTACGATACCTTCGTGGATTTGGCGGAATATGAAGCACTCCAACTGCGGAACAAACGGGCCGACGAGCCTTTTGTCTTCTGGGACGACCGGCTGTTTCTGAGCATGCAAGTGCCCTCGAATTCGACCCGGGAGCCCTTGTATGTCGTCGGAGTCGAGCTGTCTACGGCCAAAATCAGACAGTCGCTGGCGCAGATCAGCGGCTCTTTCGGCGGGGAAACCCTGCTGATCAACACGGATCGAGGGTGGAATTTTCAGAGCGGGAATGACCCGCAGCTGCTGACGGCGGCGAAAGCTTTTATCGGGGAGAAAAGCGCGGAAGGGAATAAACAGGGCTACGAGACGATTACGGTAGGCAGCGACCGGTATATGGCGGTTTACAACTACTCGGCCCTGTGGAACTCGTATTCGGTCAGCTGCATTCCCGAGAAAACGCTGCTCGGACCCATTCAGACTTACCGCGTGTGGTTCAGGTGGGCGTGCGTTCTGGCGGTTGCGGTGGTCCTGTTCTTCTCGTTCTTCCTGTTCCGGCTCATTTACCGGCCGCTGTTAAAGCTGGTACAGTCGTTCAGACGCGTCCAGCAGAACCGGCTGGAGCTCATTGCGGTCGACCGGGGCAACGACGAATTCGGGTATTTGTACCATGCGTTCAATCAGACGATCCATTCGCTGCGGGAGCTGATCGAGCAAAATTACGAGCAGCAAATCCGCAGTCAGCGTTCGGAGCTGAAACGGCTGCAGTCCCAGATTAATCCGCACTTTTTGTATAACTGCTTTTTTGTCCTGTGCCGCCTGATTAAATCGGAGCATAAGGAGAAAGCTTACCAGTTCTGCTTATATATCGGGGATTATTTTCATTTTATTACCCGCGACGACGAGGATGAAATTCCGCTTTCGCTGGAAATCAACCATTCGCGTACTTACGTGGATATGCAAAAAGTGTGCTACGGAGACCGCATTGAAGCGGTGTTCGAGGTAGAAGAGTTTGACACGCGCGTCCCCCGGCTCATCCTGCAGCCGATTATAGAGAACGCTTACAAACACGCGCTCGGAAGCACGCCGGGCGCCGGGTTTCTCCGGATCTGGAGCAGGATGGACGCCAAAGGCATTACCATCTATGTGGAAGACAACGGTACGACATTGACGGACGATGAACTCGGTAAACTCCGCAGACGTCTTGCGGACGGAAATCACGAGCTTGAAGAGACAACCGGTCTCGTGAACGTTCACCGGAGAATCCAGCTCCGCTATGGGCAGGGCTACGGGATCACGGTGGACCGATCGGAATTGGGCGGCCTGAAAGCAGGCATTCACATCGGAAACAGCTAGAGGAGGGAGACCGAATGTACCGATTGCTGATTGTAGACGATATCCCGATTATCGTGGAGGGTCTGAAAGAGCTTTTCGAAGAAACTCCGCAGCTTTCCCTGGAGATTAATACCGCGTATTCCGGAGAAGAGGCGCTGGAAGTATTGCGGAACAAGCGGATCGACCTGGTCATTTCGGATATTAAAATGCCCGGGCTGGAGGGCATCGGTCTGCTCCGGGAAATCAAAGCGAATTGGCCTTCGTGCAAAGTGATCTTTCTGACCGGCTATAACGATTTTCAATATGTGCAGAATGCGGTGAAATACGGCGGCTTCGATTATCTGCTGAAAATTGAAAGCGATGAGAAAATCATCGCTGCCGTGACGCGGGCGATCGGCAAGCTCAATGAAGAAAAAGCGCGTGAAGAGATGATTGAACGCGCGGAGGAAAGCATGAAGCGGGCGCTCCCTTCTCTCCAGAAAGAATATGTGAGCAGTCTGCTTCAGGGAAAAAGGCCGGCCGGGGAGCAGCTTGACCGGCATTTCCGGGAGATCGGCATTCCGCTTCAGGGGGAAGAGCCGGTTTTGCTGCTTCTGGGAAGAGTGGACGTATGGCGGGAAATGCTGACGCCGCCGGACAAAGCGCTCTTTGTGTATGCGGTACAAAATATCGCGGAAGAGATTTTGTCGCCGGGTGCACGCGTGTACACTTACGTGTACGACCAGGTGAAAATCGCCTGGTTCATTCAGCCGGCGGAATCGTCTCGTCCCGAAAGGAACGTTTCCGGGGACAACTGGGACCGCACACGGCGTTTCGTCGGAAATGCTCTTGAAACGATCCAGCGGGCCTGTAAACAGCTGCTTAAGCTGCCGGTTTCTTTTGTAGTGGGCAAAAATCCGGTTCCTTGGGACGATATTTCCGACAAATTCCATGAGCTGAAATATAACTTTTTGTTCGGAGCGGGCCTCGGAAATGAAATCATTTTAACGGAACCCGCGCCGGACAATCACGGGGAAACGAGCCATGCGCAAAAGCGGAGCGAGTTTTTTACGGCCGCCCGCGTACAACTGCTCGGAAAATGCCTGGAGAACGGCCACCGCTGCGAATTTTTTAACGTGTACAAGGAGATCGGCGATCTGTGGGAAAGCGACGAATGGCCGTTTGAACGGAAAAGAGAAGTGTATCATTCGCTTTCCGCCGTTTTTCTCGCCTATGTGAACAAAAATGACGAGCTGAGGGCGTATCTGAACAGCAGCCACGATTTATCGACTTTGTTCCACTGTGAAGCGGATACGACCGCGGCCGAGCTCAAAGCGTATTTTTTGCAGACGGCGGAGCTTATCTTCGACTGGAACGGCGAGCAGGCGGCACATTTTCCGGATGAGCTTGTCCAGCGGGTTCATACGTACATTTCGGACAATCTCGCGAAGGATATCTCGCTGAACGCCATAGCCGATCACGTCGGCCTTAATCCCTCTTATCTGTCGCGGCTTTATAAACAAATGACGGGGATCGGATTGTCCGATTACATCAACGATTACCGGAATTTGAAGGCCAAGGAGCTACTCCTCGGAAGTCCGATGAGGGTAGGGGAAATCGCCTCGATGCTGGGCTACAATTCGGCTCTGGCTTTTATCCGTTTTTTCAAAAAGCAGAACGAATCCACTCCGCAGGAATACCGGAGCCGGCGGGCAAGCGGCGACAGCGGCTGACCGGCAGTCACACGTCAACAGAAGTATATGAAAGTAACCAACGATCTCTTTAGGCCGAAGTCTCTCTCTTGTACAATCGGAACATAAGCCGAAGCAAGAGGAGGAAATAAAAGTGGCAGCATTAACAGCGGTACTGCTCGGTGCCGGAAGCAGGGGACGTTACATTTACGGGCCGTACGCGGAGAAATATCCCCATGAGCTCAACATTATATCCGTAGCGGAGCCCGATGAAGGCAGACGGAAACTCATTTCGCGGATACACGGAATCAAGCCCGATTATGTATATTCGTCGTGGGAGCAAGCATTCGAGCGGGGGAAAATCGCCGACATCATGATCATCAGCACGCTGGACCGGATGCATTTCGTGCCGGCTATGAAGGCGCTGGAGCTCGGTTATCACGTTCTGCTGGAAAAACCGATGTCGCCCAAGCTGGAAGAGTGCGTGCAGCTGGTCGAGGCGGCCCAAGCCCATGACCGGCTTCTCGTCGTCAGCCACGTTCTGAGGTACTCCCTGTTCTGGGCGGGAATCAAACAGCACCTGGATGCCGGTGAACTCGGTGATATCGCCTCCATCCAACTGACCGAAAATGTGGGCTACGCCCATATGACCCACAGCTATGTGCGGGGCAACTGGCGCCGCGCCGAAGAGACGAGCCCGATGATTCTGGCCAAATCGTGCCACGATTTGGACATTATTTCGTGGCTTATGGGCGGGGAGTGCAGGAGCGTCAGTTCATTCGGCTCCTTGTTTCATTTCAAGAAGGAGAATGCCCCCGCGGGATCGACCGACAGATGCATCGAAGGCTGCGAGGTCGAAAAAGAATGCCCGTTCTCCGCGCTGAAGCTCTACATTCAGCCGCCGGATCATCCGTGGGCGCGTTACATGACACACGACCTGTCCCATGAAGGCATCGTCAAGGCGCTGAAGGAAGGGCCGTTCGGCCGCTGTGTGTACCGCTGCGACAACGATGTCGTGGATCACCAGGTCGTGAACCTGGAATTTGACGGCGGGGCGACCGCCGCCTTCACGATGTCCGGCTTCACGCAAGGCGGCGGCAGGCGGGTCCAGATCATGGGGACCCGCGGCGAGATCCTGGGCGATATGGACGAAGGGACGTACACGCTCCATCGCTTCGCTACGGGAGAAGCGGTGGAAGTCCGCTGCAATATCGCCGGGGACGGGCATGGGGGAGGAGACGAGCGGATGGTCGCCTCCTTCCTGAAGGACGTCCGCGAGTACGGCCGTCAGCCGGCCGGAAGCCGCACCTCCGCCGCCGCTTCGCTGCAGAGCCACCTGATGGCATTCGGCGCGGAAGAATCGCGGCTGAACGGCGGCAAGAGTGTGAGCCTGGCCGACTTTAAGCGGGCATCCACGGCCGGAATCGTGTAGCGGCGGGAACCGGTTCAGCCGCTCTCGAAACGGCACGGCCGCAATAAAGAAACCAGGAGCTCTTCCGGGAGCTTCCTGGTTTTTTATTGCGGTTAATCGTTCGAACATCTTCTAGAACGTAATCCCCTTACGTTCGATTTTCAGCCGGATGTCCGGCTCGAACTGCACCTCCTTGTAGTCTTCCTCCCAGTTCATCTTCTTCCAGGCTTCCGGATGAAAAGCCATCAGTCTCAGCGCTATACCGTATCCGTCGTGATTGGCTTCCTGCATTTTTCGCGTGATGGCTTTGGCCCGTGCGGTCAGCAGCCTGGAAAGTGCTGCATCCAGTTTCTGAAGCGTCTCTTTTTGGTTCAGCCGGTCAAGCGGGTACTCGATTACCGCGGCATTGATTTTCAACTGGATCTTGACTCTGACCCCGCCGCCCTCCGTCAGCTCCACCTTCATTTTACGCGAGTACTTATGGAGATCGACTGTAATGTAGCGGTCCGCTTTTGTCTCATGCTCCTCCTCCTCCTCGATGTTCACGGGAAGTGTGAGGCGTGCCGTTTTTCCCTTTTGCCCCTTGAGAAGCAGATAGATGAGAGATTCTTCCGAGGAGAGGGAGGCCGTCATTACATTGCTGTGAAACAGCGCTACACCTTGAACCACGGGCTTTTTGTCATGAATCGACACATAGGGGAGGGCAAAGTCCTGTCCAGGCTTAACCGGGCCGATCGACTGGAAATTGACCCGCGGGATGACGGTACCGTCCTCCATGTTTTCAAGCAGTGCATCCAGGAAGCGTCCGAGGAGTTTCGTTCCGACTTTTTTCAAGCCGATCAAGCCTTCCGCCGTTCCGTTGACTACCGCAAGCCGGGCGTTCAGCGGACTTTTGGGATCGCGGTAATATACATCCATGTAAGGCATAATATTTTGGGCGCGCGCCCATTCTTCACCAAGCAGAAGCACAAGCAGCTTGGACGGGGAATAATTCCCCGATATTTCATGATCGAGAATTCCGCGGGCGTGCTGAGTCGTATTGCTCGTTACCGTGTGTATTTCGTTACTTTCGCTTCGCCCCTCTTCAACACTGGATACGTCCGGAAAGGCGACGGTAACTTTCAGTTCATCTCCTTCTCCCCGATCGAATCCGCCGATGTGAATGATGCGGGAGCTTTTGAGAAGCTGCTGATCCCAGCATCCGCTGAGCAGGAGAAGAGTCAGCAGGCTTGCCGCGGTTTTGGAAAATCGGTTCATTCGGCGAGCCGCCTCCCTCCCTCGCGAATATGCAGAGCAAGCGAAATCAGAAGCAAAAGGAAGGGAACGCAGCCCATGAAAAAATAGGTCGACAGGGATACGATTTTGCCCAAAGTTCTCATTACAGCTTGGTCATGAATCAGCAGCGCAGTCGCCAAAAGCGCGACGGCCGTAAACAGAACAGGCTTACGGTGGCTGCTCATGCCGAACAAATGAGAGATACCCGTGGCGGCCAGATATAGATAAGCCATTATGGACGTGGCGACCACGACGATCCAGGCGGAGAGAAAATACAGGTCGGGACGCTCGATGATCGTGATAGTCAGCGCTTTAACCATATACAGTACCGGATGGGGCAGCAGGCCAAGCTCGGAAGGGCTGAATACGACCAGACTCGTAAAGACGAGAAACGTATACAGCAGAGTCGAGAAAGCGTTGGCCGCGGATGCGGCAGCCAGCTTTTTCCGGGGTGTCCCTTCCACGAACGGGTAACAAAAAAGAATCCATTCATAACCGCTCAGCGTATTCATCGCTTCATGCGCTCCACGCACGACCGGGAGAAACCCGGCTTGTCCGATCGGGAAAATATACAACAAGTTGGAATGCGTATAGGCGTACGCGGATATAAAGATCATGACGAGAAACAGGCTGCTTACCAGTAGAAAGAACCGGGCGATGATCTGCAGATTTTCCTGGGTCAGGTAGATGCAGACGAGCACCATGAGACCGGTAATGAGCCATCTGGGCGTTTCCGGAAAAACCCAGTCACGGATCACTTCGTAAAAAAACATCAGAATGAGACTGCTCTGGGCCGTAAAATAAACGATGAACAAAATTTGCAGGAGCCTTGCCGCCGCTTTGCCCGTCAGGCGTGGCATGAAGTCATACAAGGTAGCGGCAGGAAAGCGTTTGTTCAGGGCCCACATCATCAGGATAAACATTTGGCTGAACAAACCGGCAAGCAGGACCGACATCCACGCATCGCCTTTGGCAAACGCCTGTACCCGGGAAGGCAGGAAAAGCACCTGAACGCCGATCTGGGTCTGGAGAACGAGAAAAAGCATCTGCTTCGGACTTATTTTATTCGAATTGTGTGTCATTCTCCTGCAGCTCCTTTACATCCGCGTTTTCCTGCTTCACCAAAGGTTTTGTCATGTTGACGCGGTTGTCTTTTTTCCATAGCGGGAACCTGAAAATAGTGTCTTTCCAGTCCTTTAGGCGGAAAGGAGCCGCCGGTGCCAGGTAAGGAGTGCCGAACGACTCCAGCTTGCACAGATGGATCAGGATGAAAATCAGGCTGAACACGATGCCGATAAAGCCGAGCAGCGCAGCCGGGATCATGACGGCAAACCTGAGCAGCCGTACGGATGCGCTCATCTCGTGAGAAGGGACGATAAAGGAAGAAATGGCGGTGAGAGCGACGACGATAATCATCGGATACGATACGAGTCCGACCCGCACGACCGCGTCCCCGATCACAAGGCCGCCGACGATGCCGATCGTCTGCCCGATCGGTCCCGGCAGGCGGATTCCCGCCTCCCTCAGCAGCTCCAGCGTCAGCTCCATGAACATGGCCTCCAGAAGCGGCGGATAAGGCACCATCTCCACGCTTCCTTTAATTTGGAACAAGAGCTCGGCGGGAATAACCTCGTAATGAAACGTAATGACCGCGATATAAAAAGCGGGCAGCGTAATCGCAATGACGAAGCTCAGCAGCCGGATGAACCGGATGAACGAGCCGGCAAGCGTGCGGCTGTAATAATCGTCCGGGGACTGATAGAACGAAAAAAACGTCACCGGCAAGACCAACGCACTGGGCGTTCCGGCGGACATCAGGACAGCTCTGCCTTCGAGCAGGTTGGCGGCGGCTCTGTCCGGGCGCTCCGTCGTTAGTATCTGGGGGAAAGGAGACATCGTCCGATCCTCAATATATTCCTCCAGGAGGTTGGTCGACAGTATATTGGCTCCCGCGATAGCACGGAGGCGTGCGTCGATTTCCTGGATGAGCTCCGGCTTGGCGACATGGTTCAGATAAGCGACGGCGACCTCGGTGCGGCTTTCTTGGCCGAGTGTATACCGGCGGATGACGAGGTGGCGGTTTTTGATCTGTTTGCGGATCAGATGCAGGTTAACCGTCATATTTTCGACAAAACCTTCATGGGAGCCGCGGACTGTTTTTTCGTTCTCTGGCTCTTCCGTCGTCCGCTTGACTTCCGCATTGACCGTAATCGAATAACACTCCGTGCTGCCTTCCTTGAAAAGAACGGCCTGCCCCTGCAGCAAAGTATTGGCGGCTTCGTCCAGCGATGTTTGCGCGTAAACCCTGGGGGCGGTGAACACATCGGCCAGATTTTCTGCCTCCGACTCCGCCAGGGGCTTCAGAATAAAGCTCCGGATTTTAACCTCATCGCACATCGGGTCAAGGTAGCAGAGCAGCAGGTTCCGGTTATGGTACGTAAGCGAGAGCTTCACCAAATCATCGGTATGAAACAGCGCCTGCTCAAGGGACCGTTCATTTTCCGCAAGGGATGTTTTGATGGTGACGGTATCCGCCGTTTCTTGTGCAGAAGCCGGAGCCGGAGCGGATCTTTTGTTCATATGGAATAAGTGTCTGAATAGCTTCACGCGCGTGCCTCCCTCCTTCCCGCAAACTTCTCTGTAGATTTCCCTGAACTTGTCACTTTATACCAATATAGCGCAGCGAAGAGTCACGACGTGTCGCGCAGGGCACAGGGGGGAAGCGTCATAACAGCGGGCTCGAACTTGAATGTACTGTCCAAGTAAAAAAAAGAACAAGTTCATACGAACTTGTTCAGCTTGTCGAGAAATCCACGTCTTTTTCAAGACGAGGGGTTTCTCTTTTTCTGAACCACATAAATGGTATAGGAAATAGTAACCCCGCCCGGCAGATCAGCAATTACCGTACTGGTTCCAGGCTTAAGAGCTTTTAAAGTAAACGAAGTGACAATATCAGATGCTGGTGAAATCGTGGATGATATCCATGTTTTGGGATTGGGCTTTTGCACGCCATATGAGCAGCATGGTTTGGTTTCACGCACCGAAAACGATTGATCCGGAAATGCAAGTCGTTTTAGAATAGGAAAAAGGAGGGATTTTTATATGCGATATGGGCCTGATCCACGTGCAATTTACCCAAATGAAGCAATTAAAAGTATATGTTATATTAAAAACGTTGTAACACGCCCCAACATTATTGTCGGTGACTACACCTATTATGACGACATAAACGGTGCTGAAAAATTTGAAGAGCATGTCACCCATCACTATGAATTTATCGGAGATAAGCTGATTATCGGGAAATTTTGTGCGATCGCAAGGGGCATTGAATTTGTTATGAACGGTGCAAACCATAGGATGTGCAGTGTCACTACCTATCCGTTTAACATTATGGGCAACGGTTGGGAGAAATCGAATCCAACTTTAGCAGACTTACCCCTTAAAGGTGATACTGTTATCGGAAATGATGTATGGATCGGACAAAATGTCACCGTAATGCCCGGTGTGCATATTGGGGACGGAGCCATCATTGCGGCCAACTCCGTTGTCGTAAAAAATGTTCCCCCTTACCATATTGCGGGAGGAAATCCCTGCCAAGTGATTAAAAAAAGGTTCGATGACGAACTAATCGATTATCTCCTTACCGTTAAATGGTGGGATTGGCCTTCTCGTAAAATTTTTGATAATCTTGAAACTCTATGCAGTGGGGATCTGACTAAAATTAAGGAAATCGAATAACACATCTTTTTATGACATAAAAAAGATTGTGACTTGAAAGTCACAGTCTCTCGTTAAATCTGCAAAATTAATCGTAAATGTAGATTGTTCTTTTATAGGTGATATACCAGTGGCCATTGTTTTGGTAAGCATCCGTTTTATATAACCAACCGGCCAGTTTTTAAAGGATCAATACTGCTTAAAATAGTAAAGTAACTGGAATTTTGGTGATGAGCGGTTTTACCTATGGAACTTGTCCAATTACCTTAAATCAACGCGAAAAGACCAAAAAAATAATTTAAATACCAATAAATGTAATCTTACTCTGTGCGACATGCCGGATGGAAAACAAAAAAAGCTAATCCCATTTACAGGGTTTAGCTTATTATTTGTAGTAGTTCCGCCGGATTAACCGCTAACTTCGATTTTAACGGATTTATATGGGGTGAAATCCCCTTTTCCCAAAAAAATCGCGTACATTACATCGGATTGTTCGCCAAGTGTCGTTCTCGCAGAGCCAAGAGTGTTACCATTATCGTCGAAAAATGTAAGGGTAATTAAGGAATCAGGGGTCACGCTCGCGTTGTTTTTTTGAAGCCCCGCTCTTACTAAAGTGTACTCGCCTGTCTTGATTACATTCATGATAGTTAAAGTGACCTTACTTTCATTATCCCGAAACGTCGATTCTTCTTTGTAATCAAAAAAAGGACGAGGGCTCGGTTTGGTTTGCTCAAGAGTAACTGCGGCATACCCGGTAATGTCTTTTTGGCTGAACGCTTCAAAATTGACGATCTGTTCGGATTGATTCCGGACATCCGGAATTTCGTAGGGCACTTTCTCCAGGATTTCCCCCTTCGCATTCCAGAAAACAAGGGTTCCGCTCGCTTGTGTCTTAGAGTAATCGACGGTCGGGTTCATGGATTTCATAGCGTCAATGAATTTGTGATCCCAGGAGCCATGCCCTATGTAAAGCTTGCCGTTAATCTTGCTCCGATTTCCTTCCTTCAAAACGGATAAAAACCCAGCCTTCGAATGAGGATTGTTGGCGTCGACAATCGTAAAACGGTTATCGATCGTTATGGTTTGAGACGGATTGTCGTAAATGACGGCAGAGCCCAGGCTTTCTGCCAGGTATCGAACCGGAACATAAGCGCTTCCGTTATAATTCAGCGTTTCTATAGATCCGCTCGGTGTTTTGTCCTCTCCGTTAATGATAAACTTCACCGGAAAAAGATAGGCTTGGATATTTTCCGACGCATATACTGCCGTTGCAGCGGATAAAGCCGCGCCGCAGGCCAGACCAACAAAAAACTTTTTCAATCATTTCACCTCTATTTTGTGTGGATACATATAAATTAGACTGTGCCAGTATGGAAAAAGTTTCATTATTTTACTCTCTAATCTTTATCCCACTTCCTAAAAATAGTACGATAAAAAAATAATGTGTTAATTATAGTTGAGAATTAACTTTAGATGTTAATTTTTTGCATCTGATTTTTCTTGAAAAGAGTTAAATACTCCATTGCGTGAACCAATTCGAAGGGGGCTTTTTTAATGGCATTTAAGACAGAATATGAGTTTGAATTACCGAGAGGGTTTGAAGACAGCAGCGGGAAAACACATAAAAAAGGAGCAATGAGACTTGCGACAGCCGCCGATGAAATTCTACCGATGAAAGATCCGCGCGTTCAAGCAAATCCACACTATTTATTTGTAATTATCCTTACAAGAGTTATCACTAGATTAGGCGATCTTCCAATGATTGACACGAAAGTGATTGAACAATTATTCGTAGCTGACCTTGCATTTTTGCGAGATTTGTACCTGAAAATAAATAAAGATGAAGACCCTGTAATACCTGCCACTTGTCCAATCTGTGAACACGAATTTATTGTTCCGGTTCCAGTTAGACTTAAATGGGAGGACTAGAGTAACGGTGACAAGCACATGATTTATATAACCGGAGACATCCATGGAACCATAAGTGTAGGTAGTAGGTTCAATAAAAGGAACTTTCCAGAACAAAAATCCTTAGCGAAAAAAGATTATGTAATCGTTGCCGGTGACTTTGGCTTAATATGGGATGGGAGTAGAGAGGACCAGTACTGGTTAAAGTGGCTCCACAATGAAAAGCCATTTACGACTCTGTTTATTGACGGGAATCATGAAAACTTTGATTTGTTGGAACAGTACCCGGTTGAAATTTGGAATGGTGGAAAGGTACATAAAATCAACAGCAGCGTTATCCACTTGATGAGAGGACAGGTATTCACGATAGAAAATAAGAAGTTTTTTACGTTTGGTGGAGCTGCGTCACATGACAAAGAGTATCGTAAAGAAGGGAAGTCTTGGTGGAGGAGAGAAATGCCCTCCAAAGATGAATACGAAGAAGGCCTGGAAAATCTTAACAGGAACAATTGGATAGTAGATTATGTGATCACTCATACTTGTTCGACTTCGGATCTAGATTATATTTCATCGGTATTCAATATTCACATGGAGAAGGATGAAATGCATCCTTATTTTTATGAGGTTGAACAGAAACTGACGTACAAACGGTGGTATTTTGGCCACTTTCATAAAAACGTTGACTTGCCAAAGAACAAGCGTCTTATATATTCGGACCTTATCAAAATACAATAAAACGAATCATCTAGGATTCGTATCCAACACTTCTTCGTTATTCATCCGCCCCCGCGTTCATTTTTCCTCCAAAATGATCAAACCGCTGCGGCGAGGTCCTCCCAATGTCCACCTCCTGCCTAGATTAGGCCATTGTCATACGTACATTTTCGGGCTACTGTCATATATTAGTATTGCCCAGAAAGAGCGCCATATCTAAAAAGGAGTGTGTTACTTTGTCTGGAACGGTAAATTTACAAAATAGGTCTTACGATCCTCAGCAATTGGCTGGTTATCATTTTGTGAAAGCTGAACATTTTGAGCGAATGAAGATGGCTCATGCGGGCAATCCTTCGTTGTTTTACCATTATGCCGAGCAGGAATATTTCCACAAAGCTCTTGCACACCGTTATAAAGGTATGGGTGGCTACTAATCATTTATTTTCGATAGCGTCTTCTCATTATAGAGGACGCTATCGAGATATATAAAAGTGAAAATTAATAAATTTGTAGATAGAACAAAATGGTTTGAACTATTTATGGCGAAGATTTGAGGAACAAATATACAATTAAATTAGTGCAATTTGAAGTATATTTTGAAATTAGAGGAGGGAATAGAGCTTTGAAAAATGCTGTTTTTTACGATCCGGATCTCGTTAGATCTGCAAATTTGCCTGAGAAGATAGAGGCATCCTTGCTTAAGGAAGGGCTTCCTCTTATCGAGCCTGAGGATGCCGTCTTGGGCGTTCGCTTCCAATCGTTCACGGATTTGGGGCTTCTGTACGATGGCGAACACAAGCTTCTGCCCATCGGATACGAATGGGAGCCGGAAAGCTCAATTCTGGGGCTGGTTCAAGGTTCGGGGCATCTATATTCCTTCCACCCAGCCTCCGGGCAAACAGGATTCGTTAACTCGGACATCTGTCTGTTTCTGTTGTTCTTATCCTGTGTTCGAGCGTTTATAGCAAGTCGCTCCGAAAGTGGACAAGCGATGATATGGACAGCGGAGGAAATGCGCGAACGACTGGCCGCCTTCCAACGCGGCGAGATCGTCCCTAAGCGTCCGAATCGGCCGGTCTTCGACCGAAAGGCGGAGTTGACCCGCATGCGTGCTTTGTTTGAAGAGAAGGACGCGGCCAGCCTGGCAGACGAAAACCATTGGTGGAGCTGCGTGCTTGAGCAACTGGAAGATGGCTTGTTATAGGGCTTTGAAGACAGGGCTTTCCGTCTGAACAGGGTTGAAGGTCTCGATGGTCGGGTGCGAAAAAAGAATAAGGAGATAATTATCGATGGCACATATAAAAATAAACTATTTTACATAAACGAAAAAGGGAAAGATACATGGAGTATATTGACTGACAGTATTGCATGGACAAGCGATGGTGATTTGCAAAATAGAGTTATCGCTAAGATAAATGCAGGTGAAATGTATATACTTCACAATTAATAGTATTCCAAGTAGAGATACGGAGTAAACCCTCCGTATCTCTACTTGGAATATCAACATTGAGAAAGTAGGAAAAAAATGAAAAAATGGATAGTCATATTTTTATCAGTTGCAGGATGTATTTATGTATTATTTTTTTTGAATTTGTTTAATGGGGAACCGTTATCAGAAGCACCTAGAGCCTACATTAAAAGTGCGAGCATAGATATACCAGTGGAAACCGCCTCGTATTATTGGAAATTAGGTAAAGAAAAGAACATGTCCCCTTGGTATGCAGTCAAAGATAAAGAAGCTATAATCATACCTAAAAATTCAACAATTAAGATTTCCTTTAAGAGAGAACCGGATGGTCCTCCGATTATTAGACAAGTCATTACTGACAATGACAATAGAGATATAGAAACAAAGAATTCTAACGAAATAACAGTACCGTCCTCAGAAGGAATTTATATGTATAGTATTAGCGCAGACTGGTCTGAAGGAAGCGCTCAATATGCAATAAAGGTGCATGTTAAATAAAGCTTACGCATTAGGTTAGGCGAATTTAGAATGATCGTTAAACATTTTTTGAGTTTTTTGCATATTCCTAAATAAAAGCTCATTGTCCAATAAATATAGCAATATGATTTTTGCAATCTAATATCATCTCCGTCAATGTGCAAAGTGATGAAAAATGATAATCGCGGTTCTCAAAACAAAAAAAATATTTTCATGGAACCAATTACCTCTTGATTAGCGAATATATGTTTGGTATATAATGAATAACACAAACGTATGTTCCTGTATTAGAAAGCGGCAATATGTCTTCTAAGAAATCCACAATTATGCTTTTCGATATGCAGTCCTTTTATGCCTCAGTCGAGAAAGCAAAGAATCCGACTCTAACCAAAAAGCCAAATGTTGTGGCAGGAGATCCATCCCATAGGGCTGGAGTTGTACTAGCAGCCTGTCCCTTAGCCAAACAATATGTTGTTAAAAAGCGGAAACACTAGGTGATGCTTTAAGGAATGCCTTGTGTCGTTAATAGACCCCATGTGGAGACATACATAAAAGTTTCAATGCAAGAATCGAAACCGGTGTACATGCACGGACTGGTATTGGAGAAAACAAAGCTTTATAAATACATGCTTTCATAAACAAATGAAAATCCCTGATTACCAATGTTTCTGGAGACATATATAGTGTTGTAAAAAAGCTATTCTACACTCATTTGAACAGACAGCGAGCTAAAAATTTTGTAGCTTTATCTGGGCTTTCTGACGCAAATACATATCAGTTCTCTTTTTTTGGGGATAGCGAAAAGAAAAGTAGCCTTGGACAATGTTATGGATAATATCAAAGATAAATTTGGGAAAATAGCAATTTTGCGCACAAGTTCCGTAATTTCTGCCGGTCAAGTCAAAGATAGAGTAGCTAAGATTGGAGAGCGTTATAGATGAGTACAAAGCTAAGTGGAAACAGGCGGTGGGAAAGTAGTCGTATGATGTTGGAACTTCATGAAGATGAGCTGCAGATAGTAATGGAGAATATCAGCATTTCCTTAAAGAGAAAAACTGAAATATGTGTAACGATATATGGAGAGTATGAGTTTCAAGATTTAATCGGCGTTGTTACATCGATTAATCCATATAGGCAAAATTTTAAGATCGAGCTGGTTGATGGCTTCGAATTTATCGATTTTGCAGAGGTAATTAAGGCTGACTTGCGAGAGGGGAATTAACGTGGGTGTAAAAATTGTTGAAGGAAATTTAATGGAGGCCACCGAGGATATTATGGGTCATCAGGTAAATTGTATGGGGGTTATGGGGGCTGGACTAGCTAAATTAATTAAGCGTGAATACCCAGAAGTTTTTATGCAATATAAACAAACATGTAGTAACAAGGGAGAGTTATTGGGCCATTGTCAGATCGTACCGACAAAGAATGAAAAATGGATTGCTAACTTATTTGGACAATATGGATATGGAGTTCAAAAAAGACATACGGACTATATTGCATTGCGCGGAGCATTAAACGAATTAAAGTCTTTGGCCATGAAGTCGGGTCAGTCTATTGCTCTACCGTACAATATTGGTTGCGGTTTAGCCGGTGGAGATTGGGATATAGTAGGACAAATTATTGAAGAAGTTTTTATAGATTATGATGTGACACTATATAAGTTCGAATGAGAACATACAAAGATGTAAGTCCTGGATTGTAGTCCAAGCCTTTAATGCTAATTGTCACACGATACCAGTCGCCTACAATATAGTTGCATGCCCGTGTAGTCCTATACTACGAATATCGTTTGTAACTAAAACGTCTTCCGTATTACACTGACGTTGGTTCCAGGATAAACACGTCCACCACCAGGAGGGACAGCGTAAACTGTATTATTATCAGAACTGGACTCGTTTGCAAATATAGTAACAGGAAAATAAAAATCAACGCCTTGTGGTTATTACTCAATATGTTTTTGTCCATTCCTACTTGATTGATAGATCTTTCCATCTGTATCTTCGCTATAGTAATAAGTGTTTTCAGGTTCATCCTTAAATTGAACCGCAACTGCGTAATCATCAATACCAACAAATTTTTGCGCTTTAACTGTTTTGAATGTGTAATCCTTTGATTCGAAGCCCTTAGTTTTAAGATGTTCTACTGTTCTTTTTTCAAGAGATTGACTGATTGCCGTGTTAATTTTTATTTCACTTCCGTAGTAATCTCCAATAAAAAAACCTACAGCCAACATGAAGACAAATAACACAATAAGCCAAATTTTACGAATAGTTGCCACTCTCCTTGGTGGAATAGAATAAAAATTCGAATAGAGGGAGCTCTGTGAAACGAACTTACAGGGCTCAGAGACGGTTTTTGAAACGCAATCAATATACTATATATAGTAAAATATGTAAAGTTCTATATTGGTTAATGGGAAAATAAATTAATACATGGCTATTATATAAATAAAAACATGCGATACATGATAATCAAAAAGGCAAAGGAAGCAGGGCATAAGCCCTTGCTTTTTTTATTTTAGAGTGTTAATATTTCAATTACAGTTAAGTGTTCTTAGGTGGTTTTTTGGCAGGGCTCTTGGTAGGATTTCGGCAGGATTTCAGTCGGAAACCAGGTGATCTTAGCAGTAACAATAGGTCATCAGCGGAAAACGAAGATTGCCACAAATCCATTCATATCAAGGGTTTCGGCACCGAAACGACTGCTAAAGGTCACCAGTAGAACATACGAAATTGAATATTGAACCTTCGGGGTAGGGTGAAAGTCCCAACCGGCGGTGATGGGTACGCAAGTACCTTAAGCCCGCGACTCCCGGCTGTTACGGCCGGGACTGACTTGGTGAGACTCCAAGGCCGACGGTAAAGTCCGGATGGGAGAAGGTGAAAAGCAGCTTCATTAAAATTTTTCATTTTAATGAAGTCTGTTTGTCGATGCCCCCGTTGATCTTCCAGCGGGGGCATCGTCTCTTTTCGGAAGGTTCAATTCAAAACATTCCACAGGAGGTTTTTGAATTGGAGAATGCTTTAGGTCTTAACGGAAAGTCCGTATTAACGAAAGGAAAAGGGATTAACGGCATTTGGTATGTCGCGCTGGGCGCCACTTTGTGGGGGCTCGATCCGCTTTTCCGCATCCTGCTGCTGAAAAGCTTAACATCGGCGCAGATCGTATTCATCGAGCACCTGCTGCTCGCCTGCTACGCGCTTCCCGTCCTGATCCGGTACCGCGAACAACTGACCGGAAAGCTGACGTTGGCCGTTATCGGCGCGCTGCTGTTCATTTCGTGGGGCGGATCGGCGATCGCCACGATTTTATTCACGTCGGCGTTTGCTCATGGAAGCGCAAATGCCGTGCTGCTTTTACAAAAGCTTCAGCCCTTATTTGCGATTACCTTGGCACGCGTATTGCTGAAAGAAGCTCTGCCGGCCCGATTTTTTAAATACATCTTTTTCGCGCTTGCGGGCACGTATTTGCTGACGTTCGGGTTTCAATCCCCGTCGCTGGGGCTCAAAGATCTGGGTACCCTGAGCTGTCTGCTATCGATTCTGGCGGCAATTCTCTGGGGCGGATCCACGGTCATGGGCAAATATTTGCTGCAAAAAAATCTCGATTTCCCGATCGTAACTTCGCTCCGGTTTTTACTGGCCATTCCGCTGCTGTTTATCGTGCTGATGGCAAGCGGGGACGCCTGGCAGCTTCATAAAGGAACGGGCGAGTGGGCGCTCATTGTGGTGAACTTGCTGTTCCAGGCGTTTTTCCCGGGGCTGATCAGCATGCTGCTCTACTATAAAGGCTTGTCCTCGACCAAGGCGTTTCTCGCGACGATCGCGGAGCTGTCCTTCCCGGCCGTCGGTGTTCTGATCAACTGGCTCAAATTCGATCAGGCCCTGACAATCGGACAATTGGTCGGCTTCCTACTGATCTGGTCCACGCTGTGGTTTATGGGACGCACCCCGGAAAGTAAAGCCGCCGCGTCAGGCTCCAACGAAAAAATTGACGCTTCGACCGTTTAAACTTATCGAAAAGACTGCCTTATCGGCGGTCTTTTTTATATCCATCGAAAGCGGAACTCCACTTGTAGGATAGTAGGTAGGGACCGAAGGGGTTGAGGTTAGTGAACCTCAGGCAGCCATAGTCGGGAGTATAGCCGGATTTCCGGAAGGATGCTATGCTAAAATAAAATGGAGTACCATTATTTTACATAACCCTGCTAAGTGAGGTGTACGGAAATGAAGCGCCCGGATATGCTTGACGCGATTCACGCTCTTCATCCCAATGAAGCCAAGGGGCTGCTGCTGCAAATGCTGGAGCAAGCACAGCGTTACGACGAGCTTCCGGGGAAAGAACATGGCTTTCAAAAACAAATTTTAGAAATATGGAATGGACATTTGGACCGAAAACGGGCGGAGAACGAGGGAAGAGCAGGCCATGTCCACATTGTGATGGGACTGTCCGACGCGGAAGCTTTGAAGAGTACGCTCAGCAGCCTGGGCAGAAGGAAAGAAAGCGAGATCCTCGCGTTCAATGATTGTTTTTCCGAAGGGCCGATCCGGGGGCTGGAGACGGAGGAAGGGCGGAAGTTCCGGCTGGAATGGATGTCCGAGCGTTTCAAGGGGTATGGGTACGCCCAGTTAACAGGGATCCGGCACGGTTCAGAACTCATTCTGGAGGCTATACGCGCCTTACCCGCCGACAAGGACATTACCATCTGGACCGGTGATCACGCCCATGAGCAGATCGGGATGCGTCTAGCCCTGGCTGTCCTCCGCGATGCTCCGAATACCGTCTATATCGGCCATGTTTCGCAGTTGTATGCAAGGAAAGCCCGCCGATTCGACTCGGTGCCGCATTCTTACGCATTCGGTTTCCTTTCTACGGAAGCGATTGAAGAAATCGTGCGGCTTCATGAAGAGGAAAAGCGGCCTTTGAGGGTGCAGACAAGGGAAGCGTACATCCGGGAATGGGAAGAGCTGTCGGCTTCCGATGCGAAGCTTCATATCTGGTCGGACGGCAAAATAGTACCGGCTGCCGAGGAGAGTTACGACGAGGCGCTCGCAGCTCTTGTCGGTCAAATGCAGCGTGACGGCAGCGATGACGAAGAGGGGTTCGTCTCGGCCAGCCGGGTGATTATGGAAGCGCTGGAGAGCTGGGGCGGTGCCGTTATGGTCGAGTTTATCGAATACCGGCTGTGGACGTTGATCAGCGATGGACGGCTAAGGTTCAAAGGTGTGCCGGCTGCCATGCAGTCTTACGGAGTGGCGCTGGCCGAATCGCCTTGATCCGGAATTGCCGGATTCCGCAAAACTGAAACGGGCAGCATGAAGCGGCGTAACGACATGGGAGTCGGAGCGATAAGCTGCGATGCGGGGCATAGACGCCATGCGGGCCGGCTCCGCATCGCAGCCGCACAAACGCTGCACACCGTCTCCCGGCAGCAGAAAAAAAGCAGGTTCCCCTCATCGATCGGGAACCTGCTCTTTTTCGAGTGCGCTACTCGCCCTCGGCGTTTTTTTTCACTTCCGACGCTTTGATGCCGCGCATAATGCTGACCTCGACGCGGCGGTTTTTGGACCGGCCTTCGGTCGTGTCGTTTGAATCCACCGGCCGGTACTCGCCGTATCCGATCGAACGGAAGCGGCTCGGGTCGATGGCGTTATTTTCAAGCAAAATTTTCATGAAATTCAGGGCCCGCTTGGAGCTTAAATCCCAGTTCGAATCAAACTCCTTGTTGTTGATCGGCACATTGTCGGCATGTCCGGCAACTTCGATCCGGTATTTCGGGTATTGGCTCAGCATATCGGTCATGGCCCGGGCCAGAAGGCGCGATTCCGGTTTGATGACGGCAGACCCCGAGGCGAATAAAGCTTTGTCCTGGATGGTGATCATGAGCTGGTCGTCGTTCAGGGTCGTTGTCAGCTCGGAGCCCAGCTTGTTGTCCGTGATGTATTGATCGAGCTTCTGTTTAAGCTTCTCAAGATCGGCTTGCTCGGCCTCGTACTGCTTTTGAAGCGCTTCGCTTTCCGAAGGGTTCGGGTTGTCATGCTTCTTGAGCGCGGTACTGGAGTCCCGGTTCAACGGGATTTTGGCGGACGATTCGAACGTCCCGGTTCCCCCGGTAAAAGCGGAGTTCAAAGCCCGCATAATACTGTCGTATTTTTTCGAATCCACCTGGCTGGAAGCGAACAAAATAATGAACAGGGCCAGAAGAAGCGTCAAAAGGTCGGCATAAGGGATGAGCCAGGTCTCGTCGATATGTTCCTCGTGATGTTCTCTCCGGTGCTTTTTACTCATTGTCCATACCCGGTTGCTTCGAGGAAGCCTCATCTTCACGCTGGGAGCTTGGTACGAATACGAGCAGTTTCTGCTTGACGGCGGAAGAAGAAATACCGGCCTGAATGGATAGGAGTCCTTCCACCATCATGAGCTTCAGCGTGACTTCTTTTTTGGATTTCTGCTTCAGTTTATTGGCAATCGGGTGCCAGAGAACATAGCCGGAAAAAATACCGAGAAGAGTCGCGACGAACGCCGCGGAGATCAGATGGCCGAGCTTCTCGATCTCGTTCAGGTTGCTCAGCGCCGCGATCAGGCCGACAACGGCTCCCAATACCCCCAGAGTAGGGGCGTACGTTCCCGCCTGCGTAAAGATTTGAGCACCGTTCCGGTGCCGCTCTTCCATAGCCGCAATATCTTCCATCAACACCTCGCGTACGAAGTCCTGATCGTTGGCGTCGATAATCATCCGCATTCCGCTTTTAAGGAAAGGATCGTCGATATCGTTCACTTTTTCCTCGAGAGAAAGAAGGCCTTCGCGACGTGTGAGAGCCGTCCAGTCCGCGATCATGTTAATGAGATCTTTTTTGGGCATAAGCTTTTGTTCGGTGAAAACGATTTTTACCAGTTTGGGAAATTTTTTAAGTTCTTCGCCCGAAAATCCGATAAAGAGAGTGGCCGCCGTCCCGACGAAAATAATGAGCAGAGCGGCGGGGTTGACCAAAGCAGTCAGGCTGGCCCCTTTTAAAACCATGCCGACGCCTACGGCGATAATCGCCAGAATAATACCAATGATAGAAGATTTCTCCAAGATTTGCGCACCTCTTTGTTGTAGGTTGTATGACCTATATCGACAAGGGTACTCATAAAGTTAACAGTTATTTTCAAGTTCCCGCAAGTGTCACAAAAATCACACAAAAAGGCTGAAAATCAAGCTTTTTGGACGTTTTTAGATCGTTTTGAGAAGGGGTTTCCGTCCTGTCCGGCGAAGGGTTTCCGAATAATTTCGATTCCATTCGACATGACTGGCACTTCTAAAATTCAACCACTTTAAGGCGTAAAAGGAAAAATATACGCTTATTCTCATTCCGGCTTCCGATGATGCCCGGCTTTTTAGCGATGCTGTGTGAATGTTTCGATGTGTAAGGGCATGTACGCGTATATGAAGACGCTGCTCTTGGCATGATGTGCATAGCGGCATGACTTGTGCTAAAATCAGACTTTACCAAATCTCTTACAGCAGGTGTTTCCATGTTCAAGTTCTATTTGTTTCCGATTTCGTACGCTTTTCTGACGTTTCCGATTGCGGCGGTCCTGTTTACGCTTCCCTTTCTGATCGTCCAGTACCGGAAGTACGGATATGTACATTATTACAGGGCTTTGCTGCTTTACTTGTTTCTTCTGTACATGATGAATGCCGTATTTCTGATCATTCTGCCGCTTCCTCCGAGCATCCACAATACGCCTCCGGCGGTGGAGTCGTACGCCCAGTGGATTCCATTCCACTTCCTGGAAGATATCCTCAAGGAGACGGCCGTAGTGGCGGACCAGCCGCGCACCTATCTGCATCTGCTGAAGGAACGGGCGTTCCTTCAAGTGTTTTTTAACGTACTGCTGACGGTACCGTTCGGTATTTTTCTGCGGTATTATTTCCGAACAAGCTGGGTCAAGTGCCTATTGTTCTCCATAGGTCTGTCTCTGTTTTTCGAAATTACGCAGGTCACCGGTCTGTACGGGATTTACGATTACCCATACCGGCTCTTCGATGTCGACGACATTATGATGAATACGGCGGGGGGCATGATCGGCTATGTGGCGGCGGAATGGCTTTCTTCCCTGCTGCCGAAGATCGAATCGCTCGATGACAAAGTGGATTTGGCGGCCAAGCGCGTCACTTACACCCGCCGCGGGCTGGCGTTCCTGTTCGACTGGTTCGTGATGAGTCCGGTGCTTGCCATTCTGACTGTACTGAACGTACCGCTTCCTTATGCGGTGGGCGTTGTGCTGTATTTTATCGTGCTGCCTTATTTCTGGAACGGCCAGACGCTCGGCAAATGGATCGTCCGTATCCGTCTCACAGGCAAATCCGATAAAATAACGCTGTACGAACTTTTCGTCCGGTACGGGCTCTTGTACCTCTTCGTCGGGGGCCTGAACCAGTTGTACATCCGGGCGGGGATCGAGAATCTTCCGGATATCCTGATGGTCATCGCGACGTTTGCCATGTTCCTGTTTAATGCCTGGTTCGCTATTCACGTCCTGCGCTGTGTATTCAACCGCAACCGGCAGCTGTTTTACGAGAAGAAAAGCGGTACGCGGCACGTAATCAAGTAGGGAAACGGCAAACGCACGGAGACTCATCCAATCTTGCGTTTCCCCGGTTTTTTAAAACAAAAGCAGCCTCAGTCCTCTTTTATAAGGACTGGGGCTTTTTGCAGCGGGCTGAACAGGGCCGGTTTTCAGAACCGGAACCTGTTTTAACCCCGGGCGGATTCTTTTTTTCGGCCGAAACCGTTATATTTAAAAGAGAACTTCAATGAAGGCGCTTCCTTTTAATAGAAGCTTTGAAGCGGAGGAGCCGGAATGAAGAAACCCGTCGATTTCGGTATCGTGCTGAGCCGGTTTGACCCGGCTTGGCAGAAATGGCCGGATTACAGGCGGCGGTAAAATCACCAGCAGCCGCTTTGAGAATTTGACATCGGCGCAGGTGCCGGTACCGACAGCAGGCAAACGGAGGCAAACGATGTTAAAACCGAAGACGATCGAGGCCGATTGGGGAGGCCATCTTGTAAACCTGACCTGGATTGCTGCCGCAGCGCCTCCCGAAAAAGATGTCACGAGTGTGCATGGCGTCTGCTTTTACGAAGGCAAAATCGTGCTCGTCCGCGTCAAAACACGCGGTTATAGCTTGCCGGGCGGGCACGTGGAGCCGGGCGAGACACCCGGGGAGGCCCTGCGCCGCGAATGCCTGGAGGAAGCTTGCGCGGAAGGAATGATCCGTCCGGTCGGGATGATCGAGGTGAGCCATGAGAACAACCCGAATTTCGTTCCGGGCGGCAAGTATCCGCTCGTCGGCTATCAGGTTTTTTACCGGATGGATATCACCGCCTGCCATTCTTTCATCCGGAATAACGAGTGTACAGCCCGCATCTGGGTCGAGCCCGGGGAGCTTCCGCATGTGATCGAAGATCACGAGCTCATCCTCTGCGCCGTGGAAGCGGCTTTGAACTGCGGGCCCGTAAGCAAGCCACATGACGATTGAAAAGACGAAGGAGGAGAATGGCATGCCAGAGAAACAGAACGGACAACCCCCCGCCGTACTCGTAACGGGAGGGAGCACCGGAATCGGCCGGGGCATTGCCCTTGCATTTGCGGCGGCAGGCTACCGGGTCGCGATTACCCATTATCAGGATGGGAAGGCCGCGGCGTCAGCCGCCGAGGAGCTTTCAAGCTTATCGGGAGTCCTATGCGGAGTTATCGAAGGCGACCTGAGGAAGCTTGAAACGGCCGAAACAACCGTGCCGGAGGCCTTGCGAATCCTCGGCCGCCTCGACGTTCTCGTGAACAACGCCGGCATCGGGCTGTACGGCCGCATACAGGAGCTGTCCGCGGAAAACCTGGACAGCTTATACGGGCTGAATTTCCGCGCTCCGCTGCTTCTGATGCGGGATGCCTCCCGTCACATGATTGAGCGAGGCATTCGCGGTTGCATCCTGAACATTACCTCCTCGAGGGCCGAGCGGGCTTATCCGAAGGATGTCGCCTACGGAGGACTCAAGGCAGGTTTGAAGCGGGCGGCGGAAGCCGCCGCGCTCGATCTGGCGCCTTACGGAATCCGCGTCAACTGCCTCGCTCCCGGCGCCGTCCTTGTGCGGGAACCGGAGCCGGAGCTGGACAAGTTCGCCGAGACGGTCCCCCTGGGCCGGATAGGGCTGCCGGACGATATCGGCCATGCGGCGGTATGGCTGGCATCCGGGCAGGCGTCTTACGTGACCGGCGTCTCTCTGCGGATAGACGGCGGCTTGATTCTGCCGGGAATGCCCGAAGACGGCAGCGCATCTTGGAATCCGGGCGTATAACGGGCAGAGGTCCGCAAGACCGGCGGGTCAGTTAAAGACGCCCGAACCCACAATTTCCACGGTGACCTTCGGATGGAAACGGACGTTTCTATACTCCTGCAGCCAATCCATGGACTTCCACAATTCTGGATGGCGGGCCATCAGCCGTCTGCCGATTCCGAATGCGTCACAGCCGCTTTCCTGCAGCTTCTCGATCAAGGCTCCGGCGTCCTCGGTCAGGAGAGCGGACAAGTCTTTGTTCAGCCGGTTCACCGTACCCTTTTTATGCAGATGATCCTCGGCAAATTCCGTCACTCTCACGGGAAGGTTCAGATCCAGATAAACATCCACTTTGCGGTCCCGGACCTGGACTTTCAATTTGCGCTTGCTTTTCTTTCCCCCCGCATCGAACGTGATGTAATTCTCCAAGTTACTCCGGTCCCCCTCTTTAATTTTCCGCACAAATCTTGCCGTATCTTTGTGAGATCCCGAGAGAAGCGAGTACAGAATGGCTTCCTCCACGTTTAGGCTGCCTGTCATCCGCTGACCGTTAAACAGAGCGATCCCTATGGCATTGACGGTATTGCCGTCTTGTTTAAGATAGGGGAGCACGAAGTCCTGACCGGGGTCCAGCAGCAGCGTGAGCATCGTTTCCAGCGATAATTCGGGAAAAATGCTCATCTCTTCCAGGCTTTCGATTTTCCTTGTAATAAATTCGCCGATGAGAATGTTTCCGATCTGTTTCAGCCGCAGCATTTCGTTCGTGGACCCGTCCACGACGGCGATTTTAACCCGGGAAGTCGGATTGCGCGGGTCGCGGTACAAAATATCCAGGTACGGATACAAATCCTTTTCCGCTACGCTTTTACCGAGCAGCATGAAGCCGTACTTGAAGTACCGGATATCGCCGGTTACCTTGGTGCGGATGATGTCGCTCGTCTGCCTGACGGAATAACCGACGCCGGACTCGACCTCGTTCTTGGCCGAGCCCTGCTGCTCGGTTTGTTTGGACTCATCCACAACTTCCATCGTCTGCATCAGCCTGCCGTCGGGAGTGAGATCATACCCGGCTCCGTACCCGAGCCTGGCATTTCTTAAACTATCCTCATCCCAGCAGCCCGGCAGCACGGCGAGCAGGAGCAGCACGGTCCCGATACGTCCGGCCCGTCTCATGCGAGACCACCTTCTTTCTTCTTGAGTGCGTAAGACAGCAGCAGGAGCAGGAGCGGGAATCCGATGAGGAAAAAATAAGCCGACGCGTCGGCGATATACGAAAATAGCTCGAACTGCTCCTTCGTCTGCGGCAGATACGCGATGATACAAGAAATAATTACCGCAAAGGGCGCGGCTTTTTTATGGTCCTTATGCTTCAGCAGATGACCGATGCCGAATGCGGCGGCATAGCAATAGCCGGTCATGGAGGCTACCATGGAGATCATCCAGATGGGGAGGAACAGCAGATCCGCGCGGTCCATCGCCCCGAACGGCAGCGAACGCAGCAGATACATAACCGGCTCCGGAATCATGTTCAACTGCTGGGGACTGAAAACGGTCATGCAGGTAAATACCGTGAAGGCGTAAAACAAAACGACAAACCAGGTGCCGGCCGAAACGGCTTTCAGTTTGCCCGCATGATTTCCTTTTACAAAAGGATAAATGATGAGAATCAGCTCGAATCCGTACATGGCGGTTATCGTTTCTTTCGAGCTTACCACGATATTCCAGATTCCCGCCTCGTTAAGCGGAAGCAGATACAAGAGATTCGCGCGGTGTACACCGTATCCGATAAGGAACATCATCGGCCCGATGAGAAACGTGAACAGGATAAAGATGCGCGTAATGGTGCGAAACGTACCCCGGATCAAATAAACGCCGGTTAGCATAAACAAGAACAACACCGCCCAGCGCGGGGTGTTCTGGAGAATCCAGCGGTTGATGATATCGAACGCGCCCATCATGACGACGCCCCCGACCAGAAGGAAGTAGGCGACGTAGGCGGCTCCGATCAAAGCGCCCGCATATCGGCCCGTGATGGCGGATGCGATCCGGAACACGCTGTAGGAGGGGAACCGTTTCATCAGCATCCACATCATAACGAGGATTACCTGCAGGAAAACACCGGCGATCAGGACCGAAATCCAGCCTCCGCCTTTGGCGAGCTGGTGAAGACGGTACGGCAGCGACAGAATGCCGACACCGATCTGGAGTTTGATAATGAGCAGAAAAAGCTGGCCTTGCGAAATGGTGTCCTTGGGTTCAATCTTCATCCCGTTTCCAGCTCCTTGAGGTCGCCTCTTCTTGCTTCATGAATTTAGGATTGGCGTCATGGGGACGCGCGTTGAGCAGCCAAGAAGGGAAGCGGACAAACACATCCTTCATATCTTTTATTCTCAGCGGTGCGAAAGGAGAGAAGTAGGGCGTTCCGTAAGATTCCAGTTTGCACAAGTGGATCGTCAGAAGCATGAGACCGAAAGCGATTCCCACATATCCGAAAATCGAAGCGGCAATCATCAGCGGAAAGCGTAATATCCGCACGGCCGAGCTCATTTCGTGGGACGGGACAAGAAACGAGGCGATCGCGGTCAGCGAAACGACGATGATCATCGTGTAGGAAACGAGTCCGGCCTGTACGATGGCATCCCCGATGACCAGACCGCCGACGATGCCGATCGTCTGTCCGACCCGGCTGGGCAGCCGGATTCCCGCTTCGCGGAGCAGCTCGAAGATGAGTTCGAGCAGCATGGCTTCGACGATCGCGGGGAACGGCACGCGTTCCAGCGAGCTTTTGATCGTATGTACAAGCTCCAGCGGCAAAATATCCGGATGAAAGGAAACGGTCCCGATGTAAATGGCCGGGAGCGTGAAGGCCAGCAGGAAACTGAACATCCGAATCATCCGGACAAAAGAACTGACGATCCAGCGGCCGTTATAATCGTCCGGCGATTGGTAGAAGGCGAAGAAGGTGACGGGAACGATAAGAACGGTCGGACTACCTTCCGTAAGAATCGCGACGCGTCCTTCCATGATATTGGATGCGGTCCGGTCCGGGCGCTCGGTGGCCAAATGCTGGGGGAACATAGAGAACGGGTGATCCTCCGTCATCTCCTGAATAATTCCCGTGGTAAGCACGGTGTCGGTGGAAATGGCCCGGATCCGTTCCTCGACTTCCTGAACGAGCTCGGCATTGGCGATATTTTTCATATAAACGAGAGCTATCCGGGTTTGCGTATGCGTACCGGCCTTATAGTAGCGTACCGTCAAGTAAGGGCTTGCAATCAGCTTGCGGATCAGAAACAAGTTTACGTTCAGAACTTCGATGAAGCCGTAATGCGGACCCCGGATCACGCCTTCGTTCTGGGGTTCTTCCACGCTTCGTTTGCAGATCGCTTCGGTTGCCAAAATATAAAACCCCTGAAGACCCTCCAGAAAATACACGCATTTTCCCTGAATCAAAGCCTTGACGGCATTATCCAGTGCAGTTTCACGGATCGTTTCCAAAATATGAAAGGATTTGTCCGGCTCTTGGCCGGTGTTCTCGTGCAGAGGCTGAATCACATGAAGCTGTATTTTGTCCTGATCCACGAGGGATTCAAGGTAAACCAGCATTCCGTCCGTTCCGTCGAAGGGGAGAGGTCTCTGCTTCATATCTTCCGTATGGCAGAGACTCTGCTGAAGATAACTGATATTGATGGCAATGGAATCGGAAGCCTGAAGGGGATTTTCCGGTTCCTGGGGATTTTCACCCGTTCCTGAGTTCCGGGCAGCCCGGAGAAGCTTGCGATAGAGACTCATGCAATACACACCACACCTTTGGATTGGATACCCCTAATGTGTTCAAACGGGATTGCCATTATTCTCTACGGGAGGGGGAAAGCGGTACATTCAGCCTTTCGCACAGCCGGTAGACACAGTACGCGCCTTTCAACTGATGCAGATTCATCCGCTCCAAATACCGGAGCGAATCGCGGGCGATGGTTATGGCCGCTTCGAGATTGTCAGGATCGAGAAGGCCGATCGCTTTTTTCAGCTTCGCGAGCTCCTGCGAATAAACGGCCTGCCGGAGCGTGTGGATCAGCCGGATTTTGCGCACCTGCAGGCGGTTGAAAGTCCGGTAGCCGTTGGCGGGATTCCGGTTGGCGGTGATGAGCCCGGTCTTCTCCCAGTGACGGATAGCGGAGCGCGGGATGCCGGTTTCTGCCGACACCCGGCCGATGCTTTGGCCGTCCGGGTCCTGCGGTTCCTCAGCCGCTGTGGCTTCCCCGCTTTCCAGATAGGCGAGCGTGTCGTCGGCTCTCCGCTTGTCCCGGAAGAGAGCGGCTTGCGCTTCGGTCATGCACCAGAGGGCGGATGCCCACTCTCCTTTTTGGAGCCGGCGCATGACTTCCGCGGTGATGTCCATGCCGAAGCCGGGCGACATCGCCTGAATGCACTCGAAATAAGCCGCATGCAGCTCTGTGTATGTCCGGTGACCGGAAACGGTCCGATCTGCGGGAGGGACGAGTCCGGCGGCTTCGTAATTTCTTAAAGCACTTGTGCTGACGTGCAGTTTTCGGGCGATATCGACGGGTCTGAATTTCATGGGAATGACCTCCTCAGCAATCTAAACCTTCAAGTAAGCTTATAAGTATTCTATCAAAAAAGTGCGATTTTCATAGGATTTAATTGTTGAAAACTTACAATTCGCATGCATGTTATACAATGAACATGAGAGTACGGAGAGCCGGAGAGTTTAATAAAGCTAACCGGCGGGAGAGGAGCGGATTGATGATGTTTGAAGAAGAATTTGAAAGACAGATCCGGAATTTAATAGACAAAGGCTACCCCGGTTCCATGGGATTGGAGGAAGCGTCTTTCCGCGAGCTTCTTGCCCCGTTAAAAGAAAGAGCCGCCAAGCGGATGCGGGAAGATTTCAAGACGGGAGAGGGCAGCCTGCTTTTCGTTCTCGTTCTGAGGTCCGGGACAATTCCACGGGATGAGATGATGCGGCGGGTGGAACGCAGCGGGAAAAACGGCTTCAGCGTCATGGAAGCCGAAGATCTCGCGAGGTTCGAACCTATCGAGGGCGTGGAGCTTCCCGAAGGAGAAGCATACTTGCTTCTGGACGTGGATACGGGCTCGGAAACGCTGAACCGGACGCCGAATGAAGCCATGAAATCATTTGCGGAATGGAACCGTTCTCCGCTGACGATCGAGGAGGGAATTGCCGTGATTACCCATTTCCCGGACGTTTTGCAGAAAAATCACGGGTTTTCTTTATGCGGCTCCAGATGCGGCGACCGGAGGGTAAGCGCGCTGTGGATTAGCGGCGGCAAGCCGAAGCTGGGCTGGTGCTGGGCCGGCAATCCCCATACTTGGCTGGGATCGGCCTCCTGCGGAGCGAGAATTTGAACGTGAAGCCTACGTTTCGGATGCCGTCCTGACCGATACAGGTCAAGAAGATTCCTAACGCGGCGCCGCGGGTAATAAGGGAGGATTGTCCTTTAACCCGCCGTGAATAATAAGCTTTGCATAAAAACGGGTACAACGTGGCAAATTACAATCACTTCACTTATACGAATAACGGAGGGATACGTATGTCAGCGGAATCATTTTTGCAAGCGGTCCGGGAAAGACGCTCTATTTATTCAATCAGCGGAGAATCCCCGGTTTCGGACGACAAGATTGTGGAAATCGTGAAGGAAGCGGTCAAACACACGCCTTCGGCCTTTAACTCCCAAAGCGCGCGAGTGCTCGTGCTTCTCGGTGAGCAGCATCATAAGCTGTGGGATATCGTCAAAGATATTCTTCGTACGATCGTCAAGGAAGAGCAGTTTGCCGCTACGGAACAGAAGGTAAACAGTTTCCGCAGCGGTCACGGTTCGGTTGTGTTTTTCGAGGATATGTCTGTCATCGAGGGTTTGCAGGCGCAGTTTCCGAGCTACCAGGACCATTTCCCGAACTGGTCCCAGCAGTCAAGCGGCATGCTGCAATATGTCATCTGGACGGCGCTGGAGAGCGAAGGGCTCGGAGCGACGCTTCAGCACTACAATCCTTTAATCGACGAGAAGGTAAAAAGTACCTGGAACCTGCCGGAATCGTGGAAACTGATCGCCCAGATGCCATTCGGCAAGCCGACCTCGCCTGCGGGTGACAAGGAATTTAAACCGCTTGAGGAACGGGTCAAAATATCCAAATAACACCGGAAAACGCGACCTAAAGCCCCATTTCTTCGGCAGAAATGGGGCTTATTCTGTTACTGACACGTTTACAGTACCTTTTTTTATCCTAACCCACATAGATGTGCCTACTTCCCAGAACGGAAAATATGAGACATAATTACTTTGAAGTCAAGATAATTTCCGATAAGAAGGGAAGAATTCAATTATGGCAACAGTCCTATACATTACGGCTCACCCGCACGATCACCAAACTTCTTACAGCATGGCGGTAGGAAAAGAATTTATCGAGGCGTACCGCGAAGCGAATCCGTCCGATGAAGTGATCGCCCTTGATCTTTACAACTCGGATATTCCGCAAATCGACGCGGACGTATTCAGCGGCTGGGGCAAGCTGCGCTCCGGTTCCTCGTTCGACCAGCTTTCCGCTTCCGAGCAGGCGAAAGTTCAGCGTCTGAACGACATCGTGGAGCAGTACATTGCGGCCGACAAGTATGTTTTCGTATCCCCGATGTGGAACTTTTCGTTCCCTCCGGTGCTTAAAGCCTACATCGATGCCATCTGCATCGCCGGCAAAACGTTCAAGTACACGGAAAACGGCCCGGTCGGCCTGTTGACCGACAAGAAAGCCATTCATATCCAAGCAAGCGGCGGCGTCTACTCCGAAGGTCCTGCAGCGGGCTTCGAGAGCGGCCACAGCTTCCTGAAAAAAATCATGATGTTCCACGGCGTACCTTCTTTCGAAGGCATCTTCGTGGAAGGCATGGCGGCTACGCCGGATAAAGCTCCGGCGATCAAAGAAGCGGCTATCGCCAAAGCGAAAGAAGCGGCGAAACGCTTCTAATCGCTCCCGGCGGGAAGCCGGAGCGTCCGGCCGGGAACGGCCCGGCCGGCGCAGCAAAAATAACCTCCGTTTCCCTGTCAGGGGTGGAGGTTATTTTTGCTGCGCGAGCTCAGGCGCGAGGCGTCCCGCGTCCGCGGCAGGCCGCACACGCCGCGCGAGACGCCGCATCGCGCGGCGCGGAACTGCGCGCTTACGCGGGCGTGGCCGAGGCGACCGGGCGGGGCGCTACGGTCTGGCCGAAGCCGCCCGGCTTTCCGCGTCTGCGGCGGCTTCCGCGTTCCGCTGCTTCATATGCTCGACATGGGCCGCGCCCCAGACGTGCATGGAGTGGAGGATCGGCTCCAGGGTCCGGCCATACTCCGTGATGGAGTATTCCACCTTAGGAGGAACTTGCGGATATACGACCCGCCGGACGATGTCCTGTTCTTCAAGCTCGCGGAGATGCAGGGTCAGCATACGCTGGGTAATATCGGGCATCAATCGTCTGAGCTCGTTGAACCGCAGCGTGTCTTTGCTGATTAAATGTTGAATGACTAGAGGTTTCCATTTGCCGACAATCATGTCCAGAGCCACGACCACTTTACACTGCTCGGGGATAATTTCCATGGGACGGCCTCCTTTCACGGTACCTTTTTTATTACTATAGCATATCTTCGCTTCTACTGCCTCAAGCCCCGCATATAAGGCTATGCGCATGTACACTTGACACCGTTAGGCCGCTAACACTACAATGGGTAGTGGAAGGGGGCGGCCTCGTGAAAATTCATACGTTTAAAACGAACGAAAGCGGGCTTAACCGGTTTTTCGGACCTCTGGAAGCCAAGATCATGAATATTTTGTGGGACGGGCCCGAGATGGCGATCAAGGATGTCCAGCATGCGCTGGAACGCGAGAAGCTTGTGAACTTCAACACCGTTATGACGGTCATGAACCGGCTTTTGGATAAAGGAATCTTGTCGAAAAGAATGGACGGGAGGACATCGCTTTACAAGCCTGTCCAATCCAGAGACGAGTTTCTCGAATGCCAGTCGAAAGAATTGACCCACGAGCTTATGGAGGAATTCGGATCGTCTCTGGTGGTCAACCATATGCTCGATGCCCTGGAAGAGGTGGATCCCATGCTCATTGAGAAGCTGCAACAGAAAATCTTGGATCTGCGGAAGGACAAGTAACATGTGGCAGTCCCGGTCCAGATTCATTTTCCGTTCGTCGGTTTTGATTGCGGGCGTTGTCCTGTTTCAGATGACCATGTATGCCCTGCATGTCCTGTTCGGTATCCGAATCGGGTTTAACGTGCTGAATGTCTGCACCGAATGGATGCGTTCGAAGGGGATTTTCTCCATTGCCCATCTGCTCGACGCCTTTGTGATCGGCACGTTCGTGTACAGTATGTGGCAAATCCTTCGGCAGTTCGTCCTGTCGCGGAGAATTTTCGCCAAGCTGGGCGCATACCGGCACACGAAGCTGTCTGCGGAGTTGAACCGCATGTATCCCGAAGCGCGGGGAAACATAGTCGTAGTCGTGTCGGACGAGCCGATTGCGCTGACGATGGGATTCGGCAAGCCGGCGGTCGTCCTGTCCACCGGACTCTTGGATATGCTGGAGGCGAGTGAGGCGGAGGCCGTTATCCATCATGAGCTGCATCATCAGCAGACGGGAGATCCGCGCAGCATGTTCTTTCTCTCGTTATTGGCCTCGGTGCTGTGGTATCTTCCCGTACTGAAATGGTTCCACCACCAGTACAAAATCGCGAGGGAGATCCTTGCGGACAATTACGCGATTTCACGCCAAGGCTCTTCCCGCGATCTCGGCAGCGCATTGCTGAAACTGCTCCGCAGAGGCGGTACGGTTGCCATGCCATTCGCATACGCATCGTTCGCGGATACGTCGATCAATTACAGAATCAGAAGAATCGTCGATCCGGAATCCCCGATTTCATTTCGCCCGCCATTGACACCGACCATGATTTCCGGTTATGTGCTGGTTGTCATGACGTGGCTTTTCGTCCAGATCTTGTTCTGAAAAAAATTTTTAAGCACAGACACTACAATCCGTAGTGTTCTTGCGACCATAAACACTACAAGATGTAGTGTAAAACCAAGGAGGAAATTAAAACATGAATTCACTTAACAAATGGCAGTATGGAGCGTTTATTTTACGGATTGTTCTCGGTTTGATCTTTCTCGTTCACGGCTATCAGAAATTTGAAGGCGGACTGAGCGGTGTCGCCGGATTTTTCGGCAGTCTCGGTCTTCCCGGGTTTATGGCGTATGTGGTGGCGGTTATCGAGCTGGCGGGCGGCATCCTTATGCTGATCGGGCTTGGAACGCGCTGGATTGCGGCGGCATTTGCCGTTATCATGCTGGTGGCGATCTTCACGGCGAAGCTAAGCCTAGGATTCACGGGAGGCTATGAGCTGGAGCTGGCGCTGCTCGGCATGTCCCTGGGCTTGTTCTTTACGGGCAAGCAATTCCTGGCTTTGGAAAACGTGTTTTCCCGCGGCAAGGCGAACGCCTAGTAAGAAGGAGCTGGCGGCAGACGCGCAGTAAGTATGCACAGCGATTCGCAAGGCCGGTGTATAAAACGAAACCCACAGGGCTATCGGGCTCTGTGGGTTTTTTTCGAAAATTTCCATACCCCATAGACACTGTGAAAATGAATTGTAAAGGTTTCGTAAATAAAAGCATATTCAAATCACCGCTTCTGTTGTAAAATCGGAATTATGTTTCAAAAAGGCAGCAAATTTTGGCATAGCCTTTTGCGGGAAGCAGAGGCCGTTCCTAAAATCGGAAGCGGCCGCCAACTTTACCACCACCAAAGGGGAGAGTCATCATGAAGGCAAAGAAAGCAGTGAGTCTGACTGTATCCGCTATGCTGTTATTCGGAACCGTTTTCACAAGCGGACGGGCTGCGGCGGAAACGGCTGAACCGGCCAATCCGGCCAAGGCCGACACGGAGATTTCCATTCTGGGAACCTCGGACATTCACGGACGTTTCATGCCGTGGGATTATGCGCTGGACGGGCCTAATACGAACGGAAGTCTGACCCAGCTTTTCACCATGATCAAAAAAGTGCGGCAGGAGAATCCGAACACGGTTCTCGTGGATGCCGGGGACATGATTCAGGACAACTCCGCGGAGCTGTTCAACGACCAGCCGAAGTCTCCTATGATGGTCGCGATGAACGAAATGAATTACGACGCCTGGGTCATGGGTAACCATGAATTTAATTTCGGGCTGGACGTATTCAAAAAGATTACTTCGCAGTACAAAGGGCAGATGCTCGGCGGCAATATTTACAAAGACAACGGCGACAGATTTCTCCCTGCGTATACCATTATCGAAAAAGCGGGCGTGAAAATCGGTATTATCGGGATGGACACCCCTATGACAGCCGAGTTTGAGAAGGGAACCGACCATCTGGACGGAATTCAGTTCAAAAATCCGGTGGAAGAGACGAAAAAAGCCGTAAAAGAGCTGGAAGGCAAAGTCGACGTGATGATCGGCCTCATGCACATGGGGATCGAGAACGAGAACGGCGTGCCGGGAACCGGTGTCGCGGACGTCGCCAATGCGAATCCGGAGCTGGCCGCGATTTTCGCCGGACATATGCATAAGCTGGTCAAATCAGAGACCATTAACGGCGTTCTTATCGCCGAACCGGACAAGTACGGTACCCATGTTTCCCGGATCGACCTGACCTTCACGGAGAAGGACGGGAAAATGGTCCTTAAGGACAAGAAAGCGGCGGCTCTCCCTGTCAAGGACGCAAGCGGAGTTACAGTCGTTTCCGATCCCGAGCTGGAAAAAACGCTGAAACCGTTTCACGACTTTGCGCGGGCGGACGCCAATATCGAAGTGGCTCAATTGAAAGGCATGAACCTCGTTCCGAAGAACGAGATTGAAGGCATTCCGAGCGTACAAATCCAGGAGACGCCTTTATCGGACTTTTTCAGTGAAGTGATGCTTCATTACAGCAAGGCCGACGTAGTCGCGCACCAGATCGACAACGACAAGGCGCGTCTGGATATCGGGCCGATCAAGAAGAAAGATATCGCGTACAACTACCAGTTCGCCCTCGGCGAAATTACGGTTTATAAAGTAACGGGCAAAGATGTGAAGGATTATATGGAATGGGCGGTAGGTTATTTCAATTCCACCCGTCCGGGCGACGTGACCGTCAGCTTTGACAAAAAACGGCGCGCCTCCAAATACAGTACGAACGATTTCTTCGGCGGGGTCAAGTACGACATTGATTTGACGAAGCCTTACGGCAGCCGCATTACGAATCTGCGTAAAATGGACGGCACTGCCATCCGGCCGGAAGACAGCTTGAAGCTGGGCATGAACGCTTACCGTATGGACGCGCTGAAAGCGAAGGGCGGCGCTTTGGAAGGCCGCAGCTTCGAACAGCTCTGGTCGTCGAAAGATGCGACCGCCTTCGGTGAGATGGGCGGAACGATCCGCAGCCGCGCGATCGCTTACCTGAAAGAAGTGAAGAACGGGGTCTACGAGCCGCAAGTCCAGAACAACTGGAAAATTATCGGTGTGGACACGACTTCCCCCGAGCGGGCCGATGTGGTCGAGCTGATCAATTCGGGCATCCTGCCGATACCGAAGACGGAAGACGGCAAGTACACAAACGTCGAGTCCATCAATATCCTGGACGCCGTTACGAAAGAAGAAATCGCCGCTCTTGCCGGAAAAGCCAAGGTGGACGTAAGCCTGTTCGACGGCGTTCAAACCAAAGGCGAATTTTACCGCAAGCTGAACGCCGCGGTTAAAGCGGCCGGAAACGGCAGCGGAGAACCGACCGCGCCTCAGCCGAAGCCTGAGCCGAAACCGGAACCAAAGCCGGAACCGAAACCAGAACCAAAACCGGAACCGGCCGTTAAGAAGCAGGCGCAAGTGACGTCCTACTTCCTGAATGTGCGGACAAAGGCTTCCGCGACAGCGAAAATTATTACCGCTGTTCCGAAAGGGACGATTCTGGAAGTGCTCGGCACCAGCTACGGCTGGGTGAAAGTATCCTATAAAGGTAGCATCGCTTATGTTTACGGCGAGTATGTGAAGATGCTCCCGTAACGAATGCAGCAGTCCGGCCTCGTGGCCGGGCTGCTTTTTTTTGCGGCTGCTTTGCATGCTGCGCTTGGACTTAGAGTTCACTCTAATCCGTAGACTTACCTTTGTAAGCCTGCTCGGAGTTCGTCTTCATAACCTTATACGCCAGGGCAGGACTCGGTGGGGGTAATTGACGGAGCCGGACCGGACGTGCAACAATTTTCGGTAGGAGATTCCGCCGCCGTCCTTTTAGCAGCACGCAGTTGCAGCGGGAGATTCCCGACTAATTCTGGCGAAATTCGGTTCCTGCCCGGTATGCCAGGGCCAGACAAAATTAATCCGGTGCGGTTGATTTTCGGAGATGGATGCGGAAGTAAACTTGAAGCGGCGGGGCAAGCTACCGAACAACATAACGAACAGCAGCAATAGATGATATGAGGGCTAGAAGCGGTCAAAAGCGCCGTCTTCGACAAACGAATTTACTACCGGGCCAAACCGGACGGAATCAATGGCAGCGCCCAACCGCGATCTGCCCAAGCGCCGGAACGAATAACGGTTGGTCCGCCAGCCATCTTGTTTTTTGGCCTGATCGGCAAGAAAGTGTAACAGCCACTACAAGTAAAAGGAGCGAATGTCCTTGAAAATCGTCATTGCGCCGGATTCCTACAAAGGCAGCCTGTCCGCTAAGGAAGCGGGGCTTGCCATCGAGAGAGGCGTTCTCCGGGCAGGCATCGGGAACGTCAAAACCTCCGTTATTCCGATGGCGGAC
Organism: Paenibacillus sp. GbtcB18; assembly: GCF_019091125.1. NCBI lineage: Bacteria > Bacillati > Bacillota > Bacilli > Caryophanales > Paenibacillaceae > Paenibacillus > Paenibacillus sp. GbtcB18. Next base: position 816,807 of record NZ_JAGXJX010000001.1, read on the forward strand.
GGAGGCGAAGGGACCCTGGAATGTCTCATGGAATTTTCTAAAGGCAGGATGGTTCGCGCCGTCGTGAAGGACCCACTGGGCAGGGACATACCCGCCGACTTCGGCATTCTCAGTGACGGCAGGACCGCGATCATCGAGATGGCCAAGTCATCGGGACTGTATTTGCTGGAAGAATCCGAACGGAACCCGCTGCTGACGTCCACGTACGGATTCGGACAGTTGATTGCGGCTGCGCTGGATGAAGGGTGCCGCCATTTTATACTCGGCCTGGGCGGAAGCGCCACGAACGACGGGGGAGCGGGGATGCTCCAGGCCTTGGGCGTGGAGCTGCACGACAGCGGAGGCAGGCCTCTCCCGGCCGGGGCAGGCGGAGGGGCGCTGGGCGAGGTCGCCGGTATTTCGGCGGAACGTCTCGATAAGCGGCTGGCGGGCTGCACCTTTACGCTGGCGTGCGACGTGACCAACCCCTTTACGGGTCCTCGCGGCGCATCCGCCGTTTTCGGGCCCCAGAAGGGAGCGGCGCCGGACATGATCGACCGCCTGGAGAGCAACCTTGTCCGCTTTGCGGATGTGATCCGGGAGGCTACCGGCACGGCCCTTCACAGGCTTCCCGGAACGGGAGCGGCGGGCGGTTTGGCCGGCGGCATTCTCGCTTTCTTGAATGCCAGGCTGGAACCGGGCTTCTCGATCGTCTCCGCGGTTACGGGACTGGAGGCGGCGGTCAAGGGCGCCGATCTGGTCCTGACCGGAGAAGGCCGCATCGATGCCCAGACGGCCGGAGGCAAAACGCCGGCCGGAGTCGCCGGGCTAGCCGCAAAGCACGGCGTGCCGGCTGTGGTGCTGGCCGGGTCCGTCGGCGAAGGGATCGAGGAGCTTTACGGGCAGGGAGTCACGGCCGTGTTCAGCCTCGTAAACGGGCCGATGACCCTCGAAGAGGCGATGCGCCGCACTCCCGAGCTGCTGGAACAGACAGCCGAGCAGGTCATGCGCGTTTTCGCCGTCAGGAAGTGAACGTTTTTTCCACCGGCTTCGCGTCATCGGTATTGTGCTCTGGAGCCGTCTGTCCGGCATGGAATACTTTCCGTGTCAGTTCGATAAAAGCCAGCAGAGGCGGCGTCATCCATTTGTCCTTGTGCCAGGCGATTTGGGTGAACAACGCGTCTTCGGGCGCTTCCCAAGCCAGCTCGGCCAACTTCCCTTCACGCAGGTCGGCGGCTACAACCATGCCGGGCAGAAAAGCGATTCCGAGGCCGGACATGACACACTGCTTGATGGCTTCGATGCTTGCAAATTCGAATTTGTTTAGCGGATAGACGGATACGGAAGCGAAGGTCCGCTCCAGGATAGTCCGGTAGGAACAGCCGGCTTCCGTCAGCAGGAACGTTTCGTGCTCCAGATCCTTCGGCGTCAGGTTTTTCGCGTTCGCGAGCGGATGATCGGACGAGGCGACGATTTTGAGCTCCTCCCGGATCAGCGTTTCGATATGCAGCGCTTCCCTCGGCTTACAGCTGTCCATAATAAAGGCGATATCCAGAACGCCTTCCAGCAGCTGCTCCCTGGCATGAGCATCCGAATTCGAAGGCCGGAACACGAGCTTCACATTCGGAAACCGGGCTTTAAATTCTTTGAGCAAAGCGGGAAGACGGTACGTGCACTGGCTTTCCTGGGCGCCGATCACAAGCGTTCCGGTCTGTTCTTCGTCCCCGCGGACGACCTGTTTGGCCTCTTCCGTCAGGGTAATGATTTTGTCGGCGTACAATTTAAACTGGCGCCCCGCTTCCGTTAAAACGAGCCGTTTGCCGAGCCGTTCGAACAAGAGGGCTCCAAGCTCGGATTCCAGCGCTTTGATCTGCGCGGTCACACTGGATTGGGCAAAATTAAGCATCCGGGCCGTCTGGGTAAAATTCAGGTTTTCGGCGGCGGTTTTAAACGTCAGAAGTTGTTTGGTTTCCATCGCTGGATCTCTCTTTCATCGGAAAAATTGATTGATGATATCGAAATAATCGTCTTTGGTGATCGTTCTCTTTATTGTAAAATGAGAGGGTAATGTCCGGCAAGAGTTGAAACACCGGAACACATAATGAAGAGAACGAGGCATCCCGCGCTCGCACTGCGGACGGGCAGGAGCCTGCCGACTATCGAACCGAGGAGTGAACGCAACCATGTCAATCGCAGTCATTTACGGGGGAACGCGTCCCGATGGAAATACGGAGCAGCTGACGGAGGAAGCCGTCAAAGGTCTGACAGTCGACCGGATTCAGCTTAACGCTTACACAATCCGGGCGATTATCGACGGACGTCATGCGGAAGAGGGATTTCCGGAGATGAACGACGACTACAAAGAAGTGATCGACCGGGTACTTGCCGCGGACGTTCTTATTTTTGCGACTCCGGTGTATTGGTACAGTATGTCGGGTATTATGAAAAACTTCGTGGACCGCTGGTCGCAGATGATGAGGGACGGGGACTACCCGGATTTTAAAAAAACGATGGCCGCCAAAAAGGCCTATGTCATCGCCGTCGGAGGCGATCTGCCGGAAATCAAGGGTCTGCCGATGATTCAGCAGTTTCAATATATTTTCGATTTTATGGGCATCGGTTTCGAGGGCTACATCCTAGGCAAGGGGAATAAACCGGGCGATGTCCTGCAGGACGCGGAAGGAATGTTTGCGGCGGAACGGCTGAGAAGCAGGCTGGCGGCGCTTAGCTAAGAATCGGCATGCCAACAAGGCGCAGTCCGGGAAACGCAGGCAGGAAGCCAGTCCGAAAAAGCGCCGAAGCTGGATGCGGCGCGAAAAACCGGTATGCTCTGTTGCGAGTATACCGGTTTTTCGCATTCGGGGCGCTGCTGCAAGCCGCTGGGCCCGAAGTGCTATCGCCGCTGTGGCAGGGCACAGAGCCCGAAGTGCTACCGTCGCTGCCGCAAGGCGCAGGGCCGCATGTGCTGTCGCAGCTTCTGCAAGCCTCAGGGCCCGAAGTGCTATCTCCGCTGCCGCAAGGCGCAAAGCCCGAAATACTACCGCGCTGCTGCAAGCCGCGCCGGAATCCGGTCCGCCCTACGAGCATACCGGCTTTCCGTTATTCAGATGAAGAGGCCTAAGCGGCTGTTCAGCGTCTTTTCCAGTTCCTCCGGGGCTAGCGGCCGCTTGCTTTTGACGTCACCGTCCGTCTCGATCAGCTGATCGCCCGAAATCGTCACCCGTCCCGTCGCGGTCGCTTTTGTCGCAAGCAGCTTCTGCGTAAAATGGGACTCGGGCGACGTCTGGTTGAACGTGCACGCTTCGGCAAAGCTTCCCAGGGAACGGGGCGCTGCCGAGAAGCGGTACAGCGCTTTCCAGCCCCCGTCCTCGCCGGCCCGCTGGAGATCATACAGGAGGCCGTCCGCCTCCGGCACTTTCGCGGCCCGGTATACGCCGCTTACATCCTCCACGGGTATCCCGTCCAGCGGAACAGGCGAGCGGGCCGAGTCGCCGAAGCCGACGTCGACCAGATAGGCCCGGTCCAGTTCGGCCAAGATGGTCGCATGGCTTTCCGGCATCCCCCACGTTCCGTCCGGCTTGGCGACGGTAGCCGCAATGAGGCGCACCGAGAAACCAAGCTCTTTGAGGAGAGTACTGAAAAGCCCGTTGAGTTCGTAGCAGAAGCCTCCGCGGCGGCGCCCGATCACCTTTTCGTAAAAGGAAGCGATGTCCAGAGTGATCGGCACTTGACGGATTACGTCCAGATTTTCAAAAGGCACGTGAAGCATATGACGGCGCTGAAGCTCCGTCAGAGCAGCCAAATCCGGCTTGGCCGGACGGCTCGCGTCGATTCTTTTCAGATAGGCCTCGATATCCATGCAAGCACCACCTCATCCAATAGAAGTCCGATTGATTTTTCTATTCCAGACTACCTCCTTATGGAAAGCCATACAAGTGCCCGATGGGAAAACCAGGTAAAAAAAGACCGGGGCCGCGAAATCACCGCCGCAGCTCCGAAAGACAACCGCGGGTTGACATTTTGCCGAAAATGCTGTAAAAATGGAATATCTGAAAATGAACCCGAGAAATTCATTGACGAGAACGAGTACGCTGATCCCTTGTTCCCCAGAGAGTTGGCCGCGCGCTGAAAGCCAATGTACAAGAATGAGCAGAAAATCCTCTCCGAGAAGGAAAGCTGAAGCAGGCCAGTAAGCTGACCCGGGATCCCGCCGTTACAAGGGACGCGTATGATCGTACGCAGATGAGGTGCCGCAGAGCTTGAACGACAAGGCTATGGCGGAACAAGGGTGGTAGCGCGAGAACCAATCTCGTCCCTTACGGGGCGGGATTTTTTTTGTTGTCTTCAGAACGAAGCCGGAAAGGATGACGGAACATGAACAAAGTCGATGTCAAAGAAAAAGCAAGAACCCGGGAGCTGCGCGTCCTGAACCAATGGAGGGAGGACGATACGTTCCGCCGATCCATCGAGAACCGTGAAGGCAAGCCGAACTTCGTCTTTTACGAAGGTCCGCCTACGGCGAACGGCAAGCCGCATATCGGGCATGTGCTCGGCCGCGTCATCAAAGATTTTATCGGCCGCTACAAAACGATGTCGGGCTACCGAGTCGTCCGCAAAGCCGGCTGGGATACGCACGGGCTGCCGGTCGAACTGGGCGTCGAGAAGCAGCTGGGCATTTCGGGCAAGCAGGAAATCGAGGAATACGGCGTGGCCAAGTTTGTGGAAACGTGCAAGAACAGCGTGTTTGAATATGAAAAGCAGTGGCGCGAGCTGACCGAGGCCATCGCTTACTGGACGGACATGGAGCATCCGTACGTGACGCTGACGAACGATTACATCGAGAGCGTCTGGCATGTGCTGTCGACCATCCATAAGAAAGGGCTTCTGTACAAGGGTCACCGTGTCAGCCCCTACTGTCCGGATTGCCAGACAACACTGAGCTCGCACGAAGTGGCGCAGGGCTACGAGGATGTGAAAGATCTGAGTGCCACGGTCAAGTTCAAGAGCAAAGCGGCCGACGAGTATTTCCTCGCATGGACGACGACTCCCTGGACGCTTCCGGCTAACGTGGCGCTCGCGGTAAACAAGGATCTCGACTATGTCAAAGTGAAGTATAACGGTGACGTGTACGTGACGGCGCAGAACCTCGCCGAAAAAGTTTTCGGAGACGAAGCGGAAGTCCTCTCCGTGCATAAAGGGGCCGAGTTCGTCGGAACCGCGTATGAGCCGCCCTTCGGCTATCTGGAGCTGAACAAAGGCCATCTGGTCGTAGACGCCGACTATGTCAGCGATGCGAGCGGGACCGGGATCGTGCATATCGCGCCCGCGCACGGGGAAGACGATTACCGCACGACACGCCAGCATGGGATCGATTTTGTCCATGTCGTGAAGCAGGACGGCACCTACGCTGCGGAAATTACCGATTTCGCGGGCCGTTTTGTGAAAGATTGCGACGTGGATATCGTGAAAAAGCTGTCTGAACGGGGACTGCTCTTCTCCAAAGAACGTTACGAGCACAGCTATCCGTTCTGCTGGCGCTGCAAGTCCCCGCTGCTTTATTACGCGATGGAAAGCTGGTTTATCCGTACGACGGCTGTCAAGGACCAGCTTATCGCGAACAACAACGAAGTAAACTGGTACCCGGGCCATCTCCGTGAAGGCCGTTTCGGGAAATTTCTGGAGGAGCTGGTGGACTGGAATATCAGCCGCAACCGGTACTGGGGAACTCCCCTTAACGTATGGGTATGCGGGGATTGCGGAGAGGAATTCGCTCCGGGAAGCCACCAAGAGCTGCGTGATCGTGCCGTCGATCCCGTGGATGAAAGTCTTGAGCTTCATAAGCCTTACGTGGATGACGTCAAGCTCCGCTGTTCGTGCGGCGGGGTGATGGAGAGAACGCCGGAAGTGATCGACGTCTGGTTCGACAGCGGCTCCATGCCGTTCGCCCAGTATCACCACCCGTTCGGAGACGAGAAGACGTTCAACGAGCAGTATCCCGCGGATATGATCTGCGAAGGCATCGACCAGACGCGGGGATGGTTTTTCAGCCTGCTTGCGGTTTCGACCCTGTATAACGGCCGGGCTCCGTACAAAGCGGTTATTTCAACGGGGCACGTGCTGGATGAGAACGGGCTGAAAATGTCCAAGAGCAAGGGGAATGTCCTCGATCCGTGGAACATTATCGAAGAGTTCGGGACGGATGCGTTCCGCTGGGCGCTTCTGTCGGACAGTGCTCCTTGGAACAGCAAACGTTTCTCCAAGCAGATCGTCGCGGAAGCAAAATCGAAGATCGTCGATACGATTCATAATACGCATGCGTTCTTTGTCTTGTATGCGGATATCGACGGCTTTGATCCGGGTTCGTTCGAACGGAAACCGCCGCGCAATGAGCTGGACCGCTGGATTTTGTCTCGGCTGAACAGCACGCTGGGTAGTGTCGTCAAAGGGCTGGACGCGAACGACTTCCTCAATCCGGCGAAGCAGATCGAGGTGTTCGTGGATGAGCTGAGCAACTGGTATATCCGGCGTTCGCGGGACCGTTTCTGGGGAAGCGGCATGTCGGAAGACAAAGTGGAGGCGTATCAGACGCTGCACGAAGTTCTGCTCACGCTGGCGCGCGTGATCGCGCCGTACGCTCCGCTGATCGCCGAAGACGTGTACGGCAATCTTGGAGGGAAGGGCAGCGTGCATCTGGCCGACTATCCGAAAGCGGACGAAGCCGCCGTCGATACCGCGTTGGAAAGAGAGATGGAGACGGCCCGGCAGATCGTCGAACTGGCCCGCAGCATCCGCAACGAAACGGCGATTAAGACCCGCCAGCCGTTGTCGGAGCTTCTGATTTCGCTTGACCGCGAGTTCGCGCTGGACCGTTTTGAACCGATTATCCAGGAAGAGATCAACGTGAAGCAGGTTCGTCTGGAGCACAGCGATGCCGGTTTCGTCCAGTTTGCGTTGAAGCTGAACCTGAAAGCGGCCGGTAAAAAATACGGCAAACTGGTCGGTCCTCTGCAAGCTTATTTGAAGAATCTTTCGCCGGAAGAGACGAAGGAAGCGGTCAGCCGGGGAGTTTTGGATACGGAAGTGCAGGGGGAAAGCGTGCACCTGACGCTGGATGAGCTGCTCGTGGAAAAAACGGCGAAGCAAGGATTTGCTTCCGCATCCGGCTACGGCCTTACCGTCGCCCTGAATACGGAAGTGACCGAAGCGCTCAAGCAGGAAGGGGCTGTCCGCGAGGTCGTCCGCGCCGTTCAGGACTACCGCAAAAAGCTGGACCTGCCGATTGACCGGCGCATCACCCTTGTGCTGGACGCGGACCCGCAGCTTAAAGAAGCCTTACTGCGGTACGAACAGGTACTCCGCGATAACGTGCTGGTCAGCGCGATCCGTTACGAGAACGCGGAAGGCATGGAGGAAGTCGCCCTCGGCGAATCCACTCTACGGATGCGGGTAGAATAAACGAAGATAAGAAGCCGATTTCACCCGGAAGCGCGGCTCGCAGAATGAGGAAACGGGTTTTTCCGCGAAGCGGAAGAACCTGCTCCTGAGACTGATTGCCCCCGGCATGAGCAGCAATTAATCGGGGAGACCATGTTCCTACGCATGCGGCAGAAGCTATGCCGTCCAAGCGGCTTCTCAGACTTAAGCCGCAGAAGAAACAAGAGCGTTCAGCCTTCGGCTGGGCGTTTTTTGCGTTGAGCCGGTTTTAGCCAGGGGGGGCCACGATGTTTACATTTTTGAAACAAAAGGTGCGCTGTTTTAAAATATAATGAAGGGTACGTAAGAGATATGAAGTGAATTTTTTTCGCGCCGGCCCGTCCGGACAAAGGAGTTTTCATGAATAAACTATTAATTGTCGATGACGAAAGCCAAATCGTCGACATTCTCTCTTATGCGTGCAAAAGGGAAGGGTTTGCCGTAGAGACGGCGTTTTCCGGTCAGGAGGCGCTGCGGAAAATAGAAGAATGGGGACCGGCCATCCTCATTCTGGATTTGATGCTGCCGGATATGAACGGCTTCGAGGTGTGCCGTAAAATCAAAGATCCCGATTCGCTCGGCATCATTATGCTGACGGCGAAGAACGACATTCTGGACAAGCTCGTCGGGCTTGAACTGGGAGCGGACGATTACATGACGAAGCCGTTCGACATCCGCGAGCTGATTGCCCGTGTCCATTCCCTGCTCAGAAGAATGCGGAAAAAGAGCGAAGAAACGGAGAGTCCCGACAGGCTGGCTTACGGCAAGCTTGTTTTGAGCCGGGCCAAGCGGAAGGTAAGCCTGGACGGGGAGGCGCTCGTTTTTACGCCGAAGGAATTCGATCTGCTGGCCCTGCTGCTCCGCCACCTCGACCGGGTGTATACCCGTGAAGAGCTGCTGGAGTCGGTCTGGGGGTTCGATTTCGCGGGTGGAACCCGTACGGTGGATATCCATCTGCAGTGGCTCCGCAAGAAGCTGGGGCCCGTCTATCAGCAGATATTGGTCACGATTCACGGCGTGGGATATAAAGCGACGCTGGAGAGAATCGGGGAAGAGCCGGAGCCTGAACATGAGGATGAGCACAAAGATGGACATAAAGATGTCCATTAAGAGGAAATCGCAGCTGTTTCTGGGTCTGCATCTTCTGCTCACGATTGCGATTCTCGGCTTCGCCGTTCTGCACGGAATCCGCAAGGAGCAGCAGAAGCAGGTGGAGGACTATCTGGAGCAGCAGACCAAGACGGCCAATGTGTTTATCCGTCAGGCATTGCTTGACCGGGCGGGCAGACCGGAGACGGAAGGAGAGGCTGCGCTCGGGAATGACCTCGCCCGGCAGCTCGGTCTCATGAGCGGGATGCACACGATGCTGTTCGGCATGGATGCGGAGAAAACCGGAGATTCCATGCCGTCGCCGGATTCTCCCGATGTGAAGGAGCTGCTCCCGTATGCGATCCGGGGAAAAACCGCCTACGAGATCAACGGAAGCAGGCTAGTCTATTTGGCGCCTCTGTCCGACGGCCTTAAGCAGATCGGAGCGGTCGGCTTCCAGTATTCGGTTGAGATGAACCAGTCGTTCTATTCGTCTATCCAGCGGCTGTTTGTCCTTGTCGGCGCCCTGATTCTCGCCGTAAGTTTCGCGGCTGGGACACTTTATTACAACCGTTTGTCCGGCGGTATCCTGAAATTGAGGCGTTCGACCCAGGAAATCCGACAAGGGCGTTACGACCGGGCGGAACTGCTCAAAACCGGGGACGAGCTAGGCGAACTGAGCGAGAACATCTATCAGATGGGCCGGGAAATCCGGAGAAACTTCGCAACCCTGGAAACGAAACAACTTCAACTGGAAAAAACCGTTCAAAGGCTGACCCGGCTTGAAAAGCAGCAGAAGGAGTTCATCGGGGCCATTTCGCACGAATTCAAAACCCCGCTCACGGTCATCCGGGCTTACCTTGATCTGCTTGACTTGTACAAAGACGATGCGGAGCTGGCCGCTCAGGCCAAAACGAGCCTCGTAAAAGAGACGGCCCGGCTTCAGGAGATGGTGGACACCATACTTCGGCTAGCTGCCCTGGATTTGTACGAGTTTCAGGACCATGAAGAGATCATTGGCCTTCAGTCGTTTCTCGGGGAGCTGACGAACCGCATGCATGGAAAAGCCCGTAAATTCGGCCTGCATATCCATGCCGAAATTCCCGACGTCTATGTTCGGGGGGACCGGGAACATTTGACGATCATTTTCGTTAATCTGCTGGACAATGCGATTAAATTCAACCAGCCCGGAGGCGAAATCCGGTTAACCGGCTGCCTGGACAGTGGAAAGGTGAAAATCAGGGTAAGCGACACGGGAATCGGCATTCCCGAAGAGCGGAGAGCGGCTATTTTCGAACCGTTTTCGACCGCTCATAAGGCGTTATACCGCGAGCTTGGAGGAACGGGGCTCGGTCTTGCGCTCGTCAGACAACTGCTGGACAAGCAGGGGGGAACGATCGAGCTTCTCTCCGGCTCCCCCGGAGCCGTTTTCGAGGTGACGCTGGAGGCGGCCGAGGCTGTGGAAACTGCCGACGCCCCAGCCAAGGAACCGGACGGCGCGTAAATGTTTACAATTCCGAAACATCCGGCGGCTGTTTTCGATACAATCACCCGTTATGCTTGTGCCTGGGGAGAGAGGATAAAGATGTTCAAGATGTTCAGCAAAAATTCGGCTTTAACCGCGGCAGCCGGCTGTTTACTGCTTTCCGGCTGCGGGCCGGGCGGCACGGAGGGGCGCGAAGTGATCCGGCTGGCCGGCAAAAGCATCACCGTTATCGAAAATCAGAACGAGCTTGTCGTCAACAAGGCGGCCCTGATTTCCCTGGAACGCTACGAGGACCGGATCGGCCTGGGCTGGGTGGACGAAGATACCCTCCTGATGGCCAAGACCGAGCAGTCCTCGCTTAACGCGCTTATCCGGCAGAGAATGCTGCTGTTCCGTCCGGGGACGGGGAAAGAGGATTTTTTTCCGGGCTCCGCCTATAACCAGGTGGAAGCCGAGCTTTCGCCGGACGGCTCTGCCGTTTTTTATAAGGAAGCGGAAGGGGTCAACGCTTCGGCGACAGGCTACGTGGCCCGGACCTCGGACCGGACTCCCGTGCGGATCACCGAAGATAACGCCATACCCGTCAAGGAAGGCCGCTGGGCGGATAACGGGCATATTCTGTACGCCGGTCTCGACGGCAGCCTTTATATATGGGATACCGGCGGACGCACCCAAAAACTGCTGGGGCCGGACACTGCGGGCGCCATGGGCGTGCGAAGCGTGATGCGGACGGACAGCGCCGTATTTTACATCGGCGGGGACGGCCGGTTGTACGAGGCGCGGCCGGACGGCGGAGCCGTATCTGCGGTAGCCGAGCGCGTGCAGACGGCGGTTCCTTCGCCGGACGGAACCCGCATTGCCCTCGTAAAAGCCGACGGTCCGAGGCAGGCTTCGCTTTCTTTGTACAGCGTGCAGACGGGAAAAGAACGCCCGATCGCCAGCGGGACGGCCTTTCACAGCCCCTGCTGGTCGGGGGACGGAAGCCGGCTCGCTTACTCGGCGGCGTCGGACCGGGCGGGGCAAAGCGGCCTTTTCATCACGTCGGCCGATCCCGGCGGAGAGACGGTGCAGCTGTCGGCGGACGTATTTCCCGGCTACCCGATCACGTTCAGTCCTTCGGGACGGCAGCTTCTCGCCACCAAAGTCATTGCGGATGGAACCCGGAACAAAACCGTAACCTACCGCATGACCTTTAAGAAATAAACCGCGCATCGTCCGGTAGGAAGGAATTCATTATGCGAAAATTTGTCTGGGTCACAGCCGGACTCGCCGTCGTTATCCTGACGGTATTTGCCGTCCTGTACGGGATGGGGAAGAATCAGGTGGATTCGGGCCCGCCCGCGAAAACAGCTTCTCTGGCCGAGAACAAGCCGGTTGACCTTCTTCGCGACGGCCGCGTGCAGATGCTGGATCTGGCCGGGAAATTTGCCGGATATGAAGGCTGCTTTCTGCTGTACGGGTTGCAGGATCAAACCTATTACGTGTATAATCCCACGCAGTGCGAAAAAAGACTTTCTCCGGCGTCCACTTTTAAAATCGCGTCCTCTCTGATCGGACTGGAGACGGGAACCGTCGACGAGAAAACGGTCATTCCGTGGGACGGCCATCCTTACCGGTACCCCGAGTGGAACAAGGACCACACCCTTGCCTCGGCGCTTGCCAACTCGGTCACCTGGTTTTACCAGAAAATGGTCGTTCGGATCGGAAGCGATCGTATGAAGGATTATCTGCATCGGATCGGGTACGGGAACGAGGATATACAGGGAGGCATCGACACATTCTGGCTCGGTTCCTCGCTGCAAATATCGGCCGTGGAACAGGTGGATTTTCTCGCGAAACTTTACACGGATAAGCTGCCTTTTTCCATAAAAACGACCGGGCCGGTTAAGCAAATGCTCGTGCTGGAGAAGCAGGGAAATGCCGTCTTATCCGGCAAAACGGGTACTTGCAACGCGGGAGCCTGCGTGTCGGAGGAACCCCGCAACGATGTGCTGGGCTGGTTTGTGGGACACCTTGAGAAGGACGGTCAGGAGTATGTGTTTGCCCTAAATATAGAGGCGGATATGAAGGCAAACGGAAGCGCGGCCCGCAAAATCGCGGGAGAAGTCCTGCACGGCATGCGGCTCTGGAATTGACCGACGCGAATATGCAAGCGCGAATCAAAATAACGGGAAGAGACCCGAAGCAACCGCAACAACCTATGCATTCGAACATTCAGGGGGCGATCTCATGACAAGAAACGGAAAGACGCTGGCGGGAATCGGAGGTATCCTTCTTTTGCTGCTTTTGCCGGCTTGCAGTCAGGAAGAAACACCGCAGCACGCTTTCGAGGCCTATGTGAGCGGCTGGCAAGCACTCAATTACGAGGCGATGTACGACAAGCTGTCACCGGCGTCACAGACTAAAATCAGCAAGGATGATTTCGTCAAAAAATACGAAAGCGTCTATAAAGGGATTGAAATGACGGATTTGACCGTAAGACCGGCTTTTCCGGAAGAACTGCAAAAACCGGTCAAGAATAAGGACGAGGTTTCCGTCCCGTTTCATGTGGAGCTGAACACGCTTGCCGGTCCGGTAAAATTCGATCAGACCGCCCGTCTGGTGAAGGGCAAGAAAGAGAAAGACACCGTCTGGCAGATCGATTGGTCGCCTTCCTACCTGTTCCCCCAATTGAAGGATGGGGATAAAGTAAGGGTCCAGAGCACCGAAGCGGTGAGGGGCGAAATCGTGGACAGGCGGGGCAACAAACTTGCTTACAACGGACCGGCCAAGCAAATCGGGGTCGTACCCGGCAAGCTGGGCAATGCGGCGGAGCAGACCAAAGCGAAGCTGGCGAATAAGCTCGGGATGAAGGTGGAGGAAATCAACCAGAAGTTGTCGGCATCCTGGGTGAAGCCGGAATCGTTCGTTCCGCTCGCATACATACAGGACGGCGAAACGGAGGCTTACGCGAAGCTCCCCGGTGTCACGTTCAGCAGCAAAGAAATCCGGACCTATCCGTTTGACGAAGCGGCAGCTCACTTGACCGGATATATCGGACAGATCAGCGCGGAAGAGCTTAAAAAGCTTCAGAGCGAAGGTTACCGGACGGGCGACGTGATCGGCAAGGCGGGACTGGAGCAGATTTACGAAAAGCGGCTCAAGGGCCAGCCCGGTTATAAAATCTTCATTACGGGGGCGGACGGAACCGAGAAAGAAACGCTGGCCGAGAAAGAAATGGTTCCGGGTCAGACCGTGACGCTCAGCATCGACGCGAATCTCCAGAAGCTGGTCTACGAGCAGATGAAAAAAGATGCCGGATCGGCTGCCGCAATCCAGCCGCTTACCGGTGAAGTACTCGCTCTCGTGAGCAGTCCGTCGTACAATCCGAACGATTTTGTGAAGGGCATATCCGGCACGCAGTATAAGCAGCTGAGCGAGGACCCCAAGAAGCCGTTCCTGAACCGTTTTACGAAAACCTTCTCGCCCGGTTCGGCTTTCAAAATGCTTACGGCGGCGGTGGCGATCGACGGTGGAGTGCTGAATCCTGACGACCAGAAGCCGATTAAAGGGCTTCGCTGGACGAAGGACACTTCCTGGGGCAGCTACTACGTGACCCGGGTGCATGATTCGAGTCCGGTCAATCTGCAGAGTGCGCTGACGAACTCGGACAACATTTATTTCGCCCAGGCCGCTCTGGAGCTGGGGAAAGACAAGTTTGTCGAAGCTTCCGCCAAGTTCGGCATCAACGAGAAGCTTCCGCTGCCGTATGCGTTCGATACCTCGCAGTTGTACAACAAGCAGATCGCGAACGATATTCAACTGGCCGATTCCGGTTACGGACAAGGCGAAGTGACCATGACTTCCCTGCACACGGCTTTGACTTACTCGGCGCTTGTGAATCAGGGCAATATCATTTATCCGTCGCTTTTGAAGGAAGACAAAGGCAAGGAGAAGTACTGGAAACCCTCGGCGATGAAGCCGGAAACGGCTGAACTTTTGAAAAAAGATCTTGTCGAAGCGGTCAAAGATCCGCGTGGCGTAGGACATGGAGCGGCTGTACCCGGCAAGCTCATCGCAGGCAAAACGGGCACGGCCGAGCTTAAAAAAGCCAAAGGGGAAGAAGGCCAGGAGAACGGCTGGTTCGTCGGTTTCGATGCGGCCGATCCGCAGCTTCTCGTGTCGATGATGATCGAGGATGTAAAAGGAAGAGGAGGGAGCGGTTATATCACCTCAAGGGTTAAAGCCGTCTTCCAGCAGTATGCGAACGGAATTAATTAACTGACGGCAGGCGAAGACTCTTTTGCGTAAAAAGAGTTTTTGCCTGCGCCTGCTGCGCAGCCGGGACGTCGTGGTGTAGGCTCTCTTTTAACCGGGTACTATATAAAGAAGAGGTTCCCGTCATGAACGGGGGCGATTTAGGAAAGGAGCGTACCGGGATGGATGCCAAAGAAATGGAAGAACAGCTTGTCCGCAAACTGACGGAAGGCGAGATGAAGGAAGAAGACAGAGAGGAAGCCGCGAGAAAACGGCTCTTGGCTAAGACGGAGATCCGCATACAGGCCACGACTGATCCCGTGGTCGAGGAAACCCGGAAATATCGCGAAATGGCCGAAGAGCTTGACGGCCGGTACGACCGGTATACGCACTTATTGGAGGCAAAAGAACCGGATTCCTCCAAAGATTAGTCTTGAAGGACAGAGAGAAGCACCCGCCTGAACTATCAGGCGGGTTATTCGGGTTTGACGTACTTCTCTCCGTACTTATTGCGGTAACGGCTGAGGGCAAGGAGCGGCCAGATGTACCGGTAGCTTTCGTAAGTGTTGTAGAAGCTGCCCGGCAGTCCCGCCCCTGTCGGATAGAAGGAAGTCCAATCCCGCTCACCGAGAGCGGCGAGAAGTCTCTGGATGCCCCGGTCGATTGCCGCTGGCGGCGTGGGATGGACCGCGATCAGCGCGTCGAGAGCCCATGCGGTTTGGGACGGGGTGCTGGCCCCGAGACTTTGGTAGCGGCCCGAAATGTCGCTGCCGCACGATTCTCCCCAGCCCCCGTCGGGATTTTGAACGCTCAGGAGCCAGCTCACTCCTTTCGCGACGGCGGGATGCGACGGTTTCAAACCGACTGCCGCCAGCCCCGTCAGCGCCGCCCACGTTCCGTACAGGTAGCAGACCCCCCAGCGTCCGTACCAGGAACCGTCCTTTTCCTGGTTAGCCGCCAGCCAGTCCGCCCCTCTCCGAATCCAGTGGTGCTTCACGTCCAGACCCGCTGTGCTGCCAAGAAATTCCAACGTCCGGCCTGTCAAATCGGCTGTAGAAGGATCGATTGCCGCATGCTTCGCCCCTTCCAAGGGCAGGAGCGTGAGCAGCTTGTCGTCCGTGTCCTTCTCGAAAGCGGCCCAGCCGCCGTCATGGTTCTGCATGGACATGATCCAGTACAGGCCCCTGTTCCATGCTTCCCGGCCGGCGGCCCCTTCGGCGCGCAGAAATTTAACCGCGCGGAGGGAGGCTGTCGTATCGTCCACATCCGGATTGCGCGTATTGGAGGGGGAGAACCCCCAGCCTCCGGGTACCGGATGGGAAACCTTCCGCCCCCAGTCGCCGATCTTCCGCTGCTGTTTGGCGAGCAGGTAGGAAGCGGCCTTCCGGATTGCGGGAGCTTCCGGCCGGACGCCCGCTTTCTGCAGCGCATGGGCGATGAGAGCCGTATCCCATACGGTGGGCGGGGCGTTCTGCATAAGAAGCCTGCCTTCGGACACGCACAGCATGGCTTTCAGGCCCTTTACCGCCTGCGCGATAGTCGGATGGCGGCGCTCATAGCCGAGCGAGAGCAGCGCGAAGACGAGCAGGCACGTGCTGCTGGCGTAGCTGTACAGCGTCCCGTCGGGCTCGATCCGCTCGAGCATAAACCGCTCGGCTTTCTTCACCGCGCTCTCGTGAAGCTGGCCGGGAAGTGCGGCGAGCTGCGAGATCCCCGCCTGGATGGCCGACAGCAGCTCGCCCGGACCTCGACCCGGCTGTGCGGAAGCGCCGGGCACCGAACCGGAAGAGCCGCCGTTCCTCCGGTCCTCGTCCCGGCGCGCATCCAGCGCGGACAAGTCCGGTGTCCGGCTCGTACGGACGGAGAAGTTCCGGTCCGCCATCAGCAGAACGGGCGCCAGATGAACCCGCGCGTAGGCGGATAAATCGAAGAAGCTCAAAGGAGCCGACGCCGGCAGGAGCAGGAACTCCAGGGGAACCGAGTACTCCGCAGGCCATGGAATCTGCCCCGTTGCGGCCAGAATGACACGTGTCAGGACATTCGTAACGCCGGCGATCCCTCCCCGGGAGCGGATAAAAGCCCGGGCGTTAACCAAGGACGGGCTGCTTTCGTCTGAATAGCCGGAGAACAGCAGGGCGTAATAGGCTTCCACGCTTGCGGCCAAATTGCCGTCCGGCTCGTCGGCATACAGCTTCCAGGAGCCGTCGGGCTGCTGGGTGCGGACGATGCTGTCGTGCAGCCGCCGGATCAGCGCCTCGTCGTCCGCATTTTCCGTTTCCAGCGTGCGGAGCAGAATAATCAGGTAGGCGCTTGTTGAAATTCCGTTGTCGTAGCAAAATTTCCACGTTCCGTCCTTTTCCTGTTTTCCCAGCAGCCATTCGGAAAGGCTTTGAATAGCATGATCAACCTCCCGCATAACACGCATCGGATTACACCCCCTTTTTACAAAATCGGGTTTCATTGAATAAACGGCGAAAAACGGTAACTTTTTTCATTTCCAATCGTTCTTATCAGTGTATGTAAAAAAATCCCGGATAGTTGCGCGGTCGGGGGAGGCGCGAAAAAAAACAAACAGGCACCTGCTGGAGGCGCCTGTTCGAACGATCGTCTGCTGATGCGGATCGGTTTAAAGTGCGTTCTTTAACTTAGTACAGGAAAGTGCGGCTAACGATAACCAGCAGAATGAAGAGAACCAGAATTACAGCCGTGCTAGTGAAAAGTCCACCGTAACCTGCTCCTGTTCCTACTCCTCCAACGTATCCCATATCGATCCAACTCCTCTTAATTTGATTGATACTACCCTACAACATATGACGAAGGGAGGGGGGGCGATTGTGCGTTTGACCCATAAGGGAAAACGCCTGAATGGAAAAGGGCGGGGGAAGAAACGCATTTTTTAAAATGGAATAAAATGGATAAATAAGTTACAAAAATTTAATGTTTGACGAAGCTGAATGCGGAAGGAAGAGGACGGATAGGGATGGAACCTTATAAAGTCTTCTTTATTTTGAAAAAGGGGTTATAAGCAGTATGAAGAAAGCACTCAAAATTTTTCTTTCTCTTCTCCTCGTTGCAGGATCGATTTACCTGGTGCGCCAGAGCGCCCCGCGTTTCACTTACAAAGACCAGGTTGCCGTCCTGCTTTATCACCACATCAGCGATACGGACACGAGCAATGTCACGATTACACCGGCGTTGTTCCGCAGCCAGCTCACTTTTCTAAAGAAAGAAAATTATCACTTTATTACGCTCCAGCAGTTCAAAAGCTTTATGGCGGGCGGGAATGTGCCGGATAATGCTGTGCTGGTTACGTTCGACGACGGTTACGAAAGTTTATACGACCAGGCTTATCCGGTGCTGAAGGAGCTTCAGGTTCCGGCCGTTAATTTCGAGATCACGGGAACGCTGGCGGACCCTCGTGCGCGCAAGCTCCATTTTCTCGACGAGCGGCAGCTGAGAACGATCGCAACGGATCGCGACGCCAATATTTCCTGCCAGTGTCATTCCGACAGCATGCATGACAAACAGAACGGAAAACCTCTGCTGACGACGAACATTGTGGTAGACGGCAAAGAGGAGACGGAGGAGCAGTATAAGAAGCGGGTTCTTAACGACGCCCTCGACTGCAAGAAGAAGCTGAAAAAGGCGGGAGAAGAGGAAGTTGATTCCTACGCGTATCCCTACGGCTATTATGATGAAAGGGCTACCTCGCTCCTTCAGAGTGTCGGGTATAAGTACGGATTCACGGTGCTCAGCGAAATGACGACAAGAGCGGACGATCCTATGCAGATTTCGCGCATCACGGCCGGAAGTCCGGATATCACGCCTCAGGTCCTGAACCGGACTATCCAGCGCAATGTGATGGACTTCAACCAGGATTATAATTACGTGCCCCTGCGGGACACACTGAAAGATCTGGGCGGTACGATGACCAGGAACAAGGACCGTACGATTACGTTCTACCTTCATGGCAAGCCCTATCAGTTGGACCCCGAATCGGGAACGATTGAAACGGCGGGGAGACAAATTCCGCTTAAACATCCCATTCTGTTAAAATCGCGCAAAGCGTATATTCATTTCAAGGATCTGGAGAATGTGCTGGGTGTACAAATCGCCCATAATCCTTTGCGTAATTCGTTTTTCGAGCGTTTGACTCCGGCCAAAACAAGAAACATTGAAACGCTTACAAAATCATAGAAAAGGTTAGAAAATACGAGAAAAAGGGTGAATGGAACCGGTAAAACGGTTCTTTCGCCTATTTTCGATATTTTCTGAATATTTACAATAGTTTAATATTTGAGGTAAGATAAAGCCAAGGAGGAACACAAATTTTAAATGGGTATAAGGACATAACCACTTCAACTTGACAACCAGGGGTGATCCCTATAGGACCATAACCACGAGAAGTCCAGACTACAGGAAGGGAGATGAATCCGTTGTACCCAGTTAGCGAAGCATGCCCTTAATAATCGTAGCGGAGGCATGCGGGAACCCAGGAAACGAATGAAGCAGAATGGAGTGTAAACGGACAATTGAATACGTTCAATCAAGCATAGGGGCCTGCCGATTATCACGGATAACCGGGGTCCCTATTTACGTGTCTGTTTACTCGGAGTTTGATCCGAAACGGTGCCGGAGGGCACTTTTTTTATGTCTTTTTTTGGCGGTCCAGCGTGTCCGGCTACCTGAAATTTTAATCCCCAATGAAAAAAAAGAGGCCTTATGACCGTTATCCGCCCGCTGTACAATAAAGAAACCGGGATTTCCACTCTAACCGACAGGAGGTGCGGATACTTGCCAAGCAGCAATCGCTCCCGGACGCCGGCGGCATTTCAGAGCAAACGGGGAGCGGCAGGCTGGATACGCCTGTTTTACAGACAGCGCCAGCTGCAGACGATGGCCCTTCTCGGGGTCGCCTGGATTCTTATTTTCAACTACATACCCATGTATGGGATTTTGATCGCTTTCAAAAATTTCAGCATCATTAAGCCCGTCTCCGAGGCGCCCTGGGTAGGGTTTGAACACTTCCGGGCTTTCCTGGAGGACGAGAACTTGCTCCCCGTCATCCGGAATACACTCGGAATGAGTCTGCTCAAGCTGGTTATCGGATTCCCGCTTCCGATCCTGTTCGCACTTTTTCTAAATGAATTGAGATCGGTGCGCTTCAAAAAAACGGTTCAGACGATCTCGTATTTACCGCACTTTTTGTCCTGGGTCATTCTGGGGGGAATCTTGTCTACCTGGTTGGCGGATACGGGATTGATCAACAAGCTCCTGGAAGGACTCGGTATTCTTCGTGAACCGGTCGCATATTTGGCTGAACCGGCTTATTTCTGGGGCATTGTCGTTTCGACCGACATTTGGAAGGAGCTGGGCTGGTCGGCGATCATTTATTTGGCGGCGATGGCCGGGGTTTCCCCGGAGCTTTACGAAGCGGCCACGATGGACGGGGCGGGGCGTTTTCAGAAAATGTGGGCCATTACGCTGCCGTCGATTAAGGGAACGATCACGATTCTGTTTATTCTCGCCATCAGCGGAGTGCTCAATTCCAACTTCGACCAGATTCTGGTGCTTCGGAATTCGTTGAATGAAAGCGCTAGCAATGTGGTGGATGTTTATGTGTACCAGATGGGGATCGCAAACAGCCGGTTTTCATACGCGACCGCGGTCGGACTCATCAAATCCGTCATTGCCCTGGGTCTTCTGCTGGGAGCCAATTACGTGACCAAAAGATTTAATCAGACATCACTTTTCTGAAGAAAAGAGGCTTGGATTTGATTTTGTTTAAACGGAAAACAGCGGGGGAAGCAATTTTTGACGGATTAAACGGGCTCGTGATGCTGCTTGTCTGTTTTGTGACGCTCTATCCCATCTGGTACGTGCTGGTTCATTCGTTCAACAACGGAACCGATGCGATGCAGGGAGGGATTTACTGGTGGCCGAGGGTGCCGAGCCTGGACAATTACCGGGCCGTTTTTGAAAATACGGGGATTATGAAGGCCATGGGCATTACGGTGGCAAAAACGGTAATCGGCACTGCGGCACACGTGTTTTTCACCTCCATGGTCGCGTACGCGTTCTCCCGCAGGGAGCTGGTCGGACGCCGGGCGTATATGATGCTGGGCACGGTAACGCTTTTTTTCAGCGGGGGGCTGATTCCGACCTATTTGCTCATCCGTGACCTGGGACTGCTGGACAGCTTCTGGGTGTACATCGTTCCGGCGCTGTTTAACTTCTTCGACCTGATTATTTTTCTCGCCTTTTTCCGGGAAATTCCGGCGGGGCTCGAAGAAGCGGCGAAAATCGACGGAGCCGGCGACTTTACGATTTTTTGTAGAGTCGTGCTGCCGGTATCCATGCCGGTCGTAGCCACGATCGCTTTGTTTCACGGGGTATATCAGTGGAACGATTATTTTACGGGCATGATCTATATCAACAATTCCGATCTTCAGCCGATCCAGACCTTCCTTTACAGGGTAGTGGCCCAATCCAGTTCGAACCAGATGCTGGCCGCGGCTCCGGGCGGGATGGCCAAGAACGTCACTTCCCAGTCAATCAAGCTGGCGACGATGGTCGTCACCACGCTCCCGATTGTTCTGGCGTATCCGTTTCTGCAAAAGTATTTTGTGAAAGGGTTTATGATTGGTTCCATCAAAGGTTAGTTTGAACCACTTATGATTCGTATAAAAGGAGACCGATCTTATGCGCAAAACGAGCAGGCTGATTCCTCTGGTTCTCAGCGGCGTCCTCGCTTTAACGGCCGCGGCATGCACGCAAAGCGGCCCGGGAGGCGAAACGGCCAAGCCGGGCTCCACACCCGCGGAAGTCAAGATCGACCCGAACGCGCCGGGGTGGAAGAGCGACACGTCGCCCGTCACGTTCGACTGGTATTTGAATTTCTCCTGGTTCGGGAGCAAATGGGGAGCCGATCCGACCTCGCAGTATATCACGAAGAAAACCGGCGTGAATCTTAACCTGATCGTACCCGCCGGCAACGAGAACGAGAAGCTCAATACGATGATCGCGTCGGGCAAGCTGCCGGATTTTATCACGCTCGGCTGGTATGAGGACGGGGTCAAGAAAATGATCGAGGGCGGGATGGTGCTTCCTCTCAACAAGCTTGCCGACCAGTACGATCCGTATTTCGTCAAGGTGGCGGACCCCGCCAAGGTGTCGTGGTATACGCAGCCGGACGGTAACGTATACGGCTACCCCAACGCCGCGGCTTCTCCTAAGGATTACGAGACTTCGGGGGACAAACAGACGTCGAACCAGACATTCCTGGTCCGCAAAGATATGTACGAGGCGCTCGGCAAGCCCGATATGCGGACGCCGGAAGGGTTTCTCGGCGCGTTGAAGGCCGCGAAAGAAAAGTTTCCCGAAGTGGGGGGACAGCCGCTCATTCCGCTCGGACTGCACGAATTCGGGGACACCGGCAATTATTCGCTGGAAGATTATAACCAGCGTTCTTCCATTCTGCAGAACTTCCTTGCCATTCCGATGGAAAAAGACGGCAAGCTGTACGACCGCACCACGGACCCCGAGTACGTCAAATGGCTGAAAACGTTCCGCAAAGCCAATGAGGAGGGGCTGCTGGCCAAAGACATTTTTATCGACAAGCGGCCGCAGATGGAAGAGAAAATCGCCCAAGGGCGCTACTTCGCGATGATGTATCAGCGCACGGACTTCGCCGCTCAGCAGAATGTGCTGTATGCCAAGGACCCGAACTCCGTGTATATCGCCGTGGACGGTCCCGGCAATGCGAAACAGGACCCGCCCGTCTTGAGCGGAGGCACGATTTCGGGCTGGACGGTCACGCTGATTTCCAAAGACGTCAAGGATAAAGCCAGGGCCATCCGTTTTCTGACGTATATGCTGAGCGAAGAAGGTCAGAAGGATTTCTATCTCGGAGAGAAAGGCGTTTCCTACGATACGATTGACGGCAAAGACCAGTTCAAACCGGAGGCGCTCGCTCTGCTCAACAAAGACCGTACGGCGTTCGACAAACGGTACGGGTCCGCCTATACATTCTGGATGCTGATGGATACGACGATGAACTTGAAATGGGCGCCGCCCGCCGTGGAACCGTTCAAGCAACTGGAAGATTGGACGAAAGGGAAGACGAAAAGCTTCTCTCAATTCGATCAGGTGAATCCGACGGGGACTTCCGAGGAAGGGATCATCGCGGGCAAAATTTCGGCGCTGTGGGGCAAGGCGCTGCCGAAGCTGCTGCTCGCCAAGAGCGACGGGGAATTCGACCAGATTTTCGCCAAGTTTCTGAAAGATCGCGAAAACGCGGGCATCGCCAAAGTGGAAGCGTACCGGCAGAAAATGTACGAGGACAATCTAAAGAAGCTTAAGCAGTTTTGAAATAAGCTTTTCAAAGAACCCAGACTTCTGGGTTTTTTGGAGTTTTGGCGATATACTGGAACTAGTCCGATTCCCATAATTTTTCTTTTGCGCTGCGCGGTAGGGCTTTCTTTTTTCCGATACTCGACTAGGGTGTGATGCGGTGGATATGACAAGCCGGCTATCCGGCTGGAAAGCCCGGACGATCCAGGCGGCAGGCGCCGTTCCGCTGCAGACCCGCTTGATCGTCTCGTATATTTTTATCATGCTGATTCCGGTTGTGCTGCTTTCGATGTACTTGTTTAGTTCTTTCTACGAGAGCACGATTCGGGAAATTGTGAAATCGAACGAGTCGATGCTGGAAGTGGAGAAAACCAATATTTACAATCATATGGAAACGATGGAGAGAACCGCCCAACTGATCGTTTCCGATACGGCCGTCGCGGAATATTTGCAGAGCAACCGCAATCTCGAAGTGAACGAGCTGCTCGAATACCGCCGGAACGCTTACGACAACCTGCTGCGTCTTCAGTTCAACAACCCGAATCTCGCTCATATCCGGTTGTTCACGAGCAATGCGAACGTGAAAGAGATATGGCCGGTTTTTTTCAGCGAGTCCCGGATTACCGGCCAGCCCTGGTACAAACAAGTAAAAGAAAGCTCGGGCACTGTCCAGTGGGTTTTCGGACATTCGGACCCGGATCTCACACGGGATACGTCCGTCCCCTCGATGGATGAACGGGGGAAAGTATCGCTGCTGCGGGAAGTCAGCTTCGTTAAAGGCCAGCATGAGGCGATCGTGCAGGTTGATATGTTCTTCGATCTATTCTTTCCGAAAACGTTCAGCCGGGTGCAGGACGGACAGTCGCAGATGATGATCGTCGACGGAAGCGGGGCCGTTCACACCCTTTATGATACCGCTTTCTTTCGCAAATTGGCGCCATCCGGGTTTCTCGACCGGTTGAACCGGGATGCTTCTTCCGGCGGCAGCTTTGAATTTACAAGCAAAGGAACCCGGTATTTGTGCGTGTACGCGAAGCTCGACCGGCTTGATGCTTTTATGCTGAACATCGTCTCCCTGGAGGAGCCGTTTTCGGATATCGCGAAGACGCGCAATAACCTGATTTTGGCTATGACCGGCCTAATCGCGCTGTTGGCGGTGACGACGTATTTTCTGCTGTCGCTCATTCTGAAAAAGCTGCATGTGCTTCAAAATTCGATGAAAAGGGTGCGCCAGGGCAATTTTCATTTCGATATCGACATTCAAGGCGGAGGCGAAGTGGGGGAACTGGCCCATCATTTTCGTCTTATGCTGCGCAAAATCAACGAGCTGATCGTGGAGGCGGTCAATAAGCAGGCGGCGACGAAAGAAGCCGAGCTGAACTCGCTGAAAAACCAGATCGACTCCCATTTTATGTACAACACGCTGGAAAATTTGAAAATGATGGCTGAAATCAGGGGACAGTACGCGCTTTCGGACGCCCTGACCTCGCTCGGCGGCATGATGCGGTACAACCTGAAATGGACCAGCGATTATGTGCGACTGGCAGACGAGATTCAGCATATCGGCAATTACATCGCCGTTATGAACATCCGTTATGACGATAAACTGCGGCTGCAGCTTGAGATTCCGCCTGAATTTTGGGACCAGAAGCTGCCCAAGATGTCTCTCCAGCCGATCGTGGAAAATGCGGTTAAGCACGGAATCCGCTCGGCAGGCGGCGAGGATGTGCTGGTGATTACCGTGAAGGCGCGGGAGCTGGACGGCCGCATGTCCATCAGCGTTCACGATGACGGCAGAGGAATGTCGCTGCATAAGCTTGAGCAGCTTAGGCTTACGATGAACATGGAGGACGAAGCGTTCCGGCACCGGCATTCCGCCGAAGAACTTCGCGAACGGGAGGGCAGCGGAATCGGCCTGAGAAATGTGAACCAGCGCGTCCGGCTTTACTACGGCAGGGAGTACGGGCTGCAGGTAACGAGCAGGGAAGGGGCATGGACGGAGGTTATCCTGAACCTGCCGTTGCTTTCATTAACCGGAGGGGGATAACGGCTTATGCGCAAATTGTTGATTGTAGACGATGAAAAAAACATCCGGCTGGGGGTTTCCTCCATGATCCGGAGGGAATTTGCCGGGACTTACGAGATTGAACTCGCCTCTGACGGAGAGGAAGCGCTGCAGATTGTGCGCCAGGGGGGCGTCCATATCGTCATTACGGACATCCGCATGCCCGGAATGGACGGAATAACGCTCCTTCGCGAGCTGCAAACATTGCCCGCCAAGCCGCTCGTATTTATACTGAGCGGGCATGACGACTTCGCTTACGCCAAGGAAGCGATCCGCAACGGAGTCAAAGGCTATCTGCTAAAGCCGATCGTGCGCGAAGAGCTCTACGAAGCCTTGCGGCAGGCCGAGAAGGAGCTGGACCGGCAGCTAGCCCGGCAGGAGGCGCAGCCGGGTAAGTTCCCAGCCGGCTCCGGCGAGCTTGAATCGTTCCATTCGAGTCAGCTGAATTATATTCTGATGCATCCGGAGATGGAAGCAGCCGAAATCCGGCAGCGGCTCGCTACCGTTGGATTCACGGACAGCGGCAGCGTCTGGAGGCTCGGGCTGCTGCGCTTTCCGCCGGATCTGCGCCCCCGTGAGCTGGACGAAGGACTCGCACGTTTGGAACGGCTGATTCCGCCGGACCTGCAGCCGCTGCTGAACAGCGCGAGCACGTTCGTCTTCATGGACAAGGACCGCAGCCTTGTCCTGCTGGCGCCGGGCGAGGGCGTGCCGCGCCTGCTGCGGGCGGCTGTCCCGGCCGGGGGGCGGCCTTTGCTGCGCGGAGGCGTCAGCCGGGAGAAGAGCGATGCGGCGCTGTTCAAGGAAGCCTACCGCGAGGCGCTGAGGGCCCTCCGCAGCACCTTTATCGCTTCGGCGGGGGGCAGCGTGCAGCTTGCAGAGGAGCTGGAGGAAAAGCGGGACCGCGGAGAAATCCCGCGCGAGCACATCCGGCAAATTTCCAATAAGCTCGGAACGGGACGGCTCGGGGAAATCAAAGCGCTGCTTGCGCATGTTCTGGACGCGCGTACAGCGCGCGAAGAAGGCATTGCCTACGTGGAAGCGGTCTCGAGCCTGCTGAACAAGGATGTGTTCGATCAGGTTTTTCATACGTACGGGGAGCAATCCGTGGAGATTTTGAGAATATACAAAAAAGCCGGCACGATTGACAATTTCGAACATTACCACGAATACGCGGATTGCGCGGAACGTCTGGTCGAGCTGCTGGACGAATACGTCGGCCGAATGAAACAAGTGCACGTCGATCATATCGAAATCAAGCGGGCGGTCAAATACATGGAAGAAAATTATGCCCGGGATCTCAATATGGCGATGGTATCCAACTATGTATCGCTGAACTATACGTATTTCAGCAAAATTTTTAAGGAATATACCGGGGACAACTTCGTCGGCTATCTTAAAAAAATCCGCATTTCCCGGGCTAAAGAGCTGCTGGAAAGCAGTCATTCCAAAGTGTATGAAATCGCCGAACAGGTCGGCTTTGAGAATACGAAGCTGTTTACCCGGGTCTTCAAGGAAAAAGAAGGCATCACCCCGCAGGAATACCGCGCTAAACGTTACATGGAAGGATAACCCGAAATAACGGACATCCTGCAGTGGGAGAAGTTCCGGCAAATCGCGCTGCCGAACGGAAGCGTGGGATTGAAACGCCGGCGAACGACCAAGTGGTTAGCGCCGTTCTGAATCAGGGAGCTGTGCTGATCGCGAACCGGGACTCCGCCCGCGGAGCCTGGGAAGCTTTCGTCCTTACGGCGGCTCCGTAAACCTTTGCGAACCGTTTGCGTACCTTTAATGCGTACCTTTAATGCGTACCTTTAATGCGTACCTTCAATGCGTACCGTTAAAAAGAGGCTGTCCCTTAGTCACTTTCGTGACTTTCGGGGCAGCCTCTTCGGCTCCGGCAGTTTTTCTATTCCTGTACGGCTCGGATCTCCCCGAAGCCGTTCATGTATTTTCTCAGCGCCTCGGGAATGCGGATCGAGCCGTCCTCCCGCTGATGATTCTCAAGCAGCGGAATCAGAATACGCGGCGAAGCGACCGCGGTGTTGTTCAGCGTGTAGGCGTACGTCAGCCGTCCTTCCGCATTGCGGAAGCGGATGTTCGAACGCCGGGCCTGGAAGTCAAGCAGGTTGGACGACGAATGCGTTTCCCCGTAGGCATTTCGGCTCGGCATCCAGGTTTCGATGTCGAACTGCTTATACGTTTTTTGCCCCATATCCCCGCAGCAAACCGCCACGACCCGGTACGGAAGCTCCAGCAGCCGCATCAATTCTTCCGCGTTTTCAGTAATCTCCCGCAGCAGCGCATCCGATTTCTCCAGACTGTTCTCGCAAATGATGACTTGCTCCACCTTGGCGAATTGATGGACGCGATACAGTCCGTGGACGTCTTTTCCGGCCGATCCGACTTCGCTCCGGAAACAGAGGGAGACGGCCGCCATCTTTACAGGCTCGGCAAGATCCACGATTTCATTGCTGTAGTAGGAGACAAGCGGGACCTCCGAGGTGCCGACCAGCCATTTGTCTTCTTCGGCCAGCTTGAAAGTCTGATCTTCCCCGAGCGGAAAGTAGCCCGTGTTCACAAGGGCATCCCCTCGCGCCATCAGCGGCACGTCCACGGGCATAAAGCCTTTCTCCGTGAGCAGATCGAGAGCAAGCTGCTGAACCGCCCGGTGCAGTAGAACTCCCGCGCCCGTCAAATAATACTGGCGGGGGCCGGCTGTTTTCACGCCGCGGGGGATGTCGATCATGCGATGAAGGTTTCCTAGCGCTACGTGATCCTTCGGCTCGAACGCGAAATCGGGGAGAGTGCCTGCCCGGTACAGCTCGATATTGTCTTTGTCGGACTGTCCGGCCGGCGTATCGGGCGACACGGGATTCGGCACGCGCAGCATCGCCGCCGTGTATGCCTGATCGGCTAACCGGTACGCCGCCTCCAGATCGTTCAGACGCAGATGAATGTCCTTCACCGCTTGTTTCTTGCGTGCGGCCTCAGGCTGATCGCCCTGCTTAAGAAGCATGCCGATTTCTTCGGTAAGCGCATTGCGCGACTGCCGCAGCCCTTCGATCTCGGCCAGTCGGCTCCGCCGCTCCTCATCCAGTTCCAGAAGCTCCGGGATGGAAACTTCGATTCCTTTGTGCCGGGCTGCGTACTCGACTTCCGCTTGATGGGCCCGTATCCATTTTACGTCTAACATGGCACCGCACTCCTTTTTTTGGGTATACAAAAAGCGCCCGTCGTCTTCATGGGACGAGGAGCGCTTTTATGTTCTCGCGGTGCCACCCAAATTGACCGGACGTTTGCGGCGTCCGATCCACTTTAGTTCCGCGGTAACGGGCGGACCCGGTTAACTTAGGGGAAGCGCTGTGCTTCTCCTTGGCGAAAACGCCTCCGAGTTGGATTCTCTTCACGGGCGTGATACCGATATCAATGATTTTGCTAAGTATATACCAGGTCCGCGCAGGATTCAACCCCCCATCCGCCGACATCGGACGGAAACCCGGATTGCCCGCTCCGTTGTTGAGTGGAACGCCACCTTGCGGCAGCTTGTTTTTTTCTTCATGCCAAATGAAGACAATTTCCGTTATTTTCCGTAAAATAAACACATGGAGGTGTCGAGGTTTGCATTTTTTTCTGCGTTACGCCCACCGGATTTTACGTTTAAGCAACGGGCTGCTGGCGGTTTTGGCCCTGCTGTTCGTGCTGTTCGCCTCCGTGTTCGCTTATTGGCTGGAACCGGACACGTTCGAGACCTGGTTCAACAGCCTGTACTGGGTCATGACGACGATGGCGACCGTCGGGTACGGCGATTATTTTATGAAAACAGCTTTGGGCAAGCTGTTCACGATCTTTCTGTATCTGTTCGGAATCGGACTTCTCAGTCTCGTAATCGGAAAAATCATTGATGCCTTTGCGAACTTGAAAATAAGGAGGGAAACCGGAAAAGTGAACTATCATGGCCGCGATCACATTGTTGTGATCACTTGGAACAAGAAGGCTTATTCCGCCGTAGAAGAACTCATCGCAACAGACCCCGAACTGGAAATCGTCATCATAGATGAAAACGAGAAAATTCCGTATGATCACAAAAAGGTTCATTTTGTAAGCGGCGATCCCACTCTAGATAAGACGCTAATCCGGGCCGGGCTGGATAAAGCCAGGTCGGCCATTATTTTCGCCGATGAAATGAGCAGCGGTTCGTCGCTGGTGGACGGCAAAACGCTGCTTATCGCGGCCAGCATCGAAAGACTCGCTCCCGATGTTTATACGACCGCGGAAATTATGTCGGAGAAGCATATTCAGAACTTCCGGCACGTAAAGGTAAACGATTTCATTCTATCGCACGACGCGGTTTCCATGCTGGCCGTCCGGTCGGCGCTGAACGAGGGCAGCGTTGAGCTGTACATGCAGCTGATCAGCAGGCAGTACGGGGGAGAAATTTACGAAGTGCCGGTCAATCCCGCTTGGGCGAACTATTCCGATGCCTTTCAGGACCTCCTTAAAAAAGGGGCGACGCTGCTCGCCGACCGGCAGGATTTAAGCATCAATACACGGTTGAACGATCCGATTCCGGCGGACGCGAAGCTGTTCGTCGTATGCTCGCCCGAGACGTACAAGCATTTGCGAGAACATACATAACTTAATCGTTCAAAAAAGCGGGCTGCCGGAGATAAACGGCGGACCGAGCAACAACCAACAAGCCAAACCTTGGAAAAGGTTTGGCTTGTTTTTATGCAGAACCGGGCTTAATGGCTCATATGAGATCCCCAAAGCGTGTCTTTCAACGTTTCGAGATTCGGTTGAAGCGGGGGATATGTTTCGTGGACGCTCAATTTGATGTTGACAGGAGTATTAAAAGACGGTATATTTTCCGTTATACGTAATCGTAACGATTACTATTAATATAAGGGCGAGAAAGTCGTTTACCTTACATAGCGGGATTGAGAAGGAGACGGAAATGCTAATCGACGCTTTAACGAGGCGGAATTCGGTTATCGTGACACGCTACTAAGTACCAATAAAGGAGTGCGAAGAAATGGATAACAAAATACCCGTGACGGTCTTAAGCGGCTACCTGGGTGCCGGAAAAACAACGCTGCTGAATCATGTGCTGAATAACCGGGACGGCTTAAAGGTGGCCGTTATCGTCAATGATTTGAGCGAAGTGAACATAGATGCGGATCTGATCCGCGACGGCGGGGGGATTTCAAGGACGAACGAAAGTCTCGTCGAGATGTCCAACGGCTGCATCTGCTGCACCCTGCGCGACGATCTGTTGAAAGAAGTGGAGCGGCTGGCGAAAGAAAACCGGTTCGATTATATTCTGATCGAATCGACCGGGGTCGGAGAACCGCTGCCTATAGCTCAGACTTTTACTTATATCGACGAGGAGCAGGACATCGATCTGACCCGGTACTGCCGTCTGGACACGATGGTTACGGTCGTGGACGCTTTCCGGTTCTGGCATGATTACGCTTCGGGAGAAACGCTGCTGGACCGCAATCAGGCCGTCAGCGACGACGACAATCGGGACGTGGTCGATCTGCTCATCGACCAGATCGAATTTTGCGACGTGCTTGTGCTTAACAAATGCGACAGAATCGCCCCGGACGAGCTGCTGGAGCTGGAACGCGTTCTCCGTTCCCTTCAGCCGAAAGCGAAATTCATCCGGTCCGTTATGGGCGAGGTGGCACCGGCCGAGATTTTGAACACGAATTTGTTCAATTTCGAGGAGGCCAGCACTTCCGCGGGCTGGATAAGGGAAATGGAGAAGGAGGAGCATACGCCCGAAACAGACGAGTACGGAATTTCTTCTTTCGTGTATGAGCGCGCCCTGCCCTTCGAGCCCCGGCGTCTGAAAAGCTGGATGGAGGACTGGCCGGCGGAAATCGTCAGAGCCAAAGGAATCATGTGGCTCGCTACCCGGAACAAGTTCGCTCAGAATCTCAGCCAGGCGGGGCCTTCGATCCGGTTCGGACCGGCGGGCTACTGGGTGGCCGCGCTCCCCGAAACGGAGCAACAGGCTATCCTTGCTGAAGAAGGAGATTCCATAACGCACTGGGACCCCGTTTACGGTGATCGCATCAACAAAGTGGTGTTTATCGGGCTTGATCTGGATCAAGAGGAAATTGTCCGTTCCCTGGACGCCTGTCTGCTGACCGAGGAAGAAATGCGGAGCGACTGGAGCCGGTTTGCGGATGAACTGCCTAATTTGGTCGGTGAGCTGAACGAGCCCACTTTTTAGACGAAGCAGGAAGAGTATGAAGAGGAGGTGAATGGGCATGAGAGTGACGGTTACGCTGGCGTGCACGGAAACGGGCGACCGCAACTACACGACGACGAAAAACAAGAAAACTCAGCCGAACCGGCTGGAGCTGCGCAAATACTGTCCGCGCCTTAAGCGCCACACGCTGCACAGGGAAACGCGCTGAAGAAACGGCATCAAATCCATACATGAAGAGCATCTCCTGATTTTGGATGAAAAAGAGCGGGTGACCGCTCTTTTTTTTGTTTAAAAGTATAGTAGACATGGCCTCAGCTAAGAGAGAGAAGGGTTGACGATGGAAAAACCGAAAGATACGAAACAAACTTCCTGTGAGGATGTGGCAGCAGTGCGGGAGGGAATTAAAAATTTCATTAATTACCTGCTTTCCCGGGGGCCGGTGGATAAGGTGATCGAAGGAGCTCGGCAGGCCGTGGATTTTGCCTCCGCTAACATCCCGTTCGAGGCGGCCGCCCGTTACCGGCAGGAAATCGGGGGCATTTTTACGAGTTATGAGCAGCTTCTGTCTATCCCCGGCGTCAGGCGGGAGGTAATCGAAGAACTGGGTTCATATGTGGGGCGCTTGGATTTGGCGAAGCTGAACGCCCTGCTGCCGCAGACAACGTCCGGTAACAGGGTCGAAGCCTACGTGAACGGTCCGGACTGCCTGCGTGTCCTGCTGGACGAGATCGGGAAAGCGGAGCGGTATATCCATTTTTCCGTGATGCTGTTTTTTAACGACCGATCCGGGAAAAAAATTGCCGGAGCGCTGCTGGATGCGCTGAAGCGGGGCGTCGAAGTCCGGCTGATGGCCGATTTCGGAATTACGGCTTTGGGGTACGACAAGAACCTCGACGTGGGAGATATGGAGGAAGTGATCGAACAGCTCGAAGAAGCCGGAGGACAGGTCATCAATACGTTTAAAACGTGCTACGGCAAAGACGAATGGCCTGCCAAGAGAGCGGAGCTGGCTTCCCGGGGAGTGCCCGAAAGCAGCCTGTTTCTCCAGGATTACGTTCAGGAGCAGATGACGATGGGAGTCAACGTGGTGAATCACCGCAAGTTTATGATTGTCGACGGAATCAGCTCCATTGTCGGCTCCGTGAACGTGGGGGATCAGTATTTGTTCGATACGCCGGTTTTGACCGATCCCGAACCCATTTATGCGGAGGGGGACAGGGGTCCGAAGCTTGGCGTACCGGCCCGGGAAGAAGAGTGGCACGACGGGTGTTTCCGAATCCGGGGAGCCGCAGCGTTAACGCTGAACCGGATCTTTTCCTTCCAATGGACGGTGCTTGGCGGCGACGTTTTCGATCCCGAAGATTCTTTCTACAAGCCGGAGACGGATATGCGCTTCGGTGACGAAGAGTGCACGTTATACGCGAGTTTTCCCGGGAATCCGGTGAACGTGATCCAACAGTATTATTTGTCCCTGCTCACGTATGCCGGTGACGAAACGGTGATCGTCAATCCGTACCTGATCGACCAAGCCTTCTGGGACAAGCTGAAAAGCCTGGATGAAGAGAGGTCGAGGTGCATCGCGTTATGCAATCCCCTGCGTGTGAACGACCATCCGACCAACGGTTCGGCGGTGCGCAGCAACATGTACGAGCCTTTTCTCAAAGGCGTGGCTTTCTATGACTACAGTCATACGGAGCGGTTTTCTCATTGGAAAATCACCTATGACAAACGGTCCGGCTGCGTGTTTCACGGTTCCTACAATATTAATGAACGAAGCGCCTGCCACGATTTCGAGCTGGGGGTGCTGGTCAAAGGCAGATCGTTTGCGGACCAAGTGAAAAAAATGATCGACTATGATTTGAGAGTTTCGGAGAAAATCTCCGGGCCGGAAATCTTTTTTAAATATCCCGCCCTGCATCCATCCACGTATTGGAACAAACTGACGCAAAATTTTACCTGACCGGCTCCACGGGATCGACGGGATATACATGATGTATGGGACATACGGGAAGTACGGCGTGTACGGGATATACGGGCCGAACGGTAAGAATGACGGGACTTCCTGCCCGATATTCCGCGTGCGATTACATGCAGCCGTACAGCTCCGCATACGGTACGACGGGTGCGTACACCTGAACCGGTTTAGCGTCACAAAATAAGAGCGGCGCCTTCCGTCGGATAACGGGAGGGCCGCTCTTGTTCGTTTAAAAGGAGGAGCGAACGGAAGCGCACGCACTGAAGTTTATTTTTTCAGCCACAGGGTCGGAACATTGGCAGGCTCCCAGCCGACCAGGGAAGTATGCGACTGCCTGCACTCGTATGTGCTGCCGTTATACGTTACGAGCGTGCCCGCCGTATATGCGGTGTTCGGAGCCCACGGAGCGGTTGCCGGAGGAGCGGAGGTCGTAGCGCTGACGGCATTGCTGTCAGCCGATTCGTTGCCGGCCGCATCGAATGCGCGCACCGTGTACGTGTAAGCGGTACTGGCGCTCAATCCGCTAATCACGGTATCCAGCGTTGTGCCGGAGACGGATTTTACGAGCGCGGCGCCTTGATAGACACGGTAGCCGGTTACACCGACATTGTCGGTGGAAGCGCCCCATTTAAGCGAAACGGACGAAGAAGTCGGCGAACCGACGACCTGCAGCCCGGACGGAGCGGTAGGCGCTGTCGTATCGGATGCGGCAGCCGTTGTTTTGAACGTCACGGCGTTGCTGGCAGCCGAATCATTGCCGGCCGCGTCCGTGGCGCGGACCGTGAACGTATAGGACGTGTTCGCCGTCAATCCGGTCGCGTTGTAGCTCAGCGTCGTTCCGTTCGCAGTCGTGCCCACGAGAGTGGAGCCGTTATAAATCTTGTAGGCCGTCACTCCGACGTTATCCGTCGACGCGCTCCAGCTAATCGTCGCGCCGGTCGCCGTAATGTTGGAAGCTGCCGCGTTTGACGGGGCTGTCGGCGCCGTTGTATCCACCGGGCCTCCGCCGCCGAAATTGGCATCGATTACGTTGTAGAAAGCATTCTCCGTATCCGCGATTTCCCAAACGGCCAGAATGACCTGGTAACCCGTTCTGCTCGGCACATTACAGGTGTCCGTGTACGTGAATCCCGGTTGTTTTCCTTTGAAGTTGACGGAGCAGAAAGGCTGCAGATCGAAGGAAGCGCGGCTTAAAGGCGCGTTCGGATCCCAGTTCTGCTTGGTGATATAGTACTTCCAGCTTGTAGTCGCATGATTGGCTTCAATGGTCCACTTGAACGTATTCGTTCCCGAAGACATGTTCACTTTGGTCCAGCGTGTGGCCGATTGCTGATCGAGTTCCGGAAAGAGGCCGCTTGCGCTGGCAATTTTGCCGTCCGCCGGTCCGGCTGCCGGGAATCCCTTGTAGGCTTCGAGACTTTGCGGCTCGTAAATAATAGCGCCGCAGTTTTTATTTTTGCCGGCAGCGCACAGGTAACCGCGGCTTCCCGGTGATTCGATATATCCGTGCGCCAACGCTTTTTCGGTAAAAAGTAGCAGGCAGAACATCAAAGCAAGTGCCAGTCCGCTTGCGATCAGACACTTGGCCAGGACGGGATTGCGGAGCGAGATTGGGGTCATAATAGAGCCTCCTTGAATGGGTTGGGGTTCGAATCGGAACGAAGGGACGCTGCGCACAAACGCTACTAAATTCGTCATAACCTCCTTTCGGTAAAACCGGTGTTTTCGGACGATTGCGTTCACAAGGTTGCCGGTCTGCCTCCTTTCGGTAGGGGAGTTATATAAACTCTCGTGAGAGCTTATACCAGGTTCGAATGCAGGGTTTTAAAACGCTTACATAAAACAGGGAGGAGACTTACGAAGTAAGCTCCAAGGAAACGAACAAGCCTTTTATAACTAAAATATACATCATTTACCATGTGGTCTCAATCATTTATTTCTAAACTATCGAGGGAAAAAGAAAAGAGTCGAACGAAGGCATGAATCGTTTCAAGTCGCCCGGATCAACAGCAGCTCGTAAGTAACCGGGATACGTCCCTGTGTGCCGAAATCTTTTTCGTAGTGTTCAAACATGCTGCCGAAAAGCCGCCTGGGGCTTAGTCCGGGCACCTGTAAGGCGTTAGTCGTGCTTGCGCCGAGAGCTTTCACGCTTTTTAAGAAGAGGGCGACGTTGGGAAAATACTCGGTCCGCACGAGGCGCGTCGTCCGAATCTCGCCAAAGCCTGCTTGACGCAACATATCCGTCCACTCGTCCCCGCTATGAAAAGACAAACCGTGCCGCTGCGGCGGGACTTCCATAGACCGGTAAGCTTTGTCGAAAGACCGGTGCAGCTCGGTAAACGTAGCGGGGCCGAAGGTGGCGAACATCAACTTGCCGCAGGGCTTTAGGAGCCTGTGCAGGTGAAACAGCGTCTGCGCAGGGCGGGTGAACCACTGGAAGCAGGCGCTGGAAGCGATCAGCCCGTAAGAAGAAGCGGAGGCATCGGCGGCCCATTTCTCGATATCCGTCTGGAGGAAGCGGACTGAGTCGGGCCAGTTGTCCGGGGATTCGGGCGATGCAGGCGCCGGCGCCGAAGATTTCCGGGGAGCGCCGGATCCGCGATCGCTTTGCCCGCTGCGTGCCCCCAGCCGGTTTTTCGCCGCTTCCAGCATGGCGGGCGAGAGATCGGCCGCGGTCATTTCGCCGCCGGGCGGCAGCAAAGCCGCCAGCCGCTCCGTGAGCAGGCCCGTGCCGCAGCCGATTTCCAGCACCGGCAGATGGTCTGCCGGAATACGGGCAAACCGGCTGTGCGGCGGGGACTGCAGCTCGTCCCGGATCAACCGGGCAAGCTGCGCGGTCATATACCGCTGAACCGCGGCATTCTGGTCGTAAAGCCCGGCTGCGCTCCGGTCAAACTGGCGCCGGATTCTGCCGCTCAGATGAGTCATTCCACCAGCTCCTTATCGTTTCGGCGGTTTGCCGTTCTTTTTGCAGAAAGGGACCATGTCCGCATCCGGCGGCTTCCACGAGCACGGCCTGCGGAACGCCCGCTTGTATTTCCAGTGCCGCGCCGTAAGGGCATATCTTATCGTGCGTACCGTGAATCAACAGGGCCGGACAGTGAATGTCCGGCAGCTCGTCCCGCACATCCTCGGAGACAAGAAGCTCAAGGCCGGCGATAAGCCCCGGCACGCTCCAGCCGCTCGCTTCGGGAAGGCCGGCGCCAAGTCCGTCCCGCCGCTCCTCTTTCGTGAACATCTGCCTGCGGAACTGATGCAGCACCCGGTCCGCATCTTGGCGGAGCGCGGGAATCATGGCCTGCACGGAAGCGGGAGCCCAGCCGGACTGCTGCTCGGCGGGCTGGCGCACAAAACGCGCGGTAGCCCCGAACAGCACTAGTCCTGCCGCTAATCCTTCCGAAGCGAGCCGCAGGGCGAGCAGCCCGCCGAGTGACCAGCCCGCGATCAGCAGGGGAGCGGGAGCCGAGCTCTCATGCGGCTCGCTGCTCGGTTCGCCATGCGGTGCGCCGGTCCGGAGGGACAGAGCGAGGCGCCGGACCGACTCCGTGATAGCCCCGGGGGATTCCGCCGAGCCGTAATCCGCATAGAAATGGCGGAATTCCGGCAGCTCCTGCCGGATATCATCGAAGACGGCAGGCGGCATACTCCAGCCGCTGAGCCACAGGATCGAGCCGCTTTTTTTCGAGTAAGCCCGGGGACGTTCATTATATTTACCCGGTTGGAGGACAAACGCCGTGTCGATTGGTGTGGAGTGCTTTGCGCGCTGCTTTGCACGCTGTTCTGCGTTATGCTCGGCAACACGTCTATCTCCGTGCGCTGTGCCATGTCCTAAATTGCGAGCTGCGCTATTTGTGCTGCACTCCTCGCTAAGGTTTTCGCCGTGCTCTGCGCCTCGTTCCATTACCGGGTGAATGCCTTCGCCGGAGGTTTGATAAGGGGCACGCTTCATGCGTGAATCCCCGCTTCCTCTGCCGCGCACACGATACTTTCGGCAGCCTTGTCCAAGACGGCATCGCTATGCGCCGCCGAAAGAGAGAAGCGGACCCGGGCGCTGCCGGCCGGAACAGTCGGAGGGCGTATTGCGGGGGCGGCGATACCGTGCCGTTCAAGCGCCTCGCACAAACGAAGCGAATCGCGGCTGCTTCCGGCAATCACGGGAACGATAGGCGAGTCTCCCGGCATCACGCTCAAACCGGTTTGCGCAAGCTTTTGGCGGAATCTGCGGGAAACTTCCCGGAGATGATTCCGCCGGTCATGGGCGGTCTGCACAATCCCAAGTGCTCGGAATATCCCGGCAGCAACGGACGGCGGCAGAGCGGTCGAATAAACGAGTGGGCGAGCTTTGTTGACCAGCAAGCGGATCAGGGTCCGGCTGCCGGTAATATGCGCTCCGTACACGCCGAAAGCTTTGCTGAACGTTCCCATGATGACGTCGGCTTCCCGGTGCACATCCAGGGCGTGGCAGAGCCCTTCGCCGCTGGGTCCATACACCCCTTCGGCGTGAGCCTCGTCGACCATGAGCATCGCGCCGTAATTATGTTTCAGCTCCACCAGTTTGTGAAGGGGGGCCGAATCTCCATCCATTGAGAAAATGGAATCCGTTACGATCAGCCTGCGCCCTGCTTTATCGGATTTTTTGAGCAGATGTTCCAAATGCTCCACATCGTTGTGCCGGTAGCGGACATGCCCGGCTCGGCTCAGGATGATGCCGTCCGTTATGCTGGCGTGATTGAGCCGGTCGGAAAAAACGGTGTCCCCCCGGCCGACCAACGCCTGTATCGTACCGAGGTTGGCCATATAACCGTTGGCGAAGACGAGCGAGGCTTCCTTCTTCTGCCAGACGGCCAGCTCGGCTTCCAGCTCGCTGTAAGGCGGCCGGTTGCCCGTAAGAAGCCGGGAAGCCGCCGCTCCCGAGCCGCATTTTTCCTGCAGCGCACCGCGCATCGCTTCCGCGATGTCCGGGTGACGGCTCAGGCCCAGATAATCATTGGAAGTCAGATCAAGAAGAGTCTGTCCTCCGCGCACCAAATAGCCGGGAAGCGCGCGGGATACTCCCGTATCCGTCAGCGTGCGTTCCAGAGATTCGTCCTCCAACGCCCGCAGTTCGTTATCGATCCAGCTCATTGTGTTCATATCCGCACCTCGGGAGCTTTTCCGGATAGTTCCGGCGACGGCTCCAGGCACTTAGACAAAAAGGAACGGACCGGAGCCAGATCCAGTGTCGAATGTATGGTATCCGCGAGCAGTTGCGGCCCCGGCCCGTCCCCTATAGGAGGAAAACGGCCCAAAACCTTGACGCCGCCGAATGTTTCGATTAAGGCGGCATTTCCGGCGATGCTCGGGTCCGGCACGTCCGGCGTGTTTTGTACGTCCGATGCTTCCTGAACCCCCGGAGCGCAGATGCCCTCGTTAAGCACGACACCCAGAATGTCAATCCCGAGCTGGCTTAGGAACGAGACCGTCAGGAGGGTGTGGTTGACTGTGCCGAGTCCCGCGCGGGCCACGATCAGCACCGGCATGCGGAGAAAGGCGATCCAATCCGCGAGCAGGGCGTCTTCCGTCAAGGGCACCGCCGCTCCGCCCGCTCCTTCGACGAGCATCGCGTCGTAGCGTGAACATAACGGCTGCCCGGCTTCATAAAGCATGTCCATCGTCAAATGAACGCCTTCTGCCTTTGCGGCGAGAGAAGGCGCAAGCGGTGCGCGAAACGTGAAGGACGCCACTTCTTCCGGCGGATCGGAAATGCCGCTTCCCGCCGCAAGTTTTTCGGCGTCGCTTAGTCCGCTGCCGATAGGTTCGCCGGACTGAACCGGCTTCCAGACGCCCACGTTCCAGCCTTCCGAGCGCAGCGCGGCGGCCAGGGCGGCCATGACGACCGTCTTGCCGATCCCGGTATCCGTCCCGGTTACGAAAATTCCCCGGATTCCACTCAAGGCCGCCACCCCTGTTCTGTAACGTCACGAATAGAAGCGGCGATAATGTCCGTCATGGCCCCCAGCTCTTCGTTTGTGCTTGCCAGCGGGGGGATGAAGACGATCACATTGCCGAGCGGCCGTGTCAGCAGCCCCAGCTCCCGGGCTCTCGTACATACGTGAACGCCAACCCGTTCCTCCCAGGCGTAGGGCTCCTTGGTATTCCTGTCGCGGACCAGTTCAATTCCAATGAGAAGACCTTGCTGCCGGATATCACCCACGTGGGGGCATGCTTTCAGGGGAGAGAGCTTGCCGGCTACAAATTCGGCTTTGGCGGCAACGCTTTCCACCACACGGCGTTCTTCCATCAACCGGAGATTTTCCAAGGCGACCGCACAGCCCAGCGGATTTCCCGTATAGGAATGACCGTGGAAAAACGTTTTCTGCTCCTCGTAGTCCGCATAAAAGGCTTCGTACACTTCGTCGGTCGCAAGAGTAGCCGCCACCGGAAGATAGCCTCCCGTCAAGCCTTTGCCCACCACCATGAGATCCGGTGCCACGTCTTCGAGATCGCAGGCAAACATAGCGCCCGTGCGTCCGAATCCGGTCGCCACTTCGTCGGCGATCAGCAGTACGCCGTGCTTGCGGCACAGCCGGGCGATTTCGCGAAGGCAGCCCTCAGGCATGACGATGATTCCGCTGGCGCCTTGCACAATCGGCTCGACGATGAGACCGGCAATTTCATCCGCGCGTGCTTCGAGCAGAAGCCGCAGCGTTTCCAGCGTTTCGGACATCGCGCCGGATGCGCCGCCCGGGTGCCGGTAAGAATCCGGGTAAGGGACCGTATGCGCCTCAAAAAGCAGCGGACGGAAAACTTCATGATACAGCGGAATCGCTCCTACACTAACCGCACCGATCGTATCCCCGTGATAAGCTTCTTTCATCGTGATAAACGTTCGTTTACCCTCCATGCCTTTGTTTCGGGCGTATTGATACGCCATTTTAAGGGCAATTTCCACGCCGGTTGCGCCCGAATCCGAGAAAAATACTTTCCGGAGCCCGTCAGGCGCGATTTCCGACAGTTTCGCGGCCAGCTCGATGGCCGGAATATTGCTTAGTCCGAGCAGGGTGGAGTGTGCGACGAGTTCAAGCTGCCGGATAATCGCCTGGTTCAGTTCCGGAACACAGTGGCCGTGAACATTGAGCCAGACGGAGGAGAAGCCGTCATAATAAGCTTTTCCCTCCGTGTCAAAAAGCCGGACGCCGTCTCCGCGTTCGATAATGACGGGATCGGCGGCACAGTAATCTTTCATCTGAGTAAAAGGGTGCCAAAGATGGGCTTTGTTCAGTTCGGCCAATTGATTGTAGGTTGTAAGCAAACGAACCGCATCCTTCCGTTTTAATTGTCAACCTTATTCTATAAATACAGGTTAACAATATAACGTTCATTCGAAAATATCAAGTTCGCACAATAAGTGACAATCTCATGGAAAGGAATAAGATTCGCTCTGACCGGCAGTTGGTCCATAATAATCTCAGGACTGCGAAACTTAAACAAAATCACTTTAACTACGACGTACATATATGCGGCAAATATCGACGCGATCACCGTGCTGGTGTTCATTCTTCTAGCATTATGCATTGCAATTCCCCGTTTCGTGCTGGTCTTTGTCCTACCTCTCAAAGCTAAAGCACAACATTTAAGATGATGCCATTACCTCACAATTAATTTCTCCACGGTAAAAATCTAATCTGCTAGCCATATCTCCTTACACATCCAGCTAAAATCTATTGAAATTCAAGGTTCAATTGACCGTGTGTATTCTAGTCACTTGCGTTTATTAAGCCTAAAAAAAGTTATCTATGTCAGATTTATGTCATGTATATGCGGATTAGCAATCATTCTGGTTATGAAAATAAAATTCCAGTTAAATTTAATCGCTTACATTTTCCTTTAAAAATTTTATTTATAAATCATGTTATTTATATTGACACAGTATAAGGCTATGACTATTATTATAAATATCACTGGAGAATATAAAGAAAAAAAGATGGAATTTTCGTTAAATATTCGTCAAAAACATCATTTTACAGTAAAAACCCTCATTAATTAATTCATTGGTAAAAATAATGGAGAATGAATAGTGAAAAAACATGACCAGGATTTTATGAAACGCCAGAATCGGCTGACGGTGTTTGAGATCATTAAGCACCAGCAGCCCATCTCCCGGGCTTCCATTGCCAAGCAGACCGGTATGAGCCCAACTACGGTAAGCCGCATTGTGGCGGAGCTTGCAGAGGAAGGGTATCTGCTGGAGTCCGAACAGGTCTCTGCCGGGCTCGGCAGGAAGTCCACGCTGCTTGAAATGGTAGATGCCGCCGTGCTTTCGGTAGGCGTTGAGCTGGACCGCCATCAAGTGAATATCGGCATTGTGGATTTGCAGGGAAATGCTGTAGCCATGAGCCAATATCCGCGGTCAGTGGAAGAGAGTCCCGAAGTTACGCTGGAACGCGTTGGAACAGAGATTGACCAGCTTACGAAATCCAATGAGATCGACTGTGAGCGGATCATCGGAGTTGGTGTAGGCCTTCCCGGGATTATAGATAATGACACGGGAGAAGTTATGTTCTCCGTACAGCTCGGTTGGAGAAATGTCCGGCTTGCTGAACGGCTTAAAGAAATCACGGGTTATGATGTGGCGGTGGACAACGAGCTCAAGGCCAAGGCCCTGGCCGAGCATATGAAGGGCGCGGCGATCGGCTCACAGCGGACTGTCCTGCTTGGTTTCGGGAATGGAGTAGGTTCGGCGTTCATCATGGATGGGGAGATCTACCGGGGCAGGACGAACAGCGCCGGTGAAATCGGCCATACGACGATTGATCCGAACGGCATGCTGTGCGACTGCGGGAAGGCGGGCTGCCTTCAGACTTACATCAATATCAAATCATTGCTGTCGGAAGCAAACAAGATCCGGCCGGTCCGCTCGATCGAGGACCTTTTTGAAGCCAAGAAGGCAGGGGAACGCTGGGCATTGCATCTGATCGAACGCGCGTTGATGTACATGGCGATCACCATTAACAATGTGGTCTGCATGTACAACCCGGACAGTGTCATCCTTAGCGGGGAACTAACCGACAAATTCCCGGAGATCTTCGATGAGGTGGTCGACCTGTGTTATTCGAAATATGTGTGGGAGCCCCTCAGGGGTGCCTTCCGGATTCTGAAGTCTGAACTGCATGAGCAGGGCGTGGTCATCGGCTCGGGATTGATTTCGCAAAACTGTTTTTTTGCATTGGAATAAGTCAGAAGAGTTAAGCAGGGGAGTGCAGGATTGGACATTAAGGAGGGGACAACGATGAGATTTACACCATTAGTTGAGGAGTACCGCGGCGGTGTGCTGGAGAACGTGCATTACGGAGCGGTCAGCATCGTGGATGAGAAGAGCCGAATCCTCTATTCGGCAGGTGACCCTGAACATCTCACGTTTCTAAGGTCGGCTGCCAAGCCGTTCCAGGCGCTTCCGGTTATGAAAAGAAAAGTTGACGAGGTGTACGGACTCACCGGACAGGAGGCGGCTCTGTTTTCTGCATCTCATCGTGGAGAGCGCTTTCATATTGATGCGCTGGAATCCATGCTTCTGAAGACAGGCATCAAGGAGGAAGGGCTGCACTGCTGTGAGTCGTATCCGCTCAATGAAGATGCGAAGGCCGAGCGCCACCGGGACCGCGAACCTAAGCGGAGAATCTTCCATAACTGCTCGGGCAAGCATATTGGACTTATTGCGCTGAGCAAGCATATGGGCTGGGATGAGCGGACGTATTACGAACCTGAGCATCCTGTTCAGAAGGAGATTGTGGAGACCCTTGCTTATATTGCAGAGGTTCCCGAAGCTTCGATCCCGCAAGGGATTGACGGCTGCGGACTGCCGATCTTTGCACTACCGCTGCACAAGATCGCCTATTCCTTCCTGAAGCTGGCCTGTCCGGACCTCATTGAAGATAAGGAGACACGGGAGGCGGCGGCCCGGATCGCCCGGCTGATGAATGAGTACCCCGATATGATCGCGGATACCCGGTTCGTCTGCTCGGAGTTGCTCAAGGACTCGAACCTGTCGGCCAAAGGCGGCGCAAAGGGTGTGTACGGCATCGGGCTGAGAAACGAAAGACTCGGAATCTCCCTTAAGGTGTCCGACGGTTCCGAACAGGTGTGGCCATGCATTATCGCTTCGATCCTCGAGCGCCTCGGATACAGCAATCAAGAGACAATTAACCGCTTATACAAGCTTGTACCGAATTCCATCGTCAATGATGGGGGAACGGAAGTGGGAGAGCGCCGGGCGGTGTTTGAACTGAAGCCTTCATCCAGGGAATAACCTCCAATCCTGCAAGTAAGCATACCGGACATGGAGCGATTCTATATTAACTACTTTTGAGGAGTGAGACGAATGAAGGTTCAAGGAAAAATGTGGTCCACACTAATGCTGCTTCTGATCTTCGCGGTAGTTGCCGCAGGCTGCGGAGGCAATACGGAGACTGGCAAGGAAAGTGCGAATACGGGCAAGAGTGAAGGTACTAAGACCGTATCCAAAAACAAAAAAGATGTTGTTATTGCCATTAATGCCAACTTTATTACACTGGACCCTCACAACACGAGCGATACTCATTCGATTACCGGAGCAAGAACCATGGTTGAAGGCCTGATGGGCTTCGACGAGAACATGAAAGTCGTTCCAGTGCTGGCCGACTCCTACAAAATTAGTGATGACGGTCTGGTATACACGTTTACATTGAAGCAGAACAT
Organism: Paenibacillus sp. GbtcB18; assembly: GCF_019091125.1. Lineage (NCBI taxonomy): Bacteria > Bacillati > Bacillota > Bacilli > Caryophanales > Paenibacillaceae > Paenibacillus > Paenibacillus sp. GbtcB18. Next base: position 860,398 of record NZ_JAGXJX010000001.1, read on the forward strand.
CAAATTCCACGACGGTACGGACTTCAACGCCGAAGCAGTTAAGGTGAATCTGGACCGCATCCGTGATGAGAAGAACAATCTGAAGATGCGCAAGAGCTTCGCCAAAGTCAGCAAAGTTGAGGCACCGGATGCCAAAACCGTAGTCATCACCTTAAGCGAACCGTATAACGCCTTCCTGAACAAAGTGGCGATGGCCCTGATCGTAAGCCCTAAAGCACTGAAGGAGCATGGCGAGAATATCGGTAAAAATCCGGTAGGTACAGGTCCTTTCAAATTTAAGGAATGGGTGCAGGGTGACCGCCTTGTGGTGGTGAAGAACCCGGATTACTGGCAAAAGGATCTGCCGAAGGTGGAGAGCATCACCTTCAAGCCGGTACCGGAGAACGGTTCCCGGATTGCGATGCTGAAGACAGGGGAAGCGGATTTCATCTATCCGATGCCAACTGAACAAGTCTCCCAAGTAGAGGGGGACAGCAATATTGTGGTAGATAAAACGGATTCCACAATTGTCCGTTACGTCACACTCAACACGATGAAGAAGCCGTTTGATGATGTGAAGGTTCGTCAAGCGATTAACTATGCGATTAACAAAGAAGCTTACATTAAAGTCGTCAAATCCGGTCTGGGTGTGAAGCTGGATTCTACCATGTCATCCAAGACGCAATACTACTCCAAACAGAGCGGTTACGACTACAATGTGGAGAAAGCAAAGAGCCTGCTTGCAGAAGCCGGTTATCCTGATGGTTTCACGGCCGAGATTTGGGGCGAGAATGATTCCGAGACAATGAAAGGCATGCAGTTCATTCAGCAGCAACTGGCTCTTGTTGGCATCAAGCTGGATGTGAAGTCGATGGAAGGCGGTACCTTGTCTCAGCAGATTAACTCCGCTGCTACACCAGAGCAGGCCAAGATCCAAATGTGGTATGTAAGCTGGTCCCCGTCTTCCGGTGACGCAGACGGCGCTACAAGAGGTCTGTTCAGCAGCGAAATGTTCCCTCCGGCAGGAGCCAATACGGCGTACTATAAGAATCCGAACGTGGATCAATGGATTGCCGATGCCAACAAGGCGACCGATCCAGAGAAAGCGAAATCCATTTATGCCGATATTCAAAAAACAATCTGGGCTGATGCCCCATGGGCCTTCATGGGTGTGGATCAGGTGATTTCAGGCAAGAGAGCCAGCCTGAGCGGCGTAAAAGTATTACCGGACGGATCCATCACCGTTCGTGATGCGGAAGTGAAGTAATCGTTACTTAAGGACGAACAAGTCAGGGGATACGAGCAGGGAGCAAGAAGCAGAAAGTAAGAAGCTAGAAGCACTAAGCAAGCAATAGCTTGGGGTTGTTGATGCAAAACAAGGGGCCGTTTCTGTCTGTAGCTGAGGAGCGGCCCCTCTTATGTACTTGTTCGATGAAGGGGGCTCACATGATGGGAAGATACGCGCTACAAAGACTACTTGGAGTCATTCCGCTGCTGTTTGTCGTATCGGTGCTGGTTTTCATGTTCATACACTTAATTCCCGGCGATCCGGCCCGGCTTGTCGCGGGCAAGGAAGCCACGCTGGAGGAGATTAACGGCATACGGGCACAACTCGGGCTGGATCTGCCGCTATGGCAGCAATATTTCAATTATATGGGCAGGCTGCTGCATGGCGATCTGGGCAGTTCTCTACGGTCCGGCCTGCCGGTATCCGACATGCTGATGAGCAGATTGACGCCAACCCTTATTTTAACGTTTTTGAGCTTGGGTTGGGCATTAATCATCGGTCTGCTGATCGGTACGATCTCTGCGGTTAACCGCAACCGGTGGCCGGATTACGTGGGCATGCTGACCGCAATTTCAGGCATCTCGATCCCGGGCTTTTGGCTGGGGCTAGTGCTGATTCAGATCTTCTCGGTACAGCTCGGCTGGTTCCCTACCGGCGGAGTGGATTCCTGGAAGTCCTATATCCTGCCTTCCCTCACACTTGGAGCGGGAATTATGTCCATGCTTGCCCGGTTCTCCCGCTCATCCATGCTGGAGACGATGCGGGAAGATTATATCCGGACGGGACGTTCGAAAGGGCTTAGAGAGTTCACCGTGGTTGGACGGCATGCGCTGCGCAACTCGCTGATTCAGGTTGTCACTGTGGCGGGTCTGCAATTCGGGTTCCTGTTGGGCGGCTCCGTGATGGTGGAGACGGTATTCAGTATTCCGGGTCTTGGAAGGCTGCTTGTGGATTCGATTTCTTTTCGGGATTATACCGTGATTCAAGCGCTGCTACTGCTGTTTGCGACCCAATTCATACTTATTAATCTTATCGTTGATATGCTGTACGGTGTGCTGAACCCGAAAATCAGGTATGCGTCTAGCTAGGAGGGGAACAGGATGGACAACAATACAACGGTGATGGGAGCCGACTCCTCAGGAGCGGCTGTGACCCTGGTGACGAAGCCGACCAAAGGCCGTGCAGCGGAGTTCTTCAGCAAGTTCTGCAAGCAGAGAGCGTCGCTTGCAGCAGGCATTTTTATTATTTTTCTGGCAATTATAGCGATCTTCGGTCCGCATCTTACACCTTATGATCCGAACGCGCCGGATTATGATGCGCTCATGACAGGTCCATCGGCCGCGCACTGGGCCGGAACCGATGAATACGGCAGGGATATCTTAAGCCGTCTGCTTGACGGAACAAGGTTGACCTTGGCGGTCAGCTTGAGTTCCGTGCTGATTGCGGCTGTGCTGGGTACCGTGCTTGGATTGCTCAGCGGATATTACGGAGGCTGGCTCGACCGGCTCATCATGCGGGGCAGCGATGTGCTGTTCTCCTTTCCCGATCTGCTGCTGGCTATCGGGATTGTGGCGATTCTGGGCCCGGGACTGTCCAATGTGGTCATTGCCGTTGCCGTGTTCGGCACGCCGTCATTTGCGCGGATTATCCGTAGTGTCACCTTAAGCGCCAAAGAAACTTTATTTGTGGAAGCAGCCCGCTCGATGGGCGCGAAGAACGTGCGCATTGTTTGGAAGCATATTTTTCCGCAGACCGTGCCGAGTGTGATCGTGAACGTAACGATGAAGATCGGCGGTGCGATTCTGGCGGCATCCTCCTTGAGCTTCCTGGGTATGGGGGCGAAGCCGACCGAACCGGACTGGGGCGCGATGCTGAGCATGGGACGCGACTATTTGAGCATCGCTCCGCACATCGTGTATTTTCCCGGGATAGCGATCTTCCTGGCTGTGCTTGCATTCAACCTGGTTGGGGACGGCCTGCGTGATGCGCTCGATCCCAAGACGAAAAATTAAAGGGGGACAGGGCCGTGACGACTCGATTGCTTGAAGTGGAAGGATTGAAGACGGAGTTCAGACGGGATGGCGGAAGCGTAATGGCTGTGTCCGGCATTGATTTTCACATCAATAGAGGTGAAGTGCTGGGGCTGGTCGGTGAGAGCGGCTGCGGCAAAAGTGTGACTTCCCTGTCGATTATGCGCCTGCTCAAAGATACACCGGGAAGGATCGCTGGCGGGGCAGTCCGGTTCGAAGGCACCGACCTGACTCAGATTCAAGAGAAGGAGATGCGGAAGTTCCGTGGCAATGAACTGGCGATGATCTTCCAGGAGCCGATGACCTCCCTGAACCCGGTGCTGCGAATCGGACGGCAGTTGGAAGAGCCGATCATGCTGCATCTTGGCTACAACCGGAAGCGTGCGAGGGAGCATGCCGTTCATACGCTGAAGCTGGTCGGGATTCCCCGGGCGGAAGACGTGGCCGATGAGTATCCGCATCAGCTGTCCGGCGGAATGAGGCAGCGCGTGATGATTGCGATGGCCATGTCGTGCGGCCCGAAGCTGCTTATTGCCGATGAGCCGACAACGGCACTTGATGTGACCATCCAGGCGCAGATTCTTGACCTGATGAAGCGATTGAAGGAAGAACAGGAGATGGGCATGCTTTTGATTACACACGATCTCGGTGTTGTGGCGGAAATGTGTGACCGGGTGGTTGTTATGTATGCGGGACGGGTTGTGGAAGAGGCACCGGTTCAGGAGTTATTCGCAAATCCCCAGCATCCGTACACCAAAGGCTTGATCCAATCCGTTCCCAAGCTGCGCCAGAAGGTTCGCCGTCTGGAATCCATTCAGGGCAATGTGCCTGACTTAAGTGCGATGCCTCCAGGCTGCAAATTCATGCCGCGATGTGCGTATGCGATGGAGCGGTGCCTTCAGGAACCGGAGCTTCTGCTTGTGGAAGGACAGGAGCAGCGCAAAAGCCGCTGCTGGTTGACGCAGATGGATACACCGGAAGGGGGAGACAACCAATGATACAGTCACATACAGAGACTCCGCTGGTTGAGGTAAAGGGGTTACGCAAATCTTTTGCCGTGAAAAAGGGCTGGTTCGGCGCGGCTAAATACTTGCGCGCAGTGGATGGTCTGTCCTTTGCTATACGCAAAGGGGAGACGTTCAGTCTGGTCGGGGAGAGCGGCTGCGGGAAGTCTACGACCGGGCGGCTTGTGAATCGGCTGCTGAAGCCAACAAGCGGTGAAGTATGGTTCAACGGACAGAATATCAGCAACCTCTCCGACAACCAGATGCGTCCAATGCGCAAAGATATGCAGATGGTCTTTCAAGATCCATACGCATCGCTCAATCCGCGGATGAAAGTGAAGGAACTTGTGGCTGAACCGCTGCTGATCCATACGAAGCTCAGCGTGAAGGAACGGGATAAGCTGGCCCGGGAACTGCTGGAGACAGTAGGCCTCAGCAGCATTCATGCCGAGCGCTATGCACATGAGTTCAGCGGTGGCCAGCGGCAGCGGATCGGGATTGCCCGGGCGCTGTCCGTACGTCCGAGCCTGATTGTGGCGGATGAACCGGTCTCGGCGCTGGATGTATCTATCCAGTCCCAGGTGCTGAATCTGATGCAGGATCTTCAAGAGGAGTACGGCCTGACTTATCTGTTCATTTCCCACGATCTTAGTGTGGTTGAGCATATTAGCGACCGTATCGGTGTGATGTATCTGGGTACGCTGGTGGAGACGGCGGACAAAGACACGCTCTATGACCGGCCGCTTCATCCTTATACGCAGGCGCTGCTGTCATCCGTGCCGGTTCCAGATCCGAATCAGAAGCGGGAGCGCATTATTCTAAAAGGGGACTTGCCGAGTCCGGTTGATCCGCCTTCCGGCTGCCGGTTCCATAACCGCTGCCCGGCCTGCATGGATATTTGCAGGCAGCAGGAGCCGGTATTCCGGGAAGTGGAACCCGGACATCAGGTCGCCTGCCATCTCTATAATGAAGCCTGATTAGGCGGCTTATTACAATGCCTAAGGAAAGGATCGCCATGCACATTACACTAGATATGACTGAACTGGCGGATGTTCTCATTCATCCGGTATATGCGGGGGAATCGTTTCCCTATGCGCTGAATGAAGCGCGCAAGCGGCAGGGCACCATGACCTGGCTGTACGCCCGTTCTGCAGGTGAAGCGGATGTGCTCGCCGCCGGAATGGGGGAGCGTTGTGCCGTGACGCTGGAACGGGTACGCCGCGCCGGGGGCGCCGCGGCACGGACTCTGCTGCAGGAAGGGCGGGGCAGCGCAACGCTGCTCAGACATCCGGGCACAGCAATTGGAGTTGGAGTTGGAGTTGGAGGCCGTGAGAGCATAGAGTCCGCGGCCGCGTGGCTGCAGGCCTGGATGGAGGGCTGGCTGCTTGGATTATACCGGTTCGATAAATATAGAAATGTCACGAAAATAAGCGGCAGTGTGAAGTTGAATCTGCGGTCTGCAGATTGGCCTGAACTGTCCGCGGCCGGGCTGAATTCGGTCATTCAGACGGCCATGCACCGGGCGGAGGCGACAAATCTGACCCGGGACTGGGTGAATGAGACGCCGGGTACGTTGAACCCGGATGCTTTTGTGGAATGGACGCGGGATCTCTTCAAAGACAGGCCGGTAAATATTTATGTCTACCGGGGGCAGGAGCTAACTGAGCGCGGCATGAACGGCCTGCTGGCAGTGGGTGCCGGGAGCAAGCATGCTCCGGCGCTAATCGAGCTGAGGTACGAAGCCTGCCCGGATGCCCCGATGCTGGCCTTGGTCGGCAAAGCCATCACCTTCGATATGGGCGGCATGAACGCGAAAACGGGCCGGGACATCAGCGATGCCCGGATGGATATGGGCGGAGCGGCCGCAGTTATCGGCGCGCTGGACATTCTGGTCCGGCAGCAGGCCAAGGTCCGGGTCACGGCCCTGATCGCCGTGGCCGATAACCTGCCGGATGCCCGCGCCACGCTGCCTTCATCCGTGATTGCTTATCCGAACGGCTTGACCGTTCAAATTGCAAATACGGATGGAGAAGGCCGGCTCGTGCTGGCAGACGCGCTGATCCATGCGGCCGGGCTTGGCGCAGCGCAGGTGATCGACATTGCCACGCTAACGGGCAATGTCGGAGATGCGCTGGGACTCGGGATCGCCGGCATATGGGGCGATGCCGATATGACGCGCGAGCTGGCCCGGATTGGCGAGCATAATGGCGAGCGGCTGTGGCCGATGCCGCTTATGGATGATTATGAATCCGAGCTGAGAAGTAATTATGCCGACCTGCGTAACGTGGGTACCTCTACGCTGGCTGGCGCCATCACAGCAGCGTTATTTATTCGGCGGTTCGTCGACAAATCCATGAACTGGGTCCATATTGATATGGCCGGCACGGTACAGCACAAGCAGGATGTCGGTTACGCAGAGGCGGGAGCGACAGGGTATGGCGCGAGACTGCTGGCTGATTATGCGGTGAATTATGCCCGGAAGTGTGACGCGGGAAAGGCACCAGGGAATGGAGCAAGGAATGCAACAGAGGACGTATCCGAGGATGTGTCAGAGAATACATCAAGGAATGAAGCAAGGAATGCGGCAGGGTTGGTATCAGGGGAAGTATCCGTAAATGAATCCCGGAAACAGGAGGATTCGTTATGATTCTGGAAGTCATCGCTACCTGTATTGACGATGCGTTAAGGGCTGAAGAAAATGGGGCAAATCGGCTGGAGCTGATTACGGCCGTTACCGAAGGCGGGTTGACGCCGGGCATCGGATTGATCCGCCAGGTTGTAAGGGCTGTGCGGATTCCGGTCCATGTGATGGTCCGGCCGCACAGTCGCAGCTTTGTGTACAGCAAGCTTGATCTGGAGACGATGATAGCCGAGATCCAGGCCATTAACACGGCAGGTGCCGCAGGCATTGTAATCGGTGCACTCACGGCGGAAGGGCTGATTGATGAAAACGCGCTGGGGGATCTGCTTCCCTGGGCGGACGGGATGCAGATCACCTTCCACCGGGCTTTTGATGAACTGAAGGACCAGCTTGCAGGCTTGCAGACGCTAATGCGTTACCCGCAAATTACCCGGGTGCTGACCTCGGGCGGACTGAAGCCCGCAACCGAGGCGATGCCTGCTATTCGCAGACTTGTTGAGGCCACCGAAGGTCGCTCGCTTCGAATTCTTGCCGGGAACGGCCTGACTCCGGAAGCGGCCGGGTCTTTCATCGAACAGACGGGAGTTACAGAAGTTCATTTCGGCTCCGCAGTCCGTTACGAACGTTCCGGTCTTGCACCGATTGATCCGGTACAGCTGCGGGCATTGGCTGACAGCCTTGGTCAGTATGCCTGATCTTGATCTGGAACTGCGCAGGTACTGCATGCAAGAACAGGGAAGGCAACTGAGAATGGGACGAACCGGCTGATTGCGCTGGTAATTACGTTGATGATTGTAAGTGCTGATGAAGCAGATCGTAATTTCCAGGAGGGGGACAGCAAGCTTTGGTATTGCAAACTGTAAGCACTGTCCGTGCGAAATTCCTAAATCTGCATGAAGCAACGGCAAGCAGATGAAGCAAGCTGAAAGCTTCAACAGCACATGAGTCAACCAAGGCAGCGGGTAAAGCGGGGAAGAAATGCATGAAATATAGAGCGAACGTTGTCTTATGTCCCATCCATACAGATCTGAAAATAGGTGATTGATTTGCAGAACACAGACAAATATGTAGTGGGAATTGACCTTGGTGGAACAAAGATTGCCGCGGCTCTCTTTAATGCTGACGGTGAGATATTGAACCGTGAACGCATGGAGACGGCGAACGCCCGCACAGCGGAAGAAGTCGTGCAGCGTATGGTGGAGATGATTCATTCCGTGTCCATGGGACACCCGGTATGCGGCGTAGGTCTGGCCTCGCCTGGAACCGTGAACAGTAAGGACGGTATCGTGCTTCAGGGCACGAACCTGCCGGAATGGAACAACATTCCTCTGAAAAAGTGGATGGGAGACGCACTTGGCGTCGAGGTGGAGGTTGTTAATGACGCGAACGCAGCGGCATGGGGCGAGTATGTCCGGGGTGCGGGAAAAGGCTCCGGGAACATGGTATACATCACGTTCAGTACAGGCATCGGTGCGGGCATCGTCCTCGACGGGAAGCTGTTCATGGGCGCGACTTCCTTTGCCGGGGAGCTGGGCCATAACATTGTTGTGCCGGATGGGCCCGCATGCATCTGCGGGAACAATGGCTGCTGGGAGATGTACGCTTCAGGAACCGCCATCCGCGACTCGGCGCTGCAACTTATGTTGAGCAGCCCGTCCGTGATTGGACAACTGGCTGCTGCAAGCGGTGAAGAGGTCTCGGCCAAGCATGTGTTCGAAGCTCATCGTCAGGATGACCCCATCGCCGCCCAAGTGGTGAACCGGGCGGTTCATTACATGGCGCTGGGCTTGGCCAACGTGATTCATACATTTAATCCCGACCGGATTGTAATCGGCGGCGGCGTAAGCAAGGCAGGCGACCTGCTGTTCCCGGCGCTTAAGGCGGAGACCGGGAAGCTGGTCATGAAGCCATACCGTGGCACGTATGAGATCGTGCCTGCGGGATTGCGGGACGACGTCGGCCTGATCGGAGCCGCGGCTTTGTTTCATACTTGATTTAAGCGGGAACTAATGAACTTTATGTTAAGTAACGGAGGAGATCGGAACGATTCTGAAGAGGCGAAGCTTGTCCGGGATTTCATCCGCTAAGCGGTATAATCCAGAAATCTGGGGCCAACAGCGATCGCAAGAACGTTCCGCATCCAGAGTAATTTCTTCAGCCGTTGTGTGTATTTAGAATCACTTCAAAGGAGACGGGGGATTGTCGCATGAGCACAAGAGAGCAAAGGACCCGGTGGTTTTTGCAAGACCGGTTCGGCATGTTCATTCACTGGGGATTATATTCCATTCCGGCCAGGGGAGAATGGATTCGAGGCAACGAGCGGATGAGTTATGAGCAGTATCAAGTGTATTTTGACGAGTTCGACGCATCCCGGTATGAACCGAAGAAATGGGCGAAGGCCGCCAAGGCTGCAGGACAAAAGTATGCGGTGCTGACGACCAAGCATCACGACGGCTTCTGCCTGTTCGACAGCAAGCTGACGGATTTCAAGGCGACGAACACCCCGGCTGGACGAGACCTGGTTCGTGAGTATGTGGATGCTTTTCGCGAGGAGGGCATTAGGGTCGGACTGTATTATTCGATCATCGACTGGCATCATGACGATTATCCGGGATATGGGGACAAAGCGCACCCGGATCGGGACAATGAAGCGGCCAAGAACAAGCCAATCGACTTCGACCGATATCTGGACTACATGCATGGTCAGGTGAAGGAATTGCTCACAAACTACGGCAAGATTGACATCATGTGGTTCGATTTCTCCTATGATGATATGACCGGCGAGAAATGGAGAGCGACCGAGCTGATTCGGATGATTCGTTCCATCCAGCCGGATATCATCATTGATAACCGCCTGGGCGGTAATATCCGGGCGGCAGAACCCGAGGAATATGCCGGGGATTTCTTCTCCCCGGAGCAGATCATTCCACCTGGTGGCATCGTGGATGAGAAGGGGGAAGTTGTCCCTTGGGAAGCGTGTATCACCCTTAACGATAACTGGGGTTATCATGCTGCGGACAAGAACTACAAGTCAGCCAAGCAGGTGATTCGTACCCTGGTCGAATGCGTCAGCAAGAACGGGAACTTGCTGCTTAACGTGGCCCCGGATGCGAAGGGCGAGATCAATCGGGAAACACTGGAGGTGCTGGACGAAGTAGGGGAATGGCTGAGACTGAACGGTGACAGCATTTATGGCTGTAAGGCGGCTGATTTGCCGAAGCCCGAGTGGGGCCGCTACACCCAGAACGGGAACAGGCTGTATGCCCATGTATATGACCGAGGGATAGGCCCAATTTACTTCGAAGGGTTGAAGGGCAAGATTAAGAAAGCCAGACTGCTGCGGGATGGGACCGAACTTAAGGTAGAAGTTCCGTGGATGGCGCTGGAATACTCCGACATTGAGAACGGCGCCTTCATTAATATTGCCGGATCCAGGCTCCCTGATGAGAGCGATACGGTGATTGAACTTCATCTGAGATAGGGCTGCGGCTTTAACTTTTAACAGAGTACAATCTATAGGGCTAAACAGAATTGCAGGACACGGAAGGTCATCCCGTGTCTTTTTTTCATCCTCCTTGATTGAGCTATAATTATTAGATTTCACAAATTATGGATACACAAAATTGTATTGGAGATGATGCATGTCGATGGCATTTCAAAAGTCAATTTAAAATCACTGATTTGACGAAACAAATGGCAGAACCGTGTTGCTATGGTTCTAAATCGGTTCCCTACATTCTTTTTTTCGTGCTTATCACGTGCCAAGGCAAACTCAGCAAAATCAACTAAATTAGTTCCAGACTTTTTTATCACCTGACATCAGGGCCAGATTGCCGAACTGCCGGCCCTCCTTCATGTAGGCGAATGCCTCTACCGCGTCGCGCATCGGAAAAACTTTATGTACGACAGGTTTGAGGTTGTGTTCCGCCACAAATCGGAGCATCGCATGAAATTCTTCCGAGCTGCCCATGGACGTTCCGATCACACTGAGCTGGGGAAAAAAGAGGGCGCGCAGCGGCAGTTCGACGGAATCCCCCGAGCTGGCTCCGAAACTGACGATACGCCCGTCGGGTTTAAGGATATCGAAATAGTTGGGGAAGGTAGCGGGACCTATGCTGTCCAGTACTAAATCCGCTTTCGTTTCCTCGAAGAGGGCTTTCCAGCTTCCGCCGCTTTCAAAGCAGAAATCGGCCCCGAGACGCCTGGCCAGCTCCAGTTTGTGTTCGCTCCGGGACGAGACACTGACCCGGGCCCCGGCAGCCTTGGCCATCTGGAGCGCGATCGTCGCGACGCCTCCTCCGATACCGGGTATGACGACGTGCTGGCCTGCCTTAAGGCCGCCCCGGGTAAATAACGCGCGGTAAGCGGTCAGCGCGGACAAACCGAGAACGGCGGCTTCCTCCCAGGTGAGGTGAGAGGGTTTAGCGACGGCATTTTCTGCAGGCACGATGATAAAATCGGCAAAAGTCCCGTCGGAGGGACTTCCGATGATTTGAAGATCTTCCGGCAGCGAGTCCGTTTTTTTCCAATTTAAAGTCGGATTCAGCGCGACCTCTAGGTTCAGAAGGCCGGGGGAGACGCCTTCTCCGATTTCCGTCACAATCCCCGCTCCGTCCGAGCCGGGTATTAACGGTCTGTCACCGGCATTACGGTCATTTATAACGAACAAATCGCGATGATTGAGACCCGCTGCGATTAGCTTGACTTTAACTTCCCCGAATCCTGGATGCTTGTCTTCCGCTGCGGAATAGACGAGTCCGTCGACACCGCTTTTTTCTCTATGCAGAACAGCTTTCATAATAAATCCCTCCGGTCTAAAATCTTGTCGGATCAACGAGTTCTGACATGTTGAATTTTACACAGGGCCGATCATCAAGTAAAATCATTAGAAATGAACAAGGGTATCGATTTCAATAATGGAAAGTCAGGGAGGTCCAGATGGAGAGCGGTGATCTGAAAATTTTCCGTACGGTGGCCCGGGAGGGAAGCATCACCAAGGCGGCGCATATCCTCAACTATGTCCAGTCCAATGTGACCAACAGGATCCAGCTCCTCGAAACGGAACTGGGCACGCAGCTGTTCTATCGGTCCAGCAAAGGGATGAAGCTGACGGCGGCCGGTCAAAATTTGCTTGGGTACGCCGATAAAATTGTGGTTCTGCTGGAAGAAGCCGTGAAATCCGCCCAAGCGACGGATATTCCGAAAGGCCCGCTCCGGCTGGGCTCACTTGAAACGACGGCCGCCATCCACCTGCCGCAGCTGCTCACCCGGTATCACGGTCTGTATCCGGACGTCGAGCTTTCGCTGATCACCTCCGATTCGCACAGGCTTATCCGCAAAATCAAAGATTACGAGCTGGATGGGGCCTTCGTGTACGGACCTGTTTCACAGGAGGAACTTGAATGCCAACCCGCGTTCGAGGAAGAGCTGGTGTTGATTTCGGAGCCGAAAGAAACGGATCTTGCCGAGCTGCTGAAGAAACCTCTGCTGTTTTTCGGTTCGGGCTGCTCCCACCGGGACAGAGTCGAGCGGCTGCTGGCTAAGGAAGGCGTCGAGGCCCGTCATATGATCGAGTTTGGTACCCTAGAGGCTATCATCGGTGGTGTCTCGGCGGGGCTTGGCGTTTCGCTGCTTCCCCGTTCGTCGATCAGCAGAATCGTTCAGGCCAGGGAGGTTTACCTGCATCCGATACCGGAGGAATTCAGGGAAATCAACGTCGTGTTTATTTACCGGAAGGATTTGTTTAAAACGGAAGCATTCAAGGTGTTTCTGGATTTTTTGCGGAGTGAGGGGACAGATAGAGAGAGGCGGGGGAGAGAGTAAACACCCGCAGAAGCAGATCCGGGAGAAATGCGAGTTCGGGACTGGGAGCGAACGCATGCGAAGCGGACAGACGTTTTGCGGGTGCGCAAGTTCGCCCGCACATCCGTTATGCACATATGCTTCGGCAGGACGATCGGATACGATTATTCCGCCGAAGATAACAAAGGGCAAGGCAGCCGTCCAGGTGCCGGATCGCGCACTTCGACAAGCAAAAAACCGATTTCCGGCAAAGATCCGGAAATCGGTTTTTTAGGATCGAGCCGCTTACTTAAGCTGCCACAGCGCCGGAACGTTGGAAGGCTCCCAGCCTGCGATCGAGGTGTGCGGCTGACGGCACTCGTAAGTCGAGCCGTTGTACGTCACGAGGGTGCCTGTAGTGTAAGCCGTGTTGACCGCCCAAGCGGCAACCGCCGGGCCGGAAGCTGTCGTTACCGACACCGCATTGCTGTTGGCGGATTCGTTACCGGCCGCATCAATCGCCCGCACTGTGAACGTATAAGCCGTGCTTGGCGTCAAGCCGGACACGGTATACGTGAGCGTCGAGCCCGAAACCGTGCCTGCAAGCGTCGTGCCCTTGTAGATGCGGTAGCCTGTCACGCCTACGTTATCGGTGGCCGCATTCCAGCTCAAGGCAACCGACGAGGAGGTTGCCGTTCCGGCAGTCAGGCCGGCAGGTGCCGTCGGCGCCTGGTTATCGACAGGAGCGGATCCCGTCGTGAACGTAACCGGATTGCTGGCCGGAGAAGTGTTGCCGGCCGCATCGATGGCTTTTACCGTAAAGGTGTAAGCCGTATTCGGAGTAAGGCCGGTTACATTGTAGGAGGTGGCGGATCCGCTAGTTGTCGTAACGAGCGTGGAACCGTTATAAACCTGATACCCGGTTACACCGACGTTATCCGTCGACGCGCCCCAAGTCAGAGTAGCGCCCGTAGTCGTCACGTTGGACGCGGCTGCGCCGGACGGCGCAGTCGGAGCGACTGTGTCGGAAGGATTGCTGCCGCCGAAATTAACGTCGATCACGTTGTAGAAAGCATTCGCCGTATCGGCGATTTCCCAGACAGCCAGGATGACTTGATAACCTGTTCTGGCCGGAACATTACAAGTATCGGAGTAAGAGAACGGAGGCTGTTTACCGCCGTAGTTCACGGAACAGAACGGCGTCAGGTCGAAAGAGTTTCTTGTGAGTGCGGAATTCGGATCCCAGTTGGCTTTGGTGATGTAATATTTCCAGCTTGTCGTCGCATGGGCGGCCGTCAGCTTCCACGTGAACGTGTTTGTGCCGGCGGAGATGTTCACTTTGCTCCAGCGGGTTGCGGACTGCTCGTCCAATTTCGGGAAAATTCCGCCTGCGCTACCGATTTTACCGTCGGCAGGGCCGGCAGCCGGGAAGCCTTTCGGATATTCGAGGCTTTGAGGCTCGTAAACGACGGCTCCGCAGTCTTTGTTGGTTCCCTGCTTACAGAGGTAAGCCCGGCTGCCGGGTGACTCGACATAGCCGTGGGCAGACGCTTTTTGCGCGAGTAAAAGCATGCAGAACGCAAGGATCAGCGACAATCCGGCGGCAAACAGAATCCGGGTTGTGATGGAGCGGGAGATACGAACAGTTGACATATAATTGGCCTCCTTTTAATGGGAATGCTAAGAGAACGGCTCGAAAAGTCATTATCCTGGCAGCGGCAGTTCTGGATCATCTCCTTTCTGTGCTTGCGCAATGTGCAGAACGGAAAATTTTTGCGGGGCAACGTTAGGCTATCCCTCCTTAAAGAAGGTGGATTTATATAAACTCCTGGGAGCTTATATACATAGAGAATAGGCGGAAACCGGGAACTTGGAAAAGTTAGCGTGCGAGATGCAGAAAACGGAGCAGGCAGAGTTGACCGGCATTCCGGGGGCAATAACAGGTTGACCAGGCAATTATCGAGGCGCGGCTTAATAGACTTAAGCGCTTACAAATAGAGGTTGAAAAAACCGGGAATGAGAAGACAGAGCCGTTTATCCGGAAAATATTATACCAGTATCATACTATCAATGCTAAATATTAACAACCCTTATTTTCATAGATTTAGTAAAATTATTCATAGCTTCCGGATTGGAACGGGGGGAAGGTTTGGCTCTAAGGGAATTTTATCTTTGTTGTTCGACGGGTTTGCTCTACAATATGAGTAGGCGTGTGCATCACGGATAAAAGATAGAGAAAGAGGGATAGAGTTGCTTAAACGTTTTTTTGCCTATTATCGTCCTTACCGGGGACTGTTTATTCTGGATTTCGGCTGTGCCGTGATCGCCGGGCTGCTCGAGCTTGGCTTTCCGCTTGCGGTGAACTTGTTTCTGGACAAACTTCTTCCGGGCCAGGACTGGTCCCTGATTACCTGGGCTTGCATCGCTCTTCTGGCGATTTACTTGCTGAACATGGTTCTCAATTACGTCGTCACGTACTGGGGCCACATGCTCGGGGTAAACATCGAAACGGATATGAGGAAGAAACTGTTCGATCACATTCAGAAGCTCTCGTTCCGGTTTTTCGATAACAATAAGACCGGTCACCTTATGACCCGGATTACGAACGATTTGAACGAAATCGGGGAGATTGCCCACCATGGTCCGGAGGATGTTTTCATCGCTATCATGACCTTGGTCGGAGCTTTCCTGCTCATGCTTTCGATCCACACGAAACTGGCCCTGCTTACGTTTATTGTCATTCCTCTGCTTGCCTGGTTTGCCATCTATTTTACCAAAAAAATGACCCGTACGTATGAAAGGCTGTTCGGCAACGTGGCCGAATTTAACAGCCGGGTCGAAAACAACATCAGCGGAATCCGCGTAGTCCAGGCATTCGCGAACGAAGAATACGAAAAGAATTTGTTCAAAGGAACCAACCAGCAGTATCGTCAGACGAAACTGCTTGCCTATAAGCTGATGGCGAAAAGCATGTCGATCAGCTACATGATGATGCGCTTCGTTTCGCTTTTCGTGATGCTTTGCGGAACTTATTTCGTCATCCAGGGCGAATTGTCGTACGGCCAGTTTGTCGCGTTCCTGCTCCTGTCCAACGTGTTTTTCCGTCCGATCGAGAAAATCAACGCCGTGCTGGAAAGCTATCCGAAAGGCATTGCCGGGTTTAAAAGGTATATCTCGATCATCGATACGGAGCCCGATGTGGCGGACGGCAAGGATGCGGTAAGCGTGGATAAGCTTAAGGGCGACATCGTCTTCGATTCGGTTACATTCGGATACGACGATCAGAAGAACATTCTGGATAAGCTGAACCTGAACATCCGGGCCGGGGAAACCATTGCCTTTGTAGGGCCGTCCGGCGCGGGAAAAACGACGATCTGCAGTCTGCTTCCCCGGTTTTACGATTGCAAAAGCGGCGCTATCCGCATCGACGGCATGGATGTCCGGGATATGACGCTGGAATCTTTGCGCAACCAGATCGGAATTGTGCAGCAGGATGTGTACTTGTTCGAAGGCACCATCCGGCAAAACATCGCTTACGGCAAGCTGAGAGCGAGCGAGGAAGAAATTTGGGAAGCCGCACGGCAGGCCCAGCTGGAAGAATTTATTCGGAAGCAGCCGGACGGAATGGAAACGATGATCGGCGAGAGGGGCGTCAAGCTGTCCGGCGGGCAGAAGCAGCGTCTTGCGATCGCCAGAATCTTCTTGAAAAATCCGCCGATTCTCATTCTCGACGAAGCGACTTCGGCGCTGGATACGGCCACGGAGCTGGCGATTCAGCAATCGCTGACCGAGCTGTCGAAAGGGCGGACGACTCTTGTTATCGCACACAGGCTCGCCACGATCAAGAACGCCGACCGCATCATCGTCGTAACGGAACGCGGAGTGGTCGAGGAAGGCTCCCACAGGGAGCTTGTCGCCGCCGGAGGCATCTACAGCGGCCTGCACAAAGCGCAGTTCGGCGTCTGACGCGGGCCGTGCGAACAACGCGAAAAGTTTGGGCAGCCTTACGGCACCACATGAAACAGCCGGACAGAAGCCCGGCGAGAGTGGGAACGGAACTGCATCGTACTAGCAAGAAAAAGCCGCTTTTTGAGCGGCTTTTTTCATGGGAACGGCTCGTTTTGACGCTTCCGACAGGCTTATAAAGCGTTGGGGTCGGCTTTTCGGCATGGGCAAGAGCATGAACCTTAACGGTCCATGCTCTTGTGTGCAGGTTTATAAATGCCGCTGCCCGCGTCCCTCAGCCGGAAAGAAATGAACCAAAGCAGCAGCGCCAGTCCGGCAAATAGGAACAGCGTAACCGAGAGCTCTTCCAAAGCCAGGCTCCAGCCGACCAGGAGCGAAATAAGCGATCCTCCCAAGCTTGCGGCAGCGATAAAGTAGCTTGTCACCTCATCTACATATCCCTGTCTCACGGAGGCCGCAAATGTAATCGCAACCGGAAAGAGGGGAGACGCCGCAATGCCCGTTAGAGAAATGACCCCCAGCACCAGGATTGCGTCATGAAGAAAGGGGAACACACCTAGCAGTAAAATCAGACATACAGCGGAAGTTTGCAGCATCGGCAGAGGCGGAATCTTCTTCCCTTTAAAGGCAAGCACGGTTCGTCCGATAACCATCGAAGCCCAGAATACGGAAACTCCGATCAGGCTGTAGCTTTCAAATCCGCCGACAATCATCAGCGAAGGCAAAAAGTTCGCATAGCTGGTCTCGATCCCGGCATAAACGAAGGCAAACAGAATGAGCAGGCTCAAGCTTCGCTTTTCCTCCCGCATCAATCCGCTTCCGGGGTAAATCTCTTCCGACCCGCTTACGACTCCTTCGGGCTCCGGAAGCCGATGCTCCGACCGGAGCATTGAAATCAAGGACACCCAAGCCGCCAGCAGCACGACAATTGTACTGAGCAGAGAGTAGAGAACCAAAGGAATCACGTCTTCGCCGGCCAGCAGATGGATAAGGATGGGGAAGAGCAGGGCTCCGAAGCCGAAGAATACTTCCAGCTTCGCCATCCCTGCCTTGCCGTTTTCTCCTTGTGCTATGATCCAAGCTCCCACAGTCGTCTCCAGCGTTCCCGCCCCGTATCCGATCAGGAACCCTGTCAAAGAGAGCAATTCCCATCTGTCGATCCACAGGTAACCCGCCAAGGCGGCCCCGACCATACCCAGTCCGATCGTAATGACGACGAACGGGCCGACTTTCTTGGATAGGAGGGGGGAGAAGAGTACACCAATGAGAAACCCGATAAACTGCACAGACAGGATCACGGAGATTTCCTGGGCCCCAATATCGTAGCGTGCATAAAAATGAGGTGACAAACTGCCGATGAACACATGAACGACGCCAACCAGAAAATAAAAGGCGCAGCCCATCCAAAGGACGATTCGCATCGTCGGCCTCCTATCTGCGAAGGCAATCAGGGGATTAGGCCTGCATCACAAGCGCGCCTGAAAGATCCTTCGCGTGTGTTTCGAAGAACAGATTCAGCGTAGCTTGAGAACGGTGCCCGTCCGCAAAGCTCGGCAGACCCATTCGGCTTTTGCGGAGAATGGCGTCCACCCATGCCATCTGCTCGATCCGGAATGAATCCGCCCAGCCGTGAAACTCGCCTGCCGGGTCCGTCAATAAGGCGGGAGGGAGATCGAAGCTTGTGGACGAGATTCCTTCCGTGATGGTATAGCTAAGCGGATTGCGGGTGTGATAATGGAAATTTTTTCGGTGTCCGATGACTTCGATGCCGAACCCGCATTCCTCGGGGACTGTGCTTTTAGAGGTAACCATATGAATGAACACCTGATTATGGAGCTGTCCGAGAATCTCCGAATAGTCGTCGACTTGGACTTCTCTGTTTTCTTTTTCCTTCACATGGGTAGCCATTTTGACACGGATCGATTCGGGCCGGAATTCCGAGCGGAACAGATACCAGATCATGTCGATCAGGTGTATGCCGAGATCGCCCAGGGCGCCGCTAGTCTGTTTGCTGGCTTCGCTGTCTCTCCAGGTGAAGGCTTTTTTTCTCAGAGCGCTGTCTTTCTTAAAGGAGATATTGAACGAAATGATGCCGCCGTGTCCGCCGTTGCGGATGAACTCCATCAAGATATGGACGAATGACAAATACCGGTAATTGAATCCCATCATGGCGATGGCATGGGCTTTATCCGTATAGTCCCGCATCACCTGGGCTTCCTCGAGAGTGATGGCCATCGGCTTCTCGCACAGGACATGCTTGCCGGCGGCCAAGGCCTGCAGCGCATGATCCTTATGCTTGAAGTTAGGGGAGGCGACAATAATGCCATCCGAGGAATCCAACAGGTCCTCATACCTTTCGAAGGCCTGTCCTCCGAAGGTGGACGCGAATCGTTCGCCTGCAGGCTGATGGATATCGTGTACGCCTGTCAAGACGGCCTCTTTGACTGTCGACAGTGCTTTGGCATGCGTCATGGCAATATTCCCGGCTCCGATAATACCAATCTTGATCATCTTAATTTCCTCTCCCTTATCCGTGGTTTTTCTCTCTGATCAACAAAAGGTCTTTGAATCGTCACGCTCCCGCTTGCAGGTGTTCTTTCAGTACATGAAGAATGCCTTTCACATAAGCCCCTTCGGAGACCAGGGGATGCAGGCCTTTGGCTTCCTCCGTCGCGTTGTGAACCAAGTAGCCGTGCCGGACGGCCCGGAGCATATGCAGGTCGTTCCCGCTGTCGCCAAAAGCAAACGCATGCTCGGGCTGAACGCCGTACCGCTCCAACATGAAGCGCACGATCTCGGCCTTGCCGGTTCCGAGCGGAATAAAGTCCACGTCATAACAGTCCTCCGGATCACCCGCCAGCGGATTGCACCGGTTAATATTGACGTCTACCCGGTAGCGGCCGGCCAAATCGCGGATGTGTTTTATCGTATGCAGATCTGTCATAGGGTCTCTTTGCCTGTAGTAAAAATTCCACTTGAAACGGGAACTGCCCAGTTGGGTCTGAGGGGCTAGGTCCACGCCGTACTCCTGAGACAGTTCCCCGATCAATGTTTTGACCGTTTCTTCGGAGAAACCGCTGCTTTCAAGCCGGCGGTCCCAATGTTCATCCCTCATGCCGTAGCGTTCCCGGGTCATATAGGTCAGCTCCGTCCCGAGGTCGCTTGCAATAAAGTGAGGGAAGATCCGGAATTTCCCTCCGCTCATTTTACGCAAAATATCCTCGAGTTTGCTGCCGCTTACCCAGCCGATCATCAGCTCTCCTTCGCGGCTCTTCCGTTCAATGAACGCTTCAAGCTCCTCCAGTTCCCTGCGGTGCTCTTCGAGCAGGACGTGCGGGAAATACGTTTCGTCAAAATCGCAGAACACCATGTGCTTTGGCTTCACGGGATGTTCCAGCCGGATAAAGCCGTCTTTATACTCCGATAACACGTCGCAGTCCCTCCATCAGATGATCTTGCTCTTCCCAGGTCAAATGCGGATACATAGGCAGGTGCAGAAGCCGGCTGTGCGTCTGCTCCGTTTGCGGAAGATGCGCATCTTTATAGCGGGCGTTCACGAACAGAGTATTCTGCTTATGGGACAACACGGGATAGTAGATATCGGTTTCGGCCGAATACTTGTCCATCAGCTCGCGACGAACCAGATCCCTGTCCGCACTCAGGATTTGAATGGGGAAGTGGTGCCAGACATGGTCATCCGACATTTCGGGCAGCCGGATTTTCTGGCTGTCGGCCAGCGATTGCAGGCCTTGGCGGTACCGGTCGGCCAAAACGGCACGTTTGAAGTTGTTCAGGGACAAATGTTTCATCCGCTCGATCCCGATGGCGGCTTGCAGGTTATCCATTCGGCTGTTGTATCCGAAGTCCCTTACTTTCCGGTTCTTGACGTTGACTTCAAATCCGTGATAGCTGAACTGCATGCAGCGTCGTGCCGCTTCATCGTCATCGAGAGCTATCGCGCCTCCTTTGCCGCATACCCCCAAATTCTTGTACGGGTTGAAGCTCAGAATCAGGGCATCTCCCTCCCGTCCGAGTTCCGTTACGCCAATCGCTTGGCAGGCATCCTCCACAATCTTCAGACGGTAGCGGTCCGCGAGCTCACGGAGCCCCGCCATGTTCGCTTTCTTCCCGTACAAATGCACCGGGAGGATAAATCGGGTCCGGGGCGTAATGGCCGCTTCCGCGCTTGCGGGGTCCAGCGTATACGTGTGCGGATCGATATCCGCATAGACCGGTACACCGCCTACTGCAAGCACGGCATTTTCGGTTGCCGCAAAACTGTTGGCCGGCATAATAACTTCATCGCCGGGACGAAGGCCCAAGGCGAGCAAAGCGACCATCGCCGCGTCCGTCCCGCTGGAGGTGGCGATGATATATTTTTTCCGCAGGTAGCCTGACAAGATCTCTTCAAAGCGGTTCACGTACGGCCCGCTGGTAAACTGCCCTGTCGGGAGCACCACTTTCATCACCGCCAGAATCGCTTCGACCTCTTCTGCAGAGATCAGCCTGTTCAAAGGCAGGAAATCGACTTTGCCGGGAAATTCGGAGAGGGCGGGGAACAGGGAACGAGTATTAATTGTATTTTCCTTCCTTGAAATGTATAATTTTTCTAGTAACTTACTATTCACCAAGTGGTTTTCAAAGCAATCCGGTTCTACGTTACGGCCAGTTTTACTGCAATCCAACAGGTGAAGATAGTCCTTACTTGTTCCCCAATATTTGTTTTTTGTGGTCAGCACGGTTTTTCCTCCGTTTCCAGAATTTTTTGATAATTCCTATCCGCCTTCATCGTAAATTATGAAATCGATGACAGGTCAAGACATTTTTTGGAGGAAAATCCATGCCTACGATACAAGAGATCGCGAAGCTCTGCAAAGTATCGACATCCACGGTGTCGAGGGTCTTGAACAATCACCCGTATGTATCCGAGAAGATCAGGCGGGAAGTCTTACGGGTTATTGAAGAACTGAACTACACGCCGCATTTTCTGGCCAGAGGGCTGCGCACCAACAGCTCCAAATTACTGGCCGTCTCCGTTCCCAAGGCGGACCATCCCTTTTTTGCCGGACTGATCAAGGGAATATCGCTGCAGGCGCTGGAATTCAATTACAAGGTGTGCGTATTCCAAACCTTCTATTGTAAAGAAACCGAACTTGAATTGATGAAGCTTCTCCAGAATAGGGAAGTGGACGGGATCATTCTTGGCGCACTGGAGAATGTGTGGGAGGATATCGCTCCTTACTTGAAGCGTGGACCCATTCTCATGTGCAACGAATTTCATGAAACGGCGCAGGTTCCCATTTTGTGCTACAACGAATTCGAATCAGGATATGCCGCAGTGAGGCACCTGATCGAAAGAGGGTACCGGGATATCGGCTTTTGCTTCGATACGGCCAACAGTGAAGCGCAGAACATGCGGAAGAAGGGGTATTTGGCCGCCCTGTCGGACCACAACCTGCCTTATCGCGAGGAATGGATCTTTGAGGGAGCCTTCTCGATCCTGGACGGCATCCGTATTATGAACCGGATCCACGATCTGCCGGAGAAGAAACCGGCCGCGCTTTTCTCGGGCAGCGACCAGGTTGCGGCAGGGTTGATCAAACAGGCTGTGAATCTCGGCTACAGCGTGCCCGGCGATTTAGCCGTCATCGGGTACGACAATCAGCCGATCTGCAGGGTAACGACGCCGACCATTACGAGCATCGACATTCCGGTGGAGCAGCTCGGACGGAAAGCCGTTGCAAGGCTCCTTGCCTGCTTGACGGAAGAGCTTCCGCTGAAGCGGGAGGTCACCCTGTTTCCGACTGAATTGGTGGTACGGGAGTCAACTTGAGGCGATGCTGAGACTTATTTCATGAAATAAACTACGGGAATGTATAGACTTCAATCCGGGAGGGGGGTGAGAGAAGTGTAACTGTACGGGAGTAGTACTCCAACCCAAAAAATAAATACATAAGGAGAATGGAGATCATGCAGCGTTTTTCCAAAATGGCATTATTCATGGTGGTCCTTCTTTTATTGTCCGCAACAACGGCGTTCGCTCAAACATCCAAGGTTGATGTCGGCAGCGGATTGGATCTTCTTATCGACGTTCAAGGAACATCTGTCCCCGGTAAACCGACCATGGTATTTGATTCCGGCTCCGGTGATGACCATACGGTATGGCAAACGGCTTATGTCCAACAACAAATCGCTCAAAGCACATTGACCGTTTCCTACGACCGTGCCGGTCTCGGTCAATCTGATGATGACGCTACTATTGCCAAGAACGGTGTGACAAAAGCAACTCAACTTCACGCCTTGCTTCATAACGCGAATATTCCCGGCCCCTACCTGTTCGTGAGCCATTCCATTTCCGGCGTGTTTGCTCGTACCTACGCTGCTCTGTATCCTAGCGAAGTAGCCGGCATTATTTTTGTTGATTCCACTCACGAGGATGTAGTCCAAGAATTCGGAGAAGAATTTATCCGGGGCGACATTGAGTACTCCGGCGAATTTACTTGGACCGACTGGTTGACCACCGATCAGCAAATTCGTCAACTGAATGCACAAGATGCGCTTCGTAACACACCGATCACGGTTCTTTCCGCTAACTGCCACGGTGTCTGCGATGAGCAAAACCCGGGCAGCTTGATCGACGAAACCAAATGGGCTTCCCTGCAAAACAAAATTGCAGCCCTATCCGACGACGTTGTTCACACAACCGTTGATTCCGGCCATTATATTCAATTGAATAAACCGCAAGCGGTAATCAGTGCGATCCATGCGATCGTTACACGTATCAATTTGCCATAACCACCGAGAGAGTATAGATACTTTAGTCTGTTTAATCTTATCGCGTGAGAGTGATGATGAAATAATGGAAAGCTGTCCTCCAGAAATAATACCTTATAAAATCCAAAAGCGTTTCAAACCCAAAAGATCATGGGCATAGGTGCCATGATCTTTTTTTATTAAGTGCACACACAGTTTCGACGCGATTCCAACCGGCGGCACAAGAATCTTCTCTGCCAGGTCGGCTTTTCATATAGAAGCGCTGGAGTTTATAAAGCTACAAAGCTACAAAGCTACAAAGCTACAAAGCGACAAAGCGACAAAGCTACAAAGTCTGCCCTGCATCTGCCGTCAAAATCTGCCCCGTAACCGCCTCCTGCTCCAGAAGGGAGCAGATGATTTGGGCGATGTCTTCGGGGGTCGCAATCCGCTGGAGGGGAAGCTTGCCGATGAGAGCGTTCATCGTTTCTTCGCGGCCTTGCCACCAGCGTGTCGCTACCGCGCCCGGCGCGACGCAGTTCACGCGGATCTCCGGCGCAAGCGCCAGGGCCAGGGATTTGGTCAGCCCGTGGACGGCTGCCTTCGACACGGCGTATGGGATGGAGGAGCCGAGACCCGTAAGTCCGGCTATGCTGCCGACATTGACGATGGCGCCGCTTTTGTTTTTTTTCATCCGGGGAGCGACCGCTTTGGCGCAGGTAAACATACCTTTGACATTGACCGCATAAAGTTCATCCCAAACTTCCTCCGTGGCCGAATCCAAATCGCTCATCGGGATATGCCGGGTGACGCTGGCATTGTTGACAAGCAGGTCGATGCTCCCGTACCGGGCGGCAATCCGTTCCGCAAGCTCATTGACTTCGCTTTCCCGGGTCACATCCGCTTTAAAAGCGGCGGCGCTCCCGCCTTCTTCGGCAATCATCCGCACGGCGGATTCCGCGTCCTCTCTGGATTGCGAGTAGCTGATGACGACGATGGCGCCCCGTCTGGCCAGTTCAAGACTGGTCGCTCTGCCGATACCGGTACCCCCGCCTGTTACCCAGGCGACTTTATTTTGTATGAACATATACGATCACTCCTTCAAGGAATTCAATCAGGCTTTCTGACTCCAGTTTAAAGGAGAAGAAGGGTTTTATATACTTGAATGTTTTGAAGGAAACGTTCATAATAATCGAATGAAGTAAAAGGAGGGACGCCGGGTGGATTTCAAAACGTTAAAGTCCTTTCAAAAAATCGTCGAACACGGAAACTTCGCCCGTGCGGCCGAAGAATTGGCTTATTCGCCGTCCACGGTCACTACCCAGATTCAGAAGCTGGAGAGCGATCTGGGCGTGTTGTTGTTCGAGCGCGGCAAAAAAATCGCGTTAACCGAAGCGGGTCGCCTCTTTTATGAACAAAGCATTCCTATCCTGCAAAACATGGAGCAGCTGCAAAAAACGCTGGGTGATCTTACGTCGGGCGAGGCGGGACAGGTAAGGGTCGGCGTTACGGAACCGACGGCCAGTCACCAGTTTCCCGGACTGATCCGGCGTTTTACGGAGATGTATCCGAATATTCGAATTTCCGTTGAGATAGCCGGAACGTCTGTTTTGACGGACAAAATCCTGAAAGGCGAGCTGGACTTCGGGTTAGGTTCGTTCCCGGATTCGGCCGCTCAGCTCCATTTCGAGCCTTTGTTTACGGAAGAGTTTCTCCTGCTCGTGCCTCAAGATCACGTGCTGACCCGGGCGGGATCGGAATCGGTGACTCTTGGACAGCTTCGCCATACCCGTCTGCTTATTACGGCACAGTCGTGTCCTTACCGCAGAAAGCTGGAGACGGCGTTCCGGAAAGAGGGAAGCTTTCCGCCGGATACGATGGAAATCGGCAGCATGTCCGCGCTAAAACATTATGTCGCCGAAGGCCTCGGCGCAGCGCTTGTTCCGCGGATGGTGCTCGATCCTTTACCGGAAGGCACGATAGCGCTTCCCATGGAGGGCAGCGGAATCAACATGACGTGCGGCCTGATTTGCAGACCGGCTGATCTGCCGTTAAAGCGTGCGGCAAAGAACTTGTACGACTTTCTGCTGCAGGAGTTCACACGCCAAAAGGGATGACGCTTCTGTTCATTCCGGTTTGCCTTTTATAAATCGCCAAAGCAAAAAACACCGACGTACGGTGTTTTTTTGTTTTTCTGATTCCTCCGGGAGGTTTATACAATTCAAAAATATAATTGACAGAATTGTACAAATTTACAAAAAACCACTTGATTGTTATATCCGAGTTAACCTATACTATTAATTGGATAGGAGTTCCGCATCATACAAAAACATACAAATCATGAAACTGGAGGGATGAAAGATGTACACGGAAATTGCTGAAAGCAAATTGAACCAATTGAAGGAAAGCGGCCAATATCGCGAGTTTGTCACCATTAACCGGCTGCGGACAAAGTACCCTATGGCTCTTGTCGATAACCAGGGCGATCACCCGGTGGTCGTATGGTGCAGCAATGATTATCTCGGTATGTCTCAACATCCAGTTGTTATCGAAGCGATGCACAAGGCAATAGAATTGTACGGAGCCGGCTCCGGCGGTTCCCGGAATATCGGAGGTTCCCACCACTATTACGCGGAGCTGGAAGCTTCGCTTGCGGAATGGCACGGCAAAGAAGCGGCTCTTGTGTTCCCGACAGGCTACGGTTCCAACGACGCCACGCTCCAGTGCCTGGCGCGCGTTTTTCCCGACAGCATCATTTTCTCGGACGCTTTGAATCATGCTTCCATCATTAACGGAATTGTCAGCTCCAAAACGGAAAAAGCCGTTTTCCGGCACAACGACGTGCAGCATCTGGAAGAACTGCTGGCCGCCCAGCCGGCTGACCGACCCAAAATCATCGTGTTCGAATCCGTGTATTCGATGGACGGGGACATCGCGCCGATCCTTGAAATCGTACGCTTAGCGAAAAAATACAAAGCCCTCACGTTCCTTGACGAGGTACATGCCATCGGGATGTACGGACCGCGCGGTGCGGGAATCGCTGCCCAGCTCGGCGTAGCGGACTCCATCGATTTTATCCAGGGAACGATGGCCAAGGGCATCGGGATTATAGGAGGCTACATAACGGGTTCGGCACCGCTGATCGACAGTGTGCGTTCCTTCGCCTCGGGCTTTATTTTCACAACGTCGCTGCCTCCGGCCGTAGTAGCGGCCTGCTACGCCAGTGTGGAGCATTTGAAGCGTTCGGATGCGGAGCGCAGCGCACTTCACGCCAAGACGGTCCTGCTGCGCAATGCGCTGGCCGAGGCCGGCATTCCGGTGATGGAGTCCAGCGAGTCGCATATTCTTCCCGTTCTGGTCGGGGAGGCGAAGAAATGCAAGCTGGCTGCGCGCAGACTGCTGGAGAAGCATCATGTTTACCTGCAGCCGATCAACTCGCCGACAGTGCCGGTCGGTACGGAGCGTTTCCGGGTGAATGTGACCCCGAATCATACGGAAGAGCACATCTACGAGCTCGTAAACGCCTTAACCGAAGTGTTCGAGTATTTCGATATCAAAACACTGGCTTTGAAAGCCTGACCCGATCTTCCGGTGGAAAGGTCGGTTCCGTCAGACTGCATCAGAAGAAACGGGAGTGAATCGGCATGAATACGAGTCTGGCCCTGCGGATAAGAAGGGCTTCGCTGGAAGATATAGGAGAACTCGTGGAGCTCCGTAAAATTTTACTCAGCCAGGGCGAAGGGCATTATGTTTCCCGCTCCGCCGAAGAAGACCTCGCCTGGCAATCGGAGTACCGGGATTGGCTCCGAGCCAATCTGAATGGAAACGACCGCATACTCGTGGCGGCGGCAAGTATGGACGACGAAGAACGAATTTGCGCCTGCGCGATCGGCATTATCGACGACCGTGCGCCGATGAAAGGCTGCCTGAACGGCAAAGTCGGCTGGATTCAGACTGTGGTCGTTCATCCGGACAAGCGGCGCCACGGACTGGGCGAAGGGATTATGAATTATGTTTTATCCTGGTTCCGTGCCAACGAAGTAGGAAAGGTAACGCTTCAGACGACCCCATCCGCCAAGCGGCTGTACGAGAATTTAGGCTTTTCGGAATCGGGAGAAGATCTTCTGATTAAAGAATTTTAATGAACCTCGGAGGGGACGCGCATGAACGTACTCATTATCGGACTGGGCTATGCGGGAACCCGCTTTTTGCAAGCCTTCTCCAATCTGGACCCGGCGGTGACGGGAAATGAACCCGTTGAGGTTGCTTATGTGAACCGCAATCCGAAATCGAACGGCTACCGGTATTTTGCCGACATAGAGACGGCAGTGAAAGAATTCGAGCCTGCCGTAGTTGTCGTAAGCGTAAACGACGAATATCATATCGACGTGATCAAACAGCTCCGGGACTACCGGGGATTCGTTATTTGCGAAAAACCTCTGGTGCATCCTCAGGACGATCTCGACGAGGTAGAAGCAAGTTTAAAGCATATTTCGGGATTCGCTCTGGACCTTGTGGAGCGGTACTCGGATGCCTCGATCACGTTGAAGCAGTATGTGAAGGATCATAATTTGCGTCTCGT
This sequence comes from Paenibacillus sp. GbtcB18, assembly GCF_019091125.1. Classification (NCBI taxonomy): domain Bacteria; kingdom Bacillati; phylum Bacillota; class Bacilli; order Caryophanales; family Paenibacillaceae; genus Paenibacillus; species Paenibacillus sp. GbtcB18. The sequence goes on from NZ_JAGXJX010000001.1 coordinate 888,422, forward strand.
ACGCGCCAATTTTTACTGGGGAAAGGACCGGATCAACGACCATAGGCCGACAAGCGGGGTGATCAGCGAAATTATTCACCCGCTCGATCTCGTTCAGTGGGTGAGCGGCGGAGATGCGGAGCTGGAGTTGAAGGATCTGCAAGGCATCCGCTCGGATTTCTCCATTTCCGGAACGGCCGTGCTGGACAGTGCGGCGATAACCGCTAATCTGGCCGGAGCCGTCGTCACGGGTTACAGCAGCTTCGTCAACATTCTCCGCAAGCGGGAGGTCGATCTCGTCTTCGCCTCACCGGCGAATAAGCTGATTTTCGCGACGATGATTTTTGACACGCCGGTTTGGGATATCGATTATTTACGGATCTGGGAAAAAACGAATACCGGAGAACGCGTCATCGTGGATCTCAAGACGGAAATCGACGAAAGCCGTCCGGAACTGAACACGATCCGCAAGTTAATCCGGCTCGTCGGCGATGCTGCGGGGTTTGCCGCTTCAGGGGCGGAGCCTTCCCAGCCTTTCGCGGATTTGCCAAGTTCCCTGAAGCTCCAGAAGCTGCTCAATACGATCGACGCGGACGCGAGGACAATCGGCCCAGTACAGTATGTCGTCGGCTCCGAACGGGAGTTTTTCAATGATGAAACGAACTGGGAACGCCTCGGCTGAGCATCCGGGTCTACTATCGAACAAGATAAGCGAGGGAGATTTCCATGCAAAAAGTTTTACTGCTTACCATCGGCATGTTCGCTTTGGGCTTTGATGCCTATGTGGTGGCGGGTCTGCTTCCCGCAATCGGGTCGGACTTTAACATCAGCGCATCGCAGTCCGGTCAGGCCGTAAGCGTGTTTACGCTCTGTTATGCATTGGCGGCACCGGTATTCGCCACGATACTGGCCGGCAAGCCGGTACGGCGCATACTCCTGCTGGCGCTCGTCGTGTTCACGCTGGCCAACGCGGGAACGGCTCTTGCGCCGACCTATACGCTTTTGCTGCTCTCCCGCGCAATTGCCGGGATCGGAGCGGGCCTGTATTCGCCGCTGGCTGCGGCTGCGGCTGCGGCCCTCGTTTCCAGCGAGAAACGGGGAAGAGCACTCGGCATGACGCTGGGCGGAATGAGCATGGGGACAGTCATCGGGGTTCCCGTAGGGCTGCTCATTGCCGAGCAGATCGGCTGGCGGGGAACGCTCTGGGCCGTAACGGCACTCGGCGTCATCGCGATCATCGGCATTACCGCCCGGTTTCCGAACTTTCCGGCGGCGGCTCCGCCGTCCCTGCGTCAGCGTCTTGCCATGATGACGAACGGGCGCGTTGCCGCAACAGTCGGCATCACGTTTATTACAAGCGTGGCCAGTCTGGGACTGTACACGTACGTCGCGTCCGTTCTCCAGGATCTGGCCGATATCGAGTCCATTACTCCGTACTTGTGGGCGTGGGGGATCGGCGGAGTCATCGGCAGTTTTTCCATCGGAACGCTCATTGACCGTACGGGACGTCCCGGGCTGTTGATGACCGTGATTCTGGCGTTGATGGCGCTGGCGGTTTTCGTCCTTCCGGTCGGGATTCATTACGCGCTTGCCGCTTTCGCGGCATTCGTCGTGTGGGGGGCGACCGGCTGGGCTTCTCAGGCTCCGCAGCAGCATGTGCTCCTCGTCCTTCAGCCCGAACACGGGCCGGCAGCCGTGGCGCTGAACAGTTCCGCGAATTATCTCGGCAGCGCGGTAGGTTCCGCCCTTGGCGGCGCGGTTCTGCTCGCGGGGCTGGCACCCGGCCAGCTGCCGATCGTCGCGGGCGCGCTGATTGCGGCGGCGCTGCTCGGGCAGATCTGGATCGTCTCGCGCAGCCAGGGCTTCTCCAAAGCCGGCCGGGAAGAGAAGATCCAGTCTTGAGCGGGGGCGCGTGAGCGCGAAAAAAAAGACCTTTCAGCCGTTTAGCGGCATGAAAGGTCTTTTTTTTCGCCCACGCCAGGTCGCCCACGCCAGGTCGCCCACGCCAGGTCGCCCACGCCAGGTCGCCCACGCCAGGTCGCCCACGCCAGGTCGCCCA
>NZ_JAGXJX010000001.1:890559-1164126 GCF_019091125.1 Paenibacillus sp. GbtcB18
CGCCAGGTCGCCCGCGCCAGGTCGCCCGCGCCAGGTCGCCCGCTCTATCCGCCGGCGTACTCGCTGCGGACGATCCGGACGTTCTCGTCGTGGCAGCCGTCCGTAAAGGCGGAGCGGTAAGCGTGCGAGTCCCGGAGCGCGAGCAGAGCGTCGCCGTCGTCAGCCTGAACGGCCGCGATCAGGCTTGCGAGGTAGCGGTCCGCGAGCTCCAGTCGGCGTTCCATTTCGGGGACGTCCCCGGTCGCCTCCCCGTGGCCGGGGACGAGCAGCTCCAAGTTATGGGCGCCGTAAATGTGCCGGACCGTGTCCAATGTCCCTTCATACGCTTTGGCGCTGTCATAAATGAAAGGAAGCTCGAAGTCCGACAAATAATCCCCCGCAATCAGTACGCCTAACGGCTCGACCACGGTCATCAGCCCGTCAGCCGTATGACCGGGCGCGAGATAGAAAGTCAGGCGGGTTTCCCCGAGCTGGAACACCTGGCCGTTTCCGGCCGCTGCGATATCAACATGCGGAAACTCCACAGGATAGCCTCTGTCGATATAGTGGCCGGCATCGAACGAAGTGATGAGGGCCAGCTTGTTTTCTTTGTCCGGGTGGTCGCGCAGTCCCTCGCTTCCGATCGTGACTGCTCCCGGGAACGCCTTATATCCGATGATATGGTCGAAATCGCCGTGGGTAAACAGCACATAAACCAGCCGGTCGCCCCGCACAGCTTCGACATGCTGCCGGATTTCTTCGATCTCCCGGGGCAGCCAGTTCGGATCGGCGATCAAGACAAGATCGTCTGTCACGATTACGGTCGAGGTTGTTTTGTACAACATGCTTTGAAAAACGGTTACCTGTTCGCTCTGGTATTGGATCATACGTTTCAAGATCTCCTTGCTTTATGGACGATTTACGCCCGGCATTTATGAGAAATTGTAGCATCCAAAGAAGGAGAAAGAAACCGGGGGAGCTTACTTTTTGGAAGCTCCCTTTTATTCACCGCCGGATGAAAAAAGATACCGCTTACTTGCGAAATGAGTTATGCTAGGAACATGATGAACTTTCTCAACGAATGGAAAACCCAACTGCTTCAATACAGCCGGAACATTCGTCTTTTTTTCGTGTTTATTTTCGTGTGGAATACGGGTCTCGGCATGTTCGGGCTCGTGTACAATTTGTACGTCCGCGCTCTGGGCTACGATCAGACGATGGTTGGACAGTTGGTCGGGATGACGGCCATAGCATCCGCAATCATATTAATCCCGGCAGGAATCATGAACGACAGATTCGGGCCCAAGCGGATCGTATCCGCCGGTCTCTTTTTTGTGCTGCTGGCACTCACCGCCCGCTCTCTTTTCGAGTTTAAAAACGCCCTGCTCATTACTTCGTTTCTCGGGGGAATGTCGCAGGCGGTCGTATCGGCTACGATTATTCCTTTTATGGCCAACAATTCGACACCCCGGCAGCGGGTGCACTTGTTCAGTTTCAACATGGCGCTGGGTATGTTCGCAAGCGTGGCGGGAAACATGCTGGGCGGCGTTTTGACGGATATGTTCCATTTTGCCTTCGGCATCTCGGAAGTGCTCAGCTTGAGAACGACTTTGCTGATCGGCGTCGGGACGATGGCGCTCGGACTCATTCCCGTGCTCTTGTATACATCGGAAGAAGCCGGAGAAAAAGACGAAAGGGAAGATGAAAGGACCGGCTCTAAACCCGGCTGGCGGCAAACGGCATCCAAGCATAAATCTTCGCTCCAGATTATCGCGCTGTTTGCGTTTCTGAGCTTGCTGTCCTCGACGGCGGGCGGGATGATTGTGCCTTATTTGAACGTCTATTTCGAGGATAGGTTTCATGCCTCCAAAACGATGATCGGCTTCACTGTATCGCTGGGGCAAGGGGCGACCGCGCTCGCTTTTCTGCTCGGCCCCGCCATTGCGCGCAAAATCGGCGAAGCGAGAGCGGTCGTCCTGCTCCAATTAAGCTCGATTCCTTTTCTGCTGATTACGGCATACTCGTCTAATTTTACGCTCGCCAGCGTAGGATACTTGTTCAGACAGGCGCTTATGAATGCGGCGAATCCTTTTTACAGCACGATCAAAATGAAGTACGTCGACCGCTCGATGCGGGGACTTGCGTCCAGCTCCGGGGAAGCAATGTTCAATCTGGGCTGGTTTCTGGCCTCTCCCGTCAGCATGGGACTTGTGGCGACGTACGGGTCTTACTACGGCTACGCCTACGCTTTCAGCATTACGGCCGTCGTTTATACCGTAATATGCATTCTTTTTCACGTGTTCTTCGGCAAAGAACGCTTCAAGCCGGCGGAGGAAGCCGAGCAGGCAGCGGGTTAACAGCCGATTTGAGCGGGATGCTTCCGAAAGGAAGTGTCCCGTTTTTTATTCCATGTCTTGATTGCCAAGGATTGACAGAAATAAAAGGGATAGCTATAATCATAACATACTAATATTATCGGTTTAATCAGATATCGACCAGGTCACTGGAGATACGGTCTTTCCCGGAGGAAAGCTGTGTCTCCTTTTTTTATGGGACAGGGAGGCCTTGCACCGGGAAAGGCGGCTGAGTGGGACTTAAACTTAATGAAATGGAGAGGACTTATGATTTCATCCAGACGTCATGTTCACAAGGCAGTTCTGACTGCACTTATTTTCGCGATATTGTCCGGCTGCGGGGGGAACGCGGGAAATACCGGCAGCGCAATCCCTCCGGCCTCTGAAAACGGAACAGCCGGGCAGCCGTCCGCCGTTCAAGGCGGCACGTTTACGTACGCGCTCGCCGGATCGCCGTCCGGACTCGATCCTAATGTAGTGCCCGCCGCACTCGATTACCGGGTGATGCGCTCCATTTACGACAGTCTTGTCGTCCAACTGCCCGACCAGTCCATCAAACCGTGGCTTGCCGAGGAGTGGACGATCTCACCCGACGGTAAAGAGTATACGTTCAAGCTGCGCAAGGACGTGAAGTTCCATGACGGAACGCCTTTTAATGCGGTTGCCGTTAAAGCGAATTTCGACCGGATCGTGAATCCGGCTACAAAATCCCGGTTCGCCGTTACCCTGCTGGGTCCTTATGAATCGTCCGAAGCGGTTGACGAATACACCGTAAAGGTGCGGCTGAAGTCGCCTTACAGCGCGTTTCTGAGTTCGCTCAGCCAAGCTTTTCTCGGAATCGTTTCACCGGCGGCCGCCGAGAAATACAAGGACCAGCTCACCAAAAACCCCGTCGGCACCGGCCCTTTCAAATTCGTGAGCTGGACCGAGAATTCGGCCGTCACGCTGCAGCGCAATCCCGACTACAAATGGGCGCCGGAACTTGCGGCCAATAAAGGCGCACCGTACATAGACAAGCTCGTATTCAAAATTATTCCGGAAGAGGCGACCCGGATCGGCAGCGTCCAAAGCGGGCAGGTTTCGGCCGCAGAGACGGTGCCTCCTCAAAATTTCGTCTCTTTGAAGAAGGACCCGAACGTGCAGCTTTTCCAGGCGGAGTCTTCGGGCATTCCCTACACGCTGATGCTCAATCAGGATCATGCGCCTTGGAACGAGCTGGAGGCCCGGAAGGCCGTCCAACTGTCGATCGACTTCGATGCCATCGTCAAGACTTTGTATCTGGGCGCTTATACGCGGGCCTGGTCACCGCTGACTCCGTCCGTGCTTGGCTATAATGCCTCCTTGGAAGGAGCTCAGAAACCAGATCCGGACGAAGCGGGCCGCCTGCTTGACGGACTGGGCTGGATCAAGGGAGCGGACGGAATCCGTGAGAAAAACGGCAAAAAACTGACGATCCGTTATATCGACGCGTCGCCGAATAGGGAGAAGCGCAACGACATTGCGGCGATGATCCAGCAGCAGCTAAAAAAAACCGGAATCGCCGTGGAAGTGGAAATTTTGGCCGATACGACGACAGCTCTGATGGTCAAGGGAACGAATGATCTGGTCGGCGTCAGCAATGTTTCGGGGGACCCGGACATTTTGCGGAGCTTTTTTCACACGAATGCCATCCCGAAAGACGGGAAGTGGGGGCACAACCATACTCACAAATCCGATCCGAAGGTAGACGCTTGGCTGGAAGAAGGGCTTAGAGAGCAGGACCCCAAAAAGCGGGCGGAGATTTACAAACAGGTTCAAGCGTATTTGATCGAAAATGCTTACGGATTCCCCGTGTACGTATTTCCGTACACCGTCGCAGCCGGGAAAAACGTGAACGGACTCAAATTCGATTCGCTGGGATATCCGTTATTTTACGATGTAAGTCTGAAAAAATCGTAACGGGGGGAAGCCGGATTGATTTACGCCCTTACAAGAAGACTGGTTTCTTCGCTGCTTGTCATAGGAGGCGCTTCGGTACTCGTCTTCATTATTCTGTACCTGCTGCCGGGCGATCCGGTGCTGATGATGCTGGCCGGTACGTCCGCCTCTGCGGAGACGGCAGCGAATCTGCGGCATCAGCTTGGCTTGGATCAGCCCGTGATCCGGCAATTTCTCGTCTATGCGGAAAATTTGCTGCGGGGGGATTTCGGGAAATCTCTCGTGAACGACGACCCGGTGCTCCCTAAAATTTTGGAGCAGTTTCCCGCAACGGCGCTGCTTACGGCAGCGGGCACCTTCCTGGCGGTTGTGACGGGAATCTGGCTTGGTGTGGTTTCGGCGGTTCATCGCAACAGCTTCATTGATTTTTTGGCCCGTATCGTGTCGCTGTTCGGAATCTCCATGCCGACCTTCTGGTCGGGCATCCTTCTGATTCTCGTTTTCTCCGTCCGACTGAACTGGTTTCCGGCCGTAGGCTCGGATGGGTGGGAGTCGCTTGTCCTGCCTGCGGCTGCTCTCGGGCTCGTCGGATCGGGTTTTATCGTGCGGATGGTGCGGAGCTCCATGCTTGAGGTGATGAACGAACCTTTTATTACCACCCTCCGTTCCAAAGGACTTAGCGAAAGAGTCGTCATGTACCGGCATGCGCTGCGCAGCGCTCTCATTCCGGCTCTTACCATGATCGGCATCCAGATCGGGGAACTTATGGCCGGGGCCGTCGTGATCGAAACGGTCTTTTCCAGACAGGGAATCGGCCGGCTCCTTGCGGGAGCCATTCTGTCCAAAGATCTTCCCGTCGTACAAGGCGTCGTTTTTTTTACCGCAATCGTGTATGTCCTTGTCAATGTGCTGGTGGACTTGTCCTATGTTTTCATTGATCCCAGAGTGAGAAGGGCCGTCTGATCCAGGCAGCCGTTAGAGAGACGCGTGAAAAAGGGGGAACGGTATGAAAACCGCAGCCGAAGTAAACTATGTGCCGGAACAGCTCACCCGGGAACGGAGCCGGGAACCGAAACAAAGCCGAAGAATACCGGGCTTTTTGCGCCAAGGGGATGTTCCGTATTATGCGGCGCTCTTAATCGTCTCGGCGATTGCGCTCAGCGCAGTCGTGCCGCAATGGCTGGCGCCTTATCCACCGGGGGAAATGAATGCGGACGCCCTGCTCCAGAAGCCGGGCGCCGCACACTGGTTCGGGACGGACTACTTCGGAAGGGATATGCTCAGTCTTCTCATCTACGGGGCCAGAGATTCACTTCTGATCGGCGTGGGCTCCGTTCTCATCGGCGGGACCGCAGGCTTGCTGATCGGCAGTCTGGCCGGTTACATCGGAGGCTTCGCGGATGGAATGCTGATGCGGATCATTGACGTGCTCATGGCGATACCGAGCTTGCTGCTGTCACTTGCCATTGCCGCCGCTTTGGGACCGAGTCTGCTTAACATTGTGCTGGCCGTCAGTGTGTCTCTGGTGCCCAAATTTGCCAGAGTTGTCCGCAGTCAGGTGATCGGCATTAAGAGCCGTCCCTATATCGCCGCATCCCGTTCGATCGGTGCGGGCGGGGGTCATATTTTCTTGAAGCATGTGCTACCTCATGTCTTTTCTCCGCTGCTCGTCATGGGAACGATAGGAATCGGATCGTCCATCCTGGTCGGCTCTGCGCTTAGTTTCCTGGGGCTGGGGGTGCTCAAGGAAATTCCGGACTGGGGAACGCTTCTTTCGCAGGGCAGAGGATATTTAACCGTCGCCTGGTGGAATGCGACTTTTCCGGGACTCGCGATTACGCTCCTGGTACTGGCCGTCAACCTGGTGGGAGACCGCTGGAGAGACGCGCTTGACCCCAAACAGCATGCAAAGTGAATGGGAGAAACACCCGGAGGGGAGGGGACGAACTTGGCAAAGCCGGTTCTGGAAATTGAGCGGTTGAAGGTGGAATTTACCAAAGATAACGAAAGTCTGACGGCGTTGTCTGAAGTCAGCCTGCATATAAGGCCCGGCGAGACGCTCTGCCTGGTCGGGGAGTCAGGCAGCGGCAAAACGATTTTGTCCAAAGCGATCCTCCGCCTCGTGGAATATGAGGGAGGACGCATCACGCACGGCACCATCCGGCTGGGCCAGGAAGATGTGACCCGGCGTCCGCAGAAGGGGATGGGCGCAATCCGAGGAAGGAAGGCCGCGATGGTTTTCCAGGAGCCCATGGCGGCGTTCGATCCGCTTTTTCCGGTCGGGAAGCAAATCGCGGAGGCGTATCTGCGGCATAACCGCAGCTCCTACAAGGAGGCGCTGAAACACGCGGCCCGGCTGCTCGGCAAAGTCGGCATCCCGGAGCCGGACCTGCGGATGAAGCAGTATCCGGGAGAGCTGTCCGGGGGAATGCTCCAAAGGGCGATGATTGCAATGGCCCTGTCCTGCGGTCCCGACCTGCTCATCGCCGACGAGCCGACAACGGCACTGGACGTAACGATCCAGTCGCAAATCCTGAACCTTCTGAAGGAGATCCAGAAGGAGTACGGCATGTCGATCCTGTTCGTCACGCACGATCTGGGCGTGGCGGCCGAGATCGCCGACCGTGTTGCCGTTCTGTACGCGGGCGGAATCGTCGAAGTCGGCGGGGCCGATACGTTGTTCCGGGCGCCGCTCCATCCTTACACGAAGGGGCTCATCGGCTCCGTCGCGGGTTTGGAGACTCCCCGGGGTTCCCGGCTTCCTTCCATTGAAGGAAGCATTCCCCCGCTGGCCGAGCCGCCGTCCGGCTGCCGCTTTCACCCCCGCTGCCCGCATGCCGTCCAGAGGTGCGCACAGTCCGCACCGCCTCTGGAGAAGATCGCGGGACGCGAGGCGGCGTGCTGGCTTGCCGGGGAACTCCGGCAGAAGGAGGATGCGCGAGCGGTGGAAGACTCGCCGGGCATCGTTCGGGAACGTGCGGAGTCCGAGACCGCCGTGATCCGGTCCGCAGCCGCCGTTTCCGCTCCGCGCGAGGAAAACGCCGCAGGCGAAGTCTCCGGCGCTGGGGTGCCGCTGTTTTCCGTACACGGCCTGCGGAAAACATACCGACTCGGGGGAGGGTTTCTTCGCCGGCCCAAGGGGTTGATCTATGCCGTCGACGACGTCACTTTCACGATCCGGGAGGGCGAGACGTTCGGGTTGGTCGGCGAATCCGGCAGCGGCAAATCGACTCTCGGCCGGACGCTTCTTCATCTGGAACCGCCTACGGAAGGCGAAGTTTTGTTTGCCGGCAAAGAGCTTTCCGCCATGTCCCCCTTAGAGCTGCGGAAGGCGAGAAAGCAGATGCAGGTCATTTTCCAGGACCCGTACGGCTCGCTCAATCCGCGCTGGACGGTCGGGCAGTGCATCGGCGAGCCCCTCGCCGTACACGGAACGCACCGGGGGAAGGAACGCGACGATAAAGTCGAGGAGCTGCTCGCTTCGGTCGGGCTGCCCGCTTCTGCGGGCAACAGGTATCCTCACGAATTTTCGGGAGGACAGCGTCAAAGGATCGGCATTGCCAGAGCGATGGCTCTGCAGCCCCGGTTTATTCTGGCAGATGAGGCCGTATCGGCGCTGGACGTATCGGTGCAGGCCCAGATTCTGAATCTGCTGCAGGAACTCCGGGAGAGGGAGAATCTCACGTATCTGTTTATCGGGCACGGCCTTCAGGCGGTCCGGCATATGTCCGATCGCATCGGCGTGATGTACCTCGGCAAGCTTGTGGAAACGGCCCCGAGCGATGAGCTGTTCCGCCATCCGGCCCATCCTTACACGGCCGCTCTGCTGGCGTCCGTCCCGAGGCGCGACCGCTTCGGCTCACGGGAGAGCATCCGGCTTGCGGGCGAAATTCCCTCCCCGGCCAATCCGCCGTCCGGCTGCCGATTTCACACGCGCTGCCCGGCGGCAACGGCTCTGTGCCGGGAAGTTCAGCCCGAATGGATCGAGGTCGGCCCGGCACATGCCGCAGCCTGCCACTATCCGCTGTAAGCTGTCTTCTACTAGAGGTTCTTAAGGTGAGGTGACGACATTGGGAGAAATTTTCCGGCTGGCTGGAGAAAACGACACCGGACAGCTTTTAACGCTTATTGAGGGGGCTTATCAGTCTATCCGGGACCTGAACATCGACTTTAGGGCGACCCGGGCCGATTATGACTTCGTCCGGACGAACAGCGTGGAGAATGCGTGCTACGTTCTGGAGCGAGACGGACGGATAAGCGCAACCCTTTCGGTGAAATACATGGAAGAAGTATCCGTGTACCCGTTCTTGTTTATGTTAGCCGTACACCCGGCGGAGCAGTCCCGAGGGGTGGGCAGCCGCCTGCTGCGATATGTCGAGGAAAAAATCGTGCGGGATACGCTTTTGTCGCCCGCTTCGACGCTCGCAACGTCCCGTAAGCATCCGTGGCTTCTTCCCTTTTACGAGCGGAAAGGCTACCAGCCCTTCTACGAGAGGGATCTTGGGACCGACGACAAACTGGTTTTCATGATCAAAAACCTTCGGAGCGGGTCCGGTGCGAACGGTGATGACTCCGTCCATTCGTCCGGCGAGGCGGGAGCGGAGCCGTATTCTTTTTCCGGGGATTTGAAGAAAATTTGAAGTGGAGGCATGTTAGGGTGAAAAAAAGACATCGGATTACTTGGCTGATTGTATGGGCCGCATTCATGACCGGTTTATCGGCCTGCGGGGCGCCTGCCGCCTCTCCGGCATCGTCGCCGAATCCGGGGGGAGAGCCCGGCAAAGGAGCGAACACCGGCGAAAAGACCGTGTACATCGGCATTGTGAACGCACCGATTACGCTCAGCCAGATTAACGATCAGGGCGACTCCGCCTCGGACAACGCGATTGCGCTCCTCAACGATTCGCTGCTGAATCTGAACGAGAAATTCGAATTTACTCCGAAGCTCGCGGAGTCCGTGGAGACGAAAGACAATCAAACCTTCGTCGTGGAGCTGAATCCATCTGCGAAATGGAATGACGGGAAGCCTTTTACGACGGCCGATGTCGCTTTTACGCTCCAGACCGCTCTGCACCCGAAAGTCGAGACGTACTTTAAGCTGAATTTTATCGAAGGGCTGAACAATGCGGGCAAGCTGGAGGAAGGGAAAACGGAAATCAGCGGCCTCAAAATCATAGACGATCGCACATTCGAAGTGCGGACGAAGACACCGGTCGATCCGCTTCTTTTCAAAGAACGGTTCGGAACGAAAGTATTTTTCCTGCCAAAGCACATCTTGAAAGACGTTCCCCCCGAACAGATCGCGACTCACCCCTACTTTCAGAAACCCGAAGTCACGATCGGGGCGTTCAAATTCGCCAATTTCGTAAAAGGCCAGTATGTGGAAGTAGTCAAAAATCCGAACTATTATTTGCCGCCGGCCAAGCTCGACAAGATCTTTATTAAAGTGCTTCCGGCCGCCAACTTGGTGGCGCAGCTTCAAACGGGCGAAATTCATATGAATTCGCTGCCTGTCGGTCTTATTCCGATCACGGAATACGAGAAAGTCAAGGCGCTGCCGAACGTGGAACTTACGACGAGCAATCCTTCCATTCCGCCCGAGCTCTTCTTCAACACGGCGACTATCGGCGATGCCCGCGTGCGCCAGGCCGTCGCTTATGCGATCAACCGCAAGCTTATTGTCGATCAGCTTTTGAAAGGCCAGGGCGAAGTGATTGACGGCGGCATTCCGAGCTATCACCCCAATTTCAACAAAGACATCCAGACCTACCCCTACGATCCGGACAAGGCGAAAAAGCTGCTCCAGGAGGCGAAATGGGACACGAGCAAGCCTATCCGATTCCTGATTCCGGTGGGCAATAAAGTGCGCGAACAGGCGGCGGATATTCTGGTCCAGAATTTGCAGGCCGTCGGTTTGAAGGTTCAGGTTCAGAAGTATGACTTTGCCACGCTGATCCAGAAGGTGCGCAAAAAAGAGTTTGATCTTACTATTTTCAACCGGGACTTTTATATTGAACCGAGCTCGTATTTCACTTTGTACAAAAGCGACAGCGCGAGCAATTATTACAGCTACAATAATCCGAAGGTAGATGAACTGATTACGAAAGGGGAAACGGAATCCGATCCGGCGAAGCGGCGGCAGATCTACAACGAGCTGCAGGCGGTCATCCATGAGGATGTGCCTACGCTCGCGGTTTACTCGGAGAAGCGTCTGCTTGCCGTATCCAAAGACGTTCTGGTCGGAAGACCCCGCGATATCGGGATGTACAACAATACAAACGAGTGGGATTTGAAAAAATAGAAAGGCGTGAGGCAGATGGGAAAGCGGGACTTGGTGGAGTGGCTGGACGGTCATGCGGAAAAATTCGAAGAGCTTGCGCTGAGAATCTGGGAACAGCCTGAAGTCGCTTATACGGAGGCGTACGCCTCGCAGCTGCAAGCCGCCGTGCTGCGGGAAGCGGGATTCACGCTCCGCTCGGGTATCGGGGGTGTCGCGACGGCGTTCGTTGCCGAGTTCGGCAGTGGAAAGCCGGTTATCGGCATCCTCGGAGAATACGACGCGCTGCCCGGTTTGTCGCAGAAGGTGAGCGCCGTACGGGAAGCCCTCGTACCGGGCGGACCCGGACACGGATGCGGACATAACCTGCTCGGCACGGCCGGCGTGGCCGCCGCCGTTGCTTTGAGCCGCCGCATCCGTGAAGAGAAGCTTCCGGGTACGATCCGGTACTACGGCTGCCCGGCCGAAGAGGTCATCTCGGGCAAGACGTTCATGGCCCGGGAAGGCGTGTTCGATGACCTGGACACGGCGCTCACATGGCATCCCGGCAGCAACAACATGCCGTGGAACGTGCCGACGGCGGCTCTTACGTCCGTCGAGTTTTCTTTCAAAGGCCGGGCGTCTCATGCGGGAAGCTTCCCGCATTTGGGCCGCAGCGCGCTGGATGCCGTGGAGCTGACGAACGTCGGCGCCAATTATTTGCGGGAGCACGTGGCGGACGGTTCGCGGATTCAGTACACGATCACGAACGGCGGACAGGCTCCGAATATCGTGCCGGAAGATGCGAGTGTCTGGTACTTCCTGCGGGGCTCCGGCCGGGATCACGTCGACGAGCTGCTCCGGCGTCTCCAGAACATCGCCCGCGGAGCCGCTCTGATGACGGAAACCGAGGTGACGTGGGAGATTAAGGCGGGCGCCTACGATCTGAACGTCAACCATACGCTCAACGATCTGCTTTATCGCCAGAAGGACGAGGCGGGTCCGCTTTCGTTCACGGATGAAGATATCCGTCTGGCCGCCGCCCTTGCGGATACGCTGCCTCCCGATATCCGGGAATCGTCGCTTAAGCGGGGGGAAGAGCTGGGGCTTCCCGCCGGGGAACTGCTGCCGGCCGGGTTTGTGAACGTGAAGCCGGCGCCCAAAACCTACGGCGGAGGCTCGACAGACGTCGGCGACGTCTCGTGGATTACGCCCGTCGGGCAGATCATTACCACGTGCGCGCCGTTTGGCGTGCAAGTGCATACGTGGCAGGCCACAGCGTCCTTCGGCTCGCCGATCGGCCTCAAAGGCATGCACCTTGCCTCCAAGCTCTTGGCACTCGGGGCCTACGAGCTGCTGACGGACGGCGGGGTGCTGCTTGCCGAGGCCAAGGCGGAGTTCCTACGCGCCACGAAAGGCCGCAGGTACGTGCCTGGCATCCCAAGTGACGTTCAAGCGCCCGTGCTTGTTTAAAGACTGTCGTGCGCAAGGCGCTGTGCAAGTCGTACGAATGCGGCTGTTCCGCCGTATGCGATTGATCGCCGTTTTGCGGCGCGGTCGTTACCACGGGAAGTTCTTGCTCGCGATAACGGCGAAATTTCGATAGAGGAGAGGTGAATGTATGCTGCCCGTGCTGGAAATCCATCGTCTTCAGACCGTTTTCAAGACGGGACAAGAAGAAGTAACGGCCGTAGATGAAGTCAGTTTTCAGCTTCTGCCCGGCGAAACGGTCGGGATTGTCGGCGAGTCCGGCAGCGGCAAAAGCGTGACGGCCCTTTCGGTCATGAGACTGCTCGGCAGAAGCGGCCGCATAGAGAAAGGGGATATCTTCTTCCAGGGAAGCAACTTGGCGCTGTCGTCGGATCCGGAGCTGAGACAGCTTCGGGGGCGGGACATGTCGATGATTTTTCAGGAGCCGATGAGTTCGCTTAATCCGGTTTTTACGATCGGAGAACAGCTTCTGGAAGTCATCCGGCGGCATATGGATTTCTCCCGCAAAGAAGCGCGGACCTATGCCATTGAAATGCTCGGAAAAGTAGGACTTCCCCGCGCCGAAGTCCTGATGAAATCGTACCCTCACGCGTTGTCCGGCGGCATGCGCCAGAGGGTCATGATTGCGATGGCGCTCGCCTGCAAGCCGAAGCTGTTGATTGCCGACGAGCCGACTACGGCGCTGGATGTGACCATCCAGGCTCAAATTCTGGAGCTGATGAAGCAGCTTCGCGAAGAGAGCGGGGCCGCCATTCTGCTGATCACGCACGATCTGGGTGTCGTCGCCGAGATGGCGGACCGGGTCGTAGTGATGTATGCGGGCCAAATTGTGGAGGAGGCGGATGTTTTTACGCTGTTCAGCGAGCCGCTGCATCCGTATACAAGAGGGCTGCTTGGCTCCATGCCGAGAATTAGCGGAGACGGCGGACAACTGGAGGCGATCCCGGGGACGGTGCCTTCCCTGAACCGCATGCCGGAAGGCTGCCGGTTTCATGCCCGGTGCGCGTGGGCTTCCGCCGTATGCACGCAAGAGCAGCCGGAACTCACCACTCTGGAGGGAGGCCGCCGGGTCCGGTGCTGGGTCTCTCAGGTGGAGGGCAGACTGCCCGAAAAGCCGGGCCGCAAGGAGGCTGCCTTATGAGCGTCCGTCCTGAAGTTCCTGCGGCGGACGATGCGCCTCTTCTTCAAGTCGAGCATCTTAAAACGTATTATCCCGTCAAAAGCGGCATTTTCTCGCGAACGACAGGTTATATCCGGGCAGTGGACGATGTAAGCCTGACTATCCGCAAAGGGGAGACGCTGGGCCTTGTGGGAGAATCGGGCTGCGGTAAATCGACGATCGGCCGTTCTATCGTGCGGCTGGAAAACCCGACTTCCGGGCGGATTCTTTTTCGGGACGAGGATATTACGACCAAGACCCGGAGGCAATTAAAGCCGGTAAGGACGCGGCTGCAAATTATTTTCCAAGATCCGTACTCCTCCCTGAATCCCCGCAAAAGAGTAAGCGAGCTGCTGTCCGAGCCGTTTATCGCCCACAAGCTTGCGGATAAAAAAGACATTCCCGCGCGCGTCGGCCGTCTCCTGGAACTGGTAGGGCTGCCCCGCGGTTCGGGAAACCGGTTCCCGCATGAGTTCTCGGGAGGGCAGAGGCAGAGAATCGGCATCGCCAGAGCGATTTCGTTCGAACCGGAGCTAATCGTGTGCGATGAGCCGGTTTCCGCGCTCGACGTGTCGATCCAGGCCCAGATTCTGAACCTGCTCGGCGATCTGCAGAAGGAATTGAAGCTGACCTATTTGTTCATCGCTCACGGGATCGGGGCGGTCAAGTACATCAGCACCCGAATCGCGGTCATGTATCTGGGCAAAATCGTTGAAATCGGAAACAAAGAGGAACTATTCCGGAATCCGAAGCATCCGTATACCCGGATTTTGCTGAATGCTTATCCGCCGCCGGACCCGGAAGCGCGTTCGGCGGGCCGGCTCTTGATCCGCGGCGATGTGCCGAGTCCGGAACACCCGCCATCCGGCTGCCGGTTTCATACGCGCTGCCCGTATGTCCGGGACTTGTGCAGAACGGCCGAGCCGCCGCTGGGCGCCGAAGCTCATGCCGCCGCCTGTCATTTTCCGCTGGACGGACCGGCAGATCACCCCTTTTGAAAGAAGAGGATAACGAGCCGATGGCAAGAGAAAGGAGGGAGCCTCGCTTATGCTTCCGTATGCGATCCGGCGGATTCTGATTGCCGTTCCTGTCTTGTTCGGCATCACGGTCATTAATTTCTTCCTGATCAACATGGCTCCGGGTAATCCGGTCGATATGCTTATCGATCCGACGATGCCCAAGGAGCTGCTCGACGCGCGCAAAGAACTGCTGGGCCTTAACGATCCGCTGTGGATGCAGTATGCCAAGTGGCTCGGCGGCCTGCTTCGCGGAGAACTGGGGTATTCGTTCAGCTCTTACGCCCCCGTAAGCACTCTGATCGCCGAAAGACTGGGGCCCACGCTGGGACTTGCGGCGGCATCGCTGGCTCTCGGTCTACTGATCGCCGTTCCCGTCGGCATTATTAGCGCGGTCCGGCAAAATACGAAATTTGATTATTTCATGACGGGCCTGTCCTTTATCGGGACTTCGATCCCGCAGTTTTTTTTCGGGCTCAGCCTAATTTATATTTTTGCCGTCCAGTTAAAAATTTTGCCGACGGGAGGCATGTACACGCTGGGAGCCGG
This sequence comes from Paenibacillus sp. GbtcB18, assembly GCF_019091125.1. NCBI lineage: Bacteria > Bacillati > Bacillota > Bacilli > Caryophanales > Paenibacillaceae > Paenibacillus > Paenibacillus sp. GbtcB18. The sequence goes on from NZ_JAGXJX010000001.1 coordinate 905,281, forward strand.
CGGGGGCGCCTGGGATCTGATCCGCCATATGATTCTTCCGGTCTTTGTGCTCGGCGTTTTTATCGCGGGCAAGAAGGTCCGGTACGTGAGGGCGAGCATGCTTGACGTGCTGAAGCAGGATTATTTGCGGACCGCCCGGGCCAAAGGGCTGCATCCTTTTATCGTCACGAACAAGCATGCGCTCCGGAACGCGCTGATCCCGATGATTACCGTCATCGCGATGGAAATCCCTCTTCTGCTCGGAGGAAGCATTCTGATCGAGCAAATTTTCCAGTGGCCGGGGATCGGCCAGTTAACCATTCAATCGATCCTATCCAGAGATTATCCCACCCTCATGGGGCTGAATCTGGCGGCGGCTTGTATCGTACTGGCAACGAATTTGTTGACCGATCTTCTGTACTCCGCAGCGGATCCGCGCATTCGTTACAATGGATAGGAGGTGGAAGCTGTGGCACTGACCGAATGGAAACTGGGCGAAACGAATTTCAGCAGCGGCACGGCAGAGACGGAAGCCGAGCCCGATTCGCCGCGGCCGTGGCGGCAAGCTTTAGGGAAGTTCAAGCGGCACAAGCTGGCCGCAGCCGGATCAGTCGTGACTCTGCTGCTGATCGCCGCGGCTCTGCTTGCTCCGGTTATCGTCCCGTATGATCCGAAGGAAGTGACGGGCGTCTTCTCGGCGGCCCCTTCCGCGGAGCATTGGCTGGGTACGGACCAGGTCGGGCGCGATGTATTCAGCCGATTGGTTTATGCGACCCGCGTTTCACTGATCGTCGGTTTCGCTTCGGTATTTCTGTATGTGACTTTCGGGACGCTGGTCGGTCTGGTTTCGGGTTACTTCGGAGGCTGGCTGGATATGGCGATCATGCGGATAACGGACATGTTCATGGCGTTCCCGTTTCTGATGGTCATCCTGGTCGTCGTAGCCGTACTGGGCTCGGACATGCGCACGATCATTCTCGTTCTGGCTTTATTCTCGTGGCCGGGCGTCGCACGTCTGGTCAGGGGAAGCGTCCTGACGATCAAACGGCTGGATTATGTCAGGGCAGGCGTAGCCTTAGGCTACAGCACACCCCGTATCCTGCTGCAGCATATCCTTCCGAACGCGGCCGGCCCCGTTATCGTCCAAGCTACGTTCGGCATTGCTTCCGCCATTATGAGCGAGGCGGGACTCAGCTTCCTGGGCATGGGCGTCCAGCCGCCGACCGCCAGTTGGGGCAATATGCTCACGGACGCCCAGTCCCTGACGGTGCTGACGGAGCAGCCCTGGCTTTGGATTCCGCCGGGTGCGATGATTCTGCTCGTCGTTCTGAGCATAAACTTTGTCGGGGACGGACTGCGCGATGCCCTGGATTCCCAGCCGTAATCGAATATTTCCGCACGAACCTCTTTTCCCGTCTCCGGCGGGATGAGAGGTTTTTGAAGATTGTGTGCCGCCGCCCGCTTCCCGAGTTTCGGAGAAAAGGGCTTTTTGCGTTTCTTTTTACGGATCTGCATATGGGTCGGTTTATTGGCTTTTAAAGGAGATTTCGGTAAACTGAGTGTACAAGAAGAGGTAAAATTGTTGCGGAGCAGGTGTATGGATGACGGGAATTCACATTCTTATTGCGGACGACGAGAAAGAAATCAGGGATCTGCTGAAGACGTATCTGGAAAGAGAAACTTACATGGCCGACACGGCTCATAACGGGGAAGAAGCGCTCCGGCTTGCGGAGGAACGCACCTATAGTTTAATCGTGCTGGATCTGATGATGCCGAAAGTGGACGGGATCGAGGTGTGCAGAAGACTTCGCCAGACGTCGAACGTGCCGATCCTCATGCTGACGGCCAAAGATCAGGAAGTGGATAAATTAGTCGGACTGAGCATCGGAGCCGACGATTACATCACCAAGCCGTTCAGTATCCACGAGGTGATCGCGAGGATCAAGGCGCATTTGCGGAGATACAAAGTGCTGGGCAGCGAAAACAACGAGAATAGCGAGAATGGTCCCGCAGCGGAAAAGGCTTTGACATCCGGCGGCTTGAAACTGGACCTCAAAACATTCACGCTGTACAAAGACGGGGAAGAAATCGCGTTAACGGCTAAAGAATTTGAGCTGCTGAAATTTTTTATGACACATCCTGAACAAGTTTTCACCAAAACCCAGATTTTCCGCCAGGTCTGGAACAGCGATTATCTGGAAGACGATAATACCGTCATGGTCCATATCCGCAAGCTGCGGAAAAAAATCGAGGAAGATCCGTCCGAGCCGAAAAGAATCGTAACGGTCTGGGGGATCGGCTATAAATTCGCGGGTGAGCGAATATGAAAAGAGATCCCGTTAAGCTGCTGGGCGCGATCCATTTGATTGTACTGGCGGTCCTGGCCGGGGTTACGGCAGTCGGCACTCCGAGCGCTTTGACGAGCGGGGTGCTGTTTGCCGCGCTTTTTGCGTCCGCGGCGGGGCTGCTCATCTCCAGATTCCGTTATACCGCCAGACTCCGGGACGTTAACCGTCAATTGGCGAGGGCGCTTGCAGGAAACGTGAACACCCGGATTTTGGCGAACGACGATCCGGCGCTGAACGAAGTCATTTTCTCGGTCAATGAATTGATCGGACAGCTCGATAAGCTCCAGGTTTATACGATCAAAACCGAAACGGGCCGCAAAAGGTTCCTCTCGAATATTTCGCACGATATCCGCACTCCGCTGACGTCCATCATCGGCTACATCGACGCTTTGAGAGACGGCGTGGCGGGAAGCGAGGAACAGAAGCGGCAGTATTTGGATGTGCTGGCCCGTAAATCCGGTGCCTTGAAGAAGCTGATCGACGAAGTATTTCTGCTGGCCAAGCTGGACGCGGACGAGATCCGGCTTCAACCCGTCAGGCTTGATCTGGCCGAAACCGTGCGCGAAGCCGTAATCGAGTTCCTGCCGGAACTGCATCAAGCGGGGCTGGAGCTGGTTCTGCAGCTCCCCGAGGAAGCTTGTCCCGTTGTCGCGGACCGGGTCTGTCTTCTGCGGATGCTGAATAATCTGATTCAAAACGCCGTCAAGCACGGAGGAGACGGGAATAAGCTCGGACTGGAACTGTCCTCTGCGCAGGGGAAGTACTGCCTGACGGTCTGGGACAACGGAGCGGGTATTCCCGCAGAGGAGCTCGGCCTCGTCTTTGAACGGATGTACAGGACGGATGCGTCGAGAAGCCGGGCCGGCGGCGGGAGCGGTCTGGGGCTGGCGATTACGAAAGCCCTCGCCGAGAAGCATGGAGGAACCCTGGGAGCGGACAGCGAGCCGGGCGTACGGACCGCTTTTTACCTGACACTGCCGGTAACGGACAAGGGGCTACAGACGGCGGACGACATTTTAAGAAACAATTAAGAACTTGTTAAGAGGCATTTAAATTCGGCTGCTTATCCTGAATACGGACAGAGAAAAGAACCATACGGAGCAGGAGGGAACCATGAGCGCCATTATCCGAACAACGGGTTTGACCAAAACTTACGGAGACCAGAAAGCGGTCGACCGCTTGGATCTGACCGTGGGACAGGGACAAATTTACGGCTTCCTGGGACGCAACGGAGCGGGGAAAACGACCACCATCCGGATGCTGCTGGGATTGATTAAACCCACGGAAGGACAGATCGAACTATTCGGTGAAAATTTGTTCAAACACAAACGAAATCTTTTAAGGAGAATCGGTTCGATCGTCGAACATTCGGGCTTTTACGAAAATTTGACCGGAGCCGAAAATCTCCTGATCAACGCGAGGCTGATGGGAGTCCATAAGAAGACGGCGATTCAGGACGCGCTTGAAATCGTCAGCCTCCACCAGGAGCCGAAAAAACTTGTCGGACAGTATTCGATGGGCATGAAGCAGCGTCTCGGCATAGCGAGAGCCGTCCTGCATCATCCCGAGCTTCTCATTCTGGACGAGCCGACGAACGGTCTCGATCCCATCGGGATCAAAGAAATCCGCAGGCTGATCAAATCGCTCGCCGAGGAGAGGAAAATGACGATTCTCATTTCCAGCCACATTTTGCCCGAAATCGAGCAGTTGGCCGATCAGATCGGAATTGTTCACCAGGGACGACTTCTGGAGGAGGTTTCCTTCGAAGAACTGCGGAAACGCAACCGCAAACATTTGGAGTTTCAAGTGTCGGACGATAACAAGGCGGCCATGCTGCTGGAAAAAGAGCTGGACATTCACGATTACGAAGTCCGGGGTGAAGGCAAAATCCGCGTCTATTCCCATATCGGCCGTCAAGCCGCTCTGAACCGGTTGTTCGTGGAGAACGGCATCGACGTGTCCCGTCTCACGATCAGTGAAGACAGACTTGAGGATTATTTCATCAAGCTGATAGGAGGCGGAACGATTGGTTAATCTGCTGTATACCGAACTGCTGAAATTAAAACGCGCGAAAATGTTCCTGGTCAGCGTCATTGGAGCCGCTGCCGCGCCCGTCCTTATGTTTATCGGCTTTCTAAACATGAAAAGCGAAAAACCGGACACATCCGTCACGTACGAGATCTCCTTCTACAACACGAATATGTATGTGCTGCTGCTCAGCGGGACTCTCTTGTACGGCGTTATAACGGCTTACCTGTTCAACCGGGAATACGTGGAGGATACGCTCAAAAATTTGCTGACCATTCCCGTTTCGCGCACGAGCCTGCTTTTCAGCAAACTGCTTATGCTGCTGATCTGGATCGTTGCGCTAACGCTGATATCCTGGGGATTTACGTTTGTATTCGGACTGATCGGCGGATTCGACGGGCTTACGATCGACGTTATCCTGTATTCGCTGGGCCGGTATCTCATCGGGGCAGTCCTGCTCTTTTTGCTGTCGACCCCTTCGATTTTCGTTACGTTCTGGTTCAAAAATTATGTGCCGACGATTATTTTCACAGCTATTGCCACCATGACGAACGTAGCTCTTGTAGATAAGAAGTACAGCGCACTGTTTCCGTGGTCGGCGGTTCACGTCGTCGCCAACAAAGCGTATGTGCCCGAGTATCCGGTTCTGTACTCTGTTCTTGCCATTCTGGCTGCGTCTATCGCCGGATTGGCGGCAACGATTATTTATTTTAACAAATCGGATATTCAATAAAAGGAGCATGCGGCTATGAATTTATGGGAACTTTTTGCGGCGTTTATACTCGGACTGGTCGAAGGGCTTACGGAATTTGCACCGATTTCTTCCACCGGTCATATGATCATCGTGGATGATGCCTGGTTTCAGACCAAGGATTTGTTTACTCCCCAGGCGGCCAATACTTTCAAGGTCGTCATTCAGCTCGGTTCCATCCTGGCCGTAGTCGTTCTGATGCGGGACCGTTTTATGAACCTGTTCGGCTTGAAAAAACTGCCGGGCCAGGACAAGGGAGGCCCGCGCCTCAATCTTCTTCAAGTCATCGTGGGACTTATTCCTTTCGGCATTCTGGGCCTTCTCTTCGAAGATTATATCGACGAGTATCTGTTTTCCACACGTACGGTCGTCATCGGGCTTGTACTCGGAGCCGTTCTGATGCTGATTGCGGAATGGCGGCGGCCGGTCGTCCCCAAGACCGATACGGTGGACCGGCTGACGTATACACAAGCGCTGGGCATGGGCTTGTTCCAGTGCCTTGCCATGTGGCCGGGCTTCTCCCGTTCGGGTTCCACGATATCCGGGGGAGTGCTTCTGGGGCTGAGCCACAGGGCGGCGGCCGATTTTACGTTTATTATGGCCGTTCCTATCATGGCGGGTGCAAGCTTTTTGAAGCTGCTCAAAAGCTGGGACTCGATTCCGTCTGAGGCCATCCCTTTTTTCGCCGTCGGCTTTGTAAGCGCCTTTCTGTTTGGCCTGATTTCCATCCGCTTCTTCCTGAAGCTGATCAACCGGATCAAGCTCGTTCCGTTCGCGATTTACCGGCTCGTGCTGGCGGCAGTCATTTACATGGTGCTGCTTTAGACGGCTAAAATTGTGGTTGTTTTTTGTTTCAACCGGGTGATATGATCAAGGTAGATTAGGAACAAACCTCCAATTATACATATACAAGAGGGAAGGGAAGTCCGAAATGCCGTTAATTGATCTGCCATTGGAAAAGCTGCAAGAGTACCAGGGAAGAAACCCGCGTCCGACGGACTTTGACGAGTACTGGGCGCGCGCGCTGGCCGAATTGGATTCCGTAGACCCTCACGTGGAGCTGGTTCCGTCGGACTTTAAAGTCCCTTACGCCGAGTGCTTCGACCTGTATTTTACCGGTGTAAAAGGGGCCCGGATTCACGCCAAATACGTGAAACCGAAATCGGACGGCAAACCGCATCCGGCGGTTCTTCAGTTTCACGGCTATACCGGCCATGCCGGAGACTGGCTGGAGCGGCTTCCGTACGCCGCGCTCGGCTATTCGGTAGCGGCGCTGGACGTACGCGGTCAGGGCGGGAAGTCGCAGGATATCGGCGGGATTGCGGGCAACACGCATCACGGTCACATTATCCGTGGACTGGATGAGCATCCTGACGAGCTGCTGTTCCGCCATGTTTTTCTGGATACGGTCCGTCTGGCGCGGATCGTGATGGATTTCGAGGAAGTGGACGGCAGCCGCGTCGCCACGATGGGCGGATCGCAGGGAGGCGCGCTGGCGCTCGCTTGCGCGGCACTGGAGCCGCGTATCCGCAAAGTCGCTGCCAACTTCCCGTTTCTGAGCGACTACAAGCGCGTCTGGGAAATGGATCTGGCCAAGGACGCTTACGCGGAGCTGCGTACGTACTTCCGGTTCTTCGATCCGCAGCACAAGCGGGAAGACGAAGTGTTCTACAAGCTGGGCTATATCGACATCCAGCATCTGGCTTCCCGGATTACGGCGGATATTTTGTTCGGCATCGGCCTGATGGATACCGTATGCCCGCCATCCACGCAGTATGCGGTGCTTAACAAATTGAAGGCGCCGGTACAGCTGGAAATCTACCCCGATTTTGCCCACGAGGGGCTTCCGGGTATGGGCGATAAACAATTTATGTTTCTGCAGCAGCTATAAAACGACCGCAAAGGCCGGGGGATTTTTCCCTTGGCCTTTGTTGTGTTTCCGGCCTATAATCTGTAATAAGTGAGACCTGCAGTGAGTCAGACATAATCACGGATGCATGAGGATGTTTGCGGGAAGTCAGGTATCATCAAAGAAAAATGCGGAGGGGGGGTTCGCGATGACGGAGCTGAAACGCTGCCAGGAGCAGGCACTGAAGTCTGTAGAGGCGAAAGCAGCAGCGGCGGAGCCGCATGCGAGGAAGAGGGCGGCCAGGATTTTGCGGGAGGCCGCTTACGACGGTATGTCCGCGGACGAGCTGTGCGCAGCGGTTTTGGCCCGCTCCCGCGTCACGCTGAATTTTCACCCGGACCGGCTCATCGCGGGCGGCCTTACCGTTGCGGAAGGGCTGCTGCGGGACGGCGAATACCGCAGCCAGTTCGAAACGCGCATCTCCAGCGGCGGCCTGAGCGCTTACCCGGGCGGGGACCGCGACCGCTGGGAGCGAAGCCTGTTCGCGGGCGCTTATCAGGCGGAGGGAGCAGAGTCGTACGACCGGCCGAAATACGGCGCGCTGAACGTGATGCGCTACGCGGACGGGGCGTCCCCGCGCTTCGGGTCCTGCCATTTCCGGCTGAAAGCCGGCGTCATGGACCGGTGCACGTTTACATGCGGGGACAGTCACACGAAGCCGGAACACGCGGGTACCCGCAAGGTGTTTATGCCGGTGCTGGCGGCCCTGCTCGAAGAGGTGCGGACCACAGGCTCCACGCTCGCTTCGGAAGTGCATGATGCGGGGGCGTTTGCAGCCCGCTGTCTGAGCGCAGCGGAGCCTGGCGGCAAAGACGGGATGCCCGTTCCGGGTGCCTCCGGCGGAATAGGCCGCGCCCTCGACGCCTACGTCGAATCGCAGATACACGGGGCGATCCGCTTGGATTCGGACGTGGACGCGCTCGTCGCGGACCCGTCCTTTCAGGGCACCGCCACCGGCGCGCAGCTTGACGCGCTGAGCGAGGCTCACGGCATTCCGCTCTATTGGCATCCCGGCTTCCGGCTTGCCGCCGGATCGGTGCCGGAAGATTTCCGCGGACCTGTTATGCCCCCGCTTGCACGGCGGGTCGCTTCGTCCTACGGGACGGAGGCGGCGTCCCGGGACGTGTTCGATGCGGCCGCGATCGGCAGAGCCGCGGCCAGCCTGCATCGTCAGCCGGAATCGTGGGCGGACTTCGGGACCCCGGACGAGGTGCTTCAATATTTGAAGCAGCTTTGGCACGTGCTCGTCCGCTATGGCTGAACGCCGGGCGGGGAGGTTGCTTTATCGCGGTAATGCAACCTCGCATTAAACCGATAGCTTGCTTTTATTTTTCCCCTTGAAGTAGAATGAGTAAAATTACTTGTTGAACAGGCTGAGAAGGAGAGAGTAAGCGGATTGACATTTATGACAGGAACGGACCGCCACCGACTGAGAGCGTCCGAGAAAATGTCCCCGCCGAAGTTCACTCCGGAGCCGGCGCCTGATGGAACAGCCGCAAGCGGCTTTCTCTAGGGTTGCCCGTATTCCCTTCGTTACAGGGCCGAAAGTGAGAGGACCGAGCTTTTTTATGCAGCCCGTTCTCTCGAATAAGGGTGGTACCACGACTTCTCGTCCCTTGCGGAGGAGAGGTCTTTTTTTATTTTCTGGACATAAAAAAGGAGAGATTACGATGGCACAAGGAAATTTAGATACACTGCGTGAACGGCTGGATACGATTAACGGCCAATTGCTGGAGCTGCTTTCGGAGCGGGCTGAAATCGTTCAGGAGATCGGTCTGGAGAAAGAACGCCAAGGAGTCCCGAAATTCGATCCCGTCCGCGAAAAGAAAATGCTCGATGAACTGGTGGCGCTCAATAAAGGCCCCTTCAGCCATGAGACGGTCCGGCATCTGTTCAAGCAGATTTTCAAGGCGTCGCTTAACTTGCAGGAGGAAGGCCAGAAGAAACATCTGCTCGTAAGCCGCAAAAACAAGAGGGAAGACACGATCGTCACGCTCGGTGACGGAATTTCGGTCGGAAACGGCAAGCCCGTCATGATCGCCGGTCCTTGCTCCGTCGAAAGCTACGAACAGGTCCGTCAAGTCGCGGCCGTTCTAAAAGAAGCCGGCGTAACGGTCATGCGCGGAGGGGCGTTCAAGCCCCGTACATCTCCTTACGATTTCCAGGGTCTTGGCATCGAAGGGCTGAAAATTCTTAAAGAAGTGGCCTCCGAATTCGGTCTCAAAACGATCAGTGAAATCGTCGACCCGGCGCATATCGAAATCGCCTGCGATTACATTGATGTGATTCAGATCGGCGCGCGCAATATGCAGAACTTCGAGCTGCTTAAAGCGGCCGGCGACGTACGTGTTCCCGTCCTGTTGAAGCGGGGGTTAGCGGCCACGCTCGATGAATTCCTGAACGCCGCGGAGTACATCGTGTCCCGGGGCAATACGCAGGTGATGCTGATCGAGAGAGGGATCCGCACCTACGAGAAGGCGACGCGCAACACGCTCGACATTTCGGCCGTGCCGATCCTCAAGCAGGAGAGCCATTTGCCGGTGCTTGTCGACGTCACCCACTCCACGGGACGAAAAGATATTTTGGCGCCCTGTGCGAAAGCGGCGCTTGCCGCAGGCGCGGACGGCGTGATGGTCGAAGTTCACCCGGACCCGGCAACCGCCCTTTCAGACGCAGCGCAGCAGCTTAATTTCGAGGAATTCGCGCAATTCTACAAAACGGTAACGGAGTCCGGCCTGTTTTAGAGACACGGGCCCGCTTAGCGGAACAGGTATAAAAAGAACCGACCGAGCGCTTTCTTTCTTGGGAAAGAAGTGCCGGCCGGTTCTTATTTTTTTAAACGAGACGGTAATCGTCTATTTTCTCGCCGTCTTCCCAAATTTCCAGGAACAGCGCGTCGCAATCTTCGAAATCTTCCGGTTTAAGCGCCATGGCCCTCTCTTCGTCCGGCGTCACGCACACATTCTCCGTACTCTCTCCGTTAAACGAAAGAACCGCATAGATCTTCATCGTGTATTCTCCTTCTTCTATATAGCTTAGCGTTTGCGTCCTCCTGCCATTATAAATTTCTTGATCGTTTTAAGCAAAACAATGAGGAGTGCTTCATTATTTGGGACGCGAATAGATCAGGCCCATTTTATATTCCGGCTCTGTCAGCGTGCCCTCATTGGTAAAGAGCAAAGATGCTTTGTAGGTATCTGCCTCGAATTGGTTGAAAATCGTTAAATTTTCCGATCCCATGGCCATTTCGATCATCCCTCTGCGGTCCTTGCCGTAGATTTGTTTATAAAAGGATTCCGCAAGATCATCCGACCATATCAAGTAGTCTTCGTCGTCTTGCCGGTAAAAGGCGGACAGTGTCCCGGAGATTTCCCCGTACATATCGTAGATCTCGTCATAGGTAGAAGACAACACGGGAAGATAAGCGACTTCCGTTAGTCCGGAGGAGTTGAATTTGAAAGCCAATTGGCTGTCGTTTTCCTCAACAAACCGATTGTGATAGAGCACGAAATCGTAACCGCCTTTGTCGCCGTTGTATTGAATGTACGGCTTTTGATTCAGTGTAGCCTGAACCTCGGCCGGGCTCATTCCCCAAGTCCAATTAAAATATGGATCGCTCACCGTAGCGCTGTTGCCTGATCCGCGCTCCGGGCCGCTGCGGATAACGATTTGGCGTGCGGATTCGTTCCAAGTTACTTGATTGCCTGTAGCTTCGCCGATAAATCTCAAAGGGACGATTGTATTGCCGTCCACATTCGCCGGAGCTGCCTCCAAAACCTTGGTTTCACCATTGACGGCTGCATTTTTGTTGTTTATTTGCAAGACGATGGACAGCCCGTCTTTTCGGCCCGTAACGGTGTTGGTTTTGGAGTCCCACTCTACGGTTAGGCCCAGTTCTTCAAAAATAGGACGAAATTGGACGAGAGTTACCCCCGATTCAATCGCGGGTTCGACGTCGAAATGGACCCGCTCGTTTTGTATGAAAACTTTTACGGGTTCTTGGGCAAATACGCTGCCTGGCATTGCGACAGACGCTGCAAGCAGAGTGACTAGAAGTGCGGATTTTACTTTCCTGTTCAAAATAAATGTCCCCTTTTCCTATGTGAAAATCTTTCGTAATCGTCTCATAGTTAGATAGGACTTTCAACCTATATTTTGGAAATGAACTAGGTTAATAACTGATTTTATTAACGTATTAATAAATGCCGAAACCATTATAATCATTTTTTCCCAGTGGTACGGATTGACAATTTGCCGCAAAAGACCGTATGATGGGTACAATTATTCGAAAGGAGGCCGGAAACAATGACAGTTACCATCTCGCACACTCAATTGAACAGAGAAGTCCATTTCACCGGTCTCGACGGGATCATGTGAAAGTTGGTCAGGCGCGTGCTTTAACGCTTGCGAACCTGAATAACAGTGCTGCAGACAGCCATGGACGCGAAGTCCATGGTTTTTTTGCGTTTATTTTTTAATTTAAGTTTCTCAATCAAGAAAGGAAGTCTATCTATGAAAGAAAACTATTACCGTCAAGTAAAACTGCCCTCGGGGACCGTACACGTGTATGCCGGACCGTCCCTATATGAGGCGCTGGACTATAAAGTATTCGAAATGGCGAACAACAATTTGCAAATCCCGAACGGGGTTTATATGAGTTATACACCGGACGTTCACGTCGGAGTCGGCACCTGCATCGGCACTACGGCCGTCTGGAACAGCGAGGACGGGTATGTATCCCCCTCCATCGTGGGGAGCGATATCGGCTGCGGCATGAGGGTTCATCTGACGAATCTGCATAAGGACGAACTGAAAGATTTGAAGCTGCGGAAGAAGCTGGTGCGCACGATTGAGAAGTACTTGCCGGTCGATGCCCATACCCGCGGACATTTTTCCGATATTCGTTTGGAGACAGTGGTGAAAAAAGGGCTTCACGGCCTTCCGAAAAAGTACATCCCCGACGGCTATACACCGCGTAAAGCCAAATCGCTCACTCACGTCGAATCGAGCCGCTTCGGTTTTGACGAGAATTCACTGAATCGGCTGCCGGAAAACGTCTGGCACCGTTCTCACCGCCAGCTCGGAACGCTGGGGGGAGGCAATCATTTCGCCGAAATCCAGTCGGTGGAAATCGCGGAAGAAAACCGGGCGACGGCGGAAGCATGGGGATTGTTTGACGGTCAGGTGATCGTCATGATCCATTCCGGATCGCGTGCGTGGGGCGGCTCGGTCAGCCAGCTGTGCGGCAGCGACATCAAACGAATGATGCGGGCCGAAGGTATGGGGACAGCCGATCCCAATCTGCTGTTCGCCTCCTTGGATCACCCTTTGGCCGTGCAGTACACGGATCTGATGTATTCGGCACTGAACTATGCGGTCGTAAATCGTCATCTTATCGCATATGCGGTTCGCGAAGCGGGCAAAGACGTGTTCGGTTCCAAATTCGAGTTGGCCACCCTGTACGATCTGATGCACAACTACGCTTGGGAGGAAGATACGGAAGAGGAGGGCCGCCGGGTATTCGTCCACCGCAAGGGGGCTACGCGCGCGCTTCCCGCAAATCATCCGGATAATCCCGAACCTTACGCCTCGACGGGTCACCCCGCGTTAATTCCGGGCTCGATGGGAACTTCTTCTTATATTATGGTGGGTGCGGACGGAGGAAAAGCCAATTATCATTCCATCTGCCACGGAGCGGGGCGAATCCGGTCCCGAAGCGCTACGAAAAGGCTCGTAACCGTAGATGAATTTTCCGCCAGTATGCGCGTCGGTATGGAGGACGAGGTTGTCGTGAACCAGCGTTCCCTCGAAACGATTCTCGACGAATCGCCGCAGGCCTATAAGGATGTGGATCAAATTATCGAAAGCGTCGTCGGCGCGGGCCTTGCGTCCGTCGTTGCCAAGTGCAAGCCGATGGCGGTTATAAAAGGAGTTTGAGAAAGATGCCGGCTTCAAAAGAAGATACGCGTTTAAGCAAGCTGATGAGCAAAATGTTACGGCATACGCCCGGAGATTTCGGGCTTATCCTCGATAAGGAAGGATTCTGCCGTTTGGAAGACTTTTTGACCGTTTTGAATCGGGTGTCCGGTTTCAAAGATGTTCGTCGCGAAGATATTCAAAGAGTAGTCCGCGAAAGCGAAAAACAGCGGTTTGAGATTGCGAAAGACTCTATCCGGGCCAGATACGGGCACAGTCACGAACGAATTACGTACGAGGCGTCTGAACCACCTGCTGTCCTTTATCACGGAACGAACCGGAAGGCCGTTCCTCAGATTATGACCGACGGGCTCCTGCCCATGTCCCGCCAATACGTGCACCTGTCCGAAGGGCTGCATTTCGCTTCTTTGGCGGGAAGGAGGAGGGGAGAACTCGTCATTCTCGAGGTGGATACCGCCCTGGCCGGACAGAAAGGCGTCCGGTTTTATTACGCCGGGAACGAAGTGTGGCTGGCGGACCGGATTCCGGCAGCATGCTGCCGGCCGATTGCCGATCAATAATCGGTATCAGTCGGACGTGCAAGGGTGGAGTTTATTCGATAAGCGTGCTAACATAAATCATTGTCTTATCGAATAGCGGAAAGGGGATCAACCGGACATCATGAATTATGCACAACTTGCGGGAAAAACGGAAACGGCCAAGGACCGGTTCCCGCTCGCGCTCATTTCCTTAACATGCGGTGCCTTTGCCATCGGAATGACTGAATTTGTCATTATGGGACTGCTGCCCAATGTGGCAGGGGATCTTCATGTCTCCATCCCGCATGCGGGTCAACTGATTACGGGCTATGCGCTCGGAGTGGCGGTCGGAGCCCCGCTGCTGGCGGTCGCTACGCACCGTCTGCCGCAGAAAATGCTGCTCTGCCTGCTGATGGTGCTGTTCATCCTCGGCAACACGGTAGCTGCCATCGCCCCGAATTACGGCCTGCTGATGGGGGCGAGGCTGTTGACCGCGCTGGCGCACGGCACTTTCTTCGGCGTCGGCTCGGTTATCGCCGCCAATCTGGTGAAGCCGCACCGCAGGGCGGCGGCTGTCTCCATTATGATGGCGGGACTCACAATCGCCAATATCATCGGCGTTCCGTTCGGCACGTTTATCGGCCAGAATCTGGGCTGGCGGGCATCGTTCGGGGCTGTGGCCGTGATGGGCGTTATTTCGCTCATCGGAATCCTGGCCCTGATTCCGGTCATTCCCCGGGAAGAATCATCCAGCCTGGTCCGGCAGATCCGGGCGCTGGCGCAGCCGAGACTGCTGCTCGTTCTTCTTACGGGAGCGATTGGCTGCAGCAGCCTGTTCACCGTGTTCACTTATATCGCCCCGCTCTTGGAGCAGGTGACCGGTTATGCGGAGCACAGTGTGACGTGGATTCTCGTTTTATTTGGCTTCGGTGTTACTTTCGGCAATATTCTGGGCGGAAAGCTGGCGGACTGGAAGCTGATGCCGGTGATGATCGGCAGTTTCGCCGTACTGGCGCTTATTTTGGCGGTCTTTGCCTACACGGTTTATTTGCCCGCTGCAGCTGTGGTGACGATTTTCATATGGGGCGTCGCCGCTTTCGGTGTGCTCCCCGGTCTTCAGGTCAAGATTATGACGCTGGCCAAAGACGCCCCCGCCCTTGCTTCAACGTCCAATCATTCGGCCTTGAATCTCGGCAATGCCGGAGGAGCTTTCCTCGGCGGAATGGTCATTAACCAAGCCGGCTTATCGACGCTTCCTTGGACCGGAGCGGTATTGTCGCTGATCGGCATGCTGCTTGCGCTCTGGGTGTTTGCACTGGACAGAAAAACGGCCTGATCTCACCAAGCGGGACTACTGGCCCGTTGAAATGTAAAGCAGGCTTTGAGAACGTAAGTCAGGGGTTCTCTTCCGTGCGACGGGATGCCCGCGCATACGATACATGTGGAGTGCTGCGTGTTGCTGGTGAGAAAGTAGTTTGAAGTCACATTTACCTAAAAACCATAACCTTTAGAAAAAGCTCAAAAAGATAATTTTGAGCTTTTTTTACGAAATAAAAGTGGTATAAATGAGAATGTCAAATCTACTGCAAAGTGGTTTCCGTCAGTTCCCTTTTTACCGCTATTATATTTTTTTAGGGGGGATATCTAATTAACGGAAAATTCCATTTAGAGAATGTTGGGAAAGAGGATGACATTTACGCATCAAACGGAGAAGCTACTTCAGGATTCGGTTTGTTTGTTTTGTCTAATGAACGCATAGAATACCATTTTAGAGAGGAAGACATGAGTTTAGACGAAGCGGAGTCATATATCGAAAATTATTTAAATAATCTACCCAATGAAACTGTCGACGAATTATGCAAAAAAATGTGCGCTTGGAAAGATACTATACTGACAGATTGTTATCCAGATATGAAATGCCCAGATGGTTTGTCGGATGCTCAGGGCAGGGATATCTTACGTTTTATTTCAGTAAGCGATATTTATATCTACAGAAATCCTTATGATAAAAATGATCCCCTATTTGGAGCAAGCGTTTGGGCTGGTATGGAATGGGGATTTGAAGATGGTATTGAAATTATTATCAAAGGCAAGGAAGTTCTTGAAGTACGTGAGTTTTTAGGTTATGGAGAATATGCAATTTGGGAAGAAAACGACTAGGTGCAGACCATAATTATGCGTTGTATAAAGGATTATTTACGGAAAAGGACATTCAACTCATATATCCTTTGAGAAAATAAGAGAGCAAACACCATACCTACGGACACATATATGTTTGTTGTCACTGTCTACTCGTCACATGTGGAGTGTTGCTCACTGTTGGTCAGGAAAGTCTAATAGTTGAGGTGTAGTGGCGTATTCAGCAACGGAGCGGGAGAAGTCCCGCTTCTTTTTTTGACCATAAGTTCAGCTAGGGGCGGCTATTGATAGCCGTCCTTTGTTGTACCCCATCCATTTCTTAGCATAAAGGCAATTGCTTCTGGGCCGAAGTTAAGGCTTGTCCGTAGTGTCCCGAGAAAATAATTACGCTAACGAGCAGTTTAATGGAACCGGATTGGAATCATACTAAAAATACTGGACTATTCATTCCTGAAATATTATACTGTTCCTACAGAGAGGAGGGAGTAACCATCGGACGTACAAAAGAGTTTGACAAGGAGCGCGTACTTCATGAGGCTATGTTAGTTTTTTGGGAAAAAGGTTACGAAGCGACAAGTATACCGGATTTATTAAAAGCAATGGGATTAAGCAGATCAAGCTTGTACGAAACATTTGTGGACAAACAGACGCTTTATGTTGAGGCCATACACCATTACAAAAAAATAGGTCAAAATAAAAGAAATCTCTTGGTAAATGCGCCGTCTGCGAAAGTTGGAATCCGGCAGTATTTTGATCAGCACATTACTTCCGCATTTAATGAGGATTTGCCAAAAGGTTGCTTGATAACAAATGCAACCATCGATATGGATTCACCGGATGAAGAACTACGTAGATTGATACGTGACCGATTTGAGGGATTGGAACAGTCTTTTTATGAACTTTTACATAAAGGACAGCAGACAGGAGAAATCGACCCCAAAAAAGATATAAAAGTGCTATCGCATTTACTGCTTAACCTCAATCATAGTATAAATGTAATTTGCAAAGTAAAAAATGACAAGAAAGTCGTTCATGACATGATCAATACTGTGATTGAGATGCTCTAACATATTTTTTTTGATCTTATCGGAACGATCGTTCCAAAAAAATCTTCTGTAACGATTGTAAAGGAGCTTGCTATGAGTTTAAGCGCAGACCAAAAAGTTGAGAAATCTGTTTCGTCTTGGATCACCCTCCTTCTGGCAATTTCGTGCGGTGTAATCGCCGCTAATCTCTATTATGCACAGCCCTTGGTGGGACCAATCAGTTCAGCAATCGGGTTATCTGCAGAGACTGCAGGGCTTGTCGTCACACTTACCCAGATTGGTTACGGTATCGGCTTATTATTTATCGTCCCATTGGGAGACATTCTTGAAAACCGACGGCTGGTAGTAGCATCGCTGCTCTTCACTGCAGTCGCTTTGACGGTTGCGGCAGTAGTGAAAAATGCAGCATTATTCCTCATAGCTTCACTGTTTATTGGGGTAGGATCAGTCGCAGCTCAAGTGCTGGTACCTTATGCAGCGCATCTATCGCCTGATGCCTCGCGCGGACGTGCAGTTGGTAATGTCATGAGCGGTCTGTTACTCGGTATTATGCTTGCACGGCCTGTATCGAGTTTGGTGGCAGATCTTTTGGGCTGGCACGCTGTATTCTTCTTGTCTGCCGCAACGATCTTTGTTCTTGCACTCTTATTAGCAAAGGCGCTGCCTGCAAGGAAGCCGTTGCTAAATGTACAATACCCAACCCTTATGAGCTCCATGTGGCAGTTACTCCGAACGACTCCGATCCTGCGCCGTCGAGCGATCTATCATGCTTGTGTGTTTGGGACATTTAGCTTGTTCTGGACAACTGTTCCTTTGATATTGAGTAGCCCCACTTTTCATTTTTCTCAAAAAGAAATTGCATTGTTCGCTCTAGTCGGGGTATCTGGGGCGGTTGCTGCACCCGTGGCAGGACGTCTTGCGGATAAAGGTTGGATTCGACCTGCCACAGGATTAGCGTTAGCTATTGTTATCATTTCTATATTGCTTCCCCTGATGATTCAAGGCGGTTCGACAGCTGCAGTTGCAAACCTAGTCGTTGCAGCGATCCTTTTAGACATGGGGGTTTCTGCTAATCTGGTTCTTGGACAGCGTGTTATCTTTTCATTAGGGGCAGAGTTTCGCAGCCGATTAAATGGATTATACATGGCCATTTTTTTTCTTGGCGGTGCTTTAGGGTCCGCCTTAGGTGGGTGGGCATATGCCTTAGGTGGCTGGAATGCAGCGTTGTGGATTGGAATAGCTTTTCCGATCATCGCGATGATTTATTACACGACAGAAAAAAATTAATTATATCTATAAATTATTGAACTTTAATGCTGAGGGGATGAAAGCTGTCATTTCGTTCAAGATGACAACCAACCAGAACCATATTAGAATCGAGAAAATCCTTATAAATCAAGGCATAAGAGTGCCGCAGCAGATGGAAAATAAATAGCCTATGCCTCCGCTTTGGAAAACATCTTGAGAGGGGGGCGAAAAGGTTAAAGCCGCATACGGGCAGGTACCGTCGGAACAATTGAAGACCACGCAGACATGTGCGGTCTTTTTTTCGTTAGGATAAAATTAATTTCTGACCCAAAGAAACCCCGTTCTCAAAGAACGGAACATCTGCTATAATTAAATGATATTGAGAATCATTATCACAAGATTTTCATCTCGGTATATTAAACCCGCCAGACTCGGGAACAGAACGATATTCCAACAGATTGGGAGGAGAAACAGTTGAGTAACTCTGTAACCGACAACGAAAAAATACGTCCGGGTTTATCGGCAGCCGTTGCGGACGCTTCCTATAAAATACGTCAAGTTGAAGCAATCAAGGCCGGGGACAGCTGGGAAATGGATTACCGGCTCATTGATCAGCATGTGCTGATCGTCGTTACGGCCGGCGAAGGTGCTTTGAAACGGGACGGCAGTCTTAGCCGCCTGGAAGCAGAGAACATACATGTCTGCTTGCCCGGCGAAGTAATCGGAATGAAGACGGAGGCAGGCGGCCTGGAGCTGACATGGGTCGGATTCGACCTTTTTTATGAGGACGGGACGGGTGAAGGATGCCGGAAGGGAACGTGGTACGAGCCGCAGGTGCTGCCCGTTCATTCTCTTTCGCATTTTTCCGTGCTGAGCGAGGCGCTTTCTACCTACTGGCACAGTGCCGATCCTTTCGACCGGCTAAGAGCCCAGGCGGCATTTCTTGAACTGATCCATTCGATCTCCGCTCATATGCGGGATGAATCTCCCTTGGATGCCCGAAGCGCGTTGGAACGCACCCGGCACTATATCGAAAATCACTACCAGACCAACATCACGATTGACGAGCTCGCACGAATGGCGGAAGTATCGCCGAAATACTATGGGGATTTGTTTAAAAAAACATACGGCCTCAGCGTAATCGACTATTTGACCGAGCAGCGGGTTAACCGCGCCAAGCAGTTAATGGCGTTATCCCAGTCCCGCCTGAAGGACATTGCTCACGTAGTGGGCTATCAGGACGAGTTTTACTTCAGCCGCAAATTCAAACAGGAAGTGGGCGTCTCGCCCACGGTTTATATGAAGAACCGCCGCAAGAAAATCGCGGTCCATCATTCGCATCTGATCGGCCAATTGCTGGCCATTCATCATCTACCGTATGCGGCGCCCCTTCATCCCAAATGGACCGGCCACTATTATGAGAACTATCGTTCCGATATTCCCGTTCATCTCAGCGCCTACCGGTACAGCGAAGACTGGGAGCACAACATCGAGAAGCTGCGTGAAACGAAGCCGGACCTTATCCTTTCGATGGATACCCTTAATCCGGGAGAAAAAGAACGCCTGGAGCAGGCGGGAAAAGTGCTGTATATTCCCGATCGCGGGGCGGATTGGCGGGAGCAGCTGCTGCTTATCGCCGCTCATCTGGACCGGACGGCCGAAGCCGAGACATGGCTCGGTAAATACGACCGCCGCGTGGAGTCGCTCCGCGGCAGACTGCGTAAACGGACGGGAGAAGAAACATTTTTGCTGATCAGCTTACATAAGCAGGAGATCCGGGTATGCGGAACCCGCAGCATGGGAGACGTGTTTTTTCACGAGCTGGGTATGAAGCCGGCTTTTGATTATAACCGGGACCAAATCAATGTGCCGATTCTGCCGGAGCAGCTGACGGAGCTGGATGCGGACCATATCCTCGTCAATGTCTGCCAGGAAACGGAGACGCTCCGGCGTTGGCAAGATCTGCAGGCGACGGCTCTTTGGCGGGATCTTCACGCGGTGCGGCAGAACCGGGTTTACGAAATCCCCTCCGATCCTTGGCGGGAATATTCGGCTTCCGGGCACGAGCGTATTCTGGGTGAAGTGGAAAAGCTCTTTTTGCGGAAATAGTCCAGTTTGAATTCCGTGTATTGTCCATGTCCCGGCAAAGAAACGTGGGTTATAATTTCAATTGAGAATTGTTATCAATACAAATATCCAAAAAAGAATCTCCCTCTTTTTTTTGTTATTAAGTGATAATGATTCTCAGTTTTACAAAGTGAGCGTCGGGGGAATGGCATGGAAAGCAGTAGAGAAAGAGGAAGTCTGGAGCGCCAAGTCTTTCAAGGCAGGACGCTGACCGTTTATACGCCGCCGTCCTACGGCTTGGCAGACAAGCGTTACCCGGTTGTATACGTCAACGATCCGTCCGATTATATGGATACGGTCACCAACTTGGCGGTTGTCCGTATGGAAGAGCTTTTCCGGGAGAGGAAGCTGCCGGAACTGATTCTCGTCGGTTTGGAGCCGGATGAGCGGCTCGATGAATATACGCCTTGGCCTGCGAAGGCTCTGGTGGAATCCGTCAAAGATTTCGGCGGCTCCGGCAAAAAATACCTGGATCTCATCGTTCATGAGCTCAAGCCTTATATCGACGGCCGGTACGAGACATTGGCGGGACCTGCCGGCACGGCGATGATCGGCGCTTCGCTCGGCGGTCTGATCTCGATGTTTGCGGCGTTCGAGCATCCTGCGGTTTTCGGAAGAATCGGCAGCATCTCGGGGTCCTTCTGGTATGAAGGCATCACCGAGTATATGCGGGGGCATAGGATTGCCGACGAAGGCCAAAGGTTTTATATGTATGTGGGGGATCAGGAGGGCGTCGGGAAGAAGACGATTCAGAGTGCCATGATGGCCAGAACCCGGCAGGCTTACGCGCTGCTTGCGGATTCCGGTTTTAACGGTGCCAGGCTGCGCCTCGTTATCGGCGAAGGCGGTCATCACCTCGTTCCCGTGTTCGTGGAACAGTTTCCCGAAGCTTTGAAGTGGATTTTCGGTATGGATACAAACACATTTTTTCCGGATACGGAGAGGGGTTAGAGAAAAATGAAAAAAACATGGGTGGCGGCCGGTCTGGTTGCCGTAACATTATTATCTTCCGCATGCGGAGCGCAAAAAGAGGCGGCCAAGACAGGCGGCGCGGAAGCGACGAAAAGCCCGGCGGCAACAGCGGCGGGTACGAATGAAACGCGCAAAATTACATATCTCGGCAAAGAATATACCGTACCGTCCAAAGCGGAACGCATCGTAGTGGCCGGTTCCTTCGAATCGATGGAAGACGCACTCGTGCTCGGCGTGAAACCGATCGGGGCGAATTCGGTCGGCGGCAAGTTCCCCGATATGTTCAAAAGCATTACGGACAAGGCGGAATCCGTGGGCGAGAAAACGCAGCCGAATCTGGAGACGATTCTGAAACTGAAACCGGACGTCATTCTCGGTTCCACCAAATTTCCGCCTGAAATGATGGAAAAGATGAACAAGGTCAAAGTCACGCTCCCGATCTCCCACGTTTCGACCGATTGGGAAGCGAATCTGAACGTGCTGGCGGAACTGACCGGTAAACAGGATAAGGCTAAAGAAGCGATCGAGAAATACAAAAAAGAAGCCGCTGCCGCGAAAGAAAAACTCGGCACTTCGCTGAAAGATAAAAAAGTGCTTGCGATTCGGGTGCGTGCGGGCAGCATCGCCATTTATCCGGCCGGCGTGTTCTTCAATCCGTCGCTGTATACCGATCTGGGGCTCGCCGTTCCGAACGAAGTAAAAGAGGCCAAGGCGCAGCAGCTGATCTCGCTGGAGAAATTGTCCGAAATCAATCCGGACTATATGTTCGTCCAATTCTCGGAAGACGAGAATAAAGAGCAGCCGAAAGCGCTGGAAGACCTCGAAAAAAATCCGATCTGGCAAAGTATCAACGCTGTGAAAAACAAAAAAATGTTCGTCAACGTCGTAGACCCGCTGGCGCAGGGAGGAACGTCGTACAGTAAGATCAAGTTCCTTGAGGCCGCTCTTCCAAAGCTTACCAACTAAATTTCAAACACAAAGCGAGTAATCCGATATGAAAAGAAGTCTGGCAAAGCCTCAATGGATTTTATGGGTTTCACCGGTGATCATCGTATTCACCATTGTGCTTTCCGTTCTGTACGGGGCCAAACAAATTCATCTGCAAACGGTCATGGACGCCCTGTTCCATTTCGATCCGGGTAATGTCGATCATCAGATTATCCGGACCTCCCGTTTGCCGAGAGTAGTGGGGGCGCTTCTAATCGGAGCGTTCCTTGCCATATCGGGCGCACTCATGCAGGGGATGACAAGGAATTATCTTGCATCCCCTTCCATCATGGGGGTGACCGACGGCTCGGCGTTTGTCATTACGCTTTGCATGATCTTTCTGCCCAATTCGTCTTCATTGGATATGATCTTCTATTCCTTGATCGGCTCCGCGCTCGGGGTCGGCATCGTATTCGGGCTTGCCTCGCTGCTTCCGAACGGATTGACGCCAGTGCGGATGGCGATCGTCGGCACCGTCATCGGCACGTTTCTCAGCAGCGTTTCGGCGGCTCTTTCCATGTATTTTCAGAAGTCGCAGAACATAAGCTTCTGGTACAACGCGAGACTTCATCAACTGGAACCCAAGCTGATTCTGCTGTGCATTCCATTTGCGATCGTCGGTCTTATCGCGGCCTTCCGGATTGCCAAATCGATCACGATTCTCTCGCTGGGAGAAGAAGTCGCCATCAATCTGGGACAGAGAACGCTGTTGGTCAAGATCGTCGCGATGGGCGCGGTCGTTATTCTGACGGGGATCTCGGTAGCTCTGGCCGGCAAAATCGGATTTGTGGGGCTGATTATTCCCCATATTACCCGCTTCCTGATCGGCATCGACTACAAGTGGGTGATTCCGTGCGCGGGTGTGCTGGGCGGCATTTTCCTGGCTTTGGCGGATGTGCTCAGCCGCTTCCTGAATTATCCGTACGAAATGCCGATCGGTGTCGTGACCGCTATTATCGGCGTACCGTTTTTCCTGTATCTGGCAAGGACGAGAGGCGGGGAAAAGCATGCCTAAACAATCGTTCAGCCGCTATATGCTGGTCGTTCTTATCGGCATAGGCCTTATCTTGATCGCCGCTTATACAAGCTTGACCAACGGTTCTTTCGACATCACGGTCGAGGACGTGGTGAATACGCTCCTCCGGATCGATCCGAATCCCGAGAACGATCTCGTCATTCTCGAATTCCGGCTGCCGCGAATTGTGATCGCGGGACTGGTCGGCATGGGCCTCGCGATTGCGGGAACCGTGATTCAGGGAATTACCCGCAACGGGCTGGCGGACCCGGGCATTCTCGGCATCAACGCCGGTGCCGGGGCGGCCATCGTTATCTTCATGTTCTTCTTCCAGGGCAAGCTGCATGGTACGGGCTGGTGGGGCATTATGACGATGCCTCTGTTCGGACTGGTCGGCGGGCTCGCGTCTGCCGTTCTCATCTATCTCTTTTCCTGGAAAAACGGACGGATCGATTCTCAGCGCTTGATTTTGACGGGAATCGCAATCGGAGCCGGATTCAGCGCGCTGGCTTTGTTCCTGACGCTCAAGATGGATGCCAAAGATTTCGAAATGGCCGCCGTCTGGACGTCGGGCAGCATTTACAACGCCAACTGGAAATATGTCGTTTCCGTTTTGCCGTGGCTGATTATCCTGATCCCGCTTATACGCAGGAGCGCGTACACCTTGGATCTTTTCCAGCTCGAAGAGAGCAGCGTGAAAAGTCTGGGGGTAAATGTGGAAAGGCAGAAGGGCATTCTTCTGCTGGGCAGCATCGGGCTTGTCAGCGCGTGCGTTTCCGTGTCCGGGGGGATCGGCTTTATCGGGCTGATGTCGCCGCATATCGCCAAACGTCTGGTCGGCGTTCATCATAATCGTGTTCTGCCGGTCAGTGCGGTTATCGGAATGCTGCTCGTGATCGGATCGGATTTTATCGCCAAAACGGTATTTATGCCGGTCGAGCTGCCTGTAGGCGTCATGATTTCGATCATAGGCGTTCCGTATTTTATTTACCTGCTGTTTAAGGCCAAAGCATAGAGGGAGTGTTCGTCCTTGAGTATCATACGTGTGGAGAATCTGGAAACGTGTTATGAAAAGAACAGCGTATTCCGTGATCTCAATTTTGAGGTGAGGGAAGGGGAGGTCACCACCATCATCGGGCCGAACGGCTGCGGTAAATCGACGCTGCTAAAAACGATCGGGCGCATTCTGAAGCAGAAGAACGGGAACGTTTTTTTCCGCGGACAAAATTTGAATACGATCCCGACCCGGAAGATTGCCCAGCATATCGCGCTTCTGCCGCAGAATCCAATCGCCCCACCGGAGCTTAAAGTGGAGGAACTCGTTTCGTACGGACGCTATCCGCACCGCAAAAACCTGAACAGGCTGTCTCCCCAAGATAAGGAAGTGATCGAGTGGGCGCTCACGGTCACGAATGTGGCCTCTTTCCGGGATCGGGAGATCGGAAGCCTGTCGGGCGGACAGAGGCAGAAAGTATGGCTGGCGATGGCTTTCGCCCAGGATACGGAAGTGCTGCTGCTCGACGAACCGACAACCTTCCTGGATATGGCCCATCAGCTGGAAGTTCTCCAGATCGTAGAGAAAATGAATATGGAGCGGAAGCAGACGATCGTCATGGTGCTTCACGACATCAACCATGCGGCCCGGTTTTCTCATCGGATCGTCGCCATGAAGAGCGGGCAAATTATCGCCACGGGACATCCCCATGAAATCATCACCAGGGAAGTGCTGAATCAGGTCTTCCATATCGATGCCCGGATTATGCTGGACCCGGAGAACGGGGCGCCCGTCTGCTACGGGTATGAAAGCTATTTGCGCAACAAGGCGGCTTCGGCCGCAGGCAGCACGGAACCGCAAAAAGAAGCGGTAAGCGAAGGAGTGAGATAGATTGAGTACAATCAACCGAGAGTATGCAGAACCCGGAGGGGCGGCAGCGGGGGTCCTGGAGCGCGTGACGATGCCGCGATCCGAGCAGCGTACGATGCGGTCGCGCGCGGAAAACCGGGAATACCGGATTTTCATCGCCGTCCCCGAAGGGGAAGCGCCCCCATCCGGATTCCCCGTGGTGTACGTGCTGGACGCCAACTCCGTCTTCGGCACGATGGTGGAGGCGGTCCGCGTCCAGTCCCGGGCGCCGGAGAGAACCGGCGTTATTCCCGCTATCGTGGTCGGTATCGGCTATCCGACGGACGGACCGTTTCATCCCGCACGGCATTACGATTTTACGCGTGAAATCCGCCTGGAGGATTTGCCCTTCAAGCTTCGGGCGGGAGAGCGGCCTGAGCATGGGGGAGCCGAAGCCTTCATGGGATTCATCGAAGACGAGCTGAAGCCGCGGATCGAAGAGACCTACCCTATCGACCGCAGGAGGCAGACAATCTTCGGCCATTCGCTGGGCGGACTTTTTGTGCTGCATATGCTGTACGCCAAGCCGGAAGCGTTCCAATGCTACGTAGCGGGCAGCCCCTCCATCCACTGGAATAAGCGGGTGCTGCTCGAAGAAGAGCGGGCTTTCGCGTCCAAGCTGTCAGCCTCCGCCGGAGAGCCGACGGGTGAGACTGCGGATATAAAGCTGTTCCTCGCCATCGGGGAACTGGAGAAATCGCATCATACCGGAGGCGGAGAGAATGCGGCCGAGCTTTGCGAGCGGCTTTCGGCATTAAGCGAATACGGTATGCTGACCGAGTTTAAGGAGTTCGAGGGAGAGGGGCACGTCTCCGTGCTGCCGCCGCTGATCAGCCGCGCCGTCAGGTTCGCGCTGCGTCCCGAACCCGCCGACCGGCAAGCGTAGCGGATTTTACGTGACCGTCCACCGCAGCGGTCCGGCGCCGTCCGAAGCAAACGCAACGGCTGCATTCGGACTGAAACGGAACATAAGCAAACGCAACGGCTGCATTCGGGCTGAAAGGGAACATAATGAGAGGGGGCTACCCGCGGAGTCATTTGAGATGACTCCGCGGGTAGCCCCTTTTTTGCCGGCAATGGGCGATTATTTCGCTCTGATTTCGAGAAGCTCGTATTTGATGACTCCGACCGGAGCATCCACGCTGATAATACTGCCGACCGATTTCCCCATCAGGGAGACCCCCAGCGGGCTTTCGTAAGAAATTTTATTGTCGGCTACATCCGCTTCGGCCGGGCCGACGATCCGGTACTCCACTTTTTCGGAAAATTCGATATCGTTCAGCACAACAATAGAGCCTACTTTAACGGTAGACGTATCCGTATTGTCGGAAACACGGGCTTTCTTCAGCATCCGCTCAATCGTAATAATCCGGGTTTCCATAAAGGCCTGATCGTCTTTTGCGGAGTGGTATTCGCTGTTTTCTTTTAAATCCCCGTAGCTGATCGCGGTTTTGAGGCGCTCTGCGAGCTCTTTGCGCTTCACGGTTTTGAGCTCTTCCAGCTCCTGCTCCAGCTGAGCCAGTCCTTCGGGGGTTAAAATCACTTCTTCTTCTGCCATGTAAACATCTCCTAAGGGTACCCAATCTTTTGATAACAGGTGTTTCTTGCATTGTACACTATATAAAGCAATCATGCGAACCTCAAGCGGGAAAAAGTCATCTTCTTTTATTTTGGTACCGCAGCGGGCATCCGGGATATGGTGGCTTACATGCGGACAGAGGGGCAGAAGGAAAGATCTTCACGAGAGGATCGGAACTTACCCGGGCTGCACCGCCTGAACGTACTACGGGAAGTCCGCTTGCACGGTCAAGTCCGGCTTCCCGATTTTGTCTGAAAAGGGGAGGAAATCAGTTGATTTATGAAGCCTTGGTGAAGCCAATGTTCTTTAGAAAGGAACCTGAGGAAGCTCACGATTTCGTCCTGCGGAATTTGCAAAGAATCCAGCGGCAGCCCGGGCTTCTGTATCTGATTGAGAAGCTGTACGGGGTCAGGAAGGAGCCCGGTCTGGCCAGCGAACTGCTTGGAACCCGTTTTCCCAGTCCCATCGGTCTTGCTGCGGGTCTGGACAAAGACGCCCGGGCCGTGCCCGCGCTTTCTTCGATGGGATTCGGATTTATGGAGGTGGGCGGCGTCACGCCCGTCGGTCAAGCGGGCAGCGACCGTCCGCGTCTGTTCCGCCTGCCCGAACGTCCTTTATTTATAAAGGACCGGGGATCAACCGGCAGTGCAGCAGCGAGCTGCTCGATTTACTGAAGCGGGACGGGTTTGCCAGCCTGTCCGAAGCGGTCGGGGCAGATCATGCGGCCGTTAGCGGTGCATGACGGGAAACAAGGCAAAAAGGCGGGGAATGTTCCCCGCCTTTTTTTGCCGTCAGATGTTGTTGACCGTTAGCTTGCCGCTGCCGCCGACGGATTTGATTTTGTTGATCAGCGCATTCTGGTTGCTGTTGGAAAGACGGATACAGCCGTAAGTCGGTCTGAGCGGGTACCACGAAGCGGACGAATCCGTGGAAGCATCGCCGCCGTGGATCATAAACCCGGACCGGCCGTTATTCTTGGCGATAAGCGCGTTGCCGCTCGTCGGATCGAGATTGACCCGGCTGTACGGGCCGTACGAGGACGTAGGCGTCCCGGCGCCGATGACGGAAGCGGCATACTCGCCGGTAGGCGTATCGGCATTCGTCATCTTCCAGTTGGCGTGATTGTTGTTGTTGGCGGGATCGTTCGATCCGCGTCCCAGCGCTTCGACCGGACCGAAGACAAGCGCTCCGCTTCCGTCGTACATTTTCAAGGTTCCTTTGTTGTCGCGGTTGGCAGGGAAATTGGCAATAATATGGTAACTCATAGAATCAGCCTCCAAATAGAATGTAGACGAGAACCCGATGGAGCCGCAGCGGGCAGGAAGGACTCCTCCTCCGTTTTCCGCCGCCTCGTTTTCCCTCTCATCTATGTAGGTAAAGGGGGGGCCGTTTTAACAACCGGAACTAAAAAAATCTCCTTCGGAAAGGAGATTTTTCTGAAACTTAGCCGCTCGCCGGGATGGCGCTTTCGTCAAGTCTTGTCCGATTCTGCGCCGCAAGAAGGAGGGACGTCATCGCTTTGTTTGACCAGCGCGATAAAGTCCGTCACGATGCTTTGGACGGCATCTTCGCGCGACATCCGGATGTAACGGCTGATTTTCAGAATATCGTCTTCGAAAACTTGCAGCAGCCGGAGCATGGCTTCGGGATCTCCGTCCTTGCTTAGCCTGACGAGATGGAGGAATTCTTCGTCTGAGATAGGAAGCGGAGCATTTTCCTTTTCCATTTATTCACCGCCTGTTGGGTCATATTAAGGTCCTTGGCGACCTGTGCTTCCGTCTTATCCTGAATGAAAAGCTCGTGGAGGACGATTCGGCCCGTCCGGGAAGGGAGAGATTGGATCAAGGCGAGCATGTCCAGCCTGCTGTCGGAGCTTTCGGTAAAGCTCCCGGCCGTAAACGAGTAGGCGTTGTCTGAAACCGAATATTCACGGTTGCTGATGACGCGGGCTTTATATTGGATACGCCAGCCGATCCGGTACACTTCCTTTCTGTATTTCTCCACCAAAGTAGACTGCTGAGACATAAAAAATCACCCCTTCGTCTTTATCTAATAGGGTAATTCCAGCCGTTTTTTTACAACTGTTTTTAGAACATATGTTCTTATTATTCTCTCTTTATTATACCTTATTTGTTGTAAAAAAGACACGTTTTTTACCTATAAAATGAGACAGAAAGGAGGGAGAAAAGGATGGATCTGAATATCGAGAATCTGGTTTCTCTGGCGACCAATGTCGGCTTTCCGGTTACGCTCTGCTTCGTTTTGCTCCGTTATGTTCTGCAGACGATGGGCGAAAAGCTGGATAAGCTGGACAGCTCGCTGAACAAATTGTGCCGGCTGATTAAAGAGATCGATGCCCGGGCCGACCGGGGACGCGGCAGAGAGGACAAGAACGGCACGCAGCCGTAAAAAAAGATGAGCCCACAGGGACTCATCGAATGCAGGAAACCCCCTGTCGGGTGAGACAGCGGGTTTCTTTTTTTGTTTAGGAGGTTCATCTAGACGGGTGAACGGCTATTTCACGGAAACAAGTTCTCCTTGGGTAAAAGAAACCAGGTCATCGGCCGTTAGCTGAAAAACCGCCTTGGGATGGCCGGCGGCTGCCCAAATCGTCTCGTACCGGAATAGATCTTCGTCAACCAAGGTTAGGATGGCTTCCGTATGGCCGAGCGGAGGGATGCCCCCGATCACATACCCTGTCGATTCGCGGACAAAATCCGCATCGGCTTTGCACAGAGTGTCGCCGACTTTTGCGCCGATTGCTTTCTCGTTAATGCGGTTGATTCCGCTCGCTACGACAAGAAGAGGCTTGCCGGTGCTTTCAAGACGAAAAACAATGGATTTGGCGATTTGCGCGGTTTCGCAGCCGATGGCATCGGCCGCTTCCTGCGCGGTCCTAGCATTGTCCGGAAGTTCAACGACTTTGCCGGTATGACCCAGCTCCAGCAGCTTGTCCTGGATTCGCTGGGCACTTTCCTTTAAAGATGACATCTTTCTTCTTCCTTTCCTAATCAGAATAGCCGGTTACAGATCGGCATAGTACATCATGACGTGAAGGACGGTTTCCTGCCCGGAGTGATTCTTGTAACGATGCGGCACATGGCCGGAGAACCGGATCGCTTTGCCTTGCGACAGGGTGTAGGACTCGTCCCCCAGCTGCAGGGTGAAACTCCCGGAAACGACCGTAATGTACTCGTGTACGCCCTCGTTATGGGGAGAAGAGAAATAACCTCCGCCGGCATCCAGAACAATCGTAAACGTTTCGAAACGTGTCTGCGCGTCAAAAGGGAAGAGTACGTAAACCCGGCACTTTCCGTCGTCTTCCGAGAGGACGGGAGAGGCCGAGGGGGACACGACCGATACGGCAAGGTCTTCCTCCGCAATCAGGGAGGAGAAGGATACATGCAGGCCGGTTGCGATTTTCCAGACCGTGGTGATGGTCGGCTGGGAATCCCCCCGTTCGATTTGATAAAGCATACCTTTGCTGACGCCGGTCAACTCGGAGACTTTATCGAGGCTCAGGCCCTTTTTTTTACGGATTCTTTCGAGATTGTGCCCGACAATAACATGAATGGGGTGTACGGAAATCACCTCGTCCTCTATGAGAGAAAGTCAATATATTGAATTAATTATATAATATATTAAACAAAAAATAAAGCGTCGAGAGCTATGAATTTCAGGAGTCTTCTTCCAACGGCCAGACGCGGGTTTGCGAGGGGGATGGTTGAATCCACACCCTCGAGATGTCGATAAGCCCGAACGAGTCCATCTGCCTGCCTTGCAAAGAGTCATGCAGATGGACTTTTTTGATCACATGACAGCCGAAGAGCAGCCAGTCGTTGTCTTTCAAGGTTCGCTCGGCTTCCCGGAGAAGCTTCATCCTGGAAGGTTCGGGAAATCCGGCGAAACCTTCCAGGATACGGTCCAGCAGGCCGAGCTGCTCCTCGGTGAGCAAGTGATGGAGGTAGTTGGAGCGGTTCTTGTAGTAGCTGATCAAGCCCCACTCCAGATCGTCCTCCAGCACTTCCTCCGCCGCAAGCAGGTCAGCTTCGGCGGCTACCCGGCTGCGCTCGAAACTTTGCATCGGCTGCAGGGTGAGCGGGAGCCCGGCCTGCGCGCAGCGGCTCAGGAGCCAGCGGGTTTCTTCCTCTTCCTCTTTTTTGCTCATAAAAAAGAGCTTAAGCGGCTCGCCTCGGTAGCCGGACTTCCGAAGCAACCGGACGGCTTCTTGGAGTGGCGCAGCCTCGAAGGAGGCTCCCTCGCTCTCGCTTTGGAGGAAACTGTCCGCCGGAGCGATCCGGTTGCCCTTCAGCTCCGCCACCATCGCGGCCCGGTCGAAAATGATCCTCAACGCTTTGCGGAAATCGGCGTTATGATGGATGCCGGGCTTGCGGAAATTGAACAGCAGGTAGCGGGACCCGGCTGCCGGATTGATTAAATTGGCCTTGAGCTCAGTCTGCCCGGATTCCGTGCCGATGGCGGTGACGGAGTCTTTCTCGTTCCCGCTGATTTGATAGCGCCGCTCGTTGGACGTATCTTCCGGCAGCAGGAGCAGCTCCACACGGTCCAGAAGAGGACGATGCCCGTAGTAAGCGTCGAACGCATTCAGCACAAGCAGCCGTTCGTTTTGTTCGGCTATCCGGAACGGTCCCGTCCCCGTCAGCCTATGAGAGGCGGGATCGAGATCGGCGGGTAGAATCGAAAACTGAACGGAGCTCAGGATATGGGGAAAAAAAAGGCTGCTCCGGCACAGCTTAAAGGTCAGCGTATACTCGCCGTCCGTTTCGATTTCGCCGATATCTTCGCACAGCCATGCCGAATGGGGCAGCCGTTTCAGCCTCCGCACAGTGAACAGTACGTCCAGAACCGTCAGGATGCGGCCGTGATGAAAGCGGACTCCTTTGCGCAGGAAAAAGGTCCAGCGCGTGCAGTCGTCGCTGCTCTGCCAGGCATGGGCCAGGCCGGGAACGAACCGGCCTTCGGCGGGTTCGTACGCGATCAGGCGGCTGCACACCTGGCTGATCAGGTAGGACTCGAACGTGGTGAAAATATATGCGGGATCGTGGGTCTCCAATTGCTTGTTATGCGTAACCCTGAGCACATCGAGACGGGCCCCGCCGCTTTCCTCGACCTGAAAGCCGAGGTGCGAATCAAGCATCGTTCTCAGCCGGTGTTTCAGAGAAACAGGCAAAGCGTCCATCGACAGTAGGTCGATCGCTTCTTTCAGCTTGCCTTTGTTCATCAGCTCCCGGAATAGGGGAAATACAGCGTCTTCCGGCTCTTTCAACAGCGTCAGGCGAGAAGAGTTCCCGCGTCCCCTTCCGGGCTGCCAGCGTATGTACTGCTCGTCCTCCAGCTTTCTAAGGATGAATTTCACATTGCGCGAAGAACAGCACAACAGGTCTGCCAGCCGCTCGACGGTAACGGGAAACGACCCGTCTTCGGACTTTTCCGATCCGGCCAGCAGCGGATAGAAGCGCAGAAAATGCTCGGTTATGTTCATGGCGGACTCCTTTTATACAAAGGTGAAAAACGTCATAGATTCTCATTCCATACTTTCTCCTTTTGTACTTCATTATACAGGATTATTCAGCTCGGTTGGTGCGGAAATCGGGTTTTGGATCGGTAGAAGTTAAAAAACGAAAAGACGAAACGTCGTCTTCTCAGCAAAACCCGCATATGATATATTAGGTAATACCTAAATAATTAAGGCAATGCCTAATATGTACTAGGGGTGAGTGTTCTGCTGATTTGGATGTTAAGGAAAATCATGGCGGAAAGAGGGCTGTGGACCGGTGCGGCGCTTGCCCGCCTTCTGAGGGAAAAGGCCGGTTACGACTTGTCGGCTCCTTCCATCTCCGCTCTTCTGAATGAATCGCCCAAACAGATGAAAGCGGACACGCTTGATGCCTTGTGTACCGCGCTCGATTGCACGCCGGGAGATTTGTGGGTTTACAAGCCGTCCGGCAGAAAAGGCGCATAAGCTGGCAATATTCAGAAGGAGATGAAGTCAATGGCCGTGAAAACGATCCTTCCTTTCGGAGATCCCCTGCTAAGGAAAGAAGCGAAGCCCGTTACGGAAGTTAACGCGAGAGCGCTCAAATTGCTGGATGATATGACGGATACGCTGTACGCCGAGGAAGGAAGGGCGGGATTGGCCGCTCCTCAGGTGGGCATTCTGCGCCGTGTCATTGTCATGGACTGCGGGGAAGGTCTTATTGAGCTGATAAACCCGGAGATCGTGGACATGAGCGGAGAACAGACCGGCCCCGAGGCGTGTTTGTCTTATCCGGGATATGCTGGAATCGTGAAGAGAGCAGACTATGTGAAGATCACGACGCTCGACCGGAGCGGGAACACGATTGAGCTGGAAGGGGAAGGCTACTTGGCGCGCTGTATTCAGCACGAGATGGACCACTTGAACGGCATTCTTTTCGTGGACCGTATCGTCCGGAACCGGTTTTATCAGGAACAGACGGGGCAGCCCGCGGATCTTGCCGAGGTTATCCGTCTTACGAATCGGAAGTTTTAAGCTGTGCTTACCGGAAAGGCAGCCGGGAACTCAGGTTCCGGGCTGCTTTTTTTTTGAAGGAAGAATGAACAGATACAACCGATAATCGGATACAGCAGAAGCCGGATCGGTCTTGCCCATCGTTTGACGAAGTTCTGTCCGGATAAAAAAATCGGGTTTTCCGTCATTTTTGTCAGAAAAAGTGCCTTTCCCGAGTCTGTATGACAGGTCAACTTTTTTGCGAGGTGCTTATCTTGAATCACTCCACGACGAATTTAAAAAACTGGGAACAGATGGATGACAACAGTCTGGTGCAGCGGGCGCAGGAAGGGGAGCGGGAGGCGTTCGGGGAACTGGTCCGGCGGCACCGGTCCCGCATGTACGGGTATGCGCGGACGATTACCCGGGAATCTTTTCTGGCGGAGGACATTGTCCAAGATGCGCTGGTGAAGGCTTTTCTGCACCTGGGCACTCTGGTCGAGGCCGATAAGTTCCTGCCCTGGGTACACCGGATTGTGCGCAACCAGGCGTTCACCCGGCTGAAACAAACATCGGCCCGGGAACGCGTCTTCTCGCAGCTTGCCCCAATGTGGAAGGATACGGGCGAAGAATCGCGGGAATGTGGGGACCTGGACCGCATTCTGGACCGACTCGGCCGCACGGCCTCGGATAAAGCGGATTCGCAGCTCACCCCCGAAGAGACGTACATGCAGAAGGAGACGCTGGAGATCCTGACCGGAATCGTCGGCTGCTTAAAACCGCGGGAACGGCGTATTTTCGAGTCGCATTTCTTCGACCAGCTCTCTCCGCAGGAAATCGCCGGGCTGTTCGAACTCTCCTCCGCGAATGTATACCAGATTATTAGCCGTTCCCGGAAAAAAGTGATGCAGGAAAGAACCCGCATAACGGTTGGCTCCTATATGAGCACGAGAAAGGATAGGGGAGATATGAAAACGGTTATTGTTCCGGATCATGAAAGTTTCACGGAGGCGCAGAGCTGGACCACGGCGGCGGACGCCCTGTACGCGATGCTGAAAGCTGCGGGCGAGACGCTGTCCCATTCGATGGTTATGGGACTTACCGGGCATGCGTTCCGGCTTAACATCGTGCCGTCCAGCGTTCATATTGCGGGCCCGACCGCCTACAGCTTTGCGGGGGTTCTTTCCAAGGGATTGGAGAACATCGGCTATCAATCGTCTTATGTGGACGGGATGAGCGGAACGCTCGGAACGAATGCGAATCTTCTTGACCCGGTGCTTTTGGGCAAAGAAGCGATGGCCAAACGCGGCATCAACCAGGCGCTGCCCGAAGCTCTCGACTTGATCCACCGTTCTCTCGACAGGGGCATACCCGTGCTGGCCTGGGACTTGTTCCTGCCCGAATTCGGGCTGATCTACGGATACGACGACGAGCGGCATTTACTTCATGCGTATGAATGCGGCAAGAAGGATACGCTGGAATACGACAATTTGGGGCGCAGTGTGAAAGAGGAGATTTTCGTGCTGGCACTCGCCGATTCCACCGGTACGACCTTCAAGCAGCGGCTTGGCCGGGCGATGAACATGATCGTGGACCATTACGACGGAAGAGAACGGGACGATTGTACCGGCTCGGTAAAAGGGCTGGCGGCGTATGATGCCTGGATCGCAGCTTTCCGGGGAGGAGAAATCGAACCCAATGGAAATGCCTACAACATTGCGGTCGTAAGGGACGCGCGGACTCATGCCGTCCGGTTTCTGAACGAAGCGGCGGAGCAGTGGCCTCTAGCCGAAGAAACTGCGGCAGGTTTTGCGGATGTTCCGGTCCTCGCGCACAAAGCGGCTCAGAAATACAAGGAAGCGCTGGAGCATTTCTCCGTTCTCAAAGAGCTGTTCCCGTTCCCACAGGGCGGCGACCCTAACGAATCGGATGCTTCCGCCAAAGCGATTTCCCTGTTGGAACTCATTAAAGAACGCGAACAAACAGCGGTCGGCTATCTCCGCGAACTGTCGGATCTGCTGCGTTAAAGGAAAGCTTCCTCGATTAGAACAGGAAAAGCCGCCGGATATTCGGCGGTTTTATTTTTGCTTAAGATGGCGCACGACAAAAAGAGGGTTTCAGTGTGGAAAGTGTTGTGTTATAATTTTACCTATCGGTAAGTAAAAAATAAAAGGAACAGGCTAGCGATGAGGGGGAAAAATCCATGTCCAACAATCAGACCCACCAGCAAATTCTCGAAGCCGCCTTCAAACTGTTTGCGGAACACGGCATTGATAAAACAAGTCTCGCCATGATTGCGGCCGAAGTCGGGATTACGAAGCCCGCCATCTATTATCATTTTTCTTCGAAAGAGGCGTTGATCGCGTTTATTTTCGAGGAAACGTTCCGGGACTATATGTTTTCCCATTACTTCAAGCTCGACGAATTTACTAAAGAAAATTTTCAGACGCTGCTTGTCGAGAACGGGTTGAAAATGCTCCCGCAGGAAGAAGAAGAATACAGCGTCCTGCGGGTTTTGAACGAATTTCTGCTGGCTGTAAGCCGTCAGGACGTCTACCAGCAGCGGCTGTATGACATTGAAAAAGACTTTCTGCTGGGCTTCACGGCCTTAATGGAAAAAGGCGTGGAACTCGGCGTCGTCGCTCCGGACAAAATTTCGGCCAAAGCTTACGTGCTTGCGCTTGTCATCGACAATTTAAGCAACTTCATGCTGATGGGCTTTAACCCGGATGTGAGAGAAGTCTGGGGGGAAGCTGTCGCCGGCGTTTTGATCCGCCCCTGAAAACTGGCGGGTGTATGAACAATTGTACCGCTCGTGTTTATTTTAAGCAAAGCAGGTGATGTCTTATGACAAGCTTACATACACAACCGCAGCAGGTAACGGTCGGTCTCGACAACGCGTCGAGGATCATTCTGCTTGCCGGTCCGGTCCTTCTGGGAAGCGTTCTGGGCTACTTTATCCCAAGCCTCGCCAGACTGGCGCTCAAACTTCCCTGGATCCCGTATCAGGGTCCCATTGAAGCCATTACTTCTTTTCACGGGCCTTTGGTCAGTCTTGTTACAGCTTTGCTGGGTGCGGCTGCGGGGTTGTGGTTTACGGGGGAGGCGTTTAAGGAAATCGTGTTCGTCACCCTCTCGGAGCATGAAATTCAGTTGAAAAAGAACGGCCGCGTGCAGACGATTCCCAAAGAATCGGTCCGGCTCGTATTTATGGACGGCAAGCAAATGGTTATTCTGGGAGAAGGCGGCCGGGAATTGGCCCGGGAAACGTACGAAGCTCCCGCGGAGAGCCTGCCCGCCGCTTTGCGGCCCTTCGGCTATACCTGGTCGGGAGAAGGGGACCCGTACAAAGAGCGGTACGCGAGGTGGGTGCCCGATATGCCCGGCGTCAGCCCGCCCGTCAATGCGCTTCTGAAAGCGCGCGAACACGCGCTGCAAAAGAAGGAGAAGGAAGAAGCGGCGGATCTGCGGCGCGAAATCGCGAGGCTCGGCGTCGTTGTCCGGGACGAGGGAACACGCCAGTACTGGCGCGGAACGGACGAAGGACACGGTTAACCCGCGTCCTTCACCGTACTATGCCGGATGCTTCCCGGCATCCGGCTCTGTTCGCCCGCATGCGCGCGGGGCTGCCTCTCTGAGACGAGCGCAAGGTGTCGCGCGACGATTGTCTCAGAGAGTGAGAAACCGCGGCGAGTTGATTTGCGGGCAGGGGCAGGGCGGTCAGATTCACGGCACGCGCACGTAAAAACGCTCGTCGTGATTGTCCACCCGGACCGGCGCTTCGAAAAACTCGCTCAACGTCGCGGTGTTCATCAGCTCGCCGGTCTCGCCCTGGCGCACGACTTCGCCTTTCCTGAGCAGCAGCGTGTGTCCGAACACCGGAAGAATTTCTTCGGTGTGGTGGGTCACGTAGATCAGGGTCGGCGTCTCTTCCTGCCGCGTCAGTTCACGGATGCTCTCCAGCAGCTTCTCGCGCGAAAACAGATCGAGCCCGTTGCACGGCTCATCCAGAATGAGCAGCTTCGGATCGGCCATCAGCGCTCTGGCGATGAGAACTTTCTGCTTCTCTCCCTGGGAGCAGGTCCGGAATTCGCGGTCCCACAGATGCAGGCAGCCCATCGTTCGCATGAGGACTTCGGCTCTGTTTAAGTCTTCTTCCGTAAGACGTTCGTACAAGCCGATTGTGGCGTACTTGCCGCTGATGACGACGCTTTGGGCTTTATCCGCCCCGTACAGCTTGTCCTGCAGGGAAGAGCTTACCCAGCCGATCGACTGCCGCAGCTCCCTCAGGTCGATTTCGCCGAACCGGTGCCCGAGCACGGTAACGCTGCCGCGGGTCGGCCAGATATAGCCGTTAATGAGATTGAGCAGCGTCGTTTTGCCCGACCCGTTCAACCCGAGAAGCGCCCAGTGCTCTTGGGGCCGAATCGTCCAGTTGACACTCTTCAGCAGTTCCTTGCTGCCTGTTTTCCAGGTAACGTCTTTAAGCTCGATGATTGCAGTATTCATGGCTATCCGTCTCCATTTTCGTCAAATTGCGGGGATGCCCCGTAAGCTTTTTATTTATCATAAAGAGAGATGCGGCCGCTGTCGATACCGATTGTGCCGGATCCGCGTCTAAAAAAAGCAATTTTCGCTATTGCTGAGGAGGTGCAGGCCCATGAAGCTGGAAATGACCACTAGTCGTCTCGAATTGTACAAATACGAGGAATCGTACGTGAACGAACCGCACCGCCATCCCGACTGGTTCCAGATGACGATCCCTGTCCGCGGAGCCTGCGAGTTTACGCAGTCCGGCATGACGTACCGCCTGGCGGAAGGGGAAGCGCTGATCCAGCGTCCCGAGGAGGAGCATCATTTCAGGACGGGGCCGGGGGAGAGCGTGCTGATTGTCAAGCTGCACGGGAGTCTCTTGCCGGTGCCGGAAGACCGCGGAAACCGGTTCGACGTAAATCCGGCCGAAGCGGCCGAAAGATTCGGAGTCTGGACGTCGGAGATGATCAATTCCCGGAACGACGAGAGCCTCCGGGCCGCCGAAAGCCGTGTCGTGCATGAGGTGAGCCGAATGCTTGAAGCGGGGATGCCTCCGGCGCCCGGACACGCTGCGGACACGGATCTCATCCGTACCATAGCGGACCCCCATTTGCGGGACGCCTGGGACTACATACGGGCGCATTACAAATCCGCGATCCCCGTGGAGACACTGTCGGCCATTGCCCTGCAAAGCCGGTATCATTTTATCCGCTCCTTTAAAGCGGCGACGGGATTGACTCCCCACCAGACCATTCTGAAGCTAAGAATGCAGGAGGCCCGGCGGCTTTTGATAAGCACAACCGAAACCGTCACGGCGATCAGTGCGGGACTGGGTTTCTCAAGCGCAAGCCAGTTTTACCGGGCGTTTTTGAAGAACGAGGGCAAAACGCCCGAACAGTACCGCCGAGAAACCGTATCTAACCGTTGATTGACCCGAAAAACGGCCGCACCCGCTGCCGTTTTTTTTTGCGTCTGTCACCGGCTGTTGTCTGCTTTTATACGAATACAGCCTTTTTTCGGCCAATCCCGCCTCTTTTATCTCGGTAATTGACTGCTTATGCAACGCGTTGCTTAGTTAAATGGTCCCGATTTCGTTAGGATTATAAGACTATATACATAAATATCCATTTTCCTATAGATTAGTAATGCAAACAAATATTTATAGTTAAAGGAGAATGATGATGTCACATTGGAAATATCCGCTCTCTACCAAATTTATGTATCGGGCCCTCTGTCTAGCCTTGGGAAGCGCCATTTTGTTATCACCTATGCAAGCGCTTGCAGCATCAGAAACGTCGCATGCCGTTGAGGCGGGAGCTTCTTTTTCCTCTCATAAATACGAAAATGATAACGCTTACAGAAAAGGCGGTAAGCATAAGCGTTTGACTCAGGGGAGCCAGCTCGAGGTCGGTGAAAGCCGTGTTCTCAGCTCCAAGGAAGTCCGTAAAGAATGGGACGGCATCGAGCCGGAATACGGACCGGATAAGGCCGTAGAGGCTGTCAAAGCGGTACTGCCGCAAAAGGACTACGAGGAACTGTTTCCGTATCGGCTTGGCTCGGCCCAGTGGCATGAAGCGGCCAAAGGGAAGGAGTACTACAAGGAAAATCAGACCGATTATTTCTCTTACGACAACCTCATTCAAGCCGTAACCGAGGCGGCGAACATCAAGTACAAAGTCAGCACGCGGAAGGGGTCCAAAAATTCGCAGGAGGTTTTCCGGCTTGACAAAGAAGGGAAGACGGAAACGTTAGTCTCCCGTTCGGCCGACTTCAATTCGGAAGCCAACCGGAGCAAAATCATCGAAACCGAAATCGTGGACTACGGCACCTTCCTGAAAGAAGGCACGAAGAAAAACCGCAAGCGGGAGCTTGCCGCTTTCCTGGCCCATCTCTCCCACGAGACGGGCGGCGGATGGGATGGAGCTCCGGGCGGACCGCTGCGCTGGGGGTTGTTCTGGAATGAAAATATCGCCGGCCGAACGGGACAGAATATGTCCAATTTCGTCGATCCCGACAGTTCCAAGCTGTACCCGGGCTTCGGGGAAAAGCGTTATTACGGACGCGGGCCGATTATGCTCAGCTGGAACTTCAACTACGGTCTGTTCAGCTCGATCATTTACGGAGACAAGAACATTTTGCTTAAAAATCCGGAGATCGTGGCGGCCGAAGGCAAAATCGGTTTCATGACGGCGATTCTGTTCTGGATGACGCCTCAGGCGCCGAAGCCGTCCGCGCACGATGTCATGATCGGCAGGTGGAAACCGTCGAAAGAGCTGGCCGAGAAAGGGCTTAAGCCTGCCGGTTTCGGCATTACGACGATGGTGCTTAACGGGCTGGAAGCCAATCAGCCTGAAACCCGCCGTGCGGCCCATTACCGGGATATTACGAGCCGGATGGGCGTCGATATCTCAGGGGAGAAGCTGGATACGCTGGGAATGAAGCCGTTCTGACGAAGCGAGAGTTTGCAGACACGCGAAGGCTGCCGGGAAACCGGCGGCTTTTTTTTTGCATTAAAAAACAATAAAATACTTCTTATTCATTGAATTCTACAAGAAATAGTTGTTTTATCATGTATGAGAAAGACATACAACAAATTATAATCTGTGTAAAACTATGCTAATAAATTGTAAATACATACAAAGATTTCAGAAAATAATAGGTTGAATATTTAGGGGGAGAATGTATGGGCACCGATAAGGAATGCTGGTTGAATGCACCATTCATAGATTGTACAAACGGAGATGACTATGAACATCATCCAGGTTGATCGCATTGTAAAAGAATATAAAACGAACAAACGGTTTCACGGACGGTTCGGGGCTTTAAAGACACTATTTTCCAAAGAGTACGAACGCACCAAAGCTGTCAATGACATTACCTTTACAGTTGCCAAAGGCGAGTCGATCGGTTATCTGGGGCCTAACGGTGCCGGTAAATCAACGATGATCAAAATGATGACCGGTATTCTCGTCCCTTCTGAGGGAAACCTGCTGGTTTTCGGACTGAATCCGCATAAGCACCGCAGGGAGATTTCGAAAAAAATCGGCGTTGTATTCGGACAAAGAAGCCAATTGTGGTGGGATCTTCCGGTTGTAGACTCCTTTGAGCTTCACAAGCATATTTACGGAATTTCAGATAGGGACTATTTAAATAGGCTCGAACAATTCACCTCCATGTTTGATATGGCAGAATTTCTCCATAAACCTGTCCGACAGCTTAGTCTCGGACAACGGATGAAAGCAGAGATCGCCCTGGCGCTGCTGCATTCCCCAGAAATTTTGTTTCTGGACGAGCCGACGATCGGTCTGGATGTGATGACCAAGCATAACATCAGGCAGTTTCTTCGCAAAGTGAATGTGGAAATGAACGTGACGATTCTTTTGACGACACACGATCTAAAAGACATTGAGGAGATTTGCAACCGTATTCTGATCGTCAATCAGGGAAGCTGTGTGTTTGACGGTACAGCCGCAGAGCTCAAGAAGCTTCACCTCGGACAATGCAGCAAAAAAATCATTCTCGAATTCAACGCCGACCCCGGCATCATCACACTGTCACACGCAACCCTGTTTAAGGACGAGGGGATTCGCAAGCATTTCGAGTTGATTCCTTCCGATACCGGTGAACCCGTTTCGATCATGACCGTGCTCAACAATCTTTCCTGTGTGAACGACATAAAAGATATTTCTATCGAGGATGTCGGCATTGATGAAGTCATGCGCGCCGCTTTTGTAAACTACAGTCAAAAAGATCAAAAGTGAGATGGCCAATGAAAAAATATGTTTCGTACATGCAGAAATCTTTTTTTCTCTGCTTAAGCTACCGCTCAGAGGTGTGGCTGCGGATCTTAGGTAATGTTGTAATCATCTACATTCAGGTATCCATATGGTCTTCTCTTATTCGCCATGCCGCACACTACGGATTCACATTGGAGGACATGATCGCTTATTCGATCGTAACTACGGCGGTGACTAACTTGCTGATGACCCATGTATTCCGGACGGTGGACAGTAAGTTAAAAACAGGCGATATTTGTATGGATCTGCAGAAGCCGGTCGTTTTTCCGTTCTA
Source organism: Paenibacillus sp. GbtcB18 (assembly GCF_019091125.1). Taxonomy (NCBI): domain Bacteria; kingdom Bacillati; phylum Bacillota; class Bacilli; order Caryophanales; family Paenibacillaceae; genus Paenibacillus; species Paenibacillus sp. GbtcB18. The sequence goes on from NZ_JAGXJX010000001.1 coordinate 946,861, forward strand.
CTTGTTTTTTTATCAGCTGGGCATCACGGCGTTTCAAACGCTATTTACGACAATTCCGTCCGTCGCTTTAGCTTTTTTATTTTTTGGTTTCCAGCCGCCGGAACTAGACAAACTTATTCCTTTCCTATTCAGTGTTCTCCTTGCGCTTTTGATTTCATTCCTGTTCGGGTATTTAATTGCGCTGATCTCATTTTGGTTTCTGACGACATTTGCTCTGGAATGGACATTCGGCGCCCTCATGCTCATCTTCTCCGGCTCATTTTTACCGATATGGTTTTTTACGCCGGTCTGGGCCAAAATAGCGGAAGCACTCCCGTTTCAGTACTTGGGATTTATTCCGAGTGCCATCTATATGGGAAAAGTAGCGGAACCGTACATGGCGCTGGGCAAAGGCGCGTTGTGGGCGCTTTTTCTGTTACTGGTCGTGAGCTTCTTATGGAAGAAGGCTGTAAATCGACTTGAGGTTCAAGGCGGATAGAGAAGAGAGGGAAGTCTGTTGACCGTTCGTTTGTTTTTTCACTTTCTTCGGATTATATTTAAAAGCCGCATGGAATACCGTGCCGATTTCTTTCTCGGCGTGTTCGGTCAAATATTAGGATACGCCGCTGATTACGTGATTCTCTGGCTGTTAATACAGTCTTTCTCAACGATAGACGGGTGGACTTGGCCGGAACTCGCGTTTTTGGTTAGCCTCAACATATTGAGCTATGCAATTGGCGCATCATTCACTTACACTCCGACGGCTAATATGGAAGAACTGATCCGAACAGGAGACTTTGATAAATATTTGACCAAACCGTTGAATACATTGATGTATTTGATTGCGAGCCTGTTCAATTTCGGATATATCGCGCATATTACGATTTCGTTGTCCATTCTATTATGGTCCGTAACCGCGCTTCCCGTGCAATGGACGTTTCTTAAAATCTTGTACCTGATCTGTATCTTAATCGGCGGGGCCATGATTCAGGCGGGAGCATTGATATTAGTCAGCTGCTGGGGCTTTTTGTTCACAAAGTCACAATATTTGTTCAGTTTGTATTTTAAAATGAAAGAATTCATCTCCTATCCTATGTCGATCTACGCGCCGTTTATTCAAATCTGTTTGACCTGGATTATTCCGTTGGCTTTTATAAATTATTACCCTTCCTTGTTCTTGCTCGGAAAGCAGGAAGGGGTTCTGGTTTACCTGACTCCTCTACTCGGACCCGTCTTTCTCACAGTCGTGATTAAGCTGTGGTTTGCCGGCGTGAACCGTTATCAGGGAACGGGAAGTTAACGCTCAGGAAACCTAAGGCTGCTGATACCATCACCTTCGTGGATCGGCAGTTTTTTTGCGTGGCTTAAAATAATTCCCAAGGGATGCCGCCCCGCTTTGCACCTCTTTTGGCGGCATGGTAAGGTAAAGGAAAGCTGCTGCGCTATTTAACTGCTGAAGAGGTTGTGAAGCTGTCATGTATAAAATTTTCATCGTGGAAGATGACCCGAAAATCGCCGGCCTTCTGCGTTCGTATCTCGTCAAGTACGGATACGAAGTGGACGAAGCGGAAGATTTCGGCCGCGTTCTGGACGCGTTTTTGGCGTCAAGGGCCCACCTGATCCTGCTGGACGTCAATCTCCCAAGCTATGACGGATTTTACTGGTGCCGCCAGATCCGTGCCCATTCCGTTTGTCCGATTCTGTTTATTTCCGCGCGGGACAGCCAGATGGACCAGGTGATGGCGCTGGAGAACGGGGCGGATGATTATATAACGAAACCTTACGACATGGAAATCGTTCTGGCCAAAATCCGCAGTCACCTGCGGAGAGCTTACGGCTCGTATGCTCAGACTCAGGAGGAAAGAACCGTGCAGTGCGGTTCACTCGTGCTGTATCCGGAGCGGTATGTCGTCAGCGTGGAGGGCCGGTCCGCCGAATTGACGCAGAAGGAATCGGTGCTGCTGGAGGCGCTGATGGAGAAGCAGGGACGCGTCGTCGGCCGGGAACGGCTGCTCGACCTGATGTGGGAAGATCAGCATTTTATAGACGACAATACGCTGAACGTATATATCACCCGGGTCCGCAAAAAGCTCAAGGAACTGGGCTGCCCGCAAGCCGTGGATACCGTAAGAGGGGCCGGGTACCGCTTCGGCGCGGCGCCTCCCGGACAAGTATGAGCCTGTTCTGGAAAGACCACAAGCCGCTGCTGCTGTTTTATCTGGTCCAGATGCTGCTGGTGCCCGTGCTCTACTGGCTGAGCGGGGAAGGCCGTCCGCCCGGGATCGTACTTTACGGGATGGCGATCAGCTTCGCCGTGCTTCTGCTGTATCTCCTTTTCCGGTATTGGCAGCAAAATGCGCTCTACAACAGCCTGGACAATCCTTCGTCCGCCGCGGACGACAGCTTTGAGATTCCGGGAGACTCGGCGCTCGCGGAGGCGTTCCGGGAAGTGCTTCGCGCGAAAGAGCGGATGTATGAGCAGCAGCTGCACGCGTATCAAAGCAAAATGGACCGGCACATCGAGTTTATGAACCGCTGGGTCCATCAGATGAAGACCCCGCTGTCGGTCATGCAGCTCACGATCCGGGAGCTGGAAGACGAGCAGATGCGGAGCCTTCAGGAAGAGCTCGACCGCATCCGGAAAGGGCTGGAGATGGTGCTCTACACCTCGCGGCTCGACCGGTTCAGCGAAGATTTCCGCGTGGAAACGACGAACCTTCTGCGGGTGGTGGGCGAGTCGGTAGCGGAAAACCGGCGGCTCTTCATCCGCAAAGGGATTGCCGCGAAGCTTCACATCGACGAGAGTCTGGAGGTGTACACCGACCGGAAATGGCTGCGTTTTATGCTCGGTCAGATTTTGACCAATGCCGTTAACTATTCCGCCTCGAAAGGGGACAGCGTCTTCATTGCCGCTTTCAGGAAGGGAAACGCCACCGTGCTCGAAATTACGGACCAGGGGATCGGAATTGCCCGTGAAGACTTGAAGCGGGTGTTCAATCCGTATTACACGGGCCAGAGGGGCAGGCAGTACCACGAGTCGACGGGAATGGGCCTGTACCTGGTCAAAGAGATCGCCGGGAAACTCGGACACGCCGTGGAGCTGGAATCGGAGGCGGGTGCCGGCACGACCGTGCGGATCCTTTTCCAGCCGGGACTAAGAACCTGACCGGAGGCCACCGTGCAAGTAGGGCGCTGCAAGCTGCAGCGCTCTTTTTTTGCCCGTGGGGGCGGCCCGCGAATACTTCCGAACGGAAAGGCGAACATAATCTTACAGCGATTGTAAGGATGCGTTAAGGTAAATCCATAGCCGGTTAGCCCACTATTTTGTACAGTAGGGGTAAGCTAGCTGATTCACGAACAGAAACCGGACAGAGTATTCCGGGACAGGAGTGAGAAACATGGATATTTTACAAGTAAAGGCTCTCCATAAAACGTATCCGGGCAAAGTCGTGACCCATGCTTTAACGGATATTCATTTAACGATCGGGAAAGGCGAGTTTGTCGGAATCATGGGCCCATCGGGAAGCGGTAAAACGACACTGCTGAACATGGTGTCGACCATTGACCGGCCGAGTTCGGGTGAAGTAAACATCAACGGACAGAATCCGTACCTGATGAAGAAAAAAGACCTCGCCGCGTTCCGCCGCAGGCAGCTCGGCTTCGTTTTTCAGGATTTTAACTTGCTGGACACATTAACGGTTGCGGAGAATATCGTGCTCCCGCTGACGCTGGACAACCGTAAGCTGAGTGAGATGGACCGCAAGCTGGAGGAAGTCGCCGCGCGCCTGGGCATTACGGATATTCTCGGCAAACGCGTGTACGAGATATCCGGCGGGCAGCGCCAGCGGACGGCCATCGCGAGGGCCGTCATCACTTCGCCGGTTCTGCTCCTGGCGGACGAACCGACGGGCTCTCTCGACTCCAACGCCTCGCGCGTCGTGATGGAGTCTCTTGCGGAGATCAACGAGCGTGAAGGCACAACGCTTATGCTCGTGACGCATGACCCGCTCGCGGCGAGCTACTGCCAGCGCATCGTCTTTATCAAAGACGGGAAGCTGGCCGCCGAAATTCACCGGGGCGACAGCAGGCAGACGTTTTTCCAGAACATCATCGACACACTGTCTTTCTGGGGAGGGAATACGAATGAACTTTCCTCGATTCGCGTTTAATAACGTCAAACGCAACGGCCGGGCTTACTTTGCCTATTTTCTGAGCAGCGCGTTTATGGTGATGATTTTTTTCACGTATGCCGTATTCATCTATCATCCTCAGCTCGACCGTTCCCTGATGGGACCGATGACCCGGGCCGGAATGCAGTTCGCCGCGTATGTCGTGTTCATTTTTTCGTTTTTCTTCGTTCTGTATTCCATTAGCATGTTTCTTAAATCCAGGAATAAGGAATTCGGCATTTTAACGATTCTAGGTGCGGACTCGGGCCAGATCAACCGGTTGATTTTCCTGGAAAACATCCTGGTCGGAGCCGCCTCCATCGTTACGGGCATTTTCAGCGGGATTTTTCTGTCAAAGCTGTTCCTGCTCATCAGTATGAAAATGACGGGCATGGAAAATTTGCCGTTTTACTGGCCGATCTGGGCGATTCTTCTGACCGCGGGCAGCTTCGCTCTCTTGTTTCTCGTTATTTCCGTGCTGACGCTGTTTTTTATTCGTAAAAATAACGTTCTGGAGCTTCTGAACGGAAGTAAAAAGCCTAAAAAAGAGCCGAAGCTGTCGATCTGGCTCTGCCTGCTCGGTATTGTTCTGCTCACGGCAGGCCTTCTGGCGCTGCGGATCGGGGAACTGGCACCCGGCAATATCTTTATAGCGGCGGTAACGGGAATCGCGGGCACGTATTTCTTTTATTCGCAGCTGACCGTGCTGGCTATCCGCGCCGTGAAACGCAGCCGGAAGAGAGTGTGGCGGGAAACAAGATTACTGTGGGTGTCGGAGTTCAGCTACAAGCTCAAAGATAACGCCAGGATGTTGTTTCTGGTGACGGTCGTAACGTCCGTTTCCTGCATGAGTGCGGGCTTCGTCCTGTCCTTCGAGCAGGAGAACCGGGCTTATTATTTAAACAATCCCACGGCCATTCACTATACATCTTACGAGCCGGATAACTCCGATAAAGAATTGAAAGTTATAAACGGCATGCTGAAGGACGCGGGAACGGCTTACAACCTGCTGGAGACGGACTCCTTTTATGCCTTGCTCAAAGGAAAAAAAGGTTCCTATGTGGATCTCGTATCCGTGAGCGAATTTAATAAGGTCACAGACGCTTTCGGCAAGGGGCAGCTCGGACTCGAAGCCATAAATACCGGGGAAGCCGCGGTTATCTATACGAAAGAAACGGGAGCGGCGGACATACCGGCGGGACCGGTCGAATTGGAGAAACTGCCGGGTACTTTGCAGGTGAACCAGACGCGAAAAATGGAATCGCTGGCTTCCCTGTACAGCTCGGGAGCGGCGCTTGTGCTGGAGGATCAGGAGTTTAAGCGGCTTAAAAGCGCTTCCGAACAAAGTAGTTCGTTCCGTTCCCGGAACTTTGTCTATTTTGTTCCGGAATGGAACACGGGCAAACTGCCCGGATTAGACAGCCCGGAAACGCTGGTCGGCAATAAACTGCTGGCCTGGCACGACGAGCTTCAGAAGAAGCGTGAAACGGACAGCTTTATCACGGTCCGGGCCCAGAACTTCTTGGAGACGCAGCAGGCCACATCACTGTTCCGGTTTATCGGAGTGTTCATCGCGCTTATTTTCTCGATATCGACCGCAAGCTTTCTCTATTTCAAGCTTCATACGGAGCTGGCGGCGGACAGTCAGATGTACCGCGCGCTTTCGAAGATCGGCCTCAGCGCCGGCGAAATGAGAAAATCGGCGACGGTTCAAATCGCGCTGCTGTTTTTTACGCCGATCGTCGTTTCAACCGTTCAGACTGTTGTCGTTCTGGGACCCGTGATGAACCGGTTCGGCGTTGCCAAATCGCTCGGTCCTTCCCTAATCGTATCAGCCGGTTTCCTCGCCGCGCAGGCGGTATACTTCCTCATTGTGCGTTCGCGCTATGTGCGTACCTTGAACAAGTGGATGGTCTAAATTTATGAAGATAGACAAAAATGTCAGAGGCGCTAAACGAATTGAAACGCTGGATTATTTAAGAGGGTTTGCGCTGCTCGGAATCATTTTCATTAATATCGGCCAGTTGGTTTTCGCGACAACGGACAGAACCGCCGCGTATACGGCTGTCAATACGTTTATGAACATAGCTGTCAGTCACCGTTTTTTTGTTATCTTTTCCTTTCTTTTCGGAGTAGGATTTTATCTCTTCGTATCCCGGGCGAAAGAACGGGGAGACCGTGCCATGCTTTTGTTTACGCGGAGGCTCCTGCTGCTGCTGGCGATCGGTCTGGTGCATCACTTCTTCCAGCCCGGAGAAGCACTTTTGATCTATTCGATCCTCGGGTTTCTGCTGATGCCTTTCTTTAAGCTCAAACCGGCCGTCGTGTTTTTGACGGGTTTTATCCTGACAATCGCCGGATGTTTTACGGTGTTTCTTCTGGAAATCTGGGGACTGTTTCTGCTTGGACTATGGGCGGGACAGATCGGACTTTTCCGGCAAACGGACCGCTACCGGCGCGGTTTTCTCATTACAATGACCGTGTCCTTCTTGTTTCTTGTCCCGTCTTACTATGTACAGGAAGAAATTCTCGAGCGGACGGGGATGGTCGATGTGGCCTTTGCGGCAGGCGGTCTTTCGTTCAGCGTGTTTTACGTCACGGCTCTTACACTGATACTTAGGAGCCGTCTGGCTCAGCGGTTGCTGGAGCCCCTTAAGTATCTGGGGAGAATGGCGCTGACCAATTATCTCATGCAGACCGTGATAATCTTGTCGCTGAGCGCGCTCTTTAACTGGCCGGAGCGAATACATTCCAGTCAACTGGCTTTGACGGCAGCGGGTATCCTCCTGATCCAGATGGCCGCGAGCACGTGGTGGTTCCGCTATTACCGCATGGGACCCGTAGAGTACGTGTGGCGGCTGGGGACGTACGGGAAAAAATCCGTCCGGCATTCCTCCGGTATGAGCGAGACGACTGTAAAGGGATAACTCTTTCCGATGTGCACCTCAATTGTTAGACACATTCTAACAATTGGAGGTGCATTTTTTTGGCGTTTCCTTTCAGCAGCATAGAATCAGTGCCTTAAGAACCTTATCTAACGAAGCTCATGGCGAATCAGAAGGAAAGGATGAGAGAAAATCATAAAAACTCAGTTGATCGGTATTGACAATCTTGTTTTTTACAGGGTAAGCTAAACATGCGCGAATGAGCATAAATGAACAATATTGAACATGAATTGCGCATTTCATTTTTGAAGGAGAGTGGCTTAACGGTGCTGGCTGCGGAAAGGAAATTAAGAATCGTTGAATATGTCAGGCAGCATAGAGCCGCATCGGTCGCAGCGCTTGCGTTGGAATTCGGCGTCCACGAAGCGACGATCCGCCGCGATTTGGCGGAGGTCGAGCAGGAAGGGCTGCTTAAACGGACGCACGGAGGCGTGATTGTGGAGCAATCCGCTCACAACGAGCCGTCTTTTAACGAAAGAACGAATGTGCAGCTGGAGCAGAAAATGAGAATCGGCCGGTTGGCCGCAAGTCTGGTCGAGGACGGGGACCATGTTATCATCGATTCCGGCACGACTACCCTGCATATCGCGAAAAATTTGGTCCACCGCTCCAATATCACGGTCGTGACCAACGATATCAACGTGGCGGCCGAGCTGCGCGATTCTCCCGGCGTGAAAGTCACGGTAACGGGCGGGGAGCTGTATCCGTCGAGCTATATGCTGAACGGGATGTTCACGGATCACGTTCTCCGCTCGCTTCACGTGTCCAAGGTGTTCCTTGGAACTCCCGCCATTCATCCGAAGCATGGCCTGATGCATCCCGAAGCCCAGCTCGTACTGGCGAAACAGGGGATGATCGCGGCGGCGCAGGAAGTTATTGTCGTCGCCGACGAGACAAAAATCGGGAAGCTGTCCCTGCACAAGGTCGCGCCGATAGGGAGCGTTCATACGCTCATAACCGGCAAAGAGGTGCCGGAATACGACCTGAAGCTGTTTCAGGATTCCGGCGTTCATGTGATGACCGTCTAACTTCCGGTGAACCTTTCGGGGTCGTCTTCCCGGCGGCCCGGAAATTTTCATAGAACCGCACAATTTGAAAACGGAGGTGTGATCGTTAGTGAGTATTGCCGCAGCAGAAACCGTAAAATCGCGGACTTTCCGTCTGACGGAGCCGCACATTGTGAAGGAAACGATGGTGCGGAGAGCCGTACCCGACGGTTTTGCCGTCGTGGAGCCGACGATCGCCAGTATCTGTCACGCCGATCTCCGCTATTTCGGAGGCGCTCGGAAACCGGAAGTGTTGGCCCGGAAGCTGCCCATGGCCCTGCTGCACGAGGGCATCGGGAAGATCGTGGAAGGAAGCCGCACGGATGCGCAGCCCGGACAGAGGGTTGTGATCGTCCCGAACTTGCCCGGGAACCTGCTTCTCGAGCTTCCTCCCGAACAATGCTGTCCGGCCTGCCGGGGCGAAATCGCCGATAACTACTGCAGCCGCGGGAAGTTTCTCGGAAGCGGGACGGACGGCATCGCCCAAAGCCGGCTAGTCCTGCCGGGCGCATGCGCGATCCCGATTCCTCCCGCCGTGCCGGACGGGATTGCCGTGCTCGCCGAGCTTTGCAGCGTATCGTACAGGGCACTGCGGCCTGTGAGCCATCTGCTTCCCCGCGCGCAGGTAGCGGTGTTCGGGGACGGGCCCGTCGGCTATCTTACGGCCGCCATGCTGCATCACGCGTTCGGCGTGGGCCGGGACCGGCTGACCGTATACGGAGCCGTCAGGGAGAAGCTCGACGAATTCGCGTTTGCTCGTACGCGGATGGTCCAGGAAACCGATTTTGGAGCCGTTGACAAGGCGGAACTGGTGGTGGAATGTACAGGCGGGAAGTTCAGCGAAAGCGCGCTTAATCAGGGAATCGACCTTCTGAATCCGGGAGGGCATCTCATTGCGATGGGTGTAAGCGAAGAGCGGGTGCCGATCAATACAAGGGATGTGCTGGAAAAGGGGATCACGCTGTACGGCAGCAGCCGCAGTTCCGCGAAGGATTTCGAAGAAGTGCTGAAAGTGATGGAAAAGCCGGAATGCCAAGCTGATTTAAGGCGGCTGCTTCCGGAAGAATATGTGGCGGTGAGCCGGGCAGACGACTTCGCTGGCGCAATGGAATCTGCTTTGGCCCACCGGGACTGGAAAAAAACAATCCTCGACTTTCGCTGGTGACACAGCGGAAGCCGTACCCGGATTGTACCACAGAATCCGGCGGTTGTTAACGGCACGGAGGCTTGCCGGCCGGAGAGCGTTTTTCCGGTGTCCGGACAGGACCGTGCCGCTTGCGCAAAGCAATTATGTAAGCGCTTAATTTATTATGCGTTGGCATGGACAGACTTGTGTGGTTCTACTCGATTTTCTTTAGATCAAGTTTACTTATTCTTCATACGGCAATGACATTAAGCAAACATAACGCGTTTACAATCAAAAATGATCACGAATGAACAATTTTGCGCAAATATGAAAGTGATTAGATTAGAAAGCAGCAAGAGTGAAAATTGACGGGGAGGACTGTTCGTGGCATCCATTGAATTTTCGCAGGTGACGCAAGCCTTTGACAAGAACGTCATCATCAAAGATTTGAACCTGAAAATCGAGGACGGAAAATTCACGGTTCTGGTCGGGCCGTCCGGCTGCGGAAAAACGACCCTTCTCAGAATGATCGCGGGACTCGATTCCCAGACGGCCGGTTCGGTACTTATTAACGGCAAAGACGTGACGCGCGTCGCGCCCGGACAGAGGGGAGTGGCCATGGTTTTTCAAAACTATGCGATTTATCCCACCATGTCGGTCAGAGAAAACATCGAATTCGGCTTGAAAAACAACAAGGTCGGCAAGGAAGAACGCACGCGCCTTGTGGAGAGTATTTGCGAGACGGTCGGGTTAAAGCCGTATCTCGACCGCAAACCTTCCACCCTGTCCGGCGGTCAACGGCAGCGGGTCGCCTTGGCTCGGGCCATGGTCAAGAAGCCTTCCGTCTTCCTGATGGATGAGCCGCTGTCCAATCTGGACGCGAAGCTCCGTGTGCAGATGCGCATCGAGCTTATCGAAATGCACAAGAAGCTCGGCACGACATTCGTATATGTGACGCACGACCAGGTCGAGGCCATGTCTATGGCAGACACAATCGTGCTGATGAATCACGGACGCATTCAGCAGGAGGCCGCACCGGAGGTCGTATACCGGCAGCCGAGCAACCTGTTTGCGGCCCAGTTTATCGGCGTTCCGCCTATGAACATCGCTGAACTGGGCGTAGAGAACGCCAAATTCGGCTTCCGCCCGGAAAGCGGACGATTGTCGACGCACCGTCCCCAAGCCGATTATGTCGTCCGCGGGACGATCGTCACGAGGGAGATGCTCGGCTCCGAAACGATCTATCAGGTAAAAACGGCGGCAGACACGTTTATGATCAAATGTACGGAAGACCTATTTAGCGCGGATCAGGAGGTTTATGTCGGTGTCGAAGCTTCCGGGATCTTTTTCTTCGGGGCGGATGAAAACCGGATCGATCCGCATGATGTCCGGTTCAACGCCTATATGAACGTGCTTCAGGGACAGCGAAATGGATAGGAAGAAACTGTGGGAGATTTTGCGTCCGTATGTCATGATTTTTCCGGCTATGGCCGGTATATTCCTGTTCGTCATTTATCCGGTTTTTTATCTGATGAAACTCAGTTTATACAAGTACAACCTGCTCAATAAGGACAAAAGCAAGTTTATCGGGCTGGACAATTTCAAGCAGATTTTGTCCCGCGAAGACTTTTACGGCGCGCTGGGCAATACGGTCGTATATACGGCGGGCGTTGTGATTTTTACCCTGGTGATCTCGCTGCTTATCGCCGTCTGGCTGAACAAAAAGACACGCTTCAACGCGATCGTGCAGGCGGGGATTTTTACGCCTCATATTATCTCGATCGTTTCCGTGGTTGCTTGTATGGATGTGGCTGATGGAACCGAGCCACGGGATGCTGAACTACGTGCTGAAGCTGGCAGGACTGCCGCCTTCACCGTGGCTGCAAAGCTCCCGCACGGCGATGTTCTCGGTCATTCTCGTCTCGGTCTGGCAAAATATCGGCTATTACACGCTTATTATCGTAGCCGCTCTGCAGAGCATACCGCCTACCATTTATGAAGCGGCGGCGCTCGACAATGCCAGCAAATTCAAAGTGTTTACGAAAATCACCCTGCCGCTCATTTCGCCGCAGCTCTTTTTCATCCTGATCATTATGACGATCGGCTCGTTCAAAGTGTTCGATACCGTCAAAATTATGACCGGGGGAGGGCCGAACAGCGCCACGACTACACTCGTGTATTACATCTACGAATTCAGAACGAACAGTATCGGATATGCATCGGCAACCGGGGTGGTGCTTATGGCGATTATCGCCGTCCTGACGTTCGTCTACTTCAAGCTGCTTTCGAAAAAAGTCCACTACCAGTAGACAATGAATTTCTTGCCGGCTGGTTTTATTAGCAAAAGGGGGTGCGCATGCCTTGAAAAAGGAGCCGCTAACAGTCGCCCGGACGTTCGGGGGGGTGATGAAAGCCGTTATCCTGATGATCTTTATTGTCCCGTTTTTGTGGATGATCTCCACTTCGCTTCAGACGTTCCAGGAAACGCTGGCTTTCCCGCCGACCTGGTTCCCGTCCGTGCCGCAGTGGATCAATTTTGCGGAGGCGATGAAGGCGGGGCCGTTTCTGACCTATGCCAAAAACTCCGTGATCATTACTTTCACGATTATTGTCGTGCAGATGATCGTCATGATTCCGGCCGCATACGCGTTCGCGAAATACAAGTTCCGGGGCAAAGAGTTTATGTTCGGCCTGGTGCTGCTGGCGTTTATGATTCCGGGGCAGGTGACCTTCATTCCGGTTTATCTGATGCTCGCGGATTGGGGGCTGATCAAATCCCTCTGGCCGCAGATTATCCCGTTCATGTCCAACGCGTTCGGTATCTTTCTTCTGCGTCAGTATTTTATGCAAATCCCGCAGGAGATCATCGAATCCGCCCGTCTGGATAACGCGAGCGAGTTTAAGATTATCTGGAAAATCATGATTCCCATGTCCATGCCGGCTCTTGCCACGATAGCGCTTTTCAGCTTCGTCAGTCATTGGAACGATTATTTCTGGCCGCTGGTCATGACCGATTCGGCGGCGGTCCGTCCGCTTACGATGGGGATCGCCATGTTGAGGGAAACGGAAGGCATCAGCAACTGGCATATCATTATGGCGGGGAATGTGGTTCTGGTCGTTCCGATTCTTATCGTGTATCTTTTTGCATCCAAGCAGATTGTAAAAGCGTTCGTTTATTCCGGGATTAAATAGCGGAATATTTCATAAAAATCGATCTTTCAAACGGAGGAATTCCATATGAGGAAGAAATTATCCGCGCTCGTTTTATCGGCAGCCGTCTTTACAGGCTTGCTATCGGGCTGCTCGGGCACCGAAAACTCCCAGGGTACTGTTGCGGGCGAAAAAAATCCGACATCTGCGTCCGGTAAAACAACGGTTCAGTTCTGGCATTCCCTAGGCGGGAAAAACGGGGATTATATCAGCGCGATGATCAAGCGTTATAACGAATCCCAGGATAAAATCGAAGTCGTCGGCACGTTTCAGGGCTCGTACGACGAGACGGTTACAAAGCTGCAGCAGGCGGTCGCGGCTAAAACGGGGCCGGACGTCACCATGCTGGAACGCGCTTATGTCGAAATGTTCGCGGATTCGGAAGTGCTGGAAGACATGGCGCCTTTTATGAAAAAAACGGGTCTTAAAGAAGAAGATTTCACGCAAGGACTGATGGGGCACTCCAAATTCGACAACAAGCTGGTGTCGCTTCCGCTAAACCGTTCGACGCCGATCCTTCATGTCAACAAAACGATGCTGGACGAAAAAGGACTTTCCGTCCCCAAAACATGGGAAGAGCTGAGAAAAACGGCAGAAGCGCTTGTCGTCAAGGAAAACGGGGAGTTCAAACGCTACGGCTACAGCATGCCTTACGACACGTGGTACCCGATCGCGATGATTTCCCAGGCGAAGGGAAAATTTTTTAACGACGAGGCCACGTCCATCGGATTCGCCGGGGGAGAAGGGCTGAAGACGTTTAAGTTCCTCAAAGACCTGCAAAGCACGGGAGGCTTGTACTACCCGCCTGCACAGGATTCCGGCAACATCGTCAATCAGATGTTCACGAGCGGCAAAATCGGCATGATGTTCCAGTCGACCGGCGTCATCGGAAGCTTGAAGGACAGTGCCAAGTTCGATTATGTGACGGCGTATATGCCGATGGACCAGACTTACGCGACACCGACGGGAGGAGCGAACATCGCCTTGATGGCCGATTCCAAAAACAAGGATGCCGCCTGGGAATTCATTAACTGGACCATGACCGATCCGAAAGGGGGGCTGCAGTTTATTTTGGACTCCGGTTATCTTCCTTTTACCCAAAAAATGGCAGAATCGCCGGAAATGAAAGACCTCTGGGCCAAAGAGCCTAACCGAAAAGTGGCTTACGATCAGCTGCAATATGCGGTCGATACGAACAAGCACGTCGCGTGGACACAGGTCATGCAGGAGTTTTTCAAAGCGATGCAGGCCATTATGTACGACAACAAAGATATTCAGACGACGCTGGATACGTTCAAGAAAGAAACGGAGCGCATTCTGAAAAAGTAAAATTTTATACCGAAGGGAGTCTATACCTTTATGAACATGGCGTCTGCTTCTGAAATAACCTCCCGGCTGCTTATCGCCGCACATAGGGGCTGGAAATCGGCTTATCCGGAAAATACGCTCCTCGCGTTCAAGGAAGCGCTGCGTCCCGGTGTCGATATGCTGGAGTTTGACCTCCGGCTTTCCAAGGACCGGACTGTCGTCGTTATTCACGACGAGACGGTGGACCGTACCACAAACGGAAGCGGACGAGTCGGCGATCTTACGCTTGAAGAACTCAAACGGTTGGATGCGGGCGGCTGGTTCGGCAAGGAATACGAAGGTCTTAAAATTCCGACGCTGGAGGAACTGTGCGTGCTGCTCGCCGACTATCCCGATGTCCTGCTGAACGTGGAAATTAAACCGAGTCCGGACGGGATAGAGGCTGCCGATGCGGCTGTCGCCATACTCCGAGAGTACGGTTATCTGCCACGCTGCTTTTTTACAAGCTTCGATGCGGCTATCGTCACTCATCTTTATGATACGTACGGGCTCAGGACGCAGGGCTTTCCCGGCGAGCAGATGTCCAATTACGTGGAGGGTCCGGAGGGAACGATGTCCAAAATGTGGGCGGTCGGAATCAGCATGAAGCTGCTGACCCCGCAGCTGGTGCGGGAGTTACAGGACGCCGGGCTGAAAGCCTGGTGCTACTGCCCTGACACGGCCCGGCAGGTGTATTACGCGCTCGGATGCGGGGCCGAGCTGCTGACCGTCAACGACTTGCTGCCTGCTTTGGAGATCAGGAAGACTATAACCGGAGGTGCAGGATGAAATCGTACGATCTGTCGGGCAGCATGGTTCGTCGCCGGGGAAGGTCCACCTCAAAAAGCTTGGCCAAATTTGCGGTCGCCGCTCTGATTTTCACCCTGCTCCCCTGGGCGATGCCCGGAGCGAATGCGGCGTCTCTTACCTCCCGGATGTTTGATTTGTCGGCTCCGGCCGTTGAGCGGATCAAAGACAAACCCTTGCACAACGGCACGGTGATGCAGTCATTTGCTTTCGATAACGTCAACCGGCATATTTACGCGATCCAGCTTATGGCCGGCGGCCAGCAGCTTCCGGGGGAAGCGGCGCCGGTCAGCGGCTCCGCGCGCGATGCGGCGGGTGATCTGGTTCTGACCCGCCTGGATTCCACCGGCAGCGAGCTCGGCCACATGGTACTGAAAGGCTTCGGGCATGGCGTGCAGATCGGCGTGGAAACGGTCGGCGCTAAAGCGTACTTGTGGACGGAAACCGATGCCGTCACGGAAGGCAGCAGCGGCTGGGGCACGCAAATCGCCCGTTTTCCGTTCGAAAACGGCAAAGTGCTGACACCGGCTTCCCCCGAGCTGCGGAAGTTCCGGCTCGTGGAAGGAGCGGACCGGACGACCGTCAACATCGACGAAGCGAACGGACTGCTGACGATGCGCTACCGGCTGAACGGCTCCTTCCGGTTCGGCGTGTACGATCTCGAATCGGTCAAGAGAGGCGAGTATACCCCGCTGGCCGATGTGCCGCAGCCGATGGTCGGCACCTTCCAGGGCTTCGCTTCCTACGGTGACTACTTGTATCTGCTGGAAGGCAATTCGTACGGCTCGCCGGGATCGTCTCCGCCTGCGGGCAATACATACTTGACGGCCGTGGATTTGAACACGGGAGCGGTCAAGGACAAGCAGCTCGTCTCCGCCGGAAGCTCCATGACGTTCCGGGAGCCGGAGGGCTTGGCGATCTCGTTCGGAAATCCGTGCAAGCCCGGTAAAGCGGAGCTTAACATCGGATTCGCTTCTGACTTCACGCCGAAACGGCTCGCCAACATCTTTTACCTGGACCGGCTTCTGCCGGAGGCGGCCCTGGTCAAGGGGCACGTCCCTTATAAATAGAAGAAAGCGGACCGGGAGGTCCGTTTTTCTTTGTGCTATTAATGAAGAAATGCAGGAAAAACTATTTGCTTCCAGGATGCGGAGGGATTTCATGAAGCTTGAACGTCTCGATCCATAATCTACATGCTGCTGAATCATGATGTGGTGTCCCCTTCGGTTATGGCCGAGAAATACAACGACACGGAACTTACCACAGGGGAAATCTCTCGGCTATGCTGCGCCAAATCGGCCAGTCTTCCATTATGACCGAATATGCGTTATACTGGTACAATGAATAGTACGTGAACGGAATGAGGATGCGACTGACGCGTCCTTTTTTTAATGAAGAGGGCGGTTGATTTGCCCAAATCTCCGATCAATCAACCTGCGAATCCGCAGAATAGCTGAATGCGCAGGCGAGGAGGATGCCCCATGCACATCGAAAGCGATGACCGGTTTCTCCGTCACATCGAGCTGATGAGGGACAAAGTCCCCTCCTGGAAGCGGTATCCCTTCGATCTCCATGCGGTCCGGGGCTTGGACCGACTTGTTTTTCACCCGAAGGTAACGTATATCGTCGGCGAGAACGGCACAGGCAAGTCCACGCTTATGGAAGCGATAGCGACGGCATGGGGGTTTAATCCGGAAGGCGGGACGCTGAATTTTTCTTTTGCCACAACCCCCACGCATTCCGAGCTCCACGAGTACATCCGGCTCTCCAAGGGCGTAAGGAAAGCTCGCGACGGGTTCTTTTTCCGGGCGGAGAGTTATTATAATCTGGCTACGAATATCGACGAGCTTGACGCGGCTCCATGCTCCCAGCCTCTCATCAAAGACTCGTACGGGGGCGTTTCACTTCATGAACAGTCGCATGGGGAATCGTTTTTTGCCGCTTTTGTTCACCGTTTCGGCGGTCAAGGCCTTTACATTCTGGATGAACCTGAAGCCGCGCTGTCTCCGCTGAGACAGATGGCCATGCTTGCGCGCATGCACGAGCTGGTGGGCCGGAACTCCCAGTTTATCGTTTCGACTCATTCTCCGATCCTGATGGCTTATCCCGATGCTGTGATGTATCACCTGTCTGCGAATGGGATCGAAGAAACAACGCTCGAGGAGACGGAGCATTATGTGATCATGAAGCGATTTCTGAATAATAAAGAAAATATGCTGCGGGAATTGTTCGGCGAGTAGTGTGAGGTGGACGGAGCGGACGGGGGCAGCCTATAAAATGGCAGATGTTCTAAAGCCCTTGTGTTACGTTTGGAATTTTGGCACAATGATAGAATGTAAAGCTGTGATCGCCTTTTGGCGAGGATGAAACCGGCTGATATGTTTTGCTGAAAAGAGGAGTACGAATGAACAAACCATCCATCTATGGATTAACATTTGATCAGTTGACCGCCTGGCTGCAGCCCTACGGGCATAAGAAATTCCGGGCTTCCCAGATTTGGGACTGGCTGTACCGGAAACGCGTGGCGAGTTTCGCCGATATGACGGACGTGAATAAAGATTGCCTGGGACTGCTGGAAGAGCACTTTGTCCTCCAGACGCTGGAGGAACACGTGAAGCAGGAATCTTCCGACGGGACCGTCAAGTTTCTGTTCCGGCTTTCCGACGGAAACCTAATCGAAACGGTGCTGATGAGGCACAAGTTCGGGTTATCCGTCTGCGTCACGACCCAGGTCGGCTGCAATATCGGCTGCAGCTTCTGCGCGAGCGGCCTGCTTAAGAAGAGCCGGGACTTGTCCGGCGGCGAAATCGTGGAACAAATCATGAAAGTCCAGTTCTATCTGGATAAGGCAGGCAAGGAAGAGCGCGTAAGCCATGTCGTCGTAATGGGGATCGGAGAGCCGTTTGACAATTTCGAAAATCTGTCCGATTTCCTGCGTGTCATCAAAGACCACAAGGGACTTGCGATAGGCGCCAGACACATCACAGTCTCTACAAGCGGGCTTGCCGACAAAATCGTCGAGTTTGCCGATTCGGATCTTCATGTGAATCTGGCGGTTTCGCTGCATGCGCCGAACAATGAGCTGCGTACGCGAATCATGAAAATCAACAAAGCGATTCCCATTGAGAAATTGATGGAAGCGATTGATTATTATTTGGGCAAAACCAACCGCAGACTCACCCTGGAATATATTCTGCTTAAAGACGTGAACGATGCCCGGGAGCATGCGGAGGAACTGGCCGAATTGATCGGAGACCGCCGTTCGTTGGTCAACGTTAACCTCATTCCGTACAATCCGGTCGATGAGCACAGTCAGTACCAGCGGAGCGAGAAGGAATCCGTGCGCGCTTTTTACGATATTCTGAAAAAGCGGAATGTAAGCTGCAGCGTGCGGCTGGAGCATGGAGCGGATATTGATGCCGCCTGCGGGCAGTTGAGAAGCAAGCAGATCAAAGCGACCGGTTAAAGGAAGAAGCCGGACATAAAATGAATCGGAAACATAAAGCGTATCCCTGCCGGGATACGCTTTTTTTGGCGGACCGCGTGCAGTTTCCGGTGTACGATCGGATACGGGGGCAGCGCAGTTGCAACGGGCGAAGCGGGATTGCTGCAGGGAGGGGATTGTCTGCCTTATGCGGAAATGAATTTTTCTTCGCTGGAGTCGATGGACCGGCAGCTTCACGTGTACGGCAGATCGGTTTATATTATAGAAGCAATTGCGTCAAAGCTGTCCGGAGGGGCGGCTTATTTTCGTTGGGAGAAGGACAACCGTCCAGCCACTTAACGGCTTGGTTTTGGATAACGGGGTCCGCGGGCCGCAAAACTCTTCTTTTTTGTACAAAAAAATTCTCGCTTTTGTCCATTGCCCAGAAAAAGGATGTCGCTTAAACTGAATTTTGTGATAATGAGAATCAATATCACTGATAAATGCATCGCCAAATACTAACGTACAGGGTGGCAGGTATGATTCAGCAAAATGCAGCAAGGGAAACGCAAGCAGCTTCATCCGTTCCGCTTCGCACCCGTCCGCTGGCCGCAGCCCTTATTCTCACAGCGGGGATTCTCCTCCTGGTATTGGGGATAGGGGTATCGGTTTCGTTCGGGGCAGCCGACATTTTATTCTCGACAGTGTGGGAAGCTGTCTTTCATTTCAACCCGGAATCTACACAGCATCAGATTATCGCCGATCTGAGGATGCCGCGCGTGCTGGGCGGCGCCATGGTAGGGGCGAGCTTCGCGGTAGCCGGAGCGATCATGCAGGGCATGACGAGGAACCCCCTCGCGGACTCGGGCCTTCTCGGCCTGAACGCGGGCGCGGGCTTTATGCTGGCGCTCTGCTTCGCTTTTTTTCCGGGCATGGCTTATTCCAAGATTATCCTGATGTCGTTTCTCGGTGCGGCCGGCGGGGCCGCGTTGATTTACGGGATCGGCTCCATGGCCAAAGGCGGCTTGACGCCGTTGCGGCTGGTTCTCGCGGGAGCGGCTTTGAGTGCGCTTCTTTCCGCGCTGAGCGAAGGGATTGCCTTATATTTTCATATCGGCCAGGACATCGCTTTCTGGTATGCGGGAGGCGTAAGCGGAACTACGTGGGTTCAGCTCAAGGTCATGCTGCCGTGGTTTTTGGCCGCGCTGCTGGGCGCCATCGTGCTCTCCCGTTCGATTACAATGCTCAGCCTGGGGGACGAAATCGCCAAAGGATTGGGGCAGCGGACCGGACTCGTTAAACTGGGCGGCACGGTTGTTGTTCTCATCCTCGCGGGAGCGTCCGTCTCCGTTGTCGGAGCGGTAGGCTTCGTCGGGCTGATCATTCCGCATCTGACGCGCTATCTGGTCGGCGTGGATTACCGCTGGATCATCCCGTGCTCCGCGGTGCTCGGCAGCCTGCTGGTCGTCGTGTCCGATCTGGCGGCCAGAATGATCCATCCCCCTTACGAAACACCCATCGGGGCGTTGATCGCACTAATCGGGGTTCCGTTCTTCCTCTACCTGACGCGCAAAGAAAGGAGGGAGCTGTAACGTGAACCTGAATCTGGATTACTCGCCCATTATGGCCCATGAGAAAAAGCGGAAAAGAAAAAATATCGCGATTCTCGTTATTTTCGGATTGCTTCTTGTTCTTACGTTTGTCATCAGCATGAACATCGGCTTTATCCGGCTTTCGCCCATGGAGCTTTTTAAAACGCTCATCGGAGAAGGATCGCGGAAGCAATCCTTGATCCTGTTCGATTTCCGGCTTCCCCGCATTGTGCTTTCGATGCTTGCGGGGGCGGGCCTGGCGATATCCGGGGCCATTTTGCAGGGCATCTCGCGAAATGCGCTGGCCGATCCCGGAATTCTGGGCATCAATGCCGGAGCGGGGCTGGCGGTTCTGCTGTTTATCTGCTTCTATCCCGCTGCGGCCGCAGCCCCGGTCTTCCTGCTTCCCGTACTCGCTCTGGCGGGCGCGGGCGCGACGGCGGTGCTCATTTATACGCTTGCGTTCAAGCGTAACGAAGGGCTGTCTCCAACCCGGCTCCTGTTGTCGGGTATCGCCGTGGCGGCCGGAATCAGCGCCGCCACGATCGTGCTGACGCTGCGGATATCTCCGGAGAAATACCAGTTCGTAGCCACTTGGATGGCGGGAAGCATTTGGGGTACGACCTGGAAGTTTGTGCTCGCGCTCCTGCCCTGGATCATTATCCTGTCGATCTACGTATTCTGCAAAGCGCGGGTGCTCGATGTGCTCAACCTGGGCGATCAGCTGGCCTCGGGACTTGGCGCTCCCGTGGAGAGGGAGCGGTTCCTGCTCCTCGCTTCCGCCGTCGGTCTTGCGGGCTCCTGCGTTGCGGTAAGCGGGGGAATCGGCTTCGTCGGGCTCATCGCCCCGCATCTGGCCCGCAGACTGGTGGGACCGGGCCACAAAGTCCTTCTCCCGGCCGCAGCCCTTGCCGGAGCGCTGCTTGTATGCGCAGCCGACACGCTCGGCCGCTGGGTGCTGCAGCCTTCCGAAATGCCTGCCGGAATTGTGGTCGCGGTCATCGGCGCTCCTTATTTCTTGTATCTGCTTGCGCGGTCCAAGACGGAGTAGAGGAGCCTGCCGGCTTCTGCCGCCAAGGATGGTTTACAGAAAGAGAGGTGCTTTATGCTCCGCCGTTTTTTTGCCTACTACAAACCGTACAAAGGCTTGTTTATGCTCGATTTTAGCTGCGCAATTATAGCCGCCTTACTTGAGCTCGCTTTTCCGCTGGCGGTCAACCGGGTCATCGACGATCTTCTGCCGAGCGGCAAATGGGAGTGGATCGCATGGGGGTGCGTAGGCCTTCTCGGCATTTATGTGATCAGCGCCGCCCTGAATTACGTCGTCACTTATTGGGGGCACAAGCTCGGGATCAATATTGAAAGCGATATGCGCACCAAACTGTTCAACCACGTGCAGAAACTTTCTTTCCGCTTCTTCGATAACAACAAGACGGGGCATCTCGTTTCGAGGATGACCAACGATTTGATGGATATCGGGGAGATCGCCCATCACGGGCCGGAGGATTTGTTTATAGCCGTGATGACCCTGGCGGGGGCATTCGGCATTATGCTAGGCATCAATTGGAAACTGGCTGTTCTGACTTTTATTATCGTGCCGGGAATGATCTTGCTTTCGCTGTATTTCAGCCGCAAAATGTCGCTCGCTTTCGATAAAATGTTCGAATCCATTGCGGATTACAACGCCCGGGTGGAGAACAATGTCAGCGGCATCCGCGTCGTTCAAGCTTTTACGAACGAGAATTATGAAATCGCCAAGTTCGCTTCCAACAACGGGCAGTTCAGACGGAGCAAGCTTCTGGCTTACCGGATTATGGCCTGGAATTCATCTATCAGCTATCTGCTGATGAAAATCATTTCTT
Source organism: Paenibacillus sp. GbtcB18 (assembly GCF_019091125.1). Taxonomy (NCBI): domain Bacteria; kingdom Bacillati; phylum Bacillota; class Bacilli; order Caryophanales; family Paenibacillaceae; genus Paenibacillus; species Paenibacillus sp. GbtcB18. Next base: position 968,368 of record NZ_JAGXJX010000001.1, read on the forward strand.
TGTTCGTTCTGCTGTGCGGAACATGGTTTGTGCTGGCGAAACAAATGAGCTATGGCGAATTCATTGCCTTCGTGATGCTTTCGAACGTGTTTCTCGGACCGATCAAACAGATCAATTCCGTGATTGAAATGTATCCGAAAGGGATCGCCGGTTTCAAAAGATATCTCGAAATCTTGGAACTTGCACCCGATGTCGCCGATGCTCCGGATGCGCGGGACGTTGACCGGGTTGCCGGTAATATCCGGTATCGGAATGTGAGCTTCGGATACGAAAACAAGGAAAAGGTGCTGGAAGGACTGAACCTGTCTATCCGGCCCGGGGAAACGGTCGCTTTCGTCGGCCCTTCGGGTGCGGGTAAAACGACCTTGTGCAGCCTCCTTCCGAGGTTTTACGAAGTGACGGGCGGCGCCATCACCATTGACGGCATCGATGTCCGTGAGATGAAGCTGGAATCGCTGCGTTCCCATATCGGAATCGTCCAGCAGGAAGTGTTCTTGTTCGACGGCACCATCCGTGAAAATATCGCTTACGGCAAGCTGGGGGCTTCCGACGGAGAAATCCGGGAGGCGGCGAAAAGAGCCCAGCTCGAAGAGCTGATCCTATCCCTGCCCGAAGGGCTGGATACGCGGATCGGCGAACGGGGAGTGAAGCTCTCCGGCGGACAGAAGCAGCGGCTTTCCATCGCACGCATGTTTTTGAAAAATCCGCCGATCTTGATTCTCGACGAGGCGACTTCGGCACTGGACAGCGAGACCGAAGCGGTCATTCAGGAAGCGCTCTGGGAGCTTTCGAAAGGACGGACAACGCTGATTATCGCGCACAGGCTCGCTACGGTGAAGCATGCCGACCGGATCGTCGTAGTCTCGAAAGAGGGCATCGCCGAACAGGGAAGCCACGAAGAACTGCTCGCCGGGGGCGGTGCCTACAGCAAGCTGTACGCGGCGCAATTCGGCGCCGAGCTGCTTAACAAGCTGGGAAGCGCAATGCCGCGCGAAGAACGAGCTGCCGGCACGGTTTAAGATCACGCTTCGCGTACTTGCCGGGTGAGGCCCGGAGTTGGAAGCGCAAGCTTTATCCGGCGGCATATGTCTCGTTGTTTTACATAAAGAGCAGACGAGAACTTACGGGATTACAGGGAAGGACGCTGGTCGTCTCCTATACGGAAAAGCAAAACCAAGGAGGGAATATCCGATGACGTTAGTACAGGAAAGGCTGCATACTTCCGGCCTGCATATCGGTTACGGGGATCTCAGTATCGTAAACGATCTGAACATTTCCATTCCGCAGGGTAAAATAACCGCACTGGTAGGCGCGAACGGTTCGGGGAAGTCGACGATCCTGAAAACGATGGCGCGGCTCATGAAACCGGCTTCGGGCGGCGTGCTGCTCGACGGGGTGTCGATTCACAGCAAATCTACGCGGGAAGTGGCCAAAGAACTGGCCATTCTGCCGCAGAATCCGTCGGCGCCTGCCGGGTTGACGGTTACGGAGCTGGTCGCTTACGGCAGGTACCCCCACCAGTCCGGATTCGGCACGGTTAGTTCGGAGGATAAGCGCGTGATCAGCTGGGCTTTGGACGTAACGGGGATGATGCCGTTCCACGCAAGACCCGTGGATCAGCTTTCCGGCGGGCAGAGACAGCGCGCCTGGATCGCCATGGCGCTCGCCCAGCAGACCGATATTCTCTTCCTGGACGAACCGACCACTTTTCTGGATATGGCCCACCAGCTTGAAGTTCTTCAACTGCTGCATAAGCTGAACAGCGAGGAGAAGAGAACGATCGTGATGGTGATTCACGATCTGAATCACGCTTCCCGGTACGCCCAGCATATCGTGGCCATCAAATCCGGCAGCGTGATTTGCGAAGGTTCCCCCGCTGACGTGATGAACCAAGATATGCTGCGCGAAGTGTTTTCGATTCATGCGGACATCGTAACCGACCCGCGCACGGGAGTTCCGCTGTGCCTGCCGTATGAACTGGCGCCGGAAGCGTGACAAGGCCCTGTACGAAACAAAACCTGCCGATCTATTTGTGATCGGCAGGTTTTTCAGCTTTCTTCTGGTTTGCGGCCGGGTCGTAAGCCGCCATGAGGGGGGACGATCTGCTCTTGGTCGAGCAGACGGGGGAGTTCGTCGAGGAATTTCTCCGTCGTCGTGGCGTCTGCGAAGTTCCACTCGTCCGCTTCGACCGCGCAGCAGCGGCCGCTTCGGACCGCGCGAAGCTCCGTCCAGAGAGGAGACTTCATGAACTCGGTGGCGGCGCTGCGGCTTCCGGTATCTGCGGGGAGCAGCATAAATATCCGGTCGCCCGCATAATCTTTGATCTCTTCCGGCAGAAGTTCGAGATAAGACAGTTTCTTATCGAGAAGTCTGCGCGTCCTGCCCGCAGGCCGGAAACCGTCCGGATGATAGAGCATGGAGGACAGCCCGATGGTGCCCATCACAAAAAAGCGGTCTCTTGCGAATGTGAACACGGATGCGGTCTCGTCCGGCTGCAGGGAGGCCTGAAGCCGGCTCCACATGGCGGCGGCTTTCTTCTCATAGCGGGCGAGCCAATTTTCCGCTTCCCGGCGTCTGCCGAGAATTGTCCCCAGCAGTTCGATCCGCTCGTCAAGCGGGGCGAAAGAGTCAAACGTGAGCGTGGGTGCGATCCCGCGAAGCGTGTCATATTGCGATTCGTCATCGCTGGAGACGATGATAAGGTCGGGTTTCAGCGCCTCGGTCACGGCGGGATTGATCGGGAAGCCGATATCCTTGACGGGAGACTTAAGGCGGCCGGTCTGATTAATCCACGGATAGCCTCCGCCTATGGCTTCCACGCCGAGAACGGCGAGATCGCCGAATGTTTCCCCATTGTAAATGATCCTGCGGGGGAGTGCCGGAATCTCGACCTCATGACCCGTCCAGTCTTTAATACGGGTCCGCTTTTGCACGGATTGGCTGTATTGTCTCGGTGTAATGCCGGTCACCTGCCGGAATCGGCGGTTGAAGTAATATTCGTCGGCAAAGCCGACCCGTCTCGCGATTTCCCGCAGAGGTTCCCGTGTAGCTTGAAGCCATTCCTTGGCTTTCTCGATTCTAAGCTCATTGAGGTAATCCAAGGGCTTTTTCCCGGTCAGCTCCTGAAAGATCGTGCTGTACTGCCAATGGGGGACACGGGCCTGCTCAGCCAAAAATTTTACCGTGATGGGCCGCCTGTAATGCTCCTGAATGTAGCGGATGCTGTTCTCCACCGCGTGTGTGCAGCTTGAAGGCTCGGGGCTGCTCACGTTGTGTTCCAGCAGGAAGCCCATCAATTCCTGAAACTGAAGCTGCCGGTAAAAGTGCTGAAGTTCTCCGGACGGTCCGGACGGTTCGGACTCCGTCAGCAGATCGGCAAGACGCACGGCTCTGGCGAAAGGATAGACGGACCATTCCACGCGGCCCCGAACGAGCGGTTTCAGGTACAAAGCCGTATGGGAGCCTCGGGAGTAAACGATCCGGCACGTGATACGGTAGTACGTCAAGGACCGGTCGCTGTCCATCCTGAGCCGGTAGGAAGTACCGGGCGGAATCATATAGCATTTGTCGGGAGCGCAGAAGAAGGTTTCATCCGCCACTCGCAGCGTGCCGGTGCCGGCGCTGATGAGCAGAAGAGTATGTATATCCGGTTTTTCGTTCCCGTCAAATTCGGGCACCGCCGCCGGTTCGCAAGTACCGGGTATGATTTTGTCGGCGGCCGTGAACTGGAACAGGAGAGAACCGAGAGAAAGAGAGCCGGATTCCGAAAGGGTCATGATATCACATCCTATATGAAATTGATAATCATTATCAATCAAGTCCATTGTAACTAAAACAAAGAAGCTTTTCAACAGAGGTTGAAAGCTTCTTTTTAAATGAACCGCTGGGTTGTTACGCTGCGGAAGGGCGTTTGCCGTCAGGGCAGGAAGGCTTATTTTTTGAGCAGAACCGGAATTTCGTTCAACAGCCATTCCCGCGTAGCCGCGTCGCTGCCGGACTTGAGAATGTCAAGCGTGTAGACGTGTCCGTTCTTCACGGCCGGAAGATCGAGCCAGATCCGGCTTTTCAGAAGTTCTTCCGTCGACTGCTGCGCTTCTTTGTCTACCGGGGTCAGAATAAAAATCCGGTCCCCGGCTATTTTGGGAAGTACCTCCGGTGAAATTTGCTTGAAGCCCGCTTTTTCGTCCAGCACATCCTGGATCGGCGGAGTCGGCAGAAATCCGTTTTTGTCGTAAAGAACCTGGGAGAGTCCTGTGCTTGCCATCACAAACAGCCGGTTGCCGGGATAATAAGTGAAAACGGAAGCCGTCTCGCCGGGTTTTATTCCCGCGTCACGTAGGGTCTTCCACATCGCTTCCGAACGTGTTTCGTAATCGGCCACCCATTTTTCCGCCTCGGTTTTTTTGCCGAGAAGATCTCCGAGCTGAAGAAGCCGCTCCTTCAGGGGCAGGAACGTATTGAACATGAGCGTAGGCGCGATTTTGCTTAACTGCTCGTATTCTTTCTCGTCGGTACTGCCCGTGAGGATAAGATCCGGGCCCAGCTCCAGCACTTTCTCCAAGTTAATGGGAAAACCGATGTCCGTAATGTTCTTATGCTTGTCCGCATATACCGTGCCCGTGAGCCAAGTGGTTGCCGTCCCGACGGCCTGTACGCCCAGTGCGTCCAGATCGCTGAACGTCTCTCCGTAAAAAATGACTTTCTTGGCGGCGACCGGAATTTCGGCCGTATGCCCTTTATAATCCGTAACCTTGCGGGGAGAAGCGGCGGATTTATCGGCAGCGGCGGTGGGGGTGCCGGCAGGATTCGCGGTTTGGTTGCTTGCGGTATCGCCGGTTTTCTGGGAACCGGAGCCGGCGCATCCGCTTAATAAAGCGGCGCTTAGTATCGCCGTGAAAAATAAGGTAGAAACAGGTCTTGCCAGGTTCATGAGTGGGTCAGCCTCCATCGGTCATATATAACGATAATGAGAATCATTATCGGTTGATGTTATCATAGCGTACCCGGATGCGGCCGACAATGGACAAATCCGTGAGGCGGCTTTTGATTTTGTACAAAAACGTCGGCGAAGTCCCACACGTTCTGCCGAAAAAGGATGACAAGGTCATTTTAAATCGCAATTGGATGAGCAAACAGCCGAATCATCGTATTCTTCCTTCACATCCATCCTTCGGTCCCCATCTAACCGTATCTGTGCTAAGATTTTCTCAATAAACGAATGAGAGAGGGGAACACAGGATGAACCCGATAAAATTTGGCAGTCTTGTCGTTACAGCCACGCTTCTTATGGGGTCTTCCTTTGCAGTCGGCAAAATGGGACTCGCCTACGTTTCGCCGCTGCTGCTTGTGGGAGTCCGTTTTACGCTGGCCGGGGCTCTGATGGCCCTGTGGGTCTTGAGCACAAGAAGGCGAATGCCGCGGACAGCCGCGGGGTGGGGGCGGATCGCCTTGATAGGGCTTTTTCAGACGACGGGAGTGATGGCGTGCATTTTTCTGAGCCTGAGAACGATATCCGCCGGAGAGTCGTCGCTGCTAACCTTTGTGAATCCGCTGCTGGTCGTGCTGCTGGGCACTCTTTTTCTCGGGATGAAGTACCGGTGGTCCCAGTGGGCCGGCGTTGGGATCGGATTTCTCGGAGTCGCGGTGACGCTCGGGCTGCAGCTGGATTTAAAAACAGGCACCCTGTTCGGGCTGGGCTCCGCCGTATTCTGGGCGGCCGCGACGCTGCTCGTCAAACGCTGGAGCGCTTCTTTCGACATCTGGGTTATGACCGCTTTTAAAATGCTGGCCGGCGGGCTGGCGCTGCTTGTACTTGGTCTGCTGATGGAAAAGCCGCTTTTTGTGCTGAATGCGGTTTCGATCGGGATCATTCTGTATCTCGCGGTACTGGGTTCCATTGTGCAGTTTGCGGCCTGGTATTATCTGCTGAGCAGGGGAGATCCCGGAAAGACGAGCGCGTTTCTTTTTCTGGCCCCGTTTTTCGGCGTGCTTTCGGGCTGGCTGCTGCTGGGCGAGGCCGTCCGCTCCTATGTGTACGGGGGAGGTCTGCTGATTCTCGCCGGCATCTTTCTCGTAAACTGGGCGCCTGCCAGAACCGGTGCCGGGTCGGCCCGTTTTGAAGAAGACCGTTCCGCTTGATCAGCCGAGTGTCCGGTTCCTAAACCAAAATATGGAGAATAAACCTGTAATCCGGAACCTGTTTTTAAGGGCGGGAAGGCAGTATGATGAACACGGGATTGCAATTAGGAAAAGGGGGATCATGGATGATGAACCGCAAGCGGCTTTCCTTGCTCTTATCCGTATTTCTGCTTCTCAGTCTCTTCTCGTCCTTTGTGCTCGGCGGGACCGCCGGAGCTTCTTCCGCCAGCAATTGGGTGCCGGTCTGGAGCGATGAATTTAACGGTCCGAACGGATCGGGACCGGATTCTTCCAAGTGGAATCTGGAAACCGGAGCCGGCGGCTGGGGAAATAACGAGCTGCAGCATTATACCAACCGCACGTCCAACGCTTATCAGGAAAACGGGAATCTGGTCATTCAGGCGCTAAAAGAAAACTATAACGGCTCGGGGTACACGTCCGCCCGTCTCACGACGCAAAATAAATTCAACCTGAAATACGGGCGGGTGGAAATGCGCGCCAAGCTGCCTTACGGGAAAGGAATCTGGCCCGCTTTCTGGATGCTGGGCAAAGACATCGGTTCCGTAGGCTGGCCCGCCAGCGGCGAGATCGACATTATGGAATATGTCGGCGCCCTGGAGCCGAACCGCGCGTACGGCACTTTGCACGGACCGGGCTATTCCGGCTGCTGCGGCCTCTCCGGTTCGTATCTGCATCCGAAGAATTTGAGCAGCGACTACCACACGTTCGCTTTGGAGTGGGAGCCGGGCGTGTTCAAGTGGTTTGTGGACGGCAAGCTGTTTCACACGAGAACGCTGGCCGATGCGGGCACGAATGACTGGGTGTTCGACAAGGAATTTTTCTTCCTGCTGAACCTCGCGGTAGGGGGCAACTGGCCGGGTTACCCGGACGGCACGACGGTCTTCCCACAGAAATATTACATCGACTATATCCGTGTATGGCAGCGCGCGGGAGGTTATAACGTCGTCGCCCTGAAATCGGAAGCGAACGGAAAATACGTGACTGCCGAGCATGCGGGCGCCAGCCCGCTGATCGCCCGTTCTCAGACCGCCAGCGGCTGGGAGAAGTTCGAGCTGGTCGACCTCGGAGGCGGCAAGGTCGCCCTGAGAGCGCTTATCAATAACCGGTACGTTTCCGCCGACAATGCGGGAGGAAGCCCGCTCATCGCGAACCGGGAAACGATCGGCACCTGGGAGACGTTCGAGCTCGGGAAGACGGCGGACGGCAAGCAGACGTTAAAAGCGCTGGCGAACAACCAATATGTGTGCGCCGACAACGAAGGCGCGAGCCCGCTGATCGCGAACCGCGCCACGGCCAGCAAGTGGGAGAGTTTCGTATTGGTGAAGCAGAATCCGTAAACGGCCGATTCCCGGCCAAACGGATAGGCAAAGACAGGACTTTCCCTGGAGTACGGGGAGACTCCTGTCTTTTTCGTGCCGGTAAACCGGCAGGAAGCGAATACCGCAAGTGCGGACCAAGGTACTTTGAAGTGCCTAAGGTGCGCCAAAGTACCTATCGAACTTTAAAGTGCGTACTTCACGAAGGGGTAAGCATGGGGCATAATAGGACATGTTACATGTAAAGCTTACTCAACAGGAGGTCATCCAAGAATGACTAGACATCTGCAAGATACAACTACCCTGCACAACGGAGTTAAAATGCCTTGGCTCGGTCTCGGCGTTTTTAAAGTAGAGGAAGGCCCTGAATTGGTAGAAGCCGTTAAAACGGCTATCAAAAACGGGTACCGGAGTATAGATACGGCCGCCGTATACGGCAACGAGGAAGGGGTCGGCCAAGGAATCAGGGAAGGTCTGGCCGAAACGGGTCTTTCCCGGGAAGATCTTTTCGTCACTTCGAAAGTCTGGAATGCGGACCAAGGATACGAGTCTACTCTTCAGGCGTTGGAAGTCAGTCTGCGGAAGCTCGGCCTTGACTACCTCGATTTGTACCTGATCCACTGGCCGGTCCAAGGGAAATACAAAGACACGTGGCGCGCCCTCGAAGCCATTTACGAGTCGGGCAAAGCCCGGTCTATCGGAGTCAGCAACTTCCATGTCCATCATTTGCAGGACCTTCTGCAGGATGCGAAGATCAAGCCGATGGTCGACCAGGTCGAATTTCATCCGTGCTTGACCCAGGAAGAACTGCGGGCTTACTGCCGCGAACAGGGAATCCAGTTTGAAGCGTGGTCTCCGCTGATGCAGGGCGAGCTGCTGGATAACGCGGTTCTGAAGGGCATTGCGGACCGTCACGGCAAATCCGTCGCGCAAATTATTTTGAGATGGGATCTGCAAAACGGCGTGGTCACAATCCCGAAATCAACGAAAGAGCACCGGATTATCGAAAACGCAAGCGTGTTCGATTTCGAGCTGACGGCAGATGAGATGAGCCGGATCAGCGCCTTGAACGAAAACAGAAGAGTCGGTCCGGACCCGGACAACTTTGATTTCTAAGCATAAATTTTGCTCGAAAATCCGAGCGGATCAGCGCGTCCCGATGCTTTGCCGTCCGGCTTATGCACCGGGAGCGAGACGCTGTGCGATTCCTAAAAGCCGTCCTTGGACGGCTTTTTTGCTGTTTCGGCTCCCGGGGAGCAATTTTTAGGTTCTATTAAGTTGTTTTTAAGATTCAAAGCGGATAATCAAGGAAAAACCCCGGAGGAAGCTATGTCTATACGCATGCGGCTTACTTTGTTATACTCGGGTATTCTTTCCGCTACCTTGCTGCTGTTTGGCATCGTCTTGTACAGCTTTCTGCAGATTTATTTTATTAATGACCTTAAAGATTCGCTCCGAGAGCAGACGGATGTGCTGCAGGAGAGCGTCACCTATAAGCTGAAGGTGGATCCGCTGGGCTCTGATCTGGACATTCAGCTCGATCATGTCGATACTGTCCAATCGGGCATGTACCTGCAGCTCGTCAATTTGATTAACGGCGATAAGGCGAGGACACGGAATTTGGGCCAAGTGGAACTGCCTTTCTCCAAAGATGCCGCCGGTAACAACAAGGAGGGCTACTACATCACGGAAGAGGTCCAGCAGACGCCGTTTCTCATCTACAATCAGCCGCTGCTGTTGAACGGGAAGCTCGTGGGTATCCTACAATCCGCCTATAATATCGGCCTGATCGATAAATTTCTGTCCATCCTCCGGCTTGTGCTGATTCTGCTTTCGCTGGTGGTCGTCTGCACGGCTTCGTTCATGGGTTGGCTCTCCTCCAAGCGGGCGCTGAAGCCCGTATACGCCTTGATTGAGGCGACCCGCCAAATTCAGAAAAGCGACGATCTCGGCAACCGGATCGCCGTTAAACAGACGGGAGACGAAGTCAGTCTGCTGGGGACGACCATCAATGGCATGCTGGAACGCATCCAGCACATGTATGGGGAACTGGACAAGTCTTACATGACCCAGCGGAGGTTTGTGGCAGACGCTTCCCACGAATTAAGAACGCCTTTGACGACGATAAGCGGCAATGCGGAATTTTTACAAAAGGCTTGGCTGTCGTTCCGGCAGTCTCCGGAGCAGAGAATAGACAAGGACCAATTGGAGCTTTCAATCGAAGCCATTCACGATATTGCCGACGAGGCGGGCCGGATGGGGAGGCTGGTGCACAATTTGCTGACTTTGGCGCGTGCCGATTCGGGGCTTCATCTGAGAAAAGACAGGCTGAACATAAGCTCCGTCGTCCAGGATGTCATCCGCAAATCCCAGGTGCTTGCGAAATCCGCCGAGTTTCAAGCCGGCCCGCTGGACGGTCTGGAATCTTTGCACGTTGTGGGCGATAGGGATTACCTGCAGCAGCTTTTGTTTATTTTCGTGGAAAATGCATTCAAGTATACCGAAAAAGGCTGTGTGAGGTTCTTCGCAAGGGCGGCGGGAGACCATGCGGAGCTTATTATCGAGGACACCGGAATCGGCATGGACGAATCGGATATTCCGCATATTTTCGACCGGTTTTACCGGGCAGATCCTTCGAGAGGCGAAACGCCGGGGACCGGGCTCGGTTTGTCGATCGCGAAATGGATCCTGGAGGAACATCGCGGCACCGTCGAGATCCGAAGCCGCCGGAGCGAAGGAACCCGTTTTACGATCCGGCTTCCGGTCGTGTCCGCTATCCGTGAGGAAGGAAGAATGCCCGCCTTGAGTGAAGCTGCTTCCGCGGGGATCGACGGATAATCAGCGTTCTAAAAACGGGAAAAGCCGCTGAAGCTTCAGCGGCTTTTTTTGTGCGAGTTGCAAGGAGGGCTGTCATATAATTAATGTCATTAATAAAATTGATTAATGACGTTAATCGAATCGTTGTCTTATCCGGCCATAGACTTACACCAAAGCGTGTCTTGGCCGTCAGAGGTGTAATCGAGGACAACGTCGTCCGGGCAGTTTGCAGCCTCCTCTTTCGCTGCGGAATGAAGGGAGACCGCATAACTTTCCGGGTCGATGCCAAGGGCATTTAAGACACCGGCCGCTTTCTTTTTGCTTGTTCATCGTTTTCCAGCGTCTGCGCATCCGTTGTAGTCAGCTTGTCGGCATTCAGATAGGTAAAACTTCCGATGGACGGCTCGATGGTGAAAGTAACCTCTTTGGGATTGGTTTCGCCCGCACTTCCTTTTTCCGTCAAAATAATCGTAATTTGCCGCCAACCACGCCTTCGGCTTTCTGGGGGAGGGTTACTTCGAATTGCTGCGTTTCGGGATACAGGACGCCGATCCGGCCGGAATCACGATGAGACGACGGGCCGCTTCCGTTTGTGCAGCGAGTCGAGCAGTTCCGGTCCCGCGTGCAGGTTATCGCGGACAAGGTCCCGCGGAGTGAGCGCCATCCATTGGTTAAGCGAGACGTCCGCGAACCGGTCGCTTTTGAACATTTCCAGAAACCAGACGGTCTCTTCACCCGTGTTCTGGATATAGTGGCCGTAGGCGAACGGGACGTACCCGACGTCGCCCGCCCGGTAGTCGAAAGTGCGGGCGGAGCCGTTCCCGCCGAAGACGGTCATCCGCGCCCGGCCGGACAGGTAGTACTGCCATTCGTCCTGGTTGGGATGCCAGTGCAGCTCGCGCATGCCGCCGGGCTTCAGCTCGACCAGGGCGGCGGCAACCGTTACGGAAACGGGGAAGTTGGAAGAATCCACGATCCGCACGCTGCCTCCGGGCATGACCTCCGGCGTTTGCGCCAGAAGCCTGTGCTTGAAGCTTCGGGGAACGGAGCCGTAGGGCGATTCGATTTCCTGGGAGGCAAGAGAGCCGGGAACTTTGTCCTGGAAAATATATACCTGCCCCGACGGAATTTTCCCGAAAGCGGTCTCGCTCACCCCGAAATTAGCTGCGAGAACATCCGGCGGCGTGTGGGCGAACCAGTCCGAGATGGACAAGGTGTTGAGATCGGAGAAGTTCCCGTCGTCGAAGACGAGCAGAAATTCACACCCTGCCTCCAGCCCCTGGATGGAGTGGGGAATACCCGGCGGGAAATACCAGAGGTCGCCTTCGCCCAGATCGTCAATGAAATTGCGGCCTTTCTCGTCCACCGCCGTAATTCTCGCTTTCCCCGTCAGCATGTACGCCCACTCGGCCTGCTGGTGCCAGTGCAGCTCGCGCACACCGCCGGGGGTCAGCCGCATATTGACGCCCGCAAGCGTCTTGGCGACGGGAAGCTCACGGACCGTAACTTCACGGGACCAGCCACCGTGATTGAGCTGCATATGAGCGTCCGAGAACGAAAATTTCATGTTCGGGATCAGACCCGCATCGGTAGCGGGAGGGACCAGCATGTTCGGATTTTCCAGATCGCGCAAAATATCGCGCGGACCGGGGTCGGAGGCTCCCGCACCGTCGGCCCGGATGGGTTGGGGGATTTGTACCCCTTCTTTTACCGGCTTGCTCATGACATCCGCTCCTTTGTTCAGGCAAGGAAGTTCTCGCCAAGCTTATCAAGCCTATACATATGCGGCACCGTTTGTCCGTTAGTTATGTAAAAACGCCTCAGGACTGCCCTATATGGCCGAAGCCGCTTAAGCTGCGGGGTTGCAAAGGAAGCGGAAATTTCCTACAATGAACACAAAACTTCGTTGATAATAATTCTCAATTATAACGACGAAAGGGGGGATCGCTTATGCCATCGTCCATACAAATCCATACGATGCATGATTATTTCGACCGTTTTTCCGAGCATATGGGGGGAGAGATTACCGGCAGCGGCGGGGAGCGGACGCTTCTGCTTTCTCCGAGACTGGGAGAGGGGACTCTGACCCGGATTCCCATTAGAACGGGTATGGAAATTGTCATTTCGGATTTCGAATTAATCCGTGATCTTAAAGTGCAGGTTCACGGGGCTTACAGCCTGTTCGAGCTGAACTATTGTCTGGAAGGGGACATTTACTGCGCCTGGGAAGGAAAAGAGCTGCATACCGGCAGCCTCAGCGGCAATGTCTTTTTTATGGAGAATACGAACGTGTATATGGAGAAAAAAGGCGGCGTCCGCAACCGGACGGTGGAGATCCGGCTGCATCCCGAGCTGCTGCTCCGCTGTGCGAGAGGGCCCGAAGAGACGGAGCAGATCCGTCAGCTGCTTTCGCGCAGCCGGGGCAGGATCGGAAGGTTTACGGATACCCCGCTTATCCGGCAGGGGGTCAGGGATCTTTTGCAGTCCGGACGGCTGGGGAGTATGCGCAGATGGTACGCGGAAAGCAAAGCGATGGAGCTGATCGCGCTGATCAGTCAGCCGGAAGACGGCGTTAAGGAAGCTTCGGGGATCAGCCTGACACCGGACGACCGGAACCGCCTGGCGGAGGCGAGAAGGCAAGTGTTGGACCGGCTGGATAGTCCGCCGTCTATCCCGGAGCTGGCACGGTTGTGCGGAGTCAATGAATACAAGCTGAAAAAAGGCTTCCACACGCTGTTCGGGACGACGGTTTATGAACTGGTACGCAGAGAGCGGATGAAAAGAGCGGCCGAATATATGGACCGGGGCATGAATGTGAGCGAAGCGGCCGTTCAGCTCGGGTACGCGAACATGAGTAATTTCACGGCCGCGTTCCGGAAACAGTTCGGTTTGAATCCGGGACAATACCTCAAACAAGCCAATCAAGAACGAGTCCGGCTGTGAGGCTGGCGGAGGAGGCGTTCGAGCCCGGGCCCCTATCGTCCTTGGCATACTTTCCGAGTAAAGCATGTTGTGCCCTGTTCGGCAATCCGTGTTCGTGTTCGGCCCGCGCAACTCCCTATGTGCGTCTTAACCCGGTACTCGGCGGACCGCTGGCTTAACCCGATTACCCCCTAACGATCCCTTTGCTGCTTGCGGCAAAGGGATTTTTGCCGTACCTGCTCCTTAAACAGGCAAAATTGCTTCGCGGGCAGGTAGCGGGCTTTTCCGGGCTTGAACGATAATGAAAAACGTACGAATGCCGTTCGACCGGGAAAGGAGACAAAGTTTATGAAAAAACGGTTTGTGCTTATTTTTTTGACCGTGCTGGCCGCTATGACTTCAATCGCGACATTTAATCCGATCCTCGGGCTGCTGGCCAGAAGTATGGGGCTGAGTGAAATCCAGACCGGCAGTCTGGTATCGGTAACGGGCTTGTTCTGGATCACGGGGACATTCCTGTGGGCAAAATGGGCGCGAGCGGGCCGGAAGCCGGTGATGATTGGGGCCCTGCTCGGTTATATTGCGACACTGGCGGCGTTTGCCGTCCTATCCGACCTCACCCGCAGCGGGGAAACCGATCCCACCGGGCTCTATATTCAACTGCTCTTCCTGCGGGCGGCCGGAGGCTTCTTCTTCGGAGCGATTCCCGCTATGGCGCAGAACTATCTCATGGAGTGGACGACGGCGGAAAACCGCGCTTCCGGAATGGCGCTGTTCGGAGCGGCGAACGGGCTCGGCTTCGTCCTCGGCCCCGCGCTCGGCGCCCTGCTGACGCCTGTCGGTCTGACGGCGCCGATGTACGCTTCCGCCGTGCTGCTCACACTGACGGCGGCCGCATTCTGGCTGATGATTCCAGGAGGCCAGCCGGCGGTTACCGGTACCCACGCCGGCAAGCTGTCGGCTGCCGACCCGAGAATCTCGCTGTACCTGGCAATCGGGCTGGCCTTGTCCATCGTCATGATTATTCTTCAGGTGACCTGCGGCATTTTCATCCAGGACCGCTTGTCCGTCACCTCACAGGACGCCGCGCGGTACATCGGCCTCGGGCTTTCCTCGGCGGGGGTACTCGTGGTCGTCATCCAGCTGCTGATCGGCCGCTATCTGAAGTGGCCGACGGGCAGGCTTCTGAAGATCGGCCTGTCGTCCCTGTGCGCGGCCTTTCTGCTGTTCTTGTTCTGGCCCGCGATGTACCTGCTTGTTTTCCTCCTGTTCGGCATCGGCATCGGGTTTACGCTCCCCGGTTACATTACGGCGGCATCGCTTGCGGTCACAGAGGAGGAGCAGCCGTCCGTCGCTTCTTTCACGGCGGCGGTACAAGGCGTCGGCTCGTTTGCGGGACCGTTGACGGGAACGCTGCTCTACTCCCTGCACACATCGGTGCCTTATGCCGTCTGTGCGCTGCTGACAGCCGCGTTTGTCCTGGCGGTGGGGGCTCGGACTCGCCGGGGCGCTGTCCGCCAAGCTGCTTCCGCTCCGCCTGACTGGACCCGTTAAAGGTAGGCGCTTAGGCAGCCCTTTCTCCTGCTCCCGCCCTTGCCGCAGCCCGCTGTTAGAAATGCCGCAGCCGGTTATGGTACAATCACGTAGCCGGACGAGACGGCAAATTATACAAGCTGAAATAGAGGTGCTCTATGCCGAATATGATTCTCTTAAACGATCAGGTAAGTCCTGATATCAAAGCGAGTATAGCCGGAACGGAACAATATCCGCAAATTGAGCGGCTGATGGTGGAGACCGCGAAATGGCTGCGGAGCAAAGGATCGACCCAGTGGTCGGGACTGCTGTCGGGCAGTGACGATCACGATATGGCGGGTGCCCTGGAACGCGAAGAGGTAGTTGTGTTCAAAGCAGCGGAAGGCACCCTTCTGGCGTGCGCGATTCTCCAGCAGGAAGCGGAGGACTGGGACCGCAAATTATGGGGGCTGGCCCCCGGGGAGACCGGCACGTCAATTTATCTTCACCGGCTGACCGTTAACCGCGGGCACGCGGGCAGAAACCTGGGCAAAGCGGTGATGAATTGGATCCGACAGGAAATGTCGTTTCCGGGCAAAGACCGGATTCGTCTGGACTGTATCGGCAGCAACGAGACTTTAAACGCCTTTTACAAAACGTGCGGCTACACGTATATCGGCAAGTCGGACGGGTTCAGCCTGTACGAAAACATGCTGCCCGTGCGTTGAATTTTCCGCTTTCGTTCCCGTCCTTCAAAAGAGGCGGGAATTTTTTTTATTTCACGTTCCGGTCTGCCACAAACGAAACCTATTGACAAATGGAAAAAACTTGCTTATTCTGTAGTTGACTGAATTAGTCAATCATAAATCATGGCAGTGAGGACGATTGTTTTTTTTTGAAAGAAAATTGACTGGACTAATCAATCAACGAATAGGAGCGAAAATGATGAATACGTATGATATTGGGAATCGTGAGAAAAGAAGAGCGCTTGTAATCGGCGGGAGCATAGGGGGATTGTTAACCGCAAGAGTACTCGCGGATTTTTATGAAGAGGTGCTTGTGATCGACAAAGACGAATTTCCCGCGGAACCGGCCGACCGTTCCGGAACGCCGCAAGGCTACCATCCTCATCGTTTTACACAGCGCGGGAAGACGATCGTCGAGCGGTTTTTCCCCGGCTACGAGGAGGATCTGCTTAAACTGGGCGCGCTGTCTTCATTGAACAAAACCGTGACGAACATGAACGAATACGGAACGATCAGCGGCCCTTATCTGCGCAATGACCTTAAGTTCAGCAGAGCGCTTCTGGAGTGGGTGATCCGCGAGCGGGTGAAACGCATTCCCCAAGTGTCCTTTCTGCCGGGTCATGAGGCGGTTCAGCTCATGAGCACTCCCGACCGGAAGAAAGTGACGGGCGCAATTATACGTGGAAAGAATAGCGGCGGAGAAGAGACGCTCTGTGAAGCGGATCTCGTTGTCGATACGAGCGGACGGCTATCCAAACTGACCAAGTGGCTGGAATACATGGGGCTGGAAGTGCCCGCCTCCGATTATTTGAACGTGGAGCTCGGTTACAGTACCCGCAGGTATCGGGTGCCGGCCGCTAAGGAGCATCTGCTCAAGGAGTGGGATGTGATTAATATTGCCGGGCAGCCTGCTGCAGGAACGTTTACGGGTGTTTTGTCCTTCATCGAAAATAACGTGGCGGAAATGCTGCTGTACCGTCCGGGTGGGCAATACCCGCCAACGAAAGAAGACGAATACGAAAAAGCGGCCGCGAACCTCCCCGACCCGGTCATCGGTGAAATTCTCGGAGAGCTGGAACCGGCCGCGCCTCCGAGAGGATTCCGCGTGCCTCAGCTCTACCGCCGGCATTTCGAGCAGATGACGGACTGGCCCGCGGGGCTGCTGGTTCTCGGCGACGCCTACTGCATCTACGATCCGATCTTCGGGCAGGGGATGACGGTGGCGGCCATCGAAGCGGAGACCCTAGAGGCCTGCCTGCGGAAGCAGAGTCTGGCGCCGGCGCCTTCTCCCGCGTTCGAACGCAGCGTGCTGCGCGGTCTCCAGGATGTGATTGAGCCAGCCTGGTGGCTGAACTGCGCGGCCGACCTCCGCTGGGAAGGCGTAACGTACTCGGGTGCCGCGCCCCTAAAAGGAATCGAGTTCGGGCGGAAATACATGAATCTCGTGCTGAAATACGCGACCGCGGAGAAGAACATGAAATTTTTCGGGCTGTACTGGGCCGTCAATACGCTCAGCTTGCCTCCGGGTCAACTGTTCCATCCGGACATTGTACGAGAGGTGCTGTCTTCCTCGGAGGAAGGCAGAAGGCTGCTTGACGAGCTTCTTGCGGAAGGCGCCGGTTCCCTGGACGCCGCACTTGAAGAGATTGTCCCGGCGTTTTCCGAAACGGCTTACGAAACAGTCTGAAAGGATGCTATAATTTGGGCATCAGCACGTGAAGTGGAGGATTACAGTGGCACCATTAAACGATGAGCAGTTAAATCAGATACGGGATGAACGCAGAATACAGATTATGGGGGCCGCGCTTCGCGTTTTTGCGAGAAGGGGAATCATCGGCACGAAAATGAGCATGATCGCCGCGGAGGCCGGGATCAGTCACGGTCTGCTCTACCATTACTTTACTTCGAAAGAAGAGTTGTTTACTACACTTGTCCAAGGCGCAATGGAAGCTTCACAAGAAGCGATGAAGGAAGTTTACCGGCTTCCGGGTACACCGCTTGATAAGATCAGGAGTTTAACCGAAGAGATGCTCGATAAGAGCGGTGCGCTTTATTTTTTGCTCATTCATCAGGCGCGGACCTCGGAGGGAGTACCGGATAAAGTAATTCAGCTCATGCGGAATTACTCCTTGGATACGTATGTGGAGGTGCTGATGCCGTTGTTCCGGGAAGGGCAGGATCGGGGCGAGCTGGATGCCGGCGATACGGAGGAAATGATCGCGTCTTATATTTCCGTATTGTCGGGACTTATGGTAGTGACGGCCGACGGGAACGATGACTATCGGATCCCTCCGGTAGATCGCCTGCTAAGGATGATCACGAAACGGTAAGACCGTCACTGTCGCAGTCTGCACTCGTCCAGGGACGGCGAAGTCTCCTGCAGTACCGCTTAAACTGCGGCTGACCGCCAGAGGCGGTGTGTTTTATAAAGGCTCTCGTCCGGGAAAGCGGCGGGAGCTTTTTTACGCGGTCGAGGCTCTTCACAATTAACAGTCAACAAATCATTTACAAATTCTTCAAACAGGCAAAAGAGGAATAGGGCGCCGGACAACCGAATATGTTCGGAGTAAGGAGGCCTTCCTTTTTCAAAAGTTAAAGCGCTTTAACTTATCAGGATTCCAAGGAGGAATGAACTTGCAAACAAAACAACCGGTATCCGTACGTAAACGGGTGAAATCAGGTATGAAAGCTGCTTTAAGCGTCGGTTTGGCGAGCGCGCTTCTGCTGACGTCCGTCTTGCTGCCCGGGAACGCTCTCGCGAACTCGAATCCGGCAGAAGGAGAAGCATACGCAGCGCCGGCGAGCTCCCACGACTCTAACTTTTCTCCGGCTACTCTTCAATTTTTGAAATCGAAGACCGGTCTGGACGGGGAGCAGTGGGACAACATTATGAAACTGGTGAACAAAGCCGAACAAGACTCGCTGAAATGGACCGAGTACTATGGGTATTGTGAAGACATCGACGATGACCGCGGATATACGATCGGTATTTTCGGGGCGACGACAGGGGGGCCCAACGATACAGGTCCGGACGGACCGGCGCTCTTCAAGGAATATGACGCTGTAAAGGGAGCCGCAAACCCTTCCGTGCAAGGGGCGCTTGCCAGAATCGGAGTTAACGGTACGATGAAGGGGTCGATCCTGAAAATTAACGATAGCGAGAAAGTTTTCTGCGGCAAAATTAAAGGTCTGGAGAACGATCCGGCCTGGAGGGAAGCCATGTGGCACACGTTCTATAACGTGTATATCAAATACAGTGTCGAGCAGGCGCGCCAGCGCGGATTTAATTCGGCTCTGACGATCGGATCTTTTGTGGATACGGCTTTGAATCAAGGGGCCGAGGGAGATTCGGGAAGTCTGGGGGGCATTCTGGCCAAATCCGGCAATAGCACGAACGAGAAAACATTTATGACGAACTTCTACGCCAAACGTACGCTGGTAGTGGACACGAACGAATACAACCAGCCTCCCAACGGCAAAAACCGGGTGAAGCAGTGGAGTTCGCTTCTTAACATGGGAGAAACGGATTTGAAAGATGCGGATGCGGCGGTTAAAAAAGTAACGGGCTGGACGATGAAGTAAACGCAAAAAAGCGGCGCATGCGGCCGAGCCTGGAGACAAGGTTCCTTCCGGAACCGGATCTCCGGGCTTTTTACGGTTCAAGCGCCTTGAATTTAGCCCAGCAGGCTCTCATGTTGCCATGCAGAAGCTGGCGGGAACGGGTATGCCGTTCACTTGCGGAGACAGGCGGACAGCCGGCGAAGCGTCAGCAGACGCCGGTTCTATTCAGCCGAAAAATCCGATCAGCATGATCCCGGCGGTTATGACCAGGGAGCTTAGAATCCGCAGGGTACCCTGTTTTTCCTTCAGGACGAAAATACCGAGCAGGGTGGCGAACACGGTTCCGATTTCACGGACGGGCGACACATGAGCGACCGGCGCATAGGCGAGCGCGAGCAAAAACAGCAGGTAGGAGCCGGTATTCAAGACGGCGCCGAGCACAATCCGTTTCCCGTTGAGCTTCCATTCGGAAGCGAGCTTCCGGGACGACAGGACCGCCGGAGTTAATCCGGCCGCGAAGCCGATATTGCTAACCGCCAGCAGGGTAAGCGGGGAAACATGCTGCAAGTTGATTTTATCTACAAGTACGTAGGAAGTCGTGCATAAGCCGACACCCAAGGCCATCAGCACGGGGGCCGGCGAGAATCCTTCTCCACGTGCGGCGGATTTGCGAGTCGGCAGACCGCTCAGCATGACGAAGCCGAGAATCATGCAGAGAAGGCCGATCCAGCCGGGAACGGACAAGGATTCCCCCAGAAAAGCGACGCCGAATGCCGGAATGAGCAGGGTGTTGGTGCCTCTCATGATCGGATACACTTGGGACAAGTCTCCCATCTGATACGTGCGCGACAGCAGCAGTCCGTAGACGGCCTGGAGCACGGCTGAGGCCAGTAGCAGGGCCCAGGCCCCGGTATCAAGCGATGCGCTCCTTAATTCCCCGATGGATGGGGGCAAAAGGACAATGACGGCGATCATGGCGATGGACCATAAAAAAACACTCTTGTTGCGGCTGCTTTTGGCAAACAGGCTCCAGATTGAATGAGTGAGGCCCGAAAGCATGACGAGTAAAAGGGCAAAAAGAATCAAGGTATCATCTCCGTAGTTGTCATCACTCCGGCGAAATTGGTTTTGAATTGTTTTTAGCCGGGTGAAGTTGTGTGTGATATCATGAGGCAATATGATGATTTATGTGGTTTTGTATGTAATTGTAGGCTTGTGTTCTCCATCTGTCAACATGTAAATCAAACGTTGTAATAGCCTGGGTTCTTTTTAGGATTATAGGCGGAAAACATGGATAAGCACTTCTAAATCCTGCGTGTTGCGGAAAGTTGACAGAAGAGAAACCAACTTTTACACTGTATAAAACAACATCATTCAACATAGGAAATGGAACTAATTGTTACCGGAGGCCGTATATGTCCTTAACGTATGAAGACAGAAGGAGCACGATCTTAAAGCAGCTGGACATGGAAGGAAAAGTACAGGTTCACCTGCTTTCCGCAGAATTTAACGTCTCGACGGAAACGGTCCGCAGGGATTTGGATCGTCTGGAGAAAGAAGGCAAGCTGCGCAAAGTGTACGGCGGTGCCGTAAAAGTGAGATCCGACCGGGTCGAGCCGCCGTTTCTTAAGCGCGCGCAGATGATGCAGCGTGAGAAAGCTTCCATCGGCAAACTCGCGGCTTCGCTGATCGGGGAAGGTGAGACCGTCATTTTGGATAACGGGACGACGACGATCGAAATTTTGCGTCATCTCCGGAACCGTCCAGACGTGACGCTGATTACGCATTCCGTGCCGATACTGGCGGCTGCGATGGATACGTTTGCGGGCAAACTCATTTTTGCCGGAGGCGAAATCAACCGGCATTATCAGGCCGCAACCGGCGCTTTGACGGATCAGCTGCTCGATCAGTTTAAGGTGAACAAAGCTTTTATCTCGGTTGGAGGGATATCGCTGGTTGACGGTATTACCGACTATCATTTGGACGAAGCCGTTCTGTCCCGGAAAATTATGCAGCGGGCGGAGGAGTCCATTCTCGTGGCGGACCACACGAAATTCGGCGTGACGACTTTTGCCCGTGTGTCCAAGCTGGAGGAAGTTTCGATGGTAATTACCGATCCGGGGTGCCCGCGGGACTGGATCGACAGTGTGGAAGCGCTCGGAATCGAAATGCGGATAAGCTCATAAGAAGCGGCACGGACGTACTTCGGATCGGGTAACCGTGCCGATCGGAAAAGACAGGAGCGAATAAGCTCCTGTCTTTTTTTGGTCGTTCAGGCGGGTCCCTTCGCCAACGGCTCAAGGCCGGACATCAGCGAACGAGACTACGCAGTCCGGCAAGGGCGGGCGGATTTCCGCCAAGCGGGTGACCGCCCGCCCCTGGGACGCCGGATCGAGCACCGGGATCTCCGCGCGGGTGTGAAATATCAGAGGAACCGCGTGCCTTAGAGTGGTTGTTGTTGACTGCAACGGAGCCCTTATGCGGCTTGCCTCGCCGCTTGCTCCGCTCTTTTCTTCGCCAGAGGGGGAAGAACGAGCAGGTAGTACACGCCTAGAGCCAGTTCGGCCACCCCCACGACATAGAAAATGGACTCGACGGACATGTGCGCCGGAAAGGCGTGGGCGATCCATGCCTGCATAGCCGTGAAGGTCAGCATCATAATCGGCTGAATGAGCGCTTGAACCCGGCCCATCATACGGGCTTCGGTCACCTGGGCGAGCCAGCCGAAGAACGCGACGTTGCACAGCGGGATAGACAACGCGTACAGCAAGTACAGCGCCATGAACGTCACCGTATCCGAGGCCATCGCCTGCAGGAGATGGGTAAAGGCGCCCAGGAAGAAGCTGGCGATGATCATGCCGTACAGCGGGATTTTTCTGGCCAGCCGCACGGAAATGATACTCCCGAGCAGCATGCCCGCACCGAGTACGGCCGTCATCCCGACTTGGAGGGATTCGTAAGTATCCGGGGCCAGCTTGTACTTGAGGCTGAACAGATACATGACGCTGCCGCCTCCGTTTGCCAGCCCGAGAATAAGGATGCCGGCCAGAAGCGAAAGCACGATGGAGTGGTCCCGGACGTAACGGAGACCGCTGACGAAGTCTTGGCCCACTTGTTTGAGTTTGAGCTGCCGCCAGGAAGCGGGCCCGTTAGGCTGACGCACTTCCTGAGGGATATTGCAGCGCATGATCAGCACGGCGGAAATCACAAAGCTGACCATATCGATCGCGACCGATCCGAGGATTCCGTAGTGCCAGTAGCTGACTGCCCCCAGGCCGGTGCCGAGCAGAACGAACGCGCTCATCAGCATCTGATTCATCCCCATTGCCGCAGGCATTTGCGCCGGATCCAGCACGCCCCGCACCAAGGCCGCATTCGCCGGATGAAACATTTTACCGACGGCGCTTCGGATGAACAGGACGGCGAAAACGAGAGGCATCCACCCCCACGCTATTGCGCCTAACAGGAGCAGGCTCAGCCCGGCATTGACGGCATCGCAGCTTACCGCGATTTTTTGCCGGTCGAAACGGTCCGCCGCAACACCGGTTAAGAAGAAGAGAAACAAGGTGGGGAGGGAGTACATCATTTCCGTCAGGGTCGCGTAGGCCGGCTGCGTGCCGAACTTATCCAGCATGTAGAAGGCAAATGCCGTCAGCCCCGTAACCGAGCCGATTTGCGACAGCAGCTGCGCCCCGAAAAGATGGGCATAATTGCGGTTTTTGAACAGGCCGAGCAGAGTATCCATTTGCATGATTCGGGCTCCTCTTATTACCAGGGTGAGTGATGGTTATAAAATAGCATAATTAGTTCAATGAAACAAGAACCAAATTATAAGTCTGTAAATTATGAACTAAATCTAAAGTACCTAAATCCGAAACCGTTGGGATAAGTCTGCCGGATATGGTACTCTTATCGTATCGAAGTTTGCGAGAGGAGCTTTAAAAGAAATGGCCTATCAGATCGAAACCGCGTTCTCCCCGGTTCACGAATGTCTGCTCAGTTTCCTTTTATATAAACGAAGACAAAACATCAAATATTTGTACGTCGGACCGTCCTGGCTCCAGCAGATCCGTGACGTGATGGAACCTGCTTATCTGGATAAGCTGGACGCGCTGGACGATCTTACGTTCGTCGATCTGCTCTCGGTGCTTGTGGATCAATGTCCGGATGCAGCTTCTATGGAGACTTTCTTGGAATGGGTCAACACTCTTTCGGCGGGTGAACTGTACGAACGGCTCGCGTCTTATATGGCGGACGGCAAAAATCCTGTCTGGCTCCATTTGGGGGAACAAAGAGATTTGTTCACGGAACTGCTCGCTGTCTGGCAGGGGAAATATATGGCCCATTGGAGGGGCATGGATGCTCTGAGAGATGGAGCGCGGGAGGTAGAAGAGGCGGTGCGCACAGGCAAGAAGCCGGAGGATATCGTGGAGACTTTCGTGACCGGAATGCGGATCGAACTGACCCCGATTCGGAAAGTTCATCTGATTCCGGCCTATCATTTCCGGCCTTTGCATACGTTTGCCGTCCTTAAAGACAAGATCAACATTTTATATCCGCACAACATCGAGAAGCCCGATATCTTCACCGTTTCCGCGGCTGCCAAAGCTTTGTCCGACGAGAAAAGGCTGGAGATTCTGAAACTTTTGTCGGTTAAAAGAAGATCTTTCACAGATATAACGAAAGAGATCGGCGGGGCAAAGGGCAACGTTCACCATCATCTTATGACATTGCGCATGGCAGGACTTGTCAGTGTCCATCTTACCGACGAAGCCACATTTCTGGCCTTACGGCCGGGATTGTCGGAGAGATTGAAGCAGCAGGTGGATCATGTTTTAAAAGGCTGACCCGGCAATGCGAAGCAAAACCCGTAAATCGATCAGATAACGAGCCGTAGACGGGCGCGACCGAAGAAAAGCTTTTTTTTTCCATGCAAAACGATCCCATTCGCCCGATTTTCCGAACCATTTTTCCGTCCTTCCTCCCCGCAGATGGCTATACTTAGTTTTGCTCAACCCGTTTTCTATACTTCGTATCCCGACACCGCCGGAATTTCAGTGTTCCCGCGGTTTTTTGGTCCCGAATTTTTTTGTTTTTAATCGGATATCCCGGCGTTAAAAATAAAATAATAACCCGAAAAGCGGGACATACGCTGTGAGACAAAGACGTTCAGGGCAGAAGAAAATGGAGAGGAAGTATCGCCATGGTCGGTAAATTTAAAAGATTGCTAATCGGACGCCCTATGAAAAGCGCGGAAATCGAAGGAGAGAAACTGAACAAGCTTAAGGCGCTTGCCGTCCTGTCTTCCGATGCGCTGTCTTCGGTCGCGTACGGGACCGAGCAGATCCTCATCGTCCTGATGGCCGCTGGTTTTACAGCACTCTGGTATTCGGTTCCCATTTCCCTGGGTGTACTCGGTCTGCTGCTTATTCTCATTTTGTCCTACCGGCAGACCATTTTTGCTTATCCTACCGGGGGCGGCGCCTATATCGTCGCGAAAAATAACCTGGGCGTTCATACCGGACTGCTGGCCGGCGGCTCGCTGCTCGTGGACTACATTCTAACGGTAGCCGTGAGTTCTTCTGCGGGAACCGACGCCATTACGTCGGCGTTCCCGTCCCTGCACGATCACCGGGTGCTGATCGCGCTGACGATGATCCTCTTTCTGACGATCATGAACTTGAGAGGCATCACGGAATCCGCATCGGTGCTTGCTCTGCCGGTTTATTTATTCGTCGTTTCGATCTTTGTGCTGATTATTTCCGGCGTGGTCAAATATTTCACCGGCGGCGTTCATGCAGCTGTGCCCGAGATGAGCACGACCGTGTCGAATATCAGCCTGTTCCTGATCTTGAAAGCATTCAGTTCGGGCTGTTCGGCGCTGACCGGAGTCGAAGCGGTCTCGAACGCCATTCCGAACTTCAAAAAACCGGCCGAACGCAACGCGGCGGCGACACTGGTCATGATGGGCACGATTCTCGGCGCCATGTTCATCGGGATCAGCCTTCTCGCGTACTGGTACGGCATTGCGCCCAGCGAGAAGGAAACCGTCGTTTCGCAAATCGCGAACGCTACCTTCGGCCGCGGATTTATTTATTACTTCATTCAGGGCGTAACGGCGCTGATCTTGTTTTTGGCCGCCAATACGGCGTATTCGGCTTTTCCGCTGCTTGCCTTTATGCTGGCCAAGGACAAATTCATGCCCCGCATGTTTATGGTCCGCGGCGACCGTCTCGGATTTTCGAACGGGATTATCAATCTTGGCGTCTTGTCCGCGCTGCTCGTTATCGTATTCAACGGGAATACCGAAAACCTGATCCCTCTGTACGCCTTGGGGGTGTTTATCCCCTTCACGCTTTCCCAGCTCGGGATGATGGTCCGCTGGATCAAGCTGAAGCCGTCCGGCTGGCTCGGTCGCTTTATCGTCAACACGATCGGCATGTTAACGACGTTAACGATTTCCCTGATCTTTGTTTTCACGAAGTTCAGCCAGATCTGGATGGTGTTTTTCTTCCTGCCGTTTGTCATCTTTATTTTTATCCAGACCAAACGGCATTACGAAAATACGGCCGACCAGCTCCGCATCGACCTTGCCCGCGACAAACCGTTGATCAAAGGAAACACGATTGTCGTTCCGATCGCCGGAATCACTCAAGTCGTGAAACAATCGCTCGGCTACGCCAAATCCGTTACGGACAACGTGGTGGCCGTCTATGTCGGTTTTAACGATGAAGAGATCGAGCGCATGGAGAAAAAGTGGGAAGAGTGGGACCCCGGCGTGCGGCTGATCGTACTTCGTTCGAGCTACCGCAGCATTATCCGGCCGCTCATCAAGTTTGTCGATACGGTGGAGTGGAAAACGGCGGAAACCGACCACATCACGGTGCTGATTCCGCAGTTTATTACCAAGCACTGGTGGCAGCACATTCTGCACAATCAGACCAGCCTCCTGCTTAGAGCCTACTTGTTTAACCGCAAAGATGTGGTCATCTCAACGGTTCCTTATCACTTGAACAAGTGAAAAATAACTCGAAAAATCCGCGGGACACGCGGATTTTTTTATTTCCGGGGAAAGTATGCGATAATTTCCCGGTCAGATCCCGCGCCGCTGCTTTGGTGAGGGAACCGCCACTTCAAACAGCTGCTTCGCTGAAGAATGAAGACGGGAACTAACCGATATTTTGCGTAAAAGCGCGGGACTTTTTTCGTGCGTTGTAAAGGCCTGTGTGCTTTTATCCCGGGCTTTTGCTATCATTATAAAAAAAGAATAAGGGGAAATTATAATGACAACTACTATCGTCAGCCGGTTAAGAGAAGAAACGGCGCCCTTTCACGACCAGATCGAGCAGAACCCGTATGCGAAAGCGATTATGGATAAATCTTTAACACTCGAAACTTACAGGATGTATCTTGAGAAATTTTACGGCTTTATTGTGCCGTCGGAAAAAGCGTTGAGCGCACTGCCCGAATGGGAGGAACGGGGTTTCGATATCGAATCCCGCCTGAAAACGCCCCTTCTCGAAAACGATTTGGAGCAGCTCGGCCTGACGAAGCGGCAAATCGAAGAACTGCCCCGGTGCGGCAATCTTCCGGATGTCTCCACACTGCCCCGCGCCCTCGGCTATTTGTACGTGCTGGAAGGCTCCACGCTTGGCGGGCAATTGATTACAAAGCAATTGAAGGCGATTCTTTCGGTAGACCCTGAAGTGAACGGACGTTATTTCAACAGCTATGGAGCGGAGCTGCGGACCAAATGGAGCGAATTCCGCGAGTTTCTTTTGGAGAATGTGAAAGCAGAAGAACAGGATCAGGTCCTTGCCGCGGCCAAAGAAACCTTTATCCTCCTGGATCAATGGCTAAAGGAAACCCATGGGAGTCATGCGGCTGTAATTTAAAAATTAAGGGACGGATACCTATATGACAGATAGAAACAAAGCGAAAGATCCGGAGGTTCTGAACCGGACTCTCTTAACGGAGGGCAATTTCACCTCCCCGAATGAAGAGATTGACCTGACCAATTGTGACAAGGAGCCTATTCATATTCCCGGCCTTATACAGCCGCACGGTGTCCTTCTTGCCGTTACCAACACGACGGAGAAGCCTTTAATCGTCCAATGCAGCCGGAACGTCGATCTCTTGCTGGGCCGCACTGCGGAGGAACTTCTCGGACGGCCGCTGGAAGAGGTTGTGGGGAAGGCGCAGCTTGCCGCTATGCAGAAAGAACTTGGAAGCCGGACGTTTGATCCTTCCAAGCTTCATTATATGAATATCAGTATAGAAGTCGGGGGCGACCCCGTCTCTTTTTACGGCATTATGCACGAAAGCGACGATCTGCTTATTCTTGAGCTTGAACCCGCGTCTGACAAGGAAGAGCCGGTCTTTCAAGACTACGAATGGATCCAGACATTCTTCTGTAAAATGAAGCGGGCGGGTAACCGGATCGAAGCCAGCCAGATGGCCGCGGAACAGATCAAGGAGATGCTGGGCTACGACCGGGTGATGGTGTACGAATTCGACGAAGAATGGAACGGCAAGGTGATCGCGGAAGCGAAAGAAGAGGGGCTGGAACCGTTTTTGGGCCATCACTATCCCGCATCCGACATTCCCAAGCAGGCCCGGGAGCTGTATTTAAGAAACTGGTTGAGGATGATCGTCGATGTGTACTACAAGCCGGTTGAAATTGTTCCCACGCTTCATCCCGCTACAGGCAGACCGCTCAATCTCAGTTTATCCGTGCTGCGGAGCGTATCCCCTCTGCATATCGAATATTTGCAGAACATGGGAGTAGGAGCGACGACGACGATTTCGCTTATTCACGACAATAAGCTGTGGGGCCTTGTTACCTGCCACCACTATACCCCGAAATATATCACGCACCGGGTCCGCAATCTGTGTAACTTCCTGGGGTTTTTCTTCTCCAGTGAACTGTATCAACGACAGCAGCTCGACGACTATCAGACCGAAATCGAACTGAAGACGATGGCGAACCGGATTTCGAATATTTTTATCGGAAATACCAGCGCGAATCGCGTCATGGAGCAGCTTAAGCTCGAGGAAAGATCGCTTCTCCAAGTGATGAACGCATCCGGTGTCGCCGTCTGCTATAAGGATAAGCTGGCATTATTCGGCGGCACGCCGGAAAAAGAGCAAATCCGGGAACTGGCGTTCTGGATGTCCAGGCAAGCCGACGATTGCGAATATCACACATCCCGGCTCAGCAAGGAGCATCCGCCTGCGGCCGCGTACAAAAAGACCGCTTCCGGGGCGCTCTACCTGTCTCTATCGTCGGACGGCAAAGATTATATCATCTGGTTCCGCCCCGAGGTCGTCCAAATCGTCAATTGGGCGGGCGATCCTGCCAAGGCCGTGCTTAAAGAGAACGACGGCGTCCGGCTGTCTCCGCGCAAATCGTTCGAGAAATGGAGACAGGTTGTCGAGTCGTCGTCTCTGCCATGGAAAATCCAGGAGCTGCGGGCGCTGCCCGACCTGAAATCGATCGTTCTTAAACAGACAGAAAACCAGATGAGGCAGGCGGAGGAACAGGCTCAGCAAAATTCCCGTATTCTTAAGGAAAACGAGAAAAGGTATTTGCAGCTTATGGAGCTTTCACCCGTTGCCTTCTTCACGATCACGGAAAACCGTGTCGTGTATTGCAACGAACAGGGTGCGGAGCTTTTCGAAGCCGCCAGTCCGGAAGAACTGATCGGCAAAGCGGTGGCGGATTTTGTTCATCCCGAATTCCTTCCGGTTTTGCAGCGGAAAATGGCGGAGCTGGACGCCAACGCGCTTTCGTTGTTTTCTATGAGCGGCAGATACGTAACCGTGACGGGAGGGGATCTGCAGCTTGAGATTACGATGGCGAGCGTCGTGTACGGCGGCAAGCCTTCCCTGTTTGCCATCGCGCGGCGCAAAGAGGAAGGGGGGAAAGAGGTGTTCTCGGAAGTCAGCAACCAATTGCAGACGTTTATTAACACGGACTCCCTGACCGAAATGCCTAACCGCCGCTTCTTCGACGAGTATCTGAGGAAGGAGTGGAAGCGCGCCGCAGGCGCAGGATTGCCGGTTTCCCTGATTCTGATGGACATCGACCATTTCAAAGCCTACAACGCTTTGTACGGCTATCAGGGCGGAGACACCTGCCTGCAGTGGATGTCGGACATTCTGGTTGCGATCGGCAAGCCGAACGAAGCGGTAATCGCCCGGTACGGCGGTGGGACGTTCGTCCTCCGGCTGGAAGCTGCGATTGAGAAGGCCGTCGATTTGGCGGAACAGATCCGGCTCGGTGTTCTCTCCATGAAAATCCCGCAGACTCATACCGACAGCGGCGATTACCTCACCGTCAGTCTGGGTGTGTCATCGGCTTATCCGAAGCCGGGCAGCGGTGAGGACGATCTCGTCTATGCGGCGGAGCATGCGCTGCAGAATGCGAAAAACGAAGGCAGAAACCGAGTATCGGTTATCCAACCGGTATAAAGCGCACGATAGAAAGACCCTGTAAAGCCTATGAAGGCTCTGCAGGGTCTTTTGTCTGTGAAGGACGTGTATGCGGCCCCTATCGTGTAGGTGCCGATCCGGAGCACGCCTACCGGGAGGGCTGCATAGGATGCCTGATGAGAAGAAAATTTTAAAGACGTTTAGGAAACGGCGCCCCGACGTAATAATTACATACAATAGTTTAGAAAATAGGTGAAAATCGGGTCTCATAGATAGGTTTGACGGTTTACAAGCGGAAGAGAAGGGACTATAATCAAGTTAATATTTTGCGTGAGAGAAACATTTATGCACGCAGGTAACTTTTAGGCAAGAGGTGAGTACTATGGCTGAGCAGGGCATCACGAAATATAAACGAATACCTCTTAACGCGGAATCCGTTTTGAACGGGGACGTGAAGGGACTTAAACGATTACTTCCTTTTCTGGGGCCGGCGTTTATCGCAGCGGTCGCTTACCTGGACCCCGGAAATTTTGCAACCAATATTACGGCGGGTTCGAAGTATGGCTATCTCCTTCTCTGGGTGATTGCCGTGTCGAATCTGATGGCGGTTCTTATTCAGGCTTTATCGGCGAAACTCGGCATTGCGACAGGCATGAACCTGCCGGAAGTCGCTCGTGAACGGTTTCCGAAGCCGGTCTCGATCTTTTTGTGGATTCAGAGCGAGCTGGTTATCATCGCAACGGATCTGGCCGAATTCATAGGTGCGGCCTTGGGCCTGTATCTGCTGTTCGACATTCCGATGCTGCCGGCCGCGCTGATTACGGCGGTAGGCTCATTCGCCATTCTTGAACTGCAGCGGCGGGGGTACAGATCCCTGGAAGCCGGAATAGCCGGCATGATCCTGATTGTCGTCTGTTCCTTTGCGCTTCAGGTGATCAACGCGCAGCCGGATGTCGGGGCTGTCGCCGCGGGGATTATCACTCCGAAATTCCAAGGGGTCGACAGCATTTTGCTTGCGGCGGGGATGTTGGGGGCTACCGTTATGCCGCATGCCATTTATTTGCACTCGTCTTTGACTCAGAAACGGATTGTCGGCAAGAACGAGCAAGAGAAAAAACGGATTTTCAAGCTTGAATTTATCGATATCGTCCTGGCGATGGTGATCGCGGGCGCGGTAAACATGGCGATGGTCATTATATCCGCCGCCTTGTTTTTCAAAAACGGACTCGGTGTGGAGGAACTCGACGAAGCGTTCCACAAGTTTTACGAGCTGGCCGGTCCGGTATCCGCCGTATCGTTCGGTCTGGCCCTCTTGATAGCGGGTCTTTCCAGCGCATCCGTCGGAACGTTAGCCGGGGACGTAGTCATGCAGGGCTTTATCAACAAACGGATTAATTTATATCTGCGCCGAGCCATTACGACCATTCCGCCGCTGGTTATTATCATTCTGGGAATCGATGCGACCAGAGCGCTTATTATGAGCCAGGTTGTGTTATCGTTCGGCATCGCATTCGCGCTGGTGCCCCTTCTGCTCTTTACGAGCAACCGCTCGATTATGGGAGGCCTCGTCAATCAGCGCTGGACGACGGTGCTCGGTTGGATCATCGCCGCAATCGTTATTTTACTAAATTTGTTTCTGGTGGTTACGACATTCATTTAACCGGCATGAGCCGTGCAAGCCGCACTTATGAAGCCTCTCTGAATCAGGGAGGCTTTTTTCATTGAGGGAACTCGAATGCAAAAGAAAAGATACCCGTCACCGCCCGTGTCAAGCGGGAAAGCTAGGGGTATCTTTTTTCGTCATTTCGTCGACGGTTCTGCTGAAAGGTATTTTTCTAATTGTCCGGGTATGCCTGGCCGTCTGAAAGCGGAATATAGGAACCCCGGTAGCGTTCCAGAACGGATTCCGGGCATTCCACGGTAAGCCGTGCGCCGTCCGCCTCGTAGCGGACAGAACGGACGCGGGCGTATTCATTGAAATAAGCGGCCACGTGGCTCTGATCGTAAGGAACGAGCAGCTCGCAATGAACCTCGTGCCGGAAGATGCGCTCCCGGATCTGCTCCGTCAATTCGGAGATTCCGGCTCTTAGTTTGGCGGAAATCACGACATGGCCGTTATCCGCACTAGGAAACTCAAGAGAGGACAGGTCCGCCTTGTTGTACACGATCAGCTTCGGGATATGATCGGCTCCAAGCTCCTTGAGCGTTTCCTCCGTGACCGCCATCTGCTGTTCGTACACCGGGCTGGAACTGTCGACGACATGAAGCAGCAAATCCGCTTCCGCAACTTCTTCCAGCGTAGAGCGGAACGCTTTAACGAGATGGTGGGGAAGCTGGCTGACAAATCCGACCGTGTCGGTCAGCAGGAACGATTTACGGTCCTGCAGCCGGATGCTGCGCACGGACGTCTCCAGTGTGGCGAACAGCCGGTCTTCCGCCATAACCTGCTTCCCGGGGCCGGGATTGAGCGCCTCCATCATGGCGTTCATCAGACTGGATTTGCCCGCATTCGTATAGCCGACGAGACAGACGACGGGAACTTCGGTCTTGCGGCGTTTCTTGCGCTGGGTTTGGCGGTGGCTGACGAGCTGCTCCAGTTCCTTCTGAAGCATGACGATCCGCTCTTCGATTCTGCGCCGGTCCAGCTCCAGCTTCGTTTCCCCTGCGCCTCTGTTCTTAAGGCCCGCACCGCCGCCTTGGCGTCCAAGCGACTCGCGCAAACCGACCAGACGGGGGAGCATATAGTGGAGCCGGGCAACCTCGACTTGCAGCTGAGCTTCTCTGGTACGGGCTCTCTCCGCGAAAATCGCGAGAATCAAGGCCGTCCGGTCCATAACGGTCCGGTCTAAAGCGGCTTCCAGATTGCGCAGTTGCGAAGGCGTAAGCTCATCGTTGCAGATGACGAGATCGGCGCCGTGCGCTTCGATCAGTTCCTGCAGCTCTTCGATTTTTCCTTTTCCGATATAGTGGGAAGGATTGCTGCGGGCGAGCTTCTGGGTCAGCATACCGGCTTCTTCGATCCCGGCCGCGGCGGCCAGATTAGCGAGCTCTTCCATAAAATAGCCGAAATCCTCGCGGTTACCCGGATGAATCCCGATAAGAATTGCTTTTTGTTTGTGTCGTTCCAAACCAATCATCCTCTCGATAGCAAAATAAAAACAGCACAAGAATAGTTCCTGTGCCGGAATACAAGAGAACCGGGCATAGAAATCGCGCGGATTTCCTGCCCTGCGGATATATAGGGTCTATAGATGAACCTCTTCGTCTAACCGATCGAGGGTTACCTGTAAAATGACAGACCTATCCCGTAGTCCTCTGCACACGACACACAGAGTCTTTGACGCCATCCTTAGATGTGCAAAGATCTGACCCGGATAAAATCCACCACACGTAACGCCTCCTTTGATAAGTTACATTTACTTTATCACAGCCGCCGCCGTCTTCCGAGGGACAGTTCTCTTTATAGCCGTTCTTTACAGGCCTTATAAAAGCGCCCGGGAGCAAATCGCCGTGAACGATGCACCATCCCGTGTTAGAATACATAGAGCCCAAAAACCAAAAAAGTCCATTCAAAACACAACCAAAAGGAAGCGGTATCTATGATATTCACCCAAGAGGAAGTACAGCGGATCAGAGAACAATCGCCGGTGATGGAGTCCGAGGGAGCTCTGACCGAAGAACTGCTTAACCTGATTTATCAAAACAGATGGTTTAAATTGTTCGTCCCGGACGATTTGAACGGTAGGATGTCTTCTCTACCGGACGCTCTCCGGGTTTTCCAGGAGTGTTCTCGCGTAGACGGAGGTTTAGGCTGGCTGGTGACCATCGGAGCGGGCGGCGGATTTTTCGCTTCGTTAATGAAGCCGGAAGTCGGAGCGGCCTTGTTTGCCGATGAAAAAGCCGTCGTTGCGGGCAGCGGCGCGCCAACCGGTACGGCCAGGCGGGTCGAAAACGGCTATCGGGTGAGCGGCCGCTGGAAATATTGCAGCGGCGCGGCCCACGCCACGATGTTCACCGCTAACTGTATAGTTGAAGCGCCGGAAGGGGTGGAACCGGGAGAGAATGCGGAAATCCGTGCGTTTATTTTCACGCCGGATCAAGTCCGTATTCACCCGGACTGGAATACATTCGGCCTCAAGGCGACCGGGAGCCACAGCATTTCCGTTGCGGACCTGTTCGTCCCGGACAAAATGACGTTTGTGTTCACGGAAGTACACGCCTATGGAGACGAGCTTATTTACCGGTACCCGTTTATCCCGTTTGCCCAGGCTTCTTTTGCCGCGGTTGCCCTGGGAATCGCCGCTCATTTCGCTGAAGCGGCCCGCGACTATATCCGCGTGAAGGAACGGAAAGCGAACGTTCAGAGGAAGCTGGAAGAGCAGGAGGCCCTTCTGAGCAGGACGGAATCCGATTTCTATTCGGCAATAACGCGCTCGTGGGACGAGCTTGTCCTGAACGGAAGTTTGTCCGAGGCCGGCGAGAAGCAGGTGTCCGAACAATGCCTGAGCGCCGTACGCAGCGTGCTGACAGGTACGTTTGAACTCTTTTCGCTGCTGGGTTTGTCGGCGGCCATGGAAGACAGTCCGGTTAACCGGACATGGAGAGATCTGCAAACCGTATGCCAGCACAGCCTGCTTTTGCCGGAAGCATAAGGCACGCACTCCTTTCATTCGTACTGAGACGGAACCCAAAAGAGAGTCAGACTGTAAGCAGTCTGGCCCTTTTTGTTAGATAATACTTGCAAATCCGTACGGTGTGGCATATGATGGATTTAAATTAGTGATTGGCCAATCAATAACTAGAATTAATTCAGAAGCAAGGAGCTGTCTCTATGGTCAAAAAAAATACATCCTCCGCGAGCCGCCGGACCGATATCGTGTCGGCCGCTATCGAAGTATTTGCGGAAATCGGCTATTACCGGGCGACTACGGCACAGGTTGCGGAACGCGCAGCCATTTCCCAGCCGTACGTGTACCGTTTTTTCACCAAAGAGTCCTTGCTCGTCGAAGCACTTGAAGTATCGTGGCAGCGGATAGAAACGGCATTCCGGCAAGTGCTGGAATCGGCTTCGCCCGACACGCTGGAGAGAGGTTTCATTGAAGCGTACGAAGCCATTTTGGCCGCTCACGGGAGCGAAATTTTGCTTCAAATGCAGGCGCAGACGATCCGGGAGGAAGCCGTCCGCAAGACGATGCAGGAGGGGATGAGCCGCATTAAACGGCTTGTGTTGAACGCTTTTGAAGAGGCGGGGATGGAAGACGCGGAACGGCGGACATCGGATTTTCTGGCCAGAGGCATGCTGTGCAATGTGTCGATGGCGATCGGGTTACCGGACCTGATGCTAAAAAAATAAAACAGGCATCGGAAAAATTTTTTTTGACAAGCAGTAATTGGTCAATCAATAACATATAAAGGAGCGGTTATTATGAAAAAAGCGGTTGTTTTGGGTGCGACAGGCGGAGTGGGAACGACTCTTACGGAAGAATTGGTCAAACGGGGGATAGAAACGGTCGCTTTCGGCCGTTCCTTCGCCAAACTGGAAAAGCTGAAGCTGGAGCTGGGAAATCCTCCGAATTTAAAACTGGTGAAGGGAAATGCTTTCGACTCCGCCGATATCATCAAAGCCGCGGAAGGCGCCGATGTTTTGTTTCACAGTGCGAACGTTCCTTACAATGAGATGGAATCGAGACTTTTGCCTCTTGGCGAAGCCGTTATGAAAGCGGCCGAGCACTTGGCCGTTAAAGTTGTCGTGGTGGACGGAATTTATCCGTACGGCAGGAGAACCGGCGCGGCGAAGGCAGAGGAGGATCACCCCAAACAGCCGCATACGCGTAAAGGCAAAGTGAGGCTTGCGTACGAGCAGATGATTTTCGAATCCCGCTGGAAGAGAGCGAAGCCCCTTATCGTTCGGCTGCCCGATTACTACGGTCCTTCCGCGCAGGTTTCTTATCTTTCCGTTACTATGGAAGCGATAGCCGCCGGGAAGCCGACTGTTTTTATCGGCAATATGACTGTTCCGCGGGAGTATGTGTATTTGCCGGACGCCTCCAGGATGATTGTCGAGATTGCCGGCCGTGACGGTACCGAGGGCCAGAACTGGCACATTCCGGGACCGGGGCTTTTGTCGGGAAAAGAACTCGTTCAACTCGCGCAGCGGGCCAGCGGCAAACGAAAGGCGGTATATCCCCTTGGACGCGTGAGCCTGTCATTGGCGGGTCTTTTTAACCCCGTGCTGAAGGATATCGTCGAAATGCTTTACTTGACCGAAGAACCGTTCGTATTGAGCGGCCGGAAGTATGAACAGGAAATCGGCCCGATCCTATGGACGCCTCACGAGAAAGCTGTCTCCGATACGATTCACGCTCTGATGAACCGAAATAAAGCGTAACTATCCATACTGTAAAACCTGTCCGCGGTTCGCTGCCTTTTATAAAAGAAAGTCAAAATAGGCATGCTATATCCGAGGTGATTCCGATGAATGAAGGACTGACGAATAATACCGATTTCGAAGCGATTTACGAAAATTACAAGCAGCAGGGAGAGTTACAGGCCGTTCAGGAGCTGACGGAATCCGCAGCCTCGGACGGTTTGGAATCGATCGTGGCTGTCCGCAAAAACGAAGACGGGGACATTATCGCCGTCAAAACGTCCTCCGGCCGCGAGCTCGACTATGTCTCCGCCTTGAATGAAGCCAAGTCCGGCAACCTAGCCCATGTAGACGTGTTTCACCGGTACGGCCGCGATATTCTCCGCAGCGAGCCCGATGGAATTAAGTCGAACAATCTGGATCAGCTGCCTCCCTTTTAGGCAGCATGCATAAGAGAAGAGCCCGACGAGGTCGGGCTCTTTTTTACGTGCGAAGAAGTTAATGAGGGCTATAAATCGAATAAGCGAAATGATACAGCGAATTATCGTTGGCATTCAGTTGTGTTCCGCCGGAATATACGAGAAGAGGGATAATATCGTAATAGTGAGTTGAAGCGTAGCCGTAGAACACATTTTGTCCGATGGCAGGCTGTATTCCGTTGATCGCTACGCTGAAGGTTCCGTTGCTGCTCGTCGTACCCGTTCCGCTATAAATTTTGTTGTTCAGTTTGGTTTGTATATAGACGGTAACCGGAGCATTGAAAGCGGGTGCTCCCGAAGCGTCTTTGGCAATGCCGGTCACCGTCATGTAGTTCTGAATTCTCCATTTGTTGCCTTCCCCGTAATTGATCCGTTGTCCGGCGTCGACATTCGGTTCCGATTTGATGCTTACGATTTCGACCGAAGCGGGTGCTTTGTATTCACTGAAAGTAAGTGAATACGGAACGGAAGCATTAAACGAATTCAGGGATACTACCCGCAGATAATAGGTGCCGGGTGTCAGGGAGGCGTCCACATCTTTGTTCTGGTCCACTGTGCCGAGCGACCCCAAATTCTGATTGAAAATCTGCAGTTGATAGGTTGTGCCCGGTGCGTTGTTGGCCAGTTTGATATGGAAAGATTTTGCGGCGGTAACGGTATATTTGATCCAATCGGCGTCCAGGCTGTTGTCGATCGTCTGGCCGCTGACCGTAAACGTATCTGTTTTCTGCTGGGCATGCCAGATGTTATCGTCCGGCTCAGCCGCATCGTAGGATGGCGATTCTACAACCGTAAAGTAATAAGACGTGTTGGCATCGAATCCCGTGTAGGCCGAAACCGCGAGGAAGTAAATACCTGCGGGTGCTATCCGGCTGATTTGTTCATTGGATTGAGGACCGTAGGAGGAAGTCCCCTGCTCGACCAAACTGCTCGTTGCCGGGTCGTAGCGGAATAAGTGAAGATCGTAATCAATGGAGGCGGAAGGAATCGTTTGAAGATAGGCGGTCAGTTTGCCCGGAGCGTTCGTTTGGAAGACGTACCACCGCTGTCCGCCCTCTTCCGTAATTTTATCCGCATAAACAGCTCCCGTTACGACTTGTATCGCATTGTTCGGGTTGTTATTGAGTGCGGCATTCACGTTTACGGATAATCCTTGACCGCGAGCCGCTTTATCCAGAGACAGAGGAGCTTCAAGAGGCTTGCGGGTTTCCGGCAGAGCATCGCGCCGGGACTTGAAATCGGCCGGGGAGGTTAATTCACCTCCCTTTACGACAGGCGGCGCTGCCGCAGGCGGTACCGACGCGGACGCTTCCGCTTGTCCGGCAAGCCCGCTTAATAGGGCCGAGCCTGCGATAGCGAGTGACAAAAACCATTTTTTCAACATGTGTTTCTTCCTCACCTTCTCCATAAAATTACCGCGCAGGCGGTTATATGTAAGCGCAGAACGCTTCATATCGGAAGACTATATCAGTCGGGTATAAACTGCCGTGCAGCAATAACATCCGGAGAAAGGAAGAGGGAGAATGATAGAATCAAAATATGTGCCAATATTTACCAAGATTCTAGCACGCGTCATTTTTAACTGTCAATAAAATCCATCTCGTACTTTAGCCTTATTTTTAAAAATCCGCCGATACGTCAAACTTTGAAAGAAAACGGCTTTTTTTCAATCGTGCATTGAGTTGTCCACCCCGTAACGCTTATAATAAAGCGAGTAAAAAGTTTATAAGAAAAGGTGTCTATTCATGAGCATATTAAACGTAGAACGACTGAGCCACGGTTTTGGAGACCGCGCGATCTTTAACGACGTATCTT
Source organism: Paenibacillus sp. GbtcB18 (assembly GCF_019091125.1). NCBI lineage: Bacteria > Bacillati > Bacillota > Bacilli > Caryophanales > Paenibacillaceae > Paenibacillus > Paenibacillus sp. GbtcB18. Next base: position 1,006,496 of record NZ_JAGXJX010000001.1, read on the forward strand.
TCCGCCTCCTGAAAGGCGAACATATCGGACTCATCGGTGCCAACGGAGAAGGTAAGTCTACCTTCATGAACATTATTACGGGCAAGCTCCAGCCGGATGACGGCAAAGTGGAATGGTCGAAACGGATGCGGGTCGGGTATTTGGATCAGCATGCGGTTCTCAACAAAGGCATGACTATCCGCGATGTTCTTAAAGGAGCTTTTCAATATCTGTTCGACATGGAACAGGAAATGAACGGCATGTATGAGAAAATGGGGGATGTCACTCCGGAAGAGCTGGAGCAGCTGCTTGAAGACGTCGGCACGATCCAGGATACGCTAACCAATCAGGATTTTTATATGATCGACGCCAAAATCGAAGAAACCGCCCGCGGCCTCGGCCTTACGGATATCGGGCTTGACAAGGACGTCAACGACCTCAGCGGCGGTCAGCGGACGAAGGTTCTGCTGGCGAAGCTGCTTCTGGAGAAGCCGGATATCCTTCTCCTTGACGAGCCTACCAACTATCTGGATGAGCAGCATATCGAATGGCTGAAACGCTATTTGCAGGAGTACGAGAATGCCTTTATTCTGATTTCGCACGACATTCCGTTCCTGAACAGCGTCATTAACCTGATTTATCATATGGAAAACCAGGAGTTAAACCGCTACGTAGGCGACTATGATCACTTTAAGCAAGTCTATGAAATGAAAAAACAGCAGCTGGAATCGGCTTATAAGCGCCAGCAGCAGGAAATCGCGGACCTGAAAGACTTCGTGGCCCGTAACAAAGCGAGCGTCGCCACTCGGAATATGGCCATGTCCCGGCAAAAGAAACTCGACAAAATGGACGTAATCGAGCTGGCCAAAGAGAAACCGAAACCGCAGTTTAACTTTAAAGAGGGCCGAACGTCAGGTAAACTGATTTTCGAAACGAAAGACCTGGTCATCGGTTATGAAGAGCCGCTGTCCAGACCGCTCAATCTCCGCATGGAGCGCGGTCAGAAAATCGCTCTGGTCGGTGCCAACGGAATCGGTAAAACGACCCTGCTGCGCAGCATTCTCGGAGAAATACCCGCATTGTCAGGGTCCGTGCAGCTCGGCGAGAACCTCAGCATCGGGTACTTCGAACAGGAAATGAAAGAGGCCAACTACAACACGTGCATCGATGAAATATGGAAAGAGTTTCCTTCCTACACTCAGTTTGAAGTGCGTGCCGCTCTGGCGAAATGCGGTTTGACGACCAAGCATATCGAGAGCAAAATCACGGTGCTAAGCGGCGGAGAGAAAGCCAAAGTTCGTCTCTGCAAGCTGATCAACAACGAAACCAACCTGCTTGTATTCGACGAGCCGACCAACCACTTGGACGTGGATGCGAAGGAAGAATTAGCCCGCGCGCTCAAAGCTTACAAAGGCAGCATCCTGCTCATTTCCCACGAACCCGAATTTTATCGTGAAGTTGTTACGGAAACCTGGAACTGCGAATCCTGGACGACGAAAGTGTTCTAATCGTCCCGGCCAGGTTACATGTACTCAGAAAAGTCCTGCCAAGCAATTGCTGCGGCAGGCTTTTTTTGTGAAGAAAAAAAGGGGAACAAACATTCGATCTTAATGTTTTGTTCGCACAAAGCCCAGGAGGAATGTGGTAAAATGGGGGAGCAAAGAATACAAGGAAGGTGAATCGTTTGACTGACCGGTATTCCGAAATCGATGAGGTTATTTTGTACATTCAGAGAAACATTTACGAGCCTCTCTCGCTTAACCAACTGGCCGCTTACGCCGCCTACAGCCCTTACCACTTTACAAGACTTTTCAAAGAAAAAATCGGACTTACTCCTCAATACTACGTTTCTTCGCTTCGTCTTCAGAAAGCCAAAGACCTGCTGCTGCGCACGAATTTGAGCATCCGTGACATCGGCCTTGAAATCGGCCAGCAAAGTCTCGGTACCTTCACAACAAGATTTACCGAAAAAGTCGGGATGACCCCATCGGAATTCCGGAATTCCACATTTTTAGCGGACAGCCACTTTCACTCCCTTAAGAAGCTGGATGACTGGTCGATGCCCGAAACGGCCGCACTTCCTTTCGGAAATATCGAAGGGATTGTACAAGCCGCGATACCGTTCGAAGGCGTCGTTCTCATCGGACTGTTCGCCAAACCGATTCCGGAAGGGCTGCCGTTATACGGCACACTGCTCTCTTCACTCGGAAGTTTCCGCATTCCGGGCGTTAAGCCGGGCACCTATTACCTGATGGCAACCTCCGTTTCCTGGGGGACGAAGGCGGTTGATTTTCTTCTGCCGGAAGCGACGCTGCGTACCCGTTCGAGGGAACCGATCGTCGTTGAACCGGGAATTCCCGTACCGCAGCAGCTCGTTACCCTGCACGTTCCGCGTTATGACGATCCGCCGATTTTGATCTCACTGCCGGTTCTTATGAATAATTTCCTCACGCGAACCACTCCTCCAGGCAGCCGGTAATCGGACGGTGCTCCACCCGCAACACCGCAATTTATAAGAAATCCCCGGTTTCAATCGATGCTAAACTTGTTCATAGGAACTCCTACTAACTTTCGAGAGGATGTTGATGAATGGCTAAACATACGACTTATATTATTTCCGAGGATGCGCGGGCCCAAGCTGAATTTTACATACAGGCGCTGGGTGGAGAGATTACGTCCGTGACCACGTACGGAGAGGTGCCGGGCGCGAATGAAGAAGAGCTGAAAGACAAAGTCATCAACCTGAGCCTGGTCGCGGCCGGAGTTACTTTTCTGATGTCGGATTCGATGTTCGAATCGTTGAATCCGGGCAACGTCGTAAGTCTCTGTCTCGAATTCCCCACCGAAGAAGAAGCTCACACGGCTTTTGACAAGCTCTCGCAAGGCGGGATTGTAAAGCATCCGTTGGAGCCTGCTTTTTGGGGAGCTTTATTCGGACAGTTTGAGGATAAATACGGCATCTCTTGGATGATCACGTCCGACACATCGGCTTGCAGAGAATCCCAGTAAATCAAGCCTGCGCTAGCCGGTTACATAGCGACTTGCGATAGCAATTTTGCTGCCCCGATAAATCTCCCCTATGACAAAAAAAGCAAAAATCCGTATATCCGCGGATTTTTGCCTCCATTCATTGCCTGCATTCACTTAACGGGTACAGAACCTAAGGTTCGAAACCTTTCTGGCTTATAAAAATCTGATTCTCGGCAAACACTCTCTTCAAGCGTTCGACCATAAACCGATAAGCATGAGGATGATACCAATCTTCCATTCCTAACTCCTTATAGGGTGTTTCCAAGTTCAAACTCCGCGTACGTCTTCCGCCGCTGCCGTCCCCCATAAAATAATCGTCAACGCAAACCCGGTTCACAACCGATTTTAACAGCTCTGGAAATGCCTCACTGCTTGGCAGGAGAGGAGCAATGGCAGCTTGTGCGGGTATTCCGGCAGCTTTTAACGCTTTAAGAGTCTTTAAGCGTGCTTGTATAGGCGGCGCCGCCGGGGAGAACCGCTTTCTTATCTCGTCCAGGTCCGTTTCTACCGTCATGCTGACACGGACCCGGTTTTTCAATTGAAGCAGCAGATCCAAGTCCCGCTCTACCAAAGGGCTCCTTGTTTGGAGGAGCACGAAATCGGGTGGATCTTCCGTCATCACTTCGAGAAGCGACCGGGTGACTCTTTCTTTGTATTCAATCGGCTGATACGGATCCGTACTTGAGGACATAAAGATAGTGACGGGACCTTTGCTTTTCGCACGGCGAAGCTCTTTGCGGAAAAGTTCGGCCGCTTCTTTCTTGATATCCACCCAGGTTCCCCATTCGGCTCCGCGGAAAGTGGAGACAGGCATTTTTCTTACATAACAATAGGAACAGCCGAAGGAGCAGCCGGTGTAAGGATTTAATGAATGGGTATAACCGGCAAGAAACCCTGTTCCTTTATTCAGCAGTGTTTTAGGCATTGTATACCCGTATTCCAGTTTCATAGTCGCTCCGTTCTTCTATTGTGTCCGACTTGATTTAAAACGGGGTATTGCATCCGTTTTCGCCGAAGATACTCAGTGTTCGATCGTCCGGCTCAAGCTTCGGGACTGCCGATAGCCTGCGGGTGTATAACCGGTTTTCTTTTTAAACAGCGTAATGAAATAGGAGGTGTTCGGAATACCGACTTTGGAACCGATGTCGGACACCGAGAGATCCGAATTTCCGAGCAGACTCTTGGCATTCTCGATGCGAATGTGCTGAAGGTATTCCAGTGGAGTCATTCCTTTAATTCGCTTGAACGTACGCTGCAGATGATAAGGACTGCCATGGCAAATTTCCGAGAAAGTTCTGAGCGTCAACGGTTGTTTGTAGTGGTTGTCCGCGTAACGGGCGATTTGCTCGATCCAGTCGTCTTCGGGAAGGCGCTTTCCGGTCGGTTTACATCTTTTGCACGGACGGAATTGGGCCCGCAGGGCTTGTTCGGCATCTTGGAATATACAGGTGTTTTCCGGCTTGGGTGCTTTGGATTTGCAGGAGGGACGGCAAAAAATGCCGGTTGTTTTCACTCCGTAAAAAAAGACGCCGTCGTAAGAAGAATCATTGCTGATAATGGCCTGCCATTTATCGGCTGAGGGACTATCCCATTTCGCCGCTTTCCGAAACCGCTCTGACATAGCTGGAAACACCTCCTTTTACCTCCCCATTATACCTCTAAAGTGAACGTATGTGCGTATATAGGAATGAGACAGCAACATATCGCTAAACACATTTATTACGCAGAACCTGTTATACATAACTTTACTAACTAAAAGCGCAATTTAAGAGAAATGCTCCCGGGAAGCTCATGCTACAATAAAAGCAACCGGAAGACTTTTTCGGAAAACATAATAGATGACGTGGAGGTATTTCTAGATGGCAACTAAAGCGGATAAAATTTTTGTGAACTTACCGGTTAAAAATCTGGACAAATCGGTACAATTTTTCACGGCGCTCGGCTTTGAATTCAATGCCCAATTTACAGACGAGAAAGCAACCTGCATGGTTGTCAGCGATAGCATTTATGTGATGCTTCTGGTTGAAGATTTCTTCAAAACGTTTACGAATAAGGAGATTGCCGATACGGAAAAAAGTGCCGAAGTCATTATGGCCTTATCTGCGGACAGCAAAGAGCAGGTGGACGAGATTGTGAACAACGCGCTGCATGCAGGAGGAAGTCCTTTGAATGATAAGGTGGACCATGGCTTTATGTATACGTGGAGCTTCCGGGATATCGACGGACATCATTGGGAGTTTATCTATATGAATGAGAGTGCGGCTGCCCAGGGGTAAGGTGCCGATTCGGGAAATAAAGGAAATAGGGTTTCTAAAGAAAGAGCCGCGGTAAGCGCGGTTCTTTTTGTTTGGCTGGAAAGGGTTGGATTTTGAATCGCAAGCCAAACCTTCACAAAGTTTCTGACTTTACAAATCGGGTATATACCCATATAAAATGATTCATTCTAACTTGTTTGTATACACCAGGGGAGGACAAGCGATGAAGTGGCAGGGAAGAAGAGGAAGTTCAAACGTGGAAGACCGGAGGGGAGTCGGCGGTAAAACGCTCGTCGGAGGAGGGATCGGCGGGATCATTATCGTGCTCCTTATGACTCTGCTTGGCGGAAACCCCGGCGATTTGCTAAGTGATTTGACGGGAGCGGGCTCCGGATCAAACACGCCTTACGAGGAAACGCAGCAGGAGAAAGAGCTTTCGCAGTTTGTCTCGGTTGTCCTGGCTGACACGGAAGACGTATGGACCGCCCAGTTTAAGGAGCGGGGCCTGGTTTATGAGAAGCCGACGCTTGTTTTGTATACGGACCAGGTGCAATCCGCCTGCGGAACGGCGGGTTCGTCAACGGGACCGTTTTATTGTCCGGGCGATCGCAAGCTATACATCGATCTAAGCTTCTATAACGAGCTTAAGCAGGAGTTTAAAGCGCCGGGGGACTTTGCCATGGCCTACGTAATCGCTCATGAAGTCGGACATCATGTGCAGACACTGCTCGGGACATCCGACAAGATTATGCCGCTGCGCCAAAAGATGAGTGAAGCGGAATTCAATAAGTATCTGGTCCGATTTGAACTCCAGGCCGATTATTTTGCCGGCGTCTGGGCGCATCATGCCAAGGGGATGGATGTGCTTGAAGAAGGGGATCTGGAGGAAGCGTTAACGGCCGCCAGTGCGGTCGGGGATGATACGATTCAGAAAAGAGCGCGCGGCTACGTGGTCCCCGAAAGCTTTACGCACGGCACCTCCGAACAAAGAAAATCCTGGTTCAGCAAAGGCTATCACTCGGGAAGAATAGAGGACGGAGATACTTTTTCGAGCAAGTGAAATAAGAAAAATATCCACAATCAATCAAATAAAAGGAAATATCCGTCATCCGTCGGAACTTTTTATTTTTAAGATCCACAAAGTTCCAAAGAACGGAATCGCATGAATCCCTCCGATTAGAGACATATTACCAATGCATCAAAGATATGAAATCGGAGGCGAATCATGAAAAAGGTCACGATCGTTTTTGCTTTATTGACAATTCTCATCACGGTTTTTCCTTTAGATACCTTGGCGGCGGATGGAGGGAATAAGCCGTATCACTTCGGATTCAAAAAGAGCAAACAAGGTAAGCCTGCCTCCATTGATGAAGAAGGATTCAAGAGTATTTTGGAGAAACATGATGCGGTTTTTCTAGGGGATACCGGCAAAAAAGAACTTTATCTAACTTTCGATAACGGGTATGAAAACGGGTATACGCCCAAAATACTCGATGTATTAAAAGCGAAGCAAGTGCCCGCGGCTTTTTTCCTAACCGGTCATTATGTCGAGGATAAGCCCGAATTGGTTAAACGAATGACGGCAGAAGGTCATCTTATCGGAAACCATTCCTGGAGTCATCCGGACATGTCCCAAATCTCCGACGAGAAAATAAAGACCGAGCTGGACCGGGTCAAAAATGCCGTCGTCAATCTGACCGGGGTGCAGACGATGTCTTTTATGCGCCCGCCCCGCGGAATTTTCAGCGACCGGGTGTTAGAGGTCAGCAAACAACACGGCTACATCAACGTATTTTGGTCGATTGCTTATAAAGACTGGGACGTCAAAGATCAAAAGGGCTGGAAATATGCCTACGATAAAGTGGTTGCCCAGCTTCATCCGGGCGCGGTCATTCTGCTGCACTCCATTTCAAAGGACAATACGGATGCCTTGGACAAAATTATTGATGAAGCAAGAAAGCAGGGTTATGAGTTCAAGAGTCTGGACAGTTTAAACAAAAAAACGGAATGAAATCGTGAAATCGGAGGGTTCACTCAGTTGACGAAAAACCAGGCAGCGTTCCGCTGCCCGGTTTTTCGTTGTTCTGAAGCCGGAAGCAGGCCCTTAAAGGAGGCATATTCTTACGGATTCGTAATAACCACCGTTTGGGACGAAGGTTCCCACTTTACATCGGCACCGAGTGCTTCGCTGATGAACCGAACCGGAACCATCGTGTGTTCGTTCACGAGCTGCGCAGGCACTTCTAGTACTTTGCTCGCGCCGTTAACGGTGGCACTTTTAGTTCCGATTTTCAAATAGATCGTGGTGCCGCCTTTTTGGGCTGTAACGGATTGTTCTTTCTCGTTCCATATGATGTTTGCGCCGAACTTTTCAAAAATAGCTCTTAACGGCACCAACGTGTTGCCTTCTACGATTACCGGAGGCTGCTCGAACTGCTGTTTTTGACCGTCGATGGTTACCTGTATCTCATCAGGCCTCTTAGTAATCGATTCGAAGTCGAATACATCGGGAGTAATCTGCGGTGACACTTTTATAGCGCTAACGACGGTTTCAAAACCGCTTTCGGACGGTTTAGCCGCCCGTTCTTTAAGCAGCATGCCGGTTTCCGTATCAAACCATTGTTCTCTGGCCGGCGTAATTACCGGCGTAGATATCTCAGCACCCGCTTGATCGGTAAACTTGAGAACTGTTTTCTTGCTTTTACCGGAAAGGTGGTAAGCTTGTCGGCCTAAAATGGTTTCTTCTCCTTGATAAGCGGGATCTTCCGTATCCGTCAGGAGTGTTTCAAGGCGTATTTTAGAAAGTTTAGAGTAGCTGTTAAATTCCGTGCCATTCAGTTTGATCTTGCTTGTTTTGTTTCCTTCGGCCATATAAGAAAGACCGTCGTCTCCGTTAACGATCAGGGTGTTCAGCGTTTTTCCGGCCGCATCATAGCTGGTTTCCAGCCTGTACCGGGCATTCGGAGCATCCTCCCATGACTTGTACCAGACCATGCTGCTTTTTCCGCCATCGAAATTAGTGATTTCTTTCCATTCCACGTAAACGGGGCCCAGAGCCTTTTCCCTGATTTCTTTTGTCACTTGTTCCAGTGTTAGTGCGTGGGGAGCAGATTCTTTTGATGCTGCTCCCGCATTAAAGGGAAGTGCCGCGGCAAGGACCAACATCCCCAATCCGGCAGAAATCCATTTCCTGTTTTTTAACATAATCGTGTATCAATCCTTTCAATTTTATCTTCATAAACATAGTCGATCCGGAGGAGACTTGGGTTCAATTTATTTTCAGCTCACAAGTCGGTATTAAATGTAAACCGGTATCTGAGAGCGCTCGTAGCAGGAAAGCCTAGGCTGTAACCGGGCAGGCTGAACGACTGCATTCCCTGGATAGCAATCATACGGATTCATATAGAGACACTTCGTTCAGACAAAATGTCTTAGTTTATGTAGACAGCTTGAAGATGAGATTCTCTGATCCAAACAAGATGAAGAAGGAGAGAGCGCATATGAAAGGGAAAGTCGCTATTATAACAGGTTCCAGCCGGGGAATCGGTGCCGCAGCAGCGAAGCTGCTTGCCGGACGCGGAGCCAAAGTCATCGTCAATTACGCAAGCAATGCTTCGGCTGCGGAGAATGTCGTTGCTTCCATACGGGAAAACGGAGGAGAAGCTGCGGCTTTGCAAGCGGATGCCCGCAGTGCGGAGCAGATGAACGGGCTCGTGTCGGAAACGGCATCCCGCTTCGGGACGGTAGACATTCTGGTCCACAACGCCGGTATGAATTTTGTCCAGAAGTCCTTCGAAGATATGTCCTGGGAGGAGTTTATCCAGAAGACGAACGATGAGCTTCAAGCCGCTTTCGTCTCAACCAAAGCCGTACTGCCTTTTATGAAAAAGCAGAAGTCGGGGAAGCTCGTTTATGTGTCCAGTGGACTCGGCAATCATGCGGCTCCGCTGTTCATCTCGCACGGCACCTCCAAGGGAGCCTTAAACAGCTTTGTCCGGTATATTGCCCAAGAGTTCGGCGGCGCAGGCATCACCGCGAATATCGTCTCGCCCGGTATGGTGGATACGGATGCGACCGCGTCGATACCGGAAGCGTTCAAACAGCAGCAAGCGGGGCGTTTACCCCTCGGAAGGATCGGTCAGCCTGCGGATATCGCGCGGGCGATCGCATTTTACGTCAGCGAAGACAGCTCTTACTTGACAGGCACTTACCTGCCGGTCAGCGGGGGCGGAGAAATGTAGCGGCATCCCCCAAAAAAAGCCCCCGCCGGTTCGGCGGGAGCTTCTCGGAGCGGGCTATCTGACCATGGTCACCAACGAATCGAATAGCACCTTTGCATGATGGTTCCCGTGGTACATCCCGGGAATCTTTTTGTCGATGTCGAGCAGTTTATAGACAGCCGTTTGAGCCGTTCGGACGGAATATTCCACTGTGAACACGACATCATCCGGTATTTCGGTAAATTGGCCGATAAAAGCGAAATTTCCCGAGCCGTCCGGCACGACTTGCGGACGGTCCCCCGCTTCGCGCGGCATGAACTGGCTCGTGATGAACGGCATCATGCAGGGAATGCAAATGGAGCTTTCCAGCATTTCCGGCAGTTTTTCCGCCAGTTTCAGATGGGACAACAGCTCCGTTAAAATTTCCTCGCCCGTACATTCGGACATTTTCTTCGGTACGAAATCGCCCGGTTTGTCCGGGAAGAGGCCGTAACCCCAGAATACCTGCACATCTTCCGGCTGATTGCGGAAATGCGGTTGGTGCGCAAGCACGACGGACATCAGCCAGCTGGAGTCCTTGAAGGTCACAAGCGCGCCAGTACCCGCTTTGTTGCCGGAGAAGTTTTCCATGAAGTTGAAAAACATCGGGTTCTTACAGGTGACCGTAAAGGATGCCCATTTGGACTCGGGGATATGATCGTCGAAAGCGGATGGATTGCCGGAACCCGGCAGTTTTGCCGCAATCTTTTCCCACAGTCCGAACGAAGGTCCTTTTCCGCCAAGCTCCGGTGCGGAGGTCATCGAACCGAGATCCGAGCTTTCCGTCATGGAGCCGTTCGTAAAGAACACGAGATCGTCCGGGTTTATCTCAATCGAGCCGGTATTCCCGTCTTTAACGACCTGTATGCGGTCCGCCACCACTGAGCTTTTTCCCGTGGGGTCCGGCTTGAAATCCAGATCGGTTACGCGCGTATTGCTCTCGTACCGGACGCCCTGGCTTTCCAGCCACCGCTGGATCGGAAGCACGATCGAATCAAATTGATTATAGGGCGTGCGGGCGACACCGGCCAGGGTATGGATACGGGGAAACTCATGCATAAACCGGATCATGTATCTTTTGAACTCCACCAGGCTGTGCCAAGGCTGAAAAGCGAACATTGTTGCCCACATAAACCAGAAATTCGTTTCAAAAAATTCGGGTTCGAACCATTCGTTAATTTTTTGCCTGCCGAGATGCTCTTCCGATGTGACAAGCAGTTTACCGATATCCAGACGGTCTTTATTGGAAAAGAGCATATGCTCGACGTCGACGATATTCCGGTCTTTATCCACGAGGCGTGCCTGTGCATGGGTCGGATATTTCTCCGTAAAGGCGTAGATGTCGTCTTTGACGGACTTGCCGGGCGAATCGATCGAAGGAATGGAATCCAGAAGCTCCCACGTGCATTCGTAAGTCGGTTCGTTCAGCATCCGCCCTCCCCGGATCACATAGCCTTGCTGGCCGTCACCGCTTCCGTCCAAAGATCCGCCGTTTACCGGACGGTCTTCCAAGATATGAATCCGTTCGCCGGCCCAGCCGCCGTCCCGGATCAGAAATACGGCTCCAGCCAGGGAAGCGATGCCGCCTCCTATGAAATAAGCGTGGTTATTTGTCTTTTTATGCGTATTCACTCTCATCAGCTCCTCTCCCTAATTACTTGGACACAGGGCGGAGAGGAATAAACTAGACAATTTTCGGGTTTTGTCGTACGCGATAAGCCGGAGCCGGAATAACAGCAGAGTTTACAATCTGGCTGCCGTCTGGTTCTTTCCGTTTTCCGTGCGCCGCACGCGGAATCCTAAGCCCGCAAATCCTGCGAGCAAACAAAGCGCGCCTCCCGTTATAAACATGACCGGAAACGAGAAGGAAGAAGCGACAGGTCCCATGGCCAAAGCCCCCAGCGAAAATCCGAGATCGGCGGCCCCGATAAACAGACCGATCAGCAGCCCCCGCGCAAAATGCGGAACGGAGAAGGACACATAGGTCAACAGCGCCGGATACAGCAGAGCGAATGCGATGCCGTTAAAAACAGCCGCAGCCGCCAGCACGGCGGGTGACAGGCTGGTTCCCAGAATCAATGAGCCGAGGCTAGCCAAAGCGAGAGCAGGGAACAGAATCCGGCCGGGAAAGCTCCCGTCGGAAGGAATATACTTCCGGCCCGCAAACCGGGTCAGGACCAGCACAAGTGTCTGAATGAGAAAATAAAGCTCGGCAAATTTCAGGCCTTGTTTCTCCAGATACAAGGGAAGAAAGGTGAAAATGGCTCCGTTGGCGACCGAGGCAAGAAGCATAACAGCGGAAGAGAGAAGCAGCGTCCGGCTTTTCCATACGCCTTTCCGGGAAAGAGGACCCGCCGCTGCCGGATCATCCGGAATTTCTGCCGGGGGTGCAGCGGCTGACGGCTTCATTTGCCTGGAAAGTGACAGACCGAACAGGAATATGCCCAAACTCATCATAAACAACGAACCGAAAATCCAGATCATCGGCAGCCAGTCTTTCAGAAGCAGTGCGATGGTAGGCCCGAATGTCGAGGGGATCATGGTCGCGAGGGAATAAAGGGACAAGCCCTGTGCCCTCATTTTCTCGGAAAGCAGGTCCATCGTGATAATCTCCATGGCCGTGGAAAAGAAAGCCGCTACGATGCCTTGAACGGCTCGGACCAGCCCGAAAAGCCACAGGTTTGGAATGAAATAGCCCGCTAAAGAAACGGTAAAAAGAAGCAGCGCGAGCACAAATACTTTCCGGGTCCCGTAGCGGTCGATAACGGTTCCGGCAATGGGTCGGCAGATCATGGAGGCGAACATCGTCGTCCCCATGATAAGACCGATTTCCATTTCGCCGGCGCCGGCCGTGATGGCATAGAAGGGAAGAATCATCAGCACCATGTAGACAATGCAGTAAAACAGAATTGTAACCGCATACACTTGCAGAGACCGGAAGGAATACGGATTATCCATGCCGGAACAGCTCCCTTGAGATCAGTCGGCTGGGGGAATCGAGCTGTTCGGCCAGCTGGGGTTTGTAGTTGGCCGTTTCGGCGGGATTTCTGCTGTAGGGAGGCAGCTCGCGGACGCGTACCTTCATTTCCTGAAGTCCGATATCCGTCAAAATTCCGCGTTCCTGCAGCCAGTCGTCATTATAGATGGTCGGCAGGTAACGTTCTCCGTTGTCGGAGGCGACGCAAACGATCCGTTTTCCCCTTCCCATGAGCTGCGCCAGCTTCCAGGCGGCGACCATGCCGGCTCCCGTTGAACCGCCGCCCAATATTCCTTCGTGCTTGGCAAGCACGCGGCACATGAGGAACGCATCCTCGTCCGGAACTTTGTAAATTTCGTCGATGCGCCGCAAATCGTCCACATTGGTCGGTGTCCAGCTCAGTCCCATGCCGGGCAGAAGATAAGCGTGCGCCTTGCCGCCGAAAATGGTCGAACCGACCGCATCGACCGCAATCACTTTCACATGCGGGGCGTATTCCTTGATGTAACGCGAAAGGCCTCCGATCTGACCGCCTGTGCTGACAGTGACGATAACGGCATCAATCCCGTGACCGCTTTGATCCATTAGCTCTTTCGCCGTCTGAACATAATGAGCTTCCCCGTTCCACGGGTTGAAACACTGATCCGGCCGGAACGAGCCGGGAATTTCCCGGTGCAGCTTGTTGGCCAGCGCAATCCGCGTCTTGTGGTAGGACCCGCTGTCGTCCTGTTCGGTGACCACGATAACCTCCGCGCCGTACGCTTTCATCATGGCCAGATTGACGGGCGTCGTTTTCGGGTCAACCAGCACGATGACGCGATACCCTTTGGCCGCGCCGATCATGGCCAGCGAGATGCCGAAATTACCCGAAGACGATTCGATAAGCGTGCCGCCGGGACGGAGCCAGCCTCTTCTTTCCGCCTCCTCGATAATGTAAAGCGCGGGACGATCCTTGATACTTCCGCCGGGATTGGTACGCTCCATTTTCAAATAAATTTCCGAATCCGCCGACTCGACAAGACGGTTTAACCGTATAAGAGGGGAATTGCCGATCGTATCGAGAATCGTAGACATTATCTATACCTCCTCCAAAGTTGAGATCTAGCCTGCGGCTTCCGCCTTTTTACGTTTGTTTTTGCGTATCGACCCCGCTTTCAGAACACGAATGGAAAGGACAATGCCGGTGGCGGTCAGAAACATAATGGAAATGGCCGCGATATCGACGAACCACGTAATATCTTTGCCGTACAGCTCGCCGAAGTGGAGATCCCGGACGAAATTGTTGACATTGTTTACTTCCTTGCGAATCACATTCCCGTTTAGGTCGATGACAAAGAGGGTCTGATCGTCGTCGCGCAGCCGGACTTTGTAATCTCCCGCCGTTCCGTGATGACCGTCTCCCAGCGTATGGTTCATGACGAGCCGGGCCTGCGAGAGATCAAAAGCGCCGGATTGGCTCGCTTTCAAAACGGCTTCGGCCACATTCAATGGCTGCTGACCGGAGCTCGAAGCCGCGGGGGCTTCGTAGGTTTGTACCTGCTTGTTGAAACCCATGGAGCTTGTGTGGACCAGAAGAATGCCTGTTAGCGCTTCCACAAAAATAAATATTGACGCGATCAACCCTACCCACAAATGATATTTACGTGTTTTCATGAATGTTTTTCTTCCTCCTCTTTTGTATATGCGGAATTCCGTAAACCAATTATATCCATGAATGTGAAAATTAACATGACTCAACTGGGCTATATGGGAGTGGATATTTTGCCGAAATATCGGATTATGTGGAGAAAAAAGTCAAAATCATGCACGTTTTCGGATCAAAAAGTCAATGGAGTTCCTGGCAAACCGACTCCGTCTTTTTTAAGATAAGGAAAACAAAGCCGAACCTTGAATGGAGGGAGTCGGATGGGCACCAAAAGAAAGCAAGCGATGAAACGGGACGGGAAGAAAAACCGGTTCGCCCGAATCATCGTCGTGTCGGCGCTTATTGTAACGGCGGCAGCCGCAGCGGCAGGTTATACGCGTTATAAATCCTCATCCGTAACGGAATACACTGTCGTCGCATCTATCGGTAATGAGCCTATCCAATACGGCGAATTTACACTCGTCCGGGACATGCTGAGAAGCACGGTGAAGCCGGAAGAATTGAACGCGAAGACGCTTCAACGGGTGAAGGAGCTGAAGACCGAGCAGCTGTGGGCGAAGGAAAAAGGACTCACCGCGGGCGGACTCGATTTCGGTGAATTCGAGAAGCGCTGGCGGCAGGAGAATGCCAGACGGAAATCCGCTGCCGATCGCGGCGAGCCGGTTTACGGTCCGGTCGCTTACGATGCCGCCGGATATTACCGCTACGAGCAGTCGAACTTGCAGCTCCGGCTGAAAGAAGCGCTGGCCGGGCAAGATTTTGCCGCCGGCGACGCCGAACTGCAGGCCGCGTACGAACGCATGAAGGACGTCCGGTTCAAACGTCCGTCCAAAATCCGCCTGCAGCTCCTTTCGGCGGAAAACAGCGCAAGCGGTGCCGAGAAGCTGAGCAGGGCGGCGGACAGGCTGAAGGCGGGAGAAGCCTTCGAAAGCCTGGCCGGACAGACTGACAGCGGTCTCACGGCGGAAGCGCGCTGGTTCGAACCGGCGGACCGCAAAGCCGACGGGGAGAGGTATCCGGCGCTGCTGCAAGAGGCGGAGGGGCTTCAGATCGGCCAGTTGAGCGGCGTGATCGGGGAGGGAGAGCGGCTGTACATCGTCCGCTACGCGGAACGGGGAAAGGCGGAATACGAGCCGTTCGAAGACGTGAAAGAACGTGTCCGGATTCTTTATACGGATGAGCGATATGCCGCGGAACTGGCTTCGCGTCTGGCCCGGACGGAAATCATCGGCTTAAAGCCGCTGGAATCGGAAGGGACAGTCAACGTAACAGAGTAAAAAGGCTGCACAGGAAAGTCAAAATTTTGCCTATGGCGGGGGGAGGAATATTTTGTAAAGTAATGGAGCGAGGCTCTCGCACATTACGAAAAAGGAGGCAAGTCATCGTGCAGAAAATTTCCAGCAGAATCAGTGCCTGGACGGCAGCCGTTTTATTCCTATCGCTTTTTGTAAACGTTTTCTACGGTGTGGAGCCTGCTCACGCGGCCGGTACGGCTTACTACGTGGATTCAGCCGCCGGAAACGATGCCAACAGCGGCACCTCCCAGGCGCAGGCCTGGAAGACGTTAGCCAAAGTGAACGCGACGACATTTCAGCCGGGCGATCAGATTTTGTTCAAATCCGGCGGTGTCTGGAACGGCCAGCTTTGGCCCAAAGGTTCCGGTACGGACGGCAGTCCGATTGTTATCGACAAGTACGGAACCGGGAGCAAACCGGTTATAAACGGTGGCGGTAGCAATTTTAACCAGACCGTTTACAACAGTTCGAAAACGTACAATACCGGAACCGTGTTTCTCCGCAACCAGGAATATTGGGAAATCAACAATCTGGAAGTAACGAACGATGACAATTTTTCCATCGAGAACAATGACTCCGCGGCACTCCGGGCAGGGATTTTCGTCGTCATCGACGCCAACGAAAGCGACCGGGTTTACAATCACATTTACATCCGCAATAATGACGTTCACGATGTTGACGGAAGCAACAATGCGGGACAGAAGGAAAACGGCGGCATTATTACGGTTATTCAGGGAACGGCGGCTACGTCCACCCGCACCTACGCCAGATTCAACGATCTCCGGATCGAAAACAACTCCATCCGCAAAGTGGACCGCGTCGGAATCCGGGCGGCGGCCCACAGCAATTATGTGAACGACGACAGCTTCAGCACGACGAGCACACGCACGTATGGCAACTGGAATACGAACGTCTATATCGGCCACAACAATCTGGAGGATGTCGGCGGAGACAGCATCATTCTGCGGGATACGGACGGGGCTCTCGTCGAATATAACGTGGCCAACCGTTTCGGTACGCGTGTCGCCTCCACCAATGCGATTGCCGCCATCTGGCTGGCCGTCGCCAAAAACACCGTCCTGCAGTATAACGAGGCGTTCGGCGGACCGGCGTCCAATCAGGACGGATGCGCATGGGACTTCGATTTGTATCTGGAAAATACGACCTACCAGTACAATTACAGTCACGATAATCCGATGGGACATGTGCTGATGATGGGCACGAACAAGAACGATGTGATGCGCTATCATATCAGCCAGAATGAAGGCAATATCATCCGTCATTTCAATGCGAACGAGGCGACTCCGGCTTCGATCTACAACAATGTCTTCTACTATAACGGCGCTACGCACAAGGTAATCGGGGGCAACGATGCCACCAAAACCGGCTACCAGTTTACGAACAATATTTTCTACAACGCGAATCCGTCCGTCACGACCAATTGGGGAACCGCGGCCAACTGGGGCCAGACCACTTTCAGCAACAATATCTTCTATGAAGCCAGCGGAACCCATTCGGCGAATGAACCCGCCGACCCCGCCAAACGGACTGCCGACCCGACGTTTACGAATCCGGGAGGCGCAGGCACCGGCCTGGCAACGGCGGCAGCTTACCGCCTGAAAGCCGGTTCTCCGGCGCTAAACGCCGGCAAGCTTATCGCGAATAACGGCGGCAAAGATTATTTCGGCGGAGCCGTTTCCGCAACAGCCGCGCCGAATATCGGCGCTTACAACGGCGCCGGCGTTCCGGCAACGCCCCCGGCAGGTGTCAAAGCGCCGATAGCCGACGCATACGTGCTCGACGGTTCCGGCGCTGGGGTCAATTACGGGACAGCCCCGACGCTGTACGTCAAAGACGGTACGGCCGCGGGCTACACCCGGAAGGCTTACCTCAAGTTCGACGTCAGCGGTCTGACCGCCGTGAATTCCGCCAAGCTTCGCCTGTTCGGCGGCAACACGCAGGACGCTTCGAACGTCCAAGTCAAAGTGTCGGGAGCGGCGGCGGACGGCTGGACGGAGACGGGGCTCACCTGGAACAACGCGCCTGCCGCCGACACGGGTGCCTTATCCACCATCCAGGTCGGCTCGACGCTGACGTACTATGAACTGGATGTCACGTCTTTCGTCAAGGACCAGCTTTCCGACGGCATTGTCACGCTGATCGTGGAAGGAGTGTCCGACCAAGACCGTACGATCCAGTTCAACAGCCGGGAGAATCCCGCTAACAAGCCCGAACTGGTCGTGAATTAGCCGCAGGCTTACGGACCGAAGCTAATGTAGGCTGCCGGAATGCTTCAAGAAACGCGAGTAAGGCGAAAAACGTCAAAAAAGACTGCCGCGAATGTGCGGCAGTCTTTGCTGCGTGACCGGGCCGGAGCAAGTCAGTCTTCCCGGCTTCTCGTATACAGATTTAAAGGCGGTGAAGAAGGGCCGGAATCGGCGTCTTCCTCGCTGCTAAGCGTGCCTGCGAATGTAAAACGCAGCTTCTGCAAGACTTTAATCGAATTGACGTTTTCAGGCTCGACTTTAGCTTCGATGAGGTTCATTCCAAGTTCGCCGAACGCATAAGCAAGCAGGCATCCGATTGCCTCGGGCGCATAGCCTTTTCCCCAGAAAGCAGAGTCCAGGTCATAGCCGATTTCCGCTTTGCGCTGTCCGTAATCGAGTTCATTGAACCCGCAGGAACCTATGATGGCATTCGATTCCTTCTCGATGACCGCATAGCGGACAGCCTTGTTTTCCAGGGCCAGTCCGTTCAGAAAGGCGATCATATCCGCTGCCTGTTTAGCCTCCGTAAACGGGTCGATATTCATAAATTTCGTTACGTCGGGAGAAGACCAGATCTCAAAGAGACGGGGGGCATCCGCTTCCGTCAAGGTCCGCAGTAGGAGTCTTCCCGATTCCAGGTTGTCTTTCATCAATAACTCTACCTCCAGTTTTATTTATCTTCGGCGGGTTAAAGTATTGATATCTGCGCATAGTTCAGTCCTTCCTCTATGTAGATTTATCCAGTATACCTCAATGCTGGGCTTTCTGCACGTGTCGAACTTAAAGGCCCGGAATAGACAAACTGTTACTCGGCATCGTGAAAAACAAGTCCCAGACTGTAGCGTGTGCCTGTCGTTACTGTGCTTACGCCATGCCGGAGCGTAGTCTTGTAGTACCCCCTGGAGCCTAACACCGGACGATGGGTCGTCGGGAAAATCAGCCCCTCGCCGCGCTCCAGCGTAAGTACATGTCCTCTGCTCTGCGCACGAGGCCGCTGTTCCACCAGCAGAAATTCTCCGCCCGTGTAATCCTGCTCACGCTGATTCAGCGCAAACACGACCTGGAAGGGGAAGAACACGCTTCCGTATACATCCTGATGCAGGCAGTTGTAGCCTCCGGCTTCATACTTGAGGATGAGCGGGGTCGGGCGTGTTTGTTCCTCCCGGCGGCACTGTTCCAAAAACCCGGCTAGCGAGTCCGGATACGAGGTCTCTTTGTCCAGCCGCTTCAACCAGGAGTTTGCGATGTCCGCCAGCGGCGGATAAAACGCTTCGCGCATCTCCCGAATCACATCCGGAAGGGGCGCGCGATAGTATTTGTACTCGCCGAGCCCGAAACGGTACCGGGCCATGTTGATCGTGCTGCGGTAAAGCCGCTCTTCTCCGTAACCGCCGATAAGCTCTTCGCATTGCGAGGATTCGAGCATAGGAGGGAGCTTCGCATATCCGTGCTCGTCCAAAGACAGCCGGATCGAATCCCAGTCCAGACCGGCGATCCGACAGGCGATATTATCCGGCATGTTCGATCCCTCCTTCGGTGCAAAAGCCGTCGTTTCCGATTGCATCCCAATCTGAACGAAGGACGGTCCCTGTATATCCAGGCTTCAGGGGTGAATCGTGCAGCGAAACGGAAACTTCATTTCGTAATGGCCTAATTGCCCGGTAAAAGACTGAGCCGCTGGAATAGTTCATGGCGTAAAATCCTCTCTTTCGGTTATTAAAAGGGTCGGTAATCGGGCTTTCTGAACAAAGTATACCTCTGTCCAGTCATTTACGTACCCGTTCCCGAATGAAACCGCAAGATAACGAAATTCGGACACAGTGAGCGAATTGCTGCGGAAAACGACTTGGCATCCTGGGGAAATCAAATGCCGGTGTAACCCGGACGCAGCAGCGTGCAGAAAAAGCTTACGCGGAACCGGGTATACAGCCGGCGGTATTAAAGGCTATTATGACTATACAGATGATAGACATTACAAACATGACGGATTGCACGGAGCGGAGGAAACGAACGATGTGGTTTATGTATGCTTCACTTGCCGCGGTCTCTTTCGGACTGCGGGGTATTTTGTATCAATGGACTTCCCAGCGGCGCACCGACCGGAATGTGCTGTTATTCGGCGTTTATTTGTCCGGCGCTTTGATCTCGTTTGCCGTTAATTTGTTTGTTAACCAGGCATGGACTTTCGGCGTGTGGTTCGGGATTCCTATGGGGCTTTTCTCCTTTATTGCGAACGCGTCGATGTATAAAGGCTATTCGGTCGGGCGAGCCTCTCTGATCGCACTGTTTACGGGTCTGCCGCCGGTGGTCGTGGCGACTCTTGCGTATTTCCTGTGGGGAGAAGCACTTGGCATCATGCAGCTGGCCGGTTTTTGCATCGTCATTCTCGGCCTGCTCGTCATCCGGTATTCGCATGATCTGAAGCTGGGGCAGCTGCAGGGAATCCAGTGGGGCCTGCTGACGATGCTGTTCTTCGGCTTTACGGATTTATCATCCAAACAGGCGACCTTATCGGCTGCAAATACGCTGCCTGTATTAACCGTCATGTACGGTACAGGCACGATCCTATTCGCATGCATGTATCTGCTGTCCAGGCTGAAGGTTCCGGCGGAGACGGGTCAAAAAATCGTGGCTTCCGAGACGGCGAGCGTCAGCATGAACGACCGGGAGCCCGGCTGCGGGCCCGACGTGCAGCACGCTCAGATTTCACGGCACTCCGAAGGGGACAAGGCTCTTCACGGAAGCGAAGACGATGTCCGGACGCACCCTGTTACGGGCGGCACGGACAATCCGGCATCC
Organism: Paenibacillus sp. GbtcB18; assembly: GCF_019091125.1. Classification (NCBI taxonomy): domain Bacteria; kingdom Bacillati; phylum Bacillota; class Bacilli; order Caryophanales; family Paenibacillaceae; genus Paenibacillus; species Paenibacillus sp. GbtcB18. The sequence continues at coordinate 1,027,002 of NZ_JAGXJX010000001.1, forward strand.
CCTCAGTGGTCGATGAAACGGACCGTACTCTGGGGGATGACCGTCGGCATCACGAACCTGGCCGGGATGCTGTTCATCATCCCCGCATTCCGGGGAGGCGTGACGGGGATCGTATCCGCCATCAGCGCGATGAGCGTCGTGCTGGTTCTGCTGTACGCGCAGTTCTACCTCAAAGAAAAAATTTCCGGGAGGGAAGCATGCGGCATGCTTCTGGCTTTGGCCGGTGTTCTCGTGGTAAGGCTGGCGTCATGACGCGGCACTGCCGCACGTAAACGAAACGGAGATAGCATGCAGCCAGTCTGTTCCGCCGAGAACACTGGCTTTTTTTATGCACCTTTACAAAAAAATCATAAAAGAAGCATGACCCGCGTTCATGTTCCCGGTTCTCCTTTTCGGTATAATATTCAATAAAGCGTTTACATCACGAGATGATGGGGGAGTGTACAGCCTGAAGAGAATATCATTTAACCGGCGCAGCGTTATTGTAACCTGGCTCATTTCCTACATAACCGTGCTGCTTGTTCCCGTTCTGATCAACGGTGTGATTTATATGGTGACGTGGAATGTGGTCGAAACGGAAGTCAACCGGTCCAATGAGGCCGTGATCAAGCAGATGGAGCAGGCGATCGACAATCATTTGAAAGGCATCGAAAGGCTTAGCGTCGAAATGGCGCTTAACAAGCGGCTTGCGGGGTTTATCCATGCGGGCAGCCCTCTGACGGACGACGACCACTATGAGCTGATCGGCATTGCGGGTGATCTGGGCGTATATAAGGTAGCCAACGATTTTATCGATCAGATTTATATCTATTACAAAAATAGCGATACGGTCATATCATCCCGCGAGCGCACGGATAGCCGTGCCTTGTATGAGACTTTACGCGAAAACGAAAACACGGACTACGACGAATGGAAATCTTTTTTCGATAAAAGATTTATCCAGGAGTATGCGCCGGTGACGCTTACGGAGAACGGCAGCAAAACCGGCGCCGTCCTGTACGCCAAATCGGTTATTTTGGACAATCCGGATCTTCCCGGCGGTGTCATTCTTTTTGTGATCAAGGAATCTAAGCTTCTGGCGAATCTCGCGCCGGTCCATAATGCCTCCGTAGCCGTGCTGGACGAGAAAAACCGGCTGCTGGCTTCCTCCGGCACCGCCCAAAAGACCGATTATCCGGCCTACGGGGAGCTCTCCGGCAAGAGCGGGCTCGTTTACAAAAAATCGGCCGGAAGGAATCTGGCCGTCTCCTACACCACATCCGAACAGACCGGCTGGAAGTACGTGTCGATGATGCCGGCGGAGATTTTTGACGAGAAGATGGAGCATATGTCGGTTCTTATTTTTGTGAATTTGTTTTTGAGCCTCTTGATCGGGGGGATTTTGACGTTCCTTTTCCTAAAAAAGAATTACAGCCCCATTCATGGTCTGATCCGTAATCTCTCTACCAAGTCGGGTCTGGCGTTCGAAGAAGGGTCCAATGAATACGGCTTCGTCCAGAAGGCGTTAAACAACGCTTTTGCCGAGAAGGAGAACGTCAGCCGGCGGTTGATGCAGCATCGGGATGCGATCCGGTCCCACTTTCTGCAGGGGCTTCTCAAAGGCAGGCTCGATCCCAATGTGCCGGTTCATGAATCCTTGGCCGCTCACGATATCGGATTTCCGTATGAGCACTATGCCGTCCTGCTCTTCCGGATCGATCAATTCGGAAAGTGGGACGAGCCCGGCAGTGGCGACGCCCAAAAAATCCGGCAGATTCATTTCCTTCTGATGAACGTGGCGGAAGAAGCGGCGGTAGCCGGAAGATGCAGTGCGGTCGCTACCGGGATAGACGACATGCAGGCCTGCATACTGAATATCAGTCCGGAAGCCGACGAAGGAGAGATCCGGCGGCTCGCTCAGCAGGTGCAAGCGTTTCTGCTGGACCATTTTCAGGTCCGGTTGACGATCGCGATCAGCGGCGTTCATGCGGGTCTCGCGACCGTTCCCCTCGCTTATCAAGAAGCGCTGACCGCGATGGAATACCGCATCGTTATGGGCAGCGGTGAAGTGATCGCCTACGGGGATCTTCCCGGGGGAGACGAATTCGGGGAGGCGGCTTTCTATTCCTTTCCGATGCATGTGGAGCAGCAGTTGATCAACTTCGTGAAAGCGGGGGATTTCGGGCAGGCGAATGCGCTCGTGGAACAAGTTATTGAGCACAATGTGGTACAGAAGACGCTTTCCGTGCCTCTCAGCCGCTGTCTGCTGTTCGATCTGGTCGGGACCCTGCTCAAAGCGCTCGATGAAATCGGACTGCCGGGCAAACGGGAGCTGATCCGCGAACTGAATCCGGCCGAACGGCTGGCGGGCTCGGAGACGCTTCAGGAAATGACGGCCGGTATGCGGGAGGTGCTGTCGCGCGTATGCGGATTTATCCAGGAAAGCCGAAAACCGGAGCACGATCAGCTCAGCCGGCAGGTAGCGGAGTATGTGCGGCAGAATTACAGCTCGGAAAACCTGAATATTAGCATGATCGGAGAAGCGTTCGGTCTCACGCCTTCTTATTTGTCCAAGCAGTTTAAAGCTCAGACGGGTGAAGCGCTGCTGGACGTGATCCAGAAGGTCCGACTTGCGGAAGCTAAGAAACTTCTGTCGCAATCGAGTGACCCGATCATTGAAATTGCCCGGAAAGTCGGCTATTCCGATATCAATACCTTCAACCGGATTTTCAAAAAATTCGAAGGCGTCACACCGGGTAAGTACAAAGAAATCCTGTAAAAGCCGCTGCGTGCGGTTTTTACGCTTTTGTATGTTTTTTACAGACGGATTGCGGTTTTTACAGGCTTCCGGACACCCCGGATTTCGGCAAATTGATGGGCCATTCCGGTTTTTGAAGATATCTTTTGGAGGCAGCGGCAGGTCATACTGACACTGAGATGTGCGACGCAGCCGTGCATCCGTGATTTTGAAGAGGAGGGTTTGCATGGTCAGACATGCGGGAAGAAAAAACAGCCGTTCGGGCGTCATCGTCGTTTTGGCAGCTTCGGTTATGCTCGCGGCTTGTTCGGCCGGTGGAAGAGGAGGGAAGGAAGAGAAAGAATCGGCGGTGGCTTCGGAACCCGGCAAATACCCGGTTCGTGCGGAAGAAACGCTAACTTCGTGGGAACCGATGGACACGAACCTTTCCGCGTTCGTAACGAATCTGGCGGACTCGCCGTTCGGCAAACAGCTGGAGAAAGAAACGGGCATCAAAGTGAAATACACGCACCCGGCGGACGGTCAGTCCAAAGACCAGTTCAATCTCTTGATCGCGTCCAACAATTTGCCCGATGTGATCGAGTACAACTGGAGCGGCGGAAACGGGTCGTACCCGGGCGGACCGGAGAAAGCCATCGCCGATAAGGTGATCATTCCGCTCAATCCGTATATCGACAAGTACGCGCCCAACTTGAAAAAGCTGCTCGAACAGGACAAAGAACTGGACAAAATGATCAAAACGGACAGCGGTAATTATTACGTATTTCCGATGATCCGCCCGGAGAACGGACTCGTGTTCCGGGGACCCATGATCCGTAAGGACTGGCTGGACGAATTAAAATTGGACGTTCCGGTAACGATCGACGACTGGTACACCGTTTTGAAAGCGTTTAAAGAGCGCAAAGGGGCGACCTCGCCGTTTTCCGCCTTATACCAGAACGAGTTTAACATCCAGGACGCTTTTATCGGCGCCTACAAAACGGCAAACCGGTACTATATCGACGATGGGGGAAAAGTCAGATACGGGCCGATCGATCCTCAATTCAAAGAGGCGCTGACGCTTCTGCGCAAGTGGTATGCGGAGGGGCTGATCGATAAAGATTTCGCCCTCAATACGGATTCCAAATCACTGGATACGAAAATGCTGAACGACAGCACGGGTGCCACGGTTCATCTCCTGAGCGGCGGAATGGGGAGATGGATGGATACGGGAAAGAAGAAGAACCCGAATTTTCAGCTCGTCGCCGCTCCTTATCCGACGCTGACCAAAGGCGAGCGCCCGTTCATCGGCCAGCGGGATTTCAAGTATAATCCGGCTGCCAGCAAAGCGGTTTCGGATGCCTCCAAAAATCCGGAACTGGCCGTGAGGTGGCTGGATTACGCGTACGGCGAGAAGGGCAGTCTGCTTTTTAACTTCGGGACGGAAGGCGACAGCTATACCCTGAACAACGGCACGCCCGCATTTACCGATAAAATCGCAAAAGACGGGAAATACACCCTTCAGCAAATGATTTCCCAATATACGAAACCGAACGGTCCTTACCTCGGGGACAGCCGGAAAAACTTCAATACATTCAAGCAGCAGGACGAAGCCCTGAAAATATGGGCCGAGACCGATGCGGCGAAGCATGTGATGCCGCAGTTTATTACGCCGTCCGTAGAGGAGAGCAAAGAAATCGCCAAGCTGAACACGGCAATTACGAGTTACAAGGAAGAAATGTTTATCAAATTCGTGATGGGAAAAGAGCCTTTGGATAAATTCGACGACTACGTAAAGCGGATCAAGGAGATGGGGATCGATAAAGTGACGAAGATTTACCAGGATGCCTTCGACCGCTACAACAAGCGCTGATAACATGCTTTGCGGCAGCCCGGCAATCGGATTTTACGGTGTGAACAAGGACGCCTCACGGCCCGGAGCTGCCGATACGAACGGAGGAATTGTGTTATGGCTGCCTTAAATCAGGAAGCTCTGCCGTACCCGGCCGCAAAAAAACGGACCCGGACCGGCCTTCTGCTCGATATCCGCAAAAACAAACTTTTGTATGTGATGCTGCTGCCCGTACTGCTTTACTATGTCGTCTTTCACTATGCTCCCATGTACGGCGCGATTATCGCTTTTAAAGATTTCTCGCCGAGGCTGGGCATCTGGGGAAGCGAATGGGTCGGATTCGCCCATTTCGAGACCTTTTTCTCCGGCGCTTATTTCTGGAGAACGATCAAGAATACGATTCTGATCAGCTTGAACGAACTTGTCTTCGGGTTTCCGGCGCCGATCATTTTAGCCCTGCTGCTGAACGAAGTGCGGAACTCGGTCTTTAAACGGACGGTTCAGACCGTGACTTACATGCCTTATTTTATTTCCCTCGTCGTGATCTGCGGCATCATCAAAGATTTTACGGCGAGCAGCGGCGTAATTAACGATATCATCGCTTTCTTCGGCGGCGAGCGCTTGACGCTTCTGCTGGAACCGGAGTGGTTTCGTACCATCTACGTGTCCTCGGGCATCTGGCAGCATATCGGATGGGGGACCATCATCTATTTGGCCGCCTTAACCGGCATTGATCAGGAACAATACGAAGCGGCCAAAATGGATGGCGCGGGGCGCTGGAAGCAGATGCTGAACGTTACGCTGCCCGGGCTGATGCCGACCATCATTATCCTGCTGATTCTGGAGCTGGGCCGTATGATGAACGTCGGTTTCGAAAAGATCATCCTGCTCTACAATCCGAGTACGTTCGATACCGCAGACGTCGTGTCTTCCTATGTGTATCGTGTGGGGCTGCAGGAGTTTAATTACAGCTTCAGCTCCGCGGTCGGTCTATTCAACTCCGCCGTGAACTTCACGCTGCTTCTCGGTTCCAACTGGATCAGCCGGAAGCTGAACAGCACGAGTCTCTGGTAGGAAAGGAAGGAATCCCTAGTGAACAAACGGAGTTTCTCCGAACGGGCGTTTGACGGTTTTAATCTGCTTGTACTTACGCTGCTCATGATCGTAACGATCTATCCCCTCGTGTACGTTGTGTTCGCCTCGCTCAGCGATGCGGGAGGTCTTCTTTCGCACAAAGGGTTTTTGTGGAAGCCGGTCGGTTTCTCGCTGGACGCCTACGCGAACGTTTTCCGCAATCCCATGATTCTGAAAGGCTACGGCAACACGTTTTTCGTGGTCGTCGTGGGACTTGCGTTCAACATTTTGCTGACTTCGCTCGGCGCTTATGCACTGTCCCGTAAAAGTCTCGCTTACCGCAAACGGATTATGCTGTTCGTCGTGTTCACGATGTTTTTCAGCGGCGGGCTTATCCCTTTTTATTTGACGGTCAAAGGGGTGGGGCTTGCGAACACGCTGTGGGCGCTTATTATTCCGACGGCGGTTAACACGTTTAATCTGATTCTGATGAAAACGGCTTTCGAGGGCATCCCGGATGCTCTGGAGGAATCGGCCAAAATCGACGGGGCGAATGATTTCGTCATTTTGTTCCGGATTGTCCTGCCGCTCTCACTTCCGGTTCTTGCCGTCATGCTGCTCTATTATGGCGTCGGCCATTGGAACTCGTGGTTTAACGCCCTTATCTTCCTGCAGGAAAGATCCATGTTTCCTTTGCAGCTCATTTTACGGGAAATTCTTCTTCAGGGGGAAGCAAACGCCAATTTGGGCGCATCCGAAGGCGATGTGGCTATGCTTACCGTCACGCTAAAATACGCAACCATTATCGTCGCAACGGTGCCGATTCTGCTTGTTTATCCGTTTTTGCAGAAATATTTCGTTAAAGGGGCTCTGATCGGCGCGATAAAAGGATAGGAGGAAAGCTTCATGAAGCCATCCGCAACGGACAGCCTGAGGCTGGATCTCGATTGGCAGGCATTTATGGCGGAGCATGATATGGAATGGGTCGTGAAACCGACGAGTTGGAATGAAGGCGCTTACATCGGAAATGGAACGATCGGAGCGATGGTCTACGGGGCGGAACCTGCGAAAAAACGGCGGACGCTCCGGTTTGTTATGGGCCGCACGGATGTGACGGCAACCCTTCCGGATCGGGGAGATTTTAAACCCCGTGTGCCGATCGGCGAAATGAACCTGGGGCTGGCGGGTCTGATTTATAATCCCACACGGCTGAGGGTGGATTTGTGGAACGCCGAGCTTCGGGGCTTGCTGACCACGACATGCGGTGAAGTGCGTATCCGGGCGCTTGTGCATGCCGAAGAACCGGTCATGGCGATAGAACTGGAAGCTTCGGAGGAGGAAAGGGAGGCACGCCTGGAATGGGTGCCTCACTCCGAAGTGGACGATGTGCTCAAGTTTGCCGACGGAATCAACGTGAATCAGTACATCCCGCTGGCCGTACACGAGACGTCCCGGGAAGATGGAGTGAATTTTGCTATCCAGCGTTTCGCGGAAGGGGAAAAATGCGGGGAAGGGTGCGTCACCGCCTGGAAAGTCACGGAATTGCCTGAAGGACGGAGAGTCGCCTTCGTCTCCGTCCAGAATAGCTGCACCGAAGAGGCGCGAAAGAACGCGGGGGAAGCCGTCCGGAAAGCGGCGTCCGCCGATTTCGGCGAATGGGTGTCCGCTCACCGCAGGTGGTGGCACGGCTACTACCGCCAAAGCTTTCTTTCCATCCCCGACCGGCGCCTGGAAAGTTTCTACTGGATTCAGATGTATAAACTGGCTTCGGCGGCAAGGGCGGACAGCGTCCTGCTGGATAATCAGGGTCCCTGGCTTGCGCCGACTCCCTGGGCCGGCAACTGGTTCAACATGAACGTCCAAATGAGTTATTCCCCGGTGTACGCTTCCAACCGTCTCGCGATTGGAGAGTCGATGGTCCAGGCGGTAGCGGACAACAGAGAGCACCTGAGGGAAAATGTTCCGCAGCCGTACCGCCATGATTCGGCGGGCCTTGGAAGAAGCGGCAGCTTTGACCTCCGCAGCGAGACAGGCGAGGAAATCGGGAATCTGACCTGGCTCTGCCACTGTCTGTGGCGGCAGTACCGGTATTCCATGGACGACGGGCTGCTGCGGGATGTCCTGTATCCCGTGCTGCGCGAAAGCGTTAATTACTACTTGCATCTGCTTCACGCGGGCGAGGACGGGAAGCTGCATCTGCCTCCGTCGATCTCGCCGGAATACGGCTCGTTCAAACGGCTGACCGTCAGCGACTGCCATTACGACCTCGCGCTCCTCCGGTGGGGATGCGAGACGCTGCTTGCCGCAGACGCACGGCTCGATAGCGGCGATCCCCTTGCCGGAAGGTGGCGGGAAGTGCTGGACAATCTGACGCCGCTGCCGGTGGACGAGAGCGGCTATATGGTCGGCCGAGGAGTCCCTCTTGCCTTCGGACACAGGCACTTCAGCCATCTGCTGGCGGTTTTTCCGCTGCACCTGGTCAGCCCGGACCGGGAAGAGGATCGGGAATTGATCGCCCGTTCCCTCCGGCACTGGCTGGACAGCGAAGGCGACCTGCGCGGCTTCAGCTTTACGGGGGCGGCTTCGATCGCCGCCACGCTCGGTTGGGGGGACGCGGCCCTGCGCCTGCTTCATACGCTTCTCGGCCTTATCAAGCCGAATACGATGTACAAAGAAGCCGGGCCCGTCATCGAGACCCCTCTTGCCGGGGCCGAATCGCTGCACGATATGCTGCTGCAAAGCTGGGGCGGCACGATCCGGATCTTCCCCGCGGTGCCGGAAGAGTGGCGGGAAGCCGCCTTCCACGACCTGCGGGCCGAGGGCGCCTTCCTCATCAGCGCCGTCCGCCGCGCCGGAGCCACGTCTTTCGTGAGGGTCAAGAGCCTGGCGGGCGAGCCTTGCGAAATCCGGACGGGCTGGACCGGCGCGATTCACTGGCGGCTGGCCGGTGAGGCCGCGTGTCATGTCGTGCAGGTGGCGGACAGCCGGGAGTCAATCACGCTTCCGCTGAATGCGGGCGATGAAGCGATTCTTTATCCGGCGGGGGAAGAACCCGAGCTGCGGATCGGGTCCGCTTCGGGGAAAACAGGACCCGTCCGGTATTTCGGAGGTTCGAAGCCTTGGCGGCTGCACGGATTTCCGTTCCGCAATCTGTTAGAGGAGGATTGAACATGAAGGAGCACAAGGATAGGATGATCGGAAAGGGAGAACTTCTTCTTTTTCAAGGAGACAGCATTACGGATACCGGCAGAAACCGCGAAAATCATGCGGACCTGGGGAAAGGGTATGTTCAGATGCTAGCAGGTTGGTTCGGCGCCTCTTGTCCCGGAAGCGGGGTGACTTTTCTCAACAAGGGGATAAGCGGAAACCGCGTCAAAGATTTGCAAAACCGCTGGGAGCAGGACTGCATTGCTTTGAAGCCGGATTGGGTCACCATTTGTATCGGGATCAACGATTGCTGGAGAAGGTATGACCGCAATGACCCCACGTCCCTGGAGACGTTTGAAGAGGGATACCGGCAGCTTCTGACGCGCACGACGGAAGAGACGGAAGCCCGGATCGTGCTGATGGAGCCCTTCGTCCTTCCCGTACGAGAAGACCGCAAAACGTGGCGGGAAGACCTCGATCCGAAAATCCATGCCGTACGGGAGCTGGCCCGGGAGTTCGGAGCCCTTCTGGTTCCCCTCGACGGCTTGTTTGCCCGCGCTTCCACGGAAGCGCCGGCGACCTACTGGGCTCCGGATGGGGTACACCCGTCGGCTGCCGGCCACGGACTGATAGCCAGGGCGTGGCTGGACACGATAAAGGTACAGTTTGTTTAGGTTTGTTTAGAGAAGAAAGCCGATATTCGGGATTTTGAGGAGTCTTTTCGCGATTTGAAGATAGCTTTTACGGAGCAAGTACGGTATACAGGAAGTAGAGTGCGCACTCTGCAACCCGTTTCATGTAAAGGAGAAAGGAACTGCAAGCAGGCGCTGAAAAATACGTTCAAAAGGATGTGCTATGATGATCGCCGGTAATCGTACCTTCTCGCTCATTTTGTCTCTATGTCTGCTTCTTATGCTAATTCCCTCTCAGGGCTATGCGGCGAATGCTAAATTTTCCGTACCCGCTTCCGCCGTAACGGCGAGTAAACATGACGGCAACTTGCCGGCTAACACGGTGGACGGCAACCTGTCGACCCGCTGGTCCGCAAACGGTGACGGCGAGTGGATCCGCTTCGATCTCGGGTCACTCCGCAAAATCGCTTATATCAAAGCTGCTTTCCTGAACGGCGACACGAGAACATCGACTTTCGATATTCAGACTTCGGCGGACGACGTTACGTATACGAATGTGAAAACAAATGTGACGAGCAGCCTGAGCGCACAGCTTCAGACATTTGATTTCGCGGACGTATCCTCGGTGCGTTACGTGAAGCTTGTCGGGCACGGTAACTCCGTCAATTTGTGGAACAGCTACACGGAAGTCGAAATTTATGGGGAAGACGGCAGCCAAGGGGAAATCCCCGTGTCCACTTCGGAAGGACTGGCAGCGGCTCTGAAAACCGCAAGCGCCGGACAGACGATTGTGCTGGCGGACGGCAATTACACGGTTAGCGGGAATAATTCGTCGATTTTAATTGAAAATAGAAACGGAACAGAGGCAAACCCCATTACGATCAAAGCCGCAAACCGGGGAAAGGCGGTCATTACAGGCCCGACCACTTTCGAAGTTAAAAAATCCTCTTACGTTACAATCGAGGGCTTGAAGTTTGCCAATTCGGCCGACAAGGGCGTCTTATTGAACGGCTCCCATCATATCCGGCTGACGCGGAACCAGTTTGCCTTACCTGCACGGGGCGTGGACACTATTTGGCTTCAGGTAAGCGGGGCGAACAGCCATCATAACCAGATCGACCGCAACGATTTCGGCAACAAAACGGACACTAATCCTCTCATCGCTTATGAAGGGGACGGCCAGGGGAACATTTCCCAGTATGATGTGATCGAACACAATTATTTTCACGATGTAGGTCCATGGGTCGACAACGGCAAAGAAACGATCCGGCTGGGCTTGTCCAAAATTTCGCTTTCCGACGGATTCAACAAAATCCAGTATAATCTGTTTGAAAATACAGACGGCGAACCGGAAATCGTTTCCGTGAAAAGCAGCAACAATACCGTTCGCTACAATACGTTCAAAACGTCCAAGGGCGGACTCACTTCGAGACATGGCCATAACAACAGTTTCTACGGGAACTTCTTTCTCGGCGACGGAGTAAAATCGGAACAGGCGGGCATCCGCATTTACGGGAACGACCATAAGATTTATAACAATTACATGGAAAATCTGACGGAAAGCGCGATTATTCTCGACAACGGCAAATACGACGGCGGAACGGGCGGTTATCCTTCGAATCCGAGTGAAGACGATCTGAAGGCTCAATGGAGAATTTACCGAGCCCAGGTCGTCAACAACACGATCGTCAACAGCACGACCGGTATTGTAGTCGGTTCGGGCAAAGCGTTCACTCCGGTAGACAGCAGAGTAGCCAATAATATCGTGAAAAACAGCTCGGGCATTCTCTATAACGAGGCGGCGGCGACCAATACGGTATTCGAAGGCAACATCGGCTTCGGAGGGACCGTGACAAACAAAGGCAGAACGTCCGCCGAGATCTGGAATAAAAATCCGCTGCTGACGGTCGTGCAGGGGCTGCAGAAATTATCGGCTTCCAGCCCGGCGATCAATTATGCGAAAGGCTCTTATCCTTTTGTCCAGGAGGATATGGACGGGGAAACCCGCTCGGTTAACGATGCCGGGGCCGATGAGCGTTCGAACGCGTCAAGCTTTACGAATCATCCGCTGACTCAAGCGGAAGTAGGTCCGGATGCTCCCTGACTTTTAAGGGAAAAAGAAGGCTTCGCTATCCGCATTTGCTAAGGTGTATAACGGAGGAGCCGGCACGGATTGTGCCGGTTTTTTCTATGGATTGAAACGAAAGCGAAGAATAAAAAATTTGCCTTAATCGGCTGTTTTTGATAAGATACAGAACGAACGTTCAGTATTATTGTCCTGTGAACACGACCGGCAGGTACGGATGCCGTCAGACCATCCACGAAGGAGTGAAGCGGAGCGGATGAATAAAAAGCAGATGCAAAGCGAACAGACAAAAAAACGGGTTGCGGATGCTGCCAAGACCTTGTTCGTCCAGAAGGGATACAAATCCACTTCTATCGAAGATATCGTGGAGGCCACGGGCAGCAGCAAAGGAAACATTTATTATCATTTCAAAAGCAAAGAAGGCTTATTTCTTTATCTGGTCGACGAATGGGAACGCGAATGGGAAGAAAAGTGGATGGAAAAAGAATCGCTTTACAAAACAACGACCGAGAAGCTCTTAGGGATGGCGGAACAGATGGTTATCGAAGATTTGAACCATCCCCTGACCAAAGCGGCTGACGAGTTTTTTAATAACGAAGAGAAAACGAACGACGTGGAAGATCGGATTGCGGAGCTGATGAACCGGCATTTAAAGTTCAACCAAGTACTGATTCAGCAGGGGATCGACAGCGGTGAATTCAAAGGCGCCGATGTGGAGCCTCTTGCGGTGATACTGGAAAGTCTGATTATGGGACTGAGCCAGATGTCGCGGAAATTGTCCACGACGGAAGCATTGAAGCTGTACCGGCTGGCTTTCGGCGTCTTCCTGCACGGAGTAGCACAACCGAGCTGATAGGGCGGACAGCCGGTGACAGATGAAGAAATTTTCGATTTGGCGCTTTAGCGTCTTTTATCTTACGCCCTCATACTGAACGAACGTTCGGTATATGAAATGAAGGGGGACCCCGGATAGACTAAATAGACAGATTTACGGAGGAGGGGATGGAAGTGGAGTTGCTTCTTAAAAACCGAGGAGCCGTACTGCTTCTCATGCTTAATATTTTTCTCGTGTTCACGGGGATCGGACTCGTTATTCCGATCATGCCGACTTACATGGATGAACTTCATTTAAACGGCAGCATTATGGGCTTCCTCGTGGCCGCGTTTTCGCTGACCCAGCTTATTTTCTCGCCGCTCGCGGGCAGGCTTTCCGACTCGCTGGGCCGGAAGAAAATGATCGTAGCCGGTATGGTGATCTTCACCGTATCCGAGCTGCTGTTCGGCGTCGTGAGTTCGCCCGTTCTGCTTTTCGCTTCCAGAATGCTCGGAGGGATAGGTGCGGCGCTGATCATGCCTTCGATTATGGCTTACATAGCCGATGTCACCACGACCGCGGAACGGGCCAAAGGAATGGGATTTATCAACGCCGCGATCACGACAGGCTTCATCATCGGCCCGGGCATCGGCGGCTATATCGCGGAATTCGGCATACGTGCGCCTTTCTACGCGGCTGCGGCCGTCGGCGCTGTCGCCGCGGTTGTCACGCTGTTTATTCTGCCCGAATCGAAGCCGGTGGAACCGCCCGTCAAAGCCGAAGCGGCTCCCGCGCAGAAGCAGAGCTTTATGGCTCAGATGCTGAGTTCGTTCCGGGAACCGTATTTTATCAGCCTGATCATCGTATTCGTGATGTCTTTCGGCCTGGCGAATTACGAGACGATTTTCGGACTTTTCGTGGATCATAAATTCGGATTTACACCTAAAGATATCGCGTTTATCATTACGTTCGGCTCTATTTCCGGAGCTGTCGTGCAGGTCACGATATTCGGCTGGATTTTGAATCGTTTCGGGGAAAGAACCGTCATATCGGTCTGTCTCGCTATGGCCGGTCTGTTCGTTTTGCTGACTCTGTTCGTCCATCAGTACTGGATGATTGTCGTCGTGACGTTTATCGTATTTTTGTCGATCGATATTTTGCGTCCGGCGATCGGAACTCAAATGTCTAAAATGGCGAACGAGCACCAGGGATATGTAGCGGGCCTGAATTCGGCTTATACCAGTCTCGGAAATATTACGGGTCCGATCGTGGCCGGCGTTCTTTTCGACCGGAACTTGAATTATCCGTATGTGTCGGCGGCTCTGGTCTTGTTTCTATGCTTCGCCTTGTCTTTGCGGGCGGGCAGAAGAGGATCGGAACCCGGCATTTCGTAAAGCGGCGGAAACCTTTATACTGTAAAGATGAAAAGAAAGCGGGAGGCATGCACGATGCGGCATACAGAAGGTTATATCGAGGTACCCGGCGGTAAAGTGTGGTACAGCTCGGCGGGAGAAGGCGGCGGGACGCCCCTGCTCGTTCTTCACGGCGGACCCGGCAATACGCACGACCCGCTCAAAGCGGCTCTCCATGTGCTGGGAGACCAGCGGCCGGTTATTTTCTACGATCAGCTCGGCGGAGGGAAGTCGGACAGACCCGAAGATGCCTCCTTATGGCGCACGGAACGGTTTATCGAAGAACTGGCCTGTGTGAGAGAAGCTCTCGGCCTGAATGAAGTTCATATACTCGGGCATTCCTGGGGCACGATGCTCGCGGCCTCCTATTTGATCGAGCGCAAGCCAACCGGCGTGAGAAGCGTCATTTTCTCCAGTCCCTGCCTGAGTGCGGCACGCTGGAAAGAAGACGCGGAGCGGTTCCTGGCCGAATTGCCGGATGAAGTCCAAGCGGTCATCGCGCGCAGCGAGGAGCAGGGCACAACGAATTCGGATGAGTATCGGAATGCGATGAAGGAATATTACAAACGGCATGTATGCCGGATCGATCCGCTGCCTGCGGTTATGCTGGAAAGCCGGGGCAAGGCTAATAAGGACATTTACATGTCCATGTGGGGGCCTTCCGAGTTTTGCCCGACCGGCAGTCTGAAAACATACGACGTGACACCGCGGCTTCATGAAATTAACGTGCCGTCGCTGTTCCTATGCGGCCGGTATGACGAAGCGGCTCCGGAGTCTACGTTTTACTATCACTCGCTTGTCCCGCAGTCGGATTTTCAAGTGCTGGAAAACAGCTCCCATGTGGGATATCTGGAAGAGCCGGATGAGTATGTCCGTATCGTACGCGGCTTTTTAACTTCATAAGCAGACTGGAAAAAAGACAGACTTTCTTAAAAAGGAAGTCTGTCTTTTTAGCGGATAAGCCGCTGTCCGGTTCTTAGAGGCGGATTCCGCCGGATACATCGAGAATCTGGGCGGTGACCCACCGGCTATCCTCCGATGCCAGGAAGGCCGCCGCATCCGCGATATCGCCGACTTGTCCGAGCCGGCCCAGGGCCGTCATGCCGACCGCGTATTCCCGGACCGACGGATCGCTCAGGATCTCCGCATTAATATCAGTTTCCGTGTAACCGGGCAGGATGGTGTTCACGGTAATACCTCTTTCACCGAGCTGCTTCGCCAGCGGCAGAGTCATGGTGTTTAAAGCGCCTTTGGTCAGTCCGTAGGCAATGGAAGCAGGGAACGCGATGCGGGTTTCGGCGGAGGAAATATTCACGATCCGTCCTCCGGTGCGCAGCCGGGGCAGTGCTTTCTGAATAATGAAAAACGGGGCCTTGATGTTGACCGCGATCAGCTCGTCAAACTGTTTCTCGGTCGTTGTTTCGATGGATCCTTGTGTGCCGATTCCGGCATTGTTGACGAGAATATCGAGGGATGTGCTGCCCGTATGCTTGATAGAGAGCGTGTCCAACTGCTCGAATAACCGTTCCACGCCCTGCATGGAGCCCAGATCGGCCTGCACGCTAAAAGCTCTTCCGCCGGATTCCGTAATTTCGGCAACGGTCTGCTCCGCCGCCTTCTTGTCCCGGCCGTAATGAACGGCTACCCAAGCACCGTCATGGGCCAATCTCTTGGCGATCGCCTTTCCGATTCCGCGGCTCGCTCCGGTGACGAGAGCCGTTTTTTCGCGCAAATTTTGCATGCCAATCATCCTTTCCGGTTCTATACCATTAATTATATGGAAATCCGGGAGTGGAGACAGGTATAATTAAAGGGGTTCATGCCGAATCACTTTCTGTTTTATAAGCAAAACCGCTAAAACGCTTTAGGAGGATTGTGGATGAGAGAAACGGCAAAGCCCGACGATACCGACCGCAAAATCATGAACTTACTGCATACGAACGCGCGCATGCCGGTTGCCGAAATCGGCCGCCACATCTCCATGACCCAGCCCGCCGTGAGAGAACGCATCCACAAGCTCGAAGAGCAGGGGATTATTACCGCCTACAAAGCCAAATTCGATCCCGGTAAATTAGACCGGGGCATACAGGCATTTATGCTGTTTAAAACCGTCAAATGCCGGGAGTTTGTTCGTTATTGCGAATCTTCCCCGGAGGTTGCCGAGCTGTACCGGATAAGCGGGGAGTTCAATTATATGCTGAAAACGAGGAGTGAATCGATGGAATCGCTTGCCGAGTTCCAGGACGCGATGATGGTTTTCGGAGTATCGAATACGCTGATGATCATGCACGCTCACGTGGAGGATAAAAGTCCGTTTTGACCGGAGATACGAGCTTTCGAAAAGCGAAACGGCAAAAGCGGCGGCAAGAGCTGCCGGACAGGCTGTGGCGACTGGCTTTATTCGTTCAGTTAAGTGCTGCCCGATAGAATAGAATGCAGCTATTTTCCAGATTAATTAGGCAAGAAGGTGTCGAATTGACTTTAGATATCGTTAATAGCGAGGTACACAGCCTTTTCGATCAATTTACGGATCTGATTCAAGGACAATCCCGGCACCGGGCATGGGAGCAGCATATTACGATTCCGCACGGGATTGGACAAGGAAACATCCTCAGGACGCGAATCCGTCCCGGCATGGAAATCGTGATCACAGACGTGACTTATGCGCAGGATATGAAGCTGCGTATTCAGGAGGCTTGTCCGTTGTTTGAGCTAAGTTACTGCCTGAGCGGCGATATTTATTGCGCGTGGGGCGGGAAGGAAAGCTATACGAATCATTGGACGGGCAACGTGCTGTTTTTCGAGAATGAATTGGTATATGAAGAGAAGAAGGCGGGTGTCCGCAATCAGTTGGTGGAAATCCGCTTATCTCCGCAGGAACTGTTTCATTATGCGGCTGATTTTACCGAGAAACAGAGGATGGAATCCTGGCTGCAGCGCTATAAGGGCAACATCGATAAATACCCGAATACGCCGGAAATCCATCGCTGTGTGTCGGATATGCTGAACGGCTCTTACGATGGAGCGATGAAAAGGCTGTATATGGAGAGTAAAGCGATGGAATTGGTTGCTTTGTTCGGGGAAGTAGAAGGTTATGAAGTAGAGGTTAGAAAACCGTTTTTGAACCGTGACGATCTGGCGAAGCTGGATCAAGTCAGGGAACTCGTGATTCGTCATTTCGAACAGCCGTTATCGATCCGTGAGCTGGCGAGAAAGGTCGGACTCAACGAATTCAAGCTGAAGAAAGGTTTTCGGGAACGTTTTGGCATGACTGTATTTGAACTGGTACGCAAGCAGAGGATGGAAAAGGCGCTTTATTGTATGGAAGTGCGGAGGATGAACGTCGGGGAAACGGCGGTATCCGTTGGCTACAGCAATTTCAGCAATTTCGCGGCAGCCTTCCACAAAATGTATGGATATAATCCGAGTGAATATCTTAAGATGTTATCCCATCGGGATGCAGAAACAGAATAGATCAGTTTAACCGTTTAAAAAGGATTTCGGACATAGTGATCATGTTCGATATCCTTTTTTTGTTCCTCAAACTCCCTTTGTAGGGCGAGAAAATACCTTTACAGGTAGAACACCGTTTCATTTATCGCTGATAATAAGGATCAATTGACCATGCGGGTTCGCTTCATTTGTTGCTGGTGGAAAGGAGGGATGAACCGTGAAAGATCTAACAACTGACTGTACAAGGGAATCCGGTGGGGCACCGCATGCCGATCCGCGACGTTGGATGGCTTTAGTCCTGATTTTGCTGCCGACGCTTCTTATTTCGCTGAACAATTACATGATGCAGGTAGCGCTTCCGATGATACAGACGAGCGTCCATGCCGGCTTTGCCGAAGCGCAGCTTATTTTTTCGGGATATTCGTTAGGGCTTGCCGTTGCTTTGATTTTAGGCGGAAAACTGGGTGACTTATATGGCCGAAAACGAATGTTACGGATCGGGGTTTCGGGGTTTACTTGTATGTGCCTGTTCGGCGGTTTGGTATCGGACCCGACTTTACTCATTGTCATTCGCATCCTCCAGGGTTTATCGGCAGCGATGATCCAACCGCAGGTTTTGTCCATTATGCAAAGCATCTTCCTCCCGAGAGAAAAAGGGCTGGTTTTTGCCATCTATGGGGCCGTCATCGGCATAGGGTTTACCCTTGGCCTGATTTTGGGCGGTTTTTTGGTGGACGGGAACCTGTTCGGCCTTAGCTGGAGGATTGTTTTTCTGGTTAATGTGCCTTTTGGGCTGCTTGTGATGATAGGGCTGCCGGTCGTTCCCGAATCACGCGGACATTCCGAACCGAGTATCGACTGGATAGGCATTGTTCTTGTTATGTCCGGATTGTTTTTGCTCATTTATCCGTTAACGATCGGGCAAAAACAAGGATGGCCGGTATGGATCTGGGGATGCTTGCTTGTATCGTTGGTGCTTCTGCTCCTATTCGTGCTTCTGCAGAAACGAAGAGAAGAGACGGGACGCGTGCCGTTGATGAAGCTTTCCATGTTCAAAATAGGTTCATTCCGGATCGGAATCATCACGGAGGTAGTTGTCTATCTCAGTATGTTCTCTTTTTTCTTCGTATTAAATTACTATTTGCAGGCGGGACTACAATTCGATCTTAAATCGACCAGCCTGGTTTTTTTGCCGATTGGCACGGGATGTTTCGCCACTTCTTTAATGTCGGCGTGGTTGGTGAAAAGATGGGGAGTTGCGGTGTTAAAAACAGGGATGCTCACGATGGGAGCAAGTTTATTTATGCTGATTGGGTCTCTGCAAGCCGATGCCGTGCATTTCTTTCATTTTCAAAACGTATTGATTCTGTCGGTATACGGCCTGGGTCTGGGTATGGCCACCACACCGCTTGCCAATACGATCTTGAATCGCGTGCCGGCGGCATCGGCCGGAACCGGCTCGGGGCTGTTTACGACCTTTATGTATTTGGCGAACGCTTTGGGTGTAGCAGGGATCGGCATTTTGTTTTCCTCTGTCCTGAATGTGCCCCTTGGCGAAGCCGGCCTGGAAGATTACATCAGAGCTTTTTCCGTTACAACCGCAGCGAGCGGAGTACTGGCTTTTGCCGCTTGTGCATGCATCAGTATGTTAAAAAAGGAGTGATATGACTGACGGGAGTAACATGCTTGAAGGTTACCGATTATAAACATAAAACCCGGCGGACCGAGGTCCTGACCGGGTTTGCTGTTTTTGCGCGTTTTACTTAATGGTATAAGGAAGCTTGAATGTCCAGAGCTCGGTGCCGTTTTCCGGAGAGCTGCTGTCGACGCCGAAATCGTTGTCGTTCACGATAACAAGCGTATTGCCGTTCACGAGAGAAACGCCTTCGACTTTCTCATACGGGTATTTGAAAGGAACCAGATCGAGCAGTGTCCGTTTGGTAGGAGGAAGGATCTTTTGGTCCTTCAGCTCGGCCGGGGACATTTGCTCCAGTGTTTTACCGGCTGTTTTGGTATCGTCGTATTTGCCGAGAATGTTTGTCGCGTTGGACAGGTCGATGGAATAGATGCGCTTAAGCTGCGCTTTGTCTCCCGCATTTTTATCGCGCTCGTCAATAAGCAGCGTATTTTCATCCACGACCACGAGGTCGGAAATGACGATGTCCGCTTGCTTCAAGCCTTTAAAAGCTTTAGCGTCTTCCGCGAGATAAGCGAATTCGGCTACCGGCTCCAGCGTTTGCAGATTAAATTTGATGATACGCAGTTGACGCGAATTGTCGGATTCCTTGTTCGGGCTGCGCAGCGGGCTCTGCATTGCCATGAACATGTAACGGCCGTCCGGTGTGATGCCTACCGCTTCGGCACCGCGGTTTTGGCGGAGCTTGTTGTAGACGGCCGGCAGTGTTTCACGGGCCGGCACAAGCGGTGTGGAAACTTGAGCGGCCCAGCCTTTGGGCACAATGCGCTCGATCAGGGTGCCGTCCCGTTTTACATGCACGAGGGAAGGGCCGTACTCGTCCGATATCCAGAACGTATCGTCTTTAGGGTTGTAGGCCAGTCCTTCAACGTCGAGACCGTACGGATCGTAAGCGAGTTCTTTCTCGGCTTTGGCGTCGAAAGGCGCTTCGTCCCGGCCTTTGATGTTCGGCAAACCGCTGATGTTGGCTTTGCCCGTTGCCGGATTGATACCGCTCAATTTAAGCGGGAATTGGTCGAGAATGTTGATTTGACCGTCTTTAATTTCGATTTTGTAAATGGTCGGGGTATAATCGGCGAGCGGGAACGTGCGGACCATGGTTCCTTTTACTTCAACTTCTCCGTTCGGACCGCGGTCCGCCGTTGTATAGAATACATTGTCGGGATCGCCCGGCAGGTGGGTCAGCGAGGAGCCGATGCCCATTTTGACGCCTTCTGCAAGATCCGGAGCATTCAGTTTGTATTTGCCTGTCAGTGTAGGCTTGTCCGTCAGAGAGACACGGCTGCGGAACTCGTCCCAATCGACGTATTTGCCGGTCGCTTCGCTGATTGCGCGAAAAGGCAAATACAGGCTGCCGTCGATGTTTACGGCCGGAACGGACGGGGCAACGGTTTCCCCGTTGTTGGTGTAGGTGACCGAGTCCGCCGTAGAGCCTTTCAGATCCGCGGCAAAAGCGGAGCCGGTTCCGGATACGAGCGTAAGTGCTGCCGATGCGGCGATAAGCCAATTCTTTTTCATTTTTGCAGATCCCCTTCATAGGTCGGATAGTATGTATGCGTTACTAAACCTGACTATAACAGGCGATTGTTAACGTTAAGTAAGTCTATATTTGAGATTTTGTAAAGGCGAAGCAGGCGGCAGGATAAAGCAGCATATTCTCATGGGAAAAGTAGGCGGGGAAGAAAGCTTGCGGCCGTTCGGACCCAGTGCCCAAGATGCGAGGACGAGTACGGGAATCATAGGCCGGAGGGTGGTTATTGCAGGGCACCGCACATGAATGATTGGCACATAAAAAAAAGCTACCCCGGCCGGGATAGCTTCTCGCTTGTATTCCGCACCGCGCGAAGCTCCCAGCGCGCGGTGCTCGGCGTCACATGACGGTGGTCAGGCATTCAGGCTTGCCGGATGCTCTCTCTCCGGTTTGTGTCTTTCGGCAGCGGAAAGCTTGAAAGAGACGAAGTTAATGGCGAGTGCCGCCGCGACCCCGGCCGCTCCGATCCATGTCACGGCATTCAGGGAGATGCTTCCGACGATAATACCGCCGATTCCGGCACCGGCCGCCATGGCAAGCTGCATCACGGAACTGTTCAGGCTGAGCATAATTCCGGATGATTGAGGTGCCATCGTGACGAGATTGTACTGTTGGGTTGGGCCGGAAGACCAGGCGGCAAACGACCACAAAATCAGCACGGCAAATACGACGACAGGGGAGTGGGCGGCCAGCGTCAGCAGAAGAAGAGTGATGACGTGCAGTGTCATGCCGGACATAAGCGTGCGGTACACTCCCCATTTATCCGCGCTGTAGCCGCCAAATTTGGAACCGGCGAGGCTGGCGATGCCGAATGCGAGCAGTGCGGCGCTCAGCATTTTTTCGTTCATGCCGGTAATGGTCAGCAGATAAGGGGAGATATAGGTGTACGCGATGGAATAGCCCCCCAGCCAAAAGAAACTTACCGATAAAGCCAGAAGGATTCTGGGTTGTTTAAGAAGAGCCATCTGCTCGCGCAAAGGAACGGGAGCGTCACCTTCCGTTTTCGGAATGGTGACGGACAAGATGAACATCGCCAGCAGGCCGAGCGCGCCGATTCCGGCGAAAATCGTTTTCCAGTCGTATGTCGCCGCAACAAGCCTTCCAAGCGGAACGCCCACGATGAGAGAAGCGGTAAAGCCCGTAATGACGGTCGCAATCGCGCTCGCCTGCTTACCGGAGGGCGCAATTTTGGCTGCTACGGTCAAAGAGGTTACGACAACCACCCCCGCGCCGAGCGCCATCAGAACACGGGCGCCTACAAAAGCGGCAAAACCCGGCAGGATAAATGCGAGCACGTTCGCGACGACAAAAAGTCCGAGTGAATAGATCAGTAATTTGCGCCGTTCCCAGCGTGCGGTCCAAGCGACCAGAAAGGGCGTCCCCAGTCCGTAAACGAGCGAAAAAACGGTAATGAGCTGTCCTGCGGCAACCAGGGAGATGTCGAGACTGGCAGAGATTTTATCCAGAATTCCGGCAATGATGTACTCGGACGTTCCCACCAGAAAGCCGATCAGGGCAAGCATGTAGATTTTCCATGTTTTAAACATGTTGTCATCCTCTTTTCTTGATAGTATTCTATTTCTAGAAATATAGAAATAAAAAGGGCAGCGGCGTTAAAAGCTGTTTAGGCAAGTAAGCGTTTCATACGGAACTTTAAAAGTACGTATTTTTGATATTTCTAGTTATATCGAAATATAGAGCAAAAAAATTATTCGATCAAATAAGGCGCAAATTTTTTGACCGTTTCTTCATTTAAGCTGTAATAAATGTAGGTCCCTTTTTTCTGGGAATGAAGCAATCCGCAGTCTGATAATTGTTTCAAATGGTGAGACAACGTGGAAAGAGCGATGGATTCCAAGCGGCTCTCGAGATCCGCGGGACAGAGATTGCTTTCCTTGGTCAAAATTTGAACGATTTTATAGCGGGTATGCTCACCCAGTGCCCTGTGTACTTTAACCGCTTGATTGGTTTCCATACTTTCTACACCCTTTTTCTTCCGGCCTTATACGCTGCCTGCCGCTATTCTTATTTCTAAACTTTTCGAAATAACTATACCATGCCTTCATTCAAAAGTAAACGCCTTATGATCCAATTATTGAACGATTTTGAACAACAAAAATAAAAAGCTGCCCGCGTCCAAGAAGGACGCCGGGACAGCTTTTCTATTCCGGAGCGGAACAAAGGTTTATTTCAATGCCGTATAGATGGCATCCAGAAGGTCTCCGCCCAGGTTTTGACCATATTCCCAGAACATGATGCCGCCCAGGTTGTTGCTTTTGAGATAGTTGACTTTCTGAGTCAGAGACTCCGCGTCATCGTAGCTCAGCATGCTGCTGCCCTTAGTAAGGTAAGGAGCTTTGGCAACGTCGTCCCATTGGCGAGTCCAGCCGTTTTTGTTGATGTAGCTGGCTTTGAGCTCGTCATACGTGTAATCTCCGGCACCGTGGGAGTAGAAAGCTCCGCCGATTACGATTTTTTCGGATGGAACGCCGCGTCCCTTGTAAAGCTTCACCGCATTGTCCACGCTGTAGCTGGAGTTCAGAGAAGACGTGTACAGGTTCGTGTGGTGGGTGTTGGCGCCGACCTGCATGTCGTAGGTCATAATGTTGATGAAGGTAAAGTAAGGGTGTACGCTTCCGAGGTCAATTCCTTGCACACCGTACTCGGAAGCGCCCATAGCCGCTGTAATTTCATACTTTTTGTTACCGGTACGGCCGTCGGCCGCGCTGCCGGCATCGAGAACTTCACGAAGCTTTTTCAGGAAAAGGGTGTAGTTTTGTTTGTCCGCCGTTGTCGGATACTCCCAGTCCAGATCGATTCCGTCGAGTTTGTTGGCACGGATATACTGCAGGGCGCTGTTAGCGAAAGCCGTACGGTTCGCATCCGTGGAAGCCGCGCTCGTGAAACCGTCGGAACGGCCCCAGCCGCCTACGGAAATCAGAACCTTCAAATCGGGATTTTTTTGTTTCAGCGTGACCAGTTGAGCGATTTGCGAAGTATCTCCGCCGCTGACGCCGTTATTGGCGACATCCGCAAATGCATAGAAGATGTGCGTCAATTTGTTGGCGGGAACCGTGTTCACGGCCGGGAAGTGCCAGGAAGCAACGTAAGCGCCGTTGATTTTGGACAGCGGCGTCGTACCGCCTCCGTCCGAAGACGTAGTCACCGCAAGAACATTGCTGGCTGCGGACAAGTTGCCGGCTGCATCTTTCGCTTTAACGCTGAAAGAGTATGCCGTATTGGCTGCCAGGCCGGTTACCGTAGCGGTTGTGCCGGTTACCGAGACAGATAGCGCGGAACCGTTGTAAACGTTGTAGCCGGTTACGCCGACATTATCCGTGGAAGCATTCCACGAAAGGGTAACGCTTGTGGAAGTTTTGCTGGTCAAGGCCAGTCCGGAAGGAGCAGTCGGAGCCGTTGTATCCGGCGTGCCGCCGCCCGTGCAGTCGCTGATGTATTTCCAGCTGCCCCATGTATTTGTCTGGGAAGGCGTTTCGCCCTGTGTCCACCATTTCGCTTCGAATACTTTCCCGTTGTAGGAAACTTTTTGTCCACCCGTATAGACTTTGGTAGAATCCCAGGCCGCATCCGTACAAGCGGCAGCCGCAGCCGAGACATTTGCAGCCGCGGAAGCATGCCCGGTATTCAACCCAAGGAAAGGTAGCAGAGAAACTAGCAGGGATACGATCAGCAGAACACGGAAAAGAACCTGCTTGGGAGATTGAGAGCGGATAGATTGCCAATTCATTACATATAGCCTCCTTTAATGATTAAATTTGATACCGCTTACATTATTTCTTTTCGCGTCTTCACCTCCCTTTGTTAAGACTCCCGGCCCTTGTTTCAAGCAAATAAAAGGCTAGCCCGACTTCAAGAATCCGCGAAAAACGAATGTGTATCCCGTCATGCGGAAGCGGGAGTCATCTATTCTTGTAAAGTTTGCTGCTGCAAGTCTATGAATCCGCTTGCTCTCCTATTATCGTTTAAACTTTTTACCAGAAAAAGGGGTATTTTTTTATTATCAGGGAGAAATTTTCTCTTTTTTGACATTTTTCGCCTGTGATAAGGAAAGAGAGTGTAGGAGTAACATAACGTGGAGAAACAAAAAAATCCTGCCGGGAGGCAGGACAGATAGCAATTCGAGCTTATTCGGATTCGGGACGTTTCAGTTGCAGCGGGGGAGGGACGAGCCATCCCTTTTCCTTGTTGAGCTCCAAAATTCGGGTTCCCAAGGCGGCTTTGGTCAGATGATATTTGGCGAACAAAGCGCCGATATCTTCCCGGATAGCTTGTCCCATAACCTGGCTGCAAGCAACCAGACCGATTGAAGTATCCGCGGCCAGCTTGGCGGCAATTTCCGGATCCGTGAAACGGGCACCCGGCGGGATTTCTTCCAGTTTAACGGAAGGCCGTTCCGGCAGAGCGGGAGCAGGAGGGATTCCGTTATCGGTTAGTAATGTATCACATTCTTTGATCTCAAGCTTTGCCTGATCGATTAGATCGTCCAGTATGTTTTTGAGGTCCTTATCGCCGGCATGATTTAAATACGCCTGGTAACAGGAGACGGAACCTTTAGCTGCCATGGAAAACTGCCACACACTGTTAATTTCTCCGAAGTGCATCGGTTCTTCTTTCGGATTGCCGCTTAAAATACCCATACGTTTCGCTCCTTATTTGCATATTTTTACTAATCTAATATACCCATTAGCGGCGCAATCATGTAAGGAATGACAAACCGGAGAAAAGCAGATGTGCATAGAGGAGTCAAAGAAACGGGAAAGTCGGCTATTTTCGGTGGAATGTCGAATAAATGGGTATTTTTCGATCACATAATTCTTTTCATCCTACTATATATAGAAGGTCTGGAGCGAAAGGTAGAAAGACATCGAGCCAAGTTAAGAGAGGAGAATGTGTTATGAATCCTTCACTAGAAACGCGGCGACACAGCCGCGCATCCGCGGGCTTTATCCGGGATACGAAAGGAAGAATTCACTTGGTCTGGCGCATCTTGCTCGGCTGGCTGTCGTTCGTCGTCGCATTGGGAGTAGCCGTCGCCGTAACCTTAGCCGCGCAAAACTACGGATTCCCGGTTTTGGCCCAACAAATTATTCTTGCGGTCGTGACTACGGGGATTGCCGTGCCGCTCATTTACTTGTTGAGACGCTATGCCGACAACCGGCCTTGGAGCGGATTGGGATTGAGCCCTCTTCCGTCGGGATTCCGGTATTTGCTGCTGGGCGCAGGCTTTCTAATCGCGCTGATGGGCATTGCTCTGCTCGCGGGAACGCTGGCGGGCTGGATCCGGGTGGTAGATGTTCACTTGCCTGTGGAGACCTTGCTCGTCATTTTGATTAACATTCCGATCGCTTTTTTCTACGAAGCGTTTCCGGAAGAAGTAACGTTCCGTGGCTATCTATACGGCAACCTGAGCGAGCGATTCAACAGATGGCTGGCACTGCTGTTTCAGCTTATTCTCTTTGTGCTTGCTCCTGTCGCTCTGACAGCCGCCCTGGTTGCCACCGGAGTAGGTACCTGGGATCTGATTACGATCGACTATGTCGTTAGTTTGCTTGCCTTCGGTACCGCGCTTCAATTGTGCCGGATCTTTACAGGAAATTTGTGGATGTGTATCGGATTTCATCTGGCTTGGCTGGAAATGGTCCGTTTTGTGATTGTTCCTTCGGACAATGCCCTTATTGAAGTGGAGTATTTGTCGCCTTACGGAAGTTACCTGGTATCGCTCGGTTCTGTAACGATCGGTATTCTTGTGCTGCTGTACTGGACGTACCGGAACAGAAACCGTCTGAAGTAGATTCGAAAATAGGCTTGCCCCCTTTTGTTGAGGCGGAAGTAAGCGGGACGGAAGGAATTGGAAAAAGCGGCGCATACACCCCGTAAGAGGGAATGTGCCGCTTTTTTTTGCCGGGAAAAAATCCCCACCCTTATTCGCGCCCGTAATGAAGTCCGTGTTCGTAAGCCTGCTGAAGCAAGTCCTGAATATGGTCCGGATTGGAGCTTAACGTATCATACAGAAATTCAACTTTGGAAGTTGGAATTCCAACATATTCCGCCAAGCCGACATTGAGCTGATGGTTGATCATCTGGTCGTAGTCTCTTTTTGCCAATTGCTCGGGCGTAGCGGCAGCAAGGCTTAGCCACAATACTTTCCGATGATGCAGCTTTTGGGGTCCATAGGCGAATCCGTGGTTCCATACGCGTTCGATGTATCCTTTCAGCATGGCCGGCAAGCCGTACCACCAGAGCGGGAAAATGTAAGCCAGCCCGTCGTGTCGTTTCATGCGTTCTATTTCGTCCATCACTTCAGCGGAATACTGTTTGCCGCTGTCCGTCCAGTCCGGCTCATCCGGTTCGTTTAGGACGGGATTGAACCCGATGCGGTAAAGATCCAGCACTTCCGTTTCATGGCCTGCATCCTGAAGGCCGCGTGTGAAGCGGTCGGTAACCGCCATGGTCAAGGAATCGGTTCTCGGATGGGCAACAACCGTCAATACTTTCATTTCTTTCCCTCCTCAGTAAGAAATAGGCGTACGCCGAATGGTTTGAAAGGATTCCGGGCATTCCGTTCAAGGAGACCGCCCGTACCGCTTGTCATCCATATTTTCAAAGGTATGTAGTATTCTTTCCTTTTATCGGGTACAAGGGAATTATGCATCGTGAGATAGGGAATGGGAAGTACGCACTTTTTCGTCACATTGCTACCAAAAAGTATCTTAGGCACCAATAGGTGCGTGTAAATTCGCTTCGCAGCCGGGCTTTTTACGGGCTTTGGGCCTTAGCGGAGCCGGGTTCACATTTTAGACAAATACTGGTTAATATCAACGAGGTAGGTTAAAATGGGCGTAAGAACCGAACGATAGAATCGGACAAATAAGGATGTGCAGCAACCGATGCCCGCAAAACCCAAAAATAAAAGCATGTACAATATTCCGGTGGAAGCGACCTTGGATGTGATCGGAGGAAAGTGGAAAACCGTTATTTTGTACTGCTTGATCGAAGGCCCCAAAAGAACGAGCGAGTTGAAAAAAGATATACCGGACATCACCCAGAAAATGTTGACCCAGCAGCTTAAAGAGCTGGTGGAAGACGAAATTATCACCAGGACCGTATATAATCAGGTTCCGCCTAAAGTGGTGTACGAACTTAGTCCGCTTGGCCGGTCGTTAGAATCGATTCTGGATCTAATGTGCGACTGGGGTGACCAGTATATCAAGGGGTATATCAAGTAAGACAAGCGGTACAAGAAAAACGCAGTTATACCATAGATCATAAAACAAGCTGGCCCGGTCTTAACCGGTGCCAGCTTGTTTTGTCGTGAACACGGATGCGAAGAGCCGTTTATTTCAAAAGGTTGTAAACCGCTTGTGCGCTTTCCGCACGGGTAAGGACGGCTTGAGGCGCGAATTTGTTTCCTTCGCGTCCGTTCAGCAGTCCGGCGGCAACAGCTTTCGCGACATCGCCTTTGGCCCATTCACGGATGCTTCCGGCATCCGTGAAAGAGACAGGGGGCGATTCGGCGGACAGCTTTCCGTGCTTCGCTTCGTAAGCGCGGATCAACATCGCCGCCATCTGCTCGCGGGTAACCGTTCCGCCGGGCTCAAACAGCGAATCCGTCATGCCGGTTACGATTCCCGCATCAAATGCTGCGGCGACTTCTCCGGCAAACCAGTCTCCTGCTTTTACGTCAGAAAAGGGGGAGGCTGCTTTTGCAGGCAGTCCCAGAGAGCGAACCAGCAGGGCGGCGAATTCGGCCCGGGTCACCTGACGCTGGGGACTGAAGAGGTCCTCGGTAACACCGGTTACAATCAACTTGCGGCTCAGCTCGCTGATTGCCGGATACGCCCAATGACCGGCATTTGCATCCTGGAACGATTTGCTCACCTCAAGCAGGCCGTAAGTACTGAAATGGCCGATACTCGCCATGATCGTTCCGCTGCCGGACGGTTTCTGATCGGCGATATACTGGAGCGTTCCGTCTCCGGCTAAGTGGTAGAGCCCCGTGCGGCTCAGGTCGCTTCCTCCCGCTGAATGAAACGAGATCTCAAGCGGAGCGGAGAAGCGGTCCATCACCGCTGCAGTCTTGCCTCCGGCCCGGACTTCCATCCGGAAGTCGTACAATCCCCGGGGGCGGATTTCAGCGCCCAGCTTATTTTTAGCGGCTTGAACCAAAGCTTGCAGTTGACCTCCTTCGACCGGCTCCGCTTTGAAAACGAGCTTCGCACCTGTATCGGCGCTCAAATTCTGCCACTGCCGGATCACCGGATTCGGTATCGTTATGCTCACATTGGCAAACCGAAGAAGCAGCGGGCGGCTATTGCCAATTATCGTGCCGGTGTCAGCAGGCAGATGAACTTCGCGGATGCCGGCTGGAACGGATACGGTAACTTTGCCGTCCGTTTCCTTAAAATCCGTGGGTTCTATGGCTTGAACCCCGTCACCCGGTGTTGGCGTAGGCGTGGGCACGGACGGATTTGTCGGTCCTGATCCGCCAACCGGTCCGGTACCGCCGGAGCCGGAACCGTCGGAGCCCGTAGAAGTCTGTGCGGTTGCCGAAAGGGTCGTACCACGGCTTTCCAAGCTGCTTCCGCGTTCGAGAGCCGTTATGACATACGTGTAAGTCGTACCGGCCTTAACGGTATTGTCAACCACAGTTTGAACCCCTGCCGGTCCGGCTTTTACCTGTTTCCAGATATGAACAGGATTCGACGTGTCGGGTGCGCCAGAGCCGGCAGATCTGTAAATCACATAGGTGCCCGCCGTGCTGCCCGCCTCGTTTTGAATATTCAGCTTGATGCCGCTTCCTTCGGCAGCGGCCGTTACGTCCGGGGCGGCCGGAAGCGACTTGGAAAGCCAGCTCATTTCCGGCATGAGGGAAGGGTATTTATACAAATCGGTTTTTAAGCGGTCCTGAAAACCGAGTTTATTTTCCAGAACCTGCACGGCGGAGAAGAACATACTTCCTTTAACGTCCGCGAAGTTCCGGTTGAATAAGATTTGGTTCGGCAGCTGGTCCGGATCCAGCCAGTTCGGATCGTCGGCTCCGATCTTATGAACGCCGTGGCCGGCATAGAGCAGGACATGTTTCCCCTCTACCTGCCGTTTCCACCAGTCGATAAGCTTATCGTAGGCAGCGGGACTGTAATTGATGTTCCAATAAAGCTGCGGCGTGATGTAGTCGATCCATTGCTCATCCACCCATTTCTTGCTGTTCGCATAGATCGCCGAGTAGCTTTCCAATCCGTTCGTTTCTGAACCTGCCGGATCGTTCGCTTTGTTTCTCCAGATCCCGAACGGGCTAATCCCGAACTGGACATAAGATTTGGATTTCTTGATCTCGGCGGAGAGCTGCCGGATCAGGGAGTCTACGTTGCTGCGGCGCCAATCCTCAATGCTCATGCCTGACCCGTAGGCCGCATATTCCGCGGCATCGGGATAATCCACGCCGGTTACAGGATACGGGTAGAAATAGTCGTCAAAATGTACCGCATCGATATCGTAGTTGTTCACCACTTCCATGATGCTGTCGATAATATACCGCTTGACTTCCGGATTGCCCGGATTATAGCCGAGCTTGCCTCCGTAAGACACGACCCA
Source organism: Paenibacillus sp. GbtcB18 (assembly GCF_019091125.1). NCBI lineage: Bacteria > Bacillati > Bacillota > Bacilli > Caryophanales > Paenibacillaceae > Paenibacillus > Paenibacillus sp. GbtcB18. The sequence goes on from NZ_JAGXJX010000001.1 coordinate 1,057,027, forward strand.
GTCGGGGTGCCTTACCGCGGGATTCGACTCAGCCAGTTTGCTTTTATCCGTATCGTTGCTGATGCGGTAAGGGTTGAACCAGGCATGAAGCTCCATATTCCGTTTATGAGCTTCCTGTATGGCGAAGGCAAGAGGATCGTAACCCGGGTCTTTGCCTTGAGTTCCCGTCAGCCAGGCTGACCATGGATTTAATGCGGAACGATAGAACGCGTCCGAAGTGGGACGAACCTGATAAATCACCGTATTGATTCCGGTGGCTTCGAGCTCGTCAAGCAAATGGATCAGCTGACGCTTCTGCTGCTCGGCATCGTAGGTTCCTTTAACGGGCCAGTCGATATTTTCGACGGTCGCAATCCAGGCTGCTCTCATTTCATGTTTGGGAGCGCCGGTTTCTTTGTTAACGACCAGTGAGTAAGTGTCCGTTTTGCCGTGTAGCGAGGCACTGATGGTCGTGACACCTATCGATTTGGCCGTGAGTGTTCCGCCTGCGTCGATCTCGGCTACAGCGGGATTGCTGCTTGTATAAGTCACGCCGCTTGTCACTGCAGCCGGTGGCTGGGGAACGTCAAGCAGCGTATAAGTGGCAAGTACTTTAGCTTGTCGCACGGCTCCGATATTCATTGATTTCATATCGGTTAGCCGGATTTTAGTCAGAACCGGAACGGGGTCGATAACCGTTACGGGAATTACCGCCTGCCGGCCTGCGAAAGTAACGGTCACCGAAGCGGAACCGGGTGCTTTTGCCACAATCTTCCCATCAACCGATATTTCGGCTACAGCAGGGTTGGAACATACAAACCGGGTTTCTTTCGTGACTTCGAGAGAATCGGCGCTATTGGCATAAACTGCGAAAACTTTGGGAGTGCCGGTCCGGCCGGCTTCCAACAGATCCGGTGCGAATGCCTGGATGCCCAGCACCTGCGGTTCGTCAACCGTGACGTTCACTTCAAATGCGGCAGGCTGGCTATCGGAATAGAGGGCGGCGATAACCGCATTTCCGGCTTTCAGCGCGCTTACCCGGCCACTGCCGTCAACGACGGCCACATCCGGATTGCTGCTGTAAAAACGAACTCCGCTTTCAACTTTTTGAGGCGAAGTGCTGTTGGCTTTGGTCATATAGACCTCTGCGGTTTTGCTCTGACCTGTTTTCATCGGAGTCAGTCCGGTCAGGTCGAGTCCCGTTATCTCGGTGTCGGAATAAATGGCGCTCAACCGGTCGTAATAAAGAACACCGGCGTTTTTGTTCGTATCTTTCGTTTCGACCAGATAAAGGTCCATAAATTTGAAAGGACCTGGCTGTGAGGAAGGAATCTCTGCGGTTACGTAACGCCATCCTTTCCAGTTAAAACCGGTGCTGCTAGTAAAATCTACGGTAAAAGAAACGCCGGCCTGATTTCTGAGCCTGGCGCGCAGCCAATGACTGCTTTCGTCCCCGTAAACCCAGACGCCTATTTTCTTAGGTGTGCCTTCGATCGGTTTGTCGAGAGCTCCCGTATCGGGATTGCGGAGACTGACGAATGCGGCGGATGTGCCCGCGGTTCCTCTCATATCATAAGCAAATTTAAGGGAGCGGCTGCCGTAAAGCACGGGTTCGGGCCTTTCCGCCAAACTGATGGAACTTTTCGTTCCCGCCGCACCCGCGGTTCCCGCGCTCAACAGCGCTTTACCGTTATTAACGGTTTCAAAATCCTCAATTACGGCTGTCGCTTTACTTCCGACCATTACGAGCGCTTGGGTGCTTAACCCGCCGTAAGTGGCAGTTACGTAACCGGCCTTGAATCCGCCGCCGCCCGCCGCTGCCGTCAGCACGCCGTTCGAATCAATTGTGCCGATGGCGCTGTCGGCGGACCAACTGACATCGCTCGCCTGCAGAGGAACTGCACTTCCGTTGGCATCGTAGGCATATACGGCAAACTGCTGCAAGGAGGAAGGAGTAACGGTTACGGGATTGGGAGTCAGGGCCAATGAATGATAGACACCGTTGGTGACGCTGGTTGCTGAACCGGCAGGGAGAGAAGAAGACGGAGTAGAGTAAGCGCTTGCAGAAATAGAAGGAAATAAGCCGAGCAAGAGTGCGAAGGCCAGAAATAATGAGAGAATGGGACGATAGCCCCTAAATGTGCGATCCAATAAAATATCACTCCTTCTCTGATTTTAAAAGGGTCAGCTTTTGGAAATGCTCAATCTGTACGAGCATTCAGAATGTAGGACGAGACCTCCTTCCTGCTTTGGCAATCAGCTCTATTATAGAAAAACATATTTGGAGAATCAATCCATTTTATTTTTCTTGTGTGATGATTCTGTATAGTTAGTTCGATGAAGATGGAAGGAAGCCGTATAATAACTATCCCAAGGAGTGGTTGGAATGAGTCAAGTCAAGCCGTCAGCGGTAACACCTTTCCTGACCTTTACAGGGCAGGCGGAAGAAGCTATGAACCTGTACACTTCGGTATTCGAAAACTCCGAAATCATCCGGATTACGCGGTATGGCCCGGGTGAACACGGAGAGGAGGGAAGCGTCATGCAGGCGTCGTTTTCCTTAAACGGGCAAGCCTTCATGTGCATAGACAGTAGTGTGAAACACGATTGGACGTTTACCCCCGCTATTTCGTTACACTCTTTTTTCGAGACAGAGGAAGAAATTCGGCGGGTATACGAAGAGCTGTCCAGGGAAGGACAAATTTTAATGCCTTTGGCTTCTTATCCGTTCAGTAAAATGTTCGGCTGGATTAGCGATCGTTACGGAGTCACTTGGCAGCTGCAGTTGGCCGGCAGTTGAGAAAGGAAGGAAACTGTCGCTGCTATCCTCATTAAACGCAGCGAATTAAGCCGAAAGCGGCTGGAATCCGGTTATTTCCAAGGCCCGTAGAAAGCCTTGGAAGAACCGCAGATTACGGAGCGCTTCAAAAAGTCGAAGCGAAAATCAGGGGAGTCCCGAGATACCGAATGGAATCCATGCACCGATGTTTATGTGAACTAGGAATCCATTATTCGAGGTTTACGGAAGTATGTATGGGGAAAACGGAGAGAGGATAGGAAGCAAATATACACAATAAGTTCTCCTGACTATCCGGGAAATTCAAGTCTCCATTCATTCGACTTCATCCAGGAACCTTTGGGAAATTCCACTTCCGTTTCTCCCGCGAGAGAGAATCCGAGCTTCCTGCAAATGGCGTTCGAGGGGAAGTTGGACACACCGGGGAACGCATAAACGATCGCGTTGGGCACATCGTCTCGCAGGATGTCCAGCATAGCCGAAGTTGCGGTCATGGCAATACCGTGTCCTTGAAACTCGGGCAGTACGCCCCAACCCACTTCAAAAACGTCCTGGTCTCTCCATTGCTGCGCCCAGTAGCCTACGTTGCCTACAGCTTCGTCTCCGAATAGAATCGTAAACATGCGTACCCTGCCCGGTACGGCTTTCATGTATCTCTGATGCCTGGAAGCTACAGCTTCTTCCGATTCGGGGCCTCCGAGATGGGCCCACATTTCTGCCGTATTCATCCGCTTGAGCAGAGTAAGGTCGTTTTCGGACCAGGGACGGACCGAAACTTCCAAGCTCGCCGGTTTGCCGGAATGGGGTGCGTTCATGATTAGCGATACCTCCGTTATTTACTAGTATCTCCATTTTAGAACAAATGTTCTTGTTTTTCAAGCGTTATTTATTTTCAAACCTTGCAATAAACGCTTGCCATATAGGGCTGAGAGACTTATTGCCAAATGCGGGTAAGAAAAAAGCGCCGCTTCCCTTAACCGGAGGCGGCGCCTGTTTGTCAATTCGCTTGGATTTCCACTTTATAGTTGCTCGAAAGATAGGTTTCCGTTTTCGATGTCCATAGGACTTGAGGATACATTTTACCCGGTTCCGGAGAAGTCAGCTTGTAATGGATTTTCGCGTGTCCGCTGTCGTTCATCTCGATGTTCGTAATCGCGATGCCGTATCCGGGACTGGGCTGTTCTCTGCGGGTGAGTATGATTTTGTTGATGTCCGCGTTTACCTTTTCGATCGTAAAGCTTACTTCTTGATTTTCTTGATTGTCCGTCTGTTCCTTATGACGGTCGGTAAATTCAATCGCTTTGGCGATCATGCCAGCCGCTTCCATCCGAGTAATGCGGTCCTGCGGATGGAACAAGTTTTTGTCGTCGAGCGTGGCAACCTTCATAAGCAGCAGGTTCTGAATGCTGCCTTGATACAAAGGGGTCATCTGGTCTTCGTCCGCGACCGGGATATACATTTTGATCAGCGGATAGTCTCCGGTCGCCCGGATTCCCTTGTAGAGAAGCTGTGCAAACTGTTCCCGGGTCAGCTCGGCCGACGGGTCTGCCGCAAGGTTGACGGGGAGTCCGTTTTTTGCGGCGATTTCAAGCGATTCGGCATACCAGGGCGCGTTCGGGTTTTGCAAAGTTCCGTCCGCTGCTTTTAACTGGAGTGCCTTGACGATCAAATGTACGCCCTGGACGGACGTCAGTTTGCCCTGGGGCGCAAATTTGTCCTCCGACACGCCCTGAATCACTCCTTTGCTCTGCAAAGACGTGACAACGGCGGCATCCGCGCCTTGAACGTCGGAGAATGCCGAAGCGGAAGAAGCAGCCAGCAGGGAACATCCTAGTGTCAGTGCTGCAATCATGTTCTTTTTATTTTTCATCGTGTAGTTCACCTCAGCCTTACTGACGGAAAAAATTTCTAGAAGGTTGCTTGTTTCAAACCGCTGATACGAAATGTATACCGTTTAAACGTCTCCGGCGTTCATATACCGGATATCTTCAATCCGCACACTGCATTCTCCGGACGGTGTCTGGATTGTAAACGTCTGTTCCCGCGTTCCCAGCAGAAGATGGCTTCCGATAGGGGATAAGAAAGAAATCCGGTTGCTGGAAGGGTCCGTTTTGGAAGGGAAAACGATCGAATACGTATCCGACTCGTTATCATCCAAGTAGCGGATCTGAACCTTGCTGCCGATAAGCACCTTGGAATGCAGAAGCTCCTCGCTAAATTCGCTGATCAGATCGGTGAGAGCTTCGGAATATTCCTGAAGCCGCTCTTCGGTATAGGTTCGCGATTTAGTCGGGGAGGGGAAATATAGCTCCAGGAACTGATGCAGTTCCTCGTCGAAATAGACGAGCTGGTTGATAAGCTGATGCCGGGAACCCGTCAGACTAAGGTTCATAGTAGATTCCTCCTTCCATCCCCAAATCCGCGCCGGTAATGCCGGTCAGCCTTTCTTTCCAGTTTGTCGTCATAGGGGTGTGCCTCCTTATGTAAAAATAAGACTCCCGGTAGGAGCCCTTCCTTCTATACTATCAGAATTTTCCGTAAAAGCTATCCATGATCGGATTTCCTTGGGGGAATATGGTAGGATAAACGTAACTGCTTCCATAAAGGTGATCCTATGCTTTATTATTTTCTGGCTCTCTCGCTGGCATCGCTTATTCTCCTCATTCCACATCTTCATAAGGAGACGAACCGGTGGGCGGCGTTTTTTCTTTTCAGCGCTTCCATAGGCGGATTGACCGGGTCGCTCCGGCAAAAAGGCTTAACGGAACTCGCTTACGCATCGGAATTTATCAATCATACCCTGACGCCTTACGGTGTGCTTGTCTTTAGTCTCGTTTACTCCGGTGTTTTGGAAAACAGGCCGCGGTCCCTGCGGACGGCCAAAGGACTGCTGCTTCTGCCTGCTGCGGCCATGCTGATCTACACAGTCTCGCGGGACGCGTTTGCCATCCATTACGGTCCGCTGCTTTTATGGACGGCTCCTTATTATTTGGGCGCCTGTTCGCTGCTCGTCCTTTCTCTCCGCAGAGAAGGGAATCCCGTCCGCAAAAGAAACCGGCTTATCACTACGCTGATCATCGTACCCACCCTGCTTGGCGTACTGCTGTTTATTAACGTGGCGCGGGTGTTCTCGCCGGAATTCGACTTTTTCAGCTATGTTTCCGTCTTTATGATTTATTCGTTCGCGGTGGCGCTGCTCTGCGTTTTTGTATACGGCGTATTGGGCATCCGGCTCCGGTTTGAAAGGGACTCCCTTGACACGACCATGCAGGCGGTCACATCCGGTACGACGCTGCTCAACCATTCGATCAAAAACGAGCTCGGCAAAATAGCGCTCAGCACGGTGAATTTGCAGGGAAGTCTGAACGAAAAAGACGAGGAAGCGAAGGAACATCTGCGGATTATCGCAGCCGCCTCCGATCACATGCTCGAAATGGTAGGCCGCATTCATAACCGGACGAAGGAGATTGCGCTTAAGGAACAGCCGGTCCCTTTCGATGAACTGGCTGTGGAAGTTGTCCGCCGGCACGGACAGTTGTTTACGCGGCAGGGGATTGCGGTTCAAACCGTCTTCGACTGGCGTCCGGTTGTCCGGTTCGATCCTGTGCATCTGACGGAGGTCATCGGCAATTTGCTCGGCAATGCGGCCGAGGCGATGCCGGATGGCGGAACGCTTACCGTGACGCTTGCGTCGGCCCGTCATGGCGCGGTGCTGAGCGTCGCCGATACGGGAGCCGGAATTCCTTCCGACCGGCTGTCGCGCGTGTTTGAGCCGTTTTATACGACTAAGAAAAAAGCGGCCAATTACGGACTCGGTTTGTCGTACGTGTACAACGTGATGCAGAAATCCGGAGGCTCGGTGGAGATTTCCAGCAAACCGGGAGCCGGAACGTGCGTGCGTCTTTATTTTCCGCGCAACAAAATTGTTCAACTAAACGGAGAGAAGCCCGATGGAACTAATTAAAGTGTTGCTGGTGGAGGATGATCCCGATTGGATCAAAGCGATGACTTCCTATTTAAATAAGGAAGACGATCTTCTCGTCGTCGGCGCGGCCGTTCATCCCGATGAGGCGGTCAGTATGGCGGCGAAACTTGATTTCGACGTAGTTCTGATGGATATTCAGTTGACCGACCGCGGACTTGACGGCATCTATACCGCCGTGGAAATACTGGAGCTGCGCCCGGCCAAAATCATTATGCTGACTTCCATGTCGGACGAGCATGTGATGACGGAAGCTTTTACTGCGGGGGCCGTCAATTATATTGAAAAAACGAGGTTCCGTGAAGTGCCGCACGCCATACGAAGCGCCTATCGCCATCCCGCCGCCATGGATGCTCTGCTGAAGGAGTTTTCCCGGTTGAAAAGGGAGGAGCAGCTCAAAAAGCTGACGACCGCGGAACGGGAAGTATATGAGCTGATCGAAGAAGGCTACACGCAGTCCCAGATCGAGAAAAAGCTCGTGAAGGCGGAGAGCACGCTGAAAAACCAGGTGAACAAAATGCTTAAAAAGCTGGGAGTCAAAAGCAGCAAAGAAGCCGTGGAAAAAGTACGTCGCCGGGGGATTTCGCGGCATAAACAGTCGGACTGAGCACATCGACCGAAGCGAAGGAAGATAAGAGGTTCTATGATTTGTAGAACCTCTTTTTGCCGCGTTCTAAATAAGTTAGAACTGAGCAAAAACGCAGTTCTGCCCTATACTGGCGTTAAGGCAGCGAAAAATAGAAAACAGATGCCGGGGAGAGGGATTATGGAGAGACGAAAGAAGGCCTGTCAAAAAGATTCCGTCATCCTCCTGATCGACGGATCCTGTATCTTGTGTCACGGGATCACCCGGTTCGTAATCCGCAGGGACCCCTCGCGACGGTTCCGGTTCGCCGCCATCCAGTCGGAGGCAGGCAGCCGCCTCCTGAAAACGCAGGGGCTCGCGGCCGGCGACCCGGATACGTTCGTGCTGATCCAGGACGGCCGGGCTTATACGAAGTCCGCGGCGGCTCTGCGTGTGTTCCGCTCTATGCCGGGGTTCTGGCCGGTTCTGGGCTTGGCCGCGATCGTACCCGTTTCGGTAAGAGACCGGGTTTACGCTTGGATTGCGCGGGGCCGCTACCGGTGGTTCGGACGGAGGGAGAACTGCCTTCTTCCCGATTTGGACATCCGGAAGAGATTTATAGACGAAGGGCGGGAAACGGACGGGCTGGAATCGGAAGACCGTCCGGACGCGAAGGAGGAGTAAAGAATGGCGGCCAAACCGATCTATGTGGAGCTAGACATTCAAACGGACATGGAAACGCTGTGGAAAGCGACTCAGACTCCGGAACTGCATCAGCAGTGGGATCTGCGCTTTACGGAGATCACCTACCTGCCCCGAAGCGGGGATAGAGAACCGCAGCGGTTTCATTACCGGACAAGAATCGGCTTCGGCATGAATATCGCGGGAACGGGCGAGACGAAAGCCAAAACGAATTTGCTGACCGGGGAACGCATTTCGGGCTTGAAGTTCGGCTCCCCCCAGCGGATCTCGCTGATCCGCAGCGGGAGCGGATACTGGAAGTATGCGCCCAAAGGCGGCAGTGTGACGTTCGCGACACGCTATACGTACGACACACGCTTCGGAGCGGCGGGACGCTTGTTCGACCGGTGCTTGTTCCGCCCGCTTTTCGGCTATGCGACTGCTTGGAGTTTTGATATGCTCCGCATCTGGCTGGAAAAAGGAATTCCGCCTTCGGTCAGCATCCAGCGCGCCCTGATGCACTATTTCAGTGCGGGACTACTCGCACTGCTGTGGGTGTATCAGGGACTGGTGCCGAAGCTCCTTTTCCCCGGGGGAGGCGAGCTGGCCGTCCTTCAGGCGGTCGGGTGGTTCCCCGGAGGCGAAAAGCCTGCACTCGCCCTGCTTGGCGCGGGCGAGATCGGCATCGGCCTGCTTGCGGCGGCGGCACACAGACAGGCGGGCGCATACATCGTGCAGGCGGCGCTGCTGCTGTTGCTGCCCGCAATCGCCCTCGCCCGGAGCCCCCAGCTCCTGCAGGCGCCGTTTAATCCGCTGACCCTTAGCGGAGCGATGGCCGGCTTGTGCCTGCTGGCGTTCTGGTCGAGGCGGGAATTGCCGCGAGCGGGAAGATGCTTGCGCAAGCCGCGCGGCGGCGGGAAGGAGGAGGCGCCGAAATGGCATCCATATACGAGCGGGCGCTAGGGGAGGAATTCGGCAGGCTGCATCCCCGTATCCGGGAGAGGTTCGGCTTCGGCAGCGAAGACGGCGTTGCTTCCATTGGCGAAGGCGTGATGCACCGCATCTGGGCAAGCAAATGGACGACTCTTCCGCTGCTGATCGGCACCTCGCGGCACATCATGTTTCCGGAGAGCGGCACGGAAATTCCTTTCACCATCGAAAATTACGCCTACCGGGACGGCTACGGCCGGGAGACGGTAACCTGGAACCGGCACTTCACGTTCAGGTCCAAGGTCCGGCATTTCGACGCCACGATGATCTACAGCGGTCGGCGCCGGCGTATCGTCGATTACTTGGGAAACAAGCAGCATCTCGCTGTAGATCTGGAACTTGAGGCGGCTCCCAATGGAGGTATCCGCATTCGGTCGGGGGATCAGCGGTTTTATGAAGGCTGGCTCCAGTTTCCTTTTCCCGCAAGCTTAACGGGGACGGCCGAAGTATGCGAGTGGTTCGATGACGCCGAAGACGCTTATAAAATTTCCGTACATGTGAGCAATCCCCTCTTCGGTTCGGTCTTCGGCTATCAAGGAACGTTCCGGGCGCAGCTTGTCCCTTGCGGAAGAACCGATATTCCGGATCATGCAAAACCTCTGCGGGAAGAGCTTCGGGAGTGAGGACAGTTTCATTAAATTTCCCCCGGCTGATGCGGGGCTTTTTTTTATTTCATCCTGAATTGACGGGATTTGTGCTTCACACTCCATGTAAAATTCTAAAAAATCCATTAGTTAATGGCAAAAAATAAATTGATAGCGTTTTAAAAATCAAGTACAATAAAGGCGTCATTTACCATTACATGGAAAGGAGGGTATCTATATCCAGTATTGATCGGTTGGAAGGAGATTTTCGCCAAAATTCAGCTCTGACATGTTCATGCAGGGCCATACCAAAAGGAGATGATTGTTTTGATGAATTGGTTAAGAAATAATGGTTACGCTTCGGGTGTGCTGCTGTTGCTTCGTCTGTATATAGGGTGGAAGTGGGCAAGTGCGGGGTGGGGCAAAATTACGGGAGGCTTCGATGCAAGCGGTTTTATGAAGGGTGCCATCGCGAAACCGGTGACGGATAAAGCGACTAATGAGCTTCTGTATCCGACCTACCACGCTTTTCTGGAAAATGTGGCGCTGCCGGGAGTCAAAGCGTTTAACATGCTGGTTCCATGGGGAGAATTCCTGGTCGGTCTCGGCCTGATACTTGGCGGTCTGACGGCCGTAGCGGCCACGTTCGGATTGCTGATGAACTTTATGTACATGTTTGCGGGAACGGTGAGCTCGAATCCGTGGATGATCCTGCTCGGGTTTTTCGTAGCTGCCGCAGGGGCAAACGCAGGAAGATTCGGTCTTGACTATTATCTGCTTCCGTATTTAGCTTCTAAGGCGGGCCGGAAGAGAAAAGCGGTTGTTTTCGACAAGGATAACAAGCCGGCTTTTGAACACGGTTAAATCTTTACGTTTTATGCAAGTTTACAAACGGGTCTATTAGCCTTGCCTTTGTGGCAGGGCTCTTTTTTTCTGTCTAGGATCGGAATGGCCCACCTTAGAATGTGCGTCCTGTAACAAGAATAGGACTTATTTAATACTTATTCCTATATTGTATCATATATTCTCCGAATTACCAGTTGTATCCAATTGAATCGCTGCCTAGATAGATGTTTTCTTTTATCGGGAGAAAATTGGCGGTTTTTGTCGGATATATGGAGACTTTGTGGATGCTTGCGAATCAATTGACAGGCTGTAAACGTGTGGGGTACAATTTTTAAACAATAAAAGGCATTCGTAACCATTAATGGAAGGATAGGTATGCGGTTACTACAAAAAAGAAAGGCGGCTGTCCCGGTTATGAGTTTGGAAAAGGAGCGGGAGCAAATGGAGAAAGGCGAGACAAGCCATACGGAATCGAAAGAAAAGCCTGTTCACGTTAGAAGCACCGGCATCCATCTGTCGGACAATCCTCCGACCCCGTTTGGTCAAGCGGAAGCGGAGACAGTCGGCGAGGCGGAGGATTTTATCAAAGTCACGCCCGTCCGTCACACGATAGCCATGCGCACGCTGCAAAGCGTCCGGGAAATTCCCCACGCCTTGACGTCGATCGAGACGGATGTAACGGATCTGGTTAAGCTCCGGACGAAGCTTAAAGATGAATTTATGCGCCGGGAAGGCGTTAATTTAACTTATCTGGCTTTTTTTATTCAAGCGGTCGTATCGGCCATCAAGGATTATCCCGTCATGAACTCCGTGTGGGCCGTCGATAAAATCATCATGAAGCGAAATGTTCACATTTCCCTGCTTATAGGGACGGAAGATTCCGTCCTTGCCCCCGTTATCAAATTCGCGGACCAGAAGAGCGTTTCGGGGATCGCTCTGGAAATCGCAAGCCTCACGCAGAAAGCGCGGACGGGCCGCCTCACTCTGGACGATATGCAGGACGGAACGTTCACGATCAACAACACGGGCGCATTCGGTTCCATCCTTTCCTCTCCGACCATCAATTATCCCCAGGCAGCCATTCTGACGATCGAATCGATTGTAAAAAGACCCCGGGTCGTCGACGAAATGATTGCCGTCCGTTCCATGGCAAATCTCTGCCTCTCCAGCGATAACCGGATCCTCGAAGGCCGTGTGACCGGCCAATTCCTGCATAGAGTTAAGGAAAATCTGGAGGCTTTCCATCCGGAGAGCCAAATCTATTGAGACTCTTGTCTTCCTGTCCGTATGCTCACTACACTCCCGGATCATGCCGTCCACGATACTCCACAAGACAAGGAGTTGATCCGCTATGTCCTTAGACGGATGCAGAACAAGAGGATGGAACGGTTTAAAAATAAGAATCAAAACGGAGAATGTGTGATGAGAGAGAAAAACAAGCCAATTCATGTCTTCATTGTGGACAACAGTTGCGGGAAAAATCCCGCGATTGCGGACTATCTCAGCCAGTCCGATCAGTTTCAGATTGCCGGAATCGACATGGAAATGAAATCGGCGTCTTTTACTCACTTGGGCGTGCTGCCCGAACCGTTCGTTGTCGTTATGCTTATGAGCGATTCGCCGCATTGTGATATTTTATGGATCAAGAAAATGAAAAAAACTTACGCGGATCTGCGGATCATCGTACTTTCCGAATACAATTACGTCCTGTTTTTCCATACGCTTATGGAAGCGGGAGTCAACAATATTCTGAATATGGATACGAAACCGGAACAGGTGGCACAAGTGATCGAGTGCACGCTGGACGGGCATTTCTTCCTGCCGTATTCTTTCTATCATTTGTTAAATCATATCTCGTCGGTATTCACGGAAGTGGAAATCCAGACGCTGGAGCTCATTGCCCTCGACTATACCAACGCCCAGATGGCCAAGGAACTGAACGTGACGATACGGACGGTAGAGAGCCGGCTGACCAAAATATACGACAAGCTGGAAGTGTCTTCGCGCAGAGGCGCCGTAAAGAAAATTATGCAAATGAAGTGAGCGAAAAGGTTCCCCGCCGGGCTTATCCGGTGCAGGGAGCCTTTTTTTGACGGGAACAAAACCACATTTTTTATGTGGGTGACCACATTTTAATTTCGGTAGGGGTAGTGATACTTTAAGGACAGCAATCCCTCTGAATACCCCGACTAAACGCGCAAAGGATGTGACGGGACAACGGCAAAAAGCCATGCGAAAACTTATCGCTTTCGTTCAGCTGATGAATAGGCACACGAACTTGACGCTAAGTGGAGGTCTGTATGTATCGTTCTGACGAACCTAAATTTCTGCATGATTATTTCTTGAAATTTGCCGAGAAAACCCCGGAATCCTTAGCTATTATTCACCATTCCGAGAAGTGGACGTACGCCACTCTGGCCGATAAATCCCGTGCTTATGCGGAACGGCTGAAAATTGCCGGTCTGCATACCGGAGACCGGGTCGTACTCGAACTCGACCCGTCTGCGGAAGCGATTGCCGTAATGATTGCGTGCTCGATCCGGGGATTCGTGTTCATTCCCTTGAATCCGGACACTCCTCAGGAGCGGCTCGAATCCATCCTAACGCGCACGGGTGCCAGGCTGCATATTCAAAAAGGCCGCACCCGGAAGCTTTCGCCGCAAGTGGAAGCAAGGCAGGCTTACCTCGATGAAGGTCATCTGCTTGTGCCGGAAGTAAGCGAAGCTGCGGACAATGTTTCAACCGATTCCAAACTGCTGGATACGAATCTCGTTTATCTTATTTTTACCTCGGGCACGACGGGGCAGCCGAAGGGCATCATGATGACGCACCGGGCGGTGGTGTCTTATTTCGACGGGATGAACGCCCAGTGCGCGCTGCCGCAGAACACGCGGGTCGGATCGGTGTCGTCCCTGCAGTTCGATTTCAGCCTGGTGGATATGGGGCTGGCATTCGGCACCGGGGGAACCCTCGTCATCGTTCCTCGTTCGCTCATTTTCCAGCCCAGACGGTTTCTGGAGCACCTGCATCAGCAGCGGGTGGACCTAATGAGCGGCGTTCCTTCCATCTGGAAAAATGTCCTCGCACATGAGCGGCAGCCTGTCGAAGACATTCATCTTCATTCAATCCTCTATGGAGGCGAGTACTGCTCGGCGCGAGATCTTCGCAAACTGCAGTCTCTATTCGGCTTGAAGCGGATTATTAACTGTTTCGGGCAATCGGAATCCATTGCGTGCTCGTTTAAGGATTTATCCCTTCCGCTCCCTGACACCGAAGCGATCTCCGTCGGCTCGGGGATGCACAACACCGAAATGCTGCTCGTCGATGAATCGGGCAAAATCATTCGCGAGCCGGGAATTACCGGTGAAATTTACCTGCGTGGAGCTTGTCTTTTCTCAGGCTACTGGCTGGAGGAAGAATTGACGAGCAGCCGGCTGGTCCCTCATCCGGAAACGCCCTGCACGGGAGAGAAAGTGTTCAAAACCGGCGACCTGGCGTACATGGACGAGAACGGCGAATTTTATTATGTCAGCCGGACCGATAACCAGGTCAAAATTATGGGCTACCGGGTCGAATTGGAGGAGGTAGAGAGAAGACTTCTTTCCCATCCGAAGGTCGACGGCGTATGCCTGATTGTAAACGAGGGGAACAAAACGGAGCTTCACGCTTTTATGGTCCTGACAGATCAGGAAAACACCCAAACCGCACAGCAGCAGCTGCGGGCTTATTGCGCGGAAATGCTGCCGTCCTACATGATTCCTTCGCGTTTCAGCTTCCTCAAAGAATTCCCTCTCAATACAAACGGCAAAGTCGACCGGAAGGCGCTAAAAGGAATGCAGATTCCAACCCTAACCCGTTAAGGAGATGATGGATAGTGACTAAAGAAGACGTGTATGCAAAATTTGTGGAGCATATCCAAAAAACGAATCAGGCGGAAGACCTGCAGATCGACGAGAACGATAATCTGCTGGAGCACGGTTATATCGACTCCTTGTCGATGGTGGATATGATTGTGTTTTTGGAGGAACAGGTCGGACGCGAAATCGTGATCGAAGATTATGATATCCGCAAATTTTATACGCTGAAATCGATTTACGAAACCTTCTTCCAAGATCACCTGGTTTCCTCCAATTGAGGATGGTGATCCTATGAGAAGCGAAGCGACTCCTCTCGTCATTGATTACATGTCCACCGAGTTCCGGCAGGATCCCTGGCCGCTGTATACCGCTTTAAGACAGGAGGAGCCGATTCACTGGTCGGAAAAACAGCAGTGCTACTTTCTCAGCAGGTTCAAACATATCAAGCAGATCCTGCTCGATACGGAAAACTTTACCGTCGAGCATCCGTTCCGTACGACCCGCCATCTGTTCGGCTCCACGATCATTGATATGGACGGCAAGAAGCACAGCGAAAGACGTCCGATCATGAGCAACCAGTTCAAGCCCAGCGCGATGCAAAAAGGGATGGAAGACGCCGTGAGGCAAGTCATCAAGCGGATTGTGGACGGAATTCCTTCGGGCCGGGAGGTCGATTTCATCCAAGATGTGGCGATTCCCATTCCGATGACCATCATCATGGAGGCAATCGGTCTGCCGGCTGAGGATGCCATGTGGGTCTATCACAAGATGCGGCCGATTATTCTCCATTTGGATAATCCCAAAAGCCACTTTCAGGCTGCCCTTGAAGCGAGCGATGAATTGTACGCTTACATCGAGAATTTCGTGCGTGGCGGTACTTCCCGGGGCATGATCGCCCATTTCCGGGCGGCTGTGGAGAAGGGGCAGTGGACCCAGGAAGATATGAACCGGCACATTCTGCTTCTGCTGTCCGCCGGTTCCGAGACGACGGCCTGCTCCATCGCCAATATCATGGCCATTCTGCTGGACAAACCGGAAGAGCTGGCGCGCGTGATGGAGGATAGCGAGTATCTGAAGTCCGCCGTTCAGGAGAGCCTGCGCTGGCAGCCTCCTCTTCATACGACGACCCGGATATGCAAAAAAGATTATGAGCTGGACGGGGTTGTTATCCCGAAAGGGAAGTTTGTTATCCTTCTTCTGGCCAGCGCCAACCGGGACGAAGAGATGTACGAGAATCCGGGGCAGTGGATTCCTTCCCGCAAGGAAAAAGCGAATTTATCGTTCTCGATGGGCTCTCACAATTGTCTCGGGTTTAACTTGGCGAAGCTGGAGCTTGAGGAAACGTTCCTGCAGCTGTTCAACCGGTTCAGCGGAATAAAGCTTGCCCAAAGCGAGCGCCCTGTCATTCAAGGACAAACTTTCCGTATACCGCAGAAGCTTCTGCTTACCTTTTCGTAAAGCGGAATGCGATAGAGAAGAAACGAGGTTAGCTATGGTCGGAATCAGTCATGTGCATTATGTGTTAGGCGATTACAAACCTTTGACGGAAATCCCGGAGATGGATACCTCCAAAGAAAATTTAGCCAAATTCCGGATCAACGGGATCCGTCAATACTGCGGGTCCGATAAGACCATGTACCAGCTCGCGCTGGAGACGGCCACGGCTACTCTGGAAAAAAGCGGATTGGACAAAAGTTCGATCGGCGCCGTTTTCTTCGCTACCGGCAATCATCACTGCAAGGAGCTGCACGAGGAGGATTTCGCCGGGCGGCTTCTAGACGAGCTGGGACTTGGCAGCGCGTTTTTTTACGGGGTATTCATGCAGTATTGCGCGAGCGTTGCGG
This sequence comes from Paenibacillus sp. GbtcB18, assembly GCF_019091125.1. Classification (NCBI taxonomy): domain Bacteria; kingdom Bacillati; phylum Bacillota; class Bacilli; order Caryophanales; family Paenibacillaceae; genus Paenibacillus; species Paenibacillus sp. GbtcB18. The sequence goes on from NZ_JAGXJX010000001.1 coordinate 1,073,152, forward strand.
CAGCCCTTCAACTGGCCGCGCAGTTTGCGGAAGCGAACGGCACGAACGTCCTGCTCGTGAGCGCGGATAAAATCCTCGATTACGGACCTATCGTGCGCATCATCCCCGGCGTGATCGGCCTGCACAGCGACGGTGCCGTTTCCTGCATCGTGACGGACCGGAATCCTCAGTTTACGATGACTCCTTTTCAGACGCTTCAGGATTCTTCTTCATGGCGGCTGATGTACGGACAGGAGAAGAAAGGGCTGCAGGACAGTTTTCTTACGAATTCACGTCTTGTCATCTCACGGGTTCTCGAAGCGAACAACCTGTCGAAAGAGAGCATTCATCATGTGGTGACGAACAATTTTAATTTCACGATTTCCAAAAACCTTTCGGTGTATTGGGAAATTCCGTACGAGAAATTTTTCAGCCTGAACATCCCGAGAACGGCTCATTGTCCGGCCGGAGACGTGTTTATTAATCTTCTGGATATGAAGACGGCTGGAATTATTTCCAAGGGAGATTCCATCCTGACGTTCTTTCCGGCTCCCCATTCGTGGATGGGAACGCTTTTGACTAAAAATTGAAGGAGCTGAGCCTATGACGTTGAGCGTTTTTGATGAAAAGTCAATTTATGGTGCGGATTATTATCTGGCCGGTTCCAAGAACGAATTTCTGATCCTGGAAGACCGCGAAGGAAGACGGAAGCATTATATCGACTGCATGAGCGCCTACGCATCGGTGAATTTCGGTCACTGCAACCCGGATATCGCTCCGTTCCGCGAGCTGCGCTCGGATATTGCGGCCTGCTTTTATCCGAAAGAAGCGGAGCAGTATGCACAGTGGCTTCTCGGCAAACTCAAGGCTCCCGGCTACGAGCTCCTGTTTCAGGTCGGCGGCAGCATGGCCGTGTCAACGGCTCTTTCCATTGGACAACGCGTGAGAGAAGGCAAAATCGCTTATCTCAAAGGCTCTTTCCACGGACTGGGCCTTGATGCGCTTGCCGTTACGAATGTGCACAAAAATTTTGCCTTGCAGCAAACGTCCCTGTTAGGCGAGCTTGAAAAACACTGCATCGAAATCGAGCCGGGACAGACGGATATACCGTGGGAGACGATTTCGACCTTTATTTACGAGCCGGTACAGGGAGCCAACGGCTACATCCCCCTTCCCGAGAAGTGGCTGACCGATACGGCCGCCGAAGCCAGACGGCATGGCGTGGTCGTCGTTTCCGATGAGATCCAGTGCGGCTTTTACCGTCATGGCCACCTCAGCGTGTCCTGCCATCTCGGAATAGAAGCGGACGTTTACCTGTTCAGCAAGTCGATGACCAACGGGCTGTATCCGTTCTCCGCCGTCGTATATCGGGGCTCGTTGAAGGAATCGATCCCGGGCTCGCTGTTTCTCGCGCATACGTTCCAGACTTCGTCGCTGGGCTGCTTCGCGGCCATGGCGGTCGCCGAATATATCGACGCCAGCCGTCCGGAAGAGCTGTGCGGCGAGATCGAAGCTCTGATCCGCGAGCATTTCCCGTTCGAACTTCCGCTGCTGCGGGACGTTCATCTGACGGGTCCGACCCTTTCCTTCGAAGTCGACGGAGTTTCCGGGAAGTCCATCGTCCAGCAGTGCCTCGAACGCGGAATTCTGATTTTCACAGGCGGCCCTGCCGGACAGCGAATCCGTTTCGCCCCGCCTCTGACGATTGAGAAGACGAATCTGGTGTACGCCATCAAGCAGCTTGCCGATGTGCTGACGCACGCAGGCGCGGTTCATACCCTATAACCCTGAAGGAGAGTGCTGAACATGCTTACGGAAGAGAAGGGCATCGACTTATCTACGATCGAGCAGGTCAGGCGCCAGTTTGCCAACATCGGCTGCGCTCAGCTTAACGATGCTTCCCAGAAGTATACCGTTCCGTTTCCGACGACATTTCAGAACCGGACGCGTCATCTTAAGCTCTGTGGGCCTGTGTATACGGTCAACACGGACAACGACATGCTGCCGGGTTTGGAGGCGCTCAACAAGGCGCCGCAGGGATTCGTCCTGTTTTTGAATAATGTGAACGAACGTTCCGAAGCGCTTGCGGGAGATATCTATGTGCTGGAAGCGGTCCGCCGTAAGCTGGGCGGTCTTGTCATCAACGGCGCCGTCCGGGATATCGACGATATCAACAAGCTGGACTTTCCCGTCTTTTCCACGGAAGTCACTTACGTATCGGCCAAAACGGCGATTACGCCTGCGACGAAAGTACCGGACACGGTTCGTGTCGGAAATATCGTCATCGAGCCGCAGGACTGGATTTTCGGAGATAACGACGGGCTGCTGCTCATTAAGCGCAAATACTTAAACGCGGTTCTTCAGGGAGCCCTTTATGTCGAACAGAGAGAAGAAGAATTGAAGAAAGAAATTTTAAGCGGCAAAAGCATGGCATCCCTCACGGGGCTGGACGATTATCTCGCCGGCAAGGGACCGCTGAAATTTGATGTCTAGGGCGGGATTTCGCATCCGTCCGGCTATTCTTCCATTTCCGTTAGAAAAAGGGGAATAAAACGATGTATATCAAGGAAATTGTTGCGCTCTGGTTAAAACGGATGGGCATCCATACGGTCTTCGGAATCCCCGGAAGCTATGTGCTTCCGATGATCGACGAAATTTCACGCAAGGAAATCCGATTTGTGCTTTCTCAGCACGAGTACGGCGCGGCTCTGATGGCGGACGGTTTTGCCAAAGCCTGCGGAGCACCCGCCTGCGTGATCACGACGACGGGAATAGGAGCCACGAACGCGCTCAGCGGCATTGTGAACTCTTTCACAGATTCGCAGCCCGTTATACTTCTGACCGGCCAGGTTCCCATATCGACTTACGGGAAAGGCGCTCTCCAGGAGTGTGTCGGCGAGGGGCGCACGTTCGATCTGGAAGCTTTGATGTCTAAGGTGACCAAGTATTCCAAGCTGGTCGAGTCTGCAGATCATCTGCTCGATACGCTGAAGGAAGCGGAGATGCATCTGTGGTCGGGGCGCAAAGGGCCCGTACATATTTGCATACCGATTGACGTTCAGTTCACGGAAATACATTTTGAAGGGTTTGAGCCGTTCACCTTCCCGAAACCGACGGAAATCGTTGATGCGGCCGGAGAAGAAGTGAGCCGGCTCGGAGATCTGCTGAAAGAATCGCAGAAGCCTTTGCTGCTGCTCGGAGCCGGGGCAAACTACAGCCACAACGAAGAAGTTGTCGAGCAGATTGCCGACCTGGGCATTCCCGTAGCTACGACGCTAAGAGGCAAGGGAATTATTAGCGAGAATCATCCGCATGCGCTTGGTTGTACGGGTCTGCACGGGAAATCGGCGGCCAATTATTATTTGTACCGGGAAGCGGATCTCGTCATCGCGGTCGGCGTGTCCATGAGCGAGTTTACGACGCAGGGCTGGGACTCCATCTTCGACAAAGCACCGCTCGTGCAGGTCGATATCGATCCGAAGCAGATCGGCAAAAACTACGAGGTGCGCATAGGCATCGCCGCGGACTCGGAGACTTTCCTGCTTGCGTTGTACGGCCTGCTGGAGGATGCGACGTGGGAGAAAGCGACGGCGGCGCTGCGGCAGTCTAAGCATAAATTTGCCGACGCCGACCGCGAGAAAGATTTGACCTACGTCTCCGCCGTCCAAGGCAAGCTTCACCCCGTGCAGGTCATCGAAACGCTGCAAAAACTGCTGCCGCAGGGCAAAACGATCTGGGTTACGGACCCGGTTTCGTGGACCGAAACTCATTTGCTCTCGAAAGGCGCGGGCACGTATATCGAAGGCTTGAACGGGGCGGCTATCGGGTATGCGCCTCCGGCCGCAATCGGCGCCAAATGCGCCAAACCCGATTCGTATGTCGTCTCCATCTTCGGTGACGGCGGCTTCCGCCAGACGGCGTTGGAGATGGCGACGGCCACGTCCCACGAAATACCGGTGCTCTGGCTCAATCTGAACAACGAGAAGTTCGAATCCATCAACAATGCCCAGAAATCGTACTACAAAGGCAACGTGGTAGGAACGTCGTATAAGCCGATCGATTATGTGGCCTTTGGCGAGTCGATGCAGATCGATACGATCCGTGTGACAACGGTTGAAGAGCTTCAGGAGGCGGCAAAATCGTTTCTTCATAAAGAGCGTCCGCTGCTTTTGGACATTCAAATCGTGGGCTCGGTCGTATCCGCGCCTAAATTCAGACAGCTCGCCAGGTACAAAACGTGGAAGCTTACGACAAGCCGGAAGTCTTCTGAGGATATGAAAGAAATCGTCAGTTATTTTCTGAAAAACCGGTACTAAAAAGCGGGGGATACACGAGAGGAGACGCGCTTATGAGCGGTGGAATAACGGAGAACAGAGCTAGACTGGACAGTTCCGCAGCCAGTGTGCGGAGCGTGTTCGACGCAAGGACGGTGGGATCCTCGCACCGGAGACTGGCTGAGCTTCTTGAGCCGGGACAGTCGGTACTCGATGCCGGCTGCGGGACCGGTGCCATTACGAAAGGCATTGCGGAGGCGGTCGGTCAGGAAGGCCGTGTCGTCGGAATCGACAATAACGAAGGACTGATCTCTTATGCCCGGGAGACCTTCGGCGGGCAGGAGGCGCTTGCCTTCGAAACGGCGGACATCCACTATTTGCCGTACCGAAACGAATTCGACATCGTGACGACGGCCCGCGTGCTTCAATGGCTGGCCGATCCCCGGCAGGCGCTCGGCCAGCTCATCGAAGCCGCAAAACCGGGCGGCCGTGTGATCGTGCTGGACTATAATCACGACAAGATCAGCTGGCAGCCGGAGCCGCCCCCAAGCATGAAAGCCTTCTATGCAGCCTTTCTGAAATGGCGTTCCGATGCGGGAATGCGCAACGGGATAGCCGACGAGCTTCCCGGCGTTTTCGCGGACCTCGGACTCACGGATATCCGAAGCAGCGAACAGCACGAAATCGTGACGCGTGAAGACGGGAACTTCCTCCAGCAAGCCGGAATCTGGGCGGACGTTGCGGCAACCCGCGGTGTCCAGATGGTTGCGGACGGTTACTTGTCCGAGCAGGAACGGGCGGCCGCCGAAACCGAGTATCGGCAGTGGGTGCAGACGGAAGCGGTCTCTCAGACGATGTATATGCTTGCCGTCGAGGGAGTTAAACCGGAATAATCCCAGCCGAAACAGGCCGGGGGCCGTCAGGCAGGTGGTCTCCGGCGGCAGTCGGCGCAGATTTTCAAGCGGGAGGGAGATATGGACAATCGGATTACGATCTTGGACACGACTTTGCGGGACGGTACGCAAGGAGAAGGCGTCAGCCTGACAGTCGAGGATAAGCTGAAAATCGCCAAACGGCTGGATATGCTGGGTATTTCTTTCATTGAAGGAGGCTGGCCGGGCAGCAATCACAAGGATGCGGAATTTTTTATCCGCGCCAGAGAATTGAATCTGCAGCAGGCCAAAATTACGGCGTTCGGCTCGACGAGGCGCAAGAACATTCCGGCCGAGCATGACGCCAATCTCCGGCAGCTGCTGGATATCAGGGTAGGCACGGCGGCGATTTTCGGTAAATCGTGGGACTTTCAGGTCCAAACGGCGATCCGGACGACGCTTTTCGAAAATTTGAACATGATCGAGGACACAGTCCGATTTCTTACTCGCAGCGGAATCGGTGTGATCTACGATGCGGAGCATTTTTTCGACGGCTACAAGAGCAACCGCGCTTACGCCATGTCGACCATCCGCAAGGCTTACGAAGCCGGGGCGGACTGGATCGTTCTCTGCGATACGAACGGAGGAACTCTTCCGCACGAGATCGCGGCGATAGTTGCATCCGTGAAAGAGCAATTGGACTGTCCGCTCGGCATTCACGCTCATAACGACTGCGAACTCGCCGTTGCGAATACGATTGCCGCCGTCATGGCGGGCGCTGCACACGTGCAGGGAACGATCAACGGTTATGGAGAAAGATGCGGCAATGCCAATCTCATTTCGGTTATTCCGAACCTTCAGCTTAAGCTTGGCCTGCCGGTTATAACCGCCGAGCAGCTTGCCGGACTTACAAGTACGGCGCGTTATGTGAGCGAGATTGCGAACATGCATATGCCCGTTAATCAGCCTTTTGCCGGACATGCGGCCTTTGCTCACAAGGGCGGTGTCCATGTCTCGGCTATTTTGCGCGATTCGAGCACGTATGAGCACATAGCGCCCGGACTGGTGGGGAACAGGCAGCGGGTTCTGGTTTCCGAACTTTCCGGACAGAGCAACCTTGTTTTCAAGGCTCAGGAGCTCGGTCTGGAGCTGGAAGCGAACGACCCGAATACGAAGATCCTCATCGAACGTGTGAAAGAGCTTGAGCACCAGGGTTACCAGTTCGACGGAGCCGACGCTTCGCTGGAGCTTCTGATCCGGAGCGTCCACGGAAATCTGGAAGAAATCCTGACCCTGGAGTCATTTAAAATAACCGTCGTCAAATCCGTCGATCAGGCGATTTTGTCCGAAGCGGTTGTGAAGGTCAAGGTACACGGAGAGTCGGTGTACAACGCCGCCGAGGGCAACGGGCCGATCAATGCGCTGGATAATGCGCTGCGCAAATGTCTGATGCAGCACTATCCGAGTCTTCAGACGATGCACCTGTCGGACTATAAAGTCCGCGTGCTCGACGACAAAGACGGTACCGCCACAAAAGTCAGGGTTCTGATCGAATTCTCGGATCGCGAAGAAACCTGGAGCACGGTCGGCGTCTCCGAAAACATTATCGAAGCCAGCTGGCAGGCTTTGTGCGACAGCATCCGCTATGCGCTGCTGGATGTCAAGCCTGCGCAGAACAAGCGGGCCGGGGGAGTTAAAGAAGCCGTCGGTCTCGTTAATCACTGACAAACTAGTCAAACGGATAGAGAGAGGTGTGCACCATGTCTACGAAACAAATCAAAGAAGGGGAAGCGGCTCAAGCTTCCGGTGCCGGGATTCAAGGATCCGAACGGACCCGGATGCCGCTGGCCGTATATTTCCTGGCTGTGAGTATTTTCATTATTTGTACCGCCGAGCTTCTGCCGATGGGGCTGCTGCCGCAGATTGCCCGGGATTTCAATATGAACGTGTCGAGCGCGGGACTGCTTATTACGGTTTACGCACTCGGCGTCGCGATCGGCGGCCCCCTGATTACGGCCGCGACGGGCAGAGTCGAGAAGAAGAAGCTGTTGATCGGACTGCTACTCCTGTTCGTTGCCGGATCTTTGATCAGCGCGGTTACGACCAGCTATTATCTGCTGATGGTAGGCCGACTGTTCTGCTCGTTTTCCCACGGGACGCTTGTCGGTGTGGCCATCGTGGTGGTCCAGCGGCTTGCGCCTCCGGGCAAAGAAGGCAGTGCCATTTCCTATTTAACCGTAGGTTTGACGGTAGCGACCATATTGGGCGTTCCGGTAGGAACCTTTATCGGCAACAGCTACGGCTGGCGGATGTCTTTCTATGCCTTGACGATTGCGGCTGCCATCTGTGTGATCGGAATGGCATGGCTCGTACCGACGATCAAGTCCGGCAAAGCCGTCGGAATGGCAAAGCAAACCCGTGAAATTTTCCGTGCCAAACCCCTTGTCGCTTTGATGACGACGGTTTTCAGCTCCGGCGGTTTGTTTGCCGGTTATACGTATATCGCGCCTTACCTTGAAGAAATTACAGGCTTCACCCCGACGGCGGTTTCTCCCATTATGCTCGCGTTCGGGATCGGTTCCGCCATCGGCAACATCGCCAGCGGAAAGTTGGCCGATAAGGGACTGATGAAAACATTGCTCGGTTCGCTGGCAGCCATGATCATTACGATGACGGCCTTCGCCTTGTTGGGACAGGTGCCTATCCTGGCGGTGATTTTCTCCTTCCTCTGGGGATTGACCGGTTTCGCTATCGTAACACCGCTGAATATGCTTGTTCTGCGGAAAGCCGGAGACGCTGCGGATCTGGCGGCTTCTCTCAATATTTCCGCCTTTAATGTGGGCAGTGCCATCGGAGCCGCTGTCGGCGGAGTTGCCATTAATACCGCGCTGGGACTCCGGGGAGCGCCGCTGTCCGGCGTAGCCATCGGCTTGATCGGCGTCCTGTTCGCCGTTACGCTCATCTGGATGGACCGCAAATCAGCCTGGCAGCAAAAGACCGTATCCAAAAGCAGCACCTGAACGAACGATGGATCAGTTGGGGACTTTTAGACGGGAAGGAAGTGTGGCGGGATGAATGATTTCATGAAGGAGCAGGGCAATCCGCGCAAAGCAATCGTCATCGGCAACAGCATGGCCGGAAAGCTGGCTGCCCGGGTTCTGTCCGATTACTTCGATACAGTGACGATTATCGAGCAGGACCCTCAGCCGGAGGGGCCTTACCCTCGTAAAGGCACACCGCAGAGCTATCACACCCACGGGCTTTTAAAAAGCGGCGAAAATACGCTCGACAAGTTTTTTCCCGGTATAATGCAGGAGCTGGAGGGACACGGCGGAGAAAGGCTCGATTTTATCCGGGACATTTCCTGGGTGTACCAGAACTTTCACTTTGTCCGGTTCGACAGCGGGTTCGAGGTTGTTTCCCAAAGCAGGCCCCTGCTGGAATGGCGGGTTCACCAGCGGCTGCTGCAGCGTCCCAACATCGAATTCGCTTATTCCCACAGAGTCGTTCAGTATATCAGCAGCCCCGGCGAGAACCGCTTTACGGGCGTCGAGACGGAGAATCTGGTTACCAGGCAATCCGAGCGTCTGGAGGCGGACCTGATCGTTGATGCGGCGGGTTCGGCGACTAAAACGCCCGATCAGCTTCTTAAACACGGTTTTGACTCCCTTTCGCAATCCGAAGTGCATATCAATCTGGCTTATGCCACACGGATGTACGAGCGCGATCCTTCCGTAAGTCATGATTACAAGTCCGTGATCGTTTTTCCGAATCCGCCGGAAGTGTCCAAAGGAGGCCTGACATTCCCGATTGAAGGCAACCGCTGGTCCGTTACCCTCGTCGGATACGGAGACGGAAATCATCCTCCGCGCGATGACCAGGGATTCCTGAATTTCGCCAAGTCCCTTACACATCCGCATTTGTACGACCATATCAAATCGCTTAAGCCGGCTGGCGATATTCATGTGTACCGGTTTCCGAGCCAAGTGCGCCGGCATTACGAAAAACTCGAACGTTTCCCGTCAGGACTTGTCGTCATGGGGGATGCCTTCTGCCGGTTTAACCCGGTTTTCGGGCAGGGCGTCAGCATCGCTTGCCTGGAAGCGCTGGAACTGCAGAAAGTTCTGCAGGAAGTACGTGCGGGCAAGATCAAGGCCGAAGGGATTCCGACCGCTTTCCACAAACAGTTGTCGGCACTAGTTGAACCTACGTGGATGACGGCGACCTCCGATGCGTTTTTGTATCCGAATACGAAAGGAAAGAAACCCGCGGGCCTCGGTTTTATGCAGTGGTACGTCCGGAGACTGTACCGTCTGTCGGAGTATGACCAGGACGTGTACGGGAAGTTTATCCGCATCCTGCACATGGTAGAAAAACCGACCGAATTGTTTAAGCCGGCGATGATTTATAAAGTCATGAAGGCCAAAATGCCCAAGCCCGATAAAAGAGCGCCCGGAAGTCCCGTAAACCGGGATCGCGAACAAACCTTATAATCCGTAATCATCGTTTTAACTATAAACGGACGACTAAACCGAATGAACGGAGGAACTTAAATGAGCACCATTCGTCATCTCGTTTTATTCAACTTGAAGCACGAGGAGGGTTCGGCCGAAGCGGAAAAGTTTCTGAGCGACGGAAGAGAACTGCTCGCCTCCATACCGCAGGTACAAAAGCTTCAAGTTTTACGGCAGATCAGCCTGGAAAACGACTATCAGTACGCGTTCTCGATGGAGTTTTCCAGCCAGAGCGACTATGACGAGTATTCAGCCGTTCCGCGGCATATCGAGTTTGTGGAGCAGAGGTGGCTGCCGGAAGTGGTACGTTCCTTTGAAGCGGATTTCGAAGTGCACAGCTAGATTCCGGCTGGAAGCGAAGCCCGATTTTTACGGAATTTTAAAAGGAGCACCTTTCATGACGGTCGTAAGAAGAGCCGGATTGAAGAGGTGCTTCTTTTTGCTGCCGGGAGGACCTACAAAAGTTAGAACTGTTTGACCTGCGGGTCTTTTGGTATTCTCGGCATGAGGAACACGTGAGGAAACGCTGCTTCGAGGCGAAAAGTTTCCGATTAACAACGAAGACGATGATTTTGCCGTTTGCAAAAAGGGGGAGGCACACATGAAAGATGGAGAGGGTATGGGGAGAAAACAAGTCTGGAGCTTTATTCTTTCCAAGCTGGCCGCGGCCGGTACCTTGTTCACCGTTTTTGTAATCATCATCATCAAAACCAAGGCGGGTTTATACCAAATTTCGGAAGCGGCAAGGTTACCCTATCTTTGGTGGCTTGTTTACGGATATGCCGTTATTTATTCCATTCTTACCGAGCTGATCCTATTCAAATTTTTTCCGAAGGCAAAGGTTTGGATACGGATGGTCGTATACGGTGCCGGAGGATTTGCTCCGTTTGTCGTGCTTATTTTCGATCCCGTTTATATAGCGATTTCGGGTCTGATCGGATCGGTCTGCGCGCTTTTTTTCTATGCGGCGGATTGTTTATACGGCAGAACGAAGATAATGTCGGCGGTGGCAGCACTATGTATACCGGCTGTTCTGCTCGTATTTGCCTGGGGTGATTTCACGGAGACGAGACAGTGGCGGGAGGTTCGGACCGATTCGTCTTACGAGGTAAGCTTTGCTTATTTCAACGGAGAAAAAGCCGTTCCGATTCCCATAAAAAAGGGAGAAACAGCTCTGCTAACCTATTCATGGACGATGAAAAACGGCGGATACGGAGTCCGGTTTACGGATGTGAAGCAGGTACCCGGAGATCTGCCTGAAAAGAACAAGATTCGTATCCGTGTCCCCGAATCCGGTGTTGCTTCTCTTGTTCTTACGGGAGATCATGCGGAAGGAACGTTCCGTATGGAATGGAACGCAGAATAAGAAATGTCCCTGCAAGCCGGTTCAGGTTTCGGACTTGAAGGACTTGCCTTTCTCCGCATCCAAGCCAAAGTAATGCCGGAAGCTGTAAATGAGCGGATTCCATGCGGCCGGATTCACATAGTGTTCCCCCAGCACGATCCGTTCTTCGGCGTGAACGGCGCGGGATTCGGTTTCCACGATGCAAAAGCCGTCGCTAGGGTGCACCTGAACGAGAGAGGCTTCGATTTGCAGGGGGCATTCCCGAATTCTCAGGGGCTTCACGCATGCGGACGGAAGAGGGGTGAAGCCGGCGGCCGCAAACTTGTCCCCCTCGAACCGGTATAACTCGCGTTTATTGTCCGGAACGGGGGATTTGCCGGTCAGCGGGGCCAGCTTCTCGACTTGTTCCCACAGCGAGCTGTCCGGAAGGTTGATTACGCATTCACCCGTTCGTGACAAATTTTCCAGTCCTTTTCCGCCGTTACCGATGCCGAGTATAATCCGGCTGCCGAGCGCCCAGGCGGACGACAACGGAGAGATATTCGTGCTTCCGTCCTCGCTCAAAGTGGTAAGTAGAACGACCGGCGTTCCGAAATAAAGAATCGAAGGCCGGATCGTCCGAAACGTATCCTGTACGTCTTGTTTGATCATTAGTATCACCTCGCAAGAAGTATACATGATGTATGATTCGGCCCCCGTCGAATTGTTCATGTAAATCTCGGCGCGTTCTCACAGCAGGTTCAGGTCTACCCCTAAATGCCTCAGTCCGTCATGCCCTGTATCCGTGATCCGGACAGCCCGCCCCCCGGGGATCCGCTCGATCCATTCCCGCCGGAACAACTGCTCCGTCAAGGCGGCGCCCAGGCTTCCGGCGATGTGGTACCTGCGTTCGCTCCAGTCCAGGCAGCACTTGGCGAATTGTCTCCGGCTTCTGCGAAGCTCCGCGCAGTTTATGCCAAAGGCGCGGAGAAAGATTTCACCTTTCTCCGTGACCGTAAAGTCGCGGCCGGACTGGCCGATGATGCCCGTCTCAAGCAGGCGGTCCGCCAGCGCGACCCCCGCTTCTCCCGCGAGATGGTCGTAGCAGGTGCGGGCGAAGCGCAGATGATTGAGCCGGTCGTACTCCCGCAGCGACTTGACCGGCTTTGGCCGCGCCAGTGTATTCAGCGCTTCAAGCGCATCGGCGACTTCCGGACCCGCAAGCTTGTAGTACCGGTGGCGCCCCGAGAGCTCGACCGTGAGCAGGCCGCCTTCCACCAGCTTGGCCAGGTGCGAGCTGGCCGTCTGGGGAGTGATGCGGGCGGCTCCGGCAAGTTCGCTGGCCGGCATGCATTTGCCGCTCAGAAGCTCCAGCAGCATCTGCATCCTCGACGGTTCTCCGATTAAGCCTGCCAAGGTTATCGTATCGGGTGAAGCTTTCATGTTCGCATTCCTCCCAAGCAGTTGCATTTCCTACTTCTACAATAGCACATCCACTATTCGATCCGGATCGAAATTTAACCATGTCGCGTAATCGGGCTTGAAATCTCACGGACAGGCGATGCAGGTAAAAGAAAAAAGAGCCTAGAGGGGCTCTTTTAATAATTAACCTTATTATGTGATTTCGATAGTTAACGATATTAATCAATATCATAATTAATGTCATTAATTAAATTATGTAATTAATGGGGTTAATTATAATCGATCAGACGCTCAAAATTTTTTTCACTCCAACCACACGGATTTCATGTGCAGGCCGCTCTACGCCACCGTTGTCCTTTCAAAACAGGCACAGCCGCCAGATACCGCATCTGTCCCGAATTATAGCGGCAGGGTAAGAACGTGCTGAGGACCCAGCGGGCCGATTTTGGTCCGTCCGTGATCTTCGAACCCGCATTTTAAATACAAATTCCGTGCCGGAATATTTTTCATATTGACCCCGAGTCCAACAATTCGAGCCAAAGGAAAATGCTTTCTCACAAAATCGGGGAGAAGGAGCAGTCCCTGCTTGGCGTAGCCTTTTCCCTGTTCCGCATGGTTCACTGAGAAAGCTCTCAGTACGATAGTCTGCGGGTCGTCCGAATACAGGGCGATTTCTTCGCCGTCGTACAAAACAAAAAAACCGACCGGCTTGGAACCGGCCAAAATAACAACCGGATAGCGGTGGGAATCTTGTTCCGCCGTCTTCAGCACTTCATGAGGCAGGGCGCTGAACTGCAGCTGCTTGTCCGGCAAATAATAGGAACGGAGCCCGTCTTCGTACTCGTTTGTGTAAAAATTCAAGAGAACAGTTGATTTTGCCGCAGATGTTGACATGATATCCTCCAGTTTACATAGGGAATGAGCGCCATAACCGAAGACAGCGCTCCTACAGAATATCACAGCGCAAAGCGATTTTGTATGGAGAGGTTAGTTGAAATGAAGAAATACATCTACTTTATTTACTGATCTACAAAAAGTTTTTGCCGAATTTAATTCTCATATAAGCAATAATCGCGTAAAGAACCGGCATGGCGTCCACCAGCACAAAAAATACGATAATGGGAAGGGAGTTCGTATCGGACAGAAAGCGGGTCGTGTCCCGGGAATATTGAAGCGCCACGACAACTGCGGTCCCGCCCAGGAGAGGAAGGATCGCTTTTCTCGTTTGAAATTTAAACAGTTCTGCCGCGCATTTGGTCCCTATATACAGGATAAACGAATCATGAATGAACATGGATGTCGTCCACAAGCCGATTAGCAGGGGATCCGCATTGCCGAGTAATCCGCTTAACGTTGAACTTCGAATCAATTCGAGCAGGGGATACTGAACACGGCTTCCGAAGTAAGGGCCGAAAGTAAACAAGGTCAGCATCCATTGCATGAAGACGACAAACGTCACGAGCAGACTGGCCGAAAGCAGGTTGCGAAGCGTTTTGGGGCCGAATTTCAGATGAGGCACGATAAATAAAAAAACAAACCATTCGCCAAACCAGGATACGGCGGTTAAGGTATCCCGAAAGGCCAAGCCCATTTTGTGATGGGTCCATAAGGCGGGGAACATTTGAAAATCGGCATTCCTCGAAAACAAGCCCATAATGATGACGATCCCGATCATCGTAATGAGGAAAAGTCCGTCTGCCAAATAGACAATCGAGACAAATCCCCAGCGCGCCGTAATCAAGATAACCAGCCCGATGATAAGCTGCAGAAACCATTGAGGTGTTTCTCTCATATAAGTCGATCCGTAGAACAGCGTAAAGCTTTCGAGATCAATCGAAACGTAATAGATACACCAATACAGAACAATGAACAAAAAGAAGCGGTGCGGCCATTTTCCGATAATTTGTTCACCGAACTGAACCCAAGGCACGTTTGGGTTTAAGCGACCGACATAGACCGTGCAGCAGAGTAATAAAATACTGACCAGCCCCCCCAGAAACAAAGAGATCCAGCCTTGATAGCCGGAGGTAGTAATCAGAGGGGAAATAAGAAAAGCGATCGGCTGAGAAATCATGTAAATCGTTGCAAACCGGAACGTCTGCCAGGACGTCGAGCGCATGCGATCACCTCCTTCAATCGGAAATAAGAAGCTTACTCCAGCCAGCCAAGCAGCAGATGCGTGAGCTGATTGGGCTGGGGCCACCACGTAAAGACGGAGGCGAGAACGCTCCAACAGCCCAGCACCGAGAAAAGCACCCAGAATTTGACCGCGTTGCCGGGAGGTTTGGGGTTGGTTCTAATCCATTCCAGCAAGCCGAAAGCGAAGAAAGCGAGAGCAATCATAGCGAATTTTCCTTCCCATAGAATGACGGACACGATTGGAATCGTTAAGATTGGATTCCGACCTGTTTCACATTTATCTCGACTTTGAATTCGATATCGAGGTCGTTCTTATAATAGTCGGTCCAGTTGTCCCGCTTTTCCTCCCAAAACTTGGGGTACTTCCAGTCAAGCAGCATGCCCAACTGCAGGACATCCGACTTGGCTTTCTGTGTTTTGCTAAATGCGCTTTTTAACTGTTTTTCGATTTTTTCACGCAGTTTCTGTTCAATGATAGCGTTCATTTCTTTCTCGTTACGGTTCATGATATCCCTTTTGTGGATCAAATCTCCGTCGCCTTTAAGGGCCAGTGTAAACCGGGGACCCTCGGGTCCCATCCGGACCGATTTTTTGCTCATTAATTGATTAAAAAGGATGTCCGCCATACTTTGGCCGTCGTCCCAGGTTAGGGTGTAGACTTGCCTGCCCGATCTGCCCAAAGCCCAGGCTAAGGTTCTGCCTTCCTCACTCGGAAGTACCCCCGTGAGCTTATCGTTGTTATATAAGGCTACTCCTTGAATGCCCGCCCATTGTCTGGTTTCTCCGTTCTCACTAGGCATTCTCATTACGCCCATCGACAAGTAATTGGTTGCGACCCCCTGACCGGAAGCTTCCGCTATCAAGCACTGCTTGGCGCTCGTATCCAGCATCGCTCTTTGCTGGGCCATTTTAAGCAACACTTCCGACGGCATATGTTCGTAAACGGGCGTAAGTTCCGCTATCTCTCTTGCCTTGCCCGGTGCGGTATTCACAATTGTGCTGATATGAAAAGTAGGTTCCCTTTGCATCCAGTCCAGCATATCTTTGATTCCGCTCTCCGCGTATGGCCTGCCGATAGTAACCATGCGTGTGTGCCCGAAGTGAATCTTTCGGGTCAGATCTCTCTGAATAAGCATGAGGGCTTGCTGAATCGAAGTGCCTTGTTTGGTGATCATGGCGTACGGTTTTCCGTTTGAAGTGCCGCTGCCTGCTTGTTGACCGGACATAAGGCGGTTCGGCAGCGGGCTGCTGATCGTGACTTCTACCTTATCGGGGGTGTCCCCCTGATCGATGTACATGGCAAAAATAAAAGTTAGTTCGTCGATTTCGACCTTCGACCAGCAGCCTGTCATCAGCATAAGCGGCAGCAGGGCAATGAAAAGTCTTATCCGGCTCATGTTATTTCTGCCTCCTGAAGTTCCGGTCGATGTATGCTTTGGAACGCTTGGTCATAAGAGACGAGGGCACGCGCATAAAGATGTCTTTCCAGTCCCGGAGAACCAGCGGCGCCAGCGGGCTCAGGTAAGGAGCGCCGAACGATCTCTGGCTCGTGAGATGCCCGTACACAATAAAGCTGGCGATGAAAACGCCGATCAGACCTGTCGTACCGCCAATCAGCAGGAGCGGGAAACGCAGCAGACGTAAAGCCAGTCCCAGCTCGAAATGGGGAATGATGTAGGACGCGATCCCCGTGATGGATACGACGATGACCATGGGAGCGGATACGATCCCCGCTTGCACAGCCGCCTGTCCGATCACGATGGCGCCGATGATGGAGATCGTCTGGCCGACCGGCTTCGGAATACGCGTCCCGGCCTCGCGCAGCCCTTCGAAGGTCATCTCCATGACGAGAGCCTCCGTCAGAGCGGAGAACGGAATATTCTCCCGGGCTGCCGAAATCGTTAGCAGCAGATCCGACGGGATGATCTCCGGCTGAAACGTAGTGATCGCCACGTATAACGAAGGCAGGAGCATCGAAATCAAGGCAAAGAAGATCCGCACCAGCCGTATCCAGCTTGCCGATAAATAGCTCTGGTAGTAATCCTCGGAAGACTGGAGCAGGGATAAGAGCGTCACGGGCACGAGAAGCGCGGACGGTGTCCCGTCCTGCATGAGACCGACGCGGCCTTCCAGTAAGGAAGCGGCGACGGAGTCCGGCCGTTCCGTATACTGGAATTGAGGGAAGGGCGTTTTGTTCCCTTTCTTCATCTGCTCCGAAAGATAGCTGATTCCAAGTATCCCGTCGATGGAAATTTCTCGGATTCCTTTATCGAGTTCTTTTAAAATTTCCGGCTTGCAGAGTCCTTCGATATAAATCATATAGACAGTCGTCTGCGTGTACGTGCCTACGGTATATTTAACGGTTTTCAAATCCGGGTGCTTGATTTTGTGCCGGAGCAAGGACAAGTTACTGACGATATCTTCGATAAACGCTTCTTGGGGCCCGATAACGACAAGCTCGTTCTGGGACTCGGAAACGGCTCTTTTCTGATACTTGACGACATCGAACACATAAGCGCATCCCAGTCCTTCGATGCAGAGCGCCGCTTTTCCGTGCACGATTTCCCGGACGGCATCCTGGGAGGCATACACCAGCTTCGCGGGCAGCGGGAATAAAGTCCCTTCGTCCAGCAGCTGAATGAATTCCTCCCACTCATGGTTGCCCTGGGCTTCGGCAATGAGAGCGGAAGCGACCTTCTCTTGAAGTGTCTTCACATCGACGATCGATTGGATATAAATGAGCACGCAGGAACGTTCATATAAGAGAAAAGGCTGATAAACCGTATCCTCACTTCCCGCAAGTATTTGTTGTATATTTTCATACATCAAACCTTTCATTTCCACGCGTACTCCTCCTTTTATCCGTCCGGCGTCCTTTTTCTTTAGAATGCGGAAATATCTGCAAGTTATGCAGCAAAGCCGGACATCCTAAAGAAGGGGATACTGACAAGAGGTTTGAATAACCTGCTGCCCGAGACGCCTGCGCAAAGCAAAGACTCCCTT
Organism: Paenibacillus sp. GbtcB18; assembly: GCF_019091125.1. Taxonomy (NCBI): domain Bacteria; kingdom Bacillati; phylum Bacillota; class Bacilli; order Caryophanales; family Paenibacillaceae; genus Paenibacillus; species Paenibacillus sp. GbtcB18. The sequence goes on from NZ_JAGXJX010000001.1 coordinate 1,090,679, forward strand.
GCCATAGAGACAAGGGAGTCTGGTCTGCTGACTTCAAGGAGGCCGGGACCGGGGCTGGGGATCAGTCCGCGGCCGGCATCTTCCTGGCCGATACGGCCAACCGGTTCCAGGCGTTTATGACGACGATGGCCATAATAATCTCGGCAGTCTGAACTTCGTCGAAATAAAGCCGGACTTCGTCGTATACGTCGTCGGGGACATGGGTTTCGGCAACGAGCGTAACGGCTTCCGTCAATGCGAGCACCGCGCGTTCTTCCGGCGTGAAGAACGGTGTTTCGCGCCAGGCGTTCAAGGCGTAAATGCGCTGCTCGGTTTCTCCGTGTTTACGTGCGTCTTTCGTGTGCATGTCGATGCAGAAGGCGCAACCATTTATCTGGGAGGCGCGTATTTTGATCAATTCTTTCAGTGATTTGTCCAGGCTGGTGGAACCCAAATACTGCTCCAGCCCCACCATGGCGGCATAACCTTTCGGAATCAGCTGATCCATTTGAAGACGGGTTTTCATCGTATATTCCTCCTCCTATTTGCGTTCAGATCTATAACAGATCAGGAGGCCGTTTTGTGACAGAAAAAAAGAAGGAAGCAAAAAAAGTTTATCGCTTCCTTCCCCAGGGGTAACTCTATAGACGGATTCCGTGAAGCTTATCCGGATTGCTGACGATGAACATGCGGTCTACCCGGCTCTGCTCCCAGTCCCACGTCATGCTGACCGCAAGAGCCGGACGCTCGTCGCGGACGAGGACGAAGCCCTGCTCGCCGTTGATCCGGACCGGGAGAAGGGAGCCGCTGAAATAACCGCGCGGCCATATCCCTTCGAACAGCGCCCGGATCCGGTGAGAGCCGTAAATGGGACGAAGCGCGCAGCGGACTTTACCGCCGCCGTCCGTAACCAGAACGGCGTCCGCCGTCATCTGTGCGATAAAGTCTGCGAAATCGCCGGTTTTGGCCGCCTCAAGGAACAGTTTCACGAATTGTTCCTCCACTTCGCTTTTTTGAAGGGGCTCGGCCTCTTTCCGGAGAAGCTTCCCTTTGACACGGCTATAAATCTTGCGGCAGTTCTCCTCGGACTTGTGCAAGGTATCTCCGATCTCCCGGTAACTGTATTGAAGCGCTTCGCGCAGGATGAACACCGCACGCTCGACCGGATTAAGCCGCTCCATCATGACGAGCAGCGCATAGGAGACGGTTTCATCCTCAATTATCCGTTCGGCGGGGTCAAGATCAGGTCGAACGGATACAGGCTCCGGAAGCCATTCGCCGGTATAGATTTCTCTGCGGCTTCGCGCGGATTGGAGAAAGTTGATACAGCGGTTGGTTACCGCTTTACATAAATAAGCTTTCATATTCCCGATACGGACCAGATCCTGCTGCTGGATCTCCAGATAAACATCCTGGATGATATCTTCAGCATCGTTCAGAGTTCCGAGCATCCGGTAAGCGATGGAGTAAAGAAGAGAATGGTACTGCTTGTACAAGGCTTCCGTCATGGAACATAACCCTCCGTTTTTTTCAGAACCTGTTCTTTTCTTATCCTACCATCTCTGCGGATTTCAGTCTCTACGTAAGACATGACCGCAGCAATCGATATACGGGCTCGGCAGCTTTTTTTATCCCACGAACTTCCAGCATCTTGACATTACGTTTCCAAAAATTTATTATATGAACACATACTCATACTTTGCATACATTATAAAAAACGTTTGTTTGGAAGGAAGGAATGGAGATGGAGGAGCACCGCGTAAAAGGTTTATCCTGCGGCAACTGTACACGCGAGATGGAAGAACAGATTCAGAAGCTGGAACACGGGGCGAATGCCAGACTCAGTTATAACAGCGGCAAGCTGACTGTGGACAGCCGTATATCCATGCCTGCCGTCGAGAAAATCCTGGGTAGTGACGGGGCTTATCTGGTCAAAACCCAGCCTGCGGGCGGGCATACGCACGAAGGGCATGGGCACAGCCATCACGGCCACTCTCATGGTCACGATCATGGACACGATCATGGACACGATCATGATCACGGAGGGCAATCCAACCGGGCGATTACCCGGAATCTTATCATTTCGGCTGTGCTTTTCGCAATCGCATTTTTCTCAGACGGACGGGTGCCGGGTTATGTATCCATCCCGTTGTATCTGATCATTATGGCACTGAGCGGCTACATGACGTTCATCAAAGGCGCCAAAAACTTGTTCCGCCTGAAATTCAATATCGATACGCTGATGACCATCGCGCTCGTGGGAGCCATCGTGATCGGCGAGTGGAAAGAGGCGACGCTTGTCGCTATTCTGTTCGGACTGAACGAGCTTCTGGAAGGAATGGGCATGGAGAAAGCGCGCCGGTCCATGGAAACGCTGCTTCAAGTAGCTCCGAAAGAAGCGGTGCTGCTGACGGACGGCCAAGAAACGGTTGTCCCGATCGCATCCCTCAAGATCGGAGATCTCGTTCAGGTTCGCTCCGGGCAGAAAATTCCTTCCGACGGCACCGTGGAAGAAGGCAAAAGCTCGGTCAATGAAGCCGCGATAACCGGGGAATCCCTGCCGGTGGAAAAAGCGCCCGGCGAGAAAGTTTTCGGCGGCAGCATCAACAACGAAGGCCTGCTTAAAATACGCATCGAAAAGGCGTATCAGGATTCGTCCTTGGCGAAAATCCTTCATCTGGTCGAGGAAGCCCAGGAGACGAAAACGCCGACGGAGCTGTTCATCAACCGCTTCGCCAAGTATTACACGCCGCTCATCATGATCATCTCGCTGCTCGTAATCGTCATCCCTCCGCTTTTCCTGGGCGGAAGTTGGTCGACATGGTTTTATCAGGGGCTGGCCGTTCTGATCGTCGGATGTCCGTGCGCCCTGATTTTGTCCTCGCCGATCGCCATCGTATCGGGCATTACACGCAACGCCCGCCACGGCATTCTGATCAAAGGCGGCGTGTTCCTGGAGCAGCTGGGCAAAATCGATACGCTCGCGTTCGACAAAACCGGCACGCTGACCAAAGGAGAGCCCCACGTGGAGAAGTCCGTGGTGCTGGATGAGCACAAGTTTTACCCCGCTGCCGCGGCTATCGAGAAATCTTCCTCGCATCCTCTCGCCAAAGCGATCATGAAGGAGATCGAGGCTAAGGGCATCCGTGCCGAAGAAGCCGACTCCATCGAGACGGTATCCGGTAGAGGAGTCGTGGCAAGTTTCAAGGGAGAGCGGTACTGGCTCGGTAACGAGAAAAGCATGGAACATCTGCGGATACCGGCGGATATCCAGGAACAAATCGACTCGTTGAAGGAAGAAGGACTTACTTTAGTTATAGTCGCCGATCAAGAAAATGTGCTTGGCATGTTCGGAATATCCGACGAGATCCGGGAGGAAAGCCGCGAAGTGATCGCCGCCCTGCATAAAGCGGGCATTCATAAAACGGTCATGCTGACCGGAGACCACCGGAAAACCGCCGAGAAAGTCGCCAAAGCTGTCGGTGTAAGCCAATATTACGGCAATCTTCTCCCCGAACAGAAAGTCGACAAAATCAAGGAGCTCGCCGCCAAGGGTACGGTTGCCATGATCGGGGACGGTATCAACGACGCTCCGGCACTCGCTTCCGCCCAGCTTGGCATTGCGATGGGCAAAGGAACCGACAGCGCGGTGGAAACCGCCGACATTGTGCTGATGCAGGATCACCTCGGCAAACTGCCCGAAGCTATCTCCGTGGCGCGTCAAGTGAACCGGGTGATCAAGATGAACATCAGCCTGGCGCTCGGGTTGAAAGCCATCGCGCTGCTGCTGACGATTCCCGGTCTGCTGACCTTGTGGATCGCCATATTGTCGGACATGGGAGCCACTATTTTCGTCACGCTGATCAGCTTGACCGTTCTTATCGAGAAGAAGCCCTCTTCTTTATCTTAATCCATAGAAAAAAGTAGAAAAAGGTAGGAAAAAGTGCTCCGCACCGGGTGCGGGGCACTTTCTTAATGCGCAGCGGAGAAGGGACTCCCTTAACCGTAATGTTTTTGATATAATAAGCCGTATGGAAACGAAGGCGGTGAATGTATCATGCAAAAACCAATCGAAGACCTCTGCGACGAAACCTGCGCGGGGACGGAAACGGACGGGACTGCTCTGGAGCATGCGAAGATGAACGAATCGATGGCCGTCAACCTGGCGGATATGTTCAAAGCTCTCGGAGATCCTACGCGCGTCAAAATCATTTATGCGCTTTCTCAGCAGGAATTGTGCGTTCACGATCTGAGTGTCGTGCTTGAAATGGGACAATCCGCCGTCTCCCATCAGCTTCGGTATTTACGGAATGTCCGGATCGTTAAGCGGCGCAAAAGCGGCAAGACCGTCTTTTACTCACTTGACGACGATCACGTGAAAGAAATTTTCCGCCAAACCCTCCAGCATCTCGCGCATGTATAAAAAACAGAGTATCTATTCTTCGGAAATAGATACTCTGTTTTTTGTCGTCAGGGGGAAGGTTATCATGACCTCCGATCCGGTGCCGACTTCGCTGGAGAACCTCATTTTGCCGCGCATGGCATCGATCAGGCGGGTCGTGACCATCAGGCCGAGCCCGGTTCCCTTGCTTTTCGTCGTATAGAAGGGAGCCCCCAGTCTTTCGATTTCTTCCTTGGTCATACCGCTGCCGTTATCGGTGATAGTAATGATGGCTTTGTATTTCCGGACATAACCGCGTATACGGATCAGACCGTCCGTTTGGGTGGATTCGATTCCGTTTTTGATCAGATTGACGAACGCTTGCTTTAGCTTGGAAGAGTCTCCCTCGATAAAAATAGGGTCCTCGCAGGAAAGCTCGATTACGGCTCCCGACATGCTGGCATAAGGTTCAAGCATCGTCACGGCCTGCTGAAGCGAATCGCCGATATTAATAAGGCCCGTTTCCGTCAACTCGGGTTTGGCGAAGAGCAGAAACTCCGAGATAATCTTCTCGGCCTGATCGAGTTCTCCGATGGCGATGTTTAAATAACGGCCGATCTTCTCGTCGGCTTCCTTCTGGGAAATCTGGATATACCCGCGCGTAACTTGAAGCGGATTCCGGATCTCGTGAGCGACACTGGCGGCCAGATCGCTGAGATGCTGCAGCTTCTCCGCTTTCTGGATTTCGATACTCATCTGGTCATGCCGGAGCATGTGCTGAAACCATAGGATGAGCAGCACCGGCAGCAGAAGCTGTGCGGTCACGAGAATACTTACTTGCGGCAGCAGATCCTTCCATACAAAACCGTGATGCGTGACGATATAAGACATCCAGATAAGCAGCGTCGCAGCGCCCATGCTTGAGTACAAGAGGGAGAGGGCGATTTTCTTGCGCGAAGGATACTGGTAGAAGTCACGGGCCCTGAACAGGATGGGCAGAAAACCTGCCGCATAGAGGATGACGTCCGAAACTCCGAAAGACGGGAACATAATCCCATGGAAGATCAGCATCATACCGAGCGCCGTAAACCCTCCGTAATAGCCTCCGTATATAAAAGCGAGCAGAAGAGGCACGCCTCTCAGATCCCAATAAAAATCAGGAACGAGATACATAACCGGATAGCTTATGCTGAAAAGGCCGGAAAACCCCATGAGGATTCCCATTAGAAAACGGTTTCGTTTTTTTTCTCTTTTGTAAAAACGCGTAAGCATAAAAATCTGGTAAATATGAGGAGGAAATGTCATGATGAATAAATGAACAAGGATATCTTTCACGGGCCGCACTCTCTTTCTAAAAGAAAAAAGAACTCAGATTCCTATTATGGAGTTCTCTGGCAGATAATGCAATAAATAATGATGCCAATTGAGCGAAAACTTATCAAAAGCTGGTGAACATGGAGGAATATTTCACCAAGTTGTTGAAATCTTTAAGGATAAGCCGGAGGTGGTGAGATTGAAAATTCTCGTCAGCCAGCCTATGCTGGAGCGGAATCTGGAACAATTGCAAGCGGAACTGGAGAGATATCCCGACGTGGCAGCGGCTGTTTTCCCCGAAGGATATTTGCATACGAATTTGTCCCGGGCGTGTGAGCTTGCGGCCTGTACGCGTACGCTGCTGATAAGCGGTTCGAAGAATCCGAAAGACCGGGCCGTGATCATTAACCGGCAAGGGGAAGTCGTGATAGACCGGGCCAAATATAGCGGATATGAAACCGCGCTTGAAGAAGGACTGGTCATTACCCCGATTTTGTGTGACGAATTGGTTCTGAATGAGGTGGAGAAGGCGAGCAGCCCCCGAACCGATTTGTACGTTCAGCCGATCGGCGTTGGCATGTTCAGTGAAGAGCAGTTCGATGAATGGGTTGCAAAAGCGAAAGAAATCGCCTCCCGGCATCATGCCATGGTTATCGGGACGAGTCATGCGGACGGATCCTTCCGCGGCAGCGAAGTTTCGCTGCCTATCGCGTATTGGATAGACCGGGACGGCAAGCCGCTGTTCATTTCCAAATGCGATGTGCGCAGCCGTATTTTGGATCTCTGTACCAAAGAAATTACGGTCTGTGAACCTGCCGCAAAGGAGCGTGTCCTGTGAGGACGGATAGAGAAGATTTGAAACCGGAAGTGGAGGCTTACCTCAACCGAATCGGTTACGAAGGACCGCTGGACGGCAGTTATGAGGCGCTGGCTTTGCTGCAGGAGCAGCATCTGCATACTGTTCCGTATGAAAATCTGGACATCCTGAACGGGGTTCCGCTGTCTCTGGACATAAAGCGTCTGCGTCATAAAATCGTCGAGCGGCGGCGGGGCGGCTACTGCTTCGAGCTGAACGCCCTGTTCGGCTGGCTGCTGCGCCAGCTCGGCTATCCCGTGACCGACTATGTCGCCCGGTTCTGGAGAGACGAGACGGAGCTGCCGCCAAAGCGCCGCCATCATGTGCTGAAAGTGGAAGCGGAAGGAGTCAGCTACTTATGCGACGTAGGTGTCGGGGGCATCGTGCCCCGGAGACCGGTCCGTCTTGCCGAGAAGCTGGAGCAGCCGCAGGGCGAGGAGCTTTACGCCATGGAGCGGGACTCCTTATACGGCTGGGTGCTCAGCGAGAAGCATCACGGCAGTTGGAGGCGCATATACTCGTTTACCGAAGAGCCGCAGCTGCCCAAAGATTTTGTCATGGCCAGCTTCTGGTGCGAGCACAGTCAGGACTCCATTTTCAGGAAGGATGCGATGGTAGCCATTCGGACCCGGGAGGGACGAAATTCGGTCTCCGGCAAGGAGTTTAAGCTGTTCACGCCCGAAGGCGTGCGCACGTTCGTGCCTGAAAACGACGAGGCCTACAAGGAAGCTCTGCTTAAACATTTCGGCATTCCGTCAGAATAAAGCTTGCATAAACATGCCGCGTTGTGTATAGTCATTTCTAAGTTAACCAATTGAATATGTTGGGAATAGGTGCCCAGCCCCTTGGGGGAACTGGAGCTTAAAAGGGAAGTCCGGTGAAAAACCGGCGCGGTCCCGCCACTGTAACAGAGGAGTCAAGGCGAACACGCCACTGGTCTTAGACCGGGAAGGCAGCCGACGATGATGATTCTGGAGCCAGGAGACCTGCCTGTTCTGACAGCACTGCTTTACCTACGGGAGATAGGGAGGTGTTAAAGTACGGGCCACTGTATATACAAACAGAGGGCGTCTTTATCCTTGTCTGCTTCGGGGATATTGACGTCCTTTTTTATTTTCTTGTACAAATAAGCAATGAAGCAGGGAACTCATGCAAACATCCAATTCAAGCGACTATCAGGAGGTCAAGATCATGAACGCATTGACAAGCAGCAGTTTGGGATACCCGAGAATCGGAGCGGGACGTGAATGGAAGAAGGCGCTGGAGTCTTTCTGGGCCGGCAAAATCGGCGAAGAGGAGCTGACGGACAAGCTGGCCGAAGTCCGTTTGGGAAATCTTCGCATTCAGCGGGAGAAGGGCATTGAGCTTATCGCGGTCAACGATTTTTCGGGATACGACCACGTGCTGGATACTTCCGCCATGTTCGGGATCGTACCGGCACGGTTTCAATACGAGGGCGGCGAAGTATCTCCGGGCACCTACTATGCGATGGCAAGAGGCGAAGAGGGGGCTACCGCATGCGAAATGACGAAATGGTTTAACACCAACTATCATTATATCGTGCCGGAACTCCAGGGCGCCAAGCCGGAGCTGGTCGAGAACAAACCACTCAAAGCTTACCGCGAAGCCAAAGAAGCGCTCGGAATCCAGGGCAAGCCTGTGCTGCTCGGACTGTTTACGTTTCTGAAATTGTCCAAGGGGTACGCCGAGACGGAAACCGATGCCTGGATCGACCGGCTGCTTCCGCTGTACGGCCAAGTGCTGCGCGAGCTGGAAAAGGAAGGCGTCGAATGGGTGCAGGTGGACGAACCGTTGCTTTCGACAAACGTAACCGCAGAGGATATGAACCGGATCGAAGCGATCTACAAAACGCTGTCAGAGGCGGCGCCGGGATTGAAAATTATGCTCCAGACCTACTTCGAAGCCGTGGAACATTACGACAGAATCGTAAAGCTGCCCGTGAGCGGGATCGGGCTTGATTTCGTACACGGCGGCGAGAAGACGCTGAAGCTTTTGAAGAGCGAAGGATTTCCCGAAGGCAAAATTTTGGGAGCGGGTCTCGTGGACGGCCGGAATATTTGGCGCTCCGATCTGAAGGAGAAGCTGGATACGCTTCGCGACATTTTGGCCGTGGTTCCCGGGGAGCGGGTCATTGTCCAGACATCTTGCAGCCTTCTGCATGTGCCGGTGTCCACCGTTCACGAAGATAAGCTCGATCCGGTGCTGAGAGACGCTCTTGCCTTCGCCGACGAGAAGCTGGACGAAATCGTCCTGCTGTCCAAGGCGGCGGTATCCCAAACGGGGGAAACGGCCGAAGCGCTTCAGCGGAACGAAAAAGCGCTTGCCGCCCTCCGGTCTTCCGAAGCTCGAGGCAACAAAGCCGTCCAGGCGGCCGCTTTGCAGCTTCAAAAGGTGCCGGCGGCACGCGGCGAGGGCTTCGGCGAGCGACGGACCCTTCAGCGCGAGAAGTGGAAGCTGTCGTTTCTCCCGACGACGACGATCGGAAGCTTCCCGCAGACAGCGGAAGTCAGACAGGCGCGGTCCAAATGGAGAAAGGCGGAATGGACGGACGAGCAGTATAAAGCGTTTATCCGCAGCGAGATCGATAAGTGGATCAAGCTTCAGGAGGAGCTGGATCTGGACGTTCTCGTTCACGGGGAATTCGAACGGACGGACATGGTGGAATTTTTCGGCGAAAAATTGGACGGCTTCGCCTTCACGCGCAACGGCTGGGTGCAGTCCTACGGCTCACGCTGCGTGAAACCGCCGGTCATTTACGGCGATGTGGCATTTACACAGCCGATGACCGTCGAGGAAACCGTCTACGCGCAGTCGCTCACGACACGTCCCGTCAAAGGGATGCTGACCGGACCGGTTACGATTCTCAACTGGTCATTCGTCCGGGACGATCTGTCCAGAGACGTGGTCGCCTATCAAATTTCGCTTGCGCTGGATAAAGAAGTGCAAGCGCTCGAAGAGGCGGGAATCGAAATGATCCAAATCGACGAGCCTGCTGTCCGGGAAGGCCTTCCTCTTAAGAAAGATGAGCACGGGGCTTATCTCGATTGGGCGGTCAACGCTTTCCGCAGCACAACGGCGAACGTGCGGGCCACGACACAAATTCATACCCACATGTGCTACTGCGAATTCCACGACATGATCGGGTCTATCCGCGATATGGATGCCGACGTCATCTCTATCGAAACTTCCCGCAGCCACGGCGAGCTGATTCAAAGCTTCGAACAGCACACGTACGAGAAGGGAATCGGACTCGGAGTCTATGACATTCACAGTCCGAGGGTCCCTTCCGTCGAAGAGATGGTAAGCATGATTGAGCGGGCGCTGCGCGTACTCGACCCGCAGCTTTTCTGGATCAATCCCGATTGCGGACTCAAAACGAGAGGCAGCGAGGAAACCGTAGCAGCCCTGCGCAACATGGTTTCAGCCGCCAAACAGTGCCGGGAAACAATGGCCGTTTCTCAGGCTTAACCGAGCAGTTCAAGGTTGGCTGCAGATGCTTACGGACCGATAAACAACCGACAATTCGAGCTTTTGCCCGGTGCAAACCGGGCAGAGCTTTTTTTATAGGAGTGCGAGAAGAAAATAGGAACGTGAGTTTCCAAACCGTTGGAAGAAACCCATAAACATGGTAAGATAGAAAGATAAACGGCAGAAGGTAAGACCGTCATTCAGGAGGTATAATGGCAAAGGCAAAAGTAAAACGTCCGACCCGGGATGAGTTCGAGCTGGAAGAACTCGGTAACCGGCTGGTGGAAGCGAAGGACGAGGATTCTTTAATTCTTCTTACGGTATGGGGCTGGGAGGAGCAGGTCTACGGCAGAATTACGGTCATGGATCCCCGGACGAGACTCGTACACGTTCAGGACGGCGAACAGCTGACGAAAGTTCCTTTTATGGACATTATGCAGGTGGATAACGCCTGATTAGCCTTAAAAGCATCCGGAAGGGTGCTTTTTTACTTTGCGCCCGAACGAATAGAATAAGGCCACTCTGGAGAAGTTAGGAGAATATTGGTAAAAGGAGCTAATCCACGTGAACGAAACGAACTCGAAATCAGCCGCCGCTTTCCCCCAGTTTCCGGAATCGTATTGGCTGGCTTCCGCCCAAATTCCCGCTTATTCCAGGCTGAACGAAAATATCCGGGTAGACGCCGCTATCGTCGGAGCTGGAATAACCGGTCTAACGACGGCCTACCTGCTGGCTATGAAAGGCTTAAAGGTCGCGGTTCTGAACGCGGGTCGCATTTTACACGGGACGACCGGATATACGACCGCCAAAATTACGGCCCAGCACGATTTGATCTACGATCAGTATATGACCGACTTCGGCGAAGAAAAAGCACGGCTGTACTACGAGGCCAACCTAGACGCACTCCAGTTCGTCCGTCATCTGGTCAAGGAGCATCACATTCAATGCCAATTCGAAGAACAGGATGCCTTCGTGTACACCGATACGGATTCTTCACTGCACAAAGTTTTCAAAGAATACGAAGCTTACGAGAAATTGCGAATCCCCGGCAGCTATGTAGAAAAAACCGACCTCCCTTTCGAAACGAAAGGGGCGGTTGTGATGAAAAATCAGGCCCAATACAACCCGGTCCCGTTTCTGATTCATCTGGCACAAGAGATCGTCCGCAAAGGCGGGCGGATTTTCGAGGAAACCACCGTAACCGGCTACGAGCCGGGAAGTCCGTCCGTTCTTAAGACAAGCGGCGGGTTTACCGTCAGCAGCTCGCATGTCGTATCCGCTTCCCACTTTCCTTTTAACAACCTGCACGGGATGTATTTCGCGCGTCTTTACGCGGAACGTTCTTACGTGCTCGCCGTCAAAACGGATAAGCGCTACCCCGGAGGCATGTACATCAGTGCCGACAAGCCGAAGCGCTCCCTGAGGTCCGTGCTGATTAACGGCGAGCCGATGGTGATCGTAGGCGGAGAAGGCCACAAGACGGGCCAGGGCATCTGCACGTTCCAGTATTACGAGGCGCTCGAGAAATTCGCGAGGGAAACCTTCGGGGTAAAAGAAATCGCGTACCGCTGGTCGGCTCAAGACTTGTACACGCTGGATACGATCCCGTACATCGGCCAGGAGCTGGATGACGTTCCGAACCTGTACGTCGCCACCGGCTACAAGAAGTGGGGCATGAGCACGGGCATTGCCGCCGCCCAATTGAACGCGAAGCTCATTCTCGGGGAAGACAGCCCCTACAGGGACTTGTTCTCGCCCTCCAGGTTTCACGCGAACCCGTCGATTAAAACCTTCGTGGTGCAAAATGCGAACGTCGCCAAAGAGCTTATCGCGGGTAAGCTCGAATTTCCCACGAGAGAAGCGGACGAACTCCGCGAAGATGAAGGAGCCGTGGTACAGGTCCGTGGGAAAAGAGCGGGAGCCTACCGCGACCGCGAAGGAAGCCTGCACGTGGTCGACACGACCTGTACGCATTTGGGATGCGAAGTGGACTGGAACGAGTCCGAACGGACATGGGATTGTCCCTGTCACGGCTCCCGTTTCGCTTACACGGGTGAAGTCATCGAGGGTCCGGCTTTGAAGCCGCTGGCGAAAGTGGAACTGGATGATTAGAAGGTGGGACACACCAAAAAAACCGCTCCGGCAAGGAACGGCTTTTTTTGGTGTTTTTTTTCATAGAAGCTTGCGGCGGAAACTGTGACACTTAGAAGTAATCCGAGAAATAAGGCTGCTCATTCGCAATCAGCCTCTCCAGCAGCTGAACCGACTCTCTGTCTGCGTGAAACCGGCGTATCCGCTGCAGGTATGAAGGCCGCTTGTAGCTCATCAGCATCGTGGTCAGCGTCTGGATATCGAAGGAAGCGGAAGGAGTTCCGCCCCCGTCGGTCAGCCGGCCTTGGCCATCCTTGTCCACTGTCAAAGTGAACGTTCCCTGATTCCACTCCAGCATTGGATCATGCAGGTTGAAGGTTAACTTGCATTCTTGCCCCTGCGCTTGGAACGGGTACTGCTCAACGAACTGGCTTACATCCACGATCCGCGCCATGAAATAAGGCGCAATCGTTTCTTTGATATCCCCGTCCTCCAAGAGGAAGGACATCGGTTCGTCCTTGTAGGTATGGCCTTTTACATAGGTGACCATGGAGAAATGAGCACTAATGAAATTCCACAGGCCAGTCCGGGCTTCCTCATCGAGAAAAACCATTTCCTTCATATGAAAAATTTCGCCCGCGATCCAGTACAGCAAAAATCCGGAAGGTTCATGATCCGCATCGTAATAAATGGCCACGGTCATGTCGTCGAGATCCCAGCGCAAATATTCTTCCCAGGCCAAATTATTTCGCAGCATGGCGGCGTGGTTCTGTAAAGCGAAGCGTTGGTACACGGTTTGGATGTCCGGGTGTTCAATCGTCACCCGTTCCACGTTGCCGGGGACCGTTTTCAGCTTCGGCAGCTGCGTATCTTTGACTTCGAACGAAATTTTATCGGAAATAATTTCCCAGCCTTTGCGGCGGTAGTACGGGATGGAGTAAGGGTACAAATACGAGATCGACTGCCTGCGTCCCCGCATGTTCGTAAGAGCCTGCCGCATCAATTGGTTCATCAGCCCCATATTGGCGTATTCGGGATAAGTGCCGACGCCCGTCAAACCGCCCATATCGTAGATGCGGCCGAAAATATTCACTTGAAACGGGTACACGGCCAGCTGTGAAATCAGCTTGTCTTCATCGAACCAGCCCAGCACATCGGCCTGCTTCAGCACCGGAAGCTTCGCCTGGGCGATTTCGCGGTCTTCCCAGCCGAACGTTTGTAAATCATGGTTCGTCACCTGAAACACATAGCGGAGCAAATGGTTGAACTGTTCTCCGTGTTGGGGTTCCACGTTTTTCATTTTGAGTCTCTCTTGCAGTTTCCGGCGGCTCATGGTCGTACCTCCGTATCGGGCATTCCGTTATAGGGAGCACATGAGGGGGCATGGACTCCCAATTGTCAGCTTGCCCTTTTCATCCGGGATGTAATCAGCATAGAAAACGCGAGCGCACAGAAAAAAAGAGGCCGTGAATAATTAAAATTCAAGGTAGGAAACGACAACCGAGGCGGCAAAACCGAGTACGGACGCAATAAAAAAGACGGAGCGGAAAGCGTGCAGGAGGGTTTTTTGTTTTCCGATTATAGCAAAAAAACGTGAGTTCGGTGCTTTATCTTACCAAAAAAAGCCTCCAGAATGATCTGAAGGCTTAACGAATTTGGCGGATCGACTGGTCTCCCGAGCTCTTATATCCTATAACGCGAGCGGGAGATCGCGCCTATCCGATCAGGCTGAGCAGGACTCGCCGGGGAAATCAGACCGGCCTGAGGGCAGGCCATTCCAGCTCGATGCCGGCTTTGGCCAGGTGCGACTGGAATTTGGCCAGCTCGTCAGGATTGCCGCGAAGCTCACTCGGCGTCATGCCGTTGTCGATGCAGTAGGCGGCGCAGTATCCGGCCGCTTCGCCGATATTCCACTCGACGGGATGAAGCCGGTAGCAGCCGTTCGTGATATGCGTGACGCCGATGTTTTTGCCCGCGGCCAGCAGGTTGCGGACGCGCACCGGAATGAGGCTGCCGAGCGGGATCTGAAACGGCAGGGACGAGACGTCGATATACGGACGGTTCTCCGTGCTCGGATGCAGGTCGATGCGGTAGCAGCCGATTCCTACGCTGTCCGCGAACGCTTCGGCCCGGCCGTCGGGTCTGCAGGCGGTAGCGACGTGCTGCTCCAGCACGGTAAACTCCGCTTTGATCCGCCGCGACTCGCGGATGTAAGGATACATCGCCAGGCCGTCCTCCGTGCCGACGACATCTTTGCGCAGACGCAGGCCCGGGTAGCCTGTTCCGCCGTCCGGACGGGGCGCTTCCGTCTGCAGCCAGTACAGGAGAGAGAGCGATAACTGCTTGGCCTGGTACAGGTGTTTCTGCTTCTCTTCTTCGGGGACGTCGATAATGGAACCGAGCCAGTAATCGTTCTGCGGCCAGTTGACGAGCGAAATGTTGCTGCGGTAGGTTCCTTCACGAAAGTGCTCCATGTCCGCGATCTGCCGGTACCGGAAGAGGGAGAAGTGTTCCGTTCCCGGAAAAATTTCATACTTGACCGGCTCGTTCGTGGCAGGCTTGACACCCATCAGGCTGAGCAGGCGATCCGGCCAGAAATCCGCTTTGTAGGCTTTCCAGAAATCGTACATCTCGGGCTTTTCGATGACATGATTTTCGCCTTCCAGATGATCCACTGCGAAGCAGTATGTGAAACCCTGCATATCGCCGGGCAGAGGATCGCCGACTACCGCGTTCGGTTCCCTGGTTTCCGCGTACGACTCCGCGCCGGTCACATACTCCGCTTTCGCGAGCGGCAGCAGATCCCCGCATTCCGTTGCATCCAGGAAGTAGGGGGCCTTCAGGATGGTCAGCGCACCGCTGTCCAGGCTTTTTACCATAACCGATGTAATCGCGTCGCCGTCCGTTTCCGCACTTACCGGAATGTGCCTAAGCAGGATGGTCACCTGACCGCTGTGAACGTAAGGTGCCAGCATTTGCTGGAGAACGGCCAGTGCCGTTCTCGGTTCATGGCACAACCGGCTTACGGAGCCGCTGCCCGGATTAAGCTCCGTTATCGCTTTGGCCTCGGGCTTCATCGGGAAATAATCCCGGTAATAATTGCGCACACCTTCGCGGAATTGACGGTATGTACGGGTGCAGCCGAATTTTTCTATCCACGGGTGTTCGTCGGGGGGGACCGCCTGACTGGTGAGCTGTCCGCCGATCCACACGGTTTCTTCGGTCAGGATAACGCTTTTACCCGACTCGGCTGACGCAAGCGCTGCGGCGAAACCGCCGGTTCCTCCGCCTATAATAACGACATCAGCTAGTTGAATGGGTGTCATGGGGTTTAATCTCCTTTGGTTTGGACAAGATGGTTGAAATTTTGATAGCTTTTGCGGATTCCTTCGGCCTCGTCTCCGATTCCTTCGTATTCGAGGACATAGGCGCCGTTATATCCGGCTTCCTTCAGTCTGCTGACGATAATGTCCAGCTCGACATCCCCTTCACCGGCGAAGACGCCTTCATAGGTTTTGCCGCTCAGCGCTGCGTATCTTCCGGCAGGTGTTTCGGTAAAATCTTTAATATGTACATGTCCGATGTGAGGAAGAAGAACATCCAGCGCATGGAGCGGCTTCTCATCTACGAGCAGAAAGTTTCCCGTATCGAAGGTCGATTTCAGAGCCGGCGAGCCGACTCGTCTTAAAATCTCCAGGACCTGATCTCCTTTACCGGCCAGCTTGCCGTGATTTTCCAGGCATAGGGTGATGCCCGCTTGTTCAGCTAACACCGCCGCTTCTCCAAGGCCGGATACGATCCACTCAAGAGCGGAATCGAACGTATAGGCGTCGGACATATTTCCCGAGAAAACGCGGACAACCGACGCGCCCAGCCTGCCTGCCGTCTCGATCCCGTCTTTTACAACGCGCAGCGCTTCGGCTCTTTCGCCGGGTGTCCCTTTGACGAAATCATTGCCGACGGCATAGCTGGACAAGGTTATTCCGTTTTGTTTCAAAAAGGAAAGGACGGCGGGAATCTCGGCTTCTTTGTCTTTCCAGAAAACATCCAGAAGTTCGACACGGTCGATTCCTTCCTGCCGGCAAAAAGTGAGAAAATCCAGGACGGTTCCCTGATTTTCACGGGTCGTTCGGTGCATGCTCCACATGCTTAAAGACAGCTTCATCAAGTTGTAACCTCCAGGTTGAGGGGCCCGCTGCGGGGCGAATTTATTTTATTGTAAAAGGAGAGCCTCCCTCTTAGTAGGTCAATGTCATGACCATTTCTGGTAGTTTGATGCCGACCTGGCCGCACTGCCGATCCCGGCTTGCCAAGTTCCCGCGGAATTTTTCGGGAAACGGGAGAGGAGTCCAAAACAAAAGCTCCTTGCTGCATAAGATATCCTATCCCAAACAAAGAAAGGGTGTTTGCGAATGGGTTACGGTATCGGCACAAGCACAGCGGTCATTCTGGTTCTCTTCATTCTGCTGGTTATAGTCTCCCGTACTTTCTTGTACTAGACTAGACTCAGTGAACGAACGGAATCCCTGCCGGCCAAGCAGGGATTTTTTTGTTATGCGGTTTTAGGCGAAGGTTTCCTGCAGCAAGGTTTGATATGGAAGTTTCTGTGAAAATTTCTCGTCGGGATTTCGGTTTGGCTTTATCTGAAACAGGTTACTAAGTAGAAGAGTTTATTTCCTAACCAAATCAAAGGAGGTTGTCCGATGAAAAAAGACGATCAGCGCGAGCCTGTAAACGAACAAAGCAAAGACAAACAGCTTGAGCCATATAGGGTGGACGACACAGGGCAGAAGTTGACGACCAACCAGGGACTGCGCGTCAGCGAGGATGAGCATTCCTTGAAGGCCGGGGTGCGCGGGCCGACTTTGATGGAAGATTTTCATTTCCGGGAAAAAATGACTCATTTCGACCACGAGCGTATTCCCGAACGCATCGTACACGCAAGAGGATTTGGAGCACACGGTTATTTCCAGGTATACGAACCTATGACGGAGTATACAAAAGCGAAATTTCTGCAGGATCCTTCCGTAAAAACGCCCGTTTTTGTCCGTTTCTCGACGGTTGCCGGATCGCGCGGATCATCCGATACCGTCCGGGACGTCCGCGGCTTTGCCACGAAATTTTACACGGAAGAAGGCAATTACGATCTCGTCGGAAACAACATGCCCGTCTTCTTTATTCAGGACGCCATGAAGTTCCCGGACTTTGTCCACGCCGTCAAACCGGAGCCTCATAACGAAATTCCGCAGGCCCAATCCGCACACGATACATTCTGGGACTTCGTGACTTCCAATACCGAGACGGCTCACATGGTGATGTGGGCGATGTCGGACCGATCGCTACCGCGCAGTTTCCGGATGATGGAGGGCTTCGGAGTACATACGTTCCGGTTCGTAAACGAACAGGGCAAAGGGCATTTCGTCAAATTCCACTGGAAACCGCTGCTGGGCGTACATTCCCTGGTGTGGGACGAAGTGCAGAAGCTGGCGGGCAAAGATCCCGATTTCAACCGCCGGGATTTGTGGGATGCCATTGAGACGGGCAACTATCCGGAATTCGAATTCGGTGTTCAGATGATTAAAGAAGAAGACGAATTCATGTTTGACTTCGATATCCTGGACCCGACCAAGATCTGGCCGGAGGAACAGGTTCCGGTGAAAATCATCGGTAAAATGACGCTGAACCGGAATACCGACAATTTCTTCGCGGAAACCGAGCAAATCGCTTTCCATCCGGGACATGTCGTGCCGGGGATTGATTTTACGAACGATCCTCTGCTACAGGGTAGACTGTTTTCTTATACGGATACTCAGCTTTCCCGCTTGGGCGGGCCGAACTTCCACGAAATCCCGATCAACCGGTCGGTTGCTCCCGTGCATAACAACCAGCGCGACGGCATGCACCGGATGACGATCAACCGCGGTCCGGTCAGCTATCATAAAAACTCGCTGGCAGGCAATTCTCCGGAGCCCGCATCGGAAAAAGAAGGCGGCTACGCTCACTACGCGGAGAAGGTGGAAGGCCGCAAGATCCAAGCGCGCAGCGACAGCTTCAAGGACCATTTCAGCCAGGCGACCTTGTTCTGGAACAGTATGTCCGCGGTTGAAAAGCAGCATATCGTGAACGCGTTCCGGTTTGAGCTCGGCAAAGTGAAAACCAAAGAAATCCGTCAGCGGGCCGTCGATATGTTCAGTCAAGTGAGTGCGGATCTGGCGAAGCGGATTGCCGCAGGAATCGGTGCCAAAGCGCCGGAAAATACCTCCGACTCCGGCGTGACGCTGTCCTCTCCGGCACTCAGCCAGATGAACACCGTGAAAACGCCGCTGACCCGCAAAGTGGCCGTACTGGCCGGCAACGGCTTCCGCGGCAAAGAAGTGAGCGGCATGCTCCAATCGTTGAAGGCGGCCGGTCTCGTGCCGGAAGTGGTCAGCGTGCAGCTCGGCACGATCGTATGCGACGGCGGAAATCCGCTGGAAGTGGATCATTCCCTTCTCACCGCCGATTCCGTGCTGTTTGACGCCGTCTATATAGCGGGGGGACGTCAAAGCGCCGATGAGCTTCTGGCGGATTCCAAAACGGCGGACTTCGTCAAAGAAGCCTTCCAGCACTACAAGACCATCGGTGCTGTAGGTGAAGGCGTGGAGATTCTCGCCGCAGCGGGAATCGCCGGATCGGCTGCCGGCAGTCCGCCGCCTACGGCCACGCCGGAAATTCAGCCGGGCGTGTTGGCAGCGGATCGAGCGGACGAGGCGGCAGGCTTCAGCCGTGATTTTGCGGCTGCCGTCGCCCAGCACCGGCATTGGGACCGCAGCCTGCAATCGCAGGCGAGGTAAGGCGAAGGAAGCTCAGCTTCGGCAAGGATTCGCTTGCCATGCATGACCCCTGATAATTCAGGGGTCTTTGTGCTTTTACGGATCACGAGAATAAGGAAATTAAACTTTTAGCTTGCAAAAACTAATGACATTAGTTATTATAAAACTAACAAGATTAGTTTTCAGAAGCGGAGGAACATTTCAATGAAAATAACTCGTGAAGGCGATCTTTACCAACTAGCTTTTTTACCCCGGATGTTTCCGGTAAACTGTTACCTGGTGGAAGAAAAGGACGGATTAACGCTCATAGACGCGGCGATGCCTTTCAGTGCCAAAGGCATTATGAAAGCGGCCGGCGGAATCGGCAAACCGATTAAGCGGATCGTCCTGACACATGCACATGACGATCATGTCGGCGCTCTCGACGAACTCAAGCGGCTGCTGCCTCAAGCGGAGGTGTTTATCTCCGCCCGAGACGCGCGCCTGCTTAAGGGGGACGCGACTCTAGATCCCGATGAGCCTCAGACGCCGGTGCGCGGGGCGGTTCCGAAGAAAGTGACGACCGTTCCCGACGTGCTGCTGAAGGAAGGAGACCGGATCGGTTCCCTGCTCGCGCTGTCCACACCGGGTCATACGCCGGGTTCCATGAGCTTCCTCGATGTCCGCAGCAATGCTGTCATTGCGGGCGATGCCCTGCAGCTCAGAGCGGGGATAGCCGTTGCGGGTCAAGTTAAACTGCTTTTCCCGTTTCCGGCGCTGGCTACCTGGAACAAATCCGAAGCGCTGGACAGCGTCAAGAAGCTACGGGATTATTCCCCGTCTCTGCTTGCGGTCGGGCATGGTACGATGCTGCAAAATCCCGCCTCCCAACTGGATGTGGCCATAGCCGCTGCCGAACGCAATCTCGCCGCCTCGCTAAACGGAAGGAGTTCACATTAACATGTCGCCAAGAATCGGTCTCGATGAACAAACGCTTCTCAAAGCGGCTGCGGAGCTGGCCGACGAGCATGGTTTTGAAGCCGTTACCTTGGCTTCACTGGCACAGAAGCTCCATGTGCGTTCGCCGTCTTTGTACAATCATATCGAAGGACTCGGGGCCTTGAGAGCCAAGCTTGCTCTCCATAGTCTGTCGATCCTTCACAGCGACTTGGCCGCTGCAGTCGAAGGATTGGCAGGCGATGAGGCCGTTTTTGCTCTCGGGGAAGCTTATGCGGCCTTTGCCCGCAGACATCCCGGCCTTTATGAAGCCACACTCCGCGCACCCGACCGTAATAACAGCGAGCTGGAGCGTATTTCAGCCGAGATTGTCGGCCTGATCGTCGGAGTACTCGGCTACTACGGACTTGAAGGGGATGCGGCTATCCACGCGACAAGAGGGATTCGCAGCATTTTGCACGGCTTTTCGTCCATCGAGCGTTCCGGAGGTTTCGGGATCGCGCTTTCGGTGGAGGAGAGCCAGAAGCTGCTGATCTCGGCTTTTCTCGCCGGTATTCATGTGATGAAACAAGAGGAAACCGGGCAGCCGAGTCCCCGCAGTCGATAGAAAGTTCTTGCTAATGCGGCAGAAGCCGATCCGTAGTTTCGCTTTATTAAAAGGAGCCTTCCGGGCTTCTTTTTATTTTCCAGTAAAATGGATATAATTCTCCCTCCATCATGCGAATGTCCCCCTTGTGGAAAACGCTTCCATATTTAAAAATAGGATCATGGCTTCTGCGCCCACACCGGTATAAGCTCCTTACATTCCGGGAGTTTTTATACAATTTACAGGAAAGGGGACGAAGAATCTTTACGCCTGCCAGGGAAGGCAAGGACCGCACAAAATTTAAATAGTGAAAGGAGTTATTTTATGCACGCAACGCAAGCGTACGGTAAGAAATTACTCCCATTGCTGCTGCTGGTCACGTTATTGCTCAGTTTACTTCCCATTTATCCCTCGACATCATCGGGAGCGGCCGCCCAATGGGCGCCGAACACGGCTTACAAAGCGAAAGATCTTGTATCCTACAACGGTGTTACGTATGAATGCCTGCAGCCTCACACTTCCTTGAACGGTTGGGAACCCCCGAACGTAGCTTCGCTGTGGAAAAAAGCGGAGGACCCTGCACCGACTCCCAGCCCTAGCACAAGTCCCAATCCGAGTCCTAGCCCTAACCCTAGTCCAAGTCCAAGCCCCAATCCAAGCCCGACTCCAAGTCCTAGCCCAGGTACGGGAGCACCCGCCTGGCAGGCCGGAACCGCTTATAAAGTAGGCGATCTCGTGTCTTACAACGGCAAGACGTATAAAGCCCTTGCCGCCCATACCGCGCTTGTGGGCTGGGAACCGGCTACGACGCCGACGCTCTGGAAGCTCGATTCGTCCGATCCGACCAAGCCTGAACCGACGACGCCTTTCTGCGCGCCGGATTGGAGCGCTTCGAAAATTTACGCGAAAGGCAAAATTGTCGGGTATAAAGGAAAGGCTTACAGAGCCATTTCCGACGTACACGGCATTGCGCCGGACGACACCACTTATAACATGTGGGAAGTAGCCGGCAAAATCAGCAACGATCTTTGTCCGGTGTCCATCCCGAACAACATAGATTACGGCACGGCGAACCCGGGAACCGGCAATACCAACGCCGGCAAAATTAACCCGACGGGCGCAATCAGCGCCGGACATCCCGTCTCCGGCACGGGAACGGGCGGCACTAAAGGCGGCATCGATCCCGCCACGGATCCCGGCGGCAACCATCCCGGCTTTGACGCCGATACGGGCGGACGTGTCGCCAAGCTTCCATCGGGCACACTGCCGCTGCAGCACAACACCTACGAGATGAGCGCCGGCCAGGAAGTCGTCGAGTACCTCGGTGACTGGGCCATCTACGGCCGCCGGTTCGATTTCAGCAAGCTTCCGGTGAAGAACGTGAACCGGCTTGTCTACGGCTTCGCGGGAGTCTGCTTCCCGGCTGCCCAGAACACGCAGGACCCGGGCTTCCCGACCACGGCCCCGGCATCGGTCAACCGGACGTGCAAGCAGAGCAACCTGCCTGACGGAGCGATGGCTATCGCGGATTTTGAAGCCGCTTTCTTGCGGACCCTTCCCGGTCAGACGGGTGGCAAAATCACGGGAACCGAGAGCATGTACGATCTCGATCCGAACGATGTCGCAGGCGTCTTCGGCGCCCTCTACCAGCTCCGCAAAACGAACCCGAACCTGAAGCTGGATCTCTCCGTAGGCGGCTGGACGCTGAGCGAAGGCTTCCCGTGGATGGCTTCCGACACGACCCGCCGCAAAGCGTTCGTCGATTCCGTCGTCCGTTTCCTGGAACAGTTCGGCTTTGACGGCGTCGACATCGACTGGGAATATCCCGCTTCCGACGGTGCCGTCATAGGGATGGCACGCAAGGACGATCCCGAGAACTACATCAAGCTTCTGAAAGAACTGCGGGCCGGCCTCGACTGGCTCACCAAGAAAACCGGCAAGGAATACCGCTTGTCGAGCGCGATTCCGGCTACGGAAGAAAAACTGGCCAAGATCGACTGGGCCGAAGCGAGCAAATACCTCAACCGTCTTTATGCGATGACCTATGACTTGAGCGGCGCTTGGGAACGCGAGCTTGGCCATCACACGCCGCTGTATCCCAACCCGAATGCCAAGGACCCCGCAACGGGCAAGCATGTGGATCTTTCCCTGGATACAACCGTCAAGCTGCTTAAAGGATACGGCGTTCCGGCCAATAAAATCATGATCGGCATCGCCAACTATCACCGCTCCAAAGCGATGAAAAACGGAGACATTACGGAATACACGAACGGTCTGATCGGTAAATCGACGTTCGGGGACCCGGCCTGGAAAGCCAAAAGCCTGATTCTCGGCATCGCCGGCGTAGGCTCTTGGGAAGCCGGAGTCGTCGAAGGTTACGACCTTTATCAGAATTACCTGGATAAAGATCTGAAGCCTAAGAACGGCTATAAGCTTTATACCGATAAAGCGGCCAATGCCGATTACCTCGTGAATCCGATCGGCTCGTTCATCACCGTAGAAACGCCGCGCACCGTCGCGCTTAAGACGCAATATGCCAAGGATAACGGGCTTGCCGGTATTTTCGGATGGCAGCTTGAGCAGGATAACGGCTACAACCTCAACGCGCTGAACCATATTCTCGGCAATAAGCTGGTCAGCGATGTTTCGGACGGCAAGCCGAAGGATCAAATTGCGGTATGCGGCCAGAACGTGACCGCCGCCGAATGCGATCAGCTTAACGCAAGTTTGAAAAAGTAAAAGAAGGAGTACGGCTCTCGTGACATTCCGGCGATCCGGCCGGTTAATCCGGAAAGCTAAATTTTCATAAGCGGTAGCTGCGGACCCTCCTGCGGATGTCATCTTTCGGACACCGGCGGGAGGGTTTCGTACGTCCGCCTGACGAAACGATTCCTCATCGACCGTGTTTTTGCTATAATAGGTGAAACTAGCAAAGGCTGACGCACGCGGTTGTAAGCGTGTGCACCTAACGGAGACGAGGGAGCATACGGCTGATGTTGACGATACGCAATTTGACCAAGAAGCTGACCACGGGACAGGAGATCCTTTCCAAAATATCGCTACAAATCGACGAAGGCGAGCTGATCGGGCTTGTCGGCGCAAGCGGGAGCGGAAAAACGACCCTGCTGAAGTGCATCGCTTTGAAAGAAAAATGGGACGACGGCCAGTTCATTTATAACGACAGGGATATTACGTCGCTCGGGATCGCCGAGAAATTCAAGCTGAAGCGGGATTGGGCGTTTATCGAAGAAAGCCCGGCACTGGACCGGAAGCAGACGGCCGTCAAGAACGTGCTGAAAGGGCGGTTCTACGAAAAGTCCGTCATGCGCGTATTAACCGGCACGAATGCCCGGGACGAGCATGTGCTTGCCATGGACTACCTGGAGAAAGTCGGCCTGCTCGATAAAGCCGAGAAGAAGGTCGAGGATTTGAGCGGGGGAGAGCGGCAGAGAGTTTCGATCGCGCGGGCGCTCGTACAGGGAGCGAAAATCGTCATTGCGGACGAGCCGGTATCCGGTCTTGATCCCGAAGCCGCCAACAGCGTGCTGAAAGATTTACGCGAGCTGTGCAAGCGGGAGAAGGTAACGGTCGTCTGCTCCCTGCACAACGTGGAGTTCGCGGAGCGGTATGCCAGCCGCATCTGGGGCCTCGCCGGAGGGAAGATCGTCCTGGACATCCCGGGCCGTAAACTCTCCTCCATGGAGCGCTCGAAAATTTTCGATTGATATTTTTCGACATTGCTTTGCAAAAAAGATAGGCAAAAAAGGATTATCCGTGATACAATTCCTTTTAATGCAGTAAAACGGCAACGCACTTGATAGAAGCGGGAGGAATCATAGATGGCTAAACAAGGCATGAGAAGCGATATGATCAAGAAGGGGTTCGACCGGGCGCCGCACCGCAGCCTGCTGCGCGCGGCCGGAGTCAAGGAAGAGGATTTCGGCAAACCGTTTATCGCGGTGTGCAACTCTTATATTGATATCGTACCGGGTCACGTTCATCTGCAAGAATTCGGTAAAATCGTGAAAGACGCGATCCGCGAAGCGGGCGGCGTGCCATTTGAATTCAACACGATCGGCGTGGACGACGGCATCGCCATGGGCCACATCGGCATGCGTTACTCCCTTCCGAGCCGCGAAATTATCGCGGACTCTCTGGAGACGGTCGTTTCCGCACACTGGTTCGACGGTATGGTATGTATCCCGAACTGTGACAAAATCACTCCGGGCATGATGATGGGCGCCCTTCGCGTCAACATTCCGACCGTATTCGTAAGCGGCGGCCCGATGAAAGCGGGTAAAGACAGCAAAGGCCGTTCGATCTCCCTGACTTCCGTATTCGAAGGCGTCGGTGCTTACCAGGTCGGTAAAATCGACGATAAAGCTCTGCTTGAGCTTGAACAATACGGCTGTCCGACCTGCGGTTCCTGTTCCGGCATGTTTACGGCGAACTCCATGAACTGCCTGTGTGAAGCGCTTGGTCTGGCTATGCCGGGCAACGGCACGATTCTCGCGGTATCTCCGGAACGCAGAGAGTTCGTGAAACAATCCGCGAAACAGCTTATGGAGCTGATCAAGCTCGATCTGAAGCCGCGCGACATTGTCACGAAAGAAGCCATCGACAACGCGTTCGCGCTGGATATGGCAATGGGCGGATCTACGAATACCGTTCTTCATACACTTGCTCTCGCTCATGAAGCGGGATTCGAATACCCGATCGAGCGCATCAACGAAGTGGCGAACCGTGTGCCGCATCTGTCCAAAGTCGCTCCGGCATCGGACTGGCACATCGAGGATATCCACGAAGCCGGCGGCGTAAGCGCGGTTATCAACGAGCTTCTCAAGAAGCCGGACGCTATCCACGGCGACTGCATCACCGTAACCGGCAAGACGCTTGCCGAGAACGTGGCCGGCGCGGAGATTTTGAACAAGGAGGTTATCCACACGCTGGATAACCCGCATTCCGAGCGTGGCGGCCTGGCCGTCTTGTTCGGTAACCTGGCTCCGAACGGCAGCATCATCAAGGTCGGCGCGGTAGACCCTTCCGTAGGCGGACGCCATGTCGGACCGGCTATCTGCTTTGACTCCCAGGACGATGCGCTGTACGGCATCGCCAACGGCAAAGTCAAAGAAGGCCACGTGGTGGTCATCCGCTACGAAGGCCCTAAAGGCGGCCCCGGCATGCCGGAAATGCTCGCTCCGACTTCCCAGATCGTCGGCATGGGCCTCGGCGCCAAAGTCGGCCTGATCACGGACGGCCGTTTCTCCGGCGCATCCCGGGGAATCAGCATTGGCCACATTTCGCCGGAAGCGGCCGAAGGCGGACCGATCGCTTTCGTCCAGGACGGCGACATCATCGAGCTGGATCTGATCGAGCGCAAAATCGAGCTGAAAATCAGCGACGAAGAAATGGAAGAGCGCCGCAAAGGCTGGAAAGGGTTCGAACCGAAGGTGAAAACCGGCTACCTGGCCCGCTATTCCAAGCTTGTTACGAACGCCAGCACCGGCGGCGTCATGAAGATCTAATCCGAACTTATCCCGTCCATAAGCTTTTATGCTAAACTGGACATGAAAGAGCCCCGTAGCTAAACGGGGCTCTTTTTTTAACAAAAATTATTTTCGACTCGTAAGGATCTTTCGCTAAACTCTGTGAGAGATTGGAGCATAAGCGACCGTCAATAGAGTATGGAAAGATAAGGGGGGGGGCAGGTAGTGGAAGCAGGCGAAGATTTATGCAGAATCGAGAAGCTGTATATCGAAGGTGTGTTGAGAGGAAATAAAAACGATTTTGCTTACTTGGTCGACAGGTACAAAAACAAAGTATACATGTTGCTGCGTGGGATGGGTGCCGAACCTCAGGATGCTCAAGACTTGACACAAGATGCCTTCATTAAGGCTTACCGGAAACTCGACCAGCACGATCCGGACAAAAGCTTTGCGGCCTGGTTATACACAATTGCCGCAAACATATTCAAGGATTCGAAAAAGCGGAAAAAGATTCCGACGGAGCTGCTGGCAGAACAGGATCAGACTCCAGAAAAAGGGCCTGAAGAGATTTTATTGCTTTCGGAAAAGCAGAAAGAGATGCAGTATAGAATTTCGAAGCTCCCGGTCAATTACCGGCTTGTCCTGCTGCTTAGATATACGAACGATCTTAATTACGCTGAGATAAGCGAGATCATGGGCTGCCATGTAAGCAAGGTCCAGAATGATCTGTACCGGGCAAGACTGAAATTAAAAAAAATGATACTTGGGGAGGTGATTGATGATGAAATGTTGGAAGCCAGAAGACTTTGAACAAAAAAGTTTAAACGGTACTGACTTTAGTTCAACGGAAATGAAGCATCATTTAGCTGGTTGTGAATTTTGCCGGAACACTTATGCTGAGTGGATGGAAGAACAAGAAAACTTGATGCAGTTGCTTTATCCGGATATGCTTCCTGCTTCTTTTACTGAAGGAGTAATGCAATCGATCAGTTCTGAAGTAGAAATTTTCAAAGATTCAATCGTAACCGCGAATGAAACTAAGTTGCACCAAGCAAGACGATTCCAAAAACGCTGGAAGCTTGCAGCCGTTATAGCAGTGCTTATAGTGTTTATCAGTACGGCAACTTTTTTTTCAGTCCCCACACTTGCAGACATGGTTCGCTCCTTTTTTGCCGGGAACAACGCGGATATCGGTTTGCTGAAAGCGCAAGAACTTGGATTGGTGCAACATCCTAATATTAAAGTGACAGACAAAGGATACATACTGAAAATCGATGAAGCTGTCGCAGATTCCACTAGAGTCGTAGTAGCACTCCAACTATTTGGACCGGATGGAAAACATGACAGGAATAACATCACCTTTGATGATAAAAATTACATTTTTATTAAAGATGAAAAAGGAAATAAAGTAGGCGAAATGTACGATTATGGATCAACGGCAGATTTTTATTACATGATAGCTTTTTTTTCCGAGCCCATAAAAACGGATCGTCTTACAATTGAAGGGAAAATACAAGAACTCGGAAAATCAGGAACCCATATACCCACTGTACCTGGAAATTGGGATTTTAAATTTGATGTTGATTTAAAAGAAGCCAATAAACTGACACATATCATTCCACTGCAAGGGGAATACACAAGCCCCGATGGGTTAACTGTTCATTTAAAAAGATTGACGCGAATGGTGCAGGGAGTTCGTCTGGAATTTGACACACAGCTTAGTGAAGAAGCATTAAAGCGATCGCCTGAAGAGCTCTGGAAGGAGCAGAAGCTGGCATTTCATTTTGAAGATCTTGAAGGAAATGAAATTCACAGTGTCAACTCGAGGAAAATGCCAAGAACGGATAGTGTAATGACAAGTTCAAAAATAGCGGGTAACATTCCTGGTTTGATGCATTGGAGCTATACTTTTAAGTATTTGCCAACAGATTCGCCATATATGTTTATTTTAGACGGATATTCCATTGCGGAAATCGATGGAACTTCTGTTGAGTTTAACCCCCTGAAGCTTAAAGAAAAACCGATCAAGCTCGAATGGCAGAAAGATCAGCTAGAGTTGAAAGATTTTACAGTTGAAAATCCTCCAGATACTAATGGAGATGCACCTGAAAGCAGTCTTCAAATAACTGGGGAATTGTGGAATGAATTCGGCTTCGATAAATGGGCATTAAGAACACTTGACAACAGTGAATTCATTTCCCAGCCTAGAGGAGGTATGAGTATTGGCGGAAATACGTGGAAAGATGGGAAAATGGTTATGGAAGGCGGCGTGCAAACAAAACCATTCGAATTTCGTTTTCCGGCTCTAAATCCGATCCCGGATAAATTGACACTTGTTAGGACAGTCATCGGGAAGCGATACACCAATACGGACTGGAGATTGGAGTTGTTCGAGAAAAAAAACGGGCAGTAAAATTGAACGAATGTTCCTTACATGAAAGTTTGATCCAAAGCCGATCTTCGCAAATGTCCATCACGATTGGGTTCGCCTTCGCCTTCAACGATTGCACGCTGTTAACGGTTGCGCTTATACTGAAAATACCGAAATTACCGATGCTCTGAAGCAATGTGAAAGCCAAGGAAAATTCCTCGATCTCAAGGAGGCGAAACGATGGCTGTACACCACTTTCAACCCAAGCATTACCATAGCACCATGGGGGCGCACGAGCCCGTACTCAAAATTGCCGATGGCGATTCCGTCATGACATCCACAGTAGACGCCAGAGGCTGGGACTACAGAGGGGAAAGCGTGGCCGGGCGCGGCAATCCGATGACGGGACCCTTCTATGTGGAAGGGGCGCAGCCAGGCGATACGCTTGCCGTACGGCTTGAGTCGATGGTGCCGAGCCGGGATTGGGGCTGGACGTGCAATATACTGGCGCCGAACGTCGTCGATCCGATAGCTGCCGCAGCTTTGCCGCCGATCGACATTGTGCGTTGGTCTGTGGACGCTGAGCAAGGTTCGGTTGTTTTGGAAAAGCCGACGTCCGGTTTGGCCGGATTGAAGCTGGAAGCGCGCCCGTTTCTGGGCTGCTTTGGCGTTGCCCCTCCGAAAGATCAGGTGATTTCAACGGCAACGAGCGGGGAATACGGCGGGAATATGGACAATAAAGGTCTTGTAGCCGGTGTTACCGTCTATTTTCCGGTTTTTGCGGAGGGGGCGCTCTTCTATCTGGGGGGACGGGCATGCTGCTCAAGGCTGCGGGGAAATTGTGGGCACCGGTGTGGAAATTTCGCTCGACGTCCATTTCACTGTTCAGGTATGGAAGGGGAAAACGATCGGCTGGCCGCGAGGCGAATCGGACACGCACTGGTTTTGCATCGGCAACGCGAGGCCGCTTGATCAAGCGCTTCAGCATGCAACGACGGAAATGCTGGCTATGCTGACGAAAGACTATGGCCTGACTGCCTCGGAAGCAAGCCTGCTCCTGGGCCAAACAGTGGAATACGAGGTAGCCAATGTGTTCAACCCCGCCTACACCGTCGTATGTAAAGTACCCAAAGCCGTGCTGTCCATGCTATAAAAGAACGGTTTATCTGACAAAATGGCGATCGCTCTACGGTATAAAACCGGAAGCGATCGCCATTTTACTCTGGTATAGCCGGGCAATTATATCGATTCTCGTATCGAATTAAACTTACTTTTCCTTCACTGGGATCCATATTTCGCTTCTGTAGGTCGGGGAACTGGTGTCTTTGCTTTCGTTCCATAGCAGCTCCGGTCCCTCCGTACTTTCATAACCGGACGATGGAAACCACTCGGCATAAATACGGCCCCAAATATTTTGAAGTGTCTGGGGGAAAGGTCCGACCGCTTCGAATACCGCCCAGGTGGAAGCTTTAACTTCCAACTGAGCCAAGTGATCCGGGCAGTCCGCAGTAGTTGCCGCGCCGATATAATGATCAAGTTCCCCGTGCTCCAAACGTCCTTCCGAGAAGTTCACGGATGCGCTGATCAGCCCGGAAGGCTCCACGTTTGACAATGATTTCAGCAGTGTGATCGTTTCCATATTCAAACTTTGCCACATAGCGGCCACCTCCGGGTTAACCCCATTATAGATCAGGGGCACTCTCTTTTTTAACCCGACGATCCGGAATGCATCCTTCTCTACCAAACGATAATTCATTTCATTTCCTCCTTGTATCGTTAATTGGAAGGTCATGCGCGGGTAAGCTTTCAATGAATGTCCGCGAGTACGTGCTTCGGACGGATTAATCCCATGTAGACTAAGAAATGCCCTCGCAAAAGAATCCGAAGAGCTGTAGCCGTACTTAACGGCCACATCCAGCAGCCTGAGGTCCGTGCCGGCCAGCTCGAAGGCTGCAAGCGTAAGACGTCTGCGGCGGATATACTCCGAGAGCGTGACACCCGCAAGGGTTGAAAACATCCGTTTGAAATGATACTCCGAGCATACCGCGAGTCTGGCGACTTCTTTGAAATCAATGTCATTCGTAAGATTTGCTTCGATGTAAGCAAGGGCGCTGTTCATCTTTTCCAGCCCATTCATACGCATGACCTCCTTTCAACTTAACAATAGCAGGATCCGATTTTTCGCATCCGACAATTCGTGCACCGTTTTGCAGGGGTTGCAAAAAGCCGGCCTTCCTTGAAAGGACCGACCGGCTGTCACTCATCCCGACTTTCATGCTTTCGGCAAAAATAACTGGAGCAGATTGCGGTGCAGGGGAGTGCCCGTGAAATAAATCCCTCTTGTCTCCGCAAGCAGTACGGCCTGAATCATATTCATGAAATAAAAGGCCAGCTCTCGCGGATCTCCTTGGATTAATTCACCTTTCTCCTGACCTTCCCGGAAAATACGGGTGAGCAGTTTCAAATTATCGCCGATGCTCGTACGTACGGAAGTTTTCAACTGATCCGACACGGAATCCGAAGTAAGAATCTGATCGGCGACGACCTGGTAGAACACGGCGTCATCCCATCTTTCGCAGTAGACTTGATCCAGCAGCCAAGTCAGCTTCTCGTAGGAAGAAGCATCGGGCAACCTATGCGCCTGTTCGAACAGGGCCGTCAGGATGCACAAATTTTTCTCTACGATTGAAATATAAATTTCTTCTTTGGACTGAAAATAGTTATAAATAAGGCCGTGGCTCATATGGGCTTTTTGGGCGATATCCGAAATCTTCGTGGAGCTGAGCCCGTTTTTGGCAAAGAGCGCGACAGCAGCGGATAGGATCTGGTCACAGCGTTCTTTACGGATTTCCTGGTCTCGTTCTGGATTTCTCGGCAATCTTTTCACCTCGGTTAAGCATTAAATACCAACCTTATCATAGAAATGAGATTGATTCAAAGTCAAGCCTGTCCGGGAAAGTTAATTTATAAAAAAACTTTACAACATTACAAATTGACTAAAAGTTAATCTGTGCGCTATACTTCTGTAATACAAAAAGAAGCAGTTACCCTTACACAAGGATAGCTGAAGGGAGAATCCAAATGAGCACAATGAAAAACCGCCGCTCGCCGTTGGTCATCTTGATGATCAATATGTTTATCGCGATGCTCGGTATCGGACTTATTATTCCGGTCCTGCCTGAATTTTTAAAAGAGTTTGGTCTCGGAGGCAAAACAGCGGGCTACCTCGTCGCGGCCTTCGGCCTTACTCAGTTTATTTTCTCTCCGATCGGGGGAGAGTGGTCGGATAAATACGGCCGCAGAATTATGATCGTGTCCGGTTTGGCGCTGTTCACGGTTTCTAATCTGCTTTTCGCCATGGCTTCCGAAGTCTGGATGCTGTATGCTTCCCGTCTCATCGGCGGGATCGGTGCGGCTGCCATGATTCCATCTATGATGGCTTACATCGCGGACATTACGACCGACGAGAAACGCGGTAAAGGAATGGGGATGCTCGGTGCGGCCATGTCGCTCGGTTTCGTTATCGGACCCGGCATCGGCGGGTTTCTGGCGGAACTCGGCTTGCGGGCTCCGTTCTACGTGTCGTCCGCGGTCGGCGCTTTGGCTATGATCGGTTCCCTGCTTGTTCTGCCGGAATCGCTCACCAAAGAAGAGCTTGCCGCTAACCGTTCGTCTCAGGTGAAGAAGGAAAGCATTTTTATCCAACTGGGACAGTCGTTCAAAGCTCCGTATTTCATCCTGCTGCTGCTTGTGTTCGCCCTGACCTTCGGTCTGGCTAACTTTGAAGCGGTATTCCCGCTGTTCGTGGATAACAAATACGGTTACACAGCGAAGGATATTTCGATTCTGATTACCGTCGGAGCGTTGATCGGCGCCGTCATTCAGGCGATGCTGATCGATAAGCTGATTCGCCGCTTCGGAGAGAAGAAGCTCATTAACTTGACCTTTATCCTGTCGGCGGTATGTCTGATTCTGATGCTCCTCTCGGGCAACTTCTGGTATATTCTAGTGATCACGATGTTGTTCTTTACCTTGACTTCCATCATGCGGCCCGCAATCAATACACTCTTGTCCAAAATGGCGGGAGATGAGCAAGGTTTCGTCGCGGGGATGAACAATGCGTACATGAGCCTCGGAAATATTTTCGGGCCAGCCATCGCGGGTATCCTGTTCGACGTACAAATTAACCTCCCGTATATGTTCGGTGCGGTGATCCTGGTCATTTCTTTCATCATTTCGACCTCCTGGAGCAACAAAAACAAACAGAAGCTGGTTCCGGCCGGCGGATCTAATTAAGAAAACAAACAAAAAAACGCCATTAACGGCGTTTTTTTTGTTTGTCACGAGCAATCTCGGCTTACAGTTTCAAGCTGACGACAAGTACGACCGAAACGATCAGAAACATGAAGACTCCTACCGTGCTGAGGTAGCCGATTAAGCGGACGGAATTCCCGCCCGCCGAGTTCAACCGTTTGTTCATTTTGCTGCCCAGTACGGCTGTAAAAATGACCGCGAGCAGAATGATCGTGCCTCCGCCTTTTTCCATCACTTGAAGCCAGAGCGGCTTCTCGGTTCCGATTCCCATTTGCAGAATAAGATACACTCCGCTGAGGAGAACGAGAATCGAGCTGGGATGTGCGATTCGTCCGAATACACGGATCGTTTTTCCGGCCAGACTGTTTGCATCGGGCGTACCCAGCTGTTTTCTCAGCAAAAGCATGGTGACAAGAATACCGAGCAGAGCACCCAGCCAACCGAGTAAACCCGATATATGAAGAAATATCATTAATCCGAACATGTCAAAAACTCCTCCTGACATTAGTTTTGTTAGCGGGACGCAGTGAAGTCTGTCCCGGCTTCGCGGGTTATCCCGCTGTTCTTGTGATTGCCGGTATACACGAGCAGAGCGGGAAGCAGCATGCCCCGGACCAGGAACGTATCGAGAAGAATGCCGAGGGCCATCGTCAAGCCGAACAGAAAGAGTTCCTGCAGCGGCTGAGTTATGAGCACCGTGAAGGTGGCGGCAAGAATGAGCCCGGCGGATGAGATAACTCCTCCCGTCAGAGCGACGCCGCGGCTTACGGCTTCTTTCCAAGGGAACCTCGATGCCTCTTCTTTGATGCGCGATACGAGCATAATGTTGTAATCGACGCCCAGGGCGATGAGAAATACGAAGGTGTACACAGGCAAACGATAGCTGATGGAATCATAACCCAGCACGAAATGAAAGATCATCCAGCCGAGGCCGAGTGTAGCCGTGTAGGACAGCAGCATCGTTGCGATCATGGTCAGTGCGTGTTTAAGCGATCGGGTCTGAATGAGCAGCATGATCGTAATAAATAGCGTGATCAGAGAGAAAAGAAGAATCGTATCCCGCTTGTTCATGTTCCTGACATCGAGCTGCTCCGCCGTTTGTCCCGCGTAGTGCAGGGTAAATTCGGACGGACTCAGTCCGCTTTTCTCCAGAAGCGCCGGACTGCTGCCGCGAAGCAGACCGATCCGATCGAGAGATACCGGCTCGTACGGATTGCTCTCCAGCGTCAACTGCAGCTTAAAGGCGGTTCCGTCCGCGGATAACACATTTTTCGGAAGCTGCGAACCGCTTGCGGGTGAAGCGGGCATCATTTCCGGCGAGACGGCGTTTATGCCCGGCTGATTTTTTAAGAGGCCGGTCAGGGCGGCGACCTTCTCGTAAAAGGCGGCGTCAAGCGGCAATCTTTTCTCCGAAGTTAAAAGAACCGATACCGGAGCGAGCTGTCCCGGCGGGAATTTGGTTTCAAGAATTTCGAAGCCTTGGCGGGATGAAGTGCTGTCCGGAAAAGATTTCAAGAGATTAAACGAATACTTCATCGAAGTAACGCTAAGCGAAGACGCTAGCAGGGCAATGAGCAGGACACCGGCCGTCAAACCGGGCTTGCGCGTGACGAATCCGCCCATCGAAGCCCAAAACCCCCTTGTCTTACCCGCTGAAGCTTTCGAAAGCTTCGGCACAAAAGGCCAGAACGCTTTCCGGCCCAGCAGGGCAAAGACAGCGGGGATAAGCGTAAGGCCGCCGAGTATAATAACGGCCATAGCTGCCGAGAAAACGGGCGCAAAATGATGGTACGGTTTGAAAACCGCCGTAAACAACGTAAGCATGGCGATAAGGACCGTCCCGCCGCTGAAGAGGATCGGCTCAGCCACCCGGCTTAGGGCATGCCGCATGGCTTCGTATTTGTCCGGGGACGTCTGGAGTTCTTCTCTGTAGCGGGCTAGTACGAACAAGCAGTAATCGGTCAGCACGGCGAAGAGCAGAATCATCATGATGGACAGCGCCTGCTTGTCGATGAGAAACCAGCCGTATTTCCCGGCAAGGCCGAGTATCCGGTCCACGACCATGTAGACGATACCGGAAATGACGAGAGGGATAACGGCGAGAAGCGGTGACCGGTAAATGATCATGAGAATCACCAGAATCAAGCCGACGGTAGCGAACATGAGGACGAAGTCGGCGTTCTTGAAGAGGGAAGTGGTGTCCGCCGCGATGCCGGCCGGGCCCGTGATTTTGAAATCGAGCGAACCTATTCCCGTCTGTTCGACGTGCGTACGGATTTGCTGCAGCCCTTCGTAGAGCTGTCCGGATTCCAAATCCTTGTGGAAAGCGGCGTTTAGCAGGATTGTCGTTCCGTCATCGGAAAACATCTTGTCCTGGACTGCTTTGGGCAGCGTGTGAAAAGGGAGCGCACCGGCAATCTGCGGCGGTTTGCCTGCGGAGGCCAGCCATTCGCTGATACCGGCGATCTTGGCTCGTTCTTCCGCCGTAATCGGATTTTTGCCGTGAAAAACGAGCAGAGCCGTCAAGCCATCCTCGGATGGAAACCGCTCGTCCATTATTTTTTGAGCTGCTTCCGAAGGCGTTTGACTAAAGGCGCTGCCTTCTCCGCTGCTTACGGCAACCTGTTTCGATCCCGGGGCAGCCAGGGAGAGTGCCACGATCGCGATTATCCATACGGCGGCGACGATTTTAGCTCCTCTGGGGGAGCTTATGGCGCGCGCGAGTTTGTTCCACGGGTTGTTTTTGATGCTCATAACCTCCTGTCCTTATTCTCAAATGAATTGTAGGACAGGATTATGAACGGACGATGAACGGAAGATTACAGCTTTGGAAGCCAGATCTGAAATACGGTTCCTTCTCCCGGAAGGCTCTTGGCTTCGATGCTGCCCCGGTGCAAGGCGACGATTTTATGAGCGATGGACAGTCCGAGGCCGCTGCCGGAGCGGGAGCGGTTGCGGGATTTATCCCCTTTGTAGAAGCGGTCAAAAATATGAGGGAGATCTTCGGGAGGGATACCCGGACCGGTATCACCGATTGAGACGAGGATTTCTTGTTGTTCTTGCCGGATTTGAACGGAGATCGTATCTCCCGGCCGGGTAAATTTGATGCTGTTGGCAATGAGATTCAACCACACCTGATGCAAAAGCTGCGAGTCCGCGCGAATGACCATTTCCGGGAGATCGAGCTGAAGCTGAAGCTCCTTCTCCGTCCACTGCCATTCCGTCGTAATGAAAATTTGGCGGATCTGCTCGTCCAGCCGGAAGGAGGAAGGTTTGAGGACACTCGTCTCTTTGTCCAAGGCGGCGAGCGTCAGAAGCTCTTTGCTGAGGGACGACAACCGGCGGCTTTCTTCTTCAATAATCCGGAGGTACCTTTGTTCTTCCTCGGGTGAAGCGCCTTTTTCCAGCATGCTCTGGGCAAAACCTTGAATCGTCGTGAGAGGAGACTGGATTTCATGCGAGACATTGGCGACAAACTCCTGCCGCATCTGATCGAGTTTTTCCAGCGACTGCGCCATTTGCGTAAAATGCCGGGCCAAGTTGCCGATTTCGTCGCGTCGTGTAACGTCCATGCGGATGTTGTAGTCTCCGCCTACGATTTTGTTCGTGGCTTCCGTCAATTTCTGTA
Organism: Paenibacillus sp. GbtcB18; assembly: GCF_019091125.1. Lineage (NCBI taxonomy): Bacteria > Bacillati > Bacillota > Bacilli > Caryophanales > Paenibacillaceae > Paenibacillus > Paenibacillus sp. GbtcB18. The sequence goes on from NZ_JAGXJX010000001.1 coordinate 1,126,922, forward strand.
CGGGCTTAACGATAAAGCGGGTAGAAATAACAATCAGCACCAGACTGAGCAGGAACGTGAAGCCGAGCAAAAGCGCCATTAGAATCCGGACTTCTCCGATCTGCTGCTCCATGTCGGGACGAATGAACAAGGCGATGGTTTTGCCGTCGCTTCGAACCGGAAGACCGATACTGTTGCGGATACTGTTCTCGAAAAAACCCGTGACGAGGAGCAGGTGGCGTTCTTCCATAACTCCGTGGTAAGTTTCGCCGTTTAGCACCCGGACAATCGTGTCCCGTTCGATCTCCTTATGTTTAAAAGGCGACCCGTAAAAAGTTCCCCGCAGGCTGTCGTCTACCGCATAAACCTGAAACCCCATATTGGCGATGCGGGTCAAATACTCGCCCAGCGCAAGTCCCGGAAATTCCTCGTACAGGCCCCGAATTTCCTGAGAAATTCTCATAATCTTCTGTTCGTTATAGTCCCGAAGCTTGGCGGAGTAGTAGCTGTTTGATAAGAGAAGTGCGGCCGCGCTGCTGATCACGGCGATCAAAAGGAAAGTGACGACGATCCGTACATATAAGGTCTTCATGTGGAGCATACCTCTAATTTGTAGCCGAGGCCGCGTACCGTTGTCAGCACGAAGTCGCTCGTTTTGTCGTGAAAACGTTCCCGAAGTCGCTTGATATGCACATCGATTGTCCGGCTTCCTCCTTCATAGTCGGCTCCCCAAACGAGTTTCAGAAGCTGTTCCCTCGTAAAAATGCGTCCCGGCTGGCTGGCCAGTTGAGCGAGCAGTTCAAATTCTTTGAGCGGAATGACATAGGTCTCTCCGTTCATATGTATTTCATAACTCTTGCGGTCTATAACGGTCCGGTTTAGTGTGATAACATCCGAGGAAACGAGTTGATACCTCCGGAGCAGAGCTTTCACTCGGAAAAGTAGTTCTTTAGGCTCGAACGGTTTTACGAGATAATCGTCCGTTCCGGATAAATAGCCTTTTTCTTTGTCCTCAAGTTCACCTTTGGCTGTAAGCAAAATAACCGGGATGTCGTAATAGCTGCGGATTTCTTCGCAAAGCTCCAGTCCGTTTTTACCCGGCATCATAACGTCGATAACCGCGAGATGAATTTGTTCCCGTTCCAGCAGCGCGGCGGCTTCTTCGCCATTGGCGGCCTCGGATACGAGATAATTTTCCTTTTTGAAAATAAATTGCAGAAGCTCGCGGATATGCGCATCGTCATCGGCAATCAAGAGATGAGTTTTCAAGCTAACACCTTCTTAAAGGGAGTGGTTGCTCCATTATTGTACTCGAATCCTGGAGAATGTAAAAATTGACTTAAAATTTGAATAATTCCGTATACCCAGAAAAATAAGGAGAGGAATATGAATTTTTGTGACGAATTAGTTATCTAGGACAAATTTCCTATAACGGTGGCTTTTAGGAGAGGAATTGAAAGCGCTTATCAGACAAGCGTAATAGTTTACCTAATAAATATTATGTAAACAATAGAAAGTTATCCGGTTATGCCAAAAAGGGGGCACTGCTTACGAATGAATCGAAGTCGCTATTGGTGGTTCGGTACGCTTGGAGCTGTTCTGATTTTGGGGAGTCTGACGGGATATATCGCAATAGCCAGAGATACTTTATGGGTCCAGGAGAAAGAAATACAAAGAGGGGATAAGCTGGGGCCGCTCCAATTGGCAAAAACGTGGAAAGTGACTGCGGGGTCTTCGGCGGCGGTTTCGGTCCTATCTCCTCACGAATCGCTGGATTTGACGTTTCCGAAGCTTTCGGGGCTGTTAACCATCAACAAGGAAGAGACGGAACCCGTAGTCGGGACGGTTGCCGCCGACATGACCTCTCTTTATTCGGAAGATCCTGCCTGGAACGCCAAACTGCGGGACTGGTATTTTTTTAACGTAAAAGCTTACCCGGAAGCCTCGTTCCGGATCGTTAAAGTGCGCGGGTTCGAAAGACCGCTGCTGGAAGGGGAACCTCATCCGCTGACGATCGAGGGCGAAATGACCGTTCGGAATATGACCCAACCGATCCGGTTTAAAGGGGAGATCACGCATACCGGCGGCCGGATGGAGCTAAAAGCAAGGTGCAGCGGCCTGGAAACCAAAAATTTCGGTATTCCCGAGCTTTTGGAACCGATCTATACGGGGAAAAATGTGGCTACGCTTGAAGTGACGCTTATTCTGGAACCTGAAGATCCCGATACCTCCAGACACAGGCAAGCCGATTCGCACAATTTCCGCGAGATTGGCGCTTGACCCATGCTAAACTTCCTCTTCTTCCATACGGTAATAGTATCCGGTAAAGGGATAGGGAGCGATGGGTATGAAAATCGATTTGGGATGCGGCCTGCGCAAACATCCCGGTTTTGTCGGCATCGACAAGGAGCCGCTCCCCGGTGTTGATCTCCAGTGCGATTTAAACGAGGGTATCCCTTTAGAAACCGCTACGGTTGATTTCGTCATGGCCAGCCGATCGCTGGAATATGTGCCCGATCTGATGAACGTAATGAAGGAGATTTACCGAGTTTGCCGGCATAAAGCAGTCATCTGTCTGCTTGCTCCATACGCTCATACATCGTATCATGCGGTAAACCCGAAGTTCCGTTCCCGGTTTGACGAACAACTGCCCCGGTTTTTTACGAACGAGTTGTATGTATACGATCCTTTGCGTGAAAACGGCTATATGTCCGACGTGCCGGACGGATGGGATAAGGGGGCTAAGGCCGAGATCGATTTAAGGCTGCTGCGCTGCGAATTCTTTTATATGCCGCAGTATCTGTCTCCCATTTACGATGAAGAAGACCGGCGTATGCTCCGGCAATCCACGCTAAATGTGGTGGACGAAATCTTGTATTATTTCGTAGCCGTTAAGGAGCCGATTTCTCGGCAGGAGTTGGATGAGCTGGCCCAGGGTACTTACGAAGAGCCTCTTGTTCTGGCGGAGCGCAGAAGGGAAGAGGCAATCAGAGAGGAAAGAAGGCAGCCGCCCGAAAGCACATTCCGGCATGAGCCAGGCTCCGTCCTTCCCCAGCGTGATCCGCTGCCGGTTCCCCGCAAACGAAGGAAAGAGAGCAAGAAACCGGTGAAAAAGAAACCCGCTGTGCGCAAATCCGCAAAAGGCCTGTCGGCAAAGGGTCTGCGTAAACGGAAACAGTGAGCCGGACCCAAGCTTATATGCCGGTCAAGGCCGTTAGGCGCATGAAAAAAAGACAGTTCAGGAGAGCTTATGCAAGCTCGTGTGAACTGTCTTTTGTTAGGTTGGAAGTGATCCGGCCGGTAGTTAAGAGCGCGGCCGCTCGTCTTCTTCGAGGATGGCAAACATCACATGATCCTGCCAGACTCCGTTGATTTTCACGTTTTTGCGGGCGATTCCTTCACGCTGAAACCCCGCCTTTTCCAGCACCCGGATAGAGCCGACATTATGAGGCATGACCCCCGCCTCCACCCGGTGAAACCCCGCCTCATCGAAAGCGAAGTCCAGGGCAAGACGTGCCGCTTGCGACATAATTCCTTTGCCCTGGTAAGCATGATCCAGACAGTACCCCATCATGCATTTGTGTGCCGGTTCTCGGGCGACGTGAAACAAGGAAAGTTCACCGATCAGCTCATCGTTTTCTTTGAAAAATAGACCAAAGTTGTAGCTTTTGTCCGCCGATCTGTTCTCGTCCCACGTCCGTATCCGAGCGGTCTGTTCTTCAAGCGTATAAAACGAGTCGGGACGTGTAATCGTAAAGGGTTCAAAATGGGCCCTGTTTCTGTGCATTAAAGAGAGGAGAGCGGGAGCATCCTCCTCAGTTAAATAGCGGAAGTAGATAAGATCAGTAGTTATTGTCATCATGATCACGGCATCCTTTGCGACAGAGTAGAGTGAGTGGAATTGAATTTGACGGAAAAGAAAGATTCATTTATGGCGTTAACTATCTATAATTAACCTCGTTAATTTTCCTGCAAGAGACTTGTTTTTCCTTACCATTCTTGACGCACCTGTCTTAACGATTTTGAATAGAGTCGGATGAAAAATCGAATATGTTTAATGTCATTAATCATTAGCGACACGAATAAAAAAACTATCCTTCTTTTCGCTTATCAATCGCTTCTTCCATCGTTTTATCGGTCAAGTGGGCATAAATTTGCGTGGTATCGGATGACGCGTGTCCAAGCTGTTCCTGTGTCTTGTACAAATCGTTTTGCAAATAATAGTCGGTCGCGAACGAATGCCGCAGCTTATGTACGCTCAGAAAAGGTTTGCCGAAGCGCTTCGCATATTTGATAACCATTTCCTGAATGGCCCGTTTGGACATCAGCTGTCCTTCCTTTTTACCGTTAGGAATCGTAAGAAAAAGCGCTTTTTCCTTCTTGGGGGGATGATACCGGGTTTCTCTAAGCTGCAGGTAACAGGTTAAATCGTCCACGGCCTCCTGCCGGAAGAAAACTCTTGTCTTGAAGGAACCGTCGTTGTTCCCTTTGCGGTAGACGTACACGGTTCTTTTTTTCATATCGAGATCGTCCAGCGTTAAATTAACGACTTCCGACACGCGCAGACCCGAATGAAGAATCAGGCTTACGATGCAGGCATCGCGGATTTTGTTCAGTTCATACGCATACAGGGCCTGTTTATTGTTCGCAATGTCATGCTCGTACCCGCTGCGGATATAGTCGATAAATTCGAAGATTTCATTCTCCTGAAGAAGCTTTCCTTCCAATTTTCCCGCCAGATCTTTGGCCTTGTTCGTCCGCTTGATTTCGATCTTGGCCATCACGTTCCGTTTAAGCAGCGGATAATAATTCTCATCCTCCGCAATCTGACTCAAGTAGTGAAACAAAGAGCGCAAAGATGAAATTTTGCGGTTAATCGTAATCTTCGTGTTGGCTTGATCTTTCTTCGTCGCCAGATAAGCCCGGTAATGATCGACGCTTTCCATATGGAGTTTTTCCAAATCCTCCAGTGGAATGTCCGCCATCCGCTCCGCGGTACTGAGTCCCTCGGCCAGGAGCCAGGAAAAGAACGTTTCATAATCCCGTACATACTCCAGCAGAGTGGAAGGGGAGAGGTCCGGAAGTTTGTGATGGATGAATTTATCCACATACCAAGGCATAGAAGGAATCTTTTTATCGAGTTCTTCACGGTCTTTTTGTTTTTGAATATTCATGGAGTGCACCTCAATACCTTTCTTAATCAAGCGAGCCAGAAACATCGTACGTCGGCAAATCGGAGCACAGCATCATCGGGTGAAATTTGGCATCCAATAAAGTTTACATAATAAAAATTATGTCACTTAATGAAACCTTTCTTCATTTCTTCCTTGTTTATCCGTGATCTCCGTCTTCCTATTATATACCATGCCAGGCTGACGCGGAATTCCTGTTTGCAAACAGGCTTTTCCGGTTATTGAGTACTATCTGAACGCCTTTAGGGCTGTATTCAGGTTACAGATATAACGCAGCCCAGAAAACGTAGACCAGAAAGCGGGGGGGGTTCCAATATGGATTTTATGTACATCGGCATTAAACTGATTACCGGATTCATCGGCTTATGGGGGATGACCCGGCTGCTCGGCAAAAAGGAAATTTCACAGCTCACCCCGTTCGATTTCGTTTCCGCTCTTATGCTGAGTGAACTTGTGGGGAACACCGTGTATGATAAGGAGGTCAAATATCTTGAGCTTCTGTTTGCGCTCGCCTTCTGGACCGTGCTTTCCCTGACCTTCGAAAAAATCACTCAGAAATATAAAAAGCTGCGCCGCGCCTTCGAAGGGAGTCCGGCAGTCGTTATTGAGAAAGGGAAGCTGAACGTAAAAGCTATGCGCTCGAACAGTCTCGATTTGGAACAGCTTCTTATGCTGCTGAGGGAGCAGGGGATTTTTTCCCTTCACGAAGTCGCTTACGGTATTTTCGAAAACAACGGTTCGCTCAGTATTTTGAAAAAATCGCCGTACGATACGGTCGTCCGGGGAGACTTGAACCTGCCGGATGAGCCCGTCGAACTCCCGGTTCCTCTGATTGAAGAAGGAGAAGTCAAATTCAAAGAGCTGGAACGTATCGGCCGCGACGAAGAGTGGCTGAAGGAACTGATGAAGGAGTCGGGGTTCAAGCAGATTAAAGATATTTTCTATGCGGAGTGGCATCGCGAACATGGCTTCTACGCATCGGGATGGGGAAAATAAGAAGAGGAGTAGGTACTTATGTTATGTATGGGATTCGAGCCCGTCATCGCTCCGGACAGCGCTGTTCTGATTCTGGGCTCCATGCCGGGAGAGCTTTCGCTGGAAAGACAAGAATACTACGGAAATCCGCGTAACGATTTCTGGAGGCTGCTGGCTTCGCTGCACGGTGAAGACCATGTGCCGGATACCTACGAAGAACGGCTGCGGTTTGCGCTGGGCCGCAAAATCGCTTTATGGGATGTGCTCGCCTCTTGCGAGCGGGAGGGGAGTCTGGACGCGAATATCCGGGAGCCGGCCGTGAACGATTTTGACGCCTTGTTTGCGGAATATCCGAACCTTCGCACCGTCCTGTTTAACGGCGCGGCTTCCGAGAAACTGTTCCGCAAACATGCCGGGTACCTGCTCGCCGATAGCCGGCTCCGCTTCGTCCGGCTGCCGTCCTCCAGTCCGGCCAACGCGATGGGCTGGGAGCGCAAGCTCGCCGCGTGGCGGGAAGCCTGGCAGGGCGTGACCGGCCGCCGGGAGGCTTAAACCCGGCGCTGAACCATGCCCGGGCAGGACAAGCCTGCTGACACAAAGAAGCCCCGCTTCACTGACAATCGTCAATGAAGCGAGGCTTCTTCTATGTTCAGCAGGAGCTTGGGCTTGGCCCTCTACGCGGCGTGCGCCTTGCGGCAGCGTTGCCGGGTAGGGCCAGGCCGTGCAGCTTCGGACCGTTACAGCGACGCCTTGTAAATGGCCGTCACGTCTTCGCGGTCCAGACGCTTGAAGTAGCCGAACGGACCGTAGACCATCGCACGGTCGACCATGACGTCGAGCTTGCTGTCGTCGATGTCGTAATCCGCCAGACGGCTTGGCGCGCCGATCGAATTCCAGAAGCTGCGCAGCGCTTCAATGCCTTCAAGCGCGACATCGCGGTCGGATTTGCCGTCGGCCGAGATGCCGAATACACGCACCGCGAACTGTTTGAACCGTCCGACGTTCTCATCGAGAACGTGCGTCATCCAGTTCGGGAACAGAATGGCAAGACCTCCGCCGTGTGGAATATCGTAAACGGCAGAAACCGCATGCTCGATATTGTGGGTTGCCCAGTCTCCCTGCACACCCATGGCCAGAAGGCCGTTCAAAGCCATCGTGCCGCTGTAGAGAATGGTTTCCCGGTATTCGTAATTCTCCAGATCGTTAACCAGCTTCGGAGCCGTTTCGATCACAGATTTCAAGATGGTCTCGCAAAAGCCGTCTTGGACAAGCGTGTTCGGCGTATGATGGAAGTACTGCTCGAATACGTGCGACATAATGTCCACCATGCCGTATACCGTCTGATCTTTGGGCACGGTTGCCGTGAAGACCGGATCGAGAATGGAGAATTTCGGGAAAACGAGCGGGGAACCCCAGCCGTATTTCTCTTGGGTTTCCCAGTTGGTGATGACGGAACCGGAGTTCATTTCCGAACCGGTCGCCGCCAGCGTCAGGACGGTTCCGAACGGCAAGGCATCCGCGGGGGATGCTTTGCGGGTCATGAAATCCCACACGTCGCCGTCGTATTTAGCGCCCGCTGCGATTGCTTTCGTGCAGTCGATGACGCTGCCGCCGCCTACGGCAAGAATCACGTCGATCTTTTCTTTCTTGCAGAGATCCGCGCCGCGCTTGACCGTACTCACGCGGGGGTTCGGCTCTACGCCGGCCAGTTCGAAAATTTCGGCACCGGCTTCTTTAAGCAGGGAAACGACCTGATCGTAAAGCCCGCTGCGTTTAATACTGCCGCCGCCGTACACGAGAAGCACTCTTTTGCCGTATGCGGTAAGCTCTTTAGGAAGCTGCTGCAGCTGCCCTTTGCCGAAAATGAGCTTAGTCGGATTATGGAAAGTAAAGTTTTTCATAAGGAGATCTCCTTCTACCGGAAAAATGGACGAAAATATCCGTCTTTTCTATTGTAGCCTATGAGCGGGGCGGCAATCCACTTTATCCAGGTAGGGATTGGAAGAATTAAACCGCTTGAAGATCTACCTCAATATTTCCGCGTGTGGCACGGGAATACGGGCAAACCTGATGAGCTTCTTCAAGCAGCTTTTCAACCTGAGATTTGTCCGCCCCGGGAACGGATAGCTGGAGTTTAGCCGACAATTGCAGGCTGCCGTCCTCGTTTTTGCCGATCGAAACCTCTGCCGTCAGCTTCGCGTTTTCCGTGGAGATGCCTTTTTTCTTAGCGACCAGTTCTACCGCGCTCAAAAAGCAAGCCGAATAGCCGGAAGCGAACAATTGTTCGGGATTCGTTCCTTCGCCACCGTCACCGCCCATTTCTTTGGGCATACTGAGCTGTAAATCCAGTTTGCCGTCCGGGGTAGCCACCCGTCCTTTGCGTCCACCTTGCGCAGTTGCGGAAGTCGTATACATGGTTTTCATGATCGTTTATCTCCTTTCGAATGTGAGGAATGTCAGCCAAATCAAGGATTTGTCCGCTCCTTCTCCTTAAAGCAACGGAGGAAGGATGAAACGGCAAGGGCCGGAAGTAAATTGCTGGATACCGGTGGAATCATCTTAAAGCGAGAAAGAAGGAACCTGCGGATAACGAAATGCGCTTTTTACGGGATGGGGAACAAAAGTTCCATTACGTAAAAAAACAGATGCGAAAAACGAGAAAGTCGGCGTGCGTGTTCGGAGCACCGGAAGATTCCTCCCGTTGGCGATCTTGAGCTCCTTTCAGTGCCGGAAAGGACCAATGCCGTCATTACTTGCAGGGGCAGACGCGAGGAAATGATGAACCTAAACGGCCCGCTTGGGTGGTGGATCGGCGGCAGCGGATAGGAATCGGACAACGAAGAAGGGGGTTACTCTTTTTGAGTAATCCCCTGAAACCGGTCAATCCGTTCCATATTCCGGCGGATGTGAGCGACGCTTTACATTTTGATTTTTACCGAGTCGTCCGGCTCCGGCACTGGCGCGGAGTCAGTTCTTGGCCTGCGCATGATCCGCGCTTCTGCTGTACCAGGACCACACCCGCTGCGCATCCCGCTCTTCGATAAAGGAGACTTCGCATTCGGCTGAGCCCGTGTCTCCCATAATCGAAGCGGAGAGGCTCAGGAGCTGCTTGCGCCGCTGAGTGCGGGTGCCTTTCATCCGCAAGCTCAATATTTGCGGGCGCCGCACGAGCCAAGTCGACCTTGCGATCATCCGGCCGCGAACGGTAAGCTGGTTTCCCTGCAGAGTCATTCCCGAGCTTCTGAAACGGGAGTAAGACCACAGGAAATCCAGCGGAAGCAGCAGCAGTCCCCAGAGGGCGAACGGCCCCCAGAAATAGACGGCGGCTGCCGCAAGTACGGCCACTACGACACCGTCGGTGCGGCTGTAGTACAGCAGCGCTCTAGCCGGCGGACGGCTCTCGATATCCGGCAGGCTAAAACGCGGGAGCAGCTGCGGCAGAAGCTGCGGAATCCGTTTGGCGGACACCAGCGGCATGAGCATGATTTTTTCTCCTTTGGATGAAGAAACGACCCGCAGCTCGATTTGCGCCCGTCCGAGAAGCTGCCGCACCAGCCCTTCTTTAATCAGCACCGCCTGTACGCGCGATTCCTGGAAAGTGTGCTTCTTTTTTTCCAGCAGCCCGTAGGAAACGGTGAGCGTACCCGCCTCGGCCCGGACGGTAAAGCCCGCGTATTTGAGCAGATACAAAAGTCCCGCCAGCAGCCATGCCGCCGCCAAACCGCCCAGGCCCAGCAGGACGTAGACCACCCAGCCCCCGTGCAGCTCGTTACGCGCGTTCCAGAGCCGTGCATACACATTGCCCGGAAGCACGTTGTCGGCAAGAGACGAGACACCGGCCACGCAGGCCGCGATCAACCCGATGTTCAGCGTGGAGAACGCGGCAAGAATCAACGTGCCGGCCGTTGCCCGGTAAGCATACACGCCCGTCTTTTCCGCAGAAGCGGTATGCGGTAGGCGGCTTTTTGTTACGGCAGGCACTGCATCCGTCTCCATTGCCTTCTCCGTGCTACCGTTTCCTTCACTATTCTCTGCGGCAACGGGAGAATAACCGGACGAGGAGAGGAAAGCGTTAATCTCCCGGATAATCCTTGCGGCTTCTTGGGCCGATACGGCGGGCAGAACGCCATCCGCCTCATTTTTGCCGCCGGGCATTTCGAACTTGAGCTGCACGACGCCGAGCAGCCGCTGCACAAAAGGCTGTTCCGTATTCATCGAATGGATTCTGTGATAATACAACATTTTTTCCTCGTGAAAAATAAGACCTTTTTGAATGATCAGACGATCTTCTTCCAGCCGGTAGCGAAACGTGCGCCAGCCGACCGCTCCGAACCCCGCGAACAGCGCGCTGACGCCGAGCAGGATCAGAAAGGGAATCCATCGCCATTCTCCTTCCCGTATCGCCAAAAGCATAAAAATCGGAACCAGAGTTTGAAGCCCCTTCAAGACGGGGAAAAGAATATAAGACTTATGCAGCTTGCGCGGCTCATTCATCTTCGTCCACCGCCCTTGCGAGCACGCCCAGCCGGTGTTTTAAAGCTTCCGCGTCGTCCTCGCTGAGCCCTCTGATCCGATGGGTCGTGGCGGCTGTCACGATTTTCAGTTCGGCGATCCCGTAATGTCTCTGAAGCGGCCCGCGCTCCAGCTCGACATGCTGGACACGTACCATCGGTACCAGAATATTCGTAATCCAGATCCAGCCGCTGCGGATTTCCAGTTCTTCTTCGGTCACTTCGAACGCATAGAGCCGGAATCTCGCCTGCGGAATCACGAACGTGAACAATACAAGCGATACGGCGAAAACGGCAACGGCAATCCAGCCGGGCAATAGGAGCCAGTCACGGCTCTGCGCTGCAGTCAGGTAAGCCAGCGAAGCCAGCAGCAAAATGCCGTTGGTCAGCAGCGCGCTTATCTGAGATACGGTCACAAATCGCCGGTCCAGACGCCGGGTAAGCGGTCTGTTCATTTCTCATCACCCTTTCCTTTACGGTTCTCTCTGTCTAGTTTCCAGCCTTTACCGGAAAGGCCTTTCCCCATTATAAAACATTTTTTCAAAACTGGAAGAAGCGGGGAGGATTTTTGCTATTTTCTTCGATTTCCTTCATAATGACACGAGAGACGCTTGTTTTCGCGCACAAAACATGAATGAGCTCCGAATGGTATACTATAGAAAGAGAACGATTGGAGAATCGTAGAGGATCGCACGGACGGGAGGACTGTTAGAATGGAACAGCGCATTGGAGAGCGGTACGTATTAACCGAACCGATTCATCCTTTGGCGGATGGCGTCATGTATGCAGGGAAAGACCTGTCTTTGCACCGGGATGTATTTCTGCTCATGGTAGAAAAATCAGGGGACGCTTCATCATCCGATTACTTGCGTGTGCTCGGTCAGGCCGCGCAGTTTTCGGACGAACGTTTTTTTCATATTTTAAATGCGGGGCTTGCCGAAAATCACGTCTATACGGTATTGACCGCACAGAAAGGAACACCGCTTCCCGCTCAACTGGGACGCCACCGTATGCGGGGCATAGAAATTGTCTCCGCTGTTTTCGATTTGGGCAAAGGCATGCAGGAAGCGATGGAAGAGGGAATCTCCGGCTTCTCGGTAACGGCCGAGAATATGTGGCTGACGGAGGATAACCGTCTGAAAGTGATGAATTACTGGTCTCCCGGCAAACTGATTTCGCGCGGCTCGCTCGGTTTATGCACGCTGCTCTATCAAATCAGCACGCATTCGAAGCAAGGACCGGCGACGTTCGACCAGTACCAGGAGAATGTGGTGCCGGCCCTGACCGGTCTGACGTCCGGACAGAAAGAGGCGCTGCTTGCTTTGTCGCGCCGCGTTTTCCGCGAAGAAGTTTCGCTGTCTTCTTTTATATTCAGCCTGCGGGAAATCATCGCGCTGGACAAATCGCCGGAGGCTCCGCCTAAGGCGTTCATCCCGCCGGCCGCTCCGGCGGAACCGGTACGGGAGAGCGCACCGCCGCGCATCCAGTACCGGGAAGAAGAAGAACCTGCGCCGGAGCGGGTGCGGCGGACGGATAAGCCCCCTAGGGCTAAGGAGCCGGAAGCGGAAGAAGCCGACACTCGGGAGCGGATGCCGCTCAGACGGACCATCTGGACCTTGGGGATCGCTGCCGTAGTCCTGCTCGGCATCGCTGTCTTTATGTATATGCTGCTGCCGGGCGGACCCAACAAAGGTCCGGGCAGCGGCGGTACGGCAGGCAATACGGCGACTGCCACGCCGGCGCCTACGCCTACGCCGTCGGTTAACACGTCGACACCGGAGCCTACACCGACGCCCACGCCGCCAACCGATGCGGTGCCGGGCCAGATTCCGAACCTGATCGGAATGACCCAGGAAGCCGCGGAGCAGGCGGTGAAAGCGGCTGGAATGCGGTATTCTTACTTCATCGAACCGAATCCGGCCGAGAGCGGCACCGTATTCAGGCAGGAACCACCGCCTAATCAGCCGGCGAACAAAGGCGACCGCGTTACGTTCTATATCAGCAAAGGACAATAACCGGCCGCCGCTAGCCTTGAATCAGCCAAAGAGCCTACACCTTCGGGTGAACGGCTCTTTTTTTTGTATGTCTTACCGATTCGCTGCAAATTTACCCCTTCACAAGACATTTGATAACCTACCTGAAAGACTGGAAATCGTTTACTATTATTCACGGAGACCGTAATAGTAAAAAAGGAGGACGGGGGCGAGTGGAGAAAGAGTGGTCGATGTGGGGCAACGAGCGGTATTTGTTTGACCTGCTTATGCATTCGGAAGGCTCATCCATTAAAATGCTGGAAATCATCCTTCAAGAACAATTGAGCGAGGAAGTCGTCGAACAGGTGCTGATTCCCTCTAAAAGCTTACATAAAAAGCCTCGCGCCGTCTTCGGACAGACAAGCCCGCTGCTGCGCAGAGTCAGTTCTTACCGATATAGGGAAGAGACCATTCTTCATAAGGCGATTTACGCTCATCTTGAGGCGCTTCCGGAAGGTACGCTGGACGGGATGAATTACGAGGAGCTTCAACTGGAGAAGCTGATTGACAGTCTGGAAACGAAGCGGGAAATCCTGTACGCGGGCTATGAGAACAATCGAAGCGCTGACGTCTGTTTCCACCCGGTTAAGCTCAAAGCGGATCTTTTTCCCGTAAAAGAATATCAGCTTACGTGCAGCGGCTCCGTCTGTTTCCTGGTTCACGAGCTATTTGATGCGGAGTTGATTTTACGGCATTCGCGCAGGAAATTAAGAAAAGAGATTTTTATGTAAAATCGTACGGACTTATACAGCTTGTAAAGCTTGAAACGGTTAGCGGCTTCCGGAAATGTTCCGGAAGCTTTTTTATCCTACTGGAAGGTGTGTCGCCCGAAGCCTAGGCCCAAAGCTTACTTGGTACTAACAGAACTCATCTAATCATATTCTTTTAGAAAACACACGAAGAAGGAGCGTACAGTTATTTGATAAAAGTGAAGGCTAGTTTACGTCCCCTTGTAAGCAAGATAAACTTACCGACTGTTTTGAAAACAACTATCCTTCCGGGTGACTCCATTGAACGATTATTTATTGCAACCCAGGTAGGAGAGATCTTTTACATAGGGAACGGGGTTATAAAGACTTTTTTAGACATTCGCTCACGAATCATAAAACTGGGTGTCTCTAGTGGCGGTTATGATGAACGGGGATTGGTAGGGTTGGCATTTCATCCCGAATTTTATTATAACGGCCTGTTTTATCTCCATTATTCCGTAGCGGGAACCCAGGGGCCGGGTGCTCTTCCGGGTGCTTTTGAATCCTTTAAGCCTAACCCGTGTGATCCTAAAACCTTAAACTTAAAGTGGATAAACAGAGAAATTCAATACGATCATATTGATACCGTTGAAGAATGGATTCTACAATCGAATGGTCAACCTCAAAAACGCCGGACATTACTTAACTTAAGAAGACCGTTTTTAAATCACAACGGTGTCAATAGCTTAAACTTTTCACCTGAAACAGGAAAACTTGTTTTGACAACCGGAGATGGCGGATCAGGCTATGATCCCTTTAATTTAAGTCAAGATGATATGGAAATCGCGGGTAAAATAATTGAAATGGATATCGTTAAGCATACATCTATCGTCAATCCGCCCGTAGTTACACGTTTTAATGAGCTGCCCATACCTATTCAGGAAACGCTTACGGTCATTGCCAAAGGAGTCCGTAATATACCAGGCCTTTCATTTCAAAGGTTTAATGATCAGTATATCAAATACGCGGGAATTGTGGGACAGGATCTCGTAGAGTCGATTTTTTCATTTATTCATTATAAACCGATACCGGTTACTCAGCTTGTTCAAGATTTTTTAATGAAATCCGAATCTGACCAAGAAGGATTTATTAACTTTGGCTGGCGAGGGTGGGAAGGCGCTTTTCCTACTTCGATAGTAACAGGCTGTTCTGCAAATTCGGCGTTGGATGAGAAAACAATTGCTTATTTCGATGAAGCCGTAAAAACTTCCGTGCGGCGTCTTCAGCCTTTAACGAGTTATTTTCATAAAGATCCCCGACCCGGCAAGTTTGGAGCAACTGCCCTTACAGGAGTCCAGCCCTATATGGGAAATGAAATCCCCGCTTTAACGGGAAACGTTGTGTTTACCGATCTAGCTCGGGCTAAAGAGTCTCAACTTCCGGTTAGAGGGGTTTTAGCTTATACCACGGTAAGAACGGATTGTCATCTACATGATTTCAGTATCATTGAAACCGAATATAATTTTGGGACTCAATCCGCTTATTATGTTAGTTTGGGTGCGAATCTGAATCAATCCAGACTCTATTTAGGGGTTTATGGCTCTACGAAGGTTGCTGATTTTAACCAAGGTACTGTTTTTGAAATTGTTCCATAACTCATTCGATTCTCACCCAAGCGGAAACAGTGGCGCGGAAAACTATTTTCGCCGTATTCATCGAATCATTTAACAAAACTCCCTCGCTGTTCGTTCGGCGAGGGAGTTTTGTCTGCAATCTTAAGGTTTCTTCCAAATCGGAAGGAACTTAAGCCAAGCTATTTATTTACACGCACGTCTCATTTTCTACTGGATTGCTGTCCATTCTCATACAGCTGATACATATCCATCTCCGCGTCCAGAGACTTGGCGTTTTGGAAGGCTTCCTTGACGCTTCGTTTGTTCTGAATGAGGTCGTAGAAAAGCCTCAAAACAAGCATGAGTGCGTCGTTTCCATCCGGATAATCATTCGGCCCGATATAGACTTCGCAACCACTGTCGAGAAATGCTTGTGCCGTCTCTAGTTTTCCCACTGAGCATCCGGTGCCGATTACGGTTTTCCCTGCCAGCTTAGCAAATCGTCTGATTTCCTCCGGCCCAAAGTTACCCTTGGGTTCTCCCGGTTCATAGACATTTTCACCTAGCTCCGGCATGATAAATTCGCCTTCATCGCCATGGAAGGATAGAATGATCAAATCCGTATTCGGGTACAGGTCCTTACCGGATAGGAGATCAACTAGATCATTCGGTCTGCCAACCCAATATGTAAAAACTCTTGCACCAAAATACTCCAGAGTGCTTCGGATCGCTTGGACTTCCATATCGCAGTCAGGTCCGCATACCAACGCTACGTTCATTACAGGTTTACTCATCTTCTTATTTTCCTTTCGTTAGAATGTTGGCGATACCCTTAAAAGAACAGGCGCAGCATACGCCCGTTCTTTTTTTAGTTAACGGGATTAACTATGATAGCTGCCTGTCGGCGCGTTAAGCACCCATTCCAGCATAAGTGTCATGTCTTCCAGTTTCTCTAGCTGCGCTTTCAGGAAATCGTTCTCCGGGTCGCTGTTCAGTCGTTCCTGCACCGATTGCTTCTGTTTATTTAACTCCGTTAACTTTCTTTGGACCTGATCTTCTGTTCGCATAGCGTTCCGCACCTTTCTACAAAAATGGTGATCTTCGACATGTTATTTTAGCATGTTTACAGGGACGAACGTCAAAAATCCTCCGAAAACGACAATTTATTCGAAAAGAAAGCGGGATAAACTTTTCGATTTCATCCGAAATGATGTATGATCAGGAAAGGGACGGGCATCCCAAATATTCCCCGATCCCTTAGTTAAATGGAGGTACGCATCTTTGGACATCCTGATGAAGCTTTATTCTTTTGTTCCTCTATTGAACTTTTTGTTTGCTCTGGCTGTCGTGTTTATGGAGAAGAGGAACGCCAGCGTTACGTGGGCCTGGGTGATGGTTCTGATTTTTTTGCCGGGGATAGGATTTATCCTTTACTTGATCTTCGGTCAGAACATGAGCCGGCGCAAAATTTACAAGCTGAAGGAATTTAATCAGAAAGATATCGACAATCTGATCGAATCCCAGCGCAGAGGCTTCCGTGAAAGCCAGGTGAGATACAAGGATCCGGTTATGGCCGATTATCAGGATCTCATTTATATGAACTTGACCAGCAGTTCCGCGGTTTATACCCAGGATAACGAAGTCGAGATTTTTACGGACGGCAACGACAAATTCGCCTCTCTGCTGGCCTCGATTAAGGAGGCGCAGAGCCACGTTCACCTGATGTACTACATCGTCAAAGACGACCGGCTCGGGCGCAGAATAATCGAAGCGCTTGCGGAGAAAGCGAAGGAAGGCGTCGAGGTCCGCTTTCTATTCGACGATATCGGCAGCTCTTGGCTGCCCCGTCAGTTTTACAAACCGCTCCTGGACGCGGGCGGAGAAGTGGCGATTTTCTTCCCGTCCCGTATTCCGTACCTGAATTTCCGCGTCAATTACCGGAATCACCGGAAGCTGGCGATCATTGACGGCATGACCGGCTATATCGGCGGATTTAATATCGGCGACGAGTACCTCGGCATCAACGAGCGGTTCGGCGACTGGCGCGATACGCACCTGAAGGTAACGGGCAGCGCCGTTCTGCAAATGCAGGCCCAGTTTTTTATGGACTGGAACTTGGCGTCTTCTCACTATCTCAAGGCGGTATCGCGCTACTATCCTTTGATTAAGCATCCGGGATCGGTAGGCATTCAGATCGTATCAAGCGGTCCCGATAATGAGCTGGAACAAATCCGTAACGGATATTTGAAAATGATTTATGCGGCCAAAGAAAGCATTTTTATCCAAACGCCGTATTTCGTGCCGGACGAGAGTCTTCTGACCGCGTTGAAAATGGCCGCGCTGTCGGGCGTGGATATCCGAATCATGATTCCGTCGATTCCCGATCACAAGATGGTTTACTGGGCCACCAAATCGTATCTGGGAGAACTGCTTGAGCTGGGCGTGAAAGGGTATTTGTACGAGAAAGGATTCCTCCATGCCAAAACCATCGTGATCGACGGCAAAGTCGCTTCGGTCGGGACGGCCAATCTCGATATGCGCAGCTTTAAGCTGAACTTTGAAGTCAATGCTTTCCTGTTTGACACCCGGACCGCTACGCGGCAGAGGCTTATTTTCGAAGAGGACATGATGTACTGCTCGCAGTTTACGCCCGATATGTACAAAGCTCGGTCTCTCGTGAACCGTATCCAGGAATCGGTAGCCCGTCTGGTTTCCCCGATTTTGTAGCGCAAGAGAAAACCCGCTGTTTCGGCGGGTTTTTATGTTTTCAACACAGCGGCGGAGCGGGCTGCAGACGATTTTGAAAGGATTCGAACTTGTTCAAGAGGTCACATTAGATATATAATATACACGTTATAATAGAGGCAGCACTTACTAGGGCGGAAGATCGGCTTCCGACGTTGCCATCCTCGGTAAATACCTTTCTGAAAGTGAGTGGGATCATTAATGGGCCGTAAGTGGAACAATATAAAAGAGAAAAAAGCGTCGAAAGACGCAAGCACCAGCCGGATTTACGCGAAATTCGGCCGCGAGATTTACGTGGCTGCCAAGCAGGGCGAGCCAGATCCGGAATCCAACCGTGCTCTGAAGGTCGTTCTTGAGCGTGCAAAAACATACATGGTGCCGAAAGCCATTATCGACCGCGCGATCGAAAAGGCGAAAGGCGGAGGAGAAGAAAGCTACGACACGCTTCGTTACGAAGGGTTCGGGCCTAACGGCTCCATGGTGATTGTCGATGCGCTGACCAACAACGTAAACCGGACCGCTTCGGAAGTACGTTCCGCTTTTAACAAAAACGGAGGCAGCATGGGCGTCAGCGGATCGGTTACTTATATGTTCGATCCTACGGCTGTTTTCGGCGTGCAGGGCAAGACTTCCGATGAAGTGCTGGAACTGTTGATGGAAGCGGATTTGGATGTCCGCGATATCATTGAGGAAGAGGATACCGTCATTGTTTATGCGGAATCCGACCAGTTCCATGCGGTACAAGAAGCGTTCAAAAACGCGGGAATCACCGAATTCACCGTAGCGGAATTAACGATGCTCGCGCAAAACGATCTGGAACTGCCCGAAGACGCGCAGGCTCAGTTTGAAAAATTGATTGATGTCCTGGAAGACCTGGAAGATGTTCAGCAGGTTTATCACAACGTAGACCTCGGAGAATAACCGTTTATAAGCCGCCTTCGGGCGGTTTTTTTGCGTCTGATTGATTGGATTTTTAAATGGCGTTTTAATTAGTTTACATAATAAATATTATGTATTTTATTTGCGAAAATAACAGGTGCCTATTGACGGGGCACCTTTTCTCTTGTATGGTTAATTACATGAGTAACTAACCAACAAAGTTTGAAATATGAGAGTGGTGATAAAAGTGTCGTTCAGAATTGATGACAGCCGTCCTATATTTATGCAAATCGCGGAAAAGATCGAAAATGACATCATTGAGCAGCGGCTGCCAGAGGAAACCCAGGTTCCCTCAACTAATCAATTCGCATCGTTCTACCAGATTAATCCGGCCACGGCGGCCAAAGGCGTTAACTTGCTGGTGGACCAAGGAATTTTATACAAGAAGCGGGGGATCGGCATGTTCGTTGCTGAGGGAGCACGACAAGGATTGATGGAAAAGCGGAAAACTCAATTTTATGAGCAATTCGTCGTTTCGATGGTTCAAGAAGCAGAGAAACTCGGTATTACAACCGAGCATCTGATCGAGATGATCCGGAAAGGGGATAGAAACGGATGAAAGAAGTTGTAGTGGAAGTCAACGGGCTTACGAAAACGTACAATGAGGTTAAAGCGGTCGACGGAATCAGTTTTTCCATAGAACCGGACAAAATTTACGGTTTGCTTGGAAGAAACGGAGCGGGCAAAACGACAGTCATGCAAATGGTTACCGCGCAAATGTTTCCTACTAGCGGGGAAGTGAAGGTTTTTGGACAGCCTCCTTATGAAAATTACGACGTGATGAAACAGATCTGTTTTATCAAAGAAAGCCAGAAATACCCCGATAACTTCCGGGTAGCGGATGTGTTAAAAGTAGCGGCAGCTATTTTTCCGAATTGGGACGGCGATTACGCGGAGGCGTTGATCCGGGACTTCGGGCTCCCGCTTAAGCGGAACCTCAAAAAACTGTCCAGAGGCATGCTTTCCTCGGTCGGCGTTGTAGTCGGGCTTGCCAGCCGCTCGCCGCTTACTATTTTCGACGAGCCTTATCTAGGCTTGGATGCGGTGGCACGGAGTCTTTTCTACGACCGGTTAATCGAGGACTACACGAGGTATCCGCGTACGATCATTTTATCCACACATCTGATCGACGAGGTAAGCCGGCTGTTGGAGCACGTCATTGTCATTGACAGCGGCAAACTGATCCTGGACGCCGAAACGGAAGAACTGCGCGGAATGGCTTATACCGTGGTCGGTCCGGCTGCCGGCGTTGAATCTTTTGTTAAAGGAAAGGAAGTAATCCACCGGGAACCGTTCGGGTCTATGCTTTCCGTCACGATTATGGGGGATTCCGAATCCAGGGCAAAGCTGCTGGCCGCAGATATGGGACTCGAAATTGCACCGGTGTCCCTGCAGCAGTTGATCATTTACCTGACGAAGACCAATTTGAATGAAAAGGCGGTGAAGGGGTTATGAGTTTGCAGCGTTTGTCCGGAATTATGAGTATACATTATCGGAATAAGGTGTTATGGCTGTACGTTTTCGGCGGGATCCTACTGGGGAATTTTCTCGTTAATTACATCGTGAGCCGGCTTACGGGAGGCGTTGAAATCTATACCGGGGGCATGGCTTCCATCTTTGTCTGTTTGTTTATCGGAGGCATTTTCACCGCCGCGCAGACGTTTCCGTTTGCACTTGGATTCAGTGTACGGCGTACCGACTATTATAATGGTACTCTGCTCATGTTTACGGGTGTGTCCGTGCTGACCGCTCTGCTGATTCTGTTGTTATCCCTGCTGGAGGTAGGAACCGGCAATTGGGGAACCAATCTGCATTTCTTTCATTTGCCTTATGTGACCGACGGATCGATTTTGGCGCAGTTCATGATTTATTTCAGCCTGCTTCTCTACAATTTATTTGCCGGTTTTGTAATCGGGAGCTTTCAGCGCAAGTTCGGAGGAAAAGGTACGTTCATCCTGATGGTGGTTCTTTTCCTAATCCTTACGATATTGGCTTTATTCTGTACCGCCAACGGATGGTGGGGGGCGATTTTCAGCTGGATAGCCGGACATACGGCTCTACAATTAGCGATTTGGCTGTTTCCCTTAACGCTGATATTTGCCGCTTCTTCGTATTTTCTGCTTAGAAGAGCGAGCGCTTGATCCAAGAGCGTTTGCGGGACGTCCGTTATCGGGCGTCTTTTTTTGTGTGCTTAGAAAGGCTTGTGTTAACGTAATAAATAATATGTAAACAATTCATCCGAACTCAAGCAATCCAAGCGGAGTGATAGGAGCGGGGCTGAAAAGTCAAGAACTTAGAATAGCACAGACTATTAGATCCTTGTCTTGGACTAGCCGTAACTGCTTCCGTCCCATCGATAAAATGCAAGCATGTCCAGGTCGATTTCAATTCCGATTCCGGTGCCGGCTGGAAGGGCTATTTCACCATTTGAAGGTTGAATCGAAATCAAACGGTTAAACGGGTTGTCCATAGCATCCCATTCCACAGGTTCGATCATTTCCGTTTCCATTTTGCTCCATGGTTCCAAACAGGCTTGAGCGAATAAAGCGTACAAGCGCGTTAATGCACCGTCATAAGCATGAGGTGCCGCACGAATGCCAAATTTTCTGGCGAGGCTTAATGTTTCCCTATACTCGTCAATTCCGGTAATATGCAAGGGATCGGGAGTGATAAAATCCAGAGCATGCTGGGAAAGCAGGGGAATAAAATCCGATGCCATTTTGTTGTTCTCGCCTCCGGCCAAGGGAACAAAGAGCCGGTTTCTTAACACGATATATTCAGCTATGTATTTCATTTGGAGCGGTTCTTCCAACCACATGAGATTGGACCATTTCTCAAGCAAAGTCTTCCACTGAAGCGCTACCGCCACATCATAACTTTGATTGGCGTCCAGAGCCAAACTAACCTTTCCTTGCAGCAAGTTTTGTACGGACAGGACATGGCGTTGATCCTCCGCGATGGATTTACCGCCTATTTTTATCTTGATCTTATTAAATCCATCGGTAATCGCTCCGTGGATCGCTTCAAGTGAATGTTTGTGCCAATCCGGTTCTGCTGAATAGGATTGAAACGAGGCATAGACGGGTACTTGATCCCGATATTTTCCGCCCCACAGGTCGCATACGGACAGCCCGCTCGATTTGGCCAAAATTTCGGTTAAAGCCATACTAACCGCCGTGGCTGAGCGCGAATGCCACTTTTTCAAAGTCTGGACCAGCTTTTTCCTTTCTACGACCGGTTTACCTGTCAAATAAGGAATGATGCGCTCCTGAAAACCTTTTTGCAAGGTGGGCAGCCAATCCACACACTCCCCCCAGCCTTCGACGCCGGTATCCGAAGTAATCCGGATTAAATAAGTGGTTCTGTAGGATTTAATGCCGTTAGCATCTCCATAGGCGGCGGGAAGACGATAAAAGAGCGGAAACGTTTCGATTGTATGAATTAGCAAGCAAACTAGCCCCCTAAACTGTTGTACCTGCTTAGTGTGTCATGTATTCATCCGTTTTATGTCGGAAAATAGAATGAAAGCGTCCATTATTAACGCAGGTTAAGTTAAAAAATACCGATATATTTTACATAATATATATTATGGTATAAAATCGCGAATTCCTGTCCTTTAGAGGTATGATGGAGTAATTGATTAAAATTTCTTGACTATGACGTTAGGTCATAGTGCATAATTCTCTCTATAAATATATAGATAGGAGTGAGAGATTTGAATATAAAAACGCTGCGTTCCGACCACATTTATCAAAAAGTTGCCCAAGTTTCGCCCGAGGAAAAGCTTGAACTGTTCAGAAACGAAATGATGGCCCCCTTTATGAAACAATGGCAAATTCAACAGATCCCTTTTAGAGCTGAAGAGGCGAACGGTTTTGACGTGATTACGATGAATAATATGATGCATCGAGCCCCTGAACAGATTACCCCTCAGATTTCGGCAGAGATAGAGCTGATTTCGTCCGAAACTTTTTGGTTAGAGTGTGAGCATGCGGTGCGTAAAAGTCTACAATTATTTGTAGAGCATGAAATTAAACTTCCCGTATCCGACTATTTGTTTACCATTCAGTTAGGGAATCCGGAAAGCCGTGCCTTGGTCATAAACGAAGGATACAGCGGCTTTGGGGGCATTCCCGGGTTTATCTGGGGTACAATCTTGCCGAATGCGTACACGATTCCTCGAATGAAGGCTTCGCTGGCGCACGAATGCAACCATAATGTGAGATATCAATTTATTCAGTGGGATCACACCGTTAATTTGGGCGAGCTCATTGTAAGTGAAGGATTAGCTGAAAACTATGCTACATTCATGTTTGGAGAAGAATTGCTCGGCCCTTGGGTAACGAAAACAAACGCAGACACCCTTAACAGGCGCATAAAGCCTGTCCTTAGAGATCAATTGCAATTAACAGGATTTGATCAATTTGCTCCGTATCTATACGGAGACGAGATCGCAAAATTTCAAAACTTTGAACCGGTCAACATGCCTTATAGTGCCGGCTACGCTTGCGGCTATCATTTAATCCAATATTATTTAAGAAAAACAGGAAAAACGATCTTTGAGGCCACAATAACACCAGCTGCTCAAATACTAGACGAAGTAAAAGGATTTTGGGATGAAGAAACCATTATTAGCGGTTAAAGATATTGTCCAGATTACAGGCATTACAAGCCGGACCTTGCATTATTACGATAGGATTGATTTATTTAAACCGACACATCTGACGGAAAAAGGGTATCGCTTATATGATCGAAGCAGTTTGGAAAAACTTCAAACGATTTTGTTCTTAAAGGAATTGGATTTTTCCTTAAAAGAAATTGCGGACATTTTAAAGCTGACCAGGCAAGAACAGAAACAACTATTAAAGAAGCAAAGTCAAACCTTATTATTGAAAAAACAAAGACTAGAAACCATCATGGCAGCTCTCGAAGAATACGTTTCGGGGAAAGATATTAGTCATTTGCAAATCTTCAACCGTTCTTCGGTTTTGCCATTAAAAGAACAATACGCGAATGAGGCAAGATTCATTTATGGTGAAACAGAAGCGTATAAAGTGTTTAATGAAACGATGGATAAACTATCGCAAGATGAAATAGATGAACGTTTTCAATCGATGGAGGAAGTATTCAAGCAAATTGCGTCTTGTGTCGATCAGCCGCCTTCCTCCGATGAAGTTCAGCGATTAATCGGGGAGTGGAAAAAAAATCTCATGCAATTCATGCCATGTGATACGGAGTTACTGGCTTGCATTGCCGATACTTACAAATTCGATGCACGATTCAATAACTACTTTAGCCAATATGGCAATGAGAATTTCGCAGATTTTCTTCACAGTGCTATTAGGCATCATATATCTCAATCGTGAACGGGAAAATTCGGCACGGCAGTCGGTCACGCGATCGGCTGCCGTTTTTACATGGGCATTTTCCTTGTCGGATGACAAGAACATATATCGTTTCCCGTATTTGAGGATCTTTCTCAACGGTTTGAATGACAGACTCATTCTTTAAAATAGGGAGTCATCCCTCTTGAATAGAGGTTCTCCACTAACTTGGAAAATTCTTCTGACGATAAATCTTTTTGACGCTGGATCCAAAGACGAAATAAAGAAAGGGAGGTTGACAGGTAAAACTCAATCAAGTATGGCATTAAGGAATGGTTTTGCTGAACGTTTAATTCTAATTGATCCAGAGTGATTTCTTTTTTTAAGCGTTTTAAAAAACGAGGACTTCCATAATCACCTAAAAGGGCATGGAGAACCGAGAGATGTTCTTTTTTGTCCAGACAATGGAGCGCATCTTGAACCGTATGCATCGATAGCTCTTTATTCGCTAATTCTCTTTTTATGTCATTCAATAACTCATTTTCAACAGAGTCTACCAATTCGTAAATGTCAGTAAAGTATTGATAAAAGGTGCTGCGGTTATATCCTGACTTGTTCGCAATTTCCTGAACCGAAATTTTCTCAATCGGCTTTTGGCTGTATAACTCACAAAAAACTTCTATAAACTTTTGTCTTGTTTTCTCCGTTATTTCAGGCTGCTTTTTCATGTTACCCTCCTACTAGCGAACAAGAATATCATCCGACAAATAATAAAAAACTGATGGTTGATCAAGGAATAATTAAGATCTACAATTACATCATACAACATGTTGTCGGATATTCAAGAGGAAATGTTAATAAGTAGGGGTGGTTTTTATGTCAGCAAAACAAAATAGAATTTTAATTTTTGGTGCAGGTGTTATCGGGAGCATGTACGCAATTAAGCTCATTGAAGCAGGGTTTGACGTTACCCTGTTTGCACGTTCTCATAGATTTAAATCAATAAGAGAAAATGGCCTGCAATATAAGGAAAAAGATACGGTTAAATCGATACAAGTGAATGTCATTGATACGCTCGAAAATGACGATGTATACGATTTTATTTTCGTCACCGTTCGTTATGATCGGTCCGAATCCGCGTTGTTAGCGCTAAAAAATAATCCAAGCAAACATATAGTTACGATGACTAATAATTCAATTGGATTTTCTTCGTGGCTGGATATCGTAGGGGATAGACTTTTACCGGCTTTTCCAGGCTTCGGCGGGCAGATTAAAGATGGAGTATTGCATGCTCGATTTCCATCAAAGATTATAGCGGCAACTGCATTTGGAGAAATTGATGGTGTAGTGACAGAACGGATAGAAAACCTCGCAAAATTATTTAAAACAGCAAAGCTTCCCTACGTTGTTAAAAAGGATATGCAAGCGTATCTAATCACACATTCCGTATTGGACATTGCCATGATGAGCATTTTGCATTCTGAGAATAAGATAATTGACAAAAAAACAGTCAGAACCAGAAAGACGGCACGCAAAATAACAGTCACTTTAAAAGCGTACCTAAGGGCCATACAAAAAGCTGGCGTTTCAATTGATCCACCCATACTTAAAATGGTGCTTAAATTTCCAAACTTATTATTGGATCTTTTCTTTATGACATGGCTACGAACCAAAATGGTTAGGGATATGATGTTGCCGGATTATGCGAATCATGCTAGCAATGAGATTGTGCAGCTGAGTAATGATTTAATGAAATTTTTAAATCAAAATGATATCAAATCGGAACTACATGTTCAGTAATTTTCTGTTAAAACAACAACAGCGGCAGTCTAAGGCTTTAGCAAAGAGCGGAGTGTGCAGATAGAAGAGGGAAAAATGTGTTATAATAAGTGCACCAAATACATATTTGGCGCACTTTCCTTTTGAATCGATTTTTATTTTTATTTACGGCCAAGAGCAGGGATTCTTTTGTCGTGAGCACCTTGTTAACGGAGGGAAAACGCACCTTGAAGGATAACGATGAAATTAAAGAAACATATGCGGAGCAGATCCGTGCATTTTCATTATGGATGAAACATTCCGGATATACCGAAGCAACGCAAAAAGAGTATCTCAGGGAAGTACTGAGCTTTCTTCAATCCTTAGAAGGGAGTCCAATTGAAGAAGCCGGCAAGATAGGCGTTATCAACTTTCTGGTTTCCAAGCAAAAAACAGCCGGTGAGTCCACAAGAAACCGGTCGCTTTCATCCATAAGATCCTTTTATAGCGCTTTAATCGACTTTGAGTTGGCAACGAAGAATCCGGCCTTGGAAGTGAAAAAGTCCAAGACCGAGAAAAATAAGAAGCCCGTATATCTTGAAGAAGAAGAACTGGTACAAAGCCTCGAGTATATCAACGGAAGGTATCGGAATCGAAATATCGCCATATTCCTGCTAATGGGTTATTGCGGATTACGAGTAGGTGAAGTGCACCGATTGAACCTCTTGAATTTTAAAAAGACAAAAGGAACTATCGAAGTGTTTGGGAAGGGAAGAAAATGGAATGAAATCCCTCTGCCTGATGTGCTTAATGACTATTTAAGTAAAGTCTTAGAGGAGCGGCTTACCCCTTATAGCCAAAAAGAAGACGCCTTTTTTGTTTCACAAAAGGGAAGACGACTCTCGATCAGGCAGATCCAGAAGATCGCTAACCAAACTTTTTCAGCTTTTAAGGAGAAAAATCCGAAGGTAACGGAGATGAATTTATCCTGCCATAAGCTGAGGCACTCTTTTGCAACAATGATGCTAAAAAAAGGACACGATATTCGAATCGTGAAGGAGCTTATGGGGCATTCATCCATTGAAACCACCGCGCTCTATACGCATGTAAATGATGAGCAAAAGAAAAATGCGATGGCGTCCGTTAACATACCAATGGAGGCAATTGGATAGTCCTAACCGAATAGAGTCGAAGGAATGAACAGACCGATATAGCGGAAGAAATGGTTCCCTTTTACGAAAAAGTTCTTGGCGCAGAAGTCGTTTTAAAATGAACGTACGATCAAATAAATACAAAAAAAGGGAGACAACCGTGATAAAGGATCGAGCGACTTGGAATAAACAGACTACTGAATGTAAGGAGCAGTTGTTGCGCGAGTTGAATGCACGTCTGCCTGCGGGTTTTACATTTCTGAAAATGGAATGCTTCGAGCGGTTCGGCCTTGGGCTGGAAACGGGCATCTTTATGTATGAAGGCTGCGAGTTCGTATATGTGCCTGGCGACCGGGTCACACTCGGCTGGGGGCAATGGGCAATCGGACCGGATGAAGAGACGAAAAGAGAGTTCGAGAGCGGCCTGGAGGATTTGAACCGAGAGCCTGCGGAGTTGGAGCATGTGCTGCGACAGCAAATGTCGCCTGTGCGAGAGGCTGACATCGGCCCGTTGTTGATCGAACGTCAAACCCGCCCTGTCGCCTGGTATGAGGTAGAACTAGCTGACTTGGATTCGGAAGAAGACGGCGATGTGCTGGAGGCGTTCGAACGCGTCAAGTCCTCGAATTACGGCTCCTACGAACAGCATCAGTCTTTTCGATTGGACAAAGAGGATGGGCGTATCCGCATTTGGTTGTTTGCTGACAGTCCCAGCCAGCAGGCGTGGGCGAAAGATGAACTGCCCGATGGCTTCGATGTGTTAACAGAAGATGAATGGGAATACGTGTACGGCGGAGGTTGTCGAACGTTATTTCCTTGGGGCGACAGCTTTGACTATCGCATGAAGGTTAGGCACTTCGAAGAACTGGATCGGGAGCAGAAAGAGCAGGGCGAACCTAGACCCTTTGATCTGGAGAAGAGTGGCGGCATGGGGCTACAATTCCTTGGCGATCCGTACAAACAGGAGCTGACCGTATCGCCTGAAGGACTCGTGCGCGGTAAAGGCGGGGACGGTGGTTCGCTTATCTGCGGCGGTATGGGCGTCACATGGGGTTATTTACCGGTTGCTACCTATTATCGCGACCCCTATGAGGAAGAGTTGGAGTGGGAGGACCGTGCCGAATACTTGCATTATCGTCGCGTAGTTCATCTGTAATCAACCGTGGAGAATGAAGATGAAAAATGTAGCAAGATAAACCGCTGCGAGGAAAGCTGGCTTCGGGAATGAGATCAGAAAAATTGAAATAAGGAAGTGGCGAAATGTCAAAAGAACTGTTGGACAAGCTGCAAAGCTGGTATGACGATGATCAGCATGACAAAATTGTTGAAGCGATCGAGCAACTACCTGAATCGGAGCGTAACTATGAATTGGTGGGTCATTATGGCAGGGCACTTAACAACTTGGGGCGCTACACGGAAGCTCTGCAGCAGCTGCTGTCGGTAGAACAGCAAGGAAGACAGGATGCAACTTGGAACTGGCGCATCGGCTATTCTTATTTCTACATGCATCAATGGGAAAAGGCGTTGTCCGCATTCGAGCAGTTCAAGCGTCTGGAGCCTGGCGATGCAGACGTGGATAATTACATAGAGGCTTGCCACGATATTATGGAGAGACAAGCTAAGGCGATCAGGGAGATTACTCGTGTGCCTTTTCGCGAACGCGATTTCAGTCAGTTCTGGGAGATGAGCGATTATGCGGACAAGAGTTATGTAGAGGCGCCTCCTACTGCCGAGATGATTGCTTCAATAGAAGAGGAGCTTGGGTACAAGCTTCCGGCAGATTATATTTGGCTGATGCAGCAGCAGAATGGCGGCGTACCGGTCAATACTTGTTTTCCGACTGCCGTCTCGACCTCCTGGGCGGAGGATCATGTAGCCATTACGGGCATTATGGGGATCGGGCGCGAGAAAGCTTATAGTCTGGGCGGCAGTTTGGGCAGCAAGTTTATGCTGGAAGAATGGGGCTACCCGGACATTGGGGTTGTGCTGTGCGATTGCCCGTCTGCAGGGCATGATGTCATTATGCTGGATTATCGCGCATGCGGCCGGGACGGTGAGCCTGCAGTTGTACATGTGGATCAAGAAGCTGGTTATTATGTTACCTTTCTTGCGCCTAACTTTGCGACTTTTATCGCGGGACTGGTCAATGAGGAAGTATTCGACACCTCGGAGCAGGACAAGCTCGATGATTTGGACAAGGTGGAATATGCGCAATTCTCATCTTTATTGCAATCTTTATGCGAGAAAGCCCACGGAATAGATCGGATTGAAGCGGTCATTCGCAATATTTGCACCCAGATTGTAGAGGACAAAGGCTATTTTGCTTTTCATGCGGACGAGTTGTCCATGCTGATGTATGATATCCAGTTCTGGTTGTACACCGGGGCAAACCCGGGAGTGACGCGAGCTCAGTATTTGGCGGAGTACGAAAAAATGATCGCCTTTGGGCAAGGCTTCAGCACCGGAGGATACGCGCCGGGTTTTGTTTCCGGTTGGCTGGATGAACGGATCAAGCAGGGTGATATCGTAAACAAGGGAGGCGTGTTGAGCTTTACGGCCCCTGCAACGGAGCGGTTAGTGGGTAAGCTGATAGCGATCGAATCCGGATTGGGTAATGAAGGGTGAGTACCTACAGATGACAGAAACCAAAAATATTGAAACCTTGCATCATGCTTGTTATAACCAGAATGTGGATATGGTGAGGGAGTATGTAATTAACGCGAAAGCGAATAGTCTAAATAAAAAGCTAACGGATTATTCGAATCCGATAAATGGAACCCCACTGCAAATAGCGTGTAGAGTAGGGAATCTGGATATTGTAAAACTTCTAATTGAAGCAGGGGCAGATAAAGAAATTAAGGATGTCGGAAGACAATCGCCCTTATCAATTGCTATTAGTCACAATTACTTTGAAATAACTCGATATCTAATTGAAGCAGGGGCAGATGTTCATTCGAAAGGTCCGAACAATCTGCAACCGATACATTTTGCATGTGAACGTGGAAGTAAAAAAATGATTGAATTGCTATTATCCCAAGGAATTGATATTAATCGACTGGATAGCCTCAAAAGCTCGTTACTTGACTTCACAACAAATCTGAGTGGAGGAAATCTGGAAGCGACAAAAACGCTTATCGAAAATGGTATCGATCAGAAGTATTTTTCTACAGCGTTTAAATGGGCTTGCTGGAGAAATAATTTGAAAATAGCCGCATATTTGCTTGAAAATGGAGCGGATTATAAGAGTCAAACAACCCCGAAATCAGAATTGTTGTTTTGGATTTGCGGGTTAGGATACAAAGAAATAGTAGAGCTGTTACTTGGAGTTGGTGTCGACTTTACTACACAGGTTAAATTTAAGGGCAAAATGCGGTCATATAGTGGTAGCCCTTTGGAAAGAGCTATTGAAACAAAACAATATGAAATTGTAGAGATAATTAATTCTTTTAAGAGTTAGTCTGGGTATGATCAATTGAAAGCTCGTAGCAAAATATGCTGAAGGCTTTTGGTAAGCCACGCGAACTTAAAGTGAACTTAAAAAGGACTGGACAACACAGTTCTTTCATACATACTTCTTCACAAAATCCGTATTTTATACATATGTATATAAAACCGGGATCATACCTTTCATTGGTGAACTTATTACGTTCTTGATTTAGTGTCGGATGACAAGAACATATATCGTTAAATGACAAGACCATACATCGTTTGCCGTATGCGTTGCTGCTTTCTCATTCTGTTCATGCTGTCTCTAACTGTCTGTTCTTGTTGTTATCCATCATCATCGATAGAGTCACATCGCCACCAGTTGGTAGCGATGTTTTCATTACGTTCTCTTATTCCACTGACAGTTGCCTGACTAATTCTACAAAGTGATGCCCACGCTCTTCAAAGTTTCGGTATTGGTCAAATGCAGTGCAAGCAGGGCTCAACAGCACAGTGTCACCCGGTACGGCCAACTGGTGCGCTTGCTCCACTGCCTCAGCCAAGCCTCCTTCACAAAGGATAATATGTGGGCAATTCGGCACTTTACGCGCCTCAATCTCGATTTGACTGGCTGCTTCGCCGATCAACAGCAAGACCTTGACACGATCGGGCAGCAGCCTGGCCATCTCGTCAAACGGTACCTTCTTATCTCGTCCACCAGCGATCAACAATACTCGGCCTACGTGAGCATGCAGTGTGGAGACAGTACGGGCGGGGCTGGAACCGATGGAATTGTTATAATAATGCACGCCGGCCACAGTTGCAACCCACTGATTTCGATGCTCCACGCCAACGAAAGTACGAACCGTCTCTAGGATTGCCTCGTCCGGCACAATCCCCTGCACAGCGGCCACGGCAGCCATGACATTTTCAACGTTATACCACCCCGGCAAACGAATGTCATTGATTGGGACTAGACCGTCGATCATGCCATCGCGGGTCATGTGTCCTCCGAAATACTTGGTCCGCCCTCGCCCACGCAGTGAGGCTGTCACCGGATTATCACCGTTGAGAACGGCAAGATCTTCTTCACTCTGAAAATTCAACAGGCGGCGCTTTGCGGTGGTATATTCATCCATGTCGCGGTGCCAGTCGAGGTGATTGGGAGAGATATTGGTAATCACCGCTACATGAGGAGAACTCGTCATGTCCATCAACTGGAAGCTGGACAGCTCGACCACGCACGTGTCCAGCGGCGACATTTCTCCCACGCGTGTCAGCAGTGGTGTGCCAATGTTACCGCCCATATGCACCGTATGTCCCCCATTAGCCAGCATGTCTGCGATCAGTGAGGTTGTTGTGGTCTTACCGTCCGAACCGGTCACACCGAAAATGGGACAGGGACACAACGCGAAGAACTCCTCCATCTCACTGGTCACACGGCTGCCGCCGGCGCGGGCTGAGTTCAACGCCGGATGGTCTGGACGTATGCCTGGAGTGCGAAACACTAAATCGCCCCCAACTCGATCTAGGTAACTTTCCCCTAGATGCAACTCGACGCCTAGGTCGTCCCACTCATCCCGTGGCAGGATTGGATTACGGTCGCGTACTATTACGCGCGCCCCAGCTGTGCACAGCATGCGGATCAGCGGTGAGTTGCTGACGCCGGCCCCTATGACGGTCACGTCTCGTCCGGCAAGCGATTGGATATAGGTGTTAAAATTAGAATTCATAAGCACCTCAACTTTGAAAGTATCTACATCAAATATACCACAGGACGTCGTGTTTTCTACGTTTAACTCACACCGTTCTCTATGTGTCTTGAGAAAGATCCTCAATTACGGGAATGATATAAGTTCTTGTCACGGACTTGTGACAAGAACTTATATCGTTAAAACAAAAAAAAGCCGCTGCTACGCGATTTTTAAGCATATATGTTCTTGTCATCCGACATTTTTCTTCTCACTGTGGACCCTCCATTCCTTATTATTACTAGCAGCTTCTTCTGCTAAATAGTTTCTTAGTGATTTTCAAAGCTGCACCAATAGCAATTGCCGGTAGAACCACTGGAGCTGCGGCTACAGCGGCTGCTCCGAGCGCAGCTCCGGCGGCAACAACAGCTCCTCCAACTGCTGTTCCTGCAATTGCGGTACCTGCAGTTGCAATAGCTCCCCCAACCGCTGTACTAGCCACGGTGGATGTCACGGCAGATGCTGCTGCAATGGTTGAAGCAGTAGCGGTTGCTGCCGCACCAGTAACAGCTGTTCCAGCTGCAATCGCTGTTACTCCGACTGTAGTTCCTGCCAGTGCTGCGCTAGCTGCACCCGCAGCACTGGCTACTGCCGCTCCTGCAGTAGTCTGAGCTGCAGCGGTTACAACAGTACTTGTGACATAAGCGGTTCCTGCTGATAAAGCTGTGTCAATTGCCACATGTTTAGCAGCTTCTTTCAGCTCTTTTTCGCCAGTAATAACGTCTATAAGGTTAGACCCAATACTTAGACCAGCTCCCACTTGTGTACCGGATTTAGCCGCCTGAACACCTATACGATGGACATTAGACAGATTCTGTGCAGTGACATACGCTTTGGATGTGATAACTGCATTTTTGTTACCGGTTATTTTTCGTTCCAGTTGCATGGTCTTTCCTAATTGGGTAACTTGCGTATTGCTGATATCTGATTCTATTACTTTCATACCAGATATTCTTGCTCTTTCAGCTAAGACGGAGTTTCCTTTATCCACAATAAGTTTCTGTCCCTTGTACTTCGCGAAATTAATGTTGGCATTAGCTTGCCCAATCTTAGCTTGAGCAAAAAACGTCCTGCCATTTTTTTTTATTACAAAATCAGCGACTCCATTGTCGTTAATAACTATTGTTAAGATGCCATTAGCCGTTTCGTTTGCAGCATGTAGGTGTTCAAACAGGAATCCTTTGAAACCAGATTTGCCGCCACGCATTACATTTAACCTACAGAGCTTCTTTGCCAGTTCTTTATTTACTCGAGCTTTATGTATGATTAGAGACATGGATTTATTGGAAGTCTGTGTTCCTAAGATTACTCCCGCTTTAGAAGGTTTGTTCTTCTTTGACCGAGCAGTAAGATAAGGAATCTTTTTCTGAGCTGTTTGTTCATTTCTATAAGATGAATCATTATATGTGCTGTAGTTGTTTGCGATCATATTTAATGTGTCTCTTAATGCCTGATATCTATTATTTATTTCTAAGCTGCTATTTTTACTAGAATTATCCACAGTATACCAACTTTCTTCTACGATTAAAGAACTTATATCCACATCATAATATATATCATGGGAATATTTTACTGTCTAGTATCGCTTCCAAGGAAATTAGCAGGGATATCGCCCGATCAGTATCGCCAAGCACTTCGAGTTCGTGGCAGAACGAGGCTGCCATGTTATACTGATCGCACGTTCAAAATTAAGCTGGAAGCTTGCCTAGCGAGCTACCAAAAAATTATTAACTAAATATCAGTAGGTACTTCTCTCGCTAATCTAAAAGGTAGGATAATTCACGGTTAACCGTATCCGTCATTGATTTTATTTCCAGAATAGGGTATTTTATAGAAAGCTTAGCTATAAGCAAGTTCCTGACACGAAGGGAGATGTGTTTTAATGGCAACTACTTATATGGTGGTTTGGTCTTAAAAACTGAATAGCTGGCATATGCGAAAAAAGCGGGAAAATCTCCTTACTATTTGGTATGCCTTCCAAAGTAACCTTTCGTGAATATTGCTGTTTGCAGGATACGATGAAGGTCGTATCTTTTTTGCGTCCTGATGCCGCGTAACAGCAGCTTCTTTAGAGGCTGCTGTTACGCGGCATTTTTGCGTCCAAAAATACAAAATTAAAGGAGCTAACAAAAAACCATAATGGATTTGAAACATAGAAATAGATGTAATTCCCGAAGGATTATTGCCCCGCAAGGTCACGGAGCTTCGGCGCGAGCGCTTCAAGGTCATGACCGAGCGCGGCGAAGTAACGGCAGTGCTCAATGGAGCGTTCTATCACAGCACGGAAATGCGCGAAGACTTTTCCGTGCGTCGGTGATTTTGTCTTACTGCACTACAAAGAGAGTGGAAACTCTCTCATCTTTACAGTACTGCTACGCCGCTCCATGTTCCCACGAACGGATTACTCAGGCTGCTGCAGGCTGTGCCAAAACTGTGCTGGAACAAGTCGTTGCAACCAAATTTGGCTATGATTTATCCTTTCTTCTCTGAATTGGGGTTTTAACGTTACCTGCATCTTGCGGTACCAGACACAAGCCAGTCAGAGCGGCGGCCAGCTTTACCGATGTGGAGGAATGGTTCCCTCTATGCCAATTAACGGTCGCCATCAGTCCGAACCGGGATATGCTGTTCTCGCCGCGCTTGCCGACGGTTCGCTAACGCCTGAACGGTGGAATCTTAATGTTGCCCTGCAGCATGAGAACAAGTATGTCCAGAATAAAACGAGCTACCTCATTGACAAGAGGGAGAGAAACAAAACGATCGCCATGTGGAGCAAGCAAACGAAGAAAAACGGAGGTTGGAAAAAATGAGTATTAAATCTGAAACACTGATCTGTGCCTTAAGCATACAGTTCAAGAAGGATATCATCTCGACAGACTCCCAAACCATGCCGTTACAGGGCGGAACTGTGGGAAATGTGTACCTGGTAACGGGGATCGCCGAAACCGCGAATGGCGAAAAATTGCCATACCGTATCGTGCTGAAAATCCAGAAGAAATGGGAGCGTTACGGAGATCCTGGATCATGGCGCCGGGAATATGATCTCTATGCATCTGGCTTGGGAGCGACGTTCTCGGATGCCTTACGCTGGCCGACATGTTATCACGCCGAGATCAATTCTGAAGAAAATGAATCCCAGCTGTGGCTGGAATATATCGATGGCGTTACCGGTTTAGACTTGACCGGTGACATGTATGTAAAGGCTGCGCTGGAGTTAGGACGCTATCAAGGCAAGCTGTATGCGGAGCGACCAGCTGTTCTGCAGAACCTGACCAACCTGAGCCATGCGGATCTCATGAAGAATACGTATCTGCATTACCGGTCATGGCCGGTCGTTTACGATTATATACGCTCTGAGGGCTGCGAATTCCCGCAATACGTGCGGCAAATACTCATCGACATCGATGAGCACGCATACGAGATTTTCGCCCGCATCGAAAAATTGCCCCTCGTGCTATGCCACAGGGACTTCTGGGTGACCAACCTGATCTATGCCGATGGAAAAATCGCGCTCATTGACTGGGATACATCCGGATGGGGTTACTTGGGCGAGGATCTCGCAAGCCTTATTGCGGATGAAGCGGATATCGATCACATGGTCGAATACTACCAGCGATGTGTCCCCGCGTATTACAAAGGCTTTTCAGAGTATGCGGCTGTATCCCCTATCGCCGATCATTGCGTCTACGAGATGATCCTTCTCATATTCGGGTATAGGCTTGTGGAGTTGTATCTCCACACAGATGACGATAACGAGAAAACGAAGGTTGTCCATACGCTCCAAAAAATCTATGAAATGAAGACCATCCCTGCACAGGGTTGATTCTAAAACAAGAACTTCGAAGCCCCTTGAATATAGTGTGTTTTCAGAGTTTCTTTCATACTTCCATTCGATCGCCACTAGCATCGACACTTCTGACACTTTTCTTTCCCCACTTGGAACCTCCCGCCTTATACACATTTAGCATATCAATTAGGAATTAAGTTCAATTACGGGAAAGAATATATGTTCTTGTCCCAATACAGCAAACGATATAAGTTCTTGTCACTGACTTGTGACAAGAACTTATATCGTTAAAATAAAAAAAGCCGCTGCTCCGAGGCTTTTAAGCATATATGTTCTTGTCATCCGACATCTCGTTTTTTAGCTTCGTTATATCTTGACTTTTGTTTTAACGTACGGTTAGGACAATTCATATTCGGTATAGCTTCATTAACTTGGATCCTATAAGCTTCAAGTACAGATAAACGGCCATTTATAATGGTGTATTTAAACGAGAATTTTGATAGACTCGCCTGCTTTAACTTATTTAGCTCATCCCATTTTGGTACGGATTCACTTTGGGCACCATTTTGTGCTATTTGGAGCCAAAACCTAAAACCTTCATTCACATTCAAGGCATAGCCTAATTCAATCAACAACGATGGTATAATGTCTTCCTTGGACTATAGATTCAGCTCAGACCGTTCGGATGTCTCTTCCAAATATTTTGCTCTTGCTTCATTCAGCAACTGCATCAATACCATAATATCTTCCTCTGTTGTATCGTAGTTCGTAATACAAGCCCGCAGTACTGGAGCCTTGTTTGTTTCGTATACTGAAATCCATGCCTGCCCTGAATGTAATATCTCTTGACATATAAATGATGCAAAATCCGATTGACTCTTTGATTGAATATTGGAATCCGTAAAGCATACGACAGGCAATACGGTATCATTCACAACCTTCCAGTTAGAACAAGTAAGCTCCCGTCGCAACCGATTGCCCATCTCTGTCTGGTGCTGTACCATGCTGCGATAGCCTTCCCAACCAGCCGTCACAAGCGATAAATATACTTTCAAACCGATAAACCTTCGCGACCATTGAATCGAATGGGTAAACGGATCAATAACATCCAGATCAGCCCCTTCTTTCGGCATATTATCCGCCGGTCTGGCGAAAGGTCTATGTAAGATGTCCTTATGTCGTGTAATATCAAATCCCCCCCCCATCGGGACTGACATCCACTTGTGCGCGTCGAAGGTAATGGAATCAGCTCGGTCAATACCACGAAGAAGGTCTCGGAGCCTGGGTGCAAACACGGAGCGTCCACCGTACGCAGCATCCACACGCAGCCAC